>NZ_JBEPQQ010000001.1:0-1538185 GCF_040547935.1 Bradyrhizobium sp. LA6.8
CACAAAGCTCGGCTGTCCCGTCCGCTTGACCGCCATCGCTACCCTCCAAGGCTTTGCCCTAGGGAATCACAATTGACGAATTACGCAACAGGCCCCTTGTGGGAGAAGGGAAGAGTCCCGGAACGACGATGCTTCGTTTACGGCTTCGGCGGATGAATGAACGCCCAGGGGCTGACTTCCGAATCCCGCGTCACTTCCACCGAAATCAGATACGGCCCGCCATGGGCCAACGCCTTTTCCATCGCCGCCTTGAACTGGTCCGGCGCGGTGACGCGCGCAGAGGCGACGCCAAAGGACTCCGCGAGCTTGACGAAATCCGGATTGACCAGATCGGACGCCACCACGCGGCCGTTAAAGCGCTCGCGCTGGTCGCGGCGGACATTGCCGTAGGCGTTGTTGTTGAACACCAGCGTCACCACGCCGATGTTGAACTGCACGGCGGTGGCAAGCTCCTGCACGCCGAACATGAAGCCGCCGTCGCCGGTGATCGCCACCACCGGCTTGTCGGGATTGGCGACCTTGGCGCCGAGCGCTGTGGGGAAGCCCGAGCCGAGCGTGCCCTGATACCCCGACGTGATGAAGGTGCGCGGCTCGTAGATCGGAAAGCCGTACCAGGACGCGAAGCCGAATTGCGACAATTCATCGGTGACGATCGCGTTGGCCGGCAGCACCTCGCGCAGGATGTTGAGATACGCCATCTGCGGCTGGATGCTCTGGATCTCTGCCAGCGCGGTCGCGGTGGCCTCGCGGATCGCGGCGCGGCGGCCGGCGGACTTGCTGTAGCCGGCCTTGCTGACCGCTTGGATCAGATCGGCGGTCGCGGTCTTGGCATCGGCGACGATGGCGGTGTCGGAGATGAAGCGCCGCATCTCGACGGGGTCGATGTCGATGCGGATGCTCTTCAAGCCGTCAGGCCGATACGGCCAGCGCGACATGGTCGGCAGCTCCAGCCGCGAGCCGATGCCGATCATGAGATCGGTCTTTGGCCATAGCTTGTAGGCGGCCGCCATCGTGAGCCCCAGCTCATGCGCGTTGGAGACGATGCCGCGCCCGCTGCGGAAGGCGACGACGGGTGCATCGATCATTTCGGCGAGCTCTAGGATTTCGTCGCGCGCCTCGATCGCGCCGCTGCCGACAAAGATCATCGGCGCCTTGCTGCTCCTGATCACCGCGGCCGCCTGCGTGATCAGATCAGGATCGGGCAGTGGCGCGGGCAGCGGCTCCAGCACCTTTGCGGCACAGGTGTCCGCGCGCTGGGTGAAGACGTCCCAGGGCATCTCGACCGAGGCGGGGCCGCGACGGCCGGACGTCATTTCCTGGAAGGCGCGCGATACGGTCGTCGGCGCGTTGCCGGGCGTTTCGATGCGGTCGGCCCATTTGACATAGGTGCGCAAGGTGGCGAGCTGGTCCGGCATCTCGTGCAGATGGCCGCGGCCCTTGCCAAGAAACTGCGTCGGCACCTGGCCGGTGACGCATAGCACCGGCTCGTTGCAGCCGTAGGCGGTCAGCAGCGCCGCGCTGGCGTTGAGCACACCGGGGCCGGGCACCACGCTGAACACGCCGGGCTTGCCGCTGGAGCGCGCATAGCCGAACGCCATGTAGCCGCAGGCCTGCTCGTGCCGCGCGCCGATCACCTTGAGCTGGGCCTGGTGGAAGGCGTCGAACAGGCCGTAGACCTGCGCGCCGGGCAGGCCGAACACGGTGTCGACGCCGTGGGCGACAAGGCCGCTTACGATCGCTTCGCCGCCGGTGAGGGTGGTCATTGCACTATTCCATTTCGATTGTTGTCAGGCTTCGTCGACGACGCCATTCCGTAGCATGCCGATGCCTTCGGCTTCGACCTCGATGACATCGCCGGGCGTCAGATAGCGCGGCGGATCGAACCGCGCCCCGGCACCGGTCGGCGTGCCCGTCACAATGATGTCACCGGGGACCAGCGTCGCGAAGGTCGAGATATAGCTGATGAGATAGCGGAACGGGAACATCAGCCGGCTGGTCCGGTCGTCCTGCCTGAGCTCGCCGTTGACATGCGTGGTGAGCCTGATGTCGGCGATCTGCGCTTCCCTGGTGTAGGGCACCAGCCACGGCCCGAGGCTGCCGCTGGAATCAAAATTCTTTCCCTGCGTGACATTGAACTTGGCGTGGCGAAGCCAGTCGCGCACCGAGCCTTCGTTGCAGAGCGTGAGCGCTGCGATGTGGTCGAGTGCGGCGCTTTCCGCGATGTGCCGGCCCGCCTTGCCGATGACAAGCACGATCTCGCCTTCGTAGTCGAGCTGCGCTGACGCGCGCGGGCGCACCAAAGGCGTGTCGTGGCCGACGAAGGAGCGAGGCGAGCGCATGAACATGCTCGGATATTTCGGCGCCTCCTGGCCGTCCTTGTACTCGGCATTGCGGTCGGGATAGTTGACGCCGATGCAGATGATCTTTTCCGGTGCGGGCACCGGCGGCAACCACGTGATATCGCCGAGCGCATGATCCGGCGCACGGCTGGCGGCCTCTTCGGCAAGGCTCACGAGCTTTCCGGCCGCGATCACCTCGCGCAGCGTCGGATAGTCTTTTGCGTGGCGTGCGGAGAGATCGACGATGCCGCCCTCAAGGACGGCGCCGTACTTGGTTTCACCCTTGACGGAATAGGTGGCGAGGCGAGGGAGCTTCATTGGCAATCTATCTCTCTTGTCGTCCCTGCCTAGTGCGCAATTGCGCACGGGAGCAGGGACCCATACCGCGTGATCTATCGATAGCGTGCGATGACAATCCCGAACGACCAACCTTCGCCAAACTCCTCCCTGTGGTTATGGGTCCCTGCTTTCGCAGGGACGACGAGGAGAGTTATTTTGCCTGTCACCGGCATTAATCCGCCACCAGCACGTCGGCGACGAACTTCGGCTCACGCACGGCTTGCCCGCTAAACGGCGAGCCCTGCTCGAACCAGGACCGCGGCGCCGGCGCGCCCCACAGCGTCTGGCGGCGTGGATCGCGCAGCGACCAGCGCAGCGGCTCGTGGTCGTGATCGCCGGTGAAATAGTCGCTGGTGTAGAGTTCGAGACGGTGACCGTCGGGGTCGCGCACGTAGAGGAAGAACGCATTTGAGATGCCGTGGCGTCCCGGGCCGCGCTCGATGTTCTTGACGAAGCCTTGCGAGGCCATGACGTCGCAGAGATGGATGATGTTCATCGCCGTCGGCGTCCAATAGGCGAAGTGGTGCAGGCGCGGACCCTTGCCGTTGGTGATGGCGAAATCGTGGACATTGCCCTTGCGATGCATCCAGGCAGCCGCAATGCGCCCGTTCGGTCCGTCCTCCTCGGCGTATTCGGTCAGACGGAAGCCGAGCCGCGCATAGAAGTCGACGGTGTCCTGCACCTCGGCGGCGAAGACGTTGAAATGATCGAGACGCTGCGGATGGCATCCCCTGTAGAGATCGTAGCGGCGAAGCAGATGCGGGCGCCGGTCCATCGCGGCGTAGAGCTCGATCTGGAAGCCGAAGGGATCGGTGAATTGCAGCGTGCGGCCCTGGAAGGGCTGGTCGACGAAGGCGTAAGAGAGACCGTTCTCCGAAAGGAAGGAGGCGGCCTTGTCGAGGTCTTTGTCGTTGCCGACCTTGAAGCCGAGCCGGGCGCAGGCGGGCACCGCCGCCTTGCGCAACACTAGCGAGTGATGCTGGTGCTCCTCGGCTGCGCGCAGATAGACGACCTTGTCGTCGGCATCCTCGACATGCAGGCCGACGGTGGTCTCGTAGAATTCGCGGCTCAGCTTCAGGTCGGTCACGTCGAGCACGACGTGGCTGGAGCGGATGATGTTGAACGGCGGTTCGAAGATGTGTTGCGGTACGGGCATCGGCGTTTCCCCTCGGCTCGACGAGCGTCAGATTCCCAATTTCTGAATCTTGTGCGTGCCCCGCGCCAGCGAGACGTGCTTGGTTTCCATGTAGAAATCGAACGAGTAGTCGCCGCCGTCGCGGCCGATGCCCGAGGCCTTCATGCCGCCGAACGGCGTCGGCAGATGGCGGACATTTTCCGAGTTGAGCCAGATCATGCCGGCCTCCAGCGCGTCGGCGACACGTAGCGCGCGGCCGACGTCGTTGGTCCAGACATAGCCGGTCAGGCCGTAGCGGATGTCGTTGGCGATCTCGATGGCGTCGGCCTCGTCCTTGAAGGGCAGCACGGTGAGGAAGGGGCCGAACACCTCCTCCTGTGCCACGCGCATCTTGCCGTTGGCGCCGGTCACCAGCGTCGGCTCGACATAGTGTCCGCCGCCCGGGCCGTCATAGGTCTTGCCGCCGACGGCGATCACAGCGCCATCCTGCCGCGCGACGTCGAAATACGAGCACACCTTTGCGAGGTGCCGCTCGTGGATCAGCGGCCCGATCTCGGTGGCGGGATCGAGGGGATGGCCGACCCTCAGCGCTTTCACGCGTGCGGTCAGCTTCTCGATGAATGTCTCGGCAATGCTTTGCTGGATCAGCAGGCGGCTCGACGACGTGCAGCGCTCGCCGTTGAGGGAGTAGATCATGAACACGACGGCATCGAGCGCGCGGTCGAGATCGGCGTCGTCGAACACGATCACCGGGTTCTTGCCGCCGAGCTCGAAATGCACGCGCTTCAAGGTCGGCGCGCCCTGAACCATGATCGCCGATCCCGTCGCGCTCTCGCCGACGAAGCCGATCGCCTTGATCGCGGGATGCTCGGTCAGGGCCTTGCCGGCCTCCTCGCCAAAACCGTGGACGGTGTTGAGCACGCCGTCGGGAACGCCGGCTTCCTTGACGAGCCTTGCCAGAATGGCGGCCGTCACCGGTGACCACTCGGCCGGCTTGTGCACGACGGTGCAGCCCGCGGCCAGCGCCGGCGCGATCTTCCAGGTCGAGAGCATGAACGGGGTGTTCCACGGCGTGATCACGCCGACGGAGCCGATCGGCACGCGGGTCGAGACGTTCCAGTGCTCGTCGCTCGGCGTGTTCTGGCCATCGCGCGCCTCGGCGCATTTGTCGGCGAAGAAGCGAAAATTCTCGGCAGCGCGGATCGCGGCCTTGGCCATGAAGCGATAGGCCTGGCCGGTGTCGATGCATTCGAGCACGGCGATGTCGTCGGCATTGTCCTCGATCGCATCGGCGACCCGGTGCAGCAGCTTCTTCCGCATCGCCGGCCCCATGTCGCGCCAGGACTTGAAGGCCAGCGCAGCGGCGGTGGCCGCGGCGTCGATGTCCTCGGCGTTGCCGCGCGCGACGCTCGCGAGCGTGGCGCCATCGACCGGCGACTTGGTCTCGAATGTCTCACCGGAGATCGAGGCGACGATCTTGCCGTCGATCATGTGGCCGATGCCGTCGGCCCGCAGCTTCTTCAGCAGCGGCGCGGCGCGGTCGCGATTAGCCTGGAACACATCGGCTTTCGGCGTGGGCTTATCCATGGGCAGCCTCCACTTTCAGGGCGTCGTGGATGTTGTTGCGCTTCCAGCTCGTATCCTTGTCGTTGATCTGCATGTCGAACGACAGGGCGAACTTGCTCGCGGCGAAGACGGGATCGAGATGTTTTGAAAGCGCCTGGAAGACGTGCTCGCCGGCTTTCTGGCGCGTGGGAAGGTCGCGGCCTTCGCCGATGCGCAGGACCATGTCGAGGAAGCCGTAGTCCTGTCGCGCGTCCGCGATCGCATAATGCTCGCATCTAATGGCGCGGACGCGGATGCCGCCGAGCGGGAAGATGCCGGTCTCGACCGCCGCCTTTCGCACCACCTCGCAGACCGCGCCGATGTCGAGGCGGCCGTCGAGATTGGCCGAATATTCGATGGTGAAATGCGGCATCGCGGTTTCACTCCCTGTTTTTTTGTTCGTCTAAGCGAAGTAGCAGCTCACCGAGCCGTAGGCGCCATAATCGGCCTGAATTGTGTCGCCCTTGCGGGTCTCGATCGGACGGATGAAGGAGCCGGCGAGCACGACCTGCCCGGGCTCGAGCGCAAGGCCGAGCGGCGCGATCTTGTTGGCGAGCCAGGCCACCGCAGTCGCGGGATGATTGAGCACGCCGGCGGCAAGGCCCGTCTCCTCGAGCTGGCCGTTTTTGAAGCAGAGCGCGCCGATCCAGCGCAGGTCGGCGTCCAGCGGGCGGATCGGCCGTCCGCCGAGCACGATGCCGGCATTCGCCGCGTTGTCGGCGATGGTGTCGAAGATTTTTCGCGTGGCTTTGGTGCTAGGGTCGACGCGTTCGATGCGCGTGTCCAGGATCTCCAGCGCCGGCACGACGAAGTCGGTGGCGTTGAGCACGTCGAACATCGTGCAGTCCGGCCCCGCGAGCCGCTTGCTCATGACGAAGGCAAGCTCGGCCTCGACGCGCGTGGCGATGAAGCGCTCGGTCGGGACAAGGCCGCCATCGGCAAAGAACATGTCGTCGAGCAGCACGCCGGAATCCGGCTCGTCGATATTGAGCGCGCTCTGCATCGCCTTCGAGGTCAAGCCGATCTTGTGGCCCTTGACGGTGCGGCCTTCCGCGAGCTTGAGGTCGACCCAAGCCTTCTGAATCGCGTAGGCGTCAGCGATGGTAATGCCTGGAAAATCCTGCGAGAGCTGCCGGATCTGGGTGCGGGTCTTCTCCGCCTGGTGCAGACGGTTCGCACAAGCTTGGATATCGTCGTTGGAAAGCGCCATCTGTGATCTTACAAATCGTGGTGCCGGAGATACTTAACATGTTAAGTGAATGCGTCAAACACAATTTGGGTTTGCTGCACTGCAAACATTTTGCGGCTTGAAAGGACGACATGGCGAAGAGACCGGCTGATCCCGCGAAGGGAAGTGAGCCCGCCGCACGGCAGGTGCCGATGCGCGACTTCTCGCGCTCGCTGCCGATGTCGCTGCTCAGGGCACGTGAAGCGGTGATGCGGCAATTTCGTCCCAAGCTGCGCGAGCACGGCCTGACCGAGCAGCAATGGCGCATTCTCCGCGCACTTGCGGCCATCGAGGCCGCGGAGGTGACCGAGCTTGCGCGCACGGCATTTCTCCTTGGCCCGAGCCTGTCGCGCATCCTACGTGATCTCGAGGCGCGCAATCTGATCGAGCGCAAGACCGCGAAGGCGGACCAGCGCCGCAGCATGGTCTCGATCTCGAAGGAGGGCGTGAAGCTGATGGCCGCTGTCGCCCCATCCTCGGAAGCGATCTACTCCGAGATCACGCAACGCTTCGGCGCGCGCAAGCTCGCCGAACTGCAGGAGATGCTCGGTCAATTGGAATCGTGTCTCGCTTCCACGGGCGCGAGTGACGTCACGGATGAAACGTAACGGCAAATTTGCATGATCACTTTCCAACTACGCATGACTGTCATCATTGCATAATGCGTGGGCAGCGCGATCGCCGCGAAATGCGTGAAAATGCCGTGAGAAATCACTGAGAATAGACAGCCGTCGCGGGTGTTGATCACTATTGGGTGCGCGCTCTGCGCAGTTAGTCGATGTTGGCGCAATATCAATTTACTCGTATCGGCAGAATTCGTAAGTAGCATCCGGTCCTGTATTCAGCGATAGAGCCAAAACAGAACCAAGACCAAGAAGGGCCGACAAGGATGCCCGGCCCCAGGGAGGAATGAATGAGACTGACGAGACGCGACTTCGCGGCCGGAATTGCTGCCGGCATTGCCGCGCCATACCTCATCAAAAGCGCGCATGCGCAAGGCGCCACCATCAAGATCGGCATGTGCGCGCCCGTCACCGGTCCCGCCGCTGAATCCGGCGGTTACGCCATCAAGGGCGCCAGGCTCGCGCTCGAAGCTGTGAACAAAGCCGGCGGTATCCTGGGAAAGCAGGGCGAGCTGATCGTCGAGGACGACCAGACCACCAATCCCGGCATCGTGCTCGCCTTCTCGAAACTCGCCGCGCAGTCCGACATCGTCGGGTTCCTCGGCTCGATCCGTTCGACCCAGGTGCACGCGATGGCGCCCGACGTGATCAAGCTTGGCAAGCCCGTGATGATCGGCGGTACCGATCCGAACCTCACCCATATGGGCAATCAGTGGCTGTTCCGCTGCCGTCCGAACGACAGCTATTCCGGCCGCGTGATCGCCGAATACGGCGTCACCACGCTCGCCAAGAAGAAATGGGCCGTGCTGCACTCAACCGATGCGTTCGGCACCGCAGGCGGCAAGGCGCTGACCGCCGCGCTCGAAAAGCTCGGCGCGCCGCCGGTGCTCGATCAAGGCTATGCCAACCAGAGCCAGGACTTCACCCCGGTCGTGCTCGCGATCAAGCAGTCCGGCGCCGACATCCTCGGCTCCTACTTCACGTTCGAGAACGATCTCGGCATCTTCGCTCGGCAGCTCCGTCAGCTCGGCGTGAACATTCCCTGGGTCGGCTCGCCCTCGATCGTCAACATCACCGCGTTGAAGCTCGCGGGTCCCGCGCTGTACAATACATATGGCGTTGCCGATTATGCCGAGAATTCCAGCGAAGGCTCGAAGGCGTTCGGCAAGATCTACCGTGATGCGGTCAAGGTCGCGCCCGACAACCAGAGCTCCTGGACCTTCGACGCCATCAGCGTCTTGTCGGCGGCCATCAACAAGGCCGGCACGACCGATCCGGCCAAGGTCCGCGAAGCCATCCTCGCGATCAAGAAGTTCCCGGGTGCCGAGGGCGAATACAATTTCGACCAGAACGGCGATGGTCTCCACGGCTACAACATCGTGAAGAACGAGAAGGGCAACATCGTCTTCGACAAGCACATCGAGTTCAACGACTGACGTTCATTCGACCTCCCCGATGGAATCGGGGAGGTCGAACCGTCTTTCGGCGAACGCATCCGACCTCCAACAGAAGCTTGTCATGGATCTCGCCCTACAACTCCTTTTTACCGGCATCGGTATCGGCGCCGTCTACGCGCTCGTCGCGCTCGGCTTCGTGCTGATCTTCCGTGCCACCAATGTGGTGAATTTCGCCCAGGGCGAATTCTCCATGGTCGCGGCCTATCTGATGGTCGTCGCGGTCGAAGCCGGTCTGCCCTATTGGGCGGCCTTCATCGTCGCGCTGCTCGGCATGGCGCTGCTCGGTGTCATCTTCAATCTCGGCGTCTATTATCCGCTGCGCCACCGCACCTATCTGCCTGTGATCATCGCCACCATCGGCGCCTCGATCCTGCTCGCCAATTCCGTGCTCGCGATCTACGGCCCGCAGCCGCAGGTGCTGGAAGGCTGGTTTGAAACGCCCGGCATTCAGGTCGGCCCGGTCTATCTCGACAGCCAGTATCTGCTGATCATCGGCGTCACCATCTGTCTCGTGATCTTCAATTTCTGGTTCTTCGAGAAGACGCTGCTCGGCAAGAAGCTGCAGGCGACCTCGCAGGACAAGGAAATGGCCTCGCTGCTCGGCATTTCCGTCTCCACCATGATCATGATCACCTTCATCTATTCGGCGGTGCTTGGCGGCCTTGCCGGCATCCTCGTCGCGCCCGTGCTGTTCGTCTCGATCCAGATGGGCTCGACGATCGCGCTGAAGGCGTTCGCGGCCACCATCATCGGCGGCTTCGGCGACGTTGCCGGCGCCATCATCGGCGGTCTCGCGCTCGGCGTGATCGAGACCTTTGGTGCGGCCTATATCTCGGTGCCCTACAAGGACGGCTTTGCCTTCCTGGTGCTGGTCGCCTTCCTGATCTTCCGGCCGCAAGGCATCTTCGGCGAACGCGTGGCGGAAAAGGCATGAGCGCCCCCAGCGACAACATGCCGATTCCGGCGCCCGCCATCCGTTCGAAACCGCTCGTGATCCGGCACCTGCCGTACTTCATCGGCGCGGCGATCCTGGTCGCGCTCGCGGCCAACATGCGCTTCGACGGATACGTCCATAACATCCTGCTGCAGGCCACCACGTTCTCGATCGCGGTGTTCGGCCTCTCGGTCGTGCTCGGCCTGTGCGGCCAGATCAATCTGGCGCAGGCGGCGTTCTTCGGGCTCGGCGCCTATGCGGTCGGCATGGGCACGACGGATCTGCAGCTCAGCTTCTGGCTGTGTCTCGTCGGCGGCTGCGTGATCTCGCTGCTCGCGGGCGCGTTCCTCGGCATGTCCACGCTGCGGCTCGGCGGTCATTATCTTGCGATGGTGACGATCTCGTTCCAGCAGATCGTCACGCTGGTGATGATCAACGCGATCTGGCTCACGCGCGGTCCCGACGGCGTCCCCAACATCAAGCGTCCCGAGCTGTTCCAGTCGTCGCAAAGCTATCTCGCCTTCTGCGTCGCGATGCTGGCGATCGTCGGCTACCTGGTCTGGCATCTCTCCGACACCAAGCTCGGCCGCGCCATGCGCGCGGTGCGCGACAACGAGCTTGCGGCCGGCGTCAACGGCATCGACGTCTTCCGCACCAAGATCTACGCCTTCGCGCTCTGTGCGCTGCTCGGCGGGCTCGCGGGCGGATTGTTTGCCGGCGGCTTCGCCTATGTCAGCCCCGATCAGTTCTCCTTTGCGGAATCGATCGTGTTCCTGACCATGTCGCTGCTCGGCGGCGTGGCCTCGCCGATCGGTTCTGCCATCGGCACGGGTCTGCTGATCCTAATCCCGGAATGGCTGCGCTTCCTCAAGAGCGTGCCGGGCCTGTATCTCGCAATCTACGGCTTGTTCGTGATCCTGATCATCCGCTTCATGCCCGACGGCATCTGGGGCTTTGTTGCGGACGCCTTCACGCGCTGGCGCGCCAAGATCAAGGCGCCGCCGGCAGCGGCTGCCCTGCAATTGAAGCCGGCGACGATCGGCGGCGACACGGTGCTGGAAGTCACCGGCCTGTCGAAGCATTTCGGCGGTCTCAAGGCCGTCGACGGCGTCGACATCGCCGTGAAGCGCGGCGGCGTGCATGCGCTGATCGGTCCGAACGGCTCGGGCAAGACCACGACGCTCAACGTGCTCTCGGGTCTCTATGAAGCGACAGCCGGCAGGATCGTGCTCGACGGCACCGACATCACCCACATGCCGCCGCATCAGCGCACGGCTTCTGGTCTCGGCCGCACGTTCCAGAACATTCGCCTGTTCCGTTCGATGACGGCGCTGGAGAATGTCGAGATCGGCGCCGAGCGGCCCGGCAACACCATGGTCGGGAAGGGCGACGACGCCCTGACCGAGCGGGCGATGGAGGCGTTGACCTTCGTCGGGCTCGGCAGCCGCGCCAACGAGCTGATCTCGAGCTTCTCCTACGGCCATCAGCGGCTGATCGAGATTGCCCGTGCGCTGGCCTCGAACCCGACGCTGCTGCTGCTCGACGAGCCCGCGGCGGGCCTCAACTCGACCGAGAAGCTGGAACTGCACGAGCTGCTCAAGCGCATCGCGGCGCAGGGCCTGACCATCCTGATCATCGATCACGACATGACGCTGGTCTCGGAAGCGGCCCAGCACATCACCGTGCTCAACTTCGGACGCCGTATCGCGGACGGCGAATCCCTGGCCGTGCTGCGTCATCCCGACGTCGTCTCCGCCTATCTCGGGAGCGAATGATGCCGTTGCTCGAAATCCGCAATCTGGTGGTGCGCTACGGCGAGATCGAAGCGCTGCGCGGGGTGACCTGCGCGGTGGAGCAGGGGCAGGTGGTGACGCTGCTCGGGGCCAACGGTGCCGGCAAGTCCACTACGCTGCGCGCCATCTCCGGCCTCGCCAAGCCGACCTCCGGCGACATCCTGTTCGACGGCAAGTCGATCGCAGGTCTTGGTCCGGAAGCGATCGTCCGCATGGGAATCTCGCACGTGCCGGAAGGCCGCAGGGTATTCCCGGGTCTCACCGTGAAAGAGAACATCATGCTCGGCGCGTCCAATCGCCGGGCGCCGACCTCGGAGATCTCGCGGGAGGCGGACGCGATGTTCGACCTGTTCCCTGACATCCGGAAGTTCACCAACGCGCTCGGCTGGACGCTGTCCGGCGGCCAGTTGCAGATGGTGGCGGTTGCGCGCGGCTTGATGGCCAAGCCGCGGCTGTTGTTGCTCGACGAGCCCTCGCTTGGTCTTGCGCCCGTCATCGTGCAGGCCGTGTTCAAGATCATCTCGGAGATCCGGCGCAACACGACGGTGCTGCTCGTCGAGCAGAACGCGCGCATGGGCCTGTCGGTGGCCGATTACGGCTATGTGCTCGAAACCGGCCGCATCGTGCTCGGCGGCAAGCCCGACGCGCTCTGGGGCAACGAAGCGATCCGCGCCGCCTATCTCGGCGGCCATGCCAAGGTGAGTGCTTAGGGCATGATCCGGACCCGGAGGGCCGCGTTAGCGCAAAGTGTGCAGCGGTTTTCCGAGAAGATCATGCCCAAACAATAGCCGGGGAGTTTGTCCATGGTCACGATCCAGGTCCAGAACCTCATCGATTTCGTCGGCGAGGTGTTCGGCCACGCAAAATCCTCGCCGGAGGAGGCCAAGCGGATCGCGACTTATCTCACCACGGCCAATCTCACTGGCCATGACAGCCATGGCGTGATCCGCGTGCCCGTCTACATCCGCTGGCTGAAGACCGGCTTCGTGGTCCCGAACCAGACCGCAGAGGTGGTTGTCGACACGCCTTCGCTCGCGGTGGTCGACGGCAAGTTCGGCTACGGCCAGACCGTGACGCCGCAAGCGGTCCGGATTGGCATCGAGAAATGCAAGAAGGCGGGCCTCGCCGCTGTTGCGCTGCGCAATGCGGGCCATATCGGCCGTGTCGGCGACTGGGCCGAGATGGCCGCCGCCGAAGGGTTGGTCTCCGTGCATTTCGTCAATGCCGCCGGCTCGCTGCTGGTGGCGCCGTTCGGCGGCGTCGAGAAGCGGTTGTCGACGGCGCCTTACTGCGTCGGCATCCCCCGCGAGGGCCAGGACCCGATCGTGCTGGATTTCGCGACCTCCGTCGTCGCCGAAGGCAAGGTGCTGGTCGCAAGCCGCGGCGGCAAGAAGCTGCCGAAGGGCGCGCTGGTCGATGCCGACGGGACCCTGAGCGAGGACCCGACCGTGCTCTACGGGCCCTTCACGCCCGAAGGGCCGCGCGATCACACCAAGGGCACCGGTGCCATCCGCGCCTTCGGTGATCACAAGGGCTCCGGCCTTGCCTTCATGTGCGAGCTGCTCGGCGGCGCGCTGACCGGAACCGGGGCCACCTCGGGCGGGCGGCGCTTTGCCAACGGCATGCTGGCGTTCTATGTCGATCCGAAGGTGATCGATACCTCCCATGTGTTCGATGCAGAGGTATCGCGCTATACGGACTTCATCCGTGCCACCAAGCCGATGGCGGGGGTCGATCAGGTGCTGATTCCCGGCGATCCCGAGCGGAAAACCCGGGCTGAGCGCACCAAGAACGGCATCCCCTTGCCGGATGACACCTGGGCGGCAATAGTGAACACCGCCCGCGAGGTCGGCGTCAGCGAAGTCAGCATCCAGCGGGCGACCGCATAGGTCTTGCGTCATTGCGAGCGTAGCGCGGAGCCCCGGTTCGCGGTAACAGCAGAGCCGTGCTGTCGCGGCGCTCGTCATGGTGACGAAGGTCCAAACAACGGTCCAAGCAACAAAAGAAGGAAGGCAACGTGGCGAACAAGGTCAAGGAAATCTGGAAGTCGGGCAAGGCCGTGGTCAACGCGTGGCTCGCGATTCCCTCCGGCTTCTCGGCCGAGATGATCGCGCAATGCGGCTTCGACAGCGTCACCGTCGACATGCAGCACGGCGTGCAGGACTATCTCTCGATGGTGCAGTGCTTCCAGGCGATGGATAAGCATCCCGTGACCCCGATGGTCCGCGTGCCCTGGAACGAGCCCGGCATCATCGGCAAGGTGCTCGACGGCGGCGCCTATGGCGTGATCTGCCCGATGGTCAACACGGCGCAGGAGGCCAAGAACCTCGTTTCCTATTCCAAGTATCCGCCGCAGGGCGTCCGCTCCAACGGCCCGATCCGCGCCGGCATGTACGGCACCGCGGGCTCCTACCAGAAGACCGCGAATGCCGACACCATCCTGCTGCCGATGATGGAGACCAGGACGGCGGTCGAGAACATGGAAGCGATCCTCGACGTCGAGGGCATCGACGGCGTCTATATCGGCCCGTCCGATCTCGGCTTCTCCTACGGCCTCGAGCCGAAGCTCGACCGCACCGAGCCGGAGATTCTCGCGATCTACGACAAGATCATCAAGGAATGCGCCAAGCGCGGTCTCAACCCGGGCATCCATTGCAGCGGCGCGGAAGGCGCGGCGCGTGCGATCAACATGGGCTTCAAGCTGGTGACGTTGTCCAACGAAGTCGGCCTGATGACGACCTACGCCAAGATGCAGGTCAACGCGACCCGCAAGGATTCGGCCGGGAAGGCCTGATCTCGTGTCCCGGACGCGATGCGGCGCCTCGCGCCGCTTCGCAGAGCCGGGACCCAGTTGCTTGCGAAAGAAACGACACATGGGGCCCCGGCTCAGCAGCGCACCGTTTCACGCTGCGCTGCGTCCGGGGCACGATAGTTTTGATACAGGAGACCTGCCATGACCATCAGCCCCGTCATTCGCCTCCATCCCGATGATGGCGTGCTGATCGCGCGCGCGAGCCTGCCGCCGGGAACATTGGTTGCCGACGGCGTGACCACGGTCGAGCGCATTCCCTCCGGCCACAAGGTCGCGATCAAGGCGATCGCAGTGGGCGAGCCGGTCAGGCGCTACGGACAGATCATCGGCTTTGCGACGGTGCCGATCGCGCCGGGCCAGCACGTGCATACGCAGAACTGCGGCATGGGCGATTTTTCCAAGGACTATGCCTATTGCGCCGACGTCAAGCCGACGCCGAACTTCGATCTGCCGGCAACCTTCGAGGGCATCCGCCGCCCGGATGGCCGCGTCGCCACGCGCAACTATATCGGCATCCTCACCTCGGTGAATTGCAGCGCGCATGTCGCAAGCCTCGTCGCCGACGTCTTCAAGAAGAATCCGTTCACCGGCGACAATCCGCTCGCCGACTTCCCCAATGTCGACGGCGTGGTCGCGCTGACCCACAAGACCGGCTGCGGCATGACGCAGAACGAGCCCTTGGCGCTGCTCCGCCGCACGCTCGGCGGCTATGCGCGTCACGTCAATTTCTCCCACGTCATCGTGCTTGGGCTGGGCTGCGAGGTGAACCAGATCGGCGGCCTGATGGAGGAGCAGAAGCTCGCCGGCCGCCTCCGCGCGATGGACATCCAGGAGGTCGGCGGCACCCGCAAGACTGTCGAAGCGGGTATTGCCTTCGTGCGTGAAGCTCTCGCGGACTCCAACAAGGTCAAGCGCGAATCCGTGCCCGTCAGCGAACTCACCGTGGCCCTGCAATGCGGCGGCTCGGACGGCTATTCCGGCGTATCCGCCAATCCGGCGCTTGGGGCTGCCAGCGATCTCATCGTCCGTCACGGCGGCACCGTGATCCTGTCCGAGACGCCGGAGACCTACGGCGCCGAGCACCTGCTCACGCGCCGCGCCGTCAGCCGCGAGGTCGGCGAGAAGCTGGTCGATCTCATGCGCTGGTGGGACGCGTATACCGAGCGCGAGGGCGCCGAGATGAACGCCAATCCGAGCCCCGGCAACAAGGCCGGCGGCCTCACCACCATTTTGGAGAAATCGCTCGGCGCGATGGCCAAGGCCGGCACCACTAATCTCGTCGACGTGCTGCGCTATGCCGAGCCCATCACCAAGAAGGGTTTCATCTTCATGGACACGCCCGGCTACGATCCGGTCGCGGCGACCGGCCAGGTCGCCGGCGGTGCCAATCTGGTCTGCTTCACCACCGGCCGCGGCAGCGTGTTCGGCTGCAAGCCGGCGCCCTCGATCAAGCTTGCCACCAACACGCCCATGTACAAGCGCATGGAGGAGGACATGGACGTCAATTGCGGCACCATCCTCGAAGGCGAGGAGAGCGTCGAGCAATGCGGCCAGCGCATCTTCGAGCTCATCCTGAAGACGGCGTCCGGACAGCCGACCAAGAGCGAAAGCTTCGATTTCGGCGGTGCCGAATTCGCGCCCTGGGTGCTAGGGGCGACGATGTGAGGCTACGCGGGAGTTACGGAATGGTGACCGACAACGCCCGGAAGTAGCTTGCCGGAACATGGTCGCGCACGAAGCCGGGCAGTACGTCGGATTGGTCGAGCGTCCGCGGGTCGATGTCGCTGAGTTCCTCGATGCTTGGGATCTTCAGGTGGAAATTGCCTCCGGTAAGAAGGGTACCAAGCCCGACTAGGTTGAAGCTGGGGTCGTTTCCCTCTTTCGACGCCGGCACCTGACCTGCGAAGGTCGAGCCAGACGCGCAACGCAGCATTCGGCCGACGTGGCGGAAGTTGCCTCGCAGGCTGGGTGGAACGGCCGGGACGATGTCGTTACCGTTGACGAGCCGGAACGTGCTTTCGCTGAGAGGCTCGTAGGCTTCAAAGAAATCCTGACCGCCGGTTCGCGGCCCGCCAAACGTGTAGATGGCGGTTGCCCGTAGGCCAGCATCCAACGCCCGCAGTGCTGAGATATTTGCCAAGGCGCCGCCCATGCTGTGTCCAGTAAAGAAGAGCGGCTGTCCGGCGCCGCCACTCCTGATCGCGACTTCGATGTCTGATCGGACTGCATCGACGGCTTCGGCAAATCCCTTGTGAAGAACATTTTGACTTGGTGCGAGGGTGAAGTCGGTGATCCAATCCTTGATACTGAGCGGATCGGTGCCGGAGAGTGTGACGAAAGTCGCGCCGCGTCCGACGGCGACAATGAAGCGGGCTTTTGGCGGCACCAAACCTGTAGCGGGAGTGTCGGCACCGAAGCCGCGCATCTCTAGCCCCAGTGCCTTCAGGATATCGTCTACCTTGTCGCGGTCGTCGGTCTCGTAGGCGAGCTGCGACAACCACATCATGGCTTGCGCGTTTCCCGGTGTGAAACCTGGCGTGACCGTGAAACCATCGAGCGCGTCGGCGCGATAGGAAGCCCGCGGGAATCTGACCAGAAAGCTCATCGGACACATCTCCTCTTTCAGGCCGCGCCACGCGTCGATACGTTGCGCGGCAACAATTACGAACGGGAGAGTCCATCATGCGCAAAGCGGCGCGTCGGGCGCGGCTTGTGCAGGCAATGGTTCATTCGATCATAGGTAGATCACTTCGGCAAGTGTAACTCGCAGATCAGCCCGCGGCGTAGGCAACCCGTGCCCGTTGTTAGTGCTTGATCCCACCCGGAACCGGTGTTCTGCTCAAAAAAGCTGCTGGAGCACCGCACCCCGTGTCGATCTACGTCGCACTACACCACGTCACGCACTACAAATACGACCGCCCGATCGATCTTGGCCCGCAGACCATCCGGCTGCGGCCGGCGCCGCATACGCGCACGCCGGTTCTGAGCTATTCGCTCAAGGTCACTCCGGCCAATCATTTCGTGAACTGGCAGCAGGACCCGCAAGGCAATTGGCTGGCGCGCTACGTCTTTCCGGAGAAGACGACCGAGCTGAAATTCGAGGTCGATTTCACGGCGCAGATGACCGTGGTCAACCCGTTCGACTTCTTCGTCGAGCCCTATGCCGACAGCTTTCCGTTCGAATATTCGAAGGATCTGAAGACCGAGCTCGCGCCTTATCTCGAGACCATCAAGCCCGATCGCCTGTTCGCGAAATTTCTCGACACGATCCCGCACGAAGCCCCGAACACCGTCAACTTCCTGGTCGATCTCAATCGTGAGCTTCAGAAGCACGTCCGTTACATCATCCGCATGGAGCCCGGCGTGCAGACGCCGGAGGAGACGCTCTCCTCCGGTGCCGGATCGTGCCGCGACTCCGCCTGGCTCCTGATCCAGACCTTCCGTCATCTCGGTCTCGCGGCCCGTTTCGTCTCCGGTTATCTCATTCAGATACGCCCCGACATCGATCCGATCGAGGGACCGCCAGAGGTCGAGAACGATTTTACCGACCTGCATGCCTGGGCCGAAGTCTATTTGCCCGGCGCGGGCTGGATCGGCTTCGACGCGACCTCGGGTATGCTCGCGGGCGAGGGGCACATCCCGGTTGCGGCCACGCCGCATTATCGTTCGGCGGCGCCGATCTCCGGCGGCGCCGGCTTTGCCGAGGTCGAGTTCGAGTTCGACATGAGCGTGAAGCGCATCCGCGAGGCGCCGCGCATTACAAAGCCGTTCTCCGACGAATCCTGGACGCGGCTCAATGACCTCGGCGAGCAGGTCGACGGCGATCTCGCCGCGCAGGATGTCCGGCTGACCATGGGCGGCGAGCCGACCTTCGTCTCCGTCGACGATCTGGAAGCGGCGGAATGGAACACCGAGGCCGTCGGCCCGACCAAGCGCGCGCTCGCCGACGATCTGATCCGCCGCTTGCACACGCGCTTCGGGCCGGGTGGCCTGCTGCACTTCGGCGAGGGCAAATGGTATCCCGGTGAAAGCCTGCCGCGCTGGGCCTTTGGCCTGTACTGGCGCAAGGACGGCGTACCGATCTGGAAGAATGCCGATCTGATCGCCAGGATCGAGAATCCGCGGCGCGCCGAGGTCAAGGACGCCCAGGAATTCGTGGAGGGCGCGGCGGCGCGGCTCGGACTTGATCCCGGCTACATCATCCCAGCCTATGAGGACACCGCGTACTGGCTCCAGAAGGAAGCCGAGCTTCCTCTCAACGTCGATCCGTCCGACTCCAAATTATCCGATCCCGAAGCCCGCGCGCGGATGGCGCGCGTGTTCGACGAGGGCCTCAACACGCCGCGTGGCTTCGTGCTGCCGGTGCAACGCTGGAACGCGCCGCCGCGCTGGCGCAGCGAGCGCTGGCAACTCCGGCGCAATCATCTGTTCCTGATGCCGGGCGACTCCCCTCTCGGTCTGCGCCTGCCGATCGGCTCGCTCGGCTACGTTCCACCCGATCAATATCCCTACATCGTCGAACGCGACCCGATGGAGGCGCGCGGCAAGCTGCCGGTGTTCAGTCTTCCGGCGCGTCCGGAGGCGCCGCCGCGGGACGCGCCCGAGAAACTCAACACGTCGGTCCCGGTCCGCACCGCGATGTCGGTCGAAGTTCGCGACGGCGTGCTCTGCGCCTTCATGCCGCCGGTCGAGCGCATCGAGGATTATCTCGAGCTGGTCGCGGCGCTCGAAGCCACCGCCGAGGAGATGCAGCTCCAGGTCCATGTCGAGGGCTACCCGCCGCCGTTCGATCCGCGCGTCGAGGTCATCAAGGTGACGCCGGATCCCGGCGTCATCGAGATCAACATCCAGCCGGCCAGGAGCTGGCGCGATGCGGTCGACATCACCGTCGGGCTCTATGAGGACGCCGGCAAGACACGCCTCGGCGCCAACCGCTTCCTGGTCGACGGCCGCCACACCGGCACCGGCGGCGGCAACCACGTCGTCGTCGGCGGCTCCTCGCCGCAGGACTCGCCGTTCCTGCGCCGTCCCGATCTCTTGAAGAGCCTCGTGCTGTACTGGCAGCGGCATCCGTCACTGTCCTATTTCTTCTCCGGCCTGTTCATCGGCCCGACCAGCCAGGCGCCGCGTATCGACGAAGCCCGGCACGACAGCATCTACGAGCTCGAGATCGCGCTCTCGCATGTGCCTCCGCCGGGCTACCAGACGCCGCTGTGGCTGGTGGACCGCCTGTTCCGCCATCTGCTAGTCGACATCACCGGCAACACCCATCGCGCCGAAATCTGCATCGACAAGCTCTATTCGCCGGATGGCTCCACGGGCCGGCTCGGCCTCGTCGAATTCCGCGCGCTCGAAATGCCGCCCGATCCGCGCATGTCGCTGGCGCAGCAGTTGCTGATCCGCGCGCTGATCGCAAAATTCTGGCGCGAGCCGCAGACCGGCAAATTCGTGCGCTGGGGCACCGCGCTGCACGACCGCTACATGCTGCCTCACTTCATCTGGGAGGATTTTCTTGATGTGCTTTCTGAGTTGAAGCAGTCCGGCTATCCCTTTGAGCCGGAATGGTATCTGGCCCAGCTCGAATTCCGCTTCCCCGCCTTCGGCCGTATCCATCATGGCGGCGTGACGCTGGAGCTGCGGCAGGCGCTGGAGCCCTGGCACGTGCTGGGCGAGGAGGGCTCGGCCGGCGGCACGGTGCGCTACGTCGACAGTTCGGTCGAACGACTTCAAGTGAAAGCTGAGGGGTTTGTCGAGGGCCGCCACATCGTGACCTGCAACGGCCGCCGCCTGCCGATGACCTCGACCGGCCGCTCAGGCGAGGCCGTGGCCGGCGTCCGCTTCAAGGCTTGGCAGCCGGCCTCCGGCCTGCACCCGACCATCCCCGTCCACGCGCCCCTGACCTTCGACCTGATCGACACCTGGAACGGCCGCTCGCTGGGCGGCTGCGTCTATCACGTCGCCCATCCCGGCGGCCGCAGCTACGACACCAAGCCCGTCAACACCTACGAGGCCGAGGCGAGGCGGCTGGCGCGCTTCCAGGACCACGGCCATACGCCGGGTCCGATGCAGCCCCCGCCCGAGGAACGCACAAATGAGTTTCCGCTGACCCTCGACTTGCGGACCCCGCTCCTGCAATGAGAATGATGGTGGGGCAGGGAGAGGCGCATGGGCGAGGGCGCAGCCGAGCAGGACGACAAGACGGGCAAGGCGCAAGGTCAGCGCGAAGGCCAGCGCCGCCTCGCGCAATGGGTCCGCGACTATAGCCGCCTGCCCGGCATCCCCGACGAGTTCCTGGGGCCCGACGGCGCCCCCCGCGCGGTCTGGAGCCGCTTCTTCGACGCCTTCGGCGCGCTCGCGCCGGACGAGATCGAACGGCGGTTTGGCATGGCCGACCGCCATTTGCGCGAGGCCGGCGTCACCTACCGTGCGCCCGGCGACAGTGCCGACCGGCCGTGGTCGATCAGTCATCTGCCGCTGCTGATCGACGAGGCCGACTGGAAGCAGCTGTCCGCCGGCATCACCCAGCGCGCCGAACTGCTCGAGCTCGTGCTGCGCGACATCTATGGCGAGGGGCGGCTGGTCGCGGAAGGCGCGCTGCCGGCCGCCGCGATCGCCGGCAGCCCCGAATATCTCCGTCCCGTCTGTGGCGTGCCGCCGCCGGGCGGGCGCTATCTCTCGCTCTACGCCGCCGATGTCGGCCGTGGGCCCGACGGGCGCTGGTGGGTGCTCGGCGACCGGACGCAGGCGCCGTCAGGGGCGGGCTATGCGCTGGAGAACCGCCTGGTGCTCTCGCGCGCCTTCTCCGACCTCTACAAGTCGATGAACGTGCCGCGCGTCGCGCCGTTCTTCGAGGCGTTTCGCGACAGCCTGCGCGCGCGCGCCGATCGCGACGAGCCGCGCATCGGCGTGCTCACGCCGGGCAGCTTCAGCGAGACCTATTTCGAGCACGCAACCCTGGCGCGCTATCTCGGCTTCCTGCTGGTCGAGGGTGACGATCTCGCCGTCAGCGACAACCGTATCCACATCCGCACCGTCGCCGGCCTGAAGCGGCTCGACGTGCTGCTGCGCCGGGTCGATTCCAACTCGCTCGATCCGCTCGAGCTCGATGCGTCCTCGCATCTCGGCGTGGCCGGCCTGATCGACGTGCTGCGCAAGGACGGCGTCGTCGTGGCCAACATGCCGGGCTCGGGCGTGCTGGAGGCGCGCGCGCTGCTCGGCTTCCTGCCGGCCCTGAGCCGCCGCCTGCTCGGGCAAGAGCTCAAGATGCCGCATATCGCGACCTGGTGGTGCGGCCAGCGCAGCGCGCGCGACGAGGTGCTGTCACGGCTCGACGAGGTCGCGATCGAGGGCGCCTACCGCCGCGGCGTTCCCGGCTTCGACAGCAATGGCCCGGTGCTCGCGAGTGAGCTCGACGCCGCCGGGCGCCAGCGTCTCGTCGACGCCATCAGCGCGCGCGGCATGGACTATGTCGGCCAGGAGATGGTGCGGCTTTCGACCATGCCGGTGTGGGAGCAGGGCCAGCTCACGCCGCGTCCCTTCGTGCTGCGCGTGTTCGCGGCCGCGACGGCCGACGGCTGGGCTATCATGCCCGGCGGCTTCTGCCGGATCGCCGAGCAGGCGGACGCGCGCGCGGTGTCGATGGGCGACGGCGCGCGCGCCGCCGACGTCTGGGTGGTCTCGGACAAGAAGGTCTCGATCGCGACGCTGCTGCCCGCGACCGACAAGGTGCGGATCCGCCGCATCGCCGGCGTGCTGCCGAGCCGCGCCGCGGACAATCTGTTCTGGCTCGGCCGCTATCTCGAACGCGCCGAGGCAACGCTGCGGCTGGTGCGCGCGCTGGGTTCGCCGAGCGGGCCCAACAAGGGCACCGCTGCCTCGCTGCAATCGGCCGACCGCATCCAGCGCCTGCTGGTGGCGTGGGGCGCGATCTCGCAGGCCTCGCGCACGGCGCCGGGGCGCATCGTCGCCGAAGCGCTGCAGAGCCCGGAGCGTTTCGGCTCGGCGCTGTCGCTGGTGCGCGCGGCGCAGCGCACGGCGACATCCTTGCGCGAGCGGCTGTCGCCCGACGCCTGGCAGGTCATCACCGAGATGGCCGATCGCCTCGCCTACGAGGTCGAGGACGACGACGACGTGCTGAGTGCGGCCGAACTGACCTTGCAGGAGCTTGCGAGCTTGGCGGGGCTGGCGCAGGAGAACATGAACCGCGCCGCCGGCTGGCGCTTCCTCGACATCGGCCGCCGCACCGAGCGCGCCATCAACACCACGCGCTTCGCGCGCCAGTTCGCCTATGACGAGGCCTGCGACGAGGATCTCGATATCCTGCTGACGCTGGTGGATTCCCAGATCACCTACCGCTCGCGCTATCTGCTGGCGCCGATCCTGGCGCCGGTACGCGATCTCGCGGTGCTCGACAGCTACAATCCGCGTTCGGTCGCATTCCAGGTGACGACGCTGAACGAGCACATCGCTTCGCTCCCGAGCCTGAAGGAGCACGGCCTGATCGAGCAGCCGCAGCGGCTCGCGGTGGCGGTGCAGGCGATGCTGGCCACCGCAGAAGCCGAGAAGCTCGAGGTCAAGACCCTGTTCTCGCTGGAGCAGGACCTGCTCAGCCTCGCCGAGGCGATCGGGCTGCACTACTTCCCGCACGGCCCCAATGCCAGCCGGCCGGAAAAGCTGACGGGGCTGGCGTGATCTACGACATCCGTCACGTCACGACTTACGAATACGAGAGTCCGGTCAGCTTCGCCCGCTGCACGCTGCGGCTGGAGCCGAAGAGCGGTGACGGTCAGGAGCTGATCTCGCATAGGGTCGAGATCCGGCCGCGCCCGTCCGAGCGCCACGTCCGCCGCGACTTCTTCGGCACGCTCACCGAGAGCGTGGTGATCGAAACCGCGCACCGAAACTTGCGCATCGACTCGCGCTCGCGCGTGTCCGTCTCGCGCAAACCGCCGGC
The DNA here is from genome assembly GCF_040547935.1 of Bradyrhizobium sp. LA6.8. Taxonomy (NCBI): domain Bacteria; kingdom Pseudomonadati; phylum Pseudomonadota; class Alphaproteobacteria; order Hyphomicrobiales; family Nitrobacteraceae; genus Bradyrhizobium; species Bradyrhizobium sp. LA6.8. The sequence goes on from NZ_JBEPQQ010000001.1 coordinate 23,219, forward strand.
GCGCGATGCCGTCAGCCCGCCCTGGGAGAGCATCCGCGACATCGCGTTTGAAGCAACGAGCCTCGGGCCGTCCTCGCCGGTCGGCTACGTCTTTGCGAGCCCGCTGGTGCCGGTGCTGCACCCCGTCAGCGCTTATGCGGCCACGAGCTTTGCGCCCGGCGCAGGGATCCTCGCCGGTGCGACCGATCTCATGCATCGCATCCGCACCGAATTCCGCTACGATCCGAAGGCGACGGTGATCTCGACGCCGCTTGGCGAGGTCTTCGACAAGCGTCACGGCGTTTGTCAGGACTTTGCCCATGTGATGATCGCAGGGCTGCGCGGGCTCGGCCTTCCGGCAGCCTATGTCAGCGGCTATCTCCGTACCATTCCGCCGCCGGGCCAGCCGCGTTTGCAGGGCGCCGATGCCACCCATGCCTGGGTGTCGCTGTGGTGTGGGGCTGAGCTTGGCTGGGTCGATTTCGATCCGACCAATGATTTGCTGGTCGCCAACGATCACATCGTGCTCGCGGTCGGCCGCGACTTTTCCGACGTCTCGCCGGTCGACGGCATCATCGTCGGCTCGCCGAAGCAGAAGCTCGGCGTCGCCGTGGACGTGCTGCTGGTGGAATAAAAGCGGTCTCGCCGGGCCCGGCCAGGCTGTGTCGCGCCCCGACTGCAACCGTGATGTCGCAGGGCACAACAGCAACATATTTCCGTAAATTCGTCCCGGCGTTTGGTCACTTGGCCCAAGATGGGCTATGCTGGCCGTTGCGTCGAAGACGCGAAATGAGACGTCGGGAGCTGGCGTGGGACACCACCGACGAGCGGGGCTGCATCCATGATGACGTTACCGAGACTGGCGGCTGAATCCCTGGAGAAAGTGCTGGGCTCGTTCATGCGTCGCAGGTACGGCGAGTCTCCCGCGAACATCGTCGAGAGCGCGACGCGCACCGCGATGGAGTGCATTGGCAACAGCGACGCGCTCTACCACAATGTCGAGCACACGATGCTGGTGACGCTGGCGGGCCATTCCATCCTCAGCGGCCGATATCTCCATACCCACCTCGAGGCCGCGGATTACGTCCACATCCTGATCGCGTGCCTCGCCCACGACATCGGCTATGTCCGGGGCCTGTTCGAGGAGGATGACAATGACGGCTTCGTGATCGACGCGGCGGGCACCAAGGTTTCATTGCCGCGCGGCGCCTCGGATGCCAGCCTGATGATGTATCATGTCGACCGGTCGAAGCTCTATGTCATGCGGCGGCTGCAGCATATCCCGGGGCTGGACCCGGAACGCATCGCCAGCGCCATCGAGGGCACCCGCTTCCCGGCCCGCGAAGGCCAGGAGTACGACGACGAAGCCTCGATCCTGCGCGCCGCCGACTTCATCGGCCAGCTCGGCGATCCCAACTATCTGCGCAAGGCCAACGCGCTCTATTACGAGTTCGAAGAGGTCGGCATCAACCGCCAGCTCGGCTACGATTCGCCGGCCGACATCGTGAACCGCTATCCACAATTCTACTGGAACAGCGTCGCACCGCACATCCAGACCGAGATCAGCTACCTCAACAAGACTGAGATCGGCCGGCAGTGGATCGCCAATCTCTACAGCAACGTGTTCCGCGCCGAACGCGAGATCTCGCTGTCAGGCCCGCAGAAATAGCCCCCGTAGCCCGCATGGAGCGAAGCGGAATGCGGGGACGCCTGCATCCGCGAATCCCGGATTGCGCTGCGCTCCATCCGGGCTACGGCCTCTCAACTCCGTGAGCAAATCATGCAGCAAAAAACCATCACCACGGATATCCTCGATATCGCCTATCTCGAATACGGCGCACCGGATGGCTGGCCCTGCATCATGGGCCACGGCTTTCCCTATGATGTGAACGCCTATGCTGAGGCCGCGCCGCTGATCGCGGAAGCGGGCGCGCGGGTGCTTGTGCCCTGGCTGCGCGGCTACGGGCCGACGCGGTTCCGGTCCGCCGCGACGCTGCGCTCCGGCGAGCAGGCGGCGCTCGGCGCCGATCTGCTGGCCTTCATGGATGCGCTTCGCATCGAACGCGCGGTCGTCGGCGGTTACGATTGGGGCGGGCGCGCGGCCTGCGTGGTCTCGGTGCTGCATCCCGAGCGCGTGATCGCCCTCGTCTCCGGCAATTCCTACAACATCCAGAACATCGCGCGTTCGATGGAGCCGGCTTCGCCACCGGAGGAAGCGGCGCTCTGGTATCAATATCTCTTCCACAACGAGCGCGGCCGCCGCGCGCTGGAGCGCAACCGGCGCGGCTTTGCGCGCCAGCTCTGGGCGATGTGGTCGCCGAAATGGGTCTTCGACGACGCCACGTTCGAGGCAAGTGCGGTGTCGTTCGACAATCCTGATTTCGTCGATGTCGTGATCCATTCCTACCGTCACCGCTATGGGCTTGTCGAAGGCGATCCCGCCTATGCCGCGATCGAGGCCAAGCTCGCCGCGCAGCCGCCGATCCGTGTCCCGACGATCGCGGTCGACGGCGACAGCGACGGCGTCAATCCCGGCACCGCCCATCATGCGCCCAAATTCGAAGGCGTGTTCGAACGGCGTGTCTTCGCTGGAGCCGGCCACAACCTGCCGCAGGAGCGGCCTGCCGAATGGGCGCGCGCCGTGCTCGACGTGCGGAAAGCAGCTTCGTAAAGCCCGGCTTTCCCGCCCTGCCGCCCGGTCGCCCGATTTTTCGCGACTTCGGGAACCTTTTCCGATTGCAGCCGTCCAAGCTGAGGGACCGCCAGATGTGCGCGGCTCATTGCAGGGAGGCTATTGATGAATTCACATGCGCGCAGGTTGGAGGGCGTCGCGGTGGCGCAGCTGCCGGGCGAACGGCCTGGCAGGGCCGAGGTCGAGCAGGCGGTCCGGACCATGATCCGCTGGGCGGGCGACGATCCCGCGCGCGACGGTCTGCACGACACGCCGGACCGGGTTGCGCGCGCCTTCGCAGAGTATTTTTCCGGCTATGCGCAGGATCCGACCGAAATCCTGCAAAAGACCTTCGAGGAGATCGAAGGCTATGACGAGATGATCGTCCTGCGCGGCGTTCGCTTCGAAAGCCATTGCGAGCACCACATGGCGCCGATCGTCGGCCGCGCCTGGGTGGCCTATATCCCGCAGGGTCGCGTCGTCGGCATCAGCAAACTCGCGCGGGTGGTGGACATCTACGCGAAACGCCTCCAGATCCAGGAGAAAATGACCGCGCAGATCGCCAATACGATCAACGATGTGTTGAAGCCCGAAGGCGTCGGCGTCATCATCAAGGCGACGCATCACTGCATGACCACGCGTGGCGCGCACAAGCCCGGGACCGATCTCGTCACCAGCCGCATGCTGGGTGTGTTCCGTGACAACGCGCTGACACGTCAGGAGCTGTTGGGGCTGGCCAATTCGGACGCGTGATCCGCGCGGGCCGAGCTGAAGGAGACGACACCATGACCGAGCACAAGACGCCGAGCGGGCCGGACCTCACCAGGGGCGTGTTGCTGACCGCGTTCGAGGACGGCAAGCTGCTCGGCCATGTCGGCGAGGAAGACGTCTTGCTGGTGCAAGCCGGCAGCGAAATCTTCGCGATCGAGCCGTCCTGCAGCCACTACCACGGCCCGCTCGCCGAAGGGCTGGTCGTCGGCGACACGATCCGCTGCCCCTGGCATCACGCCTGCTTCTCCTTGCGCACCGGCGAGGCCACCCGCCCGCCGGCGCTGAACGCGCTGGCGGTCTGGGAGGTCACGCGCGACCAGGACAGCATCTTGGTTCAGCGCAAGCGCGAGATGCCGCAGCCTGCAGCGTCACATCGCAGCGCGCCGACGCCGGAAAAATTCGTCATCGTCGGCGGTGGTGCGGCCGGCTTTGCGGCCGCCGAGACGCTTCGGCGCGAGGGCTTTGCCGGCGCCATCACTATGCTCAGCGATGACGGCGCGATGCCGGTCGACCGGCCGAACCTCTCCAAGGATTACCTCACCGGCAGTGCACCCGAGGATTGGCTGCCGCTGCGGGGCGAGGACTATTATCAGGACGCAGGCATCGATCTCAGGCTCAACATCAACGTTGCAGCGATCGATCCGAAGGCGCGCATCATCACACTCGGCAATGGCGACAAGCTGCCGTTCGACAGGCTGCTGCTCGCGACCGGCGCCGAACCGGTCAAATTGCAGATTCCGGGCGCGGACCAGCCGCACGTGCACACCTTACGGACCTTTGCCGACAGCCGTGCCATCATCAAGGCGGCGGGCAGCGCGAAGCGCGCGCTGGTGATCGGCGCCAGCTTCATTGGCCTCGAAGTCGCGGCCTCCTTGCGGGCGCGCAAGCTGGAGGTGCATGTGGTTGCGCCCGAGGAGCGGCCGATGCAGCGTGTGCTCGGCCCCGAGATGGGCGACTTCGTCCGCGCGCTGCATGAAGAGAGCGGCGTCCACTTTCACCTCGAGGACACCGTGGCAAAGCTCGACGGCAAACGCGCCACACTGAAGAGCGGCAGCGTGATCGAGGCCGATCTGGTCGTGGTCGGGATCGGCGTCAGGCCGCGGCTTGTGCTCGCGGAGCAGGCGGGGCTCGCCATCGATCGCGGCGTCAGCGTGAACGAGTATCTCGAGACCAGCGCATCAGGTATCTTCGCGGCCGGCGATATCGCGCGCTGGCCCGATCCGCATTCGGGCCAGAACATCCGCGTCGAGCACTGGGTGGTAGCGGAGCGGCAGGGCCAGGCCGCCGCGCGCAACATGCTCGGCAGGCGCGAACGTTTCGACGCCGTGCCGTTCTTCTGGTCGCAGCACTACGATGTTCCGATCAACTATGTCGGCCATGCCGAGAGCTTCGACGACATCGCGATCGACGGCAGCATCGACGGCAGGGACTGCCTGCTGAAGTACCGCAAGGACGGCCGCGTGCTCGCGGTTGCTTCGATCTATCGCGATCTCGATAGTCTCAAGGCCGAGCTCGACATGGAGCGCTCGCGCGCGTGAGGCGCCCCGTCCGCTCTTGACTTAAGTCAATGGGGGCTCCCGGGGGGCTGCTCTACTGGCTGTTGTCCCGGCGCGGCTCGTGCTATCCTGAGATGTGCCTTGGGACTTCGCATGCAGGAGTAGCCGTCATGACAAGTGCTTCGGATACGTCTCCAAACTTGGGTCTTGGGTCCGGCATTGCTGCGCTGCACGCTAAGTGGGGCTGGATCGTCGCCCTCGGCGTCGTCTATCTCATCACCGGCTTCATCGCGCTCGGCAGCATGATGATGGCGACGGTGGCGAGCGTGCTCGTGGTTGGTGTGATGATGATCATCGCCGGGGTCACCGAGGTGATCGGCGCGTTCCAGATGAAGAGCTGGGGCAAGTTCCTGATCTGGGCCTTGCTCGGCGTGCTCTATATCGTCGCGGGCTTCCTGACCTTCGAGAACCCGTTGTTCGCCGCGGTGCTGCTTACCTTGTTCCTCGGCGCGTCGCTGCTGGCCTCGGGCGCCGTCAGGCTGTTTCTCGCCTTCAGCATGAAAAGGGAAAGCCCGTGGGTGTGGGTGGCACTGTCTGCGGTCATCACCCTGCTGCTCGGGCTCTTGATCCTGGCGCGCTGGCCGGTCAACAGCGTCTATATCCTCGGCCTGTTCCTCGGCATCGACCTGATCATGGCCGGCGCCGGCTGGGTCAGTCTGGGCTTTAGCCTGCGGCGGCGCCATTAAGGCTTGATCCGGAGAAGGACCGTGGTCGCCCAAGAGCGTGATGACGGTTCATCCAGATTTCATCGCGCGTCGGGCGACGCTGAGGGATTGTCATGCGCTGGTTTCATCTCGCCGTGATCGTGTTTTTCGCCGCAGCGACCATCGTCTTCGCCGTGCAGAATCTCGACACGGTCACGATCTCCTTCTTCAAGATGAATCTCAGTCTGCCGCTCGCGCTCCAAACCCTCGTTGTCTATCTCGTTGGAGCCGCGACCGGCGGCAGCCTGTTCGCCCTGCTGCGGCGTTCATACGCAGGTTCGAAACGAGACGTCGAATGAACCAGCAACTCGACGCAAGACCGTGTTGCGGAACTCCGCTGATCTGACGTGCTGGCAAAAAGCAGCACGCCGCGCGGTCGCCTCGCGTGGACGATCATCACCGGGGAGAAACCATGAGAGCCGCTTTGGTCCTGGCCGCAGCGCTGGCTGCTGCCTGCCTGTCCACGCCCGTCTCCGCGCAAAAGTCCTACGGTCCTGGTGTCAGTGACACCGAGATCAAGATCGGCAACACCATGCCCTACAGCGGCCCCGCGTCGCCGCTCGGCATCACCGGCAGGGTCATTTCGGCCTATTTCGACGAGGTCAACGAGAAGGGCGGGGTCAACGGCCGCAAGCTGAACCTCTTGTCGCTCGACGACGCCTTCTCGCCGCCGAAGACCATGGAAGCCGCGCGACGCCTGGTCGAGGGCGACGGCGTCGCCTTCATCTTCGCGACCATGGGCACGGCGCCGAACTCGGCGATCGCAAAATACCTCAACAGCAACAAGGTGCCGCAGCTGTTCCTGATCAGCTCGGCCTCGAAGTGGAACGATCCCGCCAACATGCCGTGGTCGATGGCGCTGCCCTGGGCGCCGAACTACACGAGCGAGGCTGCGATCGACGTCGCCTATGCCCGCGCCAAGAACCCGAACGCGCGTTTCGCGGTGCTCTATCAGAACGATGACGCCGGCAAGGAATATTTTCGCGGCGTCAAGGAAGCGCTTGGTGCCGACGCCGACAAGGCGCTCGCGATGGCCTCGAGCTTCGAGGTCACCGATCCCACCGTCGATTCCCAGGTGCTGACGCTGGCCAACACCAAGGCCGATGTCTTCATGATCTATTCGGTGACGCCGCGCGCCTGCGCGCAGGCGATCCGCAAGGCCCATGAGGTCGGCTGGCAGCCGACGCGCTTCCTCGCCTCCGGCTGCGCCAACAAGGCAACCGTCATGGTCCCTGCGGGCCTCGATGCCGGCAAGGGCGTGCTGTCGCTCGGCTCGCTCAAGCCGTTTGTCGAGCAGCCGAAGGACGACCCGGCGATGACGGCCTATATTGACTTCATGAAGAAGCGCCTGCCCAATGCCGACATCAATAACGTCGCCGGCCTCTACGGGTACACTGTGGCCGAGGCATTGGTTGTCCTGCTCAAGCAGTGCAAGGACAATCTGACGCGCGAGAACATCATGGCGCAGGCGGCGAACCTCAAGAACGTACCGCTGTCGCTGTTGATGCCCGGCATCACCCTCAACACCACACCGCAGGATTTCCGCCCCATCAAGGACGGCTATATGCTCCAGTTCGACGGCAACGACTGGATCGTGGCAAGCGAGCTGCTGCGCGGGACGTGAGGCGTAACTGGCCGACCGGCCGCACGAACGGTGCACCCTCTCCCCTTGCGGGAGAGGGTGGATCGCCGCGGAGCGGCGAGCCGGGTGAGGGGTATCTCTCCGCGAGTCGTCTCTACATTTGAACTTGCGGATACAACCCCTCATCCGGCGGCGCTTCGCGCCACCTTCTCCCACAAGGGGAGAAGGGAAGAGCTAAGCGCAGCGAACAGGAGAACCACCATGGACTTTCAACACTCCGCCCGTTCGCTGGAGCTGCAGGAACGCGTTCGCCAGTTCATGCGGACGCATGTCGAGCCGATCGAGGAGCTCTATTACGAGCAGGTCAAGCCGGAGGCCACGCGCTACAAGACGCCGCAGGTGCTGCAGGACTTGAAGCGGTTGGCGCGCGAGCAGGGGCTTTGGAACCTGTTCCTCTCCGGCGAGCACGGTCCAGGCTTGACCAATCTCGAATACGCCCCCGTGAAAGAGATCATGGGCCGCATCCTCTGGGCGCCGGAGGTCTTCAACTGCTCCGCGCCCGATGTCGGCAACATGGAGGTGCTGGCAAATTACGGCACGCCGGCGCAGCAGGAGCGCTGGCTGAAGCCGCTTCTGGAGGGGCGCATCCGCTCCGGCTTCTCGATGACGGAGCCGCAGGTCGCCTCCAGCGACGCCACCAACATCCAGTGCGAGATCAAGCGCGACGGCGGCGACTACGTCATCAACGGCCGCAAATGGTTCACGTCAGGCGCGATGAACGAGGATTGCGAGATCCTGATCGTGATGGGCAAGACCGCGCCCGACGATCCCGACCGCCATCGCCAGCAATCCATGATCCTGGTGCCGAAGGCGACGCCCGGGGTGCGCATCGTCCGCGACATGCTGACCTACGGCTACGATGACGCGCCGGTCGGCCATCCCGAGATCGTTTACGAGAATGTCCGTGTGTCGGCCGAGAACATCCTGCTCGGCGAGGGCCGCGGCTTCGAGATCGCGCAGGGCCGGCTCGGCCCCGGCCGCATCCACCATTGCATGCGCTTGATCGGCTGCGCCCAGCGTGCGCTGGAATTGATGTGCCAGCGATCGGTGTCGCGCACAGCCTTCGGCAAGCCGCTCGCAGACCAGGGTTCGGTGCGCGAGGACATTGCGCACTCCTTCTGCGAGATCGCGCAGGCGCGGTTGCTCACCTTGCAAGCTGCCGACAAGATGGACCGCGAAGGCAACAAGTCAGCGCGCGACCTGATCGCCGCGGCCAAGATCGTGGTGCCCAGCATGGCCGCCCGCGTCATCGACCGCGCCATCCAGATCCACGGCGCCGCCGGCGTCTCGCAGGACACCTTCCTCGCCCGCGCCTATGTCTATGCCCGCTTCATCCGCATCGGCGACGGCCCCGACCAGGTGCACCTTGCCGCAGTCGGCAAGGAGCTGATCAAGCGCGGCGGAGTGATGGGATAGCGCCTGACCCTCTCCAGGGGCGCGTGCAGCTTGATGTGGGATGAACGCTCATGACGGCGCGCAGGATGCCGCGCGCAATCCCGGCGTCTCGCCATTCGACCTGACATTTAACCATGAAACGGCACTGTTTCAGGTCGTTTCGGTGTTGTTTCAGAACATTGTAGCACAATAGTAACGACTCTCGATTGAAAGTGGCGCTGAGTGCGCGCTGCGGCAGGTTCGCGCACGGGTGAGAGAATAGACCGCTTCCGTTCGAGGAGAGGGCCTTTGCCGGCGTCAAATGAGGCGGTCACGCCCCTGGCTATGTCAGGAAGCACGTTTAGCATGAGCTACCGCTGGATCATCGTGTCGGCGATCCTGCTAATGGCACTGCTCGTTCAAATGCCTGTCGTTCTCAACGCGGATTTGAGCTGCCTGCTGACCGAAGGCGAGAAGGTTCTCGATGGCGGAAAGCTTGGCGTCGACGTCTTCGAGCTGAATCCGCCGCTGTCGGTCTATTTGTACATGCCGGCGTTGCAGCTTGCGCGCATCACCGGCGTTGCCCCCGAGATCATCGTGATCATCCTGGTGATGATCGAGATCGTTGCCGCGCTCGTCATCATCGATCGCGCCGCTGCGGCGGCAAAGCTGGAAGCCGACGAGAGGAGCATTACGGCGTGCGTGCTCGCATTCCTGTTCGCAATTTTTCCGAGCGCCGTATTCGGACAGCGTGAACACATCGCCGTCATTGCGATGACGCCTTTCGTCGCCATCGCTGCGATCCGCTGGCGCGGGCTTGCGCCCGGACCGGTTGCGATCCTGGCGGGACTGGGTGCCGGGTTGGGCATGAGCCTGAAGCCCTACCTTACCCTCGTGGTCGGCCTGCCGATCATCCTCTGTGTCCTCCGTCAACGCTCCATCAGGCCCTTGTTCACCCCCGAAGCGTGTGCGGCCGCTGCTGTCGTCATCGGCTACGGAGCGGTGCTCGCCATCTTCTTTCCGGCCTATCTGTTGACCTTTGCCCCGATGGTCACTGCCGCTTATGTGCCATTGAGGATGGATTTCGGCGATCTGCTTTTTTTCCCGGCCGTTATGCTGGTCGCTTCCGTCGGCCTCGTGCGCCTGTTGGCGCCGCAGGACTTCAAATGGGAAGGCGGCGCAACGCCGTGGCTGGCCGCAGCGGTTGGCGGAGCGGCGAGTTTCATCATCCAGGGTAAGGGCTGGACCTACACGGCATTTGCGCTTTGCATGTTTGCGAGTGCCGCGCCATTGCTGCAGGCTCGCACGAAGACGTTGCGCCTGCCTGTCATGATCTGCGCCCTTGCTGCGATTGTGTGCATCGGCTCCCGTTTGTCCCTTCAGGTACGGCCGTTCCCGCCACTGGAGGGGCGTATCCTGGCCCTTGCAAAGCATCCGCGGCTGATCACGATCGGCGATCACGTCGCTCTCGGGCATCCGCTCGTCCGTCAGATCAATGCGACCTGGGCGGGCAACACGTGTGGGCAGGCGTTGGCGGCCGGCTCAATGCTCCAACAGAAGAGCTCGCAACTGCCTGAGGGTGAGCGAGCGAAACTGGACGGCATCATCAATTTCGAGCGGCGGCTGCTGTTGGCGGACCTGCGAGCCGGTCGTCCGAATGTGATTCTCGTGGATACCTATCTGCTGAGCTCAATGCCGTTCGATTGGCTGGCCTGGGCCAATTCGGATCCCGACCTCAAGGCGGAGTTGAGCCGTTATCGTGAAGTCGAGGATGCCGACGGCCGCGTTCGCATATTGGTCGATCCTTCCGGTTCGGAATGATAGTCCCGTCTCGCTCGATGTGAGCTGTCGGTGGCAGTGCTTGGTGGCCGACGTCACGTCCCTAAGGGGCCGGTCCAACGCAATTCGGGTGTGCAATGGCGAGACTCATCACGCTTGCTGGTTTGCCGGGGGTCGGCAAGTCGAGCATTGCCCGGGTTCTGGCGCGGCGTACCGGAGCCGTCTGGCTGCGGATCGATTCGATGGATCAAGCGATCTGGGCATCCGGTACTGCACCGGCTGATCTGCTGGACTGGACCTATCGCGCCGCTCAGGCCGTCGCGACAGACAACCTCGCCCTCGGCCTGGACGTGATTGCCGACTGCGTCAATGATTGCGAGGAGGCGCGGGAAGGCTGGCAAATCGCCGCGCGAAAGGCTGGCGCCGAGATCGTCTGGATCGAGGTGGCGTGCAGCGATGCCGACGAGCACCGACGCAGGATTGAGACGAGATCGACCGACATTGCCGGGCTGTCGTTGCCCGGCTGGAATGCGGTCGCCGGCCGAGCCTACGCTCCGTGGAAGCGCGATCATTTTACGGTCGACACAGCACGGCGCAGTCTCGAGGAGTGCGTGGAAGAAGCGCTCGGCCTGCTTTACCGCCGGTAGCCGCTTCTGGCGCCTCCTTCCGCAAACACAAGTCTACTTAAGCTGACCCAGCTCATCCATGGCGATGATGAAGCCAACGAATGCAAGCAATCCTAGAAACAACACAATGGAATAGAGAAACTCTCGCGTGAACGTCGCGCGAAACATCGTCTCCAGGGAGAAAATTGACGCTCCGGGCCTGAGAGCCTTTCGGTACATTTGCTCCTGCAAGAAGGAGCCGTAAGCCACTGCCGCAAATACGATTGCGGTCACAACAGCGATGATCCTGGCTCGTCCCTCTCCGGTGATCCCTAGGTAGGCAAAACACGAGAACAGGATGATCAGAACGACAATTTGGGCCTTCCGCATGTTGGGTTTCGCCGGCTCCAGGCCATTCAAATTGACGATCGACTTTAGCGTGCGCAATTGAAGCCGCGCAGGTAACCCAGGCGTCCGGCTTCCATGACGCCTGACGCCGCCACGATGACATCATGCCAGTGTTTTGCCCGACGAGTCAAAGCGATTTCGTAAAATCAGCAATCATCCGAGCGCGAAGCCAAGCCATTGATATCGCTGGCCCCGGCTACTGTGCATGGGGTTGTTTTTCAGTTTTTGATTCTGGCAGGCCTGCTGCCGGCCTCATGGCGCCGGGCTGCGCCTGATCATTTCGCCTTCATCATCCCGCTTTGGCGATACGGCTGTCGGCCGCTCCCGAACGCAGGTTCTGGAAGAATTTCTCCACCTCGCGCGACAGCGTGTCCGCCGTCTCCGTCAGGCTGCTCGCCGCCGTCAGCACGGAGGCTGCCGCCGTGTCGGTCTCGCCGATGGCGTCGCGCAGCGAGGTGATGTTGGCGACCAGGGTCTCGTTGCCCTGCGCGGCCGATTGGGCGTTGGACGAGATCTCGCGCGTGGCGGCGTCCTGCTGGCCGATGGCGCCGGCGATTGCCGAGGTGACATCGTTGATCTCGCGCACGGCGCCGCCGATCTCGCGCACGGCATCGACCGCGTTGCGGGTGGACGCCTGGATCATCGAGACGTTCTCGCCGATCTCGGCGGTCGCCTTGGCGGTCTGACCCGCCAGCGCCTTCACTTCGTGCGCGACGACGGCAAAGCCGCGGCCGGCGTCACCGGCGCGCGCGGCTTCGATGGTGGCGTTGAGCGCGAGCAGATTGGTCTGCTCGGCGATGGCCTGGATCAGATTGAGCACGCCGTCGATGCGCTGGGTGGCGGCCGCGAGGCTTTCGATCTCGGAGATCGACTTCTCGGTGCGCTGGCCGGTCTGCTCGACCGCGCCCGCGCTCTGCCGCACCTGCCGGCCGATCTCCACCACCGACGCGGACAGCTCCTCGGCCGCACCTGCCACCGCCGTGACGTTGTGCGAGGCCTGCTCGGTGGCGTTCGCCGCGGTGCCGGCGCGGCTGCTGGCATCCGCCGTGACGCGGGTGATGGTCTGTGCCGTCTCTCGCATGACGGAGGCGTTGTCGCTGAGGCCGCGCATGATCGCGCCGATCGCCTCGCGAAACGCGTCGACGGATTGCTCGATGTGGCGGGCGCGCTGCTCGCGCGCGGCGGAGTCCTGCGAGACCTGTGAGGCGAGATTGCGGTTGCGGCCCATCGCGTCCTGGAAGATCTGGATGGCGCGTGCCAGCGCGCCGATCTCGTCGGCGCGGTCAGAGTGCGGCACCACGACATTCTCGGCGCCGTCCGCGACCTGCTCGATGGTCGCGGTGATGGCGGAGAGGGGGCGGGCGATCGAACGGGCGATGATGACGATGCCGATCACGACGAGGGCCAGCGCGACGCCGCCGAGGCAGGTCAGCACGAAGGAGAGGGTGCGATTGGTCTCGGTCTCGTGCGCGATCTGCCTGGCGCGTTCGGCATAGACCTTGGACAGTGCCTCGAGATCCTTGTTCAGCGCCGAGCGCACGGCGCGATTGGCGTCGTTGTCGCCCCATTCGCGGCCCGCGGCCGCATTGATCTCGACGCCGCGGCGCACCAGCTCCTTGCGGAACTCGACGAACTGCTCGATGCGCTTCTTGAACGTGGCGAACTGCTCGGCATCGTCGGCTTTGACGATGGTCTCCCAGCGCTTCACGACGTCGAGGATCTGGGCGTTGAACTTGAGCAGGCCTTCGCCGTATTTCTTCACGACGGCCGGTTCGGTCGACATGTAGACGCCGCGCGATTCCATCACGACCGCGTAGACCAGCGAGTTGACTCGCTCGACATTGAGCGCGGCGGCGTTCGCCGTCTCGATCGCGCTCGTCAACTCGGCGCTGCGGCGGCTGTTGTAGTCGGACAGCGTCGCGATCGCCGCCGTGAGCAGCGCGAACAGCGCGAAGATCGCGTAGAGCTTGGTCGCAAGCGTGAAACGGCCTGCCACCCCCGTGGCATTCCCAGATCGGTCGGTTGTCATGCTTTTCAGAGGCCCCAATGGCCGGCAGTGGCCGGAGAGCGCGGTCGTATAAAATTGATGCAAAACTATGCAGAATGAAGATGGACGCCGTCTTAACGCCGTGGCCCGGCCCCTTCGTACTTAGTCGAAACAAAGGTAAGATATTTCAGTGTCTTGATCTGGGTATAGTTTGGGATCGCGCTGATGTCGGCCACTGGCCGATGAACCCCGGAGGGGCCTTTGGTCTACCGCCACACCATCGACGCCACGACCTACACGTTCCCGGACCTGCGCGACCTGCTCGCCAAGGCGACGCCGCCGCGCTCCGGCGACCGGCTGGCCGGAATTGCCGCGGCAAGTGCCGCGCAGATGATCGCGGCGCGGATGGCGCTCGCCGACGTCCCGCTCGGGCAGTTCTTGCAGGAAGCTGTCATCCCGTACGAAGCCGACGAGGTCACCCGCCTCGTCATCGACAGCCACGATGCCAGGGCATTCGCGCCGGTGGCTTCGCTGACGGTCGGCGCCTTTCGCGACTGGCTGCTGTCGGACGCGGCGACATCCGAGGTTTTGCGCAGGCTGGCAGGCGGCATCACCCCGGAAATGGCGGCCGCGGTCTCAAAGCTGATGCGCAACCAGGACCTGATCCTGGCGGCGCGGAAATGCGAGGTCACCACCGCCTTTCGCAACACCATCGGCCTGAAGGGGCGGATGAGCACGCGGCTCCAGCCCAACCATCCCTTCGACGACGCCAGGGGCATCACCGCTTCGATCCTCGACGGCATCCTGCTAGGGGCCGGCGATGCCTGCATCGGCATCAATCCGGCGAGCGACGATCCCGCCGTCATCGCGCAATTGCTGCGGCTGCTCGACGAGATCATCGCGCGGCTGAAGATCCCGACGCAAGCTTGCGTGCTGACCCATGTCACGACGACGCTGTCGCTGATCGGGCAGGGCGTGCCGGTCGACCTCGTCTTCCAGTCGGTCGCCGGCACCGAGGCCGCCAACCGCAGCTTTGGCGTCGACCTCGCGCTCCTGAAGGAGGCGCAGCAGGCCGGCCTGTCGCAGAAGCGCGGCACGGTCGGGCAGAACGTGATGTATTTCGAGACCGGCCAGGGCTCGGCGCTGTCGGCGGGCGCCCATCACGGCGTCGACCAGCAGACCTGCGAGGCGCGGGCCTATGCGGTCGCCCGCGCCTTTGCGCCATTGCTGGTCAACAGCGTGGTCGGCTTCATCGGCCCGGAATATCTCTACGACGGCAAGGAAATCATCCGCGCCGGGCTGGAAGATCATTTTTGCGGCAAGCTGCTGGGCCTGCCGCTCGGGATCGACATCTGCTACACCAACCATGCCGAGGCGGACCAGGACGACATGGACAATCTGCTGACGCTGCTGGCGGCCGCCGGCGTCACCTTCATCATGGGTGTCCCCGGGGCCGACGACGTCATGCTGAACTACCAGTCGACGTCTTTTCACGACGCGCTCTATGTCCGCGACGTCTTCGGCCTGCGCCGCGCGCCGGAATTCGACGACTGGCTGGTGCAGTCGGGGATCGCGGGCGCCGATTTCCGTCTTGCCGGCGACGCAGGCCTGCTGCCCGATTTTGCCTCACGGCTGATCGCGTGACGCGGCGGGAGCGCCCGGCGGCTTGAGGAAACCATTGGTCCCTCTCGGAATTATGGTCCTGCCACAATATTGAGAAATTCCGGCGACAGCATTACGCTATGTGTCTGGCTGGCAATTTCCGCAGCTATGTCGACCGTGGCGGGGGAGCTTTGATGCGAGCTGAAAGTAACGGTACGGCCCGGCGGATTCTGTGCGTGTTTCCCCGGTACACCTCGTCGTTCGGGACGTTCGAGCATTCCTATCCATTGACCGACGGCGTCTGTGCCTTCATGCCCCCGCAGGGGCTTTTGCTGCTCGCGGCCTATCTGCCCGAGGAGTGGGAGGTCAAGTTCGTCGACGAGAATCTCCGTCGCGCGACCAACGAAGAGTTCGCCTGGGCGGAGGCGGTCTTCGTCAGTGGCATGCACATCCAGCGCCAGCAGATGAACGACATCTGCCGCCGCGCCCATGAATTCGATCTTCCGGTCGCGCTCGGAGGTCCCTCCGTCAGCGCCTGCCCGGACTATTATCCGTCCTTCGACTATCTCCATGTCGGCGAACTCGGCGACGCCACCAATCGGCTGATCGAGATTTTGGCGCGCGACACGTCGCGTCCCGGGGAGCAGGTGGTGCTCACCACCAAGGACCGCGTGCCGATGACGGAGTTTCCGATCCCGGCCTACGAACTCGCCGACGTGAAGAAATACTTCCTCGGCAGCATCCAGTATTCCAGCGGCTGCCCCTATCAGTGCGAGTTCTGCGACATCCCCGGCCTCTACGGCCGCAATCCGCGCCTCAAGTCGCCCGAGCAGATCATCGCCGAGCTCGACCGCCTGCGCGAATGCGGGATGACCGACACGGTCTATTTCGTCGACGACAATTTCATCGGCAACCGCAAGGCGGCGATGGACCTGCTGCCGCATCTGATCGAATGGCAGAAGCGGACCGGCTATGTGGTGCGGCTCGCCTGCGAGGCGACGCTCAACATCGCCAAGCGGCCCGAGATCCTCGAAAAGATGCGCGAGGCCTATTTCATCACCATCTTCTGCGGCATCGAGACGCCCGATCCCGACGCGCTGAAGGCGATGCACAAGGACCACAACATGATGGTCCCGATCCTCGAGGGCGTGCAAACGATCAACTCCTACGGCATGGAGGTCGTGTCCGGCATCATCATGGGGCTCGACACCGACAAGCCGAACACCTCGGAGGCGCTGCTGGCCTTCGTCGAGGAGTCCCGGATTCCGCTGCTCACCATCAACCTGCTCCAGGCGCTGCCGAAGACGCCGCTGTGGGACCGTCTGGAGCGCGAGGGCCGCCTGATCGAGGATGACGGCCGCGATTCCAACGTCGACTTCCTGTTGCCCTATGACGAGGTCGTCGCATCCTGGAAGCACGCCATGGGCGTCGCCTACGAGCCCGAGAAGGTCTACGCGCGCTTCCAGTATCAATGCGACAACGTCTATGTGCACCGCCTGAAGATACCGACGCCGGACGAGATGAAGACCTGGCCCAACATCCGGCGCGGTCTCGTGATGCTGCGCAACATCTTCTGGAAGGTCGGTGTGCTCGGCGACTACAGGCGCGTGTTCTGGAAGTTTGCGCTCGGGCGCATCAAGTGCGGCGACCTCGAAGGGCTGATCGGCTGCACCTTGATCGCGCACCATCTCATCACCTTTGCGCGCGCGGCCTCCAGCGGCAAGCAGAACGCCTCGAACTATTCGCTGCGGCTGCGCGAGGCCTCCGTTCCCGCCGAATGACGCGACATGTCTGATCCGGCCGTCCCGCGCCGCCCGACCCTCGATCTGCGGTCGCTGACGCCTGCGCGTGTCGCGCTCGGCCGCAGCGGCGCGAGCGTGCCGACAAGGGCCTTGCTCGATTTCACGCTGGATCATGCCCGCGCCCGCGATGCCGTGCATGCAGTGTTCGACGCGCCGCGTCTGGTTGCCGATCTCCGCGCGCTTGGCCTTATCGTCACCGAGGTGCGGAGCCAGGCGGTCGAGCGCAGGGACTATTTGCGGCGGCCGGATCTGGGACGACAGCTCGATGCCGGTTCAGCGGAGCTTCTGGCGCGAAGTGCCGCAGAGCCATGCCAGCTCGCGGTCGTGATCGGCGACGGCCTGTCGGCGGCTGCGGTCCACGCCCATGCGGTGGCGCTGGTGTCTCACCTGCTGCCGCTGCTCGCGGAAGGGGACGACGTCGCGATTGGACATGTCGTTGTCGCCTCAGGCGCGCGCGTCGCGCTCGGCGACGAGATCGGAGCGGTTCTCGGCGCGCGCATGGTGGTGACGCTGATCGGCGAGCGGCCGGGCCTGTCCGCGCCCGACAGCCTCGGCGCCTATCTGACCTTCGCACCGAAGCCGGGCCGTACCGATGCCGAGCGCAATTGCGTCTCGAACGTCCACAAGGCCGGGTTGAGCCATGACGAGGCCGCCTTCAAAATCGCCTGGCTTGTTCGCGAGGGGCTGGCGCGGGAGGCCACCGGCGTGGCGCTGAAAGACGAGAGCGGCGATCCTCCCGCTCGAATCGGGACGATCCGGCCGGAATGACCGGTATCAAGGGTCGAAATCGCCGCATGTTGATCCAATTTGTGCGCTTGCGCGCGCTTGCGAGAGGGCGTTTGGACCTGCTAAACCCCTCGCGGCGATTTTCCGCGCATTTTCAAAGGGCAAGCCTCCCATCTGTATGGCATTTTCAAGCCGTTCGCGGGACGCAATAAGCTCACAGACCCGAGCCGATTAGGAACTGGACAAGGCATGCTCGAAAAGCACCGCGAGAATGAGGTTCATGTCGACAAGGTCGAGCAGGGACCGACGTCCTCGATCGCCTTCGGGCTCGAGCGCATCGGGCTGATCGCCGTCCGGGCGCCGATCGTCTCCTGCATCGTTCTGCTCGCCCTGATCGTCGGTGCCGTGTTCGGCATTCACCGGATCAAGATCGACGATTCGCTGTCGCAGCTGTTCCGGTCCAACACGCCGGAATTCCGCCAGTATGAAGCGGTGACAAAGAAGTTCCCGGCTGAGGAATTCGACGTCCTCGTCGTGGTCGAAGGCAAGACCCTCCTGGCGCGGAATAACCTCGAGAAGCTGCGCGACTTCGTCACCGACATGCAGCTGGTCGAAGGCACGCGCGGCCTGGTCTCGCTGTTCTCGGCGCGGCAGGCGCCGGCGCCGGGCAGGCTGCCGGCGGCGCTGTTCCCGCCCGAACTGCCCGAGGGCGCGGCCTATGACAAGTTCGTCGAGACCGTCAAGAACAACGAGATCATCCGCGGCAAGCTGTTGTCGGACGACGGCACGCTGGCGCTGATCGTGCTGTCGCTCGATCCGGAGGTGGTCGCCTCCAGCAAGCTGACCAAGACCGTCGGCGACATCCGTGCGCTGATGAAGGAAGACCTCGGCAATACCGGCCTCAACGTGCAGCTCTCCGGCGTGCCGGTGATGCAGCTCGAGATCCGCAACGCGGTCGAGCGTGACGGGCTGACCTACAACATCCTCGGCATCCTCGCCGGCTGCGTTATCGCCATCATCTTCTTCCGCAAGATCTCGTTCATGGTCGCGGCGGCGTTCCCGCCGATGATTGCGATCCTGCTGGCGCTCGGTGCGCTCGGCTGGGCCAATTTCAATCTCAACATGTTCCTGAACGTGATGACGCCGCTCATCATGGTGATCAGCTTCTCAGACTCGATGCAGTTGACGTTCGCTGCGCGCGACCGGCTGATCGCAGGCCAGGACAAGTTCACCGCGTTCAAGAACGCCGTGCTGGTGGTGGGCCCGGCCTGCGTGCTGACGCACGGCACCGCCGGCATTTCCTTCATCGCGCTCCAGTTCTCCGACTCCGATCTGATCCGCAAGTTCGGCGAGGCGGGCTTGGCCGCCACCATCATCGCGCTGGTCGCGGTGTTGTCGCTGGTGCCGGTGTTCGGCGTGCTGTTGGTGCGCAACGAGAAAGTCTTTGCTTCCAAGTTCCAGAGCGCGGATGCCGGCGTCCAGGCGCTGCGCAATTTCTGCTACTGGATCGCGGTCCGCATGGTGGGTCGTCCCGGCCTGTTCAGCCTGATTGCAGTGTTGTTCGTCGCGGGCCTCGGCGTCATCTACGCCAATCTGGAGCCTCGCTACCGGCTCGCGGATCAGGTGCCGGACAAGCGCCAGGCCGTCGCCGCCAGCGACCGGCTCGATGCCAAGCTCACCGGTGCCAATCCGGTCAACGTGCTGGTCCAGTTCCCCAAGGGTGAGACGCTCTACTCGCCGGAGACGCTCCAGACCATCGCGGACGTGCATGCGACCGTCGAGAAAGCCGCCGGTGTCGGCAACGTCTGGTCGCTCGAGACCCTGCGCCGCTGGCTCGCGGACAAGGCCGGCAGCGCCGACGTCGCGACGCTGAAGGAATATGTCAACGTCATCCCCGAGCATCTGGTCCGACGCTTCATCGACGCCGAGCAGGACGCCGTCGTAGTCGCAGGCCGCGTGCCGGACAAGGATTCCAGTCAGCTGCTACCGATCGTCGACAAGCTCGATTCCGAACTTGACGCCGTCCGCAAGAAGCATCCCGGCTACGAGATCGCGGTAACGGGTCTTGCCGCGATTGCCGCGCGCAACTCGGCCGGCATGATCGAGAAGCTCAACCGCGGGCTCACTGTCGAATTCGCGCTCGTCGCGATCTTCATCGGGCTTGCCTTCCGCTCCTGGGTCGTGATGTTCGCCTGTATCCTGCCGGGCATCTTCCCGGTGGTGATGTCGGGAACGGTGCTGTGGGCGATGGGCGAGGGGCTGCAATTTGCCAGTGTCGTGGCGCTGACCGTTTCGTTCGGCCTGGGCTTGAGCGCGACGATCCACTTCCTCAATCGCCTCAGGCTGGAGAGCAAGCCGGGCGTCGGTTCGGCGCTCGCGGTGGAGCGCGCGACAGTGCTGGTCGGCCCGGCATTGATCCTGACCACGCTGGTGCTGGCCTGCGGTCTCGTCGTCACCGTGTTCTCCGACCTGCCGTCGCTGCGGCTGTTCGGCTGGCTCAGCGCCTTCTCGATGGTGATGGCCCTCGTCGCCGACCTCTTCATCCTGCGGCCGACGGCGATGTGGCTGATCAACCTGCACGCCAAGCTTCAGGGCCCCGACAAGCCGGCGATCTGAGCGGGCGGCGGCCTACGCCGCCGCTTGCTCACGCCTCGACGCGGACGATCCCGTACGGATTGAACTTGAAGTCGTCCTCGGCGTAGTCCTGCTCCCGCGAGAGCGCAAGCTTGCGATCGCGTAGCGTCGCTTCGATGCTACGGTCGGCCATGGCGTTGGCAAGCTCCTCCATGAGCATCACCGCCGACCATTCGTTGCCGCGCGATTTCGCGACATGGATCTCCGGCAAGCCGACGAGGTGATAGCCGACGGTCTCGTAATAGCGATCGCCGCCGAGCGGACGCTTGGCGAAAGCAAGACGACACGCCTTGGCGACGGCGAGGGGCATGCCAAGGCCCTGACTGGTCTTTGCGCCCTTGCGTGCCTGATCGCCGAGACTGCGCCACCGCTCGAGGCCGTGGGCAACGCCGGCGCTTTCGCCCTTCGCGGCGGTGGCACCGGCTTCGATCATCTCCTCGACGATGCGCAGGGCTGCGGCCGAAAAGGCGACTGCCTTCTGCTGCTCCAGCGGCGGGCTCAGCAAATAGAGCACCGCCTTGTGGCTGGCCACGGCCGCTTCGTCCGCGGCAGACCAGGCTTTCGGGAAGACGCGGTCCCAGCACACGCCGAACGACCGCTCCATGTGCGGATCGGGCTTGGCCTGCGAATAGGTGCGGTCGATCTCGAAGTTGAAATCCGCGATTGTCTTGGCCACCGCCTTCGGCGGATGCAGCAGGCTCTCGTCCTTGCCGAGGAAGCAGAGCACGTGACGCGGTTTCACCGACGAAGGCTGCATGCTCGTTCCCTGCTGGTCATTGGCGAAGGCGCGACTGGCGACGAAGAGCCCGGCGGCCCTGAGCAGATGTCTGCGAATTGGGTCCATGTCCGTGTCAGCAAAAAGCCCCCGGCTCGTAAGAACCGGGGGCGTGTTCCTCTCGATGCGGGAAGGGCGTCAGCCCTTCGTCATCGTGATGTTGACGCCGCGGATCTCGCCCTTCGAGCTGATCTGCACCGTCTGCTTGGTGCCGTTGGTGCGCAGCGACAGGTTGGCGGCGAAGCCGTTGGCCTCGACGAACACCTCGATCTGGCCGCCGCCGGCGGTGCCCTGGAGATTGCCGAAGATGTTGCGGTTGGTCTCGCTCCAGTTGCCGGAGATTCGCTCGCCCTGGCTCGTCACGTCGCTGGTGAGGTCGAACTTGTAGCTGTCGGACGCGCAGTGAAGGGCCTGCTTGAGGCTGAGACCGGTGCCGGCGACCTTGTAGTCGGCCTTGCAGCGGATGCGCTCGGTGCTGCCATCGGACAGCGACACCGTGCCGGTGCCGCTCCACGCACCGTCGAAACCTGCAAACGGTCCGGACGACTGAGCATGGCTTGCCGAGACTGAGAAGAGCAGCGCAGCCCCGATGCCGGCCGCCTTGATTGCCTGTCCAGATCGCCCAAAGAATTGCATTTTGAATATCCCGTTTTCGAGCGACGTTCGCTTAGGATGAACGTCTCGCCACATCGAAAGTTTAGTGTTCCGAGGCTGTGTCTGGTTCAAAGTCTGACAGCCGGGGACGGCGGTTCACGACGCCGTCGCGCCAGGTCAGGCTGCGCGATTCTCTCTGTTTCGGTGTGTTTCTGGCGGGAAAAGCAGGGCGGAGAGATGCAGCTCTGCAACAGGTACGCATCAAAACGCAGTGTGCCAGAATTATGACGTAGTATCAATCTCTTACATCTGCCAATGAAGAGCGAGGGAAGGCCTGATTTGGTGGATATGGCGCCAATTTGGCCGCATTTGCCAGTGCTTGTGCCTTCTCCGAGGCCGCACGTTCCGCGGCGACTTGCCATCAGAACAATCCGTTCCGGTCGTCCGCCCTCTGTGCTGTCCGGGATCGGTGCGGTTCTGCCGTCAGAATGAAGGAATACAATGCGTAAGCTTCTCGTCGCTCTCACCCTGCTGTCGGCATCCCTTTCGACGGCGGCATTCGCCCAGGCAGGACGCGGCACGGACGCGGAACAGAAGGCCTGCACGCGCGATGTGCAGAAGTTCTGCCGCCCGGTCATCGACCAGGGCGATTTCACCATCCTGGCCTGCCTCAAGGAGAACCGGGCCAAGATCTCGCAGGCCTGCGACCAGGTCCTGAAGACCCACAACCAGTAAGCTCGGCCACTGGCCTACCAAGGGCGGCCCCGGGGCCGCCTTTTCGGGCCGGATCCGGAAGGGCAGCCATCGAGAGACAGGATTGGTTTTGCGGCCGTATTCCCCTATATGGGGGCCGCGGCGGCATCGCCGGCATGAGCCCGCGCGAGCGAAAAAGCCCTTCCTGTCCAAACGATTGTAAACCAGCCCTCGATGACCTCTGCGAGCGAATTGCGATCCGGCAAGGGTGACCGCGACGAGAATTTTCCCGTCGCGTCCTGGATCATTCATCCGCGCCATCGCGCGCTGATCCTGGCGTACTACAATTTCGTCCGCACCGCCGACGACATCGCCGATCACGCGACGCTGCCGCCCGACCAGAAGCTCGCTTATCTCGACCTGCTCGAGGCGGAACTGCTCGGCGAGGGCGATACCCAGGCCGAAGCGGTCATTCTGCGACGGGCGCTGGCCGAGCGAGGCATGGCGCCGCGCCACGCGCTCGACGTGCTCATCGCGTTCCGCATGGACGTGACCAAGCTGCGCTACGAAAACTGGGACGAGGTCATCCACTATTGCCGCTACTCGGCGATGCCGGTCGGCCGCTTCATGCTCGACGTCCACGGCGAGAGCACGTCAACCTGGGCGGCCTCGGACGCGCTCTGTGCGGCGCTCCAGATCAACAACCACCTCCAGGATTGCGGCAAGGATTTTCGCGAGCTCAATCGCGTCTATCTGCCGCGCGACGCGCTGGCCGCGAGTGGCGCCTCGGTCGAGCAGTTGGGGCTGACGCAGTCGCCGCCGGCGATGCTGGCCTGCCTTCAGGCGCTCGCCGTGCGCAACGCAGCCCTGCTCGACGAGGGCAGGTCGCTGAGCGCGGAGATCCGCGATTTCCGCCTCGGCGTCGACGTCGCGGTGATCCAGGCTTATGCCGATCGTATCGTGCGCCTGTTGAAGGTGCGCGATCCCCTGCGCGAGCGTGTGCATCTGAACAAGTTCGAGCTTCTCATTTTCAGCGTCGCCGGCATGATCGGCGAAGTCGGCCGCCGCGCGATCGGACGCAAGGCCATTTCCAGACCGGGGACTGCACATGACGCTTGAGGCGACCTCGCCCAGCGCCAATTACGGCTCGACCGCATCGAACAGCTCCTTCTACGCTGCGATGCGCATCCTGCCGCATGACCAGCGCGAAGCGATGTTCCAGATCTACAGCTTCTGCCGACAGGTCGACGACATCGCCGACTCCGACGGCCCGCGCGACGAGCGGCTCGCCGCGCTTCAGGAGTGGCGCAACGACATCGACGCGCTCTATCAGGGCCATCCGCCGCCGCGGCTGAAGGACTACGTCGCCTCGGTGAAGACCTTCGGCCTCAAGCGCGAGGATTTCCTTGCGATCGTCGACGGCATGGAGATGGACGTGCCGCAGGACATCCGCGCGCCCGACATGACGACGCTCGATCTCTACTGCGATCGCGTCGCCAGCGCCGTGGGGCGGCTGTCGGTGCGGGTGTTCGGCCTGCCCGAGGAAGACGGCATCCAGCTCGCCTACCATCTCGGCCGCGCGCTCCAGCTCACCAACATCCTGCGCGACATCGACGAGGACGCTGGCCTCGGCCGGCTCTACCTGCCGCGCGAGGCGCTGCTGCATGCCGGCATCACCTCCAACGACCCGAACCGCGTGATCACCGAGCGCGCACTGCCGAAGGTCTGCCAGCCGCTGACGCAGCGTGCGAAGGCGCATTTCGAGAAGTCGGACGAGATCATGAACCGTAACAAGCGCCGCGCCGTGCGCGCGCCGCGGATCATGTCGAAATACTACCATTCCATCCTGGACCTCCTGATCGCGCGCGGCTTCAACGCGCCGCGCGAGCCGGTGCGTGTGTCGAAGGTCGCACGCATCCTGATCCTGCTCCGTTACGCTTTCATCTGATGCAAAAGACAGCTCACATCATCGGTGCTGGAATTTCCGGCCTCTCCGCCGCCGTGCGGCTCGCCAATGCCGGCTTCAAGGTCGCCGTGCACGAGGCGACGCACCAGGCCGGCGGCCGCTGCCGTTCCTATTTCGACGGCGCCACCAATCTCACCATCGACAACGGCAATCATCTGCTGCTGTCGGGCAACAGCCATGCGCGCGCCTATGCCCGCTCGATCGGCACCGAGGCGGGCCTCGTCGGCCCCGAGCGCGCGCAGTTTCCGTTCGTCGACATCAAGACCGGGCAGCGCTGGCAGATCGATCTCGGCGATGGCCGGCTGCCGACCTGGGTGCTCGACGAGAGCCGCCGCGTTCCCGACACCGGGCTCAGCGATTATCTCAAGCTGGCGCCGCTGATCTGGGCGTCGGAGGAGACGCTGGTCGGCAAGTCCATTCCCTGCGAAGGCATCCTGTATCAGCGGCTGGTGCAGCCGCTGCTGCTTGCGGCACTCAACGTCGATCCGCCCGAGGGCTCGGCCGGGCTTGCCGGCGCGATCGTGCGCGAGACGCTGCTTGCCGGCGGACAGGCGTGCCGGCCGCTGATCGCGCGCGACGGCTTGAGCGCCGTGCTGATCGAGCCTGCCGTGAAGTTCTTGCAGGAGCGCGGCCACACCGTTCAGCTCGGCCATGAGCTGCGTTCGTTTACGACCGGTGACGGCAAGGCCAGCGCGCTGAATTTCGGCGGCGAGGATGTGATCCAGCTCGGTGAGGACGATGTCGTCGTGATGGCGGTGCCGCCGCGCGCCGCCGCGAGCCTGCTGCCCGGGCTGAAGACGCCGACCGAATTCCGCGCCATCGTGAACGCGCATTTCCGCTTTGAACCGCCGCCCGGTTCGGCGCCGATCCTCGGCGTGATCGGCGGCGTCGTGGAATGGCTGTTCGCGTTCCCGAACCGGCTGTCCGTGACCATCAGCAATGGCGACCGCCTGGTCGACATGCCGCGCGAGGAACTCGCGCAGGCGATCTGGAACGACGTCTGCAAGGCGGGCGGGGTGTCCGGCGAGCTGCCCCCCTGGCAGATCGTGCGCGAGCGCCGTGCCACATTTGCGGCGACGCCGGCCCAGAATGCCCTGCGTCCGGGGCCGGCCACTGCGCTGAAAAACCTGTTTCTTGCCGGCGACTGGACTGCTACGGGATTGCCTGCAACCATCGAGGGATCGGTGCGGTCCGGTGATCGCGCCGCCGATCTGGTTTTGGCCGCAAAGCGGCCCTGACGGGCATTGTCCCGGTCAAACTTCAATCGACTATCGGAGCAATCGAGCGACATGGATGCCGTGAACGCGACCAGCCGCGAAGCCTTGGAATCGGGCGTCCTGGAATCGAGCATTGCGTCGGCGACGCAAGGCGTTCTCGGCTTCCAGCAATCCGACGGCCATTGGGTGTTCGAGCTCGAGGCCGACTGCACGATTCCGGCCGAATACGTCCTGCTGCGCCATTATCTCGCAGAACCCGTGGACGCCGTGCTCGAGGCCAAGATCGGCAATTATCTCCGCCGCGTGCAGGGCGCCCATGGCGGCTGGCCGCTCGTGCATGACGGCGAGTTCGACATGAGCGCGAGCGTGAAGTCCTACTTCGCGCTCAAGATGATCGGCGATTCCGTCGACGCCCCGCACATGGTGCGTGCGCGCGAGGCGATCCATGCCCGCGGCGGCGCAATCAACAGCAACGTCTTCACGCGCTTCCTGCTTGCGATGTTCGGCGTGGTGACCTGGCGCGCGGTGCCGGTGCTGCCGATCGAGATCGTGCTGCTGCCGTTCTGGTCGCCGTTCCACATCAACAAGATTTCCTACTGGGCCCGCACCACCATGGTGCCGCTGATGGTTCTTGCCGCGCTGAAGCCGCTGGCGAAGAATCCCAAGGGCGTCGGGATCGACGAGCTGTTTCTCCAGGATCCGCGCTCGATCGGCATGACCGCGAAGGCGCCGCACCAGAGCATGGCCTGGTTCGTGCTGTTTCGTGCACTCGACGGCATTCTACGCGTGATCGAGCCGATGTTTCCGAAGAGCCTGCGCCAGCGCGCGATCGATGCGGCGCTCGCCTTCACCGAGGAGCGGCTCAACGGCGAGGACGGCATGGGCGCGATCTATCCGCCGATGGCCAACATCGTCATGATGTATGACGCGCTCGGCAAGGACGAGAATTATCCGCCGCGCGCGGTCACGCGCCGGGGCGTCGACAAGCTGCTCGTGTTCAACGGCGACGAGGCCTATTGCCAGCCCTGCGTCTCCCCGGTGTGGGATACGACGCTGACCGCCCACGCGCTGCTGGAAGCCGGCGGTGACATAGCCCTGCCTGCGGCCAAGCAGGGCCTCGACTGGCTGATCCCGAAGCAGGAGCTCGAGGTGAAGGGCGACTGGGCGGTGAAGCGGCCCGACGTGCGCCCGGGCGGCTGGGCCTTCCAGTACAACAATGCCTATTATCCCGATCTCGACGACACCGCGGTGGTGGTGATGTCGATGGACCGCATGCGGCGCGAGCACGGTGCGACCGGCTATGACACCGCGATCGACCGCGGCCGGGAGTGGATCGAGGGCATGCAGAGCGACGACGGCGGCTGGGCCGCCTTCGACGTCAACAACCTCGAATACTATCTGAACAACATCCCGTTCTCGGACCACGGCGCGCTGCTCGATCCGCCGACCGAGGACGTCACCGCGCGCTGCATCTCCATGCTGGCCCAGCTCGGCGAGACCGAGAAGTCCAGCAAGCATGTGGCCGACGGGGTCGCCTACCTCAGGAAGACCCAGCACCCGGAGGGGTCCTGGTACGGCCGCTGGGGCATGAACTTCATCTACGGAACCTGGTCGGTGCTCTGTGCCCTCAACATGGCCGGCGTCCGCCATAACGACCCGATGATTCGGAAAGCCGCCGACTGGCTGGCCTCGATCCAGAACAAGGACGGCGGCTGGGGCGAGGACGCCGTCAGCTACCGTCTCGACTACAAGGGCTGGGAGGCGTCTCCCTCGACCGCCTCGCAAACGGCATGGGCCTTGCTTGCCCTGATGGCTGCTGGCGAGGTTGATCACCCGGCCGTCGCCCGCGGGGTGGAGTACCTGATTGCAACACAGAACAAAAAAGGACTGTGGGACGAGCAGCGGTACACCGCCACAGGCTTTCCTCGTGTATTCTATCTGCGTTATCACGGTTACCCGAAGTTCTTCCCGCTGTGGGCGTTGGCGCGGTATCGGAACTTGCGGAACACCAACAGCAGGGTGGTAGGGGTCGGGATGTGACTTTGGGGACGGGGGACTATCTGACCGTGGGTAATGCCATCGACCCGCGGCCGATATTGATCGTGACTGGGCTGGTTCAGGAGGCCCGTATCGCGGCTGGGCCCGGAATGGCGGTCATTTGCTCGTCGAGCAGCCCGACCCAGTTGCGGGCGCTGCTGACGGTGGTGGATCCCGAGACGATTCGCGGCGTGATCTCGTTCGGCGTGGCCGGCGGGCTCGACCCGACGCTGCGCTCCGGCGACGTCGTGCTGGCGACCGAGGTGCTCTCCGGCGATACCCGCTGGGCCGCGGGCCTGTCGCTCGGCGACGACCTGATCGACCGCCTGACGTCGGGCCGCCGCCGCGTGGTGCGCGGCAGCCTTGCCGGCGCCGAGGAGGTGGTCACGAAGCGGTCCTGCAAGGCGGCGCTGCATTCGGAAACCGGCGCCTCTGCCGTCGACATGGAGAGCCACATCGCGGCCGCCTACGCCGCCGAGGCGGGGCTGCCCTTTGCCGCGGTCCGCGTCATCAGCGATCCCGCCCATCGCGCGCTGCCGGCGCTCGCCCGCGCCGCCATCAAGCCGAACGGCCAGATCGATCTCGCCGCCGTGTTCCGTGGCATCGTGCGCAATCCGACCACGCTGCATGCGCTGGTCTCGACCGGCATCGACTTCAACCGCGCGCTGCGTAGCTTGCGCGGCTGCCGCGACTATTTGATCGGCACCGAGCTCGTCGACAGCGAGGCCCTGGTCTCAAAGGCGGCCTGACCTCTTGATGCGATAAAGCAAAGGGCCCGGTCGCCGTTGGCGACCGGGCCCTTTGCGTTTTGGTGCCTGCTCACTCGGTCGCTTCCATGCGGTTTCTGTCCACGACCCACAGCGTCCGTCGCATCATGCCTTCGACAATTGCCGCCGACTCGCTTGGACGCAGATAGATCGCCGTGGACTTGAGCAGCCATGGCAACACCGCTTGCTCGAGCCGCTCCTCATAGGCGCTGCGCATCATGTCGAATGCCTGCAGGCCGGGTCCCGCCAGGATCACATGGTGTGGGCGCAGCACGGATATCGTTGCCTCGGGGCGTTCGCGCCGAACATGAAAAGGCCCGGTCGCGGTGGCGACCGGGCCTTTTTCGTTCGTACCGAGTAGCGTGCTTACGCGGCGGTCGACGCCTTCCGCGCGGCCTTCTCCTGCGCGGCGGCGGCTTCGTCCTTGCGGATCTCCGACAGGCGCTTCTGCACTTCCGCCGAGAAGATGTACTGCGCCGGACGCTGCTTGGTCATGTCGATCTCGGGCGCCATCGGGCCCGTGGTCCTGATGCCGCGCAGCGACACCCACATCGCCTTCAGCGGGTGGCTGATGGCAGCGGTCGCAGCCGTCGGCTCGTAGCCGCAATGGGCCATACAGTCGGCGCACTTCTCGTACTTGCCGGTGCCGTAGGTTTCCCAATCGGTGGTGTCCATCAGCTCCTTGAAGGTCTTTGCGTAGCCTTCACCGAGCAGATAGCAGGGCTTCTGCCAGCCGAAGATGTTGCGCGCGGGCATGCCCCACGGCGTGCACTCGTATTCCTGGTTGCCGGCGAGGAAGTCCAGGAACAGGCCGGAATGCATGAAGTTCCACTTCTTGCCCTTGCCCATCGCGAAGACGTCGCGGAACAGCTTCTTGGTCTTGGTGCGGTTGAGGAAGTGCTCCTGGTCCGGCGCACGCTCATACGCATAGCCCGGCGACATCGAGACGCCGACACCGAGCTCGACGGTGAGGTCGAGGAATTTCGCGATCTCCTCGGCCGGATGGCCGTCGAAGATGGTGGCGTTGACGTTGACGGTGAAGCCGCGCGCCTTGGCCGCCTTGATCGCGGAGACGGCGCGGTCGAACACGCCCTTCTGCGACACAGCCTTGTCGTGATGGTCCTTCAGGCCGTCGAGATGCACGGAGAAGAACAGGTACGGGGAGGGCGTGAACAGGTCGAGCTTCTTCTCGAGCAGCAGCGCGTTGGTGCAGAGCGAGACGAACTTCTTGCGTTCGACCAGGCCACGCACGATCTCGCCGATCTCCTTGTGGATCAGCGGCTCGCCGCCGGGGATGGCGACCATCGGCGCGCCGCACTCGTCGGCCGCGTCCCAGCACTCCTGGGCGGTCATGCGGCGGTTGAGGATCGCATCCGGATAATCGATCTTGCCGCAGCCGACGCAGGCGAGGTTGCAGCGGAACAGCGGCTCCAGCATCAGCACGAGCGGATAGCGCTTGCGGCCAAGCAGTTTCTGCTTGAGCAAATAGCCGCCGATACGCATTTCCTTGAAGAAGGGGATAGCCATTACAAGTTTCTTTCTGGGCTAGGAATTCGGGTGGGTCAGCTCGCAGCCAGTTCGGCCGGAAGCCGGAATTCGATGTTTTCCTCGCGGCCCGGCAGCACCGAGACCTTGACTGGTCCGATCCGCCGCATCGCTTCGATCACGTCATCCACGAGTACCTCAGGCGCCGAAGCGCCGGCCGTGACGCCGACGGTCTTGGCATCTTTCAACCACTCCGGATTGAGCGCGCTGCCGTCGGCAATCAAATAACTCGCGACGCCGGCCTCAGTGCCGATTTCGCGGAGCCGGTTCGAGTTCGAGCTATTGGCAGCGCCCACCACCAAGATCACGTCGACCAGCTTGCTCAAGTCCCTTACCGCAGATTGGCGGTTCTGTGTCGCATAGCAGATATCCCGGATATCCGGGCCTTGAATATCTGTAAAGCGGGCCTGGAGGGCCGCAATAATGTCCTTGGTGTCGTCGACCGACAGGGTGGTCTGGGTGATGTAGGCCACTGGCGTATCTGCCTGCAGCGTCAAGTCCTTAACCTCTTCAACGCTTTGGACAAGCAGCACCGGGGCGGGAACCTGGCCCATCGTGCCCTCGACCTCGGGGTGGCCGGCATGGCCGATCAGGATCAGGGTGCGGCCCCTGGAGATGTAGCGTTTCCCCTGATTGTGAACTTTCGTGACCAGGGGGCAGGTGGCATTGAGCACCGGAAGGTCGCGCGCGGCAGCCTCTTCCTCGACGCTGCGGGCGACGCCATGGGCACTGAAAACGGTCACGGCTTTCGGCGGAACCTCGGACAGTTCCTCGACGAAGATCGCGCCCTTGTTCTTCAGGCTCTCGACCACGTACTTGTTGTGCACGATCTCGTGGCGCACGTAGACGGGCGGGCCGTACTTCTCCAGCGCCCGTTCCACGATCTCGATCGCACGCACCACGCCCGCGCAAAAGCCGCGCGGCTGCGCTAGATAAACTTCCATCGGACGCCCATCACGCAATTTGCACCAATCCGCTTCTCAAGTCCCCGGCGGCACTTCGATACTGTCCAATGAGTTGCAATAACCGCACCATTGGTTTCGCGCACGCGGTAACCGCCCACCCTACCTGGGCCCCGGCGCATGGAGGCACAGCACTTTGTGTCAAAAAATCGGCAAAAAGGAAAGACCGGATGAAACCCTGGTTCCGTTACCGTGCGCATCCGCGGTATTATAATAGGGCATGCGCTCTGAGCAAGATGGCGACATTTGTGCTCACCGCTTCGCCACTTTCCCGCCTCAAGTCACCGGTTATACCGACCGCCCCGCATGATTTTGCCACGGTCTGTCGCCGTTTACCTCGAACCTTCGTGCGGCGAGAACCACTCAAAACAGCAATAGGTTTCGCCGGGGAACTCCGATAAACAGCGGGCGTTTCCGGCAAGCTGTTAACCGCAGAAAGAAAAGATGCTGCAAAGCGTAGTCGTTGCCATCGTCAGGGCCTGCACCCGGTTTGCCTCCCTCGTCGTCGTTCTCGGGCTCCTGCTTTCGGTCGGGGCGGGCTATTACACGTCTAAGCATTTCGCCATCAACACCGACATCAATTCGCTGATTGCCCAGAATTTGGACTGGCGCCAGCGCGACCAGCAATTCGACCGTGCCTTCGACCGCGACGCGACGATTCTCGCGGTCGTCGAGGCCAGGACGCCGGAGATGGCGACCGCGGCAGCGGATGCGCTCTTCGCCAAGCTGAAGGACAACAAGACCGACTTCCAGTCGATGCAGCAGCTCGGCACCGGCGAGTTCTTTGAGAAGAACGGCTTGCTGTTCCTGCCGACCGAAGAGGTCGGCAAGATCACCAGCCAGTTCGAATCCGCAGCGCCCCTGGTCGAGATCATGGCCGGTGATCCCTCGATCCGCGGCCTGACCGGCGCGCTGGAGACGGGACTTGCCGGCGTCAAGCGCGGCCAGGTCAAGCTCGACAATACCGCGCGGCCCTTCAATCAGATCGCGCAGACCGTCGAGACCGTGCTCAACAAGGGCAAAGCGAGCTTCTCCTGGCGTGAGCTCGTCAGCGACGAGCCGCTGACGGATTCCGATAAGCGCGCCTTCATCGAGTTCAAGCCGATCCTGGACTACAACGCGCTGGAGCCCGGCAAGGGCGCCACCGACGCGATCCGCAAGGCGGCAGTTGATCTGGATTTTGCGAACAAGTACCAGGCACGAGTGCGACTGACCGGTCCGGTCCCGATCGCCAACGAGGAATACGCCACCGTCCAGGAAGGCGCCGTCGTCAACGGCGTCGGGACTGTGCTGGTCGTGCTGCTCATCCTGTGGATGGCGCTGCACTCGTCGAAGATCATTTTCGCGGTGTTCGTCAATCTCTTCGTCGGCCTTGCGCTGACGACCGCTGCCGGCCTGATGATGGTCGGCTCGTTCAATTTGCTGTCGATCGCGTTCGCCGTGCTGTTCGTGGGACTGGGCGTCGATTTTGGTATCCAGTACAGCGTCCGCTACCGCTCGGAGCGCTACAAGCACAACGATCTCTCCGGCGCGCTGGTGCTTGCCGCCAAGCGCTCCGCGGTGCCGCTGTCGCTGGCGGCAATGGCGACCGCCGCCGGCTTCCTCTGTTTCCTGCCCACCGATTACAAGGGCATCTCCGAGCTCGGCCAGATCGCCGGCGTCGGCATGCTGGTGGCGTTCCTCTCCAGCATCACCGTACTGCCCGCAATGCTGAAGCTGTTGAACCCGCCCGGTGAGCAGGAGCCCGTCGGTTATGCCTTCCTGGCGCCGCTCGATTACTTTCTGGAGAAGCACCGTGTGCTGGTCGTGGGCGGCACGTTGCTGCTGGCGCTCGCCGGCCTGCCGCTGCTCTACTTCCTGAAGTTCGACTTCAACCCGATGAACCTGCGCAACCCGAAGGCCGAGTCGATCGCGACCTTCCTCGATTTGCGCAAGGATCCGAACACCGGCGCCAATGCCATCAACGTGATGACCACGTCCGAGGAGCAGGCGAGGCAGGTCGAGGCGAAGCTGGAGAAGGTGCCGGAGGTGCTGCGCGTGATGTCGCTCGACAGCTTCGTGCCGACCGACCAGGCGCCAAAGCTGAAGCTGCTCGCGCAGGGCGCCAAGGTGCTCAACCCCGCGCTCAATCCTGACCAGGTCGACGCTGCGCCAACGGACAAGGAAAACGTCGAGGCGTTGAAATCCTCGGTCGACAATCTGCGCCGGACCGCCGGTGACACGAAGGGCCCGGGCGCCGTCGCCTCGCGCCGGCTGGCGGACGCGCTCGAAAAGCTCGCCAATGGAGACGAGGCCACGCGGAACACGGCGCAGGACGTGTTCGTCACGCCGCTGAAGATCGCGTTCGGCCAGCTCAGGAACGCGATGCAGGCCGGGCCGGTCACCCTGGCCTCACTGCCCCCCGAGCTCGTCAGCGCCTGGAAGAGCAAGGATGGGATCATCCGCGTCGAGGCGCAGCCGAAGGGCGATCCCAACGACAACGACACGCTGCGCAAGTTTGCAGCCGCCGTGCTCGCTGCCGAGCCGACCGCGATCGGCGGGCCGGTCTCGATCCTGAAATCCGGTGACACCGTGGTGAAGGCGTTCATCCACGCCGGCATCTACGCGCTGCTGGTGATCGGCCTGTTGCTTTGGATCACGCTGCGGCGGTTCGTCGACGTGCTGATGACGCTCGTGCCGCTGCTGGTCGCCGGCGCGGTCACGCTCGAAATCTGCGTGTTGATCGGCCTGCCGCTCAACTTCGCCAACATCGTCGCGTTCCCGCTGCTGCTCGGCGTCGGCGTCGCCTTCAAGATTTATTATGTCGTGGCCTGGCGCTCGGGCAGGACAAACCTGCTCCAGACCAGCCTGACGCGCGCAATCTTTTTCAGCGCGCTGACGACGGCGACCGCGTTCGGCAGCCTGTGGCTGTCGAGCCACCCCGGAACGTCCAGCATGGGCAAGCTGCTCGCACTCTCGCTGGTGACGACGCTTGCCGCAGTGCTGCTGTTCCAGCCGGCCCTAATGGGCAAACCCCGCAATCTCAGGGAGTAGGCAGATGTCGCCGACCTGGTCGGCGGCGCTCTTCTGACCCGGCTTGGCGGTGATGGTGGCGGTCTTCGGGGCCGTGGGGGCAGGGGCCGGCGCTGTGGCGACGGTCGTGCCGCCTGTTGTGGTGCCGCCTATGGTGCCTTGGGCTTTCGGCGCCGCGCCTGTGGGCTTCGGCGCGCCCTTGGCCATGGCGTTGGCGGTGCTCAAAGGAATCGGCGGGGCGACGCGGGTCCAGGTCTCGCCGCCGCAGAGGAAGCCCATCACGCAGCCCTTGATTTCGAGCTGGTCGGTGCCGACGGTCGTGATGGTTGCGCTGTAGAGCTGGCCGTCCTTGGCGTTGTAGACCTGCCCTTCCCACTGATCGACGCCGGGCTTCTTCTTCATGTCGATCAGGGTCGCCATGCCCAGCGTCGGCCTGGTCTTTTTCGACGCATCCGGATTGTATTCATCGCGGCCGCCGGGCTGCTTTTCCCAGGAAACCGCGCCCCACATGCTGCCATTGCATTGGGCGACACGAATGTTGGCGACGGCGTCGGCAACCCGCCAGTCGCCGGTCGGGTCGGCGGCGAGCGCGGGTGTCAGGCAGGTGTAACCACCAGCCAGTATTAGTCCGGTGTAAAGGGCTAAACGCATGATAGTTCCTTGGCAGTGCAACATGGTTTAAAGCTGTGCTTGCGAAGATGGTCCGAAAAAGGGCAAAAGGCCGCACAGACCGTTTTCGGTAACGGTCCCTTTTCAGTTGACGAGCCGGCCCTCAAGCGAAGTATGTAGCGGATGCACAGCCCAAATCCAGACATGTCTCAGCTATTCGCGGACCGTCAGGCCCAGCGCAGCACCCTGCATAATCGGTATCTGAACGAACAGTTCGTTCGGGTTCTCAAGACCATCGGCTACGATGTCGGCTTCCAGAAGGGGCAGGGGCAGTACCTCTACGATCGCGAGGGGGCGCGCTATCTCGACCTGTTGTCCGGCTTTGGCGTGTTCGCGATCGGGCGCAATCACCCTGTCATGCGCGAGGCGCTCAAGAGCGTGCTCGATGCCGACCTGCCCAATCTGGTCCAGTTCGACGTCTCGGTGCTCGCCGGCGTGCTCGCCGAGCGGCTGCTGAAATACGTCCCCTATCTCGACAAGGCGTTCTTCGCCAATTCCGGCGCCGAATGCGTCGAAGCCGCGATCAAGTTCGCGCGCGGCGCCACCGGCCGTCCCGGCATCGTCTATTGCGCCCACGGCTATCATGGCCTGACCTACGGCGCGCTGTCGCTGACGGGTGATTCGAACTTCCGCACCGGCTTCGAGCCGCTGCTGCCGGGCTGCACCTCGATTCCGTTCAACGACCTCGCCGCGCTCGAAAAGGCGCTGGCCTCGCGCGAGGTTGCGGCCTTCGTCGTCGAGCCGATCCAGGGCAAGGGCGTCAACATGCCCACCGACGAGTTCCTGCCGGGTGCTGCCGCGCTCTGCAAGAAATACGGCACGCTGTTCGTCGCCGACGAGATCCAGACCGGCATGGGCCGCACCGGCCGCTTTCTGGCGGTCGAGCACTGGAACGTCGAGCCCGACATGGTGCTTCTGTCGAAGTCGCTGTCCGGTGGCCACGTGCCGGTTGGCGCCGTGCTGACGCGCAAGAGCATCTTCGACAAGATCTTCAACCAGATGGACCGCGCGGTGGTGCACGGCTCCACCTTCTCCAAGAACGATCTGGCGATGGCCGCGGGCATCGCGACGCTCGACGTCATGGAGTCCGAGAAGCTGATCGAGTCCGCTGCCAAGCGTGGCGCCGAGCTGCGCCTCGCGCTGACGCGCATGGTGCCCGGCTACGAGTTGATGAAGGAAGTGCGCGGCAAGGGCCTGATGATCGGCGTCGAGTTCGGCCCGCCGAAGTCGCTGCGGCTCCGGGCGTCCTGGAACGTGCTGGAAGCTGCCAACAAGGGCCTGTTCTGCCAGCTTATCACCGTGCCGCTGTTCAAGGACCACAAGATCCTCACGCAAGTCGCCGGTCACGGCAGCCACACCATCAAGCTGCTGCCGCCGCTCACCATCACCGAGGAAGATTGCGGCTGGATCGAGCGCGCCTTCGACGACGTCATCGCCGGCAGCCACAAGGTCCCCGGCGCGATCTGGTCGCTCGGCAAGACGCTGGTGGACAACGCGGTGCGGCGGTCGGCGTAAATTCGCCGATCTATCTCAGCAATCGTCATTGCGAGCGAAGCGAAGCAATCCAGTATCCCTCTGCGGATGCGGGCTGGATTGCTTCGCTCCGCCAGCTACCCCTCCACATTCGCCTTCATCGCCGCCTCGAACTTGTCGACGAACTCGGCGAGCTCGTCGGCGCCGATATCGCTGACGGCCCAGAAGTTCAGGCCGCGATTGCCCCAGCGGCGGCAGTTGAAGCCCTGCATGGTCTCGGTCTTCGGCGCGCGATATTCCGCGTTCGATGTCTGCGATACGAACAGATTGATCACGTGCTGCCGGCGCTTGTAGACGACGGCGCCGATGGCGCGGGCGTCGATATAGTCGAGCCGGCCGCCGACCAGCGTGAAGCCTTGCGCGGTGAGATCGATCACGGGCGGGGCGACGTCGAGCTTGCCGTTGAACCACGGCTTCACGGTGTGCTGGTCGGTGGAGACCACGTCAATGAGATGGCCGGCCTGAAGCGAGCGCAGATGCGCTGAGACGACCTCCGACAGGATGCGCTGCTGGTCGTCCTGGCGCAGCACCACGGCGACGACGCCGGAGGCGGCGAGCGCGGAGACGGCAGAGCCCATCGCAAAGCCGCGCAGCACGGAGCGGCGGGTCGGTTGCCGGCGCTGCGGCTGTGGCAGCGAGGCTTCGATCCGGGCGCGCAGGCTAGCCGGCGCGGCATAGCGCAAATCGGTGTCGGCGAGCACGCGCTGCATCTCGCGTTGTGCGGCAAACTCCGCGGCGCAGTCCGGGCAGCTGGCAATGTGGGCTTCGACCTCTCGCGCGTGGCCGGCATCGAGCTCGTTGTCGAGCAGCGCGTGAAGCAGGATTTTTGCTTCGTCGCAGGTCATCTCGAGTGCTCCTCTTCCGCCGTCCAGGCCGCGCGCAGCATGGCGCGGGCGCGGGCGAGGCGGGACATCACGGTGCCGACGGGGGCGCCGACGGCCTCGGCGATTTCACGATAGGACAGGTTGTTGATCTCCCGCAGCACGAATGTTTCCTTGAACGGTTCGGCGAGCGCGTCGATCAGCTTGCGGATGGCGCCGGCATCGCGGCTGCGCAGCACTTCGGTCTCGGGGCTCGCCTCGCTCTCCTGCCAGATCGGCGTCTGCTCGGCGGCGCCGGGCGTATCCTCGATCGCGCTGGGCCTGTGTGCGCGCCGCGCATATTCGGCGTTGCAGACGTTGCGCAGGATCGCGAACAGCCAGGGCTTCATCGCCGGCCCGCGATAGCTGTCAAAGTGCTTCAGCGCGCGCAGATAGCACTCCTGCACCGCGTCCTCGGCGTCGGAGGCATCGCGCAGCAGATAGCGCGCGAGCGTGTAGACGTCGTCGAGATAGGGCAGCGCGGCTTCGCGGAAGCGCTGCGCCTTCTGCAAATCGTCGTTGGCGGGCATCGCTCCTCGCTTTGCCTCTTGTTCTGCGCGTCGCGTTGTTTCGTCCCTGTTTGTTTCGTCCCCGTGTGTGACGGAAGGCACACGAGCCCGGCCGGCGTGGGACCACCGGCCGGGCAAGACGTTGATGCCTTGGTTTGAGACGTTACTCAACCTTGATCATCCCCGTCATGTGCGGGTGCAACGAACAAAAATATTTGTAGTCGCCCGCATTGGTGAAGGTGAACGAGAACTTGTCGTCGGTGTCCAGGGCCTTGGACCTGAACTTGCCGGCCGACACCACGGTGTGGGGGATGTCGTCCCGGTTGGTCCAGGTCACGGTGGTGCCGAGCTTGATCTTCAACTCGGCCGGCTGGAAAACGAAATTGTCGATATGCACTTCCATGTCGTCGGCACGGGCCGTCGTTGCGGGCAACAGGATGGCCGCGACCACGGCGACACCGAAGTCGCGGCGATTGAGTGTTTTCATTGTCAGCTTCCGTTCAGCCTTTTTCCGTTCAATCTTGGATCAACCCTGCAGCGGCGTGTCGATGATCGCGAGCCGCTGCTCGTTCTGCTTGAAGTTGATGCTGGCGACGCCGAGCATGCCGCGCAGCTTTGCGTCCTCGACCTTCATCGGTCCGGGCGAGGGCGCGGTCCCCGGCGCGGGCTGCGGGAACGCAGTTGAGCGCGCGGTGTGGAAGGTGACGTTACCCTCGACCTTCTGCATCAC
Organism: Bradyrhizobium sp. LA6.8; assembly: GCF_040547935.1. Lineage (NCBI taxonomy): Bacteria > Pseudomonadati > Pseudomonadota > Alphaproteobacteria > Hyphomicrobiales > Nitrobacteraceae > Bradyrhizobium > Bradyrhizobium sp. LA6.8. The sequence goes on from NZ_JBEPQQ010000001.1 coordinate 61,328, forward strand.
CTGATGGATATGGCCGTTCAGCACGGTGACGGAGCCGAAGCCTTTCACGTGTTCCAGCGCGCGGCCGCCGTCCTCGGTGCCCCAGCCCCATTCGGGATAGACCGTCCAGAGCGGGATGTGCGCGAACAGCACGATCGGCGTCGATTTCGACTTGCCGCGCAGATCGTCCTCGAGCCAGGCGAGTTGCTCGGCGCCGAGATTGCCGAGACCGCCGCCCTTGAGGTCGACGACGTTGACGAGGCCGATGAAGTGTACGCCGCCGGCGTCGAACGAATACCAGCCTGCACCCTTGGTGCCGCGGCCGTAACGCTCGCGATAGAATTTCACCTCCTCGTCGAGAAAGTCATGCTCGCCAGGCACGTAGTGCACGTCGAGCTTGCTCTGCGAGATGATGCGGTCGGCATTGTCGAACTCGGCGGCCTTCGACAGGTGCGTGATGTCGCCGGTGTGGATCATGAAGGAGGGTTTTGCCGGCATTGCGTTGATCTTGTTGATGGCCTCCTCCAGCGTGCCGAGCGCGTTGGGGTTCGCCGGCTTGTCGAAGCCGACATGGCTGTCGCTGATCTGGAGGAAGGTCATGCCGGGCGCGGCTGCCGTGGCGGCCTGCGCGGAATCGATGATACCGAGCGAGCGCGGCACGCCGCCCGTGATGGTCCAGAGCACCCCGGTGCCGGCCCAGGTCATGCATTCCAGCACCTTGCGGCGGCTGACGCCGTCCCCGTGATCGTGTCCGCTCATCGCACGTCTCCTCTCGCCCGGAATTGGGCTTCGGGGAGGTGATTGAGGGAGGGGGAGGCTTATTCCCGGATACGATGACGTTTTCGTGAGGTGGGGATCTCGTGTCCCGGACGCGGTGCAGCGCCCAAAAGCGCGTTCACGCGCGTCTTCGACGTGTTATGGCGGTGCGCCGCAGAGCCGGGACCCACGCGGCTCGGGTTGTCTGGGCCCCGGCTCTGCGCAGCAGCGTTGCACGCTGCAGCGCGTCCGGGGCGCGAGACTTATTTCGCGAATTCCCGCACGGCCTCGACCACGCGTTCCGGCACTTCCTGCGCCACGCAGTGCCCGGCGCCCTCAAAGATCATCGTGCTGACGCGCGGAATCAGCGACACGGCGCGTGACGCCATCTCCTTGTAGATCGGTCCCGACTTCTCGGCAGTGGTGACGCGCACCGGGCAGTCGATCTCGGTGAGCGAGACAAACGGATTGCCGCGGACATCGCCGACATAGACCTGCTCCATCGCCTCGTAGATCGGACGCAGGATTGCGAATTCGATCTCGGGCGTGCAGCAAAGCCGAACCCGGCCATTCTCCAGCGGCACGAAGCCGTGTTGGACATAGGCCCGGAGCGACGTCTCGGTCCAATCGGCAAACGCCGGCGCAGCGTGGTAGCGCTCGAACACCGTGTCGGCACTGTCGAACTCGGCCCGCCTGCGCAGCGTGCCCTGCACGCGGGCGAGAGACTCTTCGTGCAATCCCCCGGGCCGCGCCGCGCGCGGGTCCATCACGGTCGGCTCCATCACGAACAGGCGTGTGAAGCGTCCGGGCAAGAGTTTTGCCGCAAGCAGAAGATCGGTCGCGCCGGCGCTGTGGCCGATGCCGTAGACGTCGCGCAGATCGAGCGCATCGATCACCCGGCAGACGTCCTCGGCATAATCAAGGAAATGATAGGCATCGGGCTTGTGGCTCGCGCCGTGGCCGCGGCGGTCGAGCGCATAGACGGTGTAGCTCGATGCAAGCTCGCGCGCGACCTCGTCCCAGACGTCGGCGACGAAACCGGTGCCGTGCACGAGCAGCGCGGGCGACCTCCCGCTCTCGCCCCATTGCAGCATCGCGATCTGCGCGTCAGTGGGGCCGATGGAGAAGCGATGTGGATTGATCATGGGGACAGGATGCTACTTCGCATCCTCCAAAATCATCGTCGCGCCCTTCTCGGCGATCATCGCGGTCGGCGTGTTGGTATTGCCTGACGTTATCGTCGGCATGATCGACGCGTCGATAATGCGCAGGCCGCTCAGGCCGTAGAAGCGCAAGCGCTCGTCCACCACCGCCATCGGATCATTCGCCGCGCCCATCTTCGCGGTGCCGACGGGATGGAAGATGGTGGTGCCGATGTCGCCGGCGGCCTTGGCGAGAGAGGCATCGTCGTCGCCGACGGTGGGACCGGGCAGATATTCGCTCGGGCGATATTTGGCCAGCGCCTTCTGCTGCATCAGGCGGCGCGTGGTCCGGATGGCGTCGGCGCCGACCTGGCGGTCGTCGTCGGTCGACAGATAGTTCGGCGCGATGATCGGCTTCTCGTCCGGGCTCGCCGAGCGCAGCCGCACGGTGCCGCGCGAGGTCGGCTGGAGATTGCAGGCGCTCACCGTGATCGCGGGGAAGCGGTGCAGGGGATCACCGAACTTGTCGAGCGACAGCGGCTGCACGTGGAACTGGATGTTGGCGCGGGCGCGCGTCGCATCGGAGCGCGTGAAGATGCCGAGCTGCGACGGCGCCATGGTCAGCGGACCGCGGCGGCGGAAGGCGTAGTCGAGCCCCATCAGGCCACGGCGGAACAAATTGTAATAGGTCTCGTTCAGCGTGCGCACACCCTCGACCTTGTAGATCGCGCGCTGCTGGAGATGGTCCTGAAGGTTGCGGCCGATTCCGGGCTTGTCCATCACGATGTCGATGCCGAGCGGCGACAGCCAGTCGGCGGGACCAATGCCGGAGCGATGCAGCACCTGCACTGAGCCGATGGAGCCTGCCGAGAGGATCACCTCGCGCTTGGCTCGCGCCTCGATGACCTCGCCATTCTGGATGAAGCGCACGCCGACGGCGCGGCCCTGCTCGATGATGAGACGATCGACCAGCACGTTCTTCTCGAGCCGCAGGTTGGGACGGTTCAGCGCCGGCTTGAGGAAGCCGCGCGCCGACGACCAGCGCCGGCCTCGCTTCTGGTTGACGTGGAAATAGCTGGTGCCTTCGTTGTCGCCGGTGTTGAAATCCGGAATGCGCTTGATGCCCATCTCCTCGGCGGCGTCGCCGACGGCGTCGAGAACGGCCCATGACAGCCGTGGCGCCTCGATGCGCCAGCCGCCGCCGGTGCCATGATGCTCGCTCGCGCCGAGGAAGTGATCTTCGAGTTTCTTGAACAGCGGGAGCACGTCGTCATAGCCCCAGCCGGTCATGCCGAGCTGGCGCCAGTGGTCGTAATCGGCGGCCTGTCCGCGCATCGAGATCATGGCGTTGATCGCCGATGAGCCGCCGATCACCTTGCCGCGGGGATAGGCCAGCGAGCGGCCGTTCAGGCCGGGCTCGGCCTCGGTCTTGAACATCCAGTCCGAGCGCGGATTGCCGATCGCGAAGAGATAGCCGACCGGAATGTGGAACCAGATCCAGTCGTCGTCGCCGCCGGCTTCGAGAATGAGGACGCGATTCCCTGATACGGCCGAGAGGCGGTTGGCGATGATGCAGCCGGCCGTGCCGGCTCCGACGACAATGTAGTCAAACTCACCTTCGAGGCGCCTCGGCATTCTGCTTCCACCCAAACAGGCGTCATGCCCGGGCTTGTCCGGGGCATCCACGCGCTTTCCGTCCTAATAGTCAGACGTGGATGGCCAAGACAAGCTGGTGACAAGCCCGGCCATGACGAGAGCACAGGGGACCCTCGATCCACGGGAGTTAGGTGGACTGGTGCTTGCATGGTAGACAGTCCTGTATTCCCAACAAGGCTTGAGACCCTCCATGCCCATCGTGAACCGCGTCGCCGACCTCCAACCCGATATTCAGGCCTGGCGCCGGGACATCCACCAGCATCCGGAGCTGCTGTACGACGTTCACCGCACCGCAGCATTCGTTGCGGACCGGCTGCGCGAGTTCGGCTGCGACGAGGTCGTGACCGGCCTCGGGCAGACCGGCGTGGTCGGCGTGATCAAGGGCAGCAAGCCGGCCGGCGACGGGCTCAAGGTGATCGGCATGCGCGCCGACATGGACGCGCTGCCCGTCGACGAGCAGACCAACCTGCCTTACGCCTCCAAGACTCCGGGCAAGATGCACGCCTGCGGCCATGACGGCCACACCGCGATGCTGCTCGGTGCGGCCCGCTACCTCGCCGAGACCCGTAACTTCGCCGGTGATGCTGTGGTGATCTTCCAGCCGGCCGAGGAGGGCGGCGCCGGCGGCGCGGCCATGGTCAAGGACGGCCTGATGGAGCGCTTCGGCATCGAGCAGGTCTACGGCATGCACAACGGCCCGGGCATTCCGATCGGCTCGTTCGCGATCCGGCCGGGCCCGATCATGGCGGCGACCGACGAGGTCGACATCATGATCGAGGGCCTCGGCGGCCATGCCGCGCGTCCGCACAAGTGCATCGATTCCGTGCTGGTCGGCGCGCAGGTGATCACCGCGCTGCAGTCGATCGTCGCCCGCAGCGTCGATCCCCTGGAATCGGCCGTGATCTCGATCTGCGAATTCCACGCCGGCAATGCCCGCAACGTCATTCCGCAGACTGCGACGTTGAGGGGCACCATCCGCACGTTGTCGCCGGAGGTGCGCAAGCTGGTCGAGAAGCGCGTGCACGAAGTGGTGGCGGGCGTGGCGCAGATCACCGGCGCCAAGATCGACCTGCACTACAAGCGCAACTACCCTGTCGTGAACAACCACGCCGCGGAGACCGAGGTGGCGCGGCGCATCGCCAGGAACGTTGCCGGCGAGGCCAATGTGCACGAGATGCCGCCGCTGATGGGTGGCGAGGATTTCGCCTACATGCTGGAAGCGCGGCCCGGCGCGTTCATCTTCTGCGGCAACGGCGACAGCGCCGGCCTGCATCACCCCGCCTACAATTTCAACGACGAGGCGATCGTGTTCGGCACGTCCTATTGGGTCAAGCTGGTCGAGGAATCGCTCGCGGCGTCTTAACGCCGACCCCCGAAGCACAAACGAAAAGGGCCCGTGCATCGCACGGGCCCTTTGTCTTTGAGGCGCGTGATCTTCAGAAGATCCGCGAGAAGATCACGTAGAGCGTGGCCGACAGCGCGATCGCGCAGGGCAGCGTCAGCACCCAGGCCATCAGCAGGTTGCGGATGGTCGCCATCTGCAGGCCCGAGCCGTTCGCGGCCATGGTGCCGGCGACGCCGGACGACAGCACGTGGGTGGTCGAGACCGGCAGACCGAACACGTCGGCGGCGCCGATCGTGGCGGCGGCGACCAGCTCGGCGGAGGCGCCCTGTGCGTAGGTGAGATGGGTCTTGCCGATCTTCTCACCGACGGTGACGACGATGCGCTTCCAGCCGACCATGGTGCCGAGGCCGAGCGCGATGGCGACGGCGACCTTCACCCAGGTCGGGATGAACTTGGTGGCGCTATCGAGGCCGCCCTTGTAGGCGTTCAAGGTCGCGACCTCTTCCTTGTTGAGGTCGTTTTCCTTGTCCTTCATCAGGAAGCGGATCGCTTCCGAGGTCAGGTACATGTCGTTACGGGTGTTGCCGACCACTTCCGCCGGTACCTTGTTGAGCGAGCCGTACTTCGCGACCTGGTCGCCGACATCCTTCACCAGCACCGACAGCGAGGGGTAGGTGCCTTCGCTGATGTGGTGCGAGGTGATGTACTGCGTCACCGCAGGACGGGGATCGCCGATGATCGAGTGACCGGCGCCCTTGGCCGCGATCACCTTGGAGGCTGCCTCCGAGACCTTCTGGAACTGGGCGACCTGGCTCTCCGGCAGCGCGCGGTTGAGCGCGTAAGCGGTCGGCACGGTGCCGATCAGGATCAGCATGATCAGGCCCATGCCCTTCTGGCCGTCGTTCGAGCCGTGGGCGAAGCTGACGCCGGTGCAGGTTGCGATCAGCAGGCCGCGGATCCAGAGCGGCGGCGCCTTGTTGCCTTCGGGCGCGGCATAGAGCGCAGGGTTGCGCACGATGAACTTGAGCAGCAGCAGCAGCACGGCGGCGCAGATGAAACCGAACAGCGGCGACAGCAGGAGCGCGTAGCCGATCTCGGTGGCCTTGCTCCAGTCGACGCCCGAGGTGCCGTCGCGGCCGCGCATGACGGCATTGGCGATGCCGACGCCGATGATCGAGCCGATCAGCGTGTGCGAGGAGGAGGCGGGCAGGCCGAAATACCAGGTACCGAGGTTCCAGATGATCGCGGCGATCAAGAGTGCGAACACCATGGCGAAGCCGGCGCTGGAGCCGACCTGGAGGATCAGCTCGACCGGCAGCAGCGAGACGATGCCGAAGGCGACCGCGCCGGAGGACAGCAGCACGCCGAGGAAGTTGAAGAAGCCCGACCACATCACCGCGAATTCAGCCGGCAGCGAATGGGTGTAGATCACGGTCGCCACCGCGTTGGCGGTGTCGTGGAAGCCGTTGACGAATTCGAAGCCGAGCGCGATCAGCAGCGCGACGAACAAGAGGATGTAGGGCAGGAAGGTCGTCACCTTCGTGCCGGTCGCGTTGACGTCGACATAGATGCTGTAGGCAACGAACAGCAGGCCTGCGGCAAGGATGCCGAAGAACAGGATCATCGTTAGCGGGTTAAAACCCTTGTCGAGATTTGGCCTGGAAGCCGGCTGGACAGGCGTCGGATCGCCTACCGCACGGTCGAATGCAACATCTGTCATTTTTGGACGCCCCCTTAACTAATTTGAAGGGCTATTGTCCGCGATGGATTTGAAGGCTGGATGACAGCTGCGTCGTAAAGTCGCTTTCCCTCCAGTATTTGCCAGTATTTAGGCGGCGCGTGCGGCTTTCTTCTGCAAACCGGCGGCAATCTTCAGGTCTTCGACAAAGCGCTGATATTCCAGCACTTTGGCTTCCGGATCGGGCAGTCGCAGCAGATAGGACGGGTGCACTGTCACCAGCGCCTTGCGCCCGTCGGGCAGGTCTATGAGCCGGCCACGGGTCTTGCCGATCGGGGTGATCTTGCCGAACACGCTCTGCGCGGCGGTGGCGCCCATTGCCACAATGAGCTCGGGCTGGATTACCGAAACTTCCCGCTCGTACCATTGCCGGCACGCCCGGATCTCCGGCGTCGCCGGCTTCTGGTGCAGACGGATCTTTCCGCGCGGCACGAATTTGAAGTGCTTGACCGCGTTGGTGACGTAGACCTTGTTGCGGTCGACGCCGGCTTCCTGAAGCGCACGGTCGAGCATCTGGCCGGCCGGGCCGACGAAGGGGTGGCCGGCGAGGTCTTCCTTGTCGCCGGGCTGCTCGCCGACCAGCATGATGGTCGCATCTCTCGGGCCCTCGCCGAACACGGTCTGCGTCGCGTCCTTGTAGAGCGGGCAGGCGCGGCAATGCGCGGCCTCCTCGCGGAGCGCTTCGAGATCGTCGGCAGCCAGCTTGCGTGGCATCGGAGCCTCCGGCCGCTTCTGGGGCTTGTGCGGATCGGTTGCAGCATTGGCGATCATGGCGCCGGTCATGCGCTCGGCATCCTCGATCAAGGGCTTAATGATCGACGCCTCGGGCAGGTTCCTCCAATATTTCTTCGGCATCTCCGTCTGCATTGCCTTCACCTTCAGCCGCGCCGGATTGAAGATGCTGGCGTAGTAGCGCCGCCAGGTTTCCTCGAGCCGGTCTTCGCCGGGTGCTTCGTTCTTGCTCACGCCCGACGTGAACGAGAGCGCGTGGCCATCCCAATGCGCACACAGATCGGGTGTCAGGATCGACCAGGGCATGTCGGCGAAGCGCTTGGCGAAGAACGGTGCGGCGAGCTCGACGATGTAATGCTCCGGCTCGAACCAGGCGACGTAATGCGCCGCGCGTTCGCGGCCGAACTCGCGGAATCGCACGAAGGCATGCATCTTGTGCTCGTCGCGATGAACCGCTCGTGCCATCGCCGTGACTTGCGCGACATCGGGATCGGTCGCGACCTCGATGAGATCGTGATTGTCCTTCAAGCGCCAGAGCAGGCGATAGAGGATCGCAAAGCGCTCGCCGTCGCGATGCAGGATCGCGGCCTTGGCGAGATCGACGAATTTTGCCGAGACATTGAAGGTGCCGTCGTTCACCTCAAGTATCGGAGACGGCGCGGGCGGTGCGAACAGCTCGGCTTCGCCGCCTTGCACGGTCCAGGTGACATCGGTTGGCGGCACATGATGAAGCACGAGGCTGCGTGCGGCTTTGCGCCAGCCGTCGAAATCGGTTTGATTGTCGAGGGTGATGTACTGCATCAGAAGCCAAACCCCAATTGTGTTGCCTTCGGCTTGAACCGTTCGATCAGCCGCGCCTCGTCGAGGCGATGCGGCGCGGGGCGGTGATCGCTGAGGACGATGAAAGGCAGCGCCTTGTTGCGGGGCACGTGCAGCCGCGCGAGATCGGAGAGGCGGATCGTGGTGGTGCGCCGCGTCGCGATGATGCGTTCGACCGCCTTGGTGCCGAAGCCCGGCACGCGCAGCAACTCCTCGCGGCTGGCACGGTTGACGTCGAGCGGGAAGCGGTCGCGATGGCGCAGCGCCCAGGCGAGCTTCGGATCGATGTCGAGCGGCAGCATCGCGCTGTCATCAACGATCTCCGCAACGTCGAAACCGTAGAACCGCATCAGCCAGTCGGCCTGGTAAAGCCGGTGCTCGCGCAGCAGCGGCGGCTGTACCAGAGGCAAAGCGCGGCTGGCATCGGGGATCGGGCTGAAGGCGGAGTAATAGACGCGCCGCAGCCTGTAGGAGCCGTAGAGATTGGCGCTGGTGTGGAGAATGGTGTGATCAGAGGCCGTGTCGGCGCCGACGATCATCTGTGTGCTCTGTCCGGCGGGTGCGAAGCGCTGCGGCCTGGCCTTCGTCTTTGTGCTGCGGTTTTCCTCGGCCTCGTCGAGCTTCAGCCGCAGCCGGCCCATGGTGCGGCGGATCGCGCGGACGTCCTTCTCCGGCGCGTATTGCTGCAGGCTCGTCTCCTCAGGCATCTCGATGTTGATGGAGAGGCGATCGGCATATTTGCCGGCTTCCGCGATCAGCGCGTCGTCGGCCTCGGGAATGGTCTTGAGATGGATGTAGCCGCGAAAGTGATGCTCCTCGCGCAGTTTGCGCGCGACGCTGACCACCTGCTCCATGGTGTAGTCGGGGCTGCGGATGATGCCGGAGGAGAGAAACAGGCCCTCGATGTAATTGCGCCGGTAGAAGTCGAGCGTGAGCTTGACCACCTCGTCGATGGTGAAGCGGGCACGCGGCACGTTGGAGGAGGCGCGGTTGACGCAATAAAGGCAGTCGTAATTGCAGGCGTTGGTCAGGAGCACTTTGAGCAGCGAGATGCAGCGTCCGTCCGGCGCGTAGGAATGGCAGATGCCCATGCCCGGCGCGGTCGAGCCCATGCCCTTGCCATCGCTGGAATCCCGCTTCTCGGTACCGCTGGAGGCGCACGACGCGTCGTATTTGGCGGCATCAGCCAGAATCTCCAGCTTGCGTTGTACGTCCATCGTGGAATCCCTTTGATTCAGCTTACGAATCCGGATGAGCACCAATTCGATTGACTCCCCGGCCGCTGTTAGCTTTATATTAGAACATATCATGAACAAATGAGCCAGCCGCAGGTTCTTATTTTTGAGAACCTCGGCAATCACCTCTGAAGGAGCGGCGTATATGAGCGGCGCACGGATGAACGCGCTTGCGACCTTGCGCGGCCAGATCGAGCGCATCGAGACGGCGGAGGTCGTGCATCAGCACGATCGCGTCGCGCTCGGCCACGGCGAGGTCGACAGCGCGCTGAAGGGCGGGCTCGCGCGCGCGGTGATCCACGAGGTGTTTTGCGAGGGCCGGCAGGGAACCGCTGCGACGGGTTTTGTCATGGGGCTTGCGGGGCGTGTCTCGCGGCGCCGGCCGCTGCTGTGGGTGCGGCAGGATTTTTCGGAACTCGAGACCGGCGCGCTGTCGATGAGCGGGCTTGCCGAGATCGGTCTCGATCCGCGCCGCGTGGTGATGGTGCGCGCCGCCGATGTCGAGAGCGCGTTGCGGACCTCGGCCGATGCGCTCGCCTGCGACGCGCTCGGCGCCGTCGTGCTCGAGCTCTGGGGTGAGACGCGGCAGTTCGATCTCGTGGCGAGCCGCAAGCTGACACTGGCCGCGCAAGGCTCCGGTGTCACCGGCCTGATGTTGCGGATGGCCGCGCAGCCGCTGCCCTCGACCGCGGAGACGCGATGGATGCTGCGCGCGGCGCATTCGCCGCCGGGCCCGGCATGGAGTGCCTGGGGCTCGCCGCGCTTCGATGCGGAGCTCTTGCGCAATCGTCATGGCCCGTGCGGCCGGTGGATCATGGAATGGAAATGTGATGAGTGCCAGTTCAGTGAACCGTCGGCGTATCCTCAGCCTGTGGCTGCCGCGCCTGCCCATCGATCGGATTCAGCGGTTCTTCGGCGCGCTGGGTAAGGCCAATGATCCGAGCATCGTTGTCATCAAGGACAACAATGCGCTGGTGATCCATGCGCTCAATGAAGCCGCCGAGCGCCTCGGCTTGCACATCGGCCAGCCCCTGGCCAATGCACGGGCGATGTGTCCGGACTTGAAAGTGTTCGACGCCGATGTCGTGGCCGATGCGAAGACGCTCAGCGACGTCGCCGACTGGTGCGACCGCTTCACGCCGCTGGTGGCGCTCGATCCGCCGCACGGGCTGTTTCTGGACATCACCGGCTGCGCGCATCTGTTCGGCGGCGAGGCTGCGTTGTTGCAGACCTTCGTCCGCGCGCTCGCCCGTCAGGGTTTTGCCGTCAGCGCGGCGATCGCCGGCACCTCGGTCTGCGCGCGCACGCTGACGCGGCAGGCCTCCGGCACCATCGTCGCCGATGGCGGGGAGGCGGCGGCGATCAGCCGGCTGCCGGTGTCCGCGCTCGGTGCGGGCGAGGCCATCACCACTGGTCTGCGCCGCGCCGGCCTGAAAACCATCGGCGATGTCGCCTCGCGCGAGCCGCATGAGATCACGGCGCGGTTCGGCGCGCGGTTCTCGACGCTGCTCGCGCATGCGCAGGGGCATGGCGATGCCCCGATCAATCCGCGCAAACCGCTGCCGGATTACATCGTGGAGAAGCGCTTTGCCGAACCGATCGCCACCGACACCATGATCGCGATGACGCTGTCGCGGCTGGCCGATACGCTGATCGCGTCGATGGAGAAACAGGGCAAAGGTGCGCGGCGCCTGGAAGCCGCCTTCTTTCGCACCGACGGCGTGGTGCGCGCGATCATGGTCGAGACCGGGCGGCCGGTGACGCAAAGCAAAGTCATCGACCGGCTGTTTCGCGAACGTCTCGATGCGCTCGCCGATCCGCTGGATCCCGGCTTTGGTTTCGACATGGTGCGGCTGTCGGCGAGCCGCACCGAGATCGTGGTGCAGGAGCAGCGCGATCTCGACGCCCATGTCCACGACAATGACGAGCTCGCCGCGCTGATCGACCGCATCGCCGCGCGGATCGGCGGAAAGCGCGTCGTCGTGCATTTGCCTGAGGATACCCATATCCCCGAATGTGCGGTGCTGGCCGCGCCTGCCCAGCACCATCTCGCCGCGGCCATGCAGGCCGAATGGCCGGCGCGCGCCGAGAGCGAGCCGCCGCTGCGCCCCCTGCGGCTGTTCGACAGACCGGAGCCGATCAAGGTGCCGTTCGCGACCGTGCCCGACGGCCCGCCGCATCAGTTCACCTGGCGCCGCGCGCTGCATGCGGTGGTGCGGGTGGAAGGGCCCGAGCGCATCGCGATGGAATGGTGGCGGCAGGACGGCAAGCAATTGACGCGGGATTATTTCCGCATCGAGGATGCCGAAGGCCTGCGCTTCTGGATCTTTCGCGACGGTCTTTACGAAGGAGAGGTGTTCGACGACGAAGGCAAACCCATTCCTCCCAACTGGTATGTGCACGGCCTCTTCGCATGACCACGCCCGCTTATGCCGAGATCGGCATCACCACCAACTTCTCCTTCCTGCGCGGCGGCTCGGATCCGCGCGCCTATGTGCATCAGGCGAGCATCCTCGGCATTCCCGTGATCGGCATCGCCGACCACAACACGCTCGCCGGCGTGGTGCGCGCCTACAAGGAGCTCGACAATGACAAGGTGCTGTACAAGCCGAAATTGCTGATCGGCGCGCGCATCGTCTTCATCGACGGCACGCCCGACATTTTGGTCTATCCGCGTGACCGCGCCGCCTATGGCCGGCTGTGCCAGCTCCTCACCAGGGGCAAGCGCGGCGACGACATCACGCGGATCGAGAAGGGCGAATGCCATCTCACTTTTGCCGACCTTCTTGAGTTTTCCGAGGGCCAGCTCCTGGTCCTGACGCTGCCGCATCGCTTCGAGCCCGCGCAGGCGCTGGATGTTCTCGCCAAGCTTAAGGACAGCCGCGCCGAGGGCGTGTGGCTGGCGGCGAGCCTGGTCTATCGCGGCGACGACCGCCGCCGCCTGGCGCGGCTCGATGATCTCGCCGCCAAGGCAAACGTGCCGCTGCTCGCGACCAACGAGGTGCTCTATCACGATCCCGGCCGCCGTCCGCTTCAGGACGTGCTGACCTGCATCCGGGAAAAGACCACGATCGAGGCGGTCGGACGGAAGCTCGAAGCCAATGCCGAGCGCTTCCTGAAGACGCCACGCGAAATGTCGCGGCTGTTCCGAGATTTTCCCGAGGCGATCGCGGAGACCATGCGCTTTGCGGGCAAGATCGATTTCACGCTCGACCAGCTCAAATACCAGTATCCGGACGAGCCGGTGCCGCGAGGCAAGACCGCACAAGGGCATCTGGAGGATCTGACCTGGGCGGGCGTGCAGACATATTTCGGCGGCAACATCGATGACAAGCTTCGCGCGACCCTGAAGAAAGAGCTCGCGCTGATCGCAGAGCTGAAATACGCGCACTACTTCCTCACCGTGCACGACATCGTGCATTATGCGCGCAGCCAGAACATCCTGTGCCAGGGGCGGGGATCGGCGGCGAACTCAGCGGTCTGCTACGTGCTCGGCATCACCTCCGTTAATCCGACCAGCGTCGATCTCCTGTTCGAGCGCTTCATCTCCAAGGAGCGGCTGGAGCCGCCTGACATCGACGTCGATTTCGAGCATTCGCGGCGCGAGGAGGTGATGCAATATGTCTATCGCCGCTACGGCCGCCACCGCGCCGCGATCATCGCCACCGTGATCCATTACCGTCCACGCAGCGCCATCCGCGACGTCGGCAAGGCGCTGGGCCTGACCGAGGACGTCACCGCCGCGCTCGCCGACACCGTCTGGGGAAGCTGGGGCAAGGGCCTCAACGACATGCAGGTCAGGCAGGCCGGGCTCGATCCCAACAATCCCATGATCAACCTCGCGGTCGAGCTTGCGACCGAGCTGATCGAATTCCCGCGCCATCTCTCCCAGCATGTCGGCGGCTATGTGCTCACCCAGGACCGGCTCGACACCTATGTGCCGATCGGCAACGCCGCGATGGACGACCGCACCTTCATCGAGTGGGACAAGGACGACGTCGACGCGCTCAACATGATGAAGGTCGACGTGCTCGCGCTGGGCATGCTGACCTGCATCCGGAAATGTTTTGATTTGATCGACGAGCACAAGGGACAGCGCTGGGTGCTGGCGAGTGTCCCGCAGGACGATCCCAAGGTTTACGACATGCTGTGTGCGGGGGAATCGCTCGGCGTGTTCCAGGTCGAGAGCCGCGCGCAGATGAACATGCTGCCGCGCCTGAAGCCGCGGACCTTCTACGACCTTGTCATCGAAGTCGCGATCGTGCGGCCGGGGCCAATCCAGGGCGACATGGTGCATCCCTATTTGCGACGGCGTAACGGGATCGAGAAAGTGACCTATCCCTCGCCATCGCCCGAGCATGGTCCCGCGGATGAGCTCTACAAGGTGCTGCACAAGACGAAGGGCGTGCCGCTGTTTCAGGAGCAGGCCATGCGAATCGCGATCGAAGCAGCAAAGTTCACCTCCGAGGAGGCTAACGGCCTGCGCCGCTCGATGGCGACCTTCCGCAATGTCGGCACCATCGGCCAATACGAGGAGAAGCTGATCGGCAACATGGTCGCGCGCGGCTACGATCCCAACTTCGCCAGAAGCTGCTTTGACCAGATCAAGGGCTTTGGCTCCTACGGTTTTCCAGAGAGCCATGCCGCGAGCTTCGCGCAGCTCGTCTACATCTCCTCATGGCTGAAGCATCATCATCCTGACGCGTTCTGTTGCGGCCTGCTGAACTCGCAGCCCATGGGCTTTTACGCGCCAGCGCAGATCGTCGGCGACGCCCGCAAGAATGGCGTCGAGGTACGCGACATCGACGTATCCTACAGCTTTGCGCAGAACACGCTGGAGGAGGGGAGCGGCAAATACTGCGCCGTGCGCCTCGGCTTCCGCCAGATCGATGGTTTTCACTGGCTCGATCCCGATGAGGAGTTCCTCAAAGAGGAGCAGGCGAAACGGCAACGCAAGGTATATGTCACTCAGAAAGACTGGGCCGACCTTATCATCGACGCCCGCAACAGCGGTCCCTTCACCTCGCTTGAAGACTTCGCCCGCGACACCGGCCTGCCCAAGCGGGCGCTGATCCTGCTCGCGGACGCCGACGCGTTCCGCTCACTCGGCCTCGATCGCCGCGAGGCGCTGTGGCAGGTGCGGCGGCTGCCCGACGACGTGCCGCTGCCGCTGTTCGAAGCCGCGACCGCGCGCGAGCAGCCGGACGAGCACGCAAAACCATTGCCGGAGATGCCGCGGGCCGAGCAGGTGGTCGCGGACTACCAGACCATCCGGCTATCGCTGAAGGGCCATCCGATGGAGTTTTTGCGCGAGATGTTTTCGCGCGAGCGTGTGGTGGCCTGCAGGGACGTCAGCCATGAGAACGAGCGGCGCCGCGTCCGCTGCGCCGGCGTGGTGCTGGTGCGGCAGCGGCCGGGCAGCGCCAGCGGCGTCGTGTTCATGACGCTGGAGGACGAGACCGGCATCGCCAATGTCGTGGTGTGGCCCAAGATCATGGAGCAGTACCGCAAGGAGGTGATGGGCGCGCGCCTCATCCTGGTCGAGGGCTATATCCAGAGCAGCCCCGAAAAGGTGACGCATCTCATCGCCCAGCGCATGGTCGACCGCTCGCACGATCTGGTCGGTCTTGCCAACGACGCGCTGAGCCGCAAGCATCCGGTGCCGGCAGGCGCCGACCTGATCGAGCCCCTCAACGACGATCCCCGCGCCCACGCGGATATGCCGGCGCAAAAAATCCGCCACCCCCGCAACGTCCGCATCCTGCCGCCATCGCGGGATTTTCATTGAGGGTGTGACGCAGAATGTCGCCACACCGTCATTGCGAGCGCAGCGAAGCAATCCAGACTGCCGCCCGCGGAAAGACTCTGGATTGCTTCGCTGCGCTCGCAATGACGAGCTTGTTGAACCGGGCCGTGTCACACTCTCGGTGTCATACCCCGCGACCCGGCTACGCCAAGGCTTCGCCGGGGCTGAGGTCCAGGGCCGCCGAAGCTTTAGCGTAGGCGGCAAGCGGGGTATCCAGTACGCTGCGGCCCCTCGGCACTAGCCGAGCCGTCTCTGGAATACTGGGTCGCCCGGTCAAGCCGGGCGACGACAGCGTACCCGCTCTAAAAATTCACCCGGTTCGAGATCGCGCCGTCCACGACGAGATTGGAGCCCGTGGTGAACCCCGACACCGGGCTTGCCAGAAACACCGCCGCGCTTGCGATCTCCTGCGGCGTTGCCATGCGGCCCGTCGGGTTGCGCTTCATCGCGTCGTTGTAGCGCTCCGGCATCTTCTGCTCGATCACGTTCCAGACGCCGCCCTTGAAATAGACGGTGCCGGGCGACACCACGTTGACGCGGATCTTCTTCTTGGCGTATTGCCGCGCCAATCCCTTGGCCATGTGGATCAGCGCCGCCTTGATCGGGCCGTAGGAGCTGGCGAGATCGGCCTGCGCCGCCGAAATCGAGGAGATGATGACGAAGGCGGCATCGCCGCTCTTTTCGCCGCTGGTCTCGAGGAACGGCCGCGCGGCGTCGAACGCATGCACGGCGCCGAGCACGTCGAGCCGGAAGTTCTGCTCCCAGGATGCTGCATCGTGGCCCTGCGCCATCGCGCCGGCATTGGCGAACAGCAGGTCGACGCCGCCGAGCTCCTTTGCCGCGGTCTCGATCCAGGATTTCAGCGCCGCGCCGTCGGTGACGTCGACCGGTCCGCCGCTGGCGCGGATTCCGCTTGCCTTGAGTTCAGTGACGGTCGCCCCAACCTGATCCGCGTTGCGCGCGCACACCGCGACGTTGGCGCCTTCACCGGCCAGCGTCGCCGCAATCGCCCGCCCGATGCCGCGCGTGCCGCCGAGGACGATGGCGTTCTTGCCTTTGAGACCGAGATCCATTGTTTGGTTTTCCTTTTTGTTGATGCAAAGAGTGTAGCCGTTTCAGGAGACATGCTGAACTCTCCAATTCGTCATTGCGAGCGTAGCGAAGCAATCCAGAAAGGCATCTGCCGAGACAGTCTGGATTGCTTCGTCGCAAGGGCTCCTCGCAATGACGACGCGGAGAGGCGGTTCCCTCACTCCGGTGCCGCCCCCACCGGCGGGCCGCCGGGCGGGCGGTGCAGGAAGGTCAGCGAGACGTAGGCGCCGGCCCACGAGCCGATCGCCGCGAAAGCGACATAGAACGGGTTTTCGGTGTAGCTGATCACGGCGTAGGAGGAGAGCAGGTACCAGACCGCGCTCCAGTTCGCCGCCGGCACGCGCTTGCGCGCGATCACGGCCGAGGTGAACATGACATAGACTGCGTCGGTGGCCGCCGTTGCGATGAACACGGCGCCTGCGGTGAGGGGATCTACGGCGGCCATTGCATTCCTTTCTGCGATCATGACATGGTCGCGAAAACTACAGCATGATCCAGAAAATGCGCAGCGGATTTCCGAAAGGATCATGCTTAAATCTGAAAGAGAGAGAAGCGGTCATGCAAAGCCCCGCCGATATTCTTAGGGATCTCTGGACCTCCATCGGCGGCGACAAGGCCGCGCTCGAACGCGTCCGGCTGACCGGCGAGGAGCCGCAGATTCCGTCCTCGTTTCGCGTCGCCGTCGCCGGACAGACGACGATCGCCGCCGCCGGTCTTGCCGCCGCCGAAATCTGGAGACTGCGCAGCGGGGAGACGCAGGACGTCTCCGTCGACATGCGCCACGCCGTCGCCGAATGCCGTTCGGAGCGTTATTTGCGCCTCGACGACAAGCCGCCGCCGCCAGCCTGGGACGCCATCGCCGGCGTCTACAAAACCGGCGACAACCGCTTCGTCCGTTGCCACACCAATTTCCCGCATCATCGCGACGCCGTCTGCAACGTGCTCGGCTGCGAGCCCGAGCGCGACAAGGTTCAGGCCGCATTGATGCAATGGAAGGGCGAGGATTTTGAAACTGCGGCCTATGCCGCGGGCGGCGTCGTCGCCCTGATGCGTTCCTACGACGAATGGTCCGCGCTGCCGCAGGCGCGCGCGCTCGCCGAACTGCCGCTGGTCTCGATCGAGAAGATCGGCGAGGCCCCGCCAAAGCCGTGGCCGCAGGGATTGTCGAACGGCGATCGTCCGCTTTCCGGCCTGCGCGTGCTCGATCTCTCGCGCGTCATCGCGGGCCCCGTTGCCGGCCGCACGCTCGCCGCGCACGGCGCGGATGTGCTGCTCGTCTCGGGGCCGGAGCTGCCAGCCATTCCCTGGCTCACCATCGACACCGGCCGCGGCAAGCTCACCGCGTTGGTCGAGCTGAAGAGCGAGGCGGGCAGGGCGCAGCTGCGCGAGCTGGTGAAGGGCGCGGACATCTTTTCGCAAGGCTATCGCCCGCGAGCGCTCGCAGCCCTCGGGTTCGCGCCGGAGGATGCAGCGAACATCAATCCCGGCATCGTCTATGTCACGCTGTCGGCCTATGGCCATGCCGGCCCCTGGGCGGAGCGGCGCGGTTTCGATTCACTGGTGCAGACCACGACGGGCTTCAACCACGCCGAGGGGCAGGCCGCGGGCATCGACGGTCCCAAGGAATTGCCGGCACAGATGCTCGACCATGCCACCGGCTATCTGATGGCGTTCGGTGCGATGATGGCCAAGGCGCGCCAGGCCCGCGAGGGCGGGAGCTGGCACGTGCGCGTGTCGCTGGCGCAGACCGGACGCTGGCTGTGGAATCTCGGCCGGCTCGATGGCGGCCTGGATACCCCGGATCTTACGGGCGAGGCCGTACATGCTGCATTCATCGAGCCCATGCCATCTGGCTTCGGCACGTTGAAGGCGGTGCGCCATTCTGCGCTGCTGTCGACCACGCCGGCGCGATGGAGCCGCCCGGCGATGCCGCTCGGCAGTCATCCGCCACAGTGGCCGGCTTGAAACTGACGTGAAGCTGACGCGATGCAATATTTTAACGCAAACGGAAAGCTGGCTGGCGTTTTTTAGGTTGTTTGAAATCCCAATTCAGCACTATTAGCGCGACCGATAAGGCAGGCGTCTGCCGAGATCGTCGCAGACTTGACCGGGCCCCATGGTAGTTGAAAATACCAAGCGATTGCAGGTGTTTACAAAACAACGGGTGATCACATCCGTAGTTTTACTGGCACTCGCCTGCGCCGGTGCCTATGGCTTCCTGCGTGCGGGGGCCAAGGAAAAGAGCCACTCCGAGGTCTCCAGCCAGTCGCGCAGGAATGCGCAGAATTTCACGCCGACGCCGTCCGAGTGGGCGACGCTGACGATCGAGCCGGTCAAGGCCAAGACCTTCCGGGCCGAATATGTCACCGAGGGCAAGGTCGCGGTCGATGAGGATCGCTCGACGCCGGTGTTCTCGCCCTATGCGGGCCGGGTGACCAAGTTGCTCGCCAAGCCGGGCGAGATGCTGAAGCAAGGTCAACCGCTGTTCACGATCGAGGCCGCCGACACCGTGCAGGCCCAGAACGATTTCATCGCTGCGATGACCTCGCAGAACAAGGCGAAGTCTGCGATCGATCTTGCCGACATCCAGTTCAGGCGCGCCAAGGACCTCTATGAGGGCCGCGCCATTCCGCTGAAGGACTATCAGCAGGCCGAAACGACCCAGGTCCAGGCGCAGAACGACGTGCGCTCCTCGGGGACGGCGCTGGAAGCCGCGCGCAACAAGCTGCGCATCCTCGGCTTCACCGACGAGACCATCAAGGCATTCCAGGACAAGGGCGTCATCGATCGGGAGATCACGATCTATTCGCCGATCTCCGGCACCGTCGTGCAGCGCAAGATCGGTCCGGGCCAGTACGTCAATTCCGGCGCCAGCGATCCGGTGTTCGTGATCGGCGACCTCTCCACGGTCTGGCTCACCGCCTTCGTGCGCGAGAGCGATGCGGCCGCCGTCTGCATCGGCCAGGACATCAGCGTCAACGTGATGGCGCTGCCGGGCCACCCCCTGACCGCCAAGATCAACTACGTCGCCGCCGCCATCGATCCCAACACGCGCCGCCTGCTGGTTCGCGCGACCATCGACAACAAGGACGGCCTGCTCAAGCCGGAGATGTTTGCCAACGTCACGATCTATTCGGCCGGCGACCGTGCCGCGCCGGCGGTGCCGAAGCAGGCGCTGATCTACGAGGCCGACAAGGTCCGCATCTGGGTCGCGCGCGAGGACAAGTCGGTCGAGCTGCGCCAGATCAAGACCGGCCTCATCAATGGCAATTTCGTCGAGGTCACCAGCAATCTGAAGCCAGGCGAGCAGGTTGTCACCAAGGGCAGCCTGTTCATCGACCGCGCGGCGTCCGGTAGCTGATCGACGACCCAAGAAAATTGAAGACCTGAATGGATCGTCTCGTCGCCCTTGCCGTCAACCGGCGCTTCCTGATGGTCGGGATGTTCTTCGCCGTGCTGATCGGCGGCCTGATCGCGTTCAACCAGCTCAACATCGAGGCCTATCCCGATCCGACGCCGCCGATGGTCGACATCGTGACGCAGAGCCCGGGCCTGTCGGCGGAAGAGATCGAGCGCTACATCACGATTCCAATCGAGACCCAGGTCGCGGGTCTGAAGAACCTCACGACGATCCGCACCATCTCGCTATACGGCCTCTCCGACATCAAGCTCCAGTTCTCCTTCGCCTACACCTATGACGAGGCGCAGCAGCAGGTCTTGAACCGCCTGGCGCAGCTCGCGCCGCTGCCTGGCAATGTGCAGCCGCAGATCTCGCCGCTCAGCCCGATCGGCGAAATCTTCCGCTACCGCCTCGTCGGTCCGCCGAACTACAGCGTGCTCGATCTCAAGACCATCCAGGACTGGATTCTGCAGCGCCGCTTCCGCGCCGTGCCCGGCGTCATCGACGTCACCGGCTGGGGCGGCAAGAGCAAGACCTACGAGCTCCAGGTCGATTTCAACAAGCTGGTCGCCAACGGCCTGACACTGCCGCAATTGCTCCAGGCGGTCAGCAACTCCAACGTCAATGTCGGCGGCAACACCGTCAATATCGGCCAGCAATCGGCCGTGGTACGCGGCGTCGGCCTGATCCGTTCGATCGACGACCTCGCCAACACCATGGTCTCGCAGACCAACGGCAATCCGGTGCTGGTCAAGGACGTCGCCACCGTCACTGTCGGCCAAAAACCCCGTCTCGGCATTGCCGGCATCGACGATTCCGACGACATCGTGCAGGGCATCGTCCTGATGCGCCGCGGTGAGCAAAGCTCGCCAACCATCAAGCGCGTCCACCAGCTCGTTCAAACCATCAACAACTCCAGCATCCTGCCGCCCGGCGTGCGCATCGAGCGCATCTACGATCGCGGGGACCTGATCGAACTCACCACCCACACCGTGTTGCACAACATGGTGGTCGGCATCCTGCTCATCGTACTGTTGCAGTGGATGTTCCTCGGCGATCTCCGCAGCGCGCTGATCGTCGGCGCCACCATTCCGTTCGCGCTGTTCTTCGCCGTGATCATCCTGGTGCTACGCGGGGAATCCGCGAATCTGCTGTCGGTCGGCGCGATCGATTTCGGCCTCATCGTCGACGCCACCGTCATCATGGTGGAAGCGATCTTCCGCCGCCTGACGCAGACCACGCCGGTGTCGGAATCCGAGCAGATGTCGCCCGAGACGCTGTTCGGCATGAAGAGCCACGCCATCCTCAGCGCCGCCGCCGACGTGTCGCGCTCGATCTTCTTTGCCGCCGCCATCATCATCGCGGCGTTCCTGCCGTTGTTCACGCTGTCCGGCGTCGAGGGCAACATCTTCGGGCCGATGGCGCGCACCTATGCCTATGCGCTCGCCGGCGGGCTGCTCGCGACCTTCACGGTTACCCCGGCGCTGTCCGCGATCATTCTGCCTGCGCATCTCGAGGAGACCGAGACGAGGGTCATGCGGATCCTGCACCGGATCTACATGCCGGTGCTGAATTGGGCCGTCGCCAACCGCGGCATCATGCTCGGCGGCGCGGTCGGTCTCGTGCTGATGACGGTGGCGCTCAGCCGCCTGCTCGGCCTCGAATTCCTGCCCAAGCTGGAAGAGGGCAATCTCTGGATCCGCGCCACGCTGCCGCCGACCATCTCGCTCCAGGAAGGCAACACCTACGTCAACGAGATGCGCAAGCTGATCCGTGCCCGGCCCGAGGTGGAATCCGTGGTGTCGCAGCATGGCCGCCCCGATGACGGCACCGACGCTGCCGGCTTCTTCAACGCCGAGTTCTTCGCCCCCCTCAAGCCCGCAAGCCAATGGCCGGGAACGCACGACAAGGAAGAGTTGACCGCGCAGCTGTTGAAGCAGCTCGACGATCGCTTCCCCGGCGTCGAATTCAACTTCTCGCAATATCTCCAGGACAACGTCTCCGAAGCCGTCTCGGGCGTGAAGGGCGAGAACTCGATCAAGCTGTTCGGCAGCGATCTCCAGGCGCTCACCGACACCGCCAACAAGATCAAGTCGGTGCTGGCGACCGTGCAAGGCGTCACCGACCTTGCGGTGTTCACCTCGCTCGGGCAGCCGACCATTCAGATTGACATCGACCGTGCCAAGGCCGCGCGCTATGGGCTCGCGCCCGGCGACATCAACGCCACCATCAAGGTCGCGATCGGCGGCGATACCGCGGGCGATCTCTACGAGCCGGGCTCCGATCGTCACTTCCCGATCATCGTCCGCCTCGCGCCGGAATATCGCAGGAGCGCCGAGGCGATCCAGAATTTGCGCATCGGCGCGCCTGGCCCCAACGGCACCGTCACGCAGATTCCCCTGAGCGAGGTCGCCACCATCAGCCTCGTCTCCGGTGCCGCCTACATCTATCGCGAGCAGCAGGAACGCTATCTGCCGATCAAGTTCTCGGTGCGCGAGCGCGACCTCGGCAGCGCGATCCGCGAGGCGCAACAGAAGGTCGCCGAGCAGGTGCAGCTGCCGCCCGGCTCGCACATGGACTGGGTCGGCGAGTTCGGCAATCTCCAGGACGCCATCCGCCGGCTGTCGATCGTGGTGCCGATCTCGCTGACGCTGATCGGCGTGCTGCTCTGGTTCAATTTCGGCTCGATGACCGACACGCTGCTTGCCATGAGCGTGATCCCGATGGCGATCTTCGGCGGCGTGCTCGGTCTCTTGATCACCGGCACCGCCTTCAGCGTCTCCGCCGCGATCGGATTCATCGCGCTGTTCGGCATCGCGGTCATGGACGGCATCATCATCCTGTCGCAGTTCAACCAGCTCATCGAAGAGGGCATGGACCGCGTGAGCGCGGTGATACGCACCGGCGAGTTGCAGCTCCGGCCGGTGCTGATGACCTGCGTCGTTGCCGGCGTCGGCCTGCTGCCGGCGGCGCTGTCGGAAGGCATCGGCTCGCAGGTGCAGAAGCCGCTCGCCGTCGTCGTCGTCACCGGCATGATGCTCGCGCCGGTCGTGATCCTGGTGACCTTGCCGGTCCTGATTTCCTTCTTCTCCCGCCGCGCGCGCTGATCGCAGGCGGCCGCCGCGGCTCAGAATCCGTAGAGTCGCGCCGGATTGTCGACCAGGATCTTCTTGCGCACCTCCGCATCCGGCGCCCACACGGGAAGCTGGTTGAGGAGCCGGCCGTCTTCGATCTGATAGAAGGGCGCGATGTCGGTGGGCTTGCGTCCCTCGACGGGGCTGGAATCCGGATGCGGCCAGTCGGTGCCCCAGACGATGCGGTCCGGGTTCGCCGCGATCAGCGCGCGGGCATAGGGCACCATGTCCTGATAGTCGGGCGCGAGGTTCGACGAGCGATAGGCTCCCGAGATCTTCACATAGGCCTTGCCGGATTTGACGAGCGCGATCAGGTCGGAGAATCCCGGCTGCTCCAGTCCGAGCGACGCCTCGAGGCCGCCGAAATGGTCGAACACGACCGGCACGGGCGAAGCCAGCACGAGCTCCTTGATCGCCGAGATCATCGGCAGCGTGGTGTAGAGCTGCACGTGCCAGCCGCGCGCCTTCATGCGCTCGGCGGCGGCCGAGAAACGCGCGCGGCCGACATTCGGATCGCTGACGCCGCCGGTGGCGAGATTGATGCGACTGCCGCGAAAACCGTCCGCCTGCATCGCGTCGAGCTGGGCCTCCGTCGTCTTGTCGTCGATCACGGCGACCCCGCGCGCTGTCGCGCCGCGCGCCTTCATGCCGAACAAGGTGGAGGAGTTGTCGGTGCCGTAGACGCTCGGCGTCACGATCACCACGCGCTCGATATGCAGCGCCTTGTGCAGCGCCGCCATTTCCTCGGGGCTTGCCGGTTCCGGCGTATAGACGCGCCCGGCGAAGAACGGAAACTTTTCGACGTCACCATGGATGTGCGTGTGGCAGTCGCAGGCATGGGCCGGAACGTCGAAATCGACCGGCGTCGCGGGCTGCGCCGCACGGGCGTGAGCTTTGTTGGTCATGGCTACTCCGGCGGCAAGGGAGGCAAGCAGGACGCTGCGTCGGTTGAGCATGGTTCTCTCCCTGCTTCGTTATTTTTGAGGTGGGACCGGAACAATATCACATCAGCCGGGTAACCGCTCCGCTTCGCTGCATAGCTGCTCGACAAGATCCGCAAGCCGGCGTGAGCCGTCGATGCGCACGACCGGGCAGGGCAGGACCGCGAGCCAGGCTTCATCTTTTGTGAGCCTGCGGCCCTCGCGATCGCCGGCTTCGTAGCGCGAGGCCCATTCGACGAACGACTCCGTCTCCTCATGACGCCAGCCACCCTGTGCGACGGCATCAGCTCCGAAATGCGTAGCCTCGCGGCCGCGCAGGCGCTGCAAGCGAAGCTCGCGCGGCGTCGTCACAAAGACGACAAGATCGAAGAACGGGACGATCTCGTCGCCCCAGCCGGTGACGGTTCCGCTCAGCACCCAGTCGCGGCGCGGCAGAAACATCTCGCGCATCAGGCGCAGGCGCTCCGCGGCGGGGCGCGTCGTCTGGTAGGGCGGCACGGTCGGCAGCCAGAAATAATCGTCGCTGTCGTGATGCGGCAGCGCAAGCCGGCCGGCGAGTGCGCGACCGATCGTCGTCACGCCGGAGCCCGAAGCTCCCATCAGATGGATGCGGCAGCTCTTCATCGGCATCAGGCCAGACGATTTGAAACTACTGCCCCGACGGCGTGCGCAGGCCGTGCCAGGCGTCGCGGACCTGCTGGTAATGCACCTCGGGCAGATAGTCCGGCGTGTTGAGGCTGAGCGTTTTGACGTCGAGATGGCCGACGGCGCTGAGCAGCGTGTATGAGGCGATCACACGGTCGCGCAGGGCGCCGATCAGGCGGGCCTTGGCCTGGATCAGATCGGCCTGCGAGTTCAGCACGTCGACCGTCGTGCGCTGCCCGCCGGCGGCCTCGCGCTGCACGCCCTGGAGCGCGACGGTCGCCGCCTTCACCTCCGACTCGGACGCGGAGACCGTGATCTTGGCGCCCTCATTGGCGACCCAGGCGCTGGTCGCCGCCGTGCGCGCCTGGTTGCGGACCTGGTCGAGTACGAGCCGGCTCTGCGCCGTGATCTCCTTGGCCTGTCGGGTCTGTGCGGCGGCCTGGCCGCCGTCGTAGATCGGCGCGGTGACGTTGGCGACGATCGAGGCCTGGTCTTCGGCGATGGTGCTCAGCGTCGGGTCGTTGCTGCGGCTCTTGCTGGCACTGCCCTGGAGACTGGCGCTCGGCAGCAGCGCGCCCTCGGCGACGCGGATGTTGGTCGAGGCGACATCGACGTCGAAGCCCGCCGCCATCACCGCTGGATGCTGGCGGATCGCCGTCGTCAGAGCATCCTCGCGGCTCTTCGGCAGATAGCGGTCGACAACTTCGGCGGGCCGAAGCTGCGATGGCGCATTGCCGATCACCTGCGCGTATACCGCCTGGCTCACCGCCAGCGCGACTTCCGCGGCGTTGAGATCGGCGAGCCCCCGGCTGAGCCGCGCCTCGGCCTGGGCGCTGTCGGTCGGCGTGACGTCGCCGGCGTTGAGGCGGCGCTGAGTGACGGCGAGCGTCTCGCGCAGGAACGCGACGTTGGAGCGTTGCGCCTCGACCAGTGACTGGTTGGCCAGCACGTTGGTGTAGGCGGTGACCGCGTCGAGCAGCACGCCTTGGCCGACATTGCGCAGAGCCTCGCGGCCGGACTGCACCTGAAGTTCCGCAGCGCGGACGCTGTTGGCGGTGCGGAACCCGTTGAACAGGGTCTGCGTCACGGTGACGCCGATGATCCACGGCTTCAGATTGGCGGTCTGGATCGTGTTGTCGGGCAGCAAATTGCGCACCGATTGCAGGCCGGCGCTGAGGCTTGCCACGATCTGCGGCCGGTAGCCTGCGAGCGCCTGCGGCACGTTTTCATCCGTGGCGCGTTGCCGCGCGCGCTCGGCATTGAGCTGCGGGTTGGTCTGGTAGGCCTTGGCGAGCGCCTCCGGCAGGGCTTCCGCCCATGCGGCGGAGGGCAGGGCGCAACAGAGCGCCAGCGTGGTCCATGTCGCAAGCACAGGACCCACGCCCGATCGATGCCGCGTCATCACGCGACCAACTCTGGCGGCACGCCCAATCATGTAATCCTGCTAAACCCCGGCTGTCCGCCCCCGCCGACGGTGGCCTCTTAACTGTTTAACCAGCCGGGGTCCCGCAGGCAAACTGCCGCGGGGAAAACCCCCATCTATTCCGTGCTTGTTGCAGGTGCGTCACAGGGTTTCTGCACCAGGGCGGCGAAGCCTTACACCAGCCTGACCGCTCGCGGGCATTACCGGTTCTTGTTGACAGGCTTGCGCTTCTCGATGAACGCCGCCATGCCCTCGGAGCGGTCCTCCAGCGCGAAGGTCGCGTGAAACAGGTTGCGCTCGACGCTCATGCCTTCGGCGAGCGTGGTCTCGAAGGCGCGGTTGACCGCTTCCTTGGCCATGGCGACGGCGGGCCGCGACATCGATGCGATCTTCTCGGCGGCTTCCATGACCTCGTCCATGAGCCTGTCGGCGGGCACGATGCGGCTGACGAGGCCTGAGCGCTCCGCTTCCGCCGCATCCATCATGCGGCCGGTGAGGCAGAGGTCCATCGCCTTCGACTTGCCGATCGCGCGGGTCAGGCGCTGGGTGCCGCCGATGCCGGGAATGGTGCCGAGCGTGATTTCGGGCTGCCCGAACCTGGCGGTGTCGGCGGCGATGATGAAGTCGCACATCATGGCGAGCTCGCAGCCGCCGCCGAGCGCATAGCCCGCGACCGCGGCGATGGTCGGCTTGCGGCAGCGCGCGACGCGGTCGCCGCCGATCGCGGCGAAATCCTCGGAGAACATGTCGATGAAGCCTTTCGGCTGCATCTCCTTGATGTCGGCGCCGGCGGCAAAGGCCTTCTCGCTGCCCGTCACGACGATGCAGCCGATGGCGTCATCGGCCTCGAGATCGTCGACGGCCGCGGCGATCTCGCGGAACACGCCGAAGGAGAGCGCATTGAGCATCTTCGGCCGGTTCAGTTTGATGATGCCGACCGCGCCTTTGCTCTCGACGATGATGTGTTCGAACGTACTCATGCTCCACCCACGCGTTTGATTGGGCGGGCAATGTGCCCGCTGGCGCGGTGGGCTTCAAGGGCCGAAAAGCTGTCGGAACGAGGCCGTCCGGAACGCGCGGCGAGACGCGCGTTCCGGACGAGGTCCCTCACCCCAAAATCAGGCCAAAAATCAGGCCAAGCATCAAGCGAAGAACATGCGTGCGGCAGACGCCAGCGTCAGCAGCGTGCCGACGCCGATGAAGATCTTGCCGATTAGCGAGCTCTGGTCCCAGGCCGAACTGTGGCTGCTCGCCATCACCGGCGCCGGCCGCGCGTCGGTTGCGGCGATCACCGCCTTCTGTGCCGGCGGGTCCTGTTGGAGGGCGCGGTCGATGTCGTTGAGCTGATCGGGCGCCACCACCTGAGCCTCGTCATTCGGCGCGGTGGTATTATCGGCTGCAGCCTGGACGTTGTCGTTGGCGCGGCCGGTCAACGCGGAGGCTGCGGCAGCCGTCGGCGTATCGGCTGCGGCGATCTGCGCGTTGGCGTTGGCGACTGCCGGCGGCATCTGGCTCAAGGCCGGCACGTCGTTTTCGGCCTTCGCCGCGCCGTCCTTCTTGTCGGCCTTGTCGTCGGATTTCTGTGCCGTCTTGCCGCTGTCGCGGTGGCGCGATGCATGGCGCCGCTGCTTGCTCGGCTTGTCTGCGTCGGCCTGGTTGCTCGCGCTGTCCGATTTGCTGCTTGCGGCTGAACTCGGTGCCGCCTGTGCAGCGGCTCCGACCAGCACGAAAAGGCCGGCAAGAAGAATCAGTGCGGCGCGCCCGCTGGCTTTCATCATGTTGACGATCTCCCCAATTCCGCCTGTCCCGGGACCGAACAGAGCCCCTGGGGCGTGACCACAGCGGGGCAAAAAATGGGAATCTTCGGGCTATCCCGGGCAAAAGCGGGGCAAACCACCGCCTCGCAACCGGCCGCCGGATGCGGACGGGACCGATCGGTGTTATGAGCCGTCGCGGGTTTCGACGGCCGCATCGCGTGGCGAGGCACGGCGCAGATCACGAAGTCGTGATCTTTCTGGTGCCGGCGTAACAAACTGAAAGAGCTGCCGAATTGCATGGTGAGGGCGCGTGCGCGGACGTGAGGACGAGTGGACCGGCCTGATGCGGTCGGCCATGGCAGGGGATGATGCGGCGTATCATCGCCTGTTGAAGGCGGTCACGCCTGTGCTGCGCGCTGCCGCGAGGCGGGGTCTGGCGCGGGCCGGGCAGCCTCCCGACCAGGCCGAGGATATCGTGCAGGAGATTTTGTTGGCGGTGCATCTGAAGCGGCACACCTGGGACAGCGAAGCCCCCTTCGCCCCGTGGCTGTTTGCAATCGGGCGCAACAAGCTGATCGATGCGCTCCGCCGGCGGGGCCGGCGGGTCTTCGTCAACATCGACGATTTCGCCGAGACGCTGCCGGGCGAGGCACCGCAGGAGACGGCCTCGGCGGCCGAGGTCGCAACGCAACTCGACACGCTGCCGCAGCGCCAGCGCGACGTGCTGCAGTCGATCGCCGTCGACAGCGCTTCGATCAAGGACACGGCGTCAAAGTTTTCGATGAGCGAGGGTGCGGTGCGGGTCGCGCTGCATCGCGGACTTGCGGCGCTGACTGCCAAACTGCGGGACCACTAGTCATGGATACCGATCAACTCATTCGCTCGCTTGCGGCCGACAACGCCCATCGCGCGCCGCGCGTCGGCGCCGTGTTGACGATGGCGCTGCTGGTGGCGGCACCGTTCTCGATCCTGATCTTCGCCAGCTTCCTTGGCGTGCGGCCCGACGTGATGACCGCGATGCATAATCCGTTCTTCGACACGAAGTTCGCGGTCACGCTGTCGCTTGCGATCCCCGCGATCATCGTCAGCCTGCATCTGTCACGGCCCGAAGCCTTGATGCGCGGCTGGGGCTGGCTGCTGCTGCTTCCCGTCGGCCTGCTTGCGGTTGCGATCGGCGGCGAGACCATGATGGCCCCGGCGATGCCGATGACGATGCGGCTGGTGGGCAAGAACTCCCGGGTGTGCATGCTCGCGATCCCCGCGATGTCGCTGCCGCTGCTTGCGGGCGCGCTGTTCGGCCTGCGCCACGGCGCGCCGTCGCATCCTGCACTCGCCGGCGCGCTCGCCGGCCTGCTGTCGGCCGGCCTTGCCGCAACGCTCTACGCCTCGCACTGCACCGACGACTCGCCGCTGTTCGTCGCGACCTGGTACACGATCGCGACGGCGCTCGTGACCGCGATCGGCGCCTACGCGGGTTCGAAAGTCTTGCGCTACTAGCGGCGGCGGCCTCACGCCGCCGGCGTCGTGCCCTGCTGCATGCGGTGGAAGCGCAGCACCTGCTGCGCGGTCGATGAGCGCAGGGCCTCGTAGGCATCGCGCAGCGTCAGCATGTCGGTCTTCGAGCCGCCCGAGAGCTTTTCTCGCATGGCGATGATCGCGCGGACGCTCGACCATTGCATGCCCGCGACCTTGGCGAGGACCATCACGCCCTCGTTGCGGCTCTCGATCATCATGTTCTCGGCGGTCTCGACCGCGACGCCCGCGAGCGCCGCCAGCCCTGCATTGGTCTCGTCGAACTTGCCCTGCTCGGCGAAGCTGGTGACCTGAAACTCGTTGAGACGACCGTCCTCGTGCAGCGATCTCACCAGCGCGCGCGCCATTTCGGTCTGCCTGGTCATGGCGGCGGCGCGGACCCGCTGGGTCGCTTCCTGGACCACGCTGGACACTTCGTCTGCGAGTTCCGGATGCGCGGCCTCGAGCTTCCTGCGCACGCTCAGGGACGCCTTGGCGATCAGCTTCAGGTAGTGATGGCGCGGCAGGTCGGGCCGCAGGCCGATGCAGGTGGCGAGGTCATCGTCGCGTTCGGCGCGCGTGACGAGGTCGGTGAAACTTCCCTCGGAGAGCTGCGCGCCCGGATTGCTGACGGTCGATTGCACGACGTCTTCGTTGCCGCGCGCCACCAGCACGTCGGTCAGTGCTTCCGACAGCACCCGCCGCAGCGAGATCGCCTTGAGATGCGCCTGGCCCCTGGTGCGCGCGATCTCGATCAGGGTCGCCTCGTCCAGCCGTTCCGATTTCGAGAGCACGGGTCCGGAGACTTCGATCACCTCGTCGAGCGCGAGCGTGCGGATGATCTTGGGCGGCGCGGCGGCGATCGGCGCGAGACGGTTGGCGAGCAGCGTTCTCGCCGAGGCCTCGATCTGCTCGATCAGGCACTGGAACACGTCGTCGAACACCCTGATGTGCTCGTCGGAATAATCCACCGCATTGTTGATGAAGAGATCGGTGACGCGGCGCAGGGCCTCGACCCGGCGCGCGACGGTGCCGTGCGAGAGCGCGGTCTGCAATTCCTCAAGCAGGTTCTCGGATGGTTTGTCGGATTTCGATCTCATGGCCCTGTCCTGGAGCGTTCGGTCCGGCTGCGGCTTCTGCGCAGCCAGGAGAAAATGGATTAGTCAGCTCGTTGCAATTCGGTTGCGCCCTTGCGCCTTGGCGGAATAAAGCGCGCTGTCGGCGCGTGCGAGAAACGTGTCGGCAGTATCGTTGTCGCGCAGCGTCACGACGCCCGCGGAAATCGTCACCCGCATGCCGGGGGAAAATGCGCTCCAGTCGAGATCGGCGACGATGCCGCGCAGCCGCTCGAGCATGCGCCCCGCCGCGCCGCCGTCGGTGCCCGGCAGCAGCAGCAGAAATTCCTCGCCGCCATAGCGGCCGAAAAAGTCGGCCGGGCGGATATTCGCAAAAATGGTGATGGCGAAGGTGCGCAGCACCTCGTCGCCGACGGGGTGGCCGTGGGCGTCGTTGATGCGCTTGAACCAGTCGAGATCGATCAGCGCGATGGCGCAAGGTGCGGACGCCTGCTGCGACTTTTCGACCTCTGCATCGAGCAGCCGCATGATGCAGCGGCGGTTGTAGGAGCCGGTGAGCTCGTCGAGCTCGGCGAGCTCCTCGATGCGCTGATAGGCGGCTTTCAACTCGATGCTGCGCCGGTACAGGACCTTTCGCAGTGTGGCACCGAACAGGCCGAGGAAGGCGCACTGGCCGATCACCAGGACGAAGCACAGCATCGAGGCGGTCCGCTGGAGCTTCGTGGCGACTGGCATGCCGATCGGCAGGTCGGAGGCGAGGAAGACGGCCGCGAGGCAGGTCGTCGCGATCGCCCAGGTGAACATAGCCTGCGCCGAGGTCATGCGCAGCGTGCCGAAGGCGAAGATCAGGAACAGCACGCTGATGAAGGCGATGCCGAGGGTCGGCACCGACACCAGGAAGATGAACTGCAGCGCCATGTGCGCCGAGATCTGGAAGACGGTGAGATAGTGGTCGCTGTGTCTGTCGCCGACGCCGGCTTCCGACATCACGACGAAGATGCCGATGATCATCAGGCCGCCGACCCAGAACAGCGACGGAACGTTCATCGGGACGACGCCGTCATGGGCATAGATCAGCAGCACGAAGGCGCCGAGCGAGTAGCTTGCGACCTGGCCGACATACATCTGCCGGCGTTGCCGGACCCGGCGTGCTCGTACCTCGGGCGCAGCCGCGTCGGGCATGAGAACGAGATCCGCGACCTCAGCGGCATTCCTCTCCGGTAAGGTCGTCGCGGCCGTGCTCATTGTCCCGCCAAGGGTGAATGTCGCCCAAAAATCTACGCGGCAAGCCTTTAGGTTTGGTATCCTTCGAAATCGAATCCAAACGGTGCAGCGCGCAACAGGGTGACAGCGGCCGGCGGGGAAATTTGCCGGCGATTAGGCATCGTTGGCGACGGGGTCGAGCCAAAGCAGGGCTTGGTGAGACATACGTCGTGCAGGGCTGCTATGGTTCCATCATGTCGGGCCGTCCGCGCCGGACGGCATTGCGCAGGGAATGCTTCATTACTATGTTACCGTTATCGAGCGAGCCGGCCAACCGCCGCGGGTGGCAAAAGGAAAATTCGCGTATGTGGGGTAGATCACACAGACCCCCGTGTGACTGCGGTAGGCTGAAGAATTTCGCCCCGCCCGTCGAACCGTCCGCCGCGCCGACCCGACCAACTTTGCGAGACGGGCATTGAGCGTGACACAGGCGGCTTCGGACGAGGTCCTCATCGCCAGGATCGCTCAAGGTGACCGGCTCGCCATGCAGGTGCTGTACGGGCGGCACCATGTCAGGGTCTACAGGTTCGGGCTAAGGCTCGTGCGGGACGAGCAGGCGGCGGAAGACCTCATCAGCGAGGTGTTTCTCGACGTCTGGCGTCAAGCCGGCAAGTTCGAGGGTCGATCCGCCGTTTCCACCTGGCTGCTGGCAATCACCCGATTCAAGGCCCTGTCTGCGCTCCGGCGCAGGAAGGACGTTGGGTTGGACGACGAAGCTGCCAACGCGATCGAGGATTCGTCTGACGATCCGGAAATCGCGGTGCAGAAAAAGGATACCAGTGAAGCGTTGCGGGAGTGTCTGACGGGCCTCTCGCCGGACCATCGGGAAATCGTCGATCTCGTCTACTACCACGAGAAATCCGTGGAAGAGGTGGCCGAAATCGTTGGTATTCCGGAGAACACTGTAAAGACGCGCTTGTTCTATGCGCGCAAGAAACTGGCCGAACTGCTGAAGGCAGCCGGCGTTGAGCGAGGCTGGCCATGATGGCATTGAGCAAAAAGATGCTGGAGCAAGAGCCCAGTGAAATTGAACTGCTACTGCCCTGGCACGCCGCCGGTACGCTGAACGCGCGTGACGCTCGCCGCGTCGAGGAAGCGCTGGCGCGTGATCCGGCGCTTGCAAAGCAATATGCCGCGATCCGCGGCGAGTACGAAGAGACCATCCATCTGAACGAGAGCTTAGGGGCTCCGTCGGCGCGGGCGATGCAGAAGCTGTTCGCCGCGATCGATGCCGAGCCGGCGCGGCCGGTCGGTTCGCTGCCGCTCTCGGCGCGCATCGCGACCTTCTTCTCGAGCCTGTCGCCGCGTACGCTGGCCTGGTCGGCGAGCCTGGGTGCCATCGCGCTGCTGCTCCAGGCCGGCATCATCGGCGCCGTGCTGATGAAGACCCAGCCCGCGACCTTCGAGACCGCTTCGCTGTCGGTCGGCGCGCCGATCACGCGTGAGCTTGGAGCTCCACCTGCGCGCGCGCTGGTGCGCTTCACGCCCGAGGCGCGCGTCGCCGACATCACCGCGCTGCTCGACAGCTACCAGGCTTCGATCATCGGCGATGCCAAGGGCGGCATGTTCCGTCTCCAGTTCGACAAGGCGATGGGCCGGGACGAACTCGCCTCGCTGCTCGGCAGGATGTCGCGCGAGAAGTTCGTCAACCTCGCCGTCGCGGCGCCGTAAGGCGCCGCTGCACCGATGACGCGCAAGTCCGAGAGTAAGTCGCGAGCCGGGGCCTACGCTTCATCGGTCGGAGCTGCACTCCTGCTCGCCGCCGGTCTCGGCGTCGAGGTTGCGCAGGCGCAGGCGATCATGCGCACGCCGACGATCAGCGTCCCCACGCGCACCCCGACCATCTCTCCCAGCATCGCCGCGCGCGTCAGCCCCGGTGTTGGTGCGCGGGCTGTCGGCGTCGGCCCCGGCCCGCGTTCTATCCCTGCTATCCCGCGTACCACCACCACGGCGCGGATGCGACCGGTCCCAGTGCTGCCCTATGCGCGCTATTCGCCGAACCTATACCCCGCCTGCACGGCCCCCTATCGCGACGCCGACGGCGAATGCCTGGCGCAGCCGGGCGCAGGCGGCGATGGCGCGGGCAAATCGGGCAAGAAGAGCGCCGGCAAGGGGCGGGGCAACAGCACGCCGGCCGCCGTCGACTTGCGCACCTTCGCCAACGAATTCGTGGCCGAGATCGACGGCGCGCTGTCGGCGACCGAAGCCGACGAGCTTGCGCGTCGCCACGGCCTGACGCGTGTCTCATCCGAGAATTTCCCGCTGATCGGGGCGACGTTCGGCCTGTTCCGCATCACGGACGGCCGGCCTTCCGAGACGGTGCGGCGTGAGTTCGCCGCCGACGGCAGCGTGCGCTCGGTCCAGCCGAACTTCCGCTACGTGCTCCAGGATCAGAAATCGTCGGTGCCGACCGAGGGCGATCCCGCGCAATATGCGCTGGCCAGGCTGCGCCTGCCGCAAGCGCATACGCTGGCGCACGGCGCCAACGTGACGGTTGCCGTGATCGACTCCGGCATCGACGCCCAACATCCCGAACTCGCCCATTCCATCGCCGACAACTTTGATGCGCTCGGCAGCGCCGAGGGCCCGCATGTCCATGGCACCGGCATTGCCGGCGCCATCGTGGCGCATGCCAAGCTGATGGGCAGCGCGCCCGAGGCGCGCATCATCGCCATCCGCGCCTTTGGCGGCTCGACGGGCGGAGCCCAGAGCTCGTCCTACATCGTCATGCGCTCGCTGAATTACGCCGCCGAGCACGGCGCGCAGATCGTCAATATGAGCTTTGCCGGTCCGAAGGACGCCGTGATCGAGCGCGCCATCGCGGCGGCCGCTGCCCGCGGGCTGGTGCTGATCGCGGCCGCTGGCAATGCCGGCGCGAAATCGCCGCCGCTTTATCCGGCCGCCAATCCCAACGTGATCGCGGTCAGCGCGACCGACCAGCAGGACAAGCTGTTCTCGGCGTCCAACCGCGGCAATTACATCGCGCTGGCGGCGCCCGGCGTCGACATCTTCCTGCCCGCGCCGGACGGCAAGTACCAGATGACCTCGGGGACCTCGTTCTCGGCCGCCTATGTCTCGGGCGTCGCCGCGCTGCTGCTCGAGCGCAATTACACGCTCAAGCCGGAGGCGCTGCGCATGACGCTGGCGAAGACCGCGCGCGACCTCGGTTCACCCGGCCGTGATGATCTGTTCGGCGACGGTGAGGCCGACGCGTTTGCCGCGGTGATGGCCGTTCCCGTCGACAGCGCGACGCCTGTTGCGGCTGCGTCGGGTACAACAAAACGTGAAGATGCCGAGAAGCGTCGCGACGAGCCTGGCGTCCGCGCGATCGAACAACCCTCGCTGTCGAGCGCAGGCGATAAATCCACGATTTCTCAGGCGGATAGGCCGGCGACGCGATAGCGGCTGCGACAACTTTGCGCGCGGTGCGACGTCCAAGAAATCGAACGCCGCATTGAACGTTCAGCCGGCTGCCACGACCAAATTATGTGGGAGCGGTCATCCCTCCCCATAAGTCATATCAGGCGCGAGCGCCCATCCACCCCAAGCGCCCATATGGCTCGACCCGTCCGGTTGTCCCCCCGGACGGGTCTTTTCTTTTCAGGCGTCTGATTTCTTGAACCGCTCGGCGCGATCAGCTTCCGGTTGAGCGAACGTGGCGGCGCCCATTGTCGGCGTCCGCGAGTCGCCCCGCAGTCCGGTTATGCTTGTGCGAAGCTTGACTCGAAAACACAGCAATTCTCCGCACGACTACGGTGATTGACGGCGACCGGCGTGTCGTTGCTGGACAAGTCAAAACTTTTCCACAAAATATTCATGTCGCGTCTAAATTGATTCGTGTGCGTTGCGTCGCGTCCGTATTTTTCTCCCAACGGGCTGGTTTATGACACATCGCCAAGAGGCTGTTCGCGACGTGGCGCGTGGTCGCGACATTGCGGCACGCTGGTGCGCTCTCGCCGAGCAGCGGCTGGAACATCTCTCCGAAATGTTCGAGACCGGACGGTGGCGCCGCTATCACTCCGAGATCGCATTCCTCGAAAACATCCAGGAAGCCAAGCGCGCCGTCCAGACCTGGCGCGCGCTCGCGACCGGTAGTGACGTGGCCGCGGCGGCCGCGAGTGTCTCGCCCGTATTCGGCTGGTCGCCGGCGACCATGCCCCGCGTGTTTCCGCGCGACCAACAGGCACAGACCGTGCAGCCGAAGGCCGTCCATATCGCCGCAGAGACCGCCGTCCCGGTCAGGCTCGCGCCCAAGCCGGAGGTCCTTGCCGAAATCACCGAAGCCCCGCTCGCGCCGCGAGCGCCGCCTGCTACGGTGGCATTGTTCACTGCGCCTGCCGCTGTCGCGCCGCTCAAGGCTCCCGCTGCGCGGGCGCCGCTCACCGCACCCCCTGTGAGGTCGCCGGTCGCCGCGCCTGCCGCAATGGCGGCGTTCACCGCACCTGCCGTGAAGGCGCCCCCCGCCACGCCTGCTGCAATGGCAACGCTTCTGCCGCAGTTCGCCCCGCCCGCCGCCGAAATCGTCGCCGCACCCGAGCGCGTCGTCGAATTCACCTTCAGCCTTGACGGCCTGCAAGCGAAGTACCCGCTGCTGAGGAACGCGTTCTAGCGTTTGGGCGCCGGGATGAGGGCGGCAGCTACCGCCGCACCGCATTGCCGCCGACCATCAGCTGTGCGAAGCGCTGTGCGCCGTCGGCCGACAGATCCGACGTCACTGCACGGGCGTGATCGAGCCCAACCACGGCGCCGCGCGGGGTTTCCGAGATCATGTTGTTGTTGACGAGCGCGGTGCCTGCGCCGGACACCACGGAGACGCCGATGCCGGCCAGCGCCTTGCGGATCACATTGCCCGTGATCGCGACGTCGCGCAGATATTTGCCCCAGCCGGCGACGATGCCATAGGACGGCGCGTTCTCGATCACATTGCCGGTCACGGAGCTGTCAGCCTCGATGTAGATGCCGACACCGGCATCGTCGTCGGGGGCGGTGCCGATCGGCCGCTTCGGGATCAGATTGCGGATGATGTTGCCCTGGACCACCGCGATGCGACCGCCTTCGTTGAAATTGCAGACGGAGACGCCGACGGCCGCACCATCGACCGTGTTGTTGGCGATAACCGCGGCCTCGAACGCGAACTCCGAATAGAGCGCGACCTCGCGCACGTCGCTGACGCTGTTGCCTGATATGTGGATGTTCGACGCCGAATTGCCGCGCACCGCCGAGTAATCACAGTTCCTGATACGATTGCCGCGCACGATCACGTTGCCGGCGCGAAACGCGTTGATGGCGTTGCCGTACTGGCCCGAGCCGCCGGGACCGGCCTTGATGTCCTCGATGCGGTTATCGGTGACCAGCGTGCCGTCGTCGCCGATTGCGGTGCGCAGGATCTCGATGCCGTTATCGTTGGTGCCGATGATGGTGTTGCGCGAGACGCTGAGGCCTCTCGCGTCGAACGAAACCAACGCCGTCACCGCGATGTTGGTGAAGATGTTGCCGGAGATGTCGCCGGACACCTGCTCGAGCCAGATGCCGCTGCCGCCGGATCCGGTGATCTCGCAATCGGTGATGCGGACGTCACGCCCGCCGAGGACATGGATCAGTCCGCGCCGCGTCGGAAGCGGGATGTTGCCGCCGTCGAAGGTGATGCCGGTCAGGCCGATCGAGTCCGAGCCGTCGCTCTGGATCGCGGAAGCTCCGCCGGTGAAGACGAATTTTGTCGCGCCGCGCACGCCGATCAGCTGGGCGCCACTCGGCAACCGCAGCAATCCGCTGCGGTAGATGCCGGGTGGCAGCGCCAGCGGCATCTGTGCCCGCGCAGCGTCGTCGATGGCGCGCTGGAGCACGCGGGTCTGGTCCTCGCTGCTGCCGGGTCGCACGCCGTATTGCGTGGCATCGCGGCCGAGCAGGGACGTCAGCGGCGCCGCGCGCGCGGCGTCGGCCGGCATGGCGAGGGCGCCCGCGATGCCTGCGGTCGAAGCTCCGATGAGATGACGGCGATTGAGGTCCATGACGCATCCTTCGGCGGACGCGGGAGGTCCGCGACCGACTAGGTAGCGCAGGGTGGCTGGGGCGGTGAGGATTGTTCGCGGTAGGGTTAAATGTTTACCCAGAGCAAAGTGCCGTAGGGTGGGCAAAGCGTAGCGTGCCCACCATTGTTACACGAATGCGGATGTATGGTGGGCACGGCGCGACGCGCCTTTGCCCACCCTACGAAATCTGAGTGTTCCGCCTCTTCCTTGCCAGCCCCACCAGCTCCATCAGCATCGCTTCCCCCGCGTCCACCAGCTCCTCCAGCGTAATCCGGGCTGCGCCCTTGCGCCGCACCGCGCCGCTGCGCGCGAGCAGGGGAATGTGGATGAACGCCGCGAGCTGCGGTCCGCCCGCCCTCACATTCTCAATCGCGCGCCAGCTGAGATAATTGCAGAGATAGGCGCCGGCATCGCGCGAGGCGCGCGCGTCGATCCCGGTGAGGCGCGCGGCGCGCAGCAGTCTTGCCGTGTGCGGACCGAACGTCATCGCGTCCGCATGGCCGGCGATGCCGCGCTTGCTGGAGCGGGTGTTGGCGGCATCGGGCCAGAGCATGGTGACGGCATTGCGCGCGCGGGTCTCGATGCGGAGGT
Source organism: Bradyrhizobium sp. LA6.8 (assembly GCF_040547935.1). Taxonomy (NCBI): domain Bacteria; kingdom Pseudomonadati; phylum Pseudomonadota; class Alphaproteobacteria; order Hyphomicrobiales; family Nitrobacteraceae; genus Bradyrhizobium; species Bradyrhizobium sp. LA6.8. Next base: position 99,399 of record NZ_JBEPQQ010000001.1, read on the forward strand.
AAGGCGTGCGCGCGGCGAGGCCGAACATCAGCAGCGCATCCGGCTTCTCCTTCGCGAGCACATCAGGCAATTGCCGGTCGACCGCGGAATAGGTGACCGGGAAGATGTGGCTCGCGAGCGCGACATCGTCGAGCGCCGGACGGCGCAATTGCGCCAGCCGCGCGACCAGCGGCTGGGTCGGGTTATAGGGCGCGCCGGGAAACGGTCCGAAGCCGGTGAGGAGAATGCGGAGCTTTTCGCTCATTGCAGCAATTCCAAAATCTGCTCGGCGGCGAGTGCCGGCGTGAGATGGCCTTCGGCCACCTCGGCCTCGATCTTCCTGACCTTTGTCCGCACCGACGCCTCGCTGCGCAGCCGCGCCAGCATGCGCTGCTCCAGCATCGACCACATCCATTTCACCTGCTGCTCGCGCCGCCGTGCGGCGAAGTCGCCGGACGCGTTCATCGCCTTGCGGTGATCCAGAACCTTCTGCCAGAGTTTTGCGATGCCGTCGCCGGTCAGCGCCGAATAGGTCTCGACCGGCGGGTGCCAATGCTCGGACCGCGGCGCCAAAATATGCAGTGCGCCGCGATAGTCGGCGGCAGTGATGTTGGCGCGCTTGAGATTGTCGCCGTCGGCCTTGTTGATCGCGATCATGTCGGCGAGCTCGACCAGGCCCTTCTTGATGCCTTGCAGCTCGTCGCCGCTGCCCGGCAGCATCAGCGCGAGGAAGAAATCGGTCATGTCGCAGACTGCGGTCTCGGACTGGCCGATGCCGACGGTCTCGACCAGCACGACGTCGAAGCCGGCGGCCTCGCACAACAGCATGGCCTCGCGCGTCTTGGCGGCGACGCCGCCGAGCGTGCCTGACGATGGCGAGGGACGGATGAACGCGTCGTCGGAGGCCGACAGCCGCGCCATCCGCGTCTTGTCGCCAAGGATCGAGCCGCCGCTGCGCGCCGAGGACGGATCGACCGCGAGCACCGCGACCTTGTTGCCCTGTTCGATCAGGTACGTCCCGAGCACGTCGATGGTGGTGGACTTGCCGACGCCGGGCGAGCCGGTGATGCCGACGCGAACCGCCTTGCCGGTGTCGGGCAGCAGCATCTGCACCAACTCGCGCGCCAGCGCCTGATGGTCCCCGCGCCGGCTCTCCACCAGGGTGATCGCCCGGGCGAGCGCCGCGCGACTGCCGGCGCGCAAGTCGCGGGCGAGGGTCTTGATGTCCAGCGAGGCCTTCTTCTCAGTCATGCCCTGCTTTACAACGCCCCGCCGAGGCAGGCGAGGGCCGCTCGCCCGATATCACCGAGTCGTTGCCGCTGCCGTCTGCACCGGCTTCACCTTGCGCCAGACCCACACCAGCACCGGCCAGAGCAGCGCGCCGATCGCCATGGCGGCGAGGATCGCCGCGACGGGCCGCTCGAAGAACGGCAGGATACTGCCGTCGGACTTGATCAGCGAGGTCACGAAGGCCTGCTCGACCATGGTGCCCATGACGATGCCGAGCACCATCGCGGCCACCGGATAGCCGTTGGCCTCCATCACGTAGCCGATGATGCCGAAGGCGGCGACGGTGACGACGCCGAACATGTTGTTGCCGATCGCGAACGAGCCGACCGCACAGCACAGCATGATGATCGGCATGATGGCGGAGCGCGGCGCCAGCAGGATGTAGGCGGCGATCCGGATCATGGCGATGCCGAGCGGGATCATCAAAATGTTCGCGATGATGAACATCAGGTAGATCGCGTACATGCTCGACGCCTTCTCGGTGAACAGCGTCGGGCCGGGATTGAGGCCCTTCATGTAGAGCACACCGATCGCGATCGCGGCGATGGTGTCGCCGGGAATGCCGAACAGCAGCGAGGGCACCCAGCCCGAGGCGATGCTGGCATTGTTGCTCGCGCCGGCCTCGACCAGGCCCTCGACGTGGCCGGTGCCGAATTTCTCCGGCTCCTTCGAGAAGCGCTTCGACATCGCATAGGAGACCCAGGCGGCCATGTCGGCGCCGGCGCCGGGCAGCACGCCGATGATGATGCCGATGATGTTCCCGCGCGTCATCTGCCAGTGATACTTCTTGGTCAGCTTCCACTGGCCGGCCATGATGCTTCCGAATTTTCGTCGCGGCAGCGGCGGCGGCTCGGGCGTCAGCATCGCGCGCATCACCTGCGCCACCGCGAACACGCCGACCAGCGCCGGGATCGGCTCGATGCCGCCGAACAAATCGGTGATGCCGAAGGTGAAGCGCGGCACGCCGCCGGGATTCTCGATACCGATGCAGGACACCAGCAAGCCGAGGAACATGCCCGCGATCGCCTTCACCGGCGAGGAGCGCGCAACCAAAGTGGCGCACATCAGGCCGAGCAGCGCCAGCCAGAAATATTCGAAGGTCGAGAACGACAGCGCGATCTCGGCGAGCGGCGGCGCCAGGATCATCAGCGACAGCACACCGGCAATGCCGCCGACGGCGGAGAACCAGACGCCGGCCCCCAGCGCCAGCTCGGCCTGGCCCTTGCGCGTCATGGCGTAGGCCTCGTCGGCATAGGCGGCCGAGGCGGGGGTGCCGGGAATGCGCAGCAGCGCGCCGGGGATGTCGCCCGAGAAGATCGCCATCGAGGAGGCCGCGACGATGGTCGCGATTGCCGCGATCGGCGAGAGGTAGAAGGTGACGGGGACGAGCAGGGCTGTCGCCATCGTCGCCGACAGGCCCGGCAGCGAACCGATGACGAGGCCGTACACGGAGGCTGCGAACATCGCGATGATGACCTCCCAGGTGGAGATCAGCGCGAACGCTTCAATGAGGGTCTTGAGCATGGGATCACCAGGGCGTCGGCAACAGGCCAGCGGGGAGCGGCACGCGCAGCAGCTTGCCGAAGATGAGGTGGATGGCGAAGGGCGACAGCGCCGCGAGCGGCAGCGCCAGCTTCCACTTCGCCCCGAGCGCGGTCGAGGTGACGTAGACCATGATTGCCGCGGTGATGATGAAGCCGAGCCGGTCGGCGGCGGCGACGTAGAACAGCAGCAGCGCCGGCGGCAGCAGGGCGCGCAGGCCGTAGAGCTTGCTCTGCGGCGGCGGCGCAGCCGCCACCTGGCCGTCCTCGAGTGGGACCAGCTCTTCCTCCTCCTCGAAGGAATGGCCGATGCCGAACACGATCGCGAGCCCGCACAGCGCGAGCCCGACACCGATCACGAGCGGAAATACGTTGGGGCCGACCGGCTGCCCCGGCACCGGCGGCAGGATCCAGCCGCCATAGGCAGCCGCCGCGCCGAGCACGACGAGAAACGATCCCGTGACGGAGTCGGGAAGACGCATGACGAGAATCCTATGCGAGGTATTCTCCCTCTCCCTCTCCCCGCGCGCGGGGAGAGGGGTGGGGTGAGGGGGGCTCTCCGCGGGGAAGGTGAGAATTGGACTCGTGGAGAGTCCCCCTCACCCGGAATCCGCGCTTCGCGCGCATTCCGGCCTCTCCCCGCAAGCGGGGAGAGGCGATCAGAGCATCGCAGGTGCGGATCACGCCTTGCTCAGGCCGGCGGCCTTCATCGCCTCGCCCATCTGGGCGTCGCCGTTGTCCATGAAGCTCGCGAACTGACCGGCATCGCCCCACACCGTGCCGAAGCCGCGGTTGCTCATGAAGTCCTTGAACTCGGCGGAGTCGTAGACCTTCTTCAGCGCCGCGGTGAGCTTCGTTGCGATCTCAGGCGGCAGGTTCTTCGGCGCGCCGATGCCGCGCCAGGCGCCGGTCGCGTAGTCGATGCCCATCGCCTCCTTCAGCGTCGGCACGTCCTTGAAGATCGGGTTGCGCGCCGGGGCCATGATGGCAAGGCTCCTTGCCTTGCCCGCCTCGATGATGGCGCGCGCCTCCGGCACCGAGCACGTGGTGAGGTCGAGGCCGCCGGCGGCAAGATCCTGCATCGCGGGCGCAGCGCCATTCGACGGCACCCAGGCGACCTGGTTGGCGGGCAGGCCCATCGCCTGCATCCAGCCGACCAGCGCGAGATGCCAGATGCCGCCCTGGCCGGTGCCCGACGCCTTGAACTTGCCGGGAGGCGCCGCCTTGATGGCTTCGGCGAGCTCCTTCACCGTCTTGTAGGGCGAGGAGGAGGAGACCTGGATGCCGGGCGGGTCCTCGTTCATCAGCGCCAGCGGCGTGTAGCTCTTCGGCGTCAGCTCGGTGAGGCCCTGCCAGTGCATCATCGAGATTTCGACGGTGAGCATGCCGATCGTGTAGCCGTCCGGCTGCGCGGTCGCGATCGCGCTATGGCCGACCACGCCTGAACCGCCGGTGCGGTTGACCACGTTGAAGGGCTGGCCGAGATCCTTTTCCAGAAGGGCTGCGACAATGCGCGCAGTCGCGTCGGTGCCGCCACCGGCGCCCCAGGGCACGATCACGGTGACCGGCCGGGCCGGATACGCCTGTGCGCGCGCGGGTGTGAGACCGAATGCGGCGGATGCGGCAATCGCGGCGGAAGAGGCCGCAAAAGTGCGGCGCGAAATCTTGGACATCAATGCCTCCCAGCGGCGCCCGTGACACCGGGCGCTCTTGTCAATGAAGGCATTCTAGTCGGCTTTGCGGCGCCGCTGCAAGGTAGCGCTACCACAGCGCTGTGAGCAACGTGTCGCTGCTCAAAACATCATCACTGCGGCTCCTCGGCGTCGCCCTTCGGTCGCGCACCGCCGAAGATGCGCATGCCTTCCGCCGTGAGATAGGTCTTCAGCGCTTCCCACGGCACGAAGGCGATATATTCGCCCTCGGCGTAGGGGCCGACCGCGTAAGGCGGATAGTGGAAGGTGAGCCCGGAACTCTTGCCCGCTTCGGTTGAAGGCGCGAGCGTCACCGCGCCGATCTTGAGCAGGCTCGGCTCGACGCTCTTGAACCACTCGTCGGTCGCGGTCTCGCTGGTGTCGCGTTTCTTCTTCTCGACTCTCAGCGAAGCGATCACGGCCTTCACCATCGCCTTCATGGTCGCCCCGTTGTCGGCGGTCTCGGTGAAGAACGGGCGGATCGAGATGCGCTTGTGCTCGCTCTTGTCCCACAGGATCGTGTTCACGTCCGAGTTGGGATGCGCGCCATGAGTGTCCATGTAGTCGTTGCGCAGGACGCTGACATAGCGATCTGCAACAACGGAGCGGATCGCATATTTGCGCTCGAAATCCCAGCCGCCGTCCTTGAAGAACTGCGGATCTTCCTTGCGCGAGGCGGCGGCCTCGGCCGCGTTCTTCTCGAGCCACTTCCTGCCTTCGGCCAGGCAATCCGCCGCCAGCGTTGCATCCGCCTTGATCCTGTCGTCGAGGAAGACGCGGGCGTCGATGCTCTTGGTCTTGACAACGGCGTCGGGCTTGGGGTCCGCGGCGAGGGCGGAGATGACGCACGTTGCGCTAAGCGCCATGGCGACGCTCAAACCGATCATGAACTTCAAGGGGAGTGCTCCTTACGTGAGCGTCAGAATATTTCGAGGATATCGTCTGCGATCTGCTGCGCAGAGTGGGGGGAGGCGGAGCGCCGGACGGTCGCCTGCGCCTGCAAGCCGGTCGCATCCTCGATGATCTGCTCGACGTCGATCAGGTTGAGCAGCGAGAAAGAGGCCTCCGGTTCGACCTCGACCAGGACATCGATGTCGCTGTGCGGGTGATAATCGTCGCCGGCCCGCGCGCCCAGGATGGCGAGCTTGGACACGCCCTTGGCTTTGATGGCATCAGCGTTCTGGCGTATCGCAGCGATGACCTCATCACGTGTCATGGAGACAATCCGGCCGGTGATGCGGCCAGCGTACCATCTACTCCGCCGCCTCGCTATGCCCGAGCCGGGCATTCAGCTTGCGGATCAGCTCCTCGGCGGCTTCCGCGATCACCGTGCCAGGCGGGAAGATCGCCTCGGCCCCGGCGGCGTAAAGCGCGTCGTAATCCTGCGGCGGCACCACGCCGCCGATGATGATCATGATGTCGTCGCGGCCCTGTTTCTTCAGCGCGGCCTTGAGTTCAGGCACTGCGGTGAGATGGGCGGCGGCGAGCGAGGAGACGCCGAGGATGTGGACGTCGTTCTCGACCGCCTGCCGCGCAGCTTCGTCGGCAGTTGCAAACAGCGGCCCGATGTCGACGTCGAAGCCGATGTCGGCGAAGGCCGAGGCAATCACCTTCTGGCCGCGGTCGTGGCCGTCCTGGCCGATCTTGGCGACCAGGATGCGCGGCCGGCGGCCTTCCGCCTCCTCGAAGGCGTCGATCAGCGCCTGAACCTTCTCGACCTGGTTACCCATGCTGGACGCCTCCCGCTTGTAGACGCCGGTGATGGACTTGATCTCGGCGCGGTGCCGGCCGAACACCTTTTCCATCGCGTCCGAGATTTCGCCGACGGTCGCCTTCGCCCGTGCCGCGTCGATTGCGAGCGCGAGCAGATTGCCGTTGCCTTCGCCGGCCGAGCGCGTCAGCGCGGCAAGCGCCGCGTCGACGTCGGTCTGGTTGCGCTCGGATTTCAGCCGCGTCAGCTTGTCGATCTGGAGGCGGCGGACGTTGGTGTTGTCGACCTTGAGGATGTCGATGGGAGCCTCATCCGTCGGCTTGTACTTGTTGACGCCGATCACCGCCTGCTTGCCGGCATCGATCCGGGCTTGCGTCTTGGCCGAGGCCTCCTCGATGCGCAGCTTTGGCACGCCGGCCTCGATGGCCTTGGCCATGCCGCCAAGCTCCTCGACCTCCTGGATGTGGCCCCACGCCTTCGCGGCGAGATCGCGCGTCAGCCGCTCGACATAATACGAGCCGCCCCAGGGATCGATGATGCGGGTGGTGCCGCTCTCCTGCTGCAGGAAGAGCTGGGTGTTGCGGGCGATGCGCGCCGAGAAGTCGGTCGGCAAGGCGAGGGCCTCGTCGAGCGCGTTGGTGTGCAGCGACTGGGTGTGGCCTTGGGTGGCCGCCATCGCCTCCACCGTCGTGCGCATCACGTTGTTGAAGACGTCCTGCGCGGTCAGAGACCAGCCCGAGGTCTGACAATGCGTGCGCAGCGAGAGCGAGCGCGGGTCCTTCGGGTTAAAGGGCTTCAGCAGCTTCGCCCAGAGCAGGCGCGCGGCGCGCATCTTGGCGACTTCCATGAAGAAGTTCATGCCGATCGCCCAGAAGAACGACAGGCGCGGCGCGAAGCGGTCGACGTCGAGGCCGGCGGCAAGACCGGCACGCAGATATTCGACGCCGTCGGCCAGCGTATAGGCGAGCTCGAGATCCTGCGTCGCGCCGGCCTCCTGCATGTGATAGCCGGAGATCGAGATCGAATTGTACTTTGGCATCTTCGAGGAGGTGTAGGCGAAGATGTCCGAGATGATCCGCATCGAGGGCGCGGGCGGGTAGATGTAGGTGTTGCGCACCATGAACTCTTTCAGAATGTCGTTCTGAATCGTCCCTGAGAGCTTTTCTGGCGCCACGCCCTGTTCGCCTGCGGCCGCGACATAGAGCGCGAGGATCGGCAGCACCGCGCCGTTCATGGTCATGGACACGCTCATCTGGTCGAGCGGAATGCCTGCAAACAGCGTGCGCATGTCGTAGATGGAATCGATGGCAACGCCGGCCATGCCGACGTCGCCGCCGACGCGCGGATGATCTGAGTCATAGCCGCGATGGGTGGCGAGATCGAAGGCGACCGAAAGGCCTTTCTGTCCGGCCGCGAGATTGCGGCGGTAGAACGCGTTGGAATCCTCCGCCGTGGAGAAGCCGGCATATTGCCGGACAGTCCAGGGCTGGTTGACATACATGGTCGGGTAGGGGCCGCGCAGGTAAGGCGCGATGCCGGGATAGGTCTCGAGGAAATCGAGCCCGGCGAGATCGGCCTCGCCGTAAGCGGGCTTCACCAGAATGCCCTCGGGCGTCAGCCACGGCTCAGCATTGCCGGTCGGCGCGGCGGTAGCGATGCGCTCGAAGGCGACGTCGGCGAAATCAGGAATGCGGCTCATGGTTTCAACCATATCATTAGACGCTCAATCATGATCCGGATGTTGATGGCTGACGATGGTCGCCATCTTCTCCGGTCCGTAATTCTGTTGCGTGGTCTGGCTCGGCAAATTGGAGATTCCGACCACCCAGCCGAGGCGGGATTCAGTTCCGTATTGGCGCGTCGGCACCAACTGGTCGGGCCGGTCGAAGGCGCCGGTCATGATCTCGATCCGGTCGCCGTCGATGCGGCCAAAGCTCAGCGGCGTGCCGCAGGCGGCGCAATAGCCGCGATCAGCGATCGAGGAGGAGCGGAAGAACGCCGGCTGCCCCTTGCTCCAGGCGAAATCCGTCCGGTTGATGTCGGCGAAGGACGCGAACGGCGCGCCGCTCGCCTTCTGGCACATCCGGCAATGGCAGATCGAAACCCTGTTGGGGGTTGCCGAAATCGCAAAGCGCACCGCGCCGCATTGGCAGCCGCCGGTGAAAACTGGTTTGCCCGCCTCGCTCATGCCTGCTCCATCCGTCGGTAGGCGTCTTGCAGTGTCGCAAGCGCATCGCCTCCGGCGAAGACAAAACCCGTGACGCCGGCCGCACGGAGCGCCGCCTCGGCATCGGTCGGACGGCCTGCCAGATAGATATGTCGCGCGCCCGCCGTTTGCAGGGCCTTCGCCGCGGCGTCGGCGTGTTCCGGATAGACCTTGTCGCTGGAACAAAGACAGGCAAGCTCGGCGCCGGAGGCCTTGAACGCGGCGCCCAGTTTGGCCGGATCGGCAAAGCCCTCGCTGTCGATTGCCTGGATGCCGCCGGCCTCGAACAAGCTCTTGGCAAAGGTCGCCCGCGCCGTGAAATCGGCGGGCGTGCCGAGATTGGCCAGAAACACCTTTGGCCGCGCACCGCGCGCCTTCAGCGCCGCATCGGATTTGTCGCGCAACGCCTCGAACGGTTCCGCAAGCCGGATCGGCGGCAGCGCGTCGAACTTGTATTTCTGCTCGCCGTAAGGCGCGAGCGCGACCGGCGTTGCCGTCAGCACGGCCGTCTCGCGCTCATGCAGGTTGGGAAACTCGCTGGCGCCTGTCAGCACGTCGCGGCGCTTTGCGATGTTGGCGTCGCGCGCCTTTCGCGCGGCCGCGACCTTGCTCTGGAACAGACCTTGCTGAAGCGCGGCGAAGGCGCCGCCGGCTTTCTCGCTCTCCTGGAACAGCACCCAGGCGGCGTCGCAAAGCTGTGCGGTCAATGTCTCGATGCCGCCTGCGCCGGCGGCGGGATCGCTGACCTTGGCGAGGTTGCTTTCCTCCAGCAGCAGGGCTTGCGTGTTGCGCGCTACGCGCCGCGCGAACGGATCGGGCAGCCCGAGCGCCAGCGTATGCGGCAGCACGGTGATCGCATTGGCGCCGGCGAGCCCGGCCGCAAATGTCGCGATGGTCGCGCGCAGCATGTTCACGTAAGGATCGCGCTGCGTCAGCATGCGCCAGGCCGTATCGGCGGCAATGAACAGCGGCTTCGGCGTCAGCCCGCACGCCGTCTCGATGCGCGCCCACAGCAGCCGCAGCGCGCGGAATTTTGCCATGGTCAAAAACTGGTCGGCATCCGCAGAGAGCCGCGCATAGATCATTCCCTGCGCCTGCTCCAGCGGAACGCCGGCACCTTCGATCGCGCGCAGATAGGCGACGCCGCAGGCCAGCACGAACGCGAGCTCCTGCACCTCGGAGCCGCCGGCATCGTGGATCACGCGCCCGTCGGCGGATGCGAACGGTCCCGTGAAGCCGAGCGCGGCGAGCCCCTTGATGGCGCCGGTGACGGCCGGAACGATCTCGTCCCATGTGTAGGGGCTGTGACCCCACGCCGCGCCGGCCGCGAGCGGATCGAGCCCGAAGCGGATGTTGCAGGCGGAGGGATCAAGGCCGTTGCTCTTCACATATTCCGCGACATGGATCGCCGCCATCCGCGATTGCGGACCGATCTGGAGCTCGATGCCGATGCCGGCATCGAGATGAATATCCTTGAAGACCTTGGCGACCGCATCGGCCGAAGGTTCCAGCCCGAACCCGTGAGCGCCACTGCCGCCGGCGAACACCAGTGCGAGACCCGTCGCGCCATTTTCGAGATCGGTCAGCGCCTGCGCATTCGCGAGCGCCGCATCGGGATGGTCGATCCGCTGCATGATCTGCCACGGCGCGGCGGCAGGCCGTCCCACCACGGGCGCAACGCCCCTGGCGCGCGGATAGAGCGGGTCGATCTTGAGGCCGTCATAAGTCTTGCCGACCAGCTTCTCGAACGGCGCGCCCTTCAGCACGCCGTCGACCAGCTTGCGCCAGTCGTCGACGGTCGCCTTGGGAAAATCGGCCGCCAGCGGCAGGTCGTCAGTCACGGAGGTCATACGGCCAAGGGCTCCCAAAAATCTTGTTGTTCGTTCGCAGGCGAAATTGCCACGGCCGGCCGTCGCTGCAAACGGTTGTTTTTGGTTAACCGGTATCCGGAAGCCGCTCAATGCCTTGCGTCGAGACGCTGGCAAGCCCGTCACGCACACGTATGCCTGAGATCACGCGGTCGGGCGCGATTTCAGCCAGCGGCACCAGCACGAAGGCGCGCTCGAACAGGCGTGGATGCGGCAAGGTCAGGTCGGGCTTGTGTAGCGACACATCGTCATAGGCGATCATGTCGAGATCGAGCGTGCGCGGGCCCCATTGCCGCTCCTTGTTCCGTGTGCGGCCGAATTTCTGCTCGACCTTCTGCATCACGAACAGGAGCGCATGCGGATCGAGGCTGGTCTCGATCTCGACGCAGGCATTGATGAAGGGATCCTGGTTCTCGTCGCCCCAGGGCGGCGTCGCATAGTCCGAGGAGCGCGCGATCAGCGCGGCTTGCGCCATGCCGCAGATGTGCGAGATCGCCTTCCGGAACGTCGCGCGGACATCGCCGACATTGCCGCCGAGGGCGATGAGCACACTCGCCATCTCAGGGATGCCGCGAGCGCGTCAGCATGATGCCGACGTCGTCGAAGATCGCGGCGATCGGCGCATGCGGCTTGTGCACGGTGATCTTCACGGCGCGGATGCGCGGGAAATGCGACAGGATGGCATCGGCGACCGCGCCGGCCGCCCGCTCCAGCAGCTTGTAATTTGTATTCTTGAACGCCGCCGTCGTGGTCGCCACGACTTCGGCGTAGGACACCGTATCGGCGAGCCGGTCGCTACGCGACGGCTCCGACAAATCGGTATAGAGCTCGAGATCGATGACGAAGCGCTGGCCGACTTCGGTCTCGTGATCCATCACGCCGTGGCGGGCGTGGATCGACAGGCCGGTGACGAAGATCGTATCGGTCATTGCTTGCTCTCGATTGCGTTCGCGACCCGCAGGGCCTGCAAGGTCTCGGCGACGTCATGCGTGCGGATGATTTTGGCGCCGCGCTGTGCGGCGATCAGATGCGCGGCGATCGAGCCGGCGAGCCGTTCTTTCGGCTCCGAGGGCGACGCCGAGGCGATGAAGCGCTTGCGCGAAGCGCCGACCAGGACCGGCAGGCCGAACATGTCGAATTCGCGCAGCCGCGCCAGCGCAATCATGCTCTGCTCGGCCGTCTTGCCGAAGCCGATGCCGGGATCGAGCACGATTTTTTCGCGCGCAATGCCGGCCTTGGCGGCGATATCGAGCGAGCGCAGGAAGAACGCCTTCATGTCTGCGACGATGTCGATGGCGGAATCGACGGTCTCGCGGTTGTGCATGACGATGACGGGGACGCCGCGCGCGGCGATGAGCTGTGCCATGCCGGTGTCGCGCTGCAGGCCCCAGACGTCGTTGGCGATCGCAGCGCCCTGGTCGAGCGCAAAGGCCACGACTTCAGCCTTCATGCTGTCGATCGACACGGGCACGCCCAGCGCCACCACGCCTGACAACACCGGCTTCAGCCGCGCCAGCTCGTCCGCCGCCGTCACCGGCCGGGCGCCCGTGTAGGGCCGGGTGGACTCGGCGCCGATGTCGATGATGTCGACGCCGGCCTCGATCATCGCCCGCGCCCGCGCAAGCGCCAGCTCCGGCGCGATGAACTCGCCGCCATCGGAGAAGGAATCCGGGGTGACGTTGAGCACGCCCATCACTGCCGGAATCGGCCGCTCCAGCAGCGTCCGCAGCACGTCGGGCCCGGCCGAGCCGGCCGGCCGGACGGATGGGGAGGGCGAGGCATTCATGCGGCCCGCTTTAGCGGTCGGGGAGGGGGGATTCAAGGTGGGAGGTGGCGAATGTCGATGTGTTCGCGGAGCATCGATCGCCTCCACTGTCATTGCCCGCGAAAGCGGGCAATCCAGTACTCCGAGGCCGTGCGGTGATACGGAGGAGCCGCAGCGTACTGGATACCCCGCCTTCGCGGGGTATGACACCGAGAGCTAACGCGGCAGGTCGTATGCCGAGGGAGATGCCCTAATACGTAATCTTCGGCGGCAGCTTCTTCGCCTTGGCGATGATGTCGCCGACCGATTTTTCCGAGGGCAGGATGCGGACGAGCTTCTTCTTCACGTTGGCTTCCCGCATGCTCTGGGCGAGCCGTGCCGGATTCCGATAAGCGAGCTCGCGCACGGTGGTGACGCCGGCGGCGCGGACGAGGCCGACCTTGGCCCGGCCCATCCCGGGAATGCGCATGTAGTCGGAGACGTTGGCCCATTCCAGCAACTGCTGCTCGCTGATGCCGGTCTTGGCGGCGAGCGCCTTGCGACCCTTCACGGTTGAGGCCGCCTCGAGCAGCGCGTCGGTCGTGCGGATTCCTTGCGCCTTCAATTTGTTGGCGGCAAAGGCTGGCAGGCCCTCAATCTCGGAGATCGGATATGTCATGATACTCGATATGAAAAGCGTCGCTCAGGCGAACTGGCTGAGGCCCGGCGTCCCCGCGATGATCTTGCCCATCTGATCCGCTCCGATTTTGTCTCGGCCGTAGCGGAAAAGTTCACGGGCAACGTTCTGAATCTCGGACATGCCAAGTCCCAGGCCCATCAGGCGCGTGCCGACGGCCATCAGGCCGCCGCCCATCAGCCGCGACAGTCCGCCGCCGCTCCTGGACGCTTCTATCGCCGCTTCTGCACCGGGAATCTGATCGATCAGCGCTTCGACGTTCTCGGAAGGACCTTCGCTGCGGAGGAAGCCCAGGATAATGCCGACGGTCTTTTCAGCCACAGCACCATCTATGCTGGCGTTCGACGCCAGCCGCCCGATCAGCTCGTCCATAAGGCCCGCCCCTCAGCCGGTTTGCATGCCCGAGTATTGCTTCCGAAATGATCTTGATCCGGAGCGATGTGAAATACAAGCGATGAACGTACGCAAGGTTCCGATTCACTCTCGAAGGCGCGAAAAGTGTTGCAACGATGCAAGAGTGGAGATGGATTCAGCGAAAAATTGCCGCGGTGCGAACGCGTCATTCCTACTTTCGGCTGATGTCGGCGGTATGTTTCCGACAATGTCGCATGCTCGGGGCGCGTTGAACGGTTTTAATCCGCACGCGACATGCGTTAAACTACGGAGCAGGTGCATTCGAGTTTCAATAGGCGAAACACGGCAGAGAGATCAGAGAGAAGCATGACCGCACAGGACAGCAAGCTCGGCGACACCGACGACAAGATCTTCGTCGGCAAGGGAGACGAGCAGGCATGGCTGACGCTGGCGCTTGCCAATCGCCACGGCCTCGTCACGGGTGCAACCGGGACCGGTAAGACGGTATCGCTGCAAGTCATGGCGGAAGGATTTGCGCGCGCCGGCGTTCCGGTCTTCGCATCCGACATCAAGGGCGACCTCTCCGGCATCTCCGAGGTCGGCGAGGCCAAGGATTTCATTGTCAAGCGTGCCACCGAGATGGGGCTGACGTTCCAGCCCGACCAGTTCTCGACGGTGTTCTGGGACGTGTTCGGCGAACAGGGCCATCCGGTGCGGGCGACCGTCACGGAGATGGGGCCGCTTCTGCTCGCGCGCATGCTCGACCTGAACGACGTGCAGGAAGGAGTGCTCAACGTCGCCTTCCGCGTCGCCGACGACAACGGGCTGACCCTCATCGACATGAAGGATCTGCGCGCGCTGCTCGATGCCATCGTGCCGGATGCCGGCAAGAAGGGGGCGGACGCCGAGGAAAGCCCGCTTGCCGACATCAAGAAGGAGGCTCAGGGTTTTGGCAACGTCACCAAGGCCACCGTCGGCACCATCCAGCGCCAGCTTCTGGTGCTGGAAAACCAGGGCGGCACCAAATTCTTCGGCGAGCCGGCGCTGACGCTGAAGGACTTCATGAAGACCGACCGCGACGGCCGCGGCATGGTCAACATCCTTGTTGCCGACAAGCTGCTGCAGAGTCCACGGCTTTACGCGACATTCCTGCTGTGGATGCTGTCAGAATTGTTCGAGGAGCTGCCCGAGGCCGGCGACCTGCCGAAGCCGAAGCTGGTGTTCTTCTTCGACGAGGCACATCTGTTGTTCAACGACGCGCCGAAGGCGTTGATGGACAAGATCGAGCAGGTGGTGCGTTTGATCCGATCCAAGGGCGTCGGCGTCTATTTCGTGACGCAAAACCCCGTCGACGTGCCCGACCGCGTGCTCGGGCAATTGGGCAACCGCGTGCAGCATGCGCTGCGTGCGTTCACCCCGCGCGACCAGAAGGCGGTCGCCGCAGCGGCCCAGACCTTCCGGCCCAACCCGAAGCTCGACACCGCCAAGGTGATCATGGAGCTCGGCAAGGGCGAGGCGCTGGTGTCCTTCCTCGAAGGCAACGGCACGCCGACGATGGTCGAGCGTGTCATGATTCGGCCGCCATCGGCCCGCATCGGATCGATCACGCCGGAAGAGCGCAAGGCGATCATGGATGCGAGCCCGGTGAAGGGCAAATACGACACCGCTGTCGATGCCGAATCCGCCTACGAGATGATCCAGAAGCGGATTGCCGGCACGGCCGCGACTGCCGATGCCGGTGCGGCCGACGGAGGTGGTGGCGGCATCCTCGGCCAGATCGGCTCGATGGTCGGCACCATCTTCGGCACCAACGTCAAGCGCGGCCGCCTGTCCGCGGGCCAGGTCATTGCGCGCGACGTGACGCGATCGGTCACCAACCAGGTGATCGGGGGGATGGCGGCCAATCTCGGCAAATCGGTCGCCGGCCAGCTCGGTGGCTCGATCGGCCGCACCCTGGTGCGAGGCGCGCTCGGCGGGCTGCTGCGAAGGTAGGCAGGGAAGCCGGATTTGAGGCACTAAAGCCTCCACTGCGTCAAGCCCGGGCATGACGAAATCTCGCGAGTATTTGGATGCGATTGCCCCGCACGCCGGGCGAGGCCGAACACCATAAATTCAGGTGAGGGGGGTTCTCCAAGCGTCCGTCGGTCTGCTACGTGCTATTTGTTGCCGACGGGACATAATGTGACATCACCGAATCTATCAGACAAACTTGGCCCGCACAGAGCCTTGTCGCTACGTGCGCCGCTCGATCTGCTCTTCCTGATCTGCTGCGTCCTCCTGACCGCCGACGTGCTCGTTCCCGAGATATTCGGCCACGGCAAGACCAAGGATTATGGGCTGTGGTACTGGGCCGGACAGCAGGTCCTCCACGGCGGGGCGCTCTATCCCGACGAGATCGGCGAGTATTTCGAATTCATCTATCCACCGCTGCCGGCGATCCTGCTGGCGATCCCGAGCTGGTTCGGCAAGATCCCGCTCTATGTCGTGCTGTCGATCCTGAACGTGGTGGCGTGGTGGTACACGGGCAACTTCTCCAATGCCATGACGGGATCGGGCCGCAGGCCCGGCCCGTGGCTCGAAGCGCTGCCGGCCATGGTCACCGTGACCTTCGTGTTCGACATGTTCGACCTCGGCCAGCCGAACCTCGTGCTGCTGGCGATGATGCTGTGGGGCTTCTGGTCGTTGCAGCATCAGCGCTCCTGGCTCGCAGGCTTCCTGTTCGCGCTCGCCACCGCCATCAAGGTGTTTCCGATCGCGGTGCTGCCCTATCTGATCTGGCGCAGGAAGTGGGCGGCCACCGTCGCGACGGTCGCTTTCACCGGCATCCTTCTCTATGTCGTGCCTGCACCGATCCGCGGCTTCGAGCGCAACGCGGCCGAGCTCAAGACCTGGTATCAGGGCATGGTCGGCACGAGCTCGGAAAAGGGCTTTGGCCAGCGCGACGAGCAGAACTGGTCGTGGGTCAACCAGTCCCTCATTGCCGTCACGCACCGTCTGGTCCGGCCGATCAACTACAATCAGGAGGATCCCAGCAAGCCGCCGCGCACGATGAATGTCATCGACGTCGACTACAAGACGGCGAACTTGATCGTGCTGGCGTTGTCGGCGTTGCTCGGGCTCGGCTTCCTCGCGCTGATGCCGCGGCAAGCGCGGCGAACGGCGCGCTCGGATGCGGAGGAGCTCGGCATCCTGTTCTGCCTGATGACGGTTGCATCGCCGCTGGCGCGGCAATACTACTTCATGTGGCTGTTCTTCCCGATGACGGTGCTGATGCATCGCGCCGCCTTCGACGCGCGACCGAACGTGCGGCTGGGAACCTGGCTCGCGCTGGGCGCCGCCGGCATCCTCATGCTGCTGTCGCTGCCGTGGTTTCCCAATGTCATCCAGGCCTGGGGCAATAACCTTGTCGCGACCGCCATTCTTGCGGGTAGCCTCGCATGGCACATCCGGCATCCGCCGGTTGCGGCTGGCTCCGAGGCGGCGGCAGCGCTAAAACCCGGTACCTCTTGAGACTCAAAAGTCAGGAATACGACCATGGCCAATGCGCAGCTTCAATCGGTGCTCGATCACATCGACAAGGATTTTGACAACAGCCTGGAGCGTCTGTTCTCGCTGTTGCGGATCAAGTCGATCTCTGCGGATCCGGCTTTTGCCGCCGACTGCAAGGCCGCGGCCGAGCATCTCGCCAAGGACATCGCGAGCCTCGGTGTCGCCACTGAAGTGCGCCCGACCGCCGGCCATCCCGCCATCGTCGGCAAGACCGGGGCGGGCGGACGGCCGCATGTGATTTTCTACGGCCATTACGACGTGCAGCCGGTCGATCCGCTCGATCTCTGGCACCGTCCGCCGTTCGAGCCTGCCGTGACCGACCATGCCGACGGCCGCAAGATCATCGTCGCGCGCGGTGCCGAGGACGACAAGGGCCAGGTCATGACCTTCGTCGAGGCCTGCCGCGCCTGGAAGAAAGTGACGGGCTCGCTGCCGATCGACATCACCTTCCTGATCGAAGGCGAGGAGGAGGTCGGCTCCAAGAATTTCGTGCCGTTCATCGAGGCCAACAAGGACGAGTTCAAAGCGGACTACGTGCTGGTCTGCGACACCGGCATGTGGGATCGCAACACGCCCGCGATCACGACGTCGCTGCGCGGTCTGCTCTATGAGGAGCTGAAGATCACCGCCGCCAATCGTGATTTGCATTCCGGCGTGTTCGGCGGCAGCGCGATGAACCCGATCCGGGTGCTGACGAAAATCCTGGGCGGCCTGTTCGACGACGACAACCGCATCACCATCCCCGGCTTCTATGACGGCGTGAAGGATCTGCCGCCCGATATCCTGGAGCAGTGGAAGAAGCTGAACCTCACGCCGGAGATGTTCCTCAAGCCGATCGGTCTGTCGATCCCCGCCGGCGAGAAGGGCCGGCTGCTGATCGAGCAGGCCTCGTCGCGTCCGACCTGCGACGTCAACGGCATCTGGGGCGGCTATATCGGCGAAGGCTCCAAGACGGTGATCCCGTCGCACGCCTCGGCCAAGGTCTCGTTCCGCCTGGTCGAGGGGCAGGACCCCCAGAAGATCCGCAAGGCTTTTCGCGACTACGTGACGGCGCGTATCCCCGGCGACTGCAAGGTCGAGTTCGGCGATCACTCCGCCGCGCCCGCGGTGGCGCTCGACTGGAACATGAAACCGCTCGCGGCCGCCAGCAAGGCGCTGACCGAGGAGTGGGGCAAGGAGACCGTACTGATGGGTTCGGGCGCCTCGATCCCGATCGTCGCCGATTTCAAGCGGACGCTTGGACTCGACTCGCTGCTGGTCGGCTTCGGATTGGACGACGACAACATCCATTCGCCCAACGAGAAGTACGACCTCCGCAGTTTCCAGAAGGGGATCCGCTCCTGGGCGCGGATCCTCGCGGCGCTCGCCGAGGTGAAGTAGGCGCGGTGCCGTAGTGCCGTAGGGTGGGCAAAGCGTAGCGTGCCCACCACTTCCCAGGCGAGCTGCAAGATGGTGGGCACGGCGCTATGCGCCTTTGCCCACCCTACGAGACCTCTCCTCGTCATTGCGAGCGAAGCGAAGCAATCCAGAATCCCGGAAATAGTCTAGATTGCTTCGTCGCTTCGCTCCTCGCAATGACGGCGCAAATAAAAACGCCGCCCGGAATTGGGCGGCGTTTCATTCCGAAACGTGTAGAGGGTGTTGAGACCTACCCTACACCAAATCCGGAAAATCTCAAGACCGGTAGCCCGGAAGCTCGCGGTCGAGCTTGCGCAGCAGCGGCGGCCAGACCAGGTTGGTGGCGCGGAGCTCGGCGCGGTCGCGGTTGGCGAGCAGCTCGGTGTTTTTCTCGATCGCAATCTCCTCGACCGGATAGACCGGCGTGCCCAGCGCGCGCGTGCGCACCTGCATCGAGCAGGCGCGCTCGAGGTGATACATGCGCTCGAACGCGGAGGCGACCGACCGGCCGACCGTCAGCGTGCCGTGGTTACGCAGCAGCATGTGGTTATGGTCGCCGAGGTCTTTCTGCAGCCGCGGCCGCTCGTCGTGGTCGAGTGCGATGCCCTCATAGTCGTGATAGGCGAGGTCGTGGGTGACGAGCTGGGCGGTCTGGTTGAGCGGCAGCAGCCCTTCCGCGCTGCTCGACACCGCGGTGCCGTCGAGCGTGTGGAGATGCAGCACACAGATTGCGTCCTCGCGCACCTCGTGGATCGCCGAATGGATGGTGAAGCCGGCCGGGTTGATGCTGTACTCGCTCTCGGAGAGCTGGTTGCCGTGCAGGTCGACCTTGACGAGGCTCGATGCCGTGATCTCGTCGAACATCAGTCCGTAGGGGTTGATGAGGAAGTGATGGTCGGGGCCGGGCACGCGCGCCGAAATGTGGGTGTCGACCAGATCGTCCCAGCCATACAGCGAGACGAGGCGGTAGCAGGCGGCGAGATTGACCCGTTGCTGCCACTCCGCCTCCGTCATGTTCGACGGCACTTCCTTCAGGCGCGCTTCCGCTGGCGACATGGCTTATCTCTCCGAACATCGTTGTTGCGGGGAGGGAGCGTAGTCGCGGGTGAGGCTGGCGGCAAGGCGGTCAAATCGCAGCAGCCACGCGTAGCCCGCATGGAGCCAACGTAATGCGGGGGCCGCTGTCCCCGGATTTCGCTTCGCTCCATCCGGGCTACAAGGGAGAAGAATTTTACGGCGCCGGGATCGACAGCAGGCTGGAAATGCTGCGGCCGCGGATGTCGTAGACGCGGGCGAACACCACGTCGTCGCGCTTGATCTCGACCAACACGGGCGCGGTGAGGCCCTTGCAGTAGAACTCGCCAAGCGTCATCGCGAAATCGGCCGCGTTGGAATCCCAGCCGATGGTGAAGTCGGGCCCGAGCGCGACCTGGGCCGGGCGCTGCGGACCGCACACCGCGACCTTCCATTTGCGGTTGCCCGGCGCCACTTCCTGCCGCTCGACGATCTGCTCGCGCAATTCGTCCGAGGCCTGCTTCAGCGCAAGGCCCCAATAGTCCAGCATGAAGCGGTCGTCGGCGCCGCGCACGGTGCCGGCGATGTGGTTGAAATGCGTGTACTGATAGGGATGCAGCCGGATCATCTCGGCCAGCGAGAGCGCGAGGCCGAAGCAGAAGGTCGCGAGCACGACGGGCTGCCAGGTGCGGTGGTTGGTGCGCAGGCGCTCCATGGCCCAGGCAAAGGCGACGCCGCCGAGCACCGCCATCGGCGGGATCACGAAGACGAAGTGGCGGATGCCGTTGTACAGCGCCGGCCGCTTCACCATCGCGATCGCGAGCGGCAGGGTCGCCGCCAGCGTCAGCATCAAGAGGATGGTCTTGCGGCGCGCCGGAACCTCGCGGCGCGGCAGCATCGCGAAGGTGCTGACCACGGCGCCGCCCATCAGCACCAGCATGACCTCGGGAAGCTGCAGCGCGAACAGCGTCGGCAGATAGGACCAGGGCATGTCGGGCACGGACACGATTGCGCCGTCGAACATCTCCTTCCAGGGCTTCTCGAAGAAGTGCGAGAAATAGGTCAGGGCCTCGAAGGGATTGCCGGGCTCCATGATCGACCACGGCCAGATCAGGCCCATCACGAGATAGCCGAACACGAGGCCGGGCAGCAGCACGTAGACGACATGGGCGAAGCGGCGGGCTGCTTCGCGGGCGCCTTCGGTGCGCAGTTCCTCCAGGAACAACGGCATGAAGCCGATCATGGCGTAGACCAGCGCGAGGCCGCCGAGGACGCGGCAGCCGAGCGAGAGGCCGGCACCCAGGCCGACGATCAGGATCGTGCGCGGCGACGGCTGCGGATATTCCTCGGCGAGACGGACGAGGCCCAGCATCAGGATGATCATGGCCACCGCGAAGGGCGCATCCTTCGGATTCATGAACATGTGGCCGTAGAAGATCGGGCAGAGCGCGAGCAACAACAGCGCGGCAAGACCGGCAAGGGGCCCGCCGATGCGGCGGCCGAGCCGCCACGTCACCGCAAGCCCGATCACGCCGACCGTGGCGCCGAGCAGGCGTCGCGTCTCGAACAGCTCGAGCGGAATGACCTTGTGCAAGAGAGCCGCGACCATGTCGAAGCCGCCGCCATACATGTAGAGGTTCGCGAAGGAGAGTGCCGCGGTGTCCCTGAAGCCGGAACCGAACATGCGCAGCAGCAGGTCGGCATATTCAGCGTGGGTGTAATCGTCCCAGCCGAGCCCGTAGTCGCGGAAGGTCAAGCCTGCAATGACGGCGACCGCAGCCAGCACCAGCATGGCGAGATCGTCGCAAGTCCGTTCAACCGAGCGCCGCAGAGGCGTGTCGATCGCCGAAGTCGTGATGGATGTCATGGCTATTGGTGACCCGGAATCCCCTCTTGGCCCTGCTGGTGCCCGCGGGCCACTTCCCCGGAATCCCTATAGCGCAGTTCCATTACCAAGTAATTGGGCATTATGGCTAAAATCCTGATGCGACGCAGCAAATCCAGACAGTTGAGAGCAGGTTAGAAGTAGCGGGCGGTAGCTGAAGGGAATGTGAATAAGTCCCTGATATCCTTCCCTTTAGGAACGCAGGCTCTAATTCGCCGTTGGCGTGGAACACCGTATGACGGTATCTTGGCGTAACGGGTGTCGCGCACGGCTGCGCGACCAGGGGTGAGTTCGATGAGCTTGGCATTGTTGATTGTGGGGATTTTCGCCGTCCTGGCGGGCCTCCTTACGATCCTGTTCGGCTTCACCGTTAGGGAGGCCAGCCTCGGCAGCACCCTCATAATCTCCGGCACCATTGGCGTCTGCTCCGGAATGTTACTGGCCGGCCTCTACGTCGTGGTCGTGGAACTGAAGGGCATCGCCCGCCGGTTGGCCGGATCGGCCGCGCCGGGCGAGGTTCGGGTCAGGCCCGTGCTGCCGGGCCTCGCGGTGCCTGGCGCGCCAGTGTCCGAGCCGTTCCCGGCATCGGCGACGAAAACCGAGCCACCACCGGCCGCGGGTCTGCCGCCGTGGCAGAGCGAGGCCGCCGCGCGCGAGCGTCCGCGCGCCGAACCGCCGCCGGAGCCGGAAGCTCCGACACCGCCTGCGGCTCCGGAAGCGCCGCGCCGCCGCAACCTGTTGTTCGCCTCGTCCTCCCGCAAGGAGCGCGAGCGCGCGGAGGCGAAGGCGACAGAGAGCTTGCCGCCGCAGCCTCATGACGAGCCCACGGAACCGGCCGGCCCGGAGAGTCAGCCGGCGAGCTTCGACGATGCCTGGCCGAGGCCGGACCGTATGCGGCCACCGGAACCGCCGGCCGCCGGGCGTCGCCCGCCGCCGCGCTCGCCGTCGATCTTTACCGAGCCCGGCCCGCCGCCGCCTCCCCCCGAACCGACGCCGGTCGAGCAGGCGCCCGTGACCGTGCTCAAATCGGGTATCGTCGACGGCATGGCCTATTCGCTCTATTCCGATGGCTCGATCGAAGCGCAGATGCCGGAAGGCATGATGCGCTTCGCCTCGATCGACGAACTGCGCGCCCATCTCGACCAGCGGTCCTGAGGCCGCCGCGTCCAAGTAGAGCGCCATCGTTCTTGTCACTTCGTCAGTAATCAGCTCATATTCGTCAGTCGTCTTATTTCGGCCGAATGTATTGTTGACACGGAATACTTAGGCGTCGTCTCTCCGGCGAGACGCAAGGTCAGGGAAAGGTCGGGCCCATGTCGGATAACGGGGCTAAGAATTTCATCGAGCTGACGGCGAGCATCGTGTCCGCCTATGTCGGCAACAATCCGACGCCGGCGGCCGATATCCCGAACCTGATCAGCCAGGTGCATGGCGCCTTGGTGCGCGTCTCGTCAGGCCGCACCGAGACCGCGCCGCTCGAGCCGGCCAAGCCGGCGGTGTCGCTGAAGAAGTCGATCGCGCCGGACTACCTGGTCTGTCTGGAAGACGGCAAGCGCTTCAAGTCGCTGAAGCGCCATCTGCGCACCCAGTACAACATGACGCCTGAGCAATATCGCGAGAAATGGGGCCTGCCGGCCGACTATCCCATGGTCGCGCCGAACTACGCGGTGGCGCGCTCGCAATTGGCAAAGCAGATGGGACTGGGGCAGCAGCAGCGGAAGCGGAAGTAGTCGCTTCAGGTGGCTTCCGCGAGCGCCTCTTTCGCGTCGGTCTTGATGCGCTCGACCATCGAGCGCAGGCCGTTGGAACGCTGCGGCGTCAGATGATCGCGAAAGCCGAACTCGTTGAACACCGCGATCGCGTCGGTCGCAAGGATCTGCTGCGGCGTGCGGCCGGAGTAAAGCGAGAGCACGATCGCGACCAGCCCGCGCACGATGTGGGCGTCACTGTCGCCGCGATATTTCAGGATCGGGGCGCCGCCATCGCGATCGACCAGCTTCTGGAGCCAGACCTGGCTGACGCAGCCATTCACCTTGTTCTCGGCCGAATGCTCGGATTCGGGCATCGGTTCCAGGGTGCGGCCGAGCTCGATGACGTACCGGTAGCGGTCGTCCCACTCGTCCAGAAGCTCGAAATTGTCCCTGATTTCGTCGATCGTCGTCATGCTGGCCCAATGTTCCCGTTCAGGCCAATATAAGGATGCGAGGACGCGAAATCGATAGGGTTTGGGCGCTAATTCGCCGGCGCCGCCGCAGGGCCGCGCCATTCCAGCGCGAGGTCGTCCTGGCTCAGGGTGTCGCGCGGCGCCTCGCCCGAGGCGGCATCGCCTTCGCCGGCCAGCGCGATCGAGCCGGTATGATCGGGCGCCTTCTTGTCGGTCTTATCGAGCTGCTCTTTCTTGTCGTTGATGATCTGGTAGATCTTCTTCGCGCCGTCCTGTGCGCGCTGGCCGATGATGGTCGCGGCCTGTCCGCCGACCTCGCAGGCCGCCGGCTGGCGCTTGCAGAACTGGGTCACGTCGGAGACGGCCGCGGTCGCAGCCTGCACCGCATCGGCGGCGCCGATCTGCGGCAGCTTGTCCGATTCGGGCGTCTTGTCCCGCGGCAGGAGCACCAGCACCAGCCCGAGCCAGAATGTGATGCGGAGCAGAAAGCGCATCTTATCGACCTGTATGTTAGATCCCGCCGCGGCGATGCCCGCGAGGCGCCGGACCTAGCAACTCTCGATAAATCGCAAGTGATTGCCTTCCGCTTAATTCGCGGAAAATCTACGCAAGAATCTTCCCGAACCGCCACGTCGTAAATTTTCGATTGACGCCGGAGCCCCGTGATTTCGGTGGCGCCGCTTGTCCACCAATTCGAAACCATGCGGGGACTGGTGAAACCCTGTGTTCACCATCCCCGATGATGACGTGGTCAAATCGCCTAAAAATCTCAGCGATGACACAGTGTCCGGCGGCGGGCCGCATCGCCTTAGCACTCGTTTAAGGTCGCTCTGACACGGTGGCTCAACGATAAGGAGGCGTTCCGGCACGTCTTCTCGACGAGTGGGCCGAAGCGCGAGACCCGTGACAGTTTTGAGTATCATCCGCGATTGTCTCGATGCACTGCTGCATCCCTCCGCGCGTTACGACGCGCTGACGCGAGCGCGCCATCGTGCCTTCATGGCGCCGCGGCTGCTCGGCAGCCTGGCCGCGTTTGCCGCATTCCCGGTCTATCTCGCCACGCGCGGCGCGCCGAGCGCGATCGAGGTCGCCGCCTTCGCGTGGCTGATCGCCCCCATTCTCCTGTCATGGTTCCTGTCGCGCACCGGCCGCTATGAAGGCGCCCATGTGCTGTCGTCGCTGGCGCTCGCCGGCCTGATCATGGCGGTTGCCGGCACCACCGGCGGCATCGAATCATTCGCCGCGATCTGGCTGGTCGTGGTTCCCCTGGAAGCCGCGCTGTCGGCCTCGCGCCGCGTCGCGGCCTTCGCCTCCCTGCTTGCGCTGTCCTGCGCCGGCGTCCTGATCCTTGCCGGCCAGCTCGGCTGGCTGCCGGCCGGAGACGCCAGCTCCGCACAACGCGGCGTGCTGATGGCGTTCGGCGTCGCCTCGGCGACGCTCTATGCCGCGGGCCTCGCCTTCGGTGCGGAATCGCTCGCGCGCACCAGCGTTGCTCTGCTGTTGCGCGAGGAAGAGCGCTATCGCCTGCTGGCGCGCAACATGAGCGACGTCATCTCGCGGCATCGGCGCAACGGCGCTGTGCAATTCATCTCGCCGGCGGTGGAAGCCATGCTCGGCATGCCTGTCGCGCAGCTGCTCGGCCACGGCCTGTTCGACCGCGTCCATGTCGCCGATCGTCCGGCCTATCTCACCGCGCTCTCCGATGCCGCCCGCGGCGACGTGCGCAGCGTCGAGTTCCGGCTGCGGCGGGAGCCGGCCGGATCGGAGCGTGGCCAGGTTGATTTCATCTGGGTCGAGATGCGCTGCCGGCCGCTCGACCAGGATATCGGCCGCCAGGATATTGACGGTGACGCCACGCGCGAGGCGGAAGTCGTCGGCGTGATGCGCGACGTCACCGATCGCAAGCTCGCGGAGCAGGCGCTCGATCAGGCGCGCAGCGCCGCGGAAGCGGCCGATGCCGCCAAGACCCGCTTCCTCGCCACCATGAGCCACGAGCTGCGCACGCCGCTCAACGCCATCATCGGCTTCTCCGAGATGATCGCGCAGGAGCAGACCCTGATGCTGGGTGCGGCCCAGCGCAAGGAATACGCCCAGCTCATCAACGATTCCGGCCAGCATCTGCTGTCGGTCGTCAACGGCATCCTCGATATGTCGAAGATGGAATCGGGCAATTTCGAGATTGCGTCGGAACCGTTCGCGCCGCGCGCCTCTCTGATGCATTGCTGCAATCTGCTGGCGCTGAAGGCGCGGGAGAACGGCATCGACCTCATCACCGATGCGCCGCAGGACCTGCCTGTCATGACCGGCGATCCGCGCGCCTTCAAGCAGATCGTGCTCAATCTCGTCGCCAACGCCATCAAGTTCACCGAGCGCGGCGGTCAGGTCACCGTATCGGCCGCGGTGTCCGGATCGCAGCTCGCGCTGCGCATCAGCGACACCGGTGTCGGCATTGCGGCGGATGATCTCAAGCGCATCGGCGCGCCGTTCTTCCAGGCCGGAAAGACTTATCAACGTCGTCAC
Source organism: Bradyrhizobium sp. LA6.8 (assembly GCF_040547935.1). Classification (NCBI taxonomy): domain Bacteria; kingdom Pseudomonadati; phylum Pseudomonadota; class Alphaproteobacteria; order Hyphomicrobiales; family Nitrobacteraceae; genus Bradyrhizobium; species Bradyrhizobium sp. LA6.8. The sequence continues at coordinate 125,010 of NZ_JBEPQQ010000001.1, forward strand.
GAGGGCACGGGTCTCGGACTTTCGATCGTGAAGAGTCTGGTGGCGTTGCATCTCGGCGAATTGACTGTACAAAGCAGGCTCGGCGAGGGCACCTCCGTCACCGTCAGATTGCCGCTCGTCTACACGCCGCCGCAGGCCAAGACGTCCGATAGAATGGCGGCCGAGAGCAAGATCGCGACGCTGACGCCGGTGCCGCGCCAGGAGCTTCAGGACCAATCTCACGACCAACCCGCTCTGGTGAAGAAAAGTGCCTAAGAAGTCTGCCAAGGACGAAGCCGCTCCGCGCCGCCGTGGCTCCAAGGCCGCGGTCATTGATGTCGAGACCGAGCGCAATCTTGCGATGCGCATCCTGCTGTACAGTCCCAAGGACACGCTGGCCGGTCTCGTCGCCGTCGCCGCAGTCAGCGCGATCGTTGCCAACGCGCTGTTCCTTCAGACCGGCCGGCATCCGGCGCCGATGTTCGGCACAGTGATCAATCTTCCCGCGCCGTCGTCCGTGCCGCTGTCGAACCCCTTGCCGCGTCCGCGCCCCGTCGGCGCGGATACCTCGCCGCTGGAGCCGAGAGCGACGGAATTCCGCGCCGAGCCCAAGCCTGTCGAGCGCGCCGCCGAGAAGGCCCCCGAGAAGCCGGTCGAGGCGACGGCATCGACGCCGCGCGCGGGCGATCCGATGACCAATCTGGTCAAGCAAACGACGTCGGCGCCGCCGCAATCCGTCGCCATCGCGCGTCCGCCGGCGCCGATTCCCGTCGCGCAGAGTCCGGCCGCGCGGCGTATCGCCGGCGTGCAGCGCGCGCTGTCCGAATACGGCTATGGCAATTTGAAGATCACGGGCACGATGGGCGCAGAGACGCAGTCCGCGATCCAGAAATTCGAGCGCGAGCACAAGATGCAGGTGACGGGTCAGGTCTCCGACCGCCTGCTGCGCGAGCTCGGAGCCGCGATCGGCCACCCCGTCGAATAAGCGTCATTGTTGTGCGAAGGCTGGTGCTGATTGCAGCACTGGCCTATCGTGCTCTTCATGCGTTTGAAATCAAACATTTGGGTTTCCGCCTACCTGCGCCGGTGCCAGACCGAAGGCGTGTTCGGGGCGGTGCGTCGTCGCGGTGCCGAGGAGGCGGGCGCGGTATTCGTGAAGGTGTCGCTGCTCGACGGCAACGCGATGCTGTACGTACCGGCGCCGCAGACCGTCTATGACGACGGCCGGCCGGTCGATCGCTTCTTCGTGCCACTTGCCGCGCAGCCGATGCCTGAGCCAGCGGTCGAGGAGCGCCTCACCAAGGAAATCCGCTTCGATCCGGACGCCTGGATCGTCGAGACCGAGGACCGCAAAGGTCGTCACTTCCTCGAATTGGCGAAGACCTAGCGGTCCGATCCGTCGGTGCCCGTCCGCACCGCGGGCGCGGAGCCCGGCTGCACGCCCGGCCGGGTCTGGCTGGCGCCCGCACGCGCGCGCTGGCGTTCGCTGTCATGCAGCGACGACTGGTATTTTGCGCGCGTGACCGCGAGCGTCGAGCCGCGCCAGGCCGCCAGCATCACCAGCGCGGAGCGGTCGTTGAGCCGGTCGTAGAGCCGCGACAACCGGTACACCGCATCGACCGACGTGCCGATCTCCGGCTTGAAGAACAGGAGGATGCGCTGGAAGTTCGGGCTCGGCATGTCGAGCGCGCGCGCGGCGACCGCGAGCGCTTCGCCGCCGGCATCGTCGACGATCTGGGCGGCGACGCGCGAGGGCAGGATCAGGCTGTCGCCGAGCTCGTAGGTGAAATTCTCGACATCGTTGGCGATTGCCGCCATCTCCAGGATCTGGATCGCACGCTTGGCACGCACGGTCGGAATCCGCGGCGCGGCCTTCAGCGGGGTCTGCGCCAGATTGTGCAGGACCAGCGCGCGCTGGGTCGCATCGGCGCGGAAGAACATGTCGTGGATCTCGGCCGCTTCCTTCGGCTGCATCGCCATGTTGGCGGCCATGCGCAACTCGGCGTCGGTCGGCGTGCGAGCTGGCGAAGCCGCCCGCGGGGAGCTGCGAATTTCGCGCGCGAGCGGAACCCTGCGGCCTTCCTGGGTCGCAACCAGCCCGAGTTTCTGCAGGACCGGGACGGGCGTCTGCGGATAGATTGCAAGCTTCGCCTTGACGGCCGCGCGCGTCGCATCGTCGACCTGGTCGATCAGCCGCGTCGCAAGCTCGATGAACTGGCGCTGCTCGTCGTCGCTGTGGGTGGGCGCCTGGACATAGAGGTCCGTCAGCACGCGCAGCAGCGTCGGGCGAACATCAACGCCTTCGCGACGGGAGAGGCTCATCAGCCCGTCGAATCCGGGAAACAGCGACTTGGTCATGGAGAGATACGCGACCTGGAAAAGATACTCGTCCGCGAGCCTAACGCAGGTTCCTTTAAAGGCTCGTTAAGGAAAACGAGGCGTGAAGTCGACCCCATCATTTCAGGTGTTGTCGTCCCGCAACGGGACGCGGGAGGCCGCCCGTGAAGTTACGGTCCGGAAGGCGCGTTTACACCCCGTTAACCATGAACTGATCTTAATGAACGCACGTTGCACCAGCGCGCTCGGTCGCGCGGCAATTGATAGAGAGCTGATATGGGGACCATTATCGAATTTCCGGCCGGTCGCCGGGCAGGCTCGTCGGGGGATGCCACGCCGCGTACGGAAACGGGAACGATTCTGATCCTCCCCGTGATCCGCATCGAGCGCCAGACGGAAGAAACCAGCGGCGATCGCGGGCCGGAGCAGGGCACAGCGCCGGGGCGCCGTCGTCGTCGCCGCTAGCATCCGGCTTTTGCAATGCCGGATGCCATCCGCCAGATTCGGCCTGTCGTAACGGCCGTCCTGCTCGCACTCGTCGGTGCGACGCTCGGCGCGTGCAGCGGCGGCGATTTCGGCCGCACCCGCGCTGACATGCGCAGCGACGACATGCATCGCTGGCTCGGGGCCGAGGCCACCGGCAGCGTCGGCCTGAAGTCGTCCCAATTCCAGCTCACCGACGCGGAGCGCCAGCTTCGCGATCTCGCCTATCCCATGATCGAGCCGCCGCTGTCGCGGCCCGCCTGGAAGAGCGTATTCGGCGACTACAAGGCGCTGCCGTCGCCCTGGCAGCAGAAGGTCGTGTTCGACCGCACCATGTATGGGCGCACGCTGATCGACGAGCCGCATCGCTCGCATTCCTCGCGCTATGCGCAGCTGATCGAGGACGTGCGCAACGACATCACCCGTTTCGAGCCGTTCTTCGGCTCCGCGATCCGCGTCATCGATCTCGACAGGAAGCGCGATGCGACCATGGCGCGCGTCTCCGAGCTCTCGCCAAGGGAGAGGGAGGATGCGGTCGCGCGCATGCGGGAAAACTCGCTGATCATCCAGTGGGTGCAGCTCTGCCTCGAGCAGCGCGTCTCGTCCTATCGCTGGGCGCTGGAACGTCTGGTGATCCAGGCGCCCGACGGCATGGCCGCCGATGCCGACCGCCTGATCGGCGAACTCGCAGCCCAGACCGCCAACCCGCCGGTCGCGGCCCAGCCGCCCTATGGCCGCGCAGTCATCTCGAAGGGCTAGGACTTCCTGCGTTTGTTGCGCCGTGGGCCGGTCGGATCCGGCTTGCGCCGCTGCTTCTGAAGTTTCCCGACAAAGTCTTTCAGCGCATCCGCCAGCGGCACTGATGCGCGATAGGCGAGGCCGACCTCGCGTTTGACCCTGACCTCGATCTCGCGCACCGCGACGTCGGGATTGCCGCGCGCCACGCCTTCCGGGACGATGGCAATGCCGACGCCAGCCGCAACCAGCGCCATCGCCCAATCCTCCGATTGCGCGATCGCCGCGGTCTGCCTTCGTTGTGAACTCTGACCGAAGAATTCGCTTTGCTCGCAATGGCAGCGGTCGATCAGAGGGACGCCGGCGAGATCGGCAGCCCGCAGCTTCTCCTTCAGCGTCAGCGGATGCGAGGGCGGCAGTGCGGCGACATAGCGCTCGCTCCACAGCGCGACGAAATGCTCGTCGGCGCGGAGCATGCTCTTCGAGATGATGCGCGCATCGGCGCGCTCGTCGCTGCCGACGAGGCGGAGCGCGATGTCGGTGCGCGCCGTCAGCGGCTTCAGCAGCGCGATCGTTCGGGGGATGTCGAGCGTGCGCATCAGTCCCAGCGTGACGGTGGTCTTCGTATTCGGCTTCCTGAACAGGCTGCGTGCGGCGTCCGCCTCGTCGATGATGCGGCGGGCCAGCGCATGAAACTGCTCGGCTGAGGCGGTCGGCGCGACGCCCTTCTTGTGCCGGATGAACAGCGTGGTGCCGAGCTCGGCCTCCAGATGGGTGATCGCGGTCGAGATCGACGGCTGCGACACGAAGCATGCGCGCGCCGCCGCGGTCAGATTGCGCTCGCGGTACACGGCGGCGAAGTAGCGAAGCTCGCGGATGTCCATAGGATGAGCCTAGAGATCGTATCAATATTAAATATTTTACCTATAGATCGCCCGGTGGCAAGAACGCCCTGCTCACAACAGCAGGAACGCGCGATGAAGATCCACCACCTCAACACCGGCACGATGTGCCCGATCGGCCGCCGCCTGGTGAACGGCACCGGCGGCCTGTTCCAGCGCGCGCGCCTGGTCTGCCATTGCCTGCTGGTCGAGACCGGGGACGGCCTCGCTCTGGTCGACACCGGCATCGGTCTCGGCGATATCGCAACGCCCAATCGGCTGGGTGGCCGATGGCTGCGCCAGACCGCGCCAAGGCTGGACCCGGCGGAGACGGCGGTCGAGCAGGTGAAGGCGCTCGGCTACTCACCCGGCGATGTGCGCCACGTGCTGCTGACGCATCTCGACCGCGACCACGCCGGCGGCGTGCCGGACTTTCCCCATGCCGCGATCCACGTCCACCGCGCCGAATACGACATGGCGGTGCTACGCAAGCCTGCGCCGCCTGAAGGGCGCTATGTCACGGGGCAGTGGAGCCATGGGCCGGGCTGGACATTCTATGGCGAGGCCGGCGAGGACTGGTTCGGCTTCAAGGGCGTGCGCGCGCTCGGCGACAAGGAAGCCGACATCCTGATGATCCCGCTCGTCGGCCACACGCTCGGCCATTGCGGCATCGCGGTGCGATCAGCTGACAAATGGCTGCTGCATGCCGGCGACAGCTATTTCCACCACGCCCAGCTCGACCCATCGCCGCGCGTGCCGTTGATGCTGGGTTACTTCCAGCGCCGCGGCGACATGGATCGCAAGATGCGGATCGCCAACCAGGCGCGGCTGCGCGCGCTGAAGCTGACCCACGGCGACCGCGTGAGCATCGTCAACAGCCACGATCCCGTCGCCTATGAAAGCTGCCGCTGCGCTGCGCATTAGGGTGTCGAAGCCGGGCCGCCGGCCGCAAGCTCACGCGTGATCCAGTCGGCGAAAACCCGGATCGGTCGACGCTGCCGGCTTGCGCGTGGAAAAACGAGATGGTGGCCGACATAACGGATGTCGACCGAGCGTCCCGCAAGGGGCGCAACCAGCCGCTTTGTCGCGATTTCCCGTTCGGCCAGTCGTGTTGATTCCAGCGTCACGCCGAGGCCGCTCGAAGCCATCGCGATCGCCAGGAAGCTGCGATCGAAGCGCATGCCGTGAATGGCCGGCGCTTCGAGCCCGTTTGCGGTGAACCATTGGTGCCACTGCACCTGCTTCACGTCCGAGCGGATCAACACCTGGACGAGCAGGTCCTTCGGTTTGCGAATTTTTTTCGCGAGTTCGGGCGTGCATAAGGGCGTTACGGTCTCTTCGCCCAACGGAATGACCTCGACGCCCTCCGCCCTCGGCTGGCCGTACACGATGTCGATGTCGAAGTCGTCGTTGCTGAACCGGGCATATTCCGTGTTGGCGGCGAGTCGGACCTCGAGCTTCGGCTCGGCGGCCATGAAGCGGGCGAGGCGCGGCGCGAGCCACTGGGCGGCAAAGCTCGGGGCGCAGTGCACCCTCAGCAATTGCGGTCCGCGGCCCGCGACCTCTTCGATGCCCCGGCGCAGATTGTCGAACGCGGCGCCGGCGTGACGCATCAGGTTCTCGCCCGCCGGTGTCAGGCGGACAGCCCGGGCGCTGCGCTCGAACAAGGTCGTGCTCATCGCGCTTTCGAGCTTGCGAATGGCGTGGCTCACCGCGCTCGGGGTGAGATGAAGCTCGTTCGCCGCATCCCGGAACGAGCCGGTGCGTGCGGCCGCCTCGAAGGCGCGGATGGACGATATCGGGATACTGGACAGCAGCATCCGACAAGTGAACCAAATTCATCCATGCAAGACAACAGCGCGTTTGTGGGAAATCGGGCGGGGGCATAATCAACCGGGTCAAGAACAGCGGCGCCTTTTGGGGTGCCCGGCAACAGCCATTCAGGGAGGAGTAGATGCTGCTACGCGGCAAGACTGCAATCATTACCGGAGCGGCCTCTCCGCGGGGCATTGGACTTGCAACCGCCCGCCGCTTTGCGGCCGAAGGGGCCCGGGTCGCCATTCTCGATATCGACGGCCCTGCGGCGGAAGCAGCCGCGCGCAGCATCGAATCCAGCGCCGGCGAGCCGCATCTCGGACTCGCCTGCAACGTGGCCGACAGGGAAACCTGCATCAGGGCCGTCGAGGCGGTCATCGCGAAATTCGGCCAGATCGACATCCTCATCAACAACGCGGGCGTGACCCAGCCCGTGAAGCTCCTCGACATCAAGCCCGAGGATTGGGACCGCATCCAGGACGTCAATCTCAAGGGCATCCTGTTCCTGTCGCAGGCCGTGATCCCGCACATGCAGAAGCGCAAGAGCGGATCGATCGCATGCATGTCGTCGGTCTCCGCCCAGCGCGGCGGCGGCATCTTCGGCGGACCACACTATTCGGCGGCAAAGGCCGGCGTGCTCGGGCTCGCCAAGGCGATGGCACGCGAGTTCGGCCCCGATGGCATCCGCGTCAACTGCGTGACACCGGGCTTGATCGGGACCGACATCACCGCCGGCAAGCTCACTGACGAGATGCGGGCGAAGATCCTCGAGGGAATTCCGCTCGGCCGGCTCGGCGAGGCCGCCGACGTCGCCGGGATCTATACCTTCCTCGCCTCCGACCTCTCGGCCTACGTGACTGGTGCGGTCATCGACGTGAACGGCGGCATGCTGATCCACTGAGCGGAGGGGAGGAGAAACGATCATGACAACACCGACACTCGCGAACGCGCCGACGCTCGCACAGCGTGCCCGCAACATCCGCCGCAACGCCTTGCTGATGGGCGAAGTCCAGGGCCAGGGCTACATCGCGCAGGCGCTCGATATCGCCGATGTGCTGGCGGTGGCTTATTTTCACGCGATGCGTTTCCGCGCCGAAGATCCCGCCTGGGAAGGCCGCGACCGTTTTCTGTTGTCCAACGGACATTATGCGATCGCGCTCTATGCGGCCCTGATCGAGGCCGGGATCATTCCCGAGGCCGAGCTGCAAACCTACGGCTTCGACGAGAGCCGGCTCCCGATGTCGGGCATGGCCTCCTATACGCCGGGCATGGAGATGTCCGGCGGCTCGCTGGGCCTTGGACTTGGCATCGCCGTCGGCATGGCGCTCGGGCTGAAGCGCAAGAAATCGGCAGCGCGCATCTTCACGCTGTTCTCAGACGGCGAGCTGGACGAGGGCTCCAAATGGGAAGCCATCATGTCGGCCGCTCATCACAGGCTCGACAATCTGATCGGGGTCGTCGACGTCAACAATCAGCAGGCCGATGGTCCCTCCAAGCAGATGCTGGGGTTCGAGCCGCTGGTCGACAAGCTCAAGGCGTTCGGCTGGTTCGTGCAGCGGGTGGACGGCAACGATCTTGACGCGGTGGTGGGTGCCTTCGATGCCGCGATGGCGCATCCGGAAGCGAAGCCCCGCATGATCGTCGCCGACACGTTGATGGGCAAGGGCGTTCCCTTCCTGGAGCAGCGCGAAAAGAACCACTTCATTCGCGTCGAGCCGCACGAATGGCAGCTCGCGCTGTCTGCACTGAACGCGGGAGACCAGTCATGAAGTCCGCCGGATCGACACCGTCCGCAAAGCCGCGGCTGACCACGTCCGCCATGATCGCTTCGATTGCGGCGGAAGGGCAGCGCACCAAACCGGCGCCCTTCGGTCACGCGCTCGTCGAACTCGCTCGCAGCCGTGAAGACGTCGTCGGCATGACCGCCGATCTCGGCAAATACACCGATCTGCACATCTTCGCGCAGGCCTTTCCCGATCGCTATTACCAGATGGGCATGGCCGAGCAGCTGCTGTTCGGCGCCGCCTCGGGCCTCGCGGCGGAAGGCTTCATGCCGTTCGCGACGACCTACGCGGTGTTCGCCTCGCGGCGGGCCTATGACTTCATCCACCAGACCATCGCGGAAGAAGACCGCAACGTGAAGATCGCCTGCGCGCTGCCTGGCCTGACGTCGGGCTATGGACCGAGCCATCAGGCCGCGGAGGACCTCGCGCTGTTCCGCGCGATGCCCAACATGACGGTGATCGACCCCTGCGATGCGCACGAGATCGAGCAGATCGTGCCGGCCATCGCCGCGCATCGCGGACCGGTCTATATGCGGCTGTTGCGCGGCCAGGTGCCGCTGGTGCTCGACGAGTACAATTACCGTTTCGAGCTCGGCAAGGCCGCGCTTCTGCGCGACGGCGCCGACGTCTTGATCATCTCCTCGGGTATCATGACCATGCGCGCGCTAGAGGCTGCCCAGGCCCTGTCCGATGACCGCATCAACGTCGGCGTCCTGCACGTGCCGACGATCAAGCCGCTCGATACCGAGGCGATCCTGCGCGAGGCGGGCAAGCCGGGCCGCCTGGTCGTCGTCGCCGAAAACCACACCGTGATCGGCGGCCTCGGCGAAGCCGTCGCGGCGCTCCTGATGCGCTCGGGCGTCCATCCGGCGTTCCGGCAGATCGGGCTTCCCGACGAGTTTCTCGCCGCCGGCGCGCTGCCGACGCTGCACGACCGCTACGGCATCTCGACCGCGGAAGTGAAGCGGCAGATCAAGGAGTGGCTGCGCTAGCGGCGCACGTAGCCACCATTCACGATCGATCGGGCCAAAATGTTTCGCAGCGCTGCTGCGGAGAACGAGAGCTGCTGTCCAATGCCGGCGCATCGAGAGCCGGCCTGCAGCAACAGCTGGCGGCGAGAGCCGTCGCTACAGATCAATCCATGCTCAACAGGAGGAGACGATGCCCCCGCGGAAGCCAATCACCCTCAGCCGTCGCAAGCTGCTCATGGCCGGCGCAGCCGTGCCGCTATGCGGCATTCTCACGCGTCCCGCTTCGGCCGCGGAATTCACCTACAAGCTCGCGACCGGCCAGGATCCGACCCATCCCGTCAACGTTCGCGCGAAAGAGGCGACCGACCGCATTCGCGAGGCGACGAGCGGGCGGCTCGAAATCAATCTCTTTCCGGCCAACCAGCTCGGCTCCGATACCGACCTGCTGACGCAGGTGCGCAACGGCGGCGTCGAGTTCTTCAATCTTTCCTCGCTGATCCTCGCGACGCTGGTTCCGGCGGCGGGTATCGTCAACCTCGGCTTTCTGTTCACGAGCTATGATGCCGTCTGGAAGGCGATGGACGGTGAGCTTGGCACCTACATTCGCGCGCAGATCGCCAAAACGCCGATCATGACGGTGTCGAGCGCCTGGGACAACGGCTTCCGCCACGTGACGTCCTCGGGCCGCGAGATCAGGACGCCGGAGGACCTCAAGAATTTCAAGCTGCGCGTGCCGGCGGCGCCCAATCTGACGTCGCTGTTCCAGGCACTCGGCGCTGGACCCGCGCCGATCAATTTCAACGAGGTCTATTCGGCGCTGCAGACCAAGGTGGTCGACGGCCAGGAGAACCCGTTGCCGATCATCGCGACGGCCCGGCTCTACGAGGTGCAGAAGACCTGCTCCCTGACCGGGCATGTGTGGGACAATTACTGGATCCTCGGCAACAAGCGGGCTTTCGAAAAACTGCCAAAGGACGTGCAGCAGATCGTGACACGCGAGTTCGACCGCTCGGCCAAGGACGAGCGCGCCGACATCGCGAAGTTGAGCGACACACTGCGCTCGGATCTGACCGCCAAGGGCATGCAGTTCATCGAGGTCGACCGCGGCGCGTTCAGGCAGGCGCTGGCGAAGACGAGCTTCTATGCCGACTGGAAGGCCAAGTTCGGTGAAGAGGCCTGGGCGCAGCTCGAGAAAGCGGCGGGCAAGCTGTCATGACCGCGATCAACCATATGCCGAATATCGATCAGGGTGCCGCAATGGCGGCACCTCAGTCAGGTGTGCACCTGTGGGCCGCCAGCGCCAACAAGGTGCTTGGTCATGTGGTTGCGATCCCGGTGGCACTGCTGGTGCTGGCCGAGATCGTCGTGTTGTCGGCCGGCATCGTCGGAAGATATGTTTTTCACGCTCCGATCATCTGGGCCGACGAGCTCGCCGGCATTCTGTTCCTGTGGCTCGCTATGCTGGGATCGGTAATTGCCTTCCAGCGTGGCGAGCACATGCGGATGACGGCTATCATCGGCATGCTTCGGCCCGACGCCCGCGCGTTCCTGGATGTCGTTGCCGCCGCGGCGTCGTTGGCGTTTCTCCTGCTGGTGATCCACCCGGCTTACGAGTTCGCGGCCGACGAGGTGTTCGTCACGACGCCGGCGCTCGAAATCGTCAACAGCTGGCGCGCTGCGGCGTTACCCGTCGGCATCGGATTGATGCTGGTCGCCGCAGTTCTGCGGCTGGCTCGCATCGCCGGCTTGCGGAGCCTGCTGGCCGCCGTAGCGCTCGTCGCCGGGATCATCGCCGCGCTTGTACTGGCGGGGCCGCTGCTCAAGCCTCTCGGCAATCTTAACCTGCTCATCTTCTTCGTGGTCATCGTCGGCGCCATGGTCCTTGCGGCGGTGCCGATCGCGTTTGCCTTTGGCCTTGCAACCGTCGGCTATCTGGCGCTGACGACGGGCACGCCCGATGTGGTCATCATCGGGCGCATGGACGAAGGCATGAGCCATCTGATCCTGCTGGCGGTGCCTCTGTTCGTGTTCCTCGGCCTGCTGATCGAAATGACCGGCATGGCGCGTGCCATGGTGGGATTTCTCGCCAGCCTGCTTGGACATGTGCGTGGCGGTTTGCACTATGTGCTGGTCGGCGCGATGTACCTGGTGTCGGGAATCTCGGGTTCCAAGGCGGCCGATATGGCAGCGGTAGCGCCCGTGCTGTTTCCCGAGATGACCAAGCGGGGCGCCAAACCCGGCGATCTCGTCGCGCTGCTTGCTGCAACCGGCGCCCAGACCGAGACCATCCCGCCCTCGCTCGTGCTGATCACGATCGGCTCGGTGACGGGCGTGTCGATCGCGGCGCTGTTCACCGGCGGTCTGCTGCCCGGCATTGTGCTGGCGATCGGGCTCTGCTCCGTGGTCTGGTGGCGATACCGCGGCGAAGACCTGTCGCATGTGAAGCGCGCGAGCGGGCGCGAGATCGGCCGCGCCTTCGTCATCGCGATTCCGGCGATGGCTCTGCCCTTCGTCATCCGGGCCGCGGTGGTCGAGGGCGTTGCGACGGCTACCGAGGTGTCGACCATCGGCATCGTCTACTCGGTTCTCACCGGACTTCTGATCTATCGCCAGTTCTCCTGGCGCCGCCTTTATCCGATGCTGGTGGAGACCGCGTCGCTGTCCGGCGCGATTCTGCTGATCATCGGTGCCGCGACCGGGATGGCGTGGGCCCTGACCCAGTCGGGTTTCTCGGCATCGCTCGCCAAATTCATGACCGCGCTGCCGGGCGGAACACCGGTCTTCCTCGGCGTTACCATCGTGGCGTTTGTCATTCTGGGCAGCGTGCTCGAGGGCATCCCGGCCATCGTTCTGTTCGGGCCGCTGCTGTTTCCGATCGCGCGTCAGGTCGGGGTGCACGAGGTGCATTACGCGATGGTCGTCGTTCTCGCCATGGGCATCGGTCTGTTCGCCCCGCCGTTCGGCGTCGGTTACTATGCGGCCTGTGCCATCAGCCGCATCAGTCCCGACGAAGGCATCAAGCCGATCATCGGCTATATCGTGGCCTTGCTGATCGGCACGCTCGTGGTTGCCGCGATACCGTGGATATCGACCGGCTTCCTGTGACGTGAGGTGGCGCGGGCCCGTCAGCGCTGCCCGGTGCGGGCGCGTTGATCGCGCCACCACGGGCCTCGACAACGCCGCCCGTTGTGCACGGAAATATCGGACGACGTCACAGCACGGCTGCCGGCCTACTGTTCCGCGCTATGCGCCCGAACGCACTGCTTGAGTCCGGAGCAAGCGGTGCTTCACTGTTCGGGCGATTGCCGCCGGCGCCTCGTCGGGAATCGCGAAGCAGGAGCTCGCGTTGATTTCGCACAGGACGTAGGTGTCGGTGCCGGCGGCGTCGCGGGGCCCGTACAGGAAGTCGGCGTCCCAGATCACCGGCAGCGACGGCTCGTCGATGCCGAGCGTGTCCATCAGTTGCGGCGTCCATTCGTCCTCCATCGCTCTTCGGAGCGCCTGGAATTGCGAAGCATCGGGTCCGTGCATGATCCGTGGGCCCGGCTGCGCCTCGGGTGCGTCGGGGCCTTCCGGCGGCGGCGGGATCAGGGCCTTGATCAATTGATGCCCGAAGCCCGCGACCTTGGCGCCGCTCATGTAACAGCGGATCATGCCGTCGGGCAGACGGGGTTGGAACGCCTGGTCGATGATGCAGCCGCCCCATCCGAAATACGGTTCGCAGCGGGCGAGGAGGGCATCGAGCGGTACGTCCTCGGGTAGACTGCCGCGTTGGGCATGCAGTACGCGAACCATGGCGTCTGCGTTGGGCAAGGCCTCCACCTTCCACACCCCCTGGCCGCCATTGCCGCGATTTTGCTTGAGCACGCGCGGACCGTTCGCCTGAAGGCGCGCGGGAAATTCGGCGCGGAAGCTTGCGGCGGTGTCATAGCGATGCGTGTCGGCTCCCCAGCCGAGATGACGCGTTCGGTAGAGCACGTCCTTGACGCCCATCTTCAGGATCACGTCGGGATGGGCGCTCACCCATGGCTCTTGCGCCGCAACGTCGCGCAGCAGCGGGTCGAGGGCCTCGCGCGTCTTGCCCTGATGGATCGGATCGACCCAGACGAGCACGCCATCGACGGCGAGCAGTTGATCGCGGACGGCGTCGGCGAAGATCTCGTCGTAGATCACCGGCCGGGCTTCGATGCCGACCGCGGCGAGTGCTTCGAAAACGCGGACGAAGCGGCTGTTTTGTGCCGTCGTGTCCCGGCGCGCGGCAGCGTCGCCGCGGGAGAGGATGGCAACGGTATGGCGGAGAGGAGGGTGGCGTTCGGTATCCATGCGCAAGCTCCACGAATGGCGTGCTGCGCAGAGCTTGGACCGAGGTCTCACGGGGAGTCTGCTTCGTCCCCACACCGATGAATGTACGTGAAATCGTCCGGTCGTTGCAAGATGGCGATTGTGCGGTTCCGTCCAGACGGCGAACCCCTCGCGCTCGCTACTCCGGTGGCGGCGGATAGCGGTCGAATGTCGGCAGTTCGTGCGCCCGCTCCATCCATCGAAGGCGCTCTGCGACCTGGATGTGCATCGTCGCCGGTACGGCATCGGGATCGTCGTAGGTCGCGCTCTGGACGTCGATGACCCCGGGCAACATGTCGGCATTGACATAAAACAGGCCGGTTCCGCAGTCGCCGCAAAAGTGCCGCCGGGCATGTTCCGAGGAGTGATACACCTTGGGCTCGCCCTTGGTCACCTTGACGGCATCGTCCGCGTACATCGTCCAGCCGACGACGGGAGCGCCGGCGTGAAGCCTGCAATCGCGGCAGTGACACAGCGCGTGCACGATCGCTTCGCCCTCGACCTGATAGCGGATCGCGCCGCAGTGACAACCGCCGGTGATGGTGCTCATGCGTTCCTCCCGATGGAAGACAGGTCTCGTTGATCGATAGCTCTCGAGACCTGCGGCTTCAACGGCGCAATCGATTTGCGATTGCGTCCTACTGTCGCGTGACAACTCCCGCCACGGCGCGTGCGAGGGGATCCGCGACTACCACTTGAACGAAGCCGCGATCTCGTAGCTGCGCGGCGCGCCGAGGATGATCTGGTCGGTGTAACCCGGATCGCCCCAGGCTGCGTAGAGCTTGTTGGTCAGGTTCCTCACGCGAAAGCTGATCCGGGTCTGGTCGACGCCCGGGAAATAGGCTTTTGGAATATCGACGAACGCGAACGCGTCGAAGATCGTGTAGGCGTCCATCGTGACCAGATTGTCCTGGAAGTTGAAGCGGTCGCCGACGTGACGGACGAGGCCGCCGATCTCCACCGGCAGTTTCGTGTCAAAGCGGTAGGACGCCCCCGCATTGGCGATGAAGTTCGGAACGTTCGGCGGCGTCTTGCCCGAATAGGACTGGAAGTCGCCATTGCCGTCGACATAGGTGAAGTCGATGAAGCGCGACTGCACGAAGGCGACGTTGCCCCATAGTTTCAGGCCCGCGACCGGATTGACCGCGGCGGCAATCTCGACGCCCTTGGAGGCCATCTTGCCGGCGACGTTGAAGAGGATGCCGCTTTCGGGGACGTAGACGTTCTTGCGCTCGATGTCGAAGGCCGAGAACGTGGCCTCCGCGCGCTTGTCGGCCGACAGCAGCTTCACGCCGGTCTCGTAGGTCCGCGACGTCGTGAGCAGCAGCGGCGTCGTGGGCCTGAGGATGAAGATGTTCGCCACCGTCGGGTCGGCTGCCGTCGCATACTGGCTGTAAAGCATCACGCCGGGCGCGATGTCCCAGGTGTAGCCGATGCGTCCGGTGACCGGATTGAACGTCTTCGAGAAAGGATAGTTGGCTTTCAGGAGGCCATTCTCGTCGAAGCGGGTCCGCGACAGCTCGATATTCTCAAAACGGATGCCGCCGATCAGCGCGAAGGTCGAGGTCAGCTTGAGCCGGTCCTCGAACGACAGCGAGGCGGTGTCGAGATGGGTGTAGATCTTCTCGTCGCTGCGCGGGCCGTAGAGGCCGCGGTCCGGATTGAGGAGATTGACGTAGTCATTGAAGAACAGCGTGTCCTGCGAGACGTTGAACTGGTTGCTGCTCGCCGCCACGGTGGCGACGAAGCGATTGTCCATTCCGGCGACGTTGGAATTGACGGTGAGGTCGGTGATGTTGCCGTAGAGCCGCTGCGCGTGATCGAGCGCCAGGCGCTCGCGGTAGATGCTCTGCGCGCCTGCGAAATTGCCTACGGTCTGGTCGAACGAGGAGATCTCGTTGTTGAACCAGTGCCGGTGGGCGTCATAGCCATAGACCTGGCTTTTCAGCGAGATGTTGTTGGTGATGTCCCATTGAAAGCCGCTGCGCAGCCAGAGCTCGTTGGCGCCGCTGTGATTGTCGAGCACGTTGTAGTTCGTGGTCAGCGTGCGCGCGTCGATGGTGACCGGGACCGGCGTGCCGCCGCCGAGGTAATAGTTGCTCCAGAGGCCGGAGACGACGCCGTACGTCGGCACGATGCCCGGCGCGTTCGCCGGCACCAGCGGCGTTCCCCAGTAGAAGCGGTCGTTGTCCTGCCTGTATTCGGTCGCGCCCCAGATCCTCAGGTTCTCGTTGACGCGATAGTTCAGCTGGCCCGAGACGTTGCTGAGCTTGGAATAGGTGTCGTCGATAAAGCCCTTGTTGTTGAAATGGCTGATGTCGAAGCGGTAGTCGAGGCCGTTGATCAGCGTGCTGCCGCCCGATCCGTAACCGGCGCGATAGCCGTTGAAGGAATCGTAGGAGGTGAAGGCGTCGTTGACGATTGGTCCGGTGTGCGGCGCCTTGTTCACGTAGTTGATGGCGCCGCCGGTCGCACCGAGGCCCGCCACCAGCGAGTCCGGTCCCTTGATGATCTCGACCTGCTGGAGGCCAGCCACGTCCATGGGACGGCCGGTCATGGTCGACGGCCCGATCGGGATGCCGTTGTAGAGCGTGGAGATCTGGTCGCCGGAAAAGCCACGCATCGAGAAGATGGCGGGCGCGCCTGGCGCATCGCCGCCGGTGACGCCGACTGCAGCCTTGGCGACGTCGGTCGTGGTCCGGATGCCCAGGTCCTGCATCGTCCGCTGACTGATGACCTCGACGGTCGCCGGCATCTCGCGCGCCGTGATGCCGAGCCGGGAGACGACGTCGGTGACGGCTGCCGTGTTGAGCGGCGTCTGCACCGGGCCGCTCGGAGCTTGCGTGGCCGGAACGGCGACAGCAGGGGCGCCACGATTGCGTCCCGCGGCGCGCCGGGCCGCGCGCTGCTTCTGAGTGCCGGGGCTGACGGCAGGAGCCTGTCGCGGCGCAGGCGGCGACACGATCACCGGGCCGACCTCCCGGGAGCGGTTGTCCTGCGCCGCGCTTTGCGCGAGCGCCGCGGACGACAAGGATACCGACGAGAGCAGAGTAATCAGGAAAGCACGCGATAACGCTGGCCTTGCGCCAGCACGGAAATGAAGATTTTGCACAACAACGCTCTGCGGCGACGCAAACAAACCGTCACCGCGGTTGCCTTAGTCATCCACCTTCGCCCCAGGCGGCGGATGCACCGGCTACTTGTCCGACATCAGGGCACCCCGCCCAATGCGTTCGCGCGTGACCATGGCTGGCAGCAGGTTTCCTGGCTCGCGGGTCATCGCCTTCGACCACCTTCCCAGAGGCCCAAGCGGGGCTCCAGTGGTTCGTTTGGTCGTCGGCTATCCGCCTACAGTTGCGGGGGCAGCCGCGGAATTGCCCACTGAGGTGGACGCACCGCATTCCCTTGAAGAGTCCTTGCGGACACTACCGATCACGAAACTGGCATCAGGGGATGAGCGCGTCAACATCCGCGCGGGCTGCTGGACGGGCCGGTCGGTCGATGGTGGCCTTGTGTTGCTGTTTTGCACGATAGTCCGAGGGGGCTGCGTCGAAACGTCCAACCCGGCCTCCGTGCGAGCCTGGGTAACGAACGCTTGACCACGATCAATGACTGCCTTTGGTGTCCGAATATGCTACTGAGGCCGAGTTCCGGCCCGACAAGGCAAGTCGATATTGATGCAGTTCGTCCGTACCATCCTGGCAGTCGCCATCGCCATATCCCTGGCGATGCTGCCGGTTGGCGCGTCCGCGGCGAACCTCGCAATGTCGTCGGATGGCATGCAGACGGCCATGCACATGAGCGGCGACGCCGACATGTCGATGGACGATTGTTGTCCCGACATGAAGGGCACGGGCTCCCATAGCGGCGGCTACAAGTGCGGGATGGGCTTCTGCTGCGTCGGTGGGATCATCGCGCTCGGTGATGTCAGGCCCGTGGCGTTCGAACGTCTCGCCGTCATGGCCAGCACGATGGCTATCCCCCCGGATCAGGTCGTTTCCTTCCGCGGCGCCAGTCCTCCTTTCCGACCTCCTCGAATCTGATCTCGCAAAGCCCGAGACGCGAGCGGCAGGCCTGCTCGCGACGACGACTGACGTGCGCGCTTCGCGCGCCACGGCGAAAGATCAATTCATGAGGACAGGACAATGCTTTCCAAGATCAGCACCGCGGCTCTCGCCGCCACCCTTTCGCTTGCCGCTTCCGCCGCGATGGCGGGCGCGGGCGACTACGCCTTCGAGCCCGTCACTCCGCAGATGAAGAAGGGCGAAGACGTCACGCTCGCCGTTCGCTTGACGAACAAGCAGACCGGCAAGCCGATACCGGACGCGGTCATCTTCAAGACCCGCCTCGACATGGCTCCGGACGGGATGGCCGAGATGGAGTCGGCGGTCGCGCCGCTGCCGTCCAGGGAGCCGGGTGTGTACGCCTTCAAGACGGACCTGCCGATGGCCGGCCGCTACCAGATGACGCTGTCCGTGAAGGTGCAGGGCGAACCGGAGACCGTCACCGGCAAGGTGATCGTCACGGCGGTCAAGTGAGCGTTCGGGCGCTGCCCGGCAGCGCCCGACATTCCCCCTTTTCCTTCACACGGACGCGCGCTCCCGGGTGCGCGGATACACGACATGAAAACGCTGCGTCTCCTGACGGCACTTGCGCTGGGCGGCGGCCTGGTCCTGGCCGGCTACTACTGGCATTCGAACGGTGCGGGCTGGCTCGCTGAGGCCGACATATCATCGGCTGCGGCCGCCGCGGAGCGAACTCCGCTCTACTACCGCGATCCAAGCGGCGCGTCGCTCTGGTCTGCGGGTCCGAAGAAGGACGACCGCGGGCGGGACTATCTGCCGGTCTACGACAACGATGGAGCGGCCGTCGCGCCGGCGCTGCCGAAGGCGCAAGCGGCTTCGCCGCGAAAGATCCTCTACTACCGCAATCCCATGGGGCTGCCCGATACGTCGACCGTTCCGAAGAAGGATCCGATGGGGATGGACTATGTCGCCGTTTACGAAGGCGACGACACCGACGACGGCACGGTGAAGCTGTCGCCCGGCAAGATCCAGCGCGCGGGCGTGAAGTCCGAGCCCGTCGCGCGGCGCTCGATCCGGGTCTCGGTGAAGGCGCCCGGCACGATCCAGCTCGATGAACGCCGCGTGTCGGTGATCGCGATGCGCGCCGAAAGCTTCGTGCAGAAGGTCGCCGATGTGACGACCGGCACGCGCGTGAAGGCCGGCCAGCCGCTGATGGAAATCTACAGTTCGGCGGTGGTGTCCGCGGCGGCGGAATATCTCGCGACGATCACCTCCAAGACGGTCGGCGGTGTCGAGATGTACGGCCGCGGCTCGCGACAGCGGCTGGTCAATCTCGACGTTCCCGAGTCCGTCATTGCGGAGATGGACAAGACGCACACCGCGCCCGTCGCCATACGCTGGTCTGCACCGCGCGACGGGGTCGTGCTCGAACGCAACGCGATCGAAGGTATGCGGGCCAATCCCGGCGACGTTCTGTTCCGGATCGCGGACACCTCGATGGTCTGGGCGCTGGTCGACGTGGCCGAGCGCGATCTCGGCAACATCGCGGTGGGCCAGTCAGTCGCGGTGCGCGCGCGCAGTTTCCCCGGCCGAACCTTCACCGGGACAATCGCTGTCGTCTATCCGCAGGTGAACCGCGACACGCGAACCGTTCGCGTCAGGATCGAGCTTGCCAACCCGGACGCGGTGCTGCTGCCCGACATGTACGTCGATGCCGACATCGACACGGCCGATGCCGCGCCGGTCCTGGCGATACAGGACAGCGCGGTGCTCGACACCGGCAGCCGGCAGGCCGTGCTCGTCGACAAGGGGGAAGGGCGTTTCGAGCCGCGGGAAGTCAAGCTCGGCCGTCGCGGCGGCGGCTATGTCGAGGTGCGCCAGGGTCTCGCGGACGGCGAGGCGGTGGTGACCTCCGCCAACTTCCTGATCGATGCGGAAAGCAACCTGAAGGCGGCGCTGAAGGGGTTTGGCGAGGCGGCGTCCCAGGCCACCGACGCCGGCCCTGGCAATGCAACGGGAGATCACAAATGATCGCCCGCATCATCGCCTGGTCGGCGCGCAATCTGCTGCTCGTGCTGTTCGGGACCGGCTTCGCGGCCGCCGCCGGCCTCTATGCCCTGGTTCACCTTCCGCTGGATGCGATCCCGGACCTCTCGGATACGCAGGTCATCGTCTACACCGAGTATCCCGGCCAGGCGCCGCAGGTGATCGAGGATCAGGTCACCTATCCGCTGACGACGGCGATGCTCACCGTACCGAAATCGAAGGTCGTCCGCGGCTTCTCGTTCTTCGGCGTCTCCTTCGTCTACGTGATCTTCGAGGACGGCACCGACATCTATTGGGCCCGGTCGCGCGTCATGGAATTCCTGAACGGCGCGGCGTCCAGGCTTCCCGCCGGCGTCACCCCGACCATCGGGCCCGACGCGACCGGCGTCGGCTGGGTCTACCAATACGCCGTCGTATCGAAGGAATTGAACCTGGCGGACACGCGTACGATCCAGGACTGGAATCTGAAGTTCGCGCTGGCCAAGGCCGAAGGCGTCGCCGAGGTCGCCAGCGTCGGCGGCTTCGTCAAGCAGTACAACGTGGTCCTCGACCCGCAGCGGATGCGCGACCGCGGCATCAGCATGCAAAAAATACGTGAGGCGATCCGCGCCAGCAACGCCGACGTCGGCGGCCGCACCGTCGAGCTCTCCGAGTTCGAATACGTCATCCGCGGCAAGGGCTACATCAAGAGCATCAACGATCTCGGCAACATCGTGCTGAAGACGAGCAACGGCACCCCGGTGCTCCTGCGGGACGTCGCCAACGTCGAGCTCGGGCCCGACGAGCGGCGCGGCATCGCCGAATTGAACGGCGAGGGCGAGGTCGCAAGCGGCATCGTGCTGCAGCGGTTCGGCGTCAACGCCCTCGACGTCATCGAAAACGTCAAGAAGCGCTTCAGGGAGATCGCGAGCAGCCTGCCGAAATCGGTCGAGATCGTGCCGGTCTACGACCGGTCGAACCTGATCTACGCGGCCATCGATACCCTCAAGCATACCCTGTTCGAGGAGAGCATCGTCGTCGGGCTCGTCTGCATCGTGTTCCTTCTGCATGTCCGCAGCGCACTCGTCGCGATCCTGATGTTGCCGGTCGGCGTGTTGATGGCGTTTGGCGCCATGAAGCTGCTCGGGCTGGGATCGAACATCATGAGCCTCGGCGGCATCGCGATTGCGATCGGCGCCATGGTGGACGCCGCCATCGTCATGATCGAGAACGCACACAAGCACCTCGAACGGGCGAGGCCCGATCAGTCGCGCGTGCAGGTTCTGATCGACGCAGCATCCGAGGTCGGCCCCGCGCTCTTCTTCAGCCTGTTGATCATCACCGTGTCGTTCATGCCGATCTTCACGCTGGAATCGCAGGAGGGCCGATTGTTCAGTCCGCTGGCGTTCACGAAAACCTTCTCCATGGCCGCCGCGGCCTTGCTGTCCGTCACCCTGGTGCCGGCGCTGATGGTGATCTTCGTCCGCGGCAGGATCGTCCCGGAGAGCAGGAACGTCATCAACCGCTTCCTGATCTGGGCCTACCGTCCCGTGATCAAGGGGGTTCTGCGCGCCAAGACGCTGGTTATCCTGGCTTCGCTCGTCGTGCTTGCGGTGACGATCTGGCCGGCGCGCCAGCTCGGCACCGAGTTCATGCCGGCGTTGAACGAGGGAACGCTGCTCTACATGCCAACGACGCTGCCCGGCATCTCGGTCACCAAGGCGGCCGAACTGATGCAGATGCAGGACCGCATCATCAAGTCGTTTCCGGAGGTCGCTTCGGTCTACGGCAAGGCGGGACGAGCCGCTACTGCGACCGATCCCGCTCCGACCGAGATGTTTGAGACGATCGTCAACCTGAAGCCGAAGGAGCAGTGGCGTTCCGGCGTGACCGTCGACAGTCTTATCGCCGAGATGGACAAGGCGTTGCAGTTTCCGGGTGTCTCCAATGCCTGGACCATGCCGATCAAGGCACGTATCGACATGCTCTCGACCGGAATCCGCACGCCGGTCGGCGTCAAGGTCATGGGCAATGACCTCGCCGAGATCGACCGGCTCGCGAAGCAGATCGAACGCGTCATCAAGACCGTACCCGGCACGTCGTCGGCTTACGCCGAGCGCGGCATCGGCGGCTATTATCTCGAGATCGTTCCCGACCGTGAGGCGCTCGCCCGTTACGGCATCCTGATCCAGGACGTCCAGGACACCATCGCGGCCGCGCTCGGCGGTCAGACGGTCACGACGACCGTGGAGGGCCGGCAACGGTTCACGGTGAACATGCGCTATCCGCGCGACCTTCGCGACAACCCCAAGGCCATTGCCAGCGACATCCTGGTGCCGATACCGTCGGGTGGCGCCGTGCCCCTCGGCGAGGTGGCGAAGGTCGAACCCGCGCGCGGGCCGACGTCGATCCGGACGGAGAACGGCCAGCTCGCGACCTACATCTATGTCGACATCCGTGATCGCGACATCGGAAGCTACGTCGCCGATGCGCAACGCGCCGTGACGGAGAGCATCCGGTTTCCCGCCGGCACCTACGTCGTGTGGAGCGGCCAGTACGAATATCTGCAGCGCGCCGCGGCCCGTCTGAAGATCGTGGTGCCCGTGACGCTTACGATCATCTTCCTGCTGCTCTACCTGAACTTCCGGGCGATGACCGAGACGCTGATCGTGATGCTGTCACTGCCGTTCGCGCTGGTCGGCGGCATCTGGATGATGTGGTGGCTCGGCTTCAACCTGTCCGTTGCCGTCGCGGTCGGTTTCATCGCGCTCGCAGGCGTCGCCGCCGAGACGGGTGTCGTCATGCTGATCTACCTCGATCATGCGCTGGCCGAGGTGAGGGCCAGGTGCAGCGCCGAGGGGAGGCCACTGACGCGCCGGGATCTCCACGACGCCATCATGGTGGGCGCGGTCGAGCGCGTGCGGCCCAAGATGATGACGGTGGTTGCCATCATGGCCGGTCTTCTGCCGATCATGTGGAGCACCGGGGCCGGATCGGAGATCATGCAGCGCATTGCGGTGCCGATGATCGGCGGCATGACGTCATCGACACTGCTGACGCTGGTCGTGATCCCCGCAATTTTCGGCTTGGTAAAGGGGCGGGGGCTTCCATCGGGCGAGCGATCGGCTCCTGCCGATGAATGGACCGTGCGCGCGTCGCAAGCCGCCGAATAGGCTCGGCAGCGGAGGTCGTCTTCATGGCGACCGCCGCTCCGGCGTGAAAAAGCCCGCGGCGGATTCCGACCGAGGAGCGTTAGGGGCGGTGAGTTGCCTAGCGCGCTTCGACCACCTCGCCGTCCTCCTTTACGAACCGGCCGACCGGATTGTCGAGGAGGTCGACGACGGCTTCGGAAGGGCGGCACAAGCGCGTGCCCTTCGAGGTCACGACGATCGGGCGGTTGATGAGAATGGGATGCGCGAGCATCTGGTCGATCAACTGGTCGTCGGTCCATTTGGGGTCGGCGAGGCCGAGCTCCTTGTACGGCGTGCCCTTCTCGCGCAGCAATGCGCGAACCGGAATGCCCATCGCTGCAATCAGCTGCTTGAGCGTCTCGCGCGATGGCGGGGTCTTGAGATATTCGATGACAGTGGGCTCCGCGCCGCTCTGCCGGATCATCGCCAGCGTGTTGCGCGAGGTGCCGCAATCGGGGTTGTGGTAGATCGTCACGCTCATCGGGTAGTCTCCGCAATTTGTACGGGGCCGCGGGCCCCGGAGTGCCCGAGCAGCCAGTTCATCAACAGCATGCCGGCGAATGCTCCGCAGAGCTCCGCAAGGATGAATCCGGGCAGGTCGGTCGGACGAATGCCCGAGAACGTGTTTGTCAGCGACCGCGCGATGGCCACCGCCGGATTTGCAAACGACGTGGAGGCCGTGAACCAATAGGCTGCCGTGATGTAAAGGCCCACCAACCAGGGAACCGCCGTCCGCTGAAATCGGATGCCGGCCAGGATCGTCGCGACCAGACCGAAGGCGGCGACCGCTTCGGCGAACCATTGCGGCCCTCCCGTTCGAACCTTCGTCGAGAAATCGAGCAGGGGAAGTCCGAACATCAGATGCGCGGCCATCGTTCCCGCGATGCCGCCGGCGATCTGCGCGACCACGTAGAGCACGGCTTCGTTGACCGGAAGCTCGCGCTTGCCGGCGAAGACGAGGGTCACCGCGGGATTGAAATGCGCGCCGGAGATCGGACCGAGCACGGTGATCAGGACAACCAGAATGGCTCCGGTCGGCAGGGTATTGCACAGAAGCGCAAGCGCCACGTCCCTGGTCAGCGTCTCGGCCATGATGCCGGAGCCGACGACGGTGGCGACGAGAATGCCCGTGCCGAGCGCTTCGGCTGCGAGGCGCCGTGGAAGATCGAAATTGTCCATCAGCCGGCCTTCGGCGTTGAATGTGTTGCGCCCTGGGAGCGTCCGATCTCGGACTGAAAACGGCCGGCTCCGTCTTTGCGAAGGATCGACTCGGCGAGGATCGAGCGCGCCGAATTGCCGGTGCACAGGAACAGAACATTGTACATCTGGTCAGGCACGGCTTCGCTCCTTTCGCTTTGGCGAGCAGCAGGCTTGAAGGCTCTCGACGACCGGTTCGCAAACCTCCGGCCGGCCGCCGCAGCAATCCCGAAGCAGGAAAACCGCAACGTCCCTGAACTCCGCAAGGTTGGCGCGATAGACGATCGAACGGCTGTGTCGCTCGGAGGTGACGAGGCGGGCACGCGTCAGGATCGAGAGATGAGCCGAAAGCGTATTCGGCGGGACTTCCAGCAGACGTGCGAGGTCGCCGGCCGCAAGGCCATCGGGCTCGTGTCGGACCAGCGTCCGGAAGGCCTCCAGACGGGTCGATTGTGACAGGGCGGCGAGCGCGAGGACTGCTTCTTCAGTTTCCATATATCCAGATTTATAGAAATGATGATAAAGCGTCAATTGAATTTCCGAACTCGCCGCGTTTAGAATGCGTTGTGTCTCGCGATCGAGGAAAGCCGGCGATGCAAACCCAATCGGTCATTACGTGTCCGGTCTGTCATCACGCGTCAGCCGAAACCATGCCGGTTGAGGCCTGTCAGTTCTTCTACGATTGCAAGGGATGCGGGACCCGGCTCAAGCCGACGAGCGGCGATTGCTGCGTCTTCTGTTCGTACGGATCGGTCCCTTGTCCGCCGATCCAGCAGAACGGAAAGTGCTGCTGAGGCCGCCCCGCCGGCGGGCGGTCGCCCCTATATTTCCAATATTCTAGAAATATGGTTGACGGCGAGGGTGGATCGGCGCATCTTATCGACATGAAGATCGACGACGCAGCAGCACGCTTGGAAGCTCTGGGTAACCGGACACGGCTTCAGATCTATCGGGCCCTGGTCCGCGCTGGACAGCCGGGCATGCCCGTCGGTCGCTTGCAGGACAAACTGAAGATCCCGGCATCGACGCTGTCTCACCACATCAAGTCTCTGGTTGCGGTCGGGCTGATAAGTCAGGTCCGCGAATCCACGACCCTGGTCTGCCACGCGAACTACGACGGGATGCGGGGCCTGGTGGATTTCCTGGTGTCGGAGTGCTGTGCCGACGAAACCGAATGCAAAGATACCAAAACGGCGGCCTGATTTTTTTGCCGAGTTATTCGATAATTCTAGAAAGACGAGAGTAGCGAAATGAGCGACGGAAAGACAGTTGCCATTATCGGGGCAGGACCGGTCGGCCTGGCTGCGGCCGCGCACGTGCTCGAGCGCGGCATGTCTCCCATTGTGCTCGAGGCCGGACCCGAAGCCGGACACGCCGTCCGCCAGTGGCAGCAGGTCCAGCTGTTCTCGCCGTGGGAGTACAATGTCGACAAGGCCGCCGCGCGCCTGCTTGCACCGACGGGATGGAATTCGCCGGACCCGCAATCCTATCCGACCGGCGGCGAACTGCTTGACCGATACCTGACGCCGCTCGCGACGCGAACGTCGCTACGCGATGTGATCCGGACCTCCAGCCGCGTCTCGGCCATCAGCCGCGTCGGCTTCGACAAGGCAAAGACCAGGGGGCGCGAGCAGGCGCCTTTTGAAATCCGCTATCAGAACGGCAAGGGGCCCGAGGTTCTGCGTGCAGATGCCGTGATCGATACCTCAGGCACTTGGTTCTCCCCCAATCCGGCCGGCCGCAATGGCTTGCCGGCGATCGGCGAGCCCGAATACGGCGACCGTGTCGCCTATGGCATGCCGGATGTCCGGGGTGTCGCTCGTTCTAGATATGCAGGCAAGACCGTTGCTGTCTTGGGCGCGGGCCACTCCGCGGTTGGTACTCTCATCGATCTCGTACATCTCGCCGACGAGGTACCGGGCACGCAACCTGTCTGGCTCCTGCGTGGCGCCGATCCCGCGAAGGCTTTTGGCGGCGGCCGTAACGATAAACTCGCGGCGCGCGGCGAACTTGGCAGTGCCTTCGCCGCACTTGTTGCCTCCGGGAAGATCAAGGTCGAAACCGAATTCGGCGTCACGCACCTCTCGGACTCCGAAGGTCGCCTCAAGATCGCGGCAGGGTCCTGTTGCGGTGGGCGAAGCGTGGTCGTGGACGAACTGATCGTATCGACAGGTTTCCGTCCTGACTTCTCGTTCCTGTCCGAACTGCGTTTGCGGCTCGATCCCGCCATCGAGGCACCGGTCGCTCTCGCACCGCTGATCGATCCCAACGAGCATAGCTGCGGGACGGTGCGTCCCCACGGCGCGCGCGAGCTCGCGCATGATGAAGCGGGCTTCTACATGGCTGGCATGAAGTCGTACGGCCGCGCTCCGACCTTCCTGATGATGACGGGTTATGAGCAGGTTCGCTCGATTGCGGCCGATCTCGCTGGCGACAAGGAGGCGGCGGCGAGGGTGGAGCTTGTGCTGCCGGAGACTGGCGTCTGCACGCGTGGTGGTGTCGAGGCTGCCGGGACCGCATCGGGATGTTGCGGCGGGCCGGCGAAGGAGGATTTGTCCGCCTGCTGTGCTGCCGACGAAACGGCCAAGAAGGCCGGCGCTGCGGGGTGCGGTTGTTCATGAAGCAAGTTCTCGCGGGCCAAGCCCGAGGCCCGCTCGGCGTCGTCGCCGCGCTCGGCACGGCGCAAACGGTTGCATGGGCGTCGAGCTATTATCTCCCGGCCATCCTGGCTGCGCCGATTGCGCGCGATCTCGGTCTCGCGCCGACTTACGTGTTCGGCGCGCTGTCGGGAGCGCTCGTCATCTCTGGTCTGCTCGGCCCGCGCGTGGGGCATGCCATCGATAGGTTTGGCGGGCGCAGCCTGCTTGTCATTTCGAACCTCGTGTTTGTGGCAGGCCTGCTCCTGCTGTCCGTGGCCCATGGCGTGGCGGTGCTGATTGCGGCCTGGGCGTTGCTCGGGATCGGCATGGGGATGGGCCTCTATGAGGCGGCCTTTGCGACGCTTGCGCGCATCTACGGTACCAATGCACGACGAACCATCACTGGCATCACCCTGATCGCCGGTTTCGCCAGCACGCTCGGTTGGCCCCTCACGACCTGGCTCGCGTCGGAGTACGGCTGGCGCGTCGCCTGCCAGGTATGGGCGGCGATCCATATCGCTGTTGCGTTGCCGCTCAATCTCTCGCTGCCGCGCGCCGTCCCATTGGACCAGCAGGCTCAACCGGGGCCGGGTGCAATCCAGCAATCCGGACGCCAGAGCGAGACCTTCGCGATGGTGCTGCTGGCTTACATGTTCGCGGCAGCAAGCTTCGTCAGTTCGGGCATCTCGGCCATTCTGCCGACCATGCTGGTTGCGTTCGGCGCCACACCGGCTCAGGCCTTGCTCGCGGGCGCGCTGGTCGGGCCTGCGCAAGTCGGCGCGCGCCTGTTGGAAGCAGGATGGCTCGCCCGGTTTCACCCGCTGCTGTCGGCGAGGCTGGCCATGCTGATGAATCCGATCGGCGTCGTTGCGCTGGTGATGGGCGGACCCTTGCTCGCGTCGACCTTCACGGTGCTGTACGGAGCGGGCAACGGCATCATCACCATTGCCCGTGGTACGCTCCCATTGGCGCTGTTTGGGCCGGCCGGATTCGGCAGGCGGGTCGGCATGATCTCGCTGCCTTCTAGACTGACGGGTGCCGCCGCGCCGCTCGCACTGGGGCTGATGGTGGAGCACATCGGCAGCAGTGCGCTGTGGATCAGTGCGCTCGTCTCGGTCTCGGCCTTCTTCGCGCTCTTGCTGCTTCGTACGGAGCGGGCAAACTCAGCGCCGCTTCAGGTGGGAGAACAAAATTCGTAAGCTCGGCGGCCGGTCTCTGATTGCGGTGATGTGCATAGGGCAGGTCGGCAACCTGCTGCCGCATGTGACGTTGTCCGCAAATCTGGCGCAGCACCTGATGCCTGAGTGGGGACTGTCGGCGGCCGAAGGCGGGCTGATGGCAAGCGGTTATGCATTCGGCTACATGCTCGCGGTGCCCGTGCTGACGACGTTGACCGACCGGATCGACGCGCGGATTGTCCTGCTCTGGGGCTCGATCGTCAGCGGGCTCGCGACCGCAGCGTTCGGAATCTTCGCGCAAGGGTTCTGGTCGGCGACCGCGATCTGGTCCCTTGCAGGACTTGGTTTTGCCGGCGCCTATATGCCGGGCCTGAAGGCGCTGACGGACCGGCTTCCCGCCGGTGACACCTCGCGCGCCGTTACGCTGTACACGTCGAGCTTCTCGGTCGGCGTCGGCCTCTCGTTCCTGGTCGCGCAACTGATCGCCGACCGCTGGGGATGGCGGATCGCTTTCCTCGTCACCGGCTTCGGCCCCATCGCCATGGTCATCGCGTGCCTTCTGATGCGGGAGCAGCGGCCCGCGCCGAAGGCGGGGCGCCTGCTCAACTTCGCGCCCGTCTTCGCCAACAGCGAGGCGCTCGGTTACATCCTCGGCTACGGCGCGCACTGCTTCGAGCTTTACGGTATCCGCACCTGGCTGGTCGGGTTCTGGACCTTCGTCGTTGCGCACCAGGGCGCGCCGTCTTGGTTGAGCCCCGTCGTGCTGAGCTTCTGCTTCGCGGTGATCTCGATGCCCGCAAGCATCCTCGGCAACGAGGCCGCGCTGAAATTCGGCCGCCATCGGGCGATCACGATCGTCATGATCGCATCGGCCTGCGTCGCGCTGGTCATCGGGCTCAACGCGACGGCGCCGGCATGGGTGCTCGCACTGCTACTGCTTGCCTATGGCCTGACCGTGCCCGCCGATTCAGGTGCGTTGACTGCCGGCATGTCTGCCGCGGCGACTTCCGAACATCGCGGCGCGACCCTGGCCTTGCATTCGACGGTCGGCTTCGGTCTGTCGGCGGTCGGAGCCTGGGGAACCGGCGCCGCGCTCGACGCCGCCGGCGGTCCGCAGAGCGCGACCGGCTGGCTGCTGGCGTTCATCGTTCTTGCGGCGGGAATTGCGCTCGGTCCGTTCGCGCTGCTCTGGGCGCGGATTAGTCGAACACATCACGTCTGAGCGCTCTACTCGTGCCGCCATATCTCCACGGCTGAGATGACCAGGATCACAGCCAATCCCGGCAGAAGAATCGAATTCGGGACAATACCGAGGAGCAAGCCGCCGATGAATGTGCCGACGATCGATCCGATCGCCATTGCAAGCATGAACTGCCAGTTGGCGCGGAGCACTGGAAAATTCTGATCGCGACTATAGCGCGCGAATCCCACGAGCATCGTCGGAAGGCTCACCGCAAGTGAGAGGCTGCCTGCCAGCTTGACGTCCGCGCCGAACAGCAGGATCAGGGTGGGGATCAGGAACTCTCCACCGGCAACGCCGAGCAACGACGCCACGATGCCAATCACGAAGCCTGCCGCTACGCCCGCGATAATCAGGTACATGCCAGTCAGTGCCGGGGCGGGTGCTGCCGCAGTGCCGTGTGCGAACAGAAGCACACCTGCGATCAGCAGCAACAAGACGGCTATGACCTTGTAGAGCGTTTCGGACTTGAGGCGCGTCGCCCAGGATGCTCCGGCATAGGCGCCAACAAGGCTGCCAGCCAGCAGGTTCAGGATGACCGGCCAATGCGCATATATTTCGGCAAAGGGAACGGCGCGGGCACGAAATGGCAGTGCGCTGGCCACCACGATCAGGCTCGTCGCCTTGTTGAGGACCACGGCTTCAAGACCGCGAAACCTGAACAAGCTGATGAGCAGCGGCAGACGAAACTCGGCGCCCCCGAGGCCGATGAGGCCGCCCAAGGTACCGATGATTGCGCCCGAGCCGAACGCGGCGGAATTGTTTCGCATGGTCACGACGGAAAAAATGCGCTGGTGCGCAAAACTAGACCTGCCCGTAGTCCGTCGTGGCGGGGAGCTTCACACCTGCTTACGGCAGGGCGTGGGGCTGAGGAACAGGCTAGTCTAGAACCTCGGGCGTTGCAAACTTACGTCCACTCGGCTTCGAGCGGCGGGAGACGATGACGATCCTTCGATCATGGCTCGCTTTTCTCCGACATGAAGAAAACCGCGACGGATTGCTCCGCGCGGGTGTTACGAACTTTAGATGCTGCCTGTATGCGGGTCTTTTGCTCGACGTGCCAAAGGTTCCAAACCGTCGGCGCTATCCTCGTGACGTGCCTCCGATGACTTCTGCATTCCCCGACTTAAGCAGGTTGACAGTTCGGCCATCCGGGTTTTAATTCGCCGCTACGGGGATGTGCGATCTCCCCGTGAGGCGACATGCCCAAGTATCGCGTCCTTAATCACCAAGGGCGCAGCATGTCAGCATCATACATCCCCATTTCTTCCGGCAGATTATCTGGACTGATCGGCACGGCGAATGCGCCGGCGCTTATCGATGCACGCATTGACGGGGACGTCTCAGCCGACCCCCGCCTGATACCTGGCGTCGCGCGACGTCCAGGATTGGGCCTCCCGCTTGATGGGCCGATGCGATCGATCTCGGGGCGTGATTAGCCGCAGCTGCTTCAAGACCTAGGAGCACATCAATGAGAAACACACTCTTCGCGTTCATCGGTCTCGGCGCCTGCCTCCTTGGCTCGATCTCGTCGGCTCAAGCGCAGAACGTCGACTGGCAGAAGGTCGACGAGACGTTGGGCCGCAAGCCCGCCGTCTCGGACGACGTCCATCGCTACGGCTTTCCCCGCAGCGATCTCTCCGTGACGTTGGACGGGGTGACGATCAAGCCGGCGCTGGCGCTCGGCGGCTGGGTCGCGTTCAAGCCTGGGCACGGCGCCGCCATGGTCATGGGCGACCTCGTGCTGCTCGAAACCGAGATCAATCCCGTGATGGCGAAGATGATCGCGAACGGCCTTGAGATCACCGCCATCCACAATCATCTGCTGCGCGCGAGTCCGGCGACGTTCTACATGCATGTTGCCGGGCACGGAGACCCGGTCAAGCTCGCCGCTGCGATCCACGATGCACTTGCCGAAAGCAAGACTCCATTGACCGTCGCAGCGCCGGCGAGCCCGCCGCCGGCCGTGGACCTCGACACCGCGAAGCTCGACCAGATTATCGGCAGCAAGGGACAGGCCAACGGAGGCGTCTACCAATTCAATGTGAAGCGACGTGATCCGATCACGCAAGACGGCATGCCATTGACCCCCGTCGCTCCAATGGGCGTTGCGATCGGTATCAACTTCCAGCCGACCGGGGGTGGGAAGGCGGCCATCACGGGCGACTTCGTACTGACGGGCAACGAGGTCAACCCTGTCATTCTGGCGCTGCGCACGCACGGCATCGAGGTGACCGCGCTGCATAGCCACATGCTGGATGAGCAGCCGCGACTTTTCTTCATGCACTTCTGGGCGAACGACGACGCCGTCAAGCTCGCCGAAGGACTGCGCGCGGCCTTGGACAAGACTGCCAGCACGAAGAGTTGAGCCAAAGATCGAGGGAAGGAGACGCCCGATGCGTTACGAAGCCAAGCCGATGCCGTTCGATCCGAAGTCGATCAACGGTATCTCCGAAAAGGTTCTTATCAGCCACTACGAGAACAACTACGGCGGGGCCGTGAAGCGGCTCAACGCGATTGGCGCGCAGCTCGCAGAGCTCGATTTCGCCAAGGCGCCGAACTTTCTCATCAACGGCCTGAAGCGCGAGGAATTGATCGCAGCGAACTCGATGATCCTGCACGAGATCTACTTCGACGGTCTTGGTGGAGCTGAGCGGCCGAGCGGCGCTCTCGCCGATGCGATTGCACGCGACTTTGGTAGCATCGAGCGTTGGCGGACGGAATTCGCGGCCATGGGCAAGGCCGAAGGTGGCAGCTCGGGGTGGGTGATCCTTGCCTATTCACCCCGTGACGGGCGGCTCATCAACCAATGGGCCGCAGATCATACGACAACGCTCGCCGGCGGTCGGCCGGTGCTGGTGCTCGACATGTATGAGCACGCCTATCACATGGATTTCGGCGCTGCCGCCGCCCGCTATGTCGACGTCTACATGGAGGCCATTCGCTGGGAGAACGCCGCCAAATTGTACGATCGATACGCCGGGGAATCCTGAAAGAGGGCGCGGGCCCGCATTTCGAGGCGATGGGGGATCGGACGCTGAGGTAATCGAGTGATCGATTGCGGGGACCCGCGACCTCCCCATCAGATGGATATGCATCCAAGTGCTCGCCTGCATTGTTCTTGGGGAGACGACCTATGGAAGGATCTGTCTTCGCTCTCTTCGCATTTGCCGCGCTCGCTGGCGGCTTCGTCAGCGGCTTTTCCGGATTCGCCATGGGCCTCGTGGTGTCGGGCGTATGGCTGCACATCATCACGCCGATGCAGACCGCTACCTTGATCGCAGGCTACGGCTTGCTCACGCAGGGCTACGGCATCTTCAAGCTGCGACGTCTCCTCGACCTTCGGAAGGCTTGGCCGCTCGCGCTCGGAACTGTCATCGGCATCCCGATCGGCGTCAGCATTCTCGCCTATCTGAACCCCAGCTACCTCCGATTTGGTGTGGGGGTCCTGCTGGTGCTCTACGCAATCTACGGCCTGACGAAGCCCGTATTCGCTCCGGTAAAGATCGGAGTCGGAGCCGATATCGCCATTGGCGTCTCCAACGGCTTGCTTGGCGGTCTGACGGGGCTCGGCGGCGTCATCTCGACGATTTCCTGCCAATGGCGCGGCTGGCCCAAGGACGTGCAGCGCGCGGTGTTTCAGCCAGTGCTGTTCGTGGCGTTCGTTGTCATCTCGAGCTCTCAGGCCGTAGCCGGTACCATTACGAAGGAAACGCTGATGCTATACGCATTGGGCGTTCCCTTCATGGTCGCGGGCCTTTGGTCCGGCTTCAAACTTTTCGGCAAGATCAACGACGAGACCTTCCGCAGGACCGTGCTGGCGCTTCTGCTGCTCGCGGGATTGTCGCTGATCGTATCGGTGCTGTCGTTCGGACTGCGTTGATATCAGCCGAATCCCCGGCGGCTTACCACCTCGGACTATTCTCCGCGGACGAGAAAATCGCCGGAGAGAGGCCTATCGCCGCCTCGCTGCCTTTGGTGTCCCGGTGACGGATTTAAGCAGGCGCAGGTCGCTCGACGCCTCCGCGAGCAGCCAGTCACGAAATGTCGCAATCTTCGGAAGTGACGCGGTCGCCTTGGGGCAGACGATCCAATAGCTCTTCGACAATGGCACCGACTCCGGGAAGGGCAGCGCCAGCCGTCCATTGATCAGGTCCCAGGCGCCTAATGTCGTGCGGGCCAGGGCGATGCCCTGGCCGTTGATTGCGGCATCGATGACCATGCTGGCGCGATTGAGCACCGGACCATGCGTGACATCGGCGTCGTCAATGCCGACGCCACGTAGCCAATCTGCCCAGTCGGATCTGCTGTCGAGGTGGATCAGGGGAAATCTCAGGATATCCGCGACCCCGCCGATGCGGCGGCGTCCCGACAGCAGCTTGGGACTGCATACGGCGAAGAGCCGTTCCGTGCAGAGCCTTGTGGCATCGAGGCCCGGCCAGTTTCCATCGCCATGGCGGACCGCAAGATCGACCTCCTCACGCGCAAAATCGACGTGATGCATCGTTGCCGAGACGCGGAGATCGATTCCCGAATGCGCTTCCGCGAAATGGCCGAGGCGATGCACCAGCCATTTGGCGGCGAAATCCGGGGACGTGCTGACCGTGAGCACGCCTGCGTTCTGTCGCTGCAACAGCCGCTCCGTACCCGCGGCAATTCGGTCCAGCGCATCGCGTATCACCGCGAGATAGTCGCGGCCCGCTTCCGTGATGATCAGGCGCTGGCGCTCGCGGCTGAACAGCTTGATGGCGAGCTGCGTTTCCAACGCCTTGACCTGATGGCTCACCGCACCTTGCGTGACGCACAGCTCTTCGGCGGCCCGCGTGAAGCTCTCGTGGCGGGCTGCGGCTTCGAAGGCCTTTAGTGCGTTCAGCGGTGGCAAACGCGGGCGCATGACGAACCTTCCTGAGGGACTTCATGAGAAAAATTGGGGCTGGCCCGAGAAACGATGCTTTGCGGACTTTGCCCTGCCGGCCCTATGCAGGCGGCCACGACACGAAATCATGGGAGTTGGAGGCAATAAATGTCAATAACTATTGCCGTTCGCGGTTTTCCGGCGCGAGTTCGACGCAGCGCGACGGCTGCGGATCATAAACAAAATTCATGGCAGGCGTTGATCGGCAGATGGCTTGCCCGTATCGAGCGGATAAATCAGCGCGACGATCTTCGCGCGATTGCCGACAATCCCCATCTCCTTGCCGATCTCGGGCTCACCCGGGAAGAGGCCTTGGAGCAAGCGAACAAGCCGTTCTGGCACTGATCGAGCCCGATCGACAGCAAGCGAACCGGGAGGAGAAAAGATGTCCGAGACCATCGTTTACGGCTTTCCCCGCAGCACGTTCGTCAACATCGTGCGGCTCGTCCTCACCCACAAGGACGTGGCCTACCGCTTCGAGGACCTCGAGCCCGTGATGGGCAGGAGCGAGCATCTCGCGCTCCATCCGTTCAACCGCGTTCCGATCTTCCGGCACGGCGACTTCACCGTCTACGAGACGCGCGCCATCGTCGGCTACATCGACGAGGTGTTCGCGGGAGCACGGCTGACGCCGCAGAACCCGCACGCGCGGGCTCGCATGAATCAATGGATCGGTGTCGTCGATTCCTACGTCTATCCCTACATGATCTACCATGTGACCCACGAGCGGCTGGTGTTTCCCGAGCTCGGGATTGCATCCGACGAGAAGGTGGTGGCGCACGCACTGCCCAAGGTCGAGAACGCACTCGTAGCCATCGAGCGCGAGCTCGCCGATGGTCGGGACTACCTCCTCGGTCCAGAACTCTCGATCGCGGATTTCTACCTTTTGCCAAGCACCTTTGCGTTCAGCCTGACGGAGGAAGGCAAGGCCATGTACCCGAAATATCCGGCCTTCTGTCGATGGCGGGAGCGCATGGAGAGCCTGCCGACGACGCAGAAGCTGCGCGCGATCCTGCCGCCGCGCGCGCCCATTGCGCATGCCCGCGAGTGGGCGCACTCGCACCGCCCGAGATATTGAGCTAGGCTTGGACTGACACTGGGGGCAGGGACTTTCCGCCAGGTACCCGACGCAGTGGATTGCGTTTTCGAGCGGCGGGGGACGACGGTGATCCTTAGATCACGGCAACCTGTGCTACGACATGAAAAAAAACGCGGCGGATTGCTCCGCCGCGGGTGTTACGAACTTTCGATGTTGCCATCATGCCAGTGTTTTGCCCGACGTGTCAAAGGCGGCCAAAATGGTCTCGCCGCTGAGGTCGCGTTGCTGCTGATCGGTCGTTCAGATTAGCTAACAGTTTCAATGCCCCCGCTACTGTGCATGGGGTTGTTTTTCAGTTTTTGTATTGCGGCTCGCCGAAACGGCCGCGCTCAGCGCCGTCCGCGCGGCGCTTCGGCCTTGGCGGGCGGCTCGGTCTGCGGCGCGCAGGTCGCAGCCTGAAGCGAGTTTTGCGCCTGCTGCATCAGGCCGGGCTCGGCGGCGAGCGCCTTCATCACGATCAGGCCGGTGGTAGCAGGGGAGTCGATGATGAGGCGGTCGGCCGCGGTGATCTCTTCGTCCTCGGGCAGCTCGTTGTGCTGCGGCTCGGTCATGAGGTCGAGCTCGATCACCTTCTTGCCGGCGGAGCGGTCGTTGATGGCGTAATAGGCGATCTCGTTGCGGGTGTAGAACGACACCGAGGTGTAGGCCTGGCTCACCGGCACCGTGAGCTTGAGCGGCCCGCCCGTGAGGTCGTAGCGGCAGATCGCGATCGCGAAGGCCGGGTCCATGAACGGCATCGGCGAATTGTTGGGATCGGCGAGGGGAAGCTGCGTGACGGCGTTGAGCTTCGTCATCGGCGTCAGCCGCGAATAGGCGTCCTGTGTCGCGATCCGCGGCAGCGCCAGCACGCTGACGAGATGGACCACGAGGCCCAGCACCACGCCCGCGACGATGGTGAACATCAGGCGGATCATGAGCAGCCCACCGTCTTGATCGTGGGCATCGGCGCATCGCGCTGGGTGCGCGTCGCGACCCCGACCGGGGTGTCGTAGAGGCGCAGCATCAGCGCGTAGCGCTCGATGCCGCCGGTCGGCAGCCAGTTGCCGGCGCGTGAGCGCGAGGCGATGCGGATCTCGAACGTCCCGTCGGACTGCCGCAAGATCTCCTGGCTGGTGAAGCCATAGCGCTGCAGCGAATTGGCGACGAGGTGGCCCTTGCGGTCGTACAGCGTCAGCGTCCAGAACCGCGCCGGCGGCGTCACGCCGGAGACGATGACGTCGCAGCGGCCGTCGAGCGCCTTCTTCTTCTCGTCGGCGGTCGCGGTGAAGGCGACGCCGTCACCGGTGCCGATCGGCAGCTCGCCATTGCGCACGATGGTGGCGCGCGAATAGGGATCGACGTCGGCGGTGCCGGTGCGCGGGCGGGCGGTCCAGGGGCCGATGGTCAGCGCGCCGATCTCGGTGCCGCGCGTCGTCGTCATCCAGGTCGCGCCGACGCCGACCACGCTCGCGAGCAAAAGGGCCGTCAATGTGATCAGGATCAGCCGCACGGGTTTCGATCAGTTCTTGCGCGGGACGGATGCATTCGCATTCTCTTCCGCATAGTTCTGCGGGAAGGCGAGCGCGCTCGTCGACGACGACGGCTTGGCCAGCTTGTCGTCGTCGGCAGCCGCCTTGGTCGCGGTCCTGGCGGCGTCATCGAGCAGCTTCTCGACGCGCACCAGCACGTCGGCGCCGCGCTTGGTCAGCACGGGCGGCGGGCCGGGCTTGGTCTCCAGCACCTTCGGTGCCGCATTGGCCTGCGCTGCCATCGGCTGCGGCGGCAGCTTCTGGCCCATGCCGATGCCGGGGATTTCCCGGACCTCGACGCCCTGATGCGCGGTGACCATGATGTCGTGCCAGGTCTGCGCCGGCAGCGAGCCGCCGGTCATGCGGTTGGTCGGCGAATAGTCGTCATTGCCGTACCACACCGCGCAGGTGAAATTGCCGGTGTAGCCGACGAACCAGGCGTCGCGATACGCATTGGTCGTACCGGTCTTGCCGGCGGTCGGAATGCCGTCGAGCGCGGCGCGGCGCGCGGTGCCTTCGCTGACGACGTGGCTCATCATGCCGGCCATGTCGGCGGCAACGGAGGCCGGGATCGCCTGTCGCGGTTTTGGACCGTCGCGGTCCCAGCGCCAGACCGGATCACCGGCACCGGTGCGCACTTCCAGCACCGAATGCGGCGTCACCGCCTTGCCGCGGTTGGGGAAGGTGGCGTAGGCGACGGCGTGCTCGATCACGGTGACTTCGTCCGAGCCGATCGGCAGCGACGGCGTGTCGGGCAGCGGCGCCTTGAGGCCGAAGCGGCGGGCGACCTCGACGATCTTGGCGCGGCCGAGCTTGGCCGGGTTCGGCGCCTTCGGCTGTTCCTTCTGGCCGATCGCGATCGACAGCTTGACCGGCACGACGTTGATCGAGCGCGTGATCGCCTGCGTCAGCGTCACCGAGCCGGAATAGGAATGGCCATAGTTCTGCGGACACCAATTGCCGATGCAGACCGGACCGTCGACTACGATCGAGTTTGGCGTGAAGCCGTTGAGGAGCGCGGTGGTGTAGACGTAAGGCTTGAACGACGAGCCGGGCTGGCGGTAGGCGTCGGTGGCGCGGTTGAACTGGCTGGCGCCGTAGTCGCGGCCGCCGACCATGGCGCGGATGCCGCCGTCGAGATCGGAGACGACAGTCGCGGCCTGCGTCGCGTGATAATCGCGGCCGAACTGGCGCAGCTGGTTCTCGATGGCGTCTTCCGCGGCCTTCTGCACGTTGGTGTCGATCGCGAGGCGCACCACGAAGACGCGCTCGGTGTACGACTTCGGGAAGGTGTCGACCAGCTTGCGCATCTCGTCGAAGGCGTAGTCGAGGTAGTAGTTCGGCGAGGCCTCGTCGCGGCGATCGACCGCGAAGGCCGGGTTGCGGCGGGCGCCGAACACCTGGCCCTCGGTCATGAAGCCGGCGTCGACGAGGTTGTCGAGCACGACGTTGGCGCGGGCACGCGCCGCGGGCAGGTTGATGTGGGGCGCGTATTTGGTCGGCGCCTTGAACAGGCCGGCGAGCATCGCGGCTTCCGCCAGCGTCACGTCGCGCGCGGATTTGTTGAAGTAGAAGTGGGCTGCGCCGTCGACGCCAAAAGTGCCGCCGCCCATATAGGCGCGGTCGAGGTACAGCTTGAGAATCTCGTTCTTGGTCAGGCGCCATTCCAGCCAGACCGCGAGGAAGGCTTCGTTGACCTTGCGCTCGATGGTGCGCTCGTTGCTCAAGAACAGATTCTTGGCGAGCTGCTGGGTGATCGAGGAGCCGCCCTGGCGGACGCCGCCGGCCTGGGCGTTGGTGACGAGCGCGCGCGCGGTGCCGGCGATGTCGATGCCGAAATGCTCGTAGAAGCGGCGGTCTTCGGTGGCGAGCGTCGCCTTGATCAGCACGTCCGGAAAGTCTTCCAGCGGGATCGAGTCGTTGTGCTTGATGCCGCGGCTGCCGATCGGGTTGCCGTAGCGGTCGAGGAACGACACCGCCAGGTCGGACTTCTTCAGCCAGTCCTCGTCCGCGGTCTCGCGGAAGGCGGGGATGGCGAGGGTGAGCATCACGACCAGGCCGCCGAGGCCCAGCGTCGCGGCCTCCGACAGCGGCTCGATGAACACCCAGCGCTTCCACCGCCCGACATAGAAGCGGTCCATGAAGGTCGAATAGCGCTCGTAGAGCTCGCGGATGCCCTTGGCCGAGGAGAACAGCGAGGAATCGATGCGCGCGTCGAGGTCCAGAAAGAAATTCCGGACGCGGCTCTTCCAATTGGATGGTGTGTTCTGGACCACCTAGAACCCTTGAGGCTCGGTTCGACAGCGTTCAGGCACCCGGCCGGGCGGCACCGAGACGTCTTGAGGGAATGTTACGGCAAACCCAAGGCGCCGGTTTCGCGTCCGAGGGGACTTGCTGTTCCTTCTAGCCGAGCAGGGCCCATAAACCAATGGTCAGGCTCGCGATTTTGAACAACAGGCCTAATTGACCCCGGTTCATTACGGGCCTCAATTGGGCGTTGCTTGCAGCGTCCCGGCCGCACGCCGTAGATGAACGAGCCGTAGCTCTTTCGAACCCTTGTTGAGGCGCATGACCGCAGCTCCCAAACGACCTTCAGGCCAGGAAGGATTCTTCTGGAAAACCAAGACGTTGGAAGAGCTGTCGACGGCCGAATGGGAGAGCCTGTGCGACGGCTGCGGCCGCTGCTGCCTGAACAAGCTCGAGGACGAGGATACCGGCGATATCTATTTCACCCATGTCGGCTGCAAGCTGCTCGATGCCGGGACCTGCGGCTGCAAGGACTATCCGAATCGCTCCGCCAAGGTTCCCGACTGCGTCCGCCTGACCCCGGCCAATGTCCGCACCCTGAACTGGCTGCCGCCGAGCTGCGGCTACAAGCTGGTCGCGGAAGGCCGCGACCTCTATTGGTGGCATCCGCTGGTCTCGGGCGATCCCAACACCGTTCATGAAGCCGGCGTCTCCGTCCGCGGCCGGGTCGAGGGCAGCGAGGAGGAGATCCCGGACGAGGAGCTCGAGGACCACATCGTACAATGGCCGGCGCAGCTGCCGAAACGGGCACGCCTGAAGCGACGTCCGAAGGACTGACCCGCCTGCGACGTCGAATCACGTCATCGCGATGACCTCGCGGCGGGATGCACCCATGCGCCGCGGTGCCTGCCTGAGAAGAACTTTCCTCTCTACATTGCCTGCATAGAACGAATCCCTCGCGGTGTTGCGCCGCCTCACGGCTTCCGATCGAGATGAACAAGTTTGACCGGCAGAGCAGTTCTGCCGACATTCAGGCGTTGCCTGACGACATTGCCGAAGAGCTGTCCCGCCTTCCCAGCGAGGTCTTGAGCGTCGACGACGCGCCATCGCTCGCGCCGCCGGCACCGTTGTCGCAGGACGAGGTCCGGACCATCGTGATCAGCCTGATGCTGACGATGTTCCTGGCTGCGCTCGACCAGACCATCGTCGCGACCGCGCTGCCGACCATCGGGCGCCAGTTTCACGACGTCTCCAATCTCTCCTGGGTCATCACCGCCTATCTGCTCGCCTCGACCGCGGTCGCACCGGTGTTCGGGACGCTGAGCGATATCTACGGCCGCCGCGTGATGATCATCATCTCGCTCAGCCTGTTCGTCGCCGGCTCCGTGCTGTGCGCGATCGCGCCGAACATGCCGATGCTGATCCTGGCGCGCGGTCTTCAGGGCCTCGGCGGCGGCGGCATCATGCCGGTCGTGCAGACCGTGATCTCCGACATCGTCTCCCCGCGCGAGCGCGGCCAGTACCAGGCCTATTTCTCCAGCGTCTGGATGGTCGGCGGCATTTTGGGCCCGGTCATCGGCGGCGTGTTCGCCGAGCATCTGCACTGGTCGATGATCTTCTGGATCAATCTGCCGCTCGCGGCCGCCGCCATCGCGATGCTGCTGCCGAAGATGAAGAAGATCCCGGTGTTCCACCGCAAGCGCAAGGTCGACTGGCTCGGCGGCGTGCTGCTGATGGCCTCAGCGGTCGTCTTCATGCTGGTGCTGACCTGGGGCGGCACGCGCTATCCGTGGCTCTCGCCGACCGTGCTTGCGATGGTGGGCGGCGCAGTCGCGCTCGCGGTCACCTTCGTCTGGCACGCGCGGCAGGCCGACGAGCCGTTCCTGCCGTTGAAGCTATTGACGGGTTCGGTGGCGCCTTTCGCCATGACAGCCGGTGGCTGCGGGCTTGGTGCGATCACGGGCCTCACCGTGCAGCTGCCGCTCTACTACGAGTCGGTCTACCATCTCAGCGCAAGCGAGGCGGGCCTTGCGCTGATTCCGCTCGCGGCAGTCTCGACCTGCGGTGCGGCGATTGCCGGCCGTACCATGGCGCGCGCAAAACACTACAAGCGCGTTGCCATCATCGGCACGTCCTGGGCCGCGCTGTGCGGCCTCGCCCTCACGGTCACCACCTTGCCGCTGTGGGGCTTGCTGATGCTGATGGCGGCGTTCGCGCTCGGCCTCGGCACGACCTTCCCGGTCTGCGTGGTCTCGCTGCAGAATTCGGTCGCGCGTCCGCAAGTCGGCACCATCACCGGCGCGATGAACTTCTTCCGCTCGCTGATGTCCTCGTTCACGGTCGCGGCGTTCGCGGCGATCCTGCTGATCGCGCTCGGCGCCGACGTTCCACTCGCCGGTGAGCATCATGCCGTGGGCAACATCCCCGCGATTCCCGCCGAGGATATGAGGCACGCGTTCCGCTACGTCTTCGGTGCCGCCACCGCGCTGATGACCACCGCCTCGCTCTGCCTGATCATGATGGAGGAGCGGCCGCTCGCCGGCCCCTCCGTCACGCAGCAGGTGGAGATGGCGGAGTAGGGGTTAGCCGCCGCGATCGGGATCGTCGTCGGCATCACCTGCGCTCGTCTTTCGCGCCTTCGCCGCGAGCTGTTCCTTGAGACGCGCCAGTGCGTCGGCGGACCAATCACTAACATTCGTCACCGCGACCCAGGCATCGACGTAATGCTCGGGCGCGTAGACATGGCCAAAACCCATCGGCGTAGCGGTCGCGACCGCCATGTCGAGGGCGAGCTGCAGCATCGTCACGATGGGATACCAACGCAGCTCCGGTGATACGTCCGGCCCGCGCGGCGCATTCATCCAGTCCGGCGCCCGATAGGCGTCGCGGTAAGCGAAGAACGTGATCGCGTCACTGGCATATTGCAGATAAACGACGCGCATCGGCCCCCAGGACCTATCCGCCGGCACCGTCGGCCCGTTCTGGTTCATGAAGCGGACGAGGCGGCCGTCGCGGAATTCCGGGAGCCAGGCCGGCGATCCCGGATTGCGGTTCGCGGTGACCGAGCGCCAGATGCGGCTCTCAAATGGCGCCCCGCTCCACAGTGCGCCGCTAATGGGATCCCCGATCGTCTCGAACAGCTCCGCGGATTTCTCCGAGTTCATGGCGCCGAGACTCAGTCCGTGCAAATACAGCATCGGCCGCTTGTCCTTCGGCAGCGTCGTCCAATAGCCGTAGATCTCCGCGAATAGCGCGCGCGAGGCTTCGGCGCCGTATTCGGGCTGAAACAGCAGCGACAGCGGGCTGTTGAGATAGGAATACTGCATCGCGACGCTCGCGACATCGCCATGGTGGAGATATTCGACCGTATCCATCGCGGCCGGATCGATCCAGCCAGTGCCGGTCGGCGTGATGACGATCAGGATTTTGCGGTCGAAGCCGTGCTGGCGCTTGAGCTCCTCGAGCGCGAGCCTGGCGCGCGCTTGCGCGGTGTCGCGGCTGCCGAGCCCCACATAGACGCGCACGGGATTCTGCGCGGGCCTTTCCGTGACGGCGCTGATCTCGGCTGCGGTCGGGCTTGAGGCGATGAACCGGCGCCCCATGCGCCCGAGCTCCGTCCACTTCACCAGCGATGCTGGGCTTCCCGTCCGGTCGGCTGCGGTCGGCTGCGGCCGCTCCGGCTCGAACAGAACATCGAGTTCGCGGAAGGACGAATCGAGTGCGTTGAACGCCGTGCGGATCAGGACATTGCTGGCGATCGACCAGAACAGCAGGGCTGCGACGAGCACGCCGATCACGTTCGCGACCTTCCGCGGAACGAGGCGTCGTGTGCGCGCGGCGAGAAAGCGGGCGACA
The DNA here is from genome assembly GCF_040547935.1 of Bradyrhizobium sp. LA6.8. Taxonomy (NCBI): domain Bacteria; kingdom Pseudomonadati; phylum Pseudomonadota; class Alphaproteobacteria; order Hyphomicrobiales; family Nitrobacteraceae; genus Bradyrhizobium; species Bradyrhizobium sp. LA6.8. The sequence goes on from NZ_JBEPQQ010000001.1 coordinate 167,455, forward strand.
AGCGCGAACAGCCGCCCCAGCGCCAGCAGCACGACGAACGTGATCAGGGCGATGACGCAGACCTTGAGCGGATGGGCGGTCTCCAACGGCGCCATCTTCATCACGGCGCGGATCGAGTTCTGCCATTCGGCCGTGCGCCACAGGAAGACGATGACGACGAGCAAGCAGACGGCTGCGGCCAGTGCATTCGCAATTGATCTTGCGCGCGCCGAAGGTTCGGGCAGTTCGAGATAGTGCCACAGCCGGCGCCACAGGATTCCGGTGAAATAGCCGATCGCAAAGCAGCCGCCGGCGAGGGCACCTTGCGTGAGATAGCTGCGCGGGATCAGCGTCGGCGTCAGCGCGGCCGCGAAGAACAGCGCACCCAGCATGAGGCCGACGCCGGACAGCGACAGCAATTGTCGCCGAATGAACCGAGCTGGATTCATGAAAGCACCTCCCGAGCCACGCTATCCTCCGGTCGTGTCCGGAAAGCTGCTCTTTCGCGGCAACAGGATCGTGAACTCCGTGAACGCGCCGGGCTCTGTCGTGACGTCGATCGTGCCGCCGTGCTGCTTCACGATGATGTCGTGGCTCATCGACAGCCCGAGACCGGTACCTTCGCCGGCCGGCTTGGTGGTGAAGAACGGATTGAACATCTTCGCCTTGACGTCTTCCGGAATGCCGGTGCCGTTGTCGCGGATGCGGATCTCGATGCTGTCGCCGCGGTCGCGGGTCGCTGCGATCACCACCGGCTCGTAACCGGCGCCGCTGCCCATCTGGCGCCTGGTCACCGCATAGAACCCGTTCGAGATCAGGTTCAAAAGCACCCGGGAAATCTCCTGCGGAAACACCTCCGCCGAACCTGCCGCCGGGTCGAGCTCGCTCTTCATCGTCACGTCGAAGAGCGGCTTCTCGGCACGCGCGCCGTGATAGGCGAGGTTGAGGCTCTCCTCGACCAGGGCGTTGATGTCGCTCAGCCGGTGCTCGCCGCCGCCCTCGCGCGAATGCAGCAGCATGTTCTTGACGATGGAATCGGCCCGCCTTCCGTGCTGCACGATCTTTCCAAGATTGTCTCTCAGCAGCCCCGTCAGCTCGTCGACCTCCGCGCGCAGATCGTCGGCGAGCGGGACGGGCGCAAGCACCTCGTTCAGCTCGTCGGTCAGCTCGGCCGAGAGCGATGCAAAATTGTTGACGAAGTTGAGCGGGTTCTTGATCTCGTGCGCAATGCCGGCGGTGAGCTGGCCGAGCGAGGCCAGCTTTTCGGTCTGGACCAGGCGGTCTTGCGCCGCGCGCAAATCGTCGAGCGATCTGGCGAGCTCCCGCGTGCGGTCCTGCACCTCGTTGAACAGGCGGGTGTTCTCGACCGCGATCACGGCCTGGTCGGCAAAGGTCTTGAGCAGGCTGATCGCCTTGTCCGGGAAAGGCCCGGCCTCGGGGCGCGTCACGCCGATGGTTCCGATTGCAATCCCGTCGCGCAGCATCGGAATCACGAGGATGCTGCGATAGCCTCGCGTCCGCGCCAGCTCCCGCATCGCCTCCGTGAGGTCGGGCTCGTTCTGCATGTCGCTGCGGAAGGCGTATTCACCACTCGTCGCCACCCGGCTGTGAATGCCCGATGCCGCAAGCGGCGCCGGGAACGAGCTGCGCAGTTCCGCGTTGCCGGCCTCGTTGTCAGTGGTGAAGGCGGCCAGATGCAGCATGCCGTTGATGACGCGGGTGACGGTGGAGGAATGTCCGCCGACCAGCGCCTTGGCACTGTCGGAGATGGCCTGGAACACCGGCGTGACGTCCGCCGGCGAGGCCGCGATCACCTTGAGGATGTCGGCGGTCGCGGTCTGCCGTTCCAGCGCTTCCCTGGTGGCGTTGAACAGGCTGACATTCTTGACCGCGATCACCGCCTGGTCGGCGAAGGTCTGCAGCAGCCGCACATGATGCTCGGCGAATGCGCCGGTCGTCCGCCGCGTGGCGATGATGACGCCTTTGGCCTCGCCCTCGCTCATCAGCGGCGTGAACAGCATGCTGCGAAAGCCGCGGGCGCGCGCGATGTCGCGTGCCGCCGGCTCGAGCTCGGTATCCGGCAGCTGCGCCGATTCACCATGGGCCGTGAGCTGGTACGCCGGGAACTGCGCGAACGGCACCGGAAACGAAGCCTGGAGCACGCGGTCGCCGGCCGGATCGCCCGGTGTGAATGCCACGAGGTGCGCGGCGCCGTCGACATAGCGCAGCACCGCGGTGGAGAAGCCGCCGATCAGCCGGTTGGCGTTGGCGGCGACGGCGTCGAACACCGGCTGCACGTCGGAGGGCGAACTCGCCAGCACTTTCAGAATGTCGGCGGTCGCGGTCTGCCGTTCCAGTGATTCCCGCGTCTCGTTGAACAGGCGCGCGTTCTCGATCGCGATCGCGGCCTGGTCGGCAAAGCTCTGTTGCAGCGCCATCTCGTCATCGGTGAAGGGCGCGAGGCGGTCGCGGTAGACGATCAACGCGCCGATGGCCTTGCCTTCAAGCCGCAGCGGCGAGCCGGACATCGAACGCGTGCCGGCGGCGCGAGCGTGAGGCATGCCGGGCCAGTCGGCGATGGCCGGATCGACATTGTCGAGATCGGGAACATGAACCTGCCGGTTCTCGGCCACGATGGTGCCGGGCATGTTGCGGCCGCCGATCTTGAGCTGGGCGAGCGGCACGCCGGCGCCGACGCGCATGGAGCTGTCGCCGACCCGGATCACCCTGGACCACCCGTCGCCTTCCGCAATGTGAATGGTGGCGCTCGGCGCGCCGAACAGATGCATGGTCGCTTCCGCGATCTGTTGCAGCGAGCCCTCCGCATCGCCCGAGGAGTTAGCGATGGTGCGCAGGATCTCCATGCTGGCGTTCTGGCGGTCGCGCGCAATGGCAAGCTCGGCTTGCAGGCGGGCGTTCTCGGCCGCTTGGGATCGCAATTGCCGTTCGAACTCGGCGGCCTTGTCCTGGGGAGGCGCGGTCATTGATAATCCGGCTAAGCGCCGCGACGTATGCGGTACCAGCCCGATTATCACATCTCCTGCGGCCGGAGCCAGCGCCGAGCCCCCGCCTTAGTGCAAACGGCTCACGTGCCCGGCCGAGACACCTCGGTCTCCTTGCTGGTGATGAACTCCAGTAGCACCGGAATGCCTTCCTTCGTCTTCTGGATGCCGCGCTTGATCGCGGGGATGATGTCCTCCGGTCGCGTCACCCGCTCGCCATGACCGCCAAAGGCGCGCGCCATCGCGGCATAGTCGCCGGAAATGTCGGTCGAGCGATATTTCTCGGTCGAGATCGGCATCACCTTCAACTCGATCGCCATCGAGAAATTGTTCAGCAGGATCGACATGATCGGGATGCGCTCGCGCACCGCGGTCTCGAAATCCATACCGGTGAACCCGATGGCGGCGTCGCCCCAGACATTGATGCAGAGCTTGTCGGGCTTTGCGAGTTTTGCGCCCATCGCCAGCCCAAGGCCGTAGCCGAGCTGCGTCGTCTTGCCCCAGCCGAGATAGGTGAGGGGCTCGACCGCCTTCCAGAACGGCGAGAGCTGGTCGCGCGGGCTGCCGGCATCATGGGTGATGATGGTGTTGCTGACGTCGACGGTGTGCTGCAGGTCCCAGAGCACGCGATAGGGGCTGAGCGGCGCGTCATCGCTGGTGAGTTTCGGCATCCATTTCGCCAGCCACTCCTTGTGCGAAGCGGCGATCTCGGCCGCGACCGCTGATGCGTCGCGATCCGCCGTGACGGTCTTGCCGATCTCCTCCAGCAGCGCATCGAGCACGAGGCCGGCATCGCCGACGAGGCCGACCTTGGCTTCCACATCCTTGTTGAGATGGTTCGGATCGAGCGTGGAGTGGATGATGGTCTTTCCCTTCGGCATCGCGATGCCAAAGCTGGTCTCGGTGAAGGAACAGCCGATGCCGAAGATGACGTCGGCCTCAGCGAGGAATTTTGGAACAGCGCGCGGCACCGCGAGGCCGCCCGAGCCTAGCGACAGCGGATGCGTTTCCGGGAACGATGATTTGCCCCCCAAGCTGGTGGTGACGGGAATGGCGAGCCGTTCGGCGAGCCGCTTCAGTTGCGGCCAGGCCTGCGCGTAGTGCACGCCCTGGCCGGCATAGATCACGGGGCGCTTCGCGTTGACGAGCAGGGCTGCCGCCTCCTTCACATGAACGGGATCGGCGCCGTAGCGCGTGCGCAGCACCGGCGTGTAGTTCAGCGGCTCCGGCACCTCCTCATTCCACATGTCGGCGGGGATCTCGACGATGACGGGCCCGCCGCGGCCGTTCTTGAGCTTGGTGAAGGCACGGCGAAAAATGTTGGTGACCTCGGCCGCGAGAATGATCGGCTCGGACGATTTCGAAAACGCCTTCATCGCCTCGCTGGAATTGAAGTTCGGCTCGATATGCGCAAGCCTGCGCTGATAGCCCATCGGCAGCACCAGCACGGGCACGGATTCGCCGTAGCATTGCGCAACGCCGCCCATCGCGTTCTCGGCGCCCGGCCCGTGCTGCATGCAGAACGCGCCGATCGAACGCCCCGACGTCACCCGCGAGATCGCATCCGCCATGTGCACCCCGACGCGCTCCTGCCGCACCATCACCGGCCGGATCTCGGCCTTGGCCGCGTGCTCGATCAGATGGTTGACCGGATAGCCGCAGAGGATCTCGATCCCCTCGCGCTTCATGATTTCCGCAATGGCGGTGCCGAGCTTCATGGCGTCTCTCTCCTCAGGCTTGGCCGGTTGCTCCGACCGATTGGGGAGAGAGGATCAGGAATTTACAGGAGGGTAAAGCACGGGTGGGCGACGGTCGCGGTAGGTCAGCCATGCAGCGAGCTCCGTAGCCTGGATGGAGCGACTTGTCCGCCGTAGCTTGAAGAGCGAAGGCGGAAGCGCAATCCGGGCTACAAACGTCCTACTTGCAGTTTTTGCAGATCGTCAGCTTTCGTTTCAACGCCTCGTCTTCCTGATCGGCCGATGGCTGCCCGGTCGTATCCGGATTGGACTTGGCGCCCTTTGCTGCGCGGGACCTCACAGGCGGCGTCACCTGGCTTGAGGCGTCGTTGTCGTCGACGGTGCCTACGCTGAAGCCATCGTAGTCGGCGGCCGGATTAGGCATCGGCGGAGGCCCGCCGATCACAGGCGGCGAAGCCTCCCTGCCGGATGTCGCCGGCGGAATTCTGGAAGTTTTGGCGCTCGCGCGCGGCGGCGATACATTGGGCGGAGCAAGCGAAACCGGAGGCGCGACCGAAGTCTGTCCTCTCGCGCTGTCGTGCGACCATGCGCCGACAAACATGAGGCTGAGAGCCAAGACCGTCACGCTTCTCATCCGCATCCTTCTAACAGCTCTGGTCCAATGATTGAGCATGGCCCGTCGAACCACGACGGGCTGAAGACTATCAGGACTCAAAAGGCCGTCAAAGCGCGGGAGCGCGAGGATGTGGTTGCTTGAAGGACGTTGCGTAGCGTCCGGGACACGATTTTGAGTGCTTTACGGCCCACCCACCGTTATTGCGAGCGCAGCGAGGTAATCCAGAATTCCTCCGCGGAAGGACTCTGGATTGCTTCGCTTTCGCTCGCAATGACGCGATCGGGGAGGGAGCATGCGCCGACGGCCGCGCCGGGGTCGGCGCGTGCAGGGACGTCGCCTCAGGCCAGGGCGGCCGTTACGAGGCGGCTTTTACTTCAGCGACGAGCTGATCGAGTTGAACTTGTTGTTGAGGAGCTGGCTGCCCGTGTTGTTCACGACGGTCACGATCGCCAGCGCAATGCCGGCGGCAATCAGGCCGTATTCGATGGCGGTTGCGCCAGTCTCATCGGCAAGGAAAGACCTAAGCAAAGTCATTGCCAACTCCTCTTCATCCGATCCAATGTGTGGCAGCGTCGTTTTCGGACTGGTAAATAGTTCGAATAGATTTTTCTGCGCGACGGAAGAATGAAGCCCGGGCGGCCGCGCCTCCGTCACATACGATGGCATCCATTAAATTAAGGTTCCATCGATCCATCCAAATGGATTCAAATCGACAGCCCCCCGACACGCGGAAGCCGGTGCGCCTGTCAGGGCGTGATGGTCGGGCCCGGTGCGGCGGGGAGGCGGCGCTTCAGCACGGTCGCGAGACGGCCGACGAAGTCCTTCATCGTGCCCGGCTGCGGCCGCGGCGCCGTGCTCGACGCCTGCTCATGATCAGGCGCGTCGTTCACGATGCTGATGTAGTTCTTTCTGACGTCCTGCTGCACGGGGGCACGCGAACCTTGGCTCGATCGGAGCCGGAACCATGCTGCGCATAAGGGGAACCAACGGTTAATTTTGTCGCCCGTAGGAATACCCTGTCGTGCTGGACACGAGGGCGCCGATTAACGGTTTGTTGAGCCTGTTCGTCACGGTCGGCACGGATGTCTGCTAGAGATAACAACCAAGGCGCTCATCGGCTGCGGCCGTCCGCATTCAGCGCCCGCAACATCGCGATGCGGGCGAACATCACCCAGCCGCCGCCTGTCTCGGCTGCGTTGATCAAGGTCTCGATGGCGGTCTGCCAGCGCACCTCGTGCTGTGCGTCCTCAGGCAGCTGCATGATGTAGTCGGCCGCGTCTTGCAGCGTCAGCAGCTTGCGCTTGTGAGTTACGCGAACGGGATCGTCGAACGCCGTCGACCAGGGCATGTCAGGCCGGCCGATCGGCGAGAGGAGACATCACGGCGCGATTGCAGACGCGGATTGCGTCTAACCGGCCTTCTTCGCCCGCGCCGGCGCGCGGACCGGCTTGTCGGCCTTCTTGGGCGGCGCTTCCTTGGCTGCTGCAGTCTTGCCGCCCTTGCCGGCGATCGGCAGCAGCATCTCGCGCTGGCCCTCGACGCGCTTCTTCGGCTTCTTGCCCTTGACGGTCTCCCTGACGGGCTCCTTGGCGGCCTTGGCCGTGGGCGCCATGTCCTTCTCGCCGGCGATGCTCTTCTTCAACGCGTCCATCAGGTTGATGACGTTGCCGCCGGTCTTCGGCGCGGCCTTCGCCGCGATCGGTGCGCCGCTGCGCTTCTTGTTGATGAGGTCGATCAGCGCCGTCTCGTAGTGGTCCTCGAACAGCTCGGGCTCGAACGCGCCGGATTTCTTTTCGACGATGTGCTTGGCAAGGTCGAGCATGTCCCTGGTCAGCTTCACGTCCTGGATGTCGTCGAAATATTCCTTCTCACTGCGGACCTCGTAGGGATAGCGCAGCAGCGTGCCCATCAGGCCGCTCTCGAGCGGCTCCAGCGCGATGATGTGCTCGCGGTTGGTCAGCACGACGCGACCGATCGCGACCTTGTCCATGGTCCGGATGGTCTCGCGGATCACCGCGAAGGCGTCGTGGCCGACCTTGCCGTCAGGCACGAGATAATAGGGGCGGATCAAATAGCGGCTGTCGATATCGGTCTTCGGCACGAACTCGTCGATCTCGATCGTGTGCGTGGAGTCCAGCGCGATGTCGTCGAGCTCGTCCTTGGTGACCTCGATATAGGTGTCCGTGTCGACCTTGTAGCCCTTGACGATGTCCTCGGAGGTCACCTCGTCGCCGGTCTCGGCGTCGACCTTGAGGTACTTGATCCGGTGGCCGGTCTTGCGGTTGATCTGGTTGAACGAGACCTTCTCGGTATCCGAAGTGGCCGGATACAGCGCGACCGGGCAGGTCACGAGCGACAGACGCAGAAAACCCTTCCAATTGGCGCGGGGGGCCATGGCTACTCCAAACGCAACGGGGACAGAGGACGAGGATACCATCGGGGAACAACGAATCATAGCAAGGCGGATTGCGGAATCTTGCAACTGCGTTAACCGGCCGCCCGGCGCGCGGTTGCAGCCCGATGCAGCGGCAAAAGCCGGAACATCATATCCAATCACGCGTTGGCTCAAGACATCAGGCCGCGAGGGGGGGCGACCACCGCAGCCGACATCCAGAGATTGAGGGCATTATGGCAGCCACGCGAGAGCACGATCAGATCGTCGAAACCGCCACCGAGGCGCGTCAGGGCGAACCCGGGCCGTCAGTGGCGGCCCTGCTTACCATCTCGACCGGGCTCGCGATCCTGATCCTTGCCGTCATCTGGTTCGTGTTCTTCCGGACCTGACGGCCGATCGACGGGACGGTTCGGACCTTCCGACTCGCCGCGTAACGCGGCACATTGCGCCCGCCACGCCTGCCGGCTCGTCCGGTGGCTGCCTGGCGGGCGCAGTCGCGTCGGCGCTTGAGAAGCTCTATATGACCAAAAAGTAACGCGGCCGGTTCCCCGTGTTCATATTCAGTTCACGCCGGAATTGCTCATCTCTGGCGATCGATTGTGCAGTCTATTTCTGGAGAGAAGCGTGCGCCTGCTTGTTGTTGAGGACGACCCCGATCTCAATCGGCAGCTCACCAAGGCGCTGACCGACGCCGGCTACGTCGTCGACCGTGCCTTCGACGGCGAGGAGGGGCATTATCTCGGCGATAATGAGCCCTACGATGCCGTTGTGCTCGACATCGGCCTGCCGAAGAAGGACGGCATCTCGGTGCTGGAAGCCTGGCGCCGCAACGGCCGCACCATGCCGGTCCTGATCCTCACCGCGCGCGACCGCTGGAGCGACAAGGTCCAGGGGTTCGATGCCGGCGCCGACGATTACGTGCCGAAGCCGTTCCATCTGGAGGAGGTGCTGGCGCGCATCCGAGCGCTGCTGCGCCGCTCCACCGGCCATGCCCAGAGCGAATTGAGTTGCGGCCCCGTCACGCTCGACACCAGGACCGGGCGGGTCAGCGTCTCCGGCAATCCCGTCAAGATGACCTCGCACGAATATCGGCTTCTGGCCTACCTGATGCACCATTCGGGGCGCGTCGTGTCCCGCACCGAGCTGGTCGAACACCTCTACGACCAGGACTTCGACCGCGACTCCAACACCATCGAGGTCTTCGTCGGCCGCATCCGCAAGAAGCTCGACGTCGACATCATCCAGACCGTCCGCGGCCTCGGCTATCTCCTGACCCCGCCGCCTGCTCCCGGCGCTTGAGGCGTCAGGACTTGACGGCCGGCCGAACAGGGGCCTTGGTCCGGTCATGACGTCCGACGCCCCGCCACCCCGCGCCTGCCGGGATCCTTCCGATGCCCGCTAGCTCGCTTGCCAACCGCCTGTTCCTGTCGGCGACGGCGTGGCTCGTGGTGATCCTGGCCATCACCGGGGTGGTGCTGTCGTCGGTCTACAAGAGCGCCACCGAGCGCGCCTTCGACCGCCGGCTCAATCTCTATCTGCGCACCCTCATCGCGGAGGTCGCGACGCCCGACGAGCCGCCGGACCGTCAATTCCAGTCGCTCGGCGAGCCCCTGTTCGAGCTGCCGCTGTCGGGCTGGTACTGGCAGATCACGCGGACCGATACCGAGAAGCCGGAGGTGCGCTCCTCGCGCTCGCTCTGGGACAAGAAGCTGCCGAAGCTGGAGGAGCAGGGCACCGAGCTGACCGCAGCCGGCATTCGCCTCGCCTATGTCGACGGGCCCGAGGGACAGAATCTCCGCATGGTGGAGCGGCCGGTCGATCTCGGTGCGGACGGCAAATATCTGGTCAGCGTCGCCGGCGACGACACCGAGATTTTCGACGAGACGCGGAGCTTCGACTACTACCTCGGCGGCACCTTCACCGCGCTCGGCATCGTGCTGCTGCTGACCACGGTGTTCCAGGTGAGGTTCGGTCTCGCGCCGCTCAAGCGCATCTCCGAGTCCATCGCCGACATCCGCTCCGGGCGGGCGGAGCGGCTCGAAGGCGAATTCCCGGTCGAGATCGCGCCATTGGCGCGCGAGACCAACGCGCTGATCGATGCCAATCGCGAGATCGTCGAGCGCGCGCGCACCCATGTCGGCAATCTCGCCCATGCGATCAAGACGCCGCTCTCGGTGATCGTGAACGAGGCCGGCACGCACGCCACCGAGCCGTTCGCAGCCAAGGTGATGGAGCAGGCGGACGTGATGCGCGACCAGCTCGCCCATCATCTGGAGCGCGCGCGCATCGCGGCACGCGTCTCGGTGGTGGCGACCGTGACGGAGGTCGCACCCGTCATCGAGGCGCTGCGGCGGACCATGGAGAAGATCCATCGCGATCGCGGGATCCTGGTCGAGGCCAAGGCCAATCCGTCCGCAAAGTTTCGCGGCGAGCGACAAGATCTGGAGGAGATGGTCGGCAATCTCGTCGACAATGCCTGCAAATGGGCGGCCTCGCAGGTCTTCATCGAGGTTCTGGTGGAAGCGCCGCACCAGGCGGGCGCCGGCCCGCGCCTGCGGATTATCGTCGACGACGATGGCCGCGGCCTGTCGGAGGCCGAGCGCGCCCAGGTCTCCCGGCGCGGCCAGCGGCTCGACGAGTCCAAGCCCGGCTCGGGGCTCGGCCTGTCCATCGTGACCGACCTCGCTGCGCTCTATGGCGGCAGCCTCTCGCTCGCGGGCGCCCCGACCGGTGGCCTGCGGGCGGAGCTGGTCCTTCCCGGAATATAATCCTTTGTTCCGGCACGACTATTTGGCTGGTCCGGTACCGATCCGGACCAAACCGGAGCTATTTCGAAGCGACTTCCTAAACGGCTTCTTAAGTGGGCCCCATCTATGATCGCGCAGGACGCATCCCACGTCTGCCATTTTATCGTGCATCACCCGGGCGCATGAGCCAGACATCGATCGAGCGGCTGAGGGAATATCTCGCGCAGCTCCCGCCGCAGTCGCAGGCGCTGCTGATGCGGGAGTTCGAGCGCGCGCTTGAGCGTGGCCAGGACACGGCGGTGGCGACCCTCGTGCTCGAGCAGCTGCGCAAGATCGTCCGCAAGACCGAAGTCGACGAGGCTGCGCCGCCGCGCACGGACGATCTGTCGCGGCTGTTGTTCCAGGTGCTGGAACCGTTCCTGGTCGAGACGGGCGCCCCTGTCAGGGTCGGCCAGATCCGTCGCTCGTCGCTGCATCCGATCTGGCAATGGCTCGGCCGCGATGGCGCCCCCGACAAGGTCAACGAATTCGAGGCGGTGCTGGCGCGCATGCCGGCTTCAGACAGTGCAGGGCAGGTCGAAGCCCTCGCCGCGAAGCTCCAGGCCGTGGCCGCGGATGCCATCTTCGGGTTGACGGGTCCCGGCGGCGGCGACAAGTCGCGCGCGCTCGCCCGTGTCGGCCCGCCCAACGTGATCGAGGACCTCTATTCGATCGGAGCGGTGCTTCAGGTCCGGGAAGCCATCGCTACGCTGAACGAGAAGCTGCCGCGCTTCCTGCGTACCTTCGGCGAAGCCCAGATCGCATCTGTGACGTCCACGCTCAACATTCCTGCGCTCCAGACGCCGCAGATGCTGGCCTTCGCGCTGTCGATGGTCGTGCAGCGGATGACCGCGCCGTGGCAGATCATCCGCCTCGCCATCAAGATTGCCGCGTCCGACGACGAGATCCGCGTCGCGGCGACGCCCTACGGCGTGGCCGTCACGATCGCTTTGCATGATTTGTCCTGCGTTGCGGCGATCCTGCGCATGGACATCAAGCGCGGCCATTTCGAGAACGTCGCCGACAATCTCAAGGCGCTGCATGACGGCGTGCGCGGTCTTCGCACCGAGCTCGATCTGCGTAACGATTCCGTCTGGGGCAAGCAGCTGACCTCGATCCGGGCCGACATCTCCAATGCGCTGCAATCGGAGATCGACAGCGTTCCCGGCCGCGTTCGCCGCATCCTGCGCCAGCGCGCCGAGAAGGACATTCCCCCGGGGGCGCGGATCGACAGCACCGAGGTCGAGGAAACCGCGGCACTGATCGATTTCGTCGCGACCTGCCGCAACTACGCGAGCGAGCTTGCGATCAACGAAGTGACGCTGCGCACCTATTCCGATCTCCAGCAATATGTCGAACGCTCAACCGAGCAGTTGGTGCAGTCGCTGCGTGCGGCCGATCACAAGGTCCGCACCTATCGGCAGCAGCAGGTCCAGGCCGCGATCCGCTTTTGCCAGGTGCTATTCGGCGATGATTATGCGTCGCTGATGAGCCGCGCCGCGGAGAACGCGGCCACGGGCGAGCGCAAATCGTCGCGGGCAAGCTGATCAAGCGCATTTTTTTGTGATCACAATTTGTGGTTGACGGTGCCGGTGGCGGGCCCTACGGTCGCCGTGCAAGATTTTGGAATTTCTATCTGTGGGCGCATGAAACCCCTTATCAGCTCCATCGAAATTGAAAACCGCGTCATTGTCGCCAAATACCAAAGGCTGATGGTTGGCGCGAAGGTGGTGCTGATCGAGAAGGCAAGCGGCCGCCAACTGCCTGAGACCGTCACCAGGGTTGCATCGCCCGTTCCCGTCGGGGCGTTGCGCATCAAATTGCCTGAAGCAATCGAGCCGGGAACATACTTCCTGAGGGCCTTCAACGGGCACGGCGAGGACGCCGCTCAAAGCGCGGACTTCGAGATCCGTTAAGCCGTTGGATTTTCACAGTTTCGGGACTGTGTGCGGTCGCGCCGAATTGACAATTGTCAATTGCCGCATCGTCCGGCCGTGGTGTAAAGCCACCTATGGGCGCGGTTCGCGCGCCGCCGGAAGCTTGCCAGATGACGCTATGGTTCGTGTTCGCGCTGATGACGGTCGCGGCGATTTTCGCCGTGCTTCTGCCGCTCGGCCGCAGCGGACGCGCGCAAAATCAGGGGAGCGAGGTCGCGGTTTACAAGGACCAGCTGGCCGAGATCGAGCGTGATCTCGCCGCAGGACTGATCGCCGCGCCGGAAGCCGAGGCCGCACGTGTCGAGATCAGCCGCAGGCTGCTAGCCGCGGCCGGGAGCGAGCCTGCATCGGAACCGACATCGAGCCTCAAATGGCGCCGCGCGGCGGCTGTGCTGGCGCTCGCCGGCCTGCCGCTCATTGCGATCGGCGTCTACATGCCGCTCGGCTCGCCCAGGCTCCAGGACTTTCCCCTGGCGCAGCGGGAGCGCGGGGCCGGGTCCGGCATGGCGCTCGAGAATCTCGTCGTGCAGGTCGAGCAGCATCTGGAAAAGAATCCGACCGACGGGCGCGGCTGGAACGTGCTCGCGCCGGTGCTGGTGCGGCTCGGCCGCTTCGACGATGCGGTGCGCGCCTATCGCAACTCGCTCACCTACAATGGCGAAAGTTCGGAGCGCCGGGCCGATCTCGGCGAGGCGATCGCGGCTGCTGCCGGCGGCGTGGTGACCGCCGAGGCCAAGACCGAATTCGAGCGCGCGCATGGGCTGAACGCGGACGATCCCAAGGCGAACTATTTCCTCGGGCTTGCCGCCGAGCAGGATGGCCGCAAGGACGACGCCGCCAACATCTGGCGCTCACTGCTGGCGAAAGCGCCGGCGGATGCGCCGTGGCGTCCTCTGGTGCAGACCTCGCTGGCGCGGGTCGGCGGCGGTGGCGCTACGATGCCGGCGCTGTCGGACGAGACGATCGCAGCCTCCAAGGACATGAACGAGGGCGATCGCAACGCAATGGTGCGCGGCATGGTCGAACGCCTGGCCACCCGGCTGAAGCAGAACGGCGATGATGTCGAGGGTTGGCTGCGCCTGGTGCGCGCCTATCTCGTGATGGGCGATCGTGACAGGGCAATGGGCGCATCGACCGACGCCCGACAGGCGGTCGCCAACGACGCCGCGCGGCTGCGCCAGCTCAACGAAGGCCTCAAGACTCTCGGGCTCGACGGATGACGATGTCGGGACGAGGCGAGCGGAGAACGGATACGCGATGACGCGCAAGCAGCGACGTATGACCATCATCGGCGGCTCCCTCGCGGTGCTCGCGCTTGCGGCCGCGCTCGTGCTCAACGCTCTGCGCGACTCCATCGTGTTCTTCTCGACGCCGACGATGGTCGCCGAAAAGCACGTCGAGCCCGGCAAGCGGTTTCGTCTCGGCGGCCTGGTGCAGCCCGGCTCGCTCCAGCGCGGCGATAATCTCGCCGTGACCTTCGAGGTTGCCGACGGTGGCGCCAAGCTGCCGGTCGCCTACAAGGGCATCCTGCCCGACCTGTTCCGTGAAGGGCAGGGCGTGGTCGCCGAAGGCGCGCTCGACGCCAACGGCGTGTTCAAGGCCGACACCGTGCTCGCCAAGCACGATGAGACCTACATGCCCAAGGAAGTCGCCGATGCCCTGAAGAAGCAGGGGCATTGGAAGGACGATTACGGCGCCAAGGCTTCTGATAGCGTCAAGCCCGCGGCGACGACCGCGCAGGGCAACCCGCAGGGAGCAGTGCGTTGATCGCGGAATCCGGACACTACGCGCTGGTGCTAGCCCTTGGCCTGGCGCTGATCCAGTCCATCGTGCCGCTGATCGGTGCGCGCTTGCGCGATGCCGCGCTGATGAACGTGGCGCGCTCCGCCGCGCTGGCGCAACTCCTGTTCGTCGGTGCGTCGTTCATCGCGCTCGTGATGCTTCACGTGAACTCGGATTTTTCCGTCGCCAACGTCTACGAGAACTCCCATTCGATGAAGCCGCTGATCTACAAGATCACCGGCGTGTGGGGGAACCATGAAGGCTCGATGCTGCTGTGGGTCTCGATCCTGGCGCTGTTCGGCGGAATGGTCGCCGCCTTCGGCAACAATCTGCCGCTGTCGCTGCGCGCGCATGTGCTGGCCGTGCAGGCATGGATCGCCAGTGCGTTCTATCTCTTCATCCTGGTCACATCGAATCCGTTCCTGCGCATCGCCAATCCGCCGATCGAGGGACGCGATCTCAATCCGGTGCTCCAGGACATCGGCCTCGCCGTGCATCCGCCGATGCTCTATCTCGGCTATGTCGGCTTCTCGATCTCGTTCTCCTTCGCTATCGCGGCGCTGATGGAGGGGCGGATCGACGCGGCGTGGGCGCGCTGGGTGCGGCCGTGGACGCTGGTGGCCTGGATCTTCCTGACCCTCGGCATCGCGATGGGCTCGTACTGGGCCTATTACGAGCTCGGCTGGGGCGGCTGGTGGTTCTGGGATCCGGTCGAGAACGCCTCGCTGATGCCGTGGCTCGCCGGCACGGCGCTGCTACACTCGGCGCTGGTGATGGAGAAGCGCAACGCGCTGAAGGTCTGGACTATCTTGCTGTCGATCCTGACCTTCTCGCTGTCGCTGCTCGGCACCTTCCTGGTGCGTTCGGGCGTCATCACCTCCGTGCACGCCTTCGCCACCGATCCGACGCGCGGCGTGTTCATTCTGCTGATCCTCTGCCTGTTCATCGGCGGCAGCCTGTCGCTGTTCGCAGCGCGCGCGACCTCGTTGAAGCAGGGCGGCCTGTTCGCACCGATCTCGCGCGAGGGCGCGCTGGTGTTGAACAATCTTTTGCTCAGCGTGGCCTGCGCGGTCGTGCTGTTCGGCACGCTCTATCCGCTGGCGACGGAAGCGCTCGACTTCAAGATATCGGTCGGCGCGCCCTTCTACAATCTCACCTTCGCCCCGCTATTCGCGTTGCTGCTGCTCGCGGTGCCGTTCGGGCCGATGCTGGCGTGGAAGCGCGGCGATCTGCTCGGCGTCACCCAGCGGCTGCTTGCGGCGGGCGTTGCCGCGCTCGTTGTGATCGCCATCGTCTGGGCCTGGACCCGTGGTGGCAGTGCGCTGGCACCATTGGCAATTGGGCTTGGAGTCTTCGTCATCGCCGGTGCCGTGACCGATCTGTCCGAACGGATCGGTTTGTTCCGCCTGCCGTTCGCAACGACGCTGCACCGGGCCCGCGGCCTGCCGCGTTCGGCCTGGGGTTCTGTGTTTGCCCATGCGGGCCTCGGCGTCGCGCTGATCGGGATCGTCTGCGAGACCACCTGGAACAGCGAGTATATCGCGACCATGAAGCAGAACGACGTTGCACACGTCGCCGGCTATGATCTCAAGCTCGACGGCCTGTCCCAGCGTCAGGGGCCGAACTTCCGCGAGATGATCGCCGAGTTCAACGTCAGCCGCGACGGTGAGAAGATCAGCGTCATGACGCCGTCCAAGCGCAACTTCACGACGCGCGGGTCCTCGACCACCGAGGCCGCATTGCTGACGCGCGGCGCGAGCCAGCTCTACGTTTCCCTCGGCGACGCGACTGCCGATGGCGCCATTGCGGTGCGCATCTATCACAAGCCGCTGGTGCTGCTGATCTGGTGGGGACCGGTGCTCATGGCCTTTGGCGGCATGCTGTCGCTGTCCGATCGGCGCCTGCGGGTCGGCGCACCGAAGCCGGCGCGGGCCAAGCAGCGCCTTCAGCCGGCGGAGTGATCCGATGCGGCGGATGATGGTCACGATCGTTGCGCTCATGCTGCTGGCTTTGCCCGCCGCCCACGCCGTGCAGCCCGACGAGATCATGTCGGATCCCACGAAGGAGGCACGCGCGCGCGACCTATCGCGCGAGCTGCGCTGCATGGTCTGCCAGAACCAGTCGATCGACGATTCCGACGCACCGCTGGCGCGCGATTTGCGGCTGCTGGTGCGCGAGCGGATCGCTGCCGGCGACAGCAATTCGCAGGTGCTCGACTTCCTGGTCGCGCGCTACGGCGAGTTCGTGCTGCTCAAGCCGCGCTTCGAGCGGCAGACCATCCTGTTGTGGCTGCTCGCGCCGCTGCTGCTGATCGGCGGCGGCCTGGCGCTCTGGCTGCAAATCCGCCGGCGCGCGCGAAGCGGTGCAGATCTACCAGCTCCGCCGCTCACTGCGGATGAAGAGGCGCGGCTCGCCGCCTTGATGTCGGACGAGACGAAGTCGTCCTAGGCTACGTAATGATACGTAGGCCGTCTGCCGCAGCCTGTTTCATGCTCTGTTGACCTTTGTCTGGAAGCTTGTCGCGAAATTCAATTCCAGACGTTTGAGTCCTCAGCCGATGTTTTCGAACAGCAATCTGACGATCCGCTTCCTGGTCGGTGCCGTCGTCGCTGCATTATTGTTCCTGCTGGGCATCGGCGGCGGCACCGGCTTCGTCGCGGTGCTCTACCTCAACAACGAGATCACCAGCCTGTCGTCGGATTTCGCCGCGCTGAGCGGCCCCGCGCGCGAGCATGCAATGCTGATCTACCAGCAGGCGCAGGCGGCATTCTCCTATTTTCTGATCGCCTGCGGCGTGATCGCGGTGGTCGCTGTCGCGATCTGCCTCACCACCTGGTTCGCTGTGCGCAACGGCATCCTCAATCCGCTGGCGGCGATTGTGCACGCCATGCGTGAGGTCGCCGATCAGAAATTCGAGACGCCTGTTCCGGGCCTCGGCGGTACCAACGAGATCGGCCTGCTCGCCGGCGCACTGGAAGTGTTCAAGACCAACGGCCTGGAGCGGCGGCGCCTCACCGAGCAGCAATTGCACGAAGCGCAGCATCAGGCCGAGCGGTCGAAATTCCTGGACGCCCGGATCAAGCGCTTCAACGATCTCGTTGCCAGCGTGGTCGACAGCGTGGCGTCCTCGGCCGCGCACCTGAAGAGCAATGCCGAAACGCTGTCACGTACGGCCAACGACACGAGCTCCAAGGCCAATGCGGTCGCGAGCGCGGCGAACCAGGCCAGCGCCAGCGTGCAGATCGTCGCGGGCTCGGCCGAGGAGATGACGAACTCGATCGGCACGATCAGCCGCCGCGTCACCGACGCGACGCAGCGTGCCGAAGGCGCGGCGACGCAGGCCGAGAAGAGCCGCGACACCATCCACACGCTGTCGGATGCCGCCGACAAGATCGGCGAGGTCGTGCAGCTCGTGCAGGCGATCGCCTCGCAGACCAACCTGCTGGCGCTCAACGCCACCATCGAGGCGGCGCGGGCAGGGGACGCCGGCAAGGGTTTTGCCGTGGTTGCCTCCGAAGTGAAGAGCCTCGCGCACCAGACCAGCAAGGCGACGGAGGAGATCACCTCGCACGTCGTCAGCATCCAGGGCATCACCGCGGAGACGCGCGGCGCGATCGACGGCATCTCGAAGACGCTGTCGGAGATCTCGTCGATCATGTCGGGCATCGAGGTCGACACCGCCCAGCAGCGCAACGCCACGCAGGACATCACCCGCAGCGCGCAGGATGCCGCGCATGGAACGCTGGACGTCTCCAACCACATCGTCCAGATCACCTCGACGTCGGCGGAGACCGGCCGCATGGCGGCCGAAGCGCGCGATTCCGCCGTCGATCTGTCGCAGCAGGCCGAAACCCTGAAGCGTGAAGTCGACGAATTCATCGTCAGCGTGAGGGCGAGCTGATCTCGCCAAAGGCGTGTTCGACGCTCGTCAGGGGAACTCGATTAAGTTCCTGTAAGGCCACGACTTTCGGCGTGCGATAAACTGCCGCAACGGCGCGACCCTTCATTACAAAAGTTTAACCCCGCCGCCAGCGCACGGTAAGGCGGGAGCCCCCATCTTCATGTCCGTAACGTGCTGCCATCCGGCACCGAAAGAATTCAAGGCCTTGGAGATTCCTGCATGACCGACCGTCCCGACCTCACGAACCTTCCGTCCTACCGGCCGCCCCGCCGGTCGGTTTTCTCCGCGCGCAGGATCGCGCTGATGGCTTCGGTCGTCGCTGGCCTCGGGATTGCCGTCCACGGCTTCAGCCCGTCGACCTCGCCGAGCGAGCTGTTCTCCAGCCCGGCGCATGCGCAGGTCAACAACGAGGTCCGGAAGGTTGAGCGTCCGGTCGGGTTCGCCGACATCGTCGAGCGCGTGAAACCGTCGGTGATCTCGGTGAAGGTCAACATCAAGGAGAAGACCGCAAGCAACGACGATGGCGACGATTCCTCCTCGCCGTTCCAGCCGGGCTCGCCGATGGAGCGCTTCTTCCGCCGCTTCGGCGGTCCGGATGGTTTCCCGGGCCAGAAGGGTGGCCGCGGCCGCGTCGTGCAGGGCCAGGGCTCCGGCTTCTTCATCTCCGCCGACGGTTTTGCCGTGACCAACAACCACGTGGTCGACGGCGCCGACAAGGTCGAGGTCACGACCGACGACGGCAAGACCTATACCGCCAAGGTGATCGGCACCGACCAGCGCACTGACCTCGCCCTCATCAAGGTCGAGGGCAGCTCGAACTTCCCGTTCGCCAAGCTCGCCGACAGCAAGCCGCGGATCGGCGACTGGGTGCTCGCGGTCGGCAATCCCTTCGGCCTCGGCGGCACCGTGACTGCGGGCATCGTCTCGGCCAGCGGCCGCGACATCGGCAACGGTCCCTATGACGACTTCATCCAGATCGATGCGCCCGTGAACAAGGGCAATTCCGGTGGTCCCGCTTTCGACACCAACGGCGAGGTGATGGGCGTCAATACCGCGATCTACTCGCCCTCCGGCGGCAGCGTCGGCATCGCGTTCTCGATTCCGGCGAGCACCGTGAAGAGCGTGGTGGCCCAGCTCAAGGACAAGGGTTCGGTCAGCCGCGGCTGGATCGGCGTGCAGATTCAGCCTGTCACCTCCGACATCGCCGACAGCCTCGGCATGAAGAAGGCCGAAGGCGCGCTGGTTGCTGAGCCGCAGGCGAACGGTCCGGCGGCCAAGGCCGGCATCGAGTCCGGTGACGTCATCACCTCGGTCAACGGCGAATCCGTCAAGGACGCCCGTGAACTCGCCCGCACCATCGGCGGCATGGCGCCCGGCGCGACCGTGAAGCTCAACGTGTTGCACAAGGGCCAGGACAAGGTCGTGAACCTCACCCTCGGCCAGCTGCCGAACACGATCGAGGCCAAGGCCGACACCGACAAGGATAGCGGCAAGGGTGCGAGCCGTGGCACCGACGTGCCCAAGCTCGGCATGACCGTCGCGCCCGCCGACTCAGTGGCCGGCGCCGGCAAGGAAGGTGTCGTGGTCACCGAAGTCGATCCGAAGAGCGCCGCGGCCGAACGCGGCTTCAAGGAAGGCGACGTCATTCTCGAAGTCGGCGGCAAGAGCGTGAGCACCGCCGGCGAAGTCCGCGACGCCATCAACACGGCGCGGACCGACAACAAGAACAGCGTCCTGATGCGCGTGAAGAGCGGCGGCCAGTCGCGCTTCGTCGCCGTGCCCATCGCCAAGGGCTAAGCCGTCAGGAGGTCTACGAGATGAGGGGTGTCGCCGGCATCAGTCGCCCCCGCCGCCGACGCCCTTCGGGGGAGCAGCATAAGGCCCGCTCCCCCAGCCTACCTTCCGGTGGAATTACGCCCCCCTCCGTCGGAAGGCCTAGGGCGGTGAGGTCCCCCCAGCTTCACCGCCCGCCTTTTTGCCTACCCAAGTCCCGTTTGCTTGGCTTGCATGCGATTGCCGCTCGCGCCATGTTCAGGAAAGGTTGACCCCCTTGACCGCCGCCGAACGCACGATGCGCCTCCTCATCATCGAAGACGACCGCGAATCCGCCGACTATCTCGTGAAGGCGTTTCGTGAAGTCGGACACATTGCCGACCACGCCGCCGACGGCGAGGAAGGCCTCGCCATGGCCGAGAGCGGCGATTACGACGTGCTGGTGGTCGACCGCATGCTGCCCAAGCGTGACGGCCTGTCCCTGATCGGCGCGTTGCGCGACAAGGGCGACTCGTCGCCGGTGCTGATTCTCTCCGCGCTCGGGCAGGTCGACGATCGCATCAAGGGCCTGCGCGCCGGCGGCGACGACTATCTGCCGAAGCCCTATTCCTTTGCCGAGCTGCTGGCCCGGGTCGAGGTGCTGTCGCGGCGCCGCGGTGGTCCGGCCGAGGACACGCTCTACCGCGTCGGCGATCTCGAGCTCGACCGGCTCTCCCATCGCGTCGCCCGCGGCAAGGACGAGCTGACGCTCCAGCCGCGCGAATTCCGCCTGCTCGAATACCTCATGAAGCATGCCGGCCAGGTGGTGACGCGCACCATGCTGCTGGAGAACGTCTGGGACTACCATTTCGATCCGCAGACCAACGTGATCGACGTGCACATTTCGCGGCTGCGCTCCAAGATCGACAAGGGTTTTGAGCGGCCGCTGCTGCACACGATCCGCGGCGCCGGATACATGATCCGGGATGGGATACGTTAAAGCTCTGGATGCTCTTCAATACGCAAGGCACTGAGCCAGAAGAATTTTTGAAGCTTCCCCGGAAACGGCGGGGTCGATGAGAAATTCAGCGGTCGCGGCTTTGCGAGCCGCCGCGCATCAAGAGCGTGGTCAGGATTAGATGAAGGACGACTGCCGGCCACAGAAGGACGCCGCTCAATCCACCTGCGAAACCGAGGTAGGCCAAATATAGGGTGATGGCTCCGTTGTAGATCAACATGCCCGGCAGTGGCGGCCACCCTGGCCAACAGGCGATCCCCAAGGCAATCAGCGCAATGCCGGCGACACGCGCGACCGGCGTTGCGACACCGGAAAGCTGCTCGCCCAGCAACAATTGGCCAACCAGCGACGGCGCGATCAGCAGCGCCAATCCCGTTGCAGCTTCGCTGATGGCGGCGAACGCCAATGCGCCTTTCATTTCTTGCCAATGTTCGCGGGTGGCTTTTGAGACTTCGACTCTTCAATGGGATCTGGCTCCGGCGCCGACATAGGTCCAAGTTCTGCCTTGGCTTGCGCCGGGTCCTTCAACTCAGGTCCGAGCTTGAACGTCAGCTTGTTGATCTTGCCCGTGAACTTGAACGGAGGATCGTAGCGATACTCGAGCATCGCGACCCCGGTGCGGGTGTCCTGGCCGACGTCGAAGGTCTCGTCCTCCGGGAACGTGATGGGCGTACCGTGTTCTATGGATTTCCGGTCTACTTCCTTGCCATCCACTGAAAGTACGCCTGTACCGCCCTTGCCCAATCCCGGCCCATCCGACTTGAAGTCGAAGACGATGGTGTGCTTGCCCGCGGTCAACTCCGGTCCCGACCAGACCGTGCGCTTGAGGTTGAGCAGGTTGTAGAGGAACACGGGCTTACCCCGCCGAAGGCCCGCCACACCCTTGCTTAGAAGTAGCCCGTAGCCGCCGAAACGTCCGCCTTCGGTGACGATCATCCCTTCAGCGCCGCCGTTGGGAATCTCAACCTCGGCGGTGATGGTATAGGACTTGTTGAGGATGCTCGGCGCGGCGCTAGCCGGCACACCGGTCAGTTCGCCCGAATAGGTGAATACCGTCTGCCCGGCCGTCAGGCTTGGGCGCGGCGTATTCCAACGCGCGAGCGTCGTGTTATCGAGCGGCAGCACGTTGTACTTCTTCGCCTCGACATCAAAGACGGCTTGCAGCTCCTTGACCTTCTCCGGCATTTTGGCGGCCAGATCATTGAACTGGGTGGGGTCTTCCTGGACGTTGTAGAGCTCCCACTTGTATCCCGTGATCACATCGGGCGGGGGCGCGCTGCTTAGCTCCCATGGAAGCGTGATCGGCGTCGTGGCCGCCACCCACCCATCGTGATAGATGGAGCGATTGCCGAGCATCTCGAAATATTGGGTCGTGTGCGTCGTCCTGGCATTGGCGTTCGCCTTGTTCCAGGTGTACGCCATACTCACCCCTTCCATGGGGCTCTGTTTGATACCGTCGATCGTGTCAGGTTGCGAAATGCCGGTTGCTTCGAGGATGGTCGGAGCAATATCGATGACGTGATGGAATTGGCGACGGATTCCTCCCACATCGTTGATATGGCCGGGCCAGGACATGGCGACGCCTTGGGCGGTCCCGCCGAAATGCGACGGCACCTGCTTGACCCACTTGAATGGAGTGTCCATCGCCCACGCCCAGGGCGCGGCATAATGCGGGAAAGTCTTGTCCGAGCCCCAGAACGGGTACCAGAGGTACTGCGCCTTCACCGGCACCGGGACACCATTGAAGGTCGTGAACTCGTTCGGCGTACCGTTGATCATGCCTTCGGCGCTCGCACCGTTGTCACCGCCGATGTAGATGATCAAGGTGTTGTTGAGTTCACCGAGGTCTTCGACCGCCCGGATGACCCGACCGATCTCGTTGTCGGCGTAAGCGAGGTAGGCGCCATAGACATCGGCTTGCTTGATGAAGAGCTTCTTCTCCAGCTCGCCCAGGGAATCCCACTGCGGCAATTCTTTCGGCCACGGCGTCAGTTGGGCGTTTTCGGGCATGATGCCCAAACGCTTCTGGTTGGCGAAAATCTTCTCCCGCACCTTGTTCCATCCATCGTCGAACAAGTGCATATCGCTGATCTTCTTGATCCACTCCGGTGTTGGATGATGTGGCGCATGGGTTGCGCCAGGTACGTAATAGACAAAGAACGGCTTTTCAGGCGCAATTTCCTTCAGCTGCTTGATGTGCTGGATAGCCTCGTCGGCCATGGCCGTCTCCAGGTTCCAGCTGGGATTGTCCTGGAAGGGATAGATGGCCGTCGTGTTGCGAAACAGATTTGGTTGCCACTGGCTGGCGTCGCCGCCGACAAAGCCGTAAAAATATTCGAATCCCATGCCGTTTGGCCATTGATTGAACGGCCCTGCCTGGCTCGACTGGAACGAGGGTGTGTTGTGGTCCTTGCCGAACCACGAGGTGGCGTACCCGTTCGCCTTCAGGATGGTGCCGACGGTGCCTTTCTCGATCGGAATAATGGAATCGTAACCCGGGAACCCAGTCGATATTTCGCCGACGACTCCGAAGCCGACCGAATGATGATTGCGGCCGGTGATGAGCGCCGCCCGCGTCGGTGAGCACAGCGAGGTGGAATGAAAATTGGTGTAGCGCAGGCCCTGCGCGGCGATACGATCCATCGCGGGCGTGGGGACAACGCCGCCGAAGGTGCTCGGCGCTCCGAAACCCTGGTCGTCGGTCATGATGAGCAACAGATTGGGCGCGCCCTTCGGCGGTACGACACGCGGTGCCCACCACGCCTTCGACTCCGAGGCTCTCTCGTTGATGACCCCTCCGAATTCTGGAGGCGGCGGCGGAAGCAGCTTGCCGTCAATTGTCGTCGTGGCTGCGGGCGAGCCTGGGGTACCCGTGACCTGCTGAGCCGACGCGGAGATGCAACCGAGGGCGAGAACACTTGCTGTGGTCGCAAGGGTGCGGCAACGGGTTTTCATATTCCGACCTCCCGCAGTCCATTTGGCGGGTTGAGGCTGTCACCGCTAACCGATACCTGCTTGATTTAGGTCAAATGTGCCGGTTGGGCTGGGCCAGAGATCCCGATACCATCCCGCCGGATTCGCGGCCGTCTCACCGTTCCCGCAAGCTCTCCTGCCCATACCGGATCAGCGGCGACACCAGATAGCTGATGATCTTCCTTGTGCCGGTCTTGATCTCGACGGTTACGGCCATGCCGGGCGCGAGGTTGACGGTGCGGCCGTCGATGTCCATTTGCGAGCGGTCGAGCGAGACGCGGGCGGAGTAAACCAGCTCCTGGCCCTTGGGTTCACTGGATGATGTGTCGGTGCCGGCCGGCGTGTCGCCGGGCTTTTCCGGCGGTTTCTGGCGGATGATGGCGTCCTGGGAGACGCTGAGCACCTTGCCCTGGCGCAGGCCGTAGCGGGTGAAGCTGAAGGTGTCGACCTTGATCGCGGCGTCCTCGCCGGGGTTGACGAAGCCGATGTCGCGGTTCGAGATCATCGCCTCGATCTCGAGGCCGCCGCTGGTGGGCACCACCACCATCAGCGTCTGAGCCGGCGTCACCACGCCGCCGACCGAGTGCACGGCGAGCTGCTGGACGATGCCGTCCTCCTGCGCGGCGAGGCGGAGCAGGCTGGTGCGCTGCTCGGCCTTGACGATGTCCTGGCGCAGGCCAGCCGCCTTCTGCTCGGCTTTCGCAAGCTCGTCGAACAGGCCGCGCTGATATTCCGCCTCGGTGCGCCGCAGCGTCTCCTCGATGCCTCCAACGGCGGCATCGGCCTCGGCATAGTGGCTCTTCTGGACCAGCAATTCCTGCTGTTGCGCGACCAGGTCCTGCGTTTCCGTGAGGTATTGCAGTTTGGAGCCGAACTCGCGGTCGACGAGATATTTTCGCACATCGACCCGCTGCTGCATGATGGGAATGAGCGCGCTGATCTTGCCGATCGTGGCCTCGCTGGTCGAACGCTCCGCTTTCTTCTGCGTGCCCTGCCATTCGAGCGAGGTGATCTTGGACGCCTGCTCGGCGGCCTGCGAGGCCAGGAAACGCTTTGCGGTGCGGATCTGATCGGAGGTCGCGCGCGCGGGCGCGATGAATTTGGCTGGATCGCCGCCGGCAAGTGCGGCGTGCAGGCGTGCGATGTCGAGCTCGCTCGCCAGCAGATCGCTCTGGAGATGGCCGAGCTCGGCCTGGCTCATGGTGGGATCGAGCTCGATCAGGAGGTCGCCGGCCTTGACGCGCTGACCGTCCTGCACGTGGATGGCGCGCACGACCGCGGTCTCGAACGGCTGGATCACCTTGGTGCGGCCGTCGGGGACGATCTTGCCGGTCGCGGTCGCGATGATGTCGACGGTGCCGATGCTGGCCCACACCAGGGCAATCAGAAACACCGCCGAGATCGACGCGGAGATGGCGCGGCCGATCGGCGAGGGCGGGGTCTCCACGATCTCGAGCGCCGCAGGGAGGAACGCCAGCTCGTCGCGCGTGCGCGTCGGGCTGCGCAGCGACGCCACCATTGCCTTAGCCGACTTCATGGATGCCTGCCTGGACACGGTGCAACGTGGCGTAACGGCCGCCGCTGCGGATCAGCTGGTCGTGCGAACCGTCCTCGACGATGCGGCCACGCTCCACGGTGATGATGCGGTCCGCGGTGCGCACGGTCGACAGACGGTGGGCGATGATCAGCACGGTACGGCCCGCCGTGATCTCGCGCATGTTGTGCTGGATGATGCGCTCGCTTTCATAGTCGAGCGCGCTCGTTGCTTCGTCGAAGATAAGAACGCGCGGATTGGTCGTCAGCGCGCGTGCGATCGCGATGCGCTGGCGCTGGCCGCCGGACAGCGTGCTACCGCGCTCGCCGATGACGGTGTCGTAGCCATCCTGGAGTTCGAGGATGAAATCGTGTGCGCCGGCGAGCTTTGCCGCGGCCACGACGCGCTCCATCGGCAGCGCGGGGTCGGCCAGCGCAATGTTGTCGCGCACCGAGCGGTTGAACAGCATGTTCTCCTGGAGCACGACGCCGACCTGCCGGCGCAGCCAGGTCGGGTCGACCGCCGCAAGGTCATTGCCGTCGACCAGCACGCGGCCGCTCTCGGGGAGATAGAGCCGCTGGATCAGTTTTCCGAGCGTGCTCTTGCCGGAGCCGGAGGTGCCGACGATACCGACGATCTGGCCGGCCGGAATCTTCAGGGTGATGTCGTTCAGAATCTGCGGTCCGTCGACGCGGTAGCGGAAGCCGACATGCTCGAAGGTGATGTCGCCACGGATTGCAGGCAACGCCGCGCGACCCGGGCGATGGGTCGGCTCGGGCACGGTGTTGAGGATGTCGCCGAGCCGCTCGACCGACAGCCGCGCCTGGTGGAAATCCTGCCAGAGCTGGGCGAGCCGCAGCACCGGCGCGGTGACCCGTCCCGACAGCATGTTGAAGGCGACGAGCTCGCCGACTGTGAGGTTACCGTCGATGACCAGCTTGGCGCCGAAATAGAGCAGGATCGCCATGTTGATCTTGCTGACGAACTGAACGGCCTGGCTTGCAACATTGCCGAGATTGACCACGCGAAAACTCGAGGCGACGTAGCCGGCAAGCTGCTCTTCCCAGCGCTTCTGCATCTGCGGCTCGACCGCCATCGCCTTCAAGGTCTCGACGCCGGTGACGCTCTCGACAAGGAACGACTGGTTCTCCGCGCCGCGCTTGAACTTCTCGTCGAGACGGTAGCGGAACAGCGGCGTGGCGCCGGCCGAGATGACGATGTAGAGCGGGAACGACGCCAGCACGATCGCGGTCAGCAGCGGCGAGTAGAACGCCATCAGGCCGAGGAAGACGAAGGTGAAGAACAGGTCGATCACCAGCGTCAGCGCCGAGCCGGTGATGAAGTTGCGCAGGTTCTCCAGCTCGCGCACCCGCGCGACCGTGTCGCCGACCCGCCGCGCCTGGAAATAGGACAGCGGCAGCGCCAGCAGGTGGTGGAACAGCCGCGCGCCGAGCTCGACGTCGATGCGGTTGGTCGTGTGCGAGAACAGGTAGGTGCGGAGCGCGCCGAGCACGACCTCGAAGATCGAGATCGCGACGATGCCGGCGACCAGCACATCCAGCGTGCCGAGGCTGCGATGCACCAGCACCTTGTCGATCACCACCTGGAAGAACAGCGGCGACACCAGCGCGAAGATCTGGAGGAAGAACGAGGCGAGCAGCACTTCGCCGAGCAGGCCGCGATAGCGGTTGACCGCGCCCATGAACCAGGTGATGTCGAAGCGCCGCGACAGATCGGCGAGGCCGGCGCGCTTGGTCATCAGCACGATGCGGCCGTCCCAGAGCACCTCGAACTGCGCCTTCGTCAGCATCTGCGGCCGCGGCGAGCCTGGATATTGCACGATGGCCTTGCCGTCGCCGGCCTTGCCGAGGATCAGGAAGCCGCCGTCGCGCAAGGGGACAATAGCGGGCAGGGGCGTCTTGTCGAGCCGGTCCCAGCTCGTCTTCACCACGCGCGCCTTGATGTTGAACTGCCTGGTACAGCGCAGCATCTCGGTGGTGCCGATCACGGTGACGCCGAGCTGATGGCGGAGCTGCTCCGGCTCGGCGGGCACACCGAGGAATTGGAGCATCATGACGAGCGCGGTCAGGCCGGGGTCGGCCGGCGGCTTCGGCACTGCCTGCACCGGCGGCTCCTTCGGCAGCTCTTTGGCGGCCGGGTCGCGTGAAATGGTCTCGTTCGGGCTCATTGGAAGCAAATATCCGCGGTCATCGGGTCCGGACGATTTCACGGACGGGTGTCCCGCCGGTCGGCAGGGCGGCCGATAGCTAACGCGGCTATGTTACGGTTTGATAACTATGTCAGAACGCTCACATAACGGTCGGATTTGGCGTTCTGCGGCTGGATGCGGGGCGGCGGGAGGAAAGTTTCACCTCCCGCCGCGATCGCATGACGCACCGGGGCGGGGACCCCGGTGCGCAGATCGTGTTGGCCGATCAGCCGTGGCTGGCCAGCGTGGGCTGCTGCTGCGTCGTGTCCGAAGGCACGAGGCTGCTCTCGCCGGCGTCCGGGACGATGCTCGCCGACTGCTGCACCAGCAGGGACAGCGAGATCGCCGATCCGCCGTGGCCGTCGTCGGTGACGTTGAGCTCGGTGCCGGACTGAACGCCCGCGAACTGGTAGGTGTGGCTGCCCGAGTTCGTGGCGAGCGTCAGTGTCGTACCGTCGAAGGTGAACGACGAGACCGACGTGTTGAGCAGGTCGATCGTGTCGCCGAGTTCGAAGTTCGACACCGTGCCGGTCAGGCCGGAAGCGTTTTCGAGCGTCAACGTTGCAGCCGAGCCGGCGAAGTCGACGCCGTTCTGGACGCCTCCGGCGAAGACATGCTCGACCCCGCCCGCAAGGTGGGTGTTGTCGGCGGTGCCTGCGACGTCGAGTTCGCCGCTGTTGAGCGTCGTGTTGGACGCCGTTCCGATCACGAACCCGACTCCGCCGTTGATCGTCGTGGACGCGGCCGAGCCGCCGGCGTCGACATAGAGCAGGCCGCCGCCGTTGACCGTGGTCGCCGTCACCGATCCGCCCGCGCCAATGTACGAATTGCCGCCGTTCTCGATCACGGTGTTCGCGGCGATGCCGCCATCCAGCACCTGCTGATTGCCGCTGAGGTTCGTGCCGGAGACGGTGGCGTGGTAGACGTCCTGGAAGCCGCCAGCCGCAACGATCGTGCCGGTCGCGCTGCCGCCGTGGTAGACGTGCTGCGCGCCGCCGTTCTTGACGGTCACACCGGTCGCGACGCCGCCGCCCAGCGAGTTGCCGCCACCGACCGAACCGCCGGTCGCCGTGCCGTCGACATACTGGAAGCCGCCGTCGATCACGGTGTCGCTGGCCGACCCGCCGGCATCGATGTATTGGAAGCCGCCGGTTTTGACCAGCGTGCCGGCGCTGGTGCCGCCATCGCCGACATATTGGTAGCCGCCGCTATAGACCGTGGTGTCGATGGCCGTTCCGCCCGCCAGCACCTGCTGGTTGCCGCTGAGGCTGACGTTGGTGACGGTCGAGTTCGAATAGACGTCCTGGTAGCCGCCGGCCTCGACCGTCGAACCGTTGGCGCTGCCGCCGAAGTAGACGTGCTGCTGGCCGCCCGCGTGAACAATGGTGTCGTTCGCGGTGCCGTAGTCGTACTGCACGCCGCCGCTGAGGATGTTGGTATGCTCAGTGGTCGCGCCGTTGAGGACGTCGACGACGCCGCCATTGCCGATCGTGATCTGGCCGGAGACGTTACCGCCGGTGACGACATCGAGAGTGCCGTTGCCGAGCACGACATAGCCCTGCGAGGTCGTCGATGCGCCCGTGACCGAAACCGCGCCGGTCGAGACCAGCGTCGGCGCCGCGAAGACGGTCGAGGTGCCGGCGTTGCCGGCTGCATCGGTGGTCTTGGCGGTCAGGTTGTTGGCGCCTTCCACCAGCGTCACGCCGGCGAGGCTCCAGGAGCCATCGGCGCCAGCCGTGGTGGTGCCGACCAGGGTCGCACCGTCATAGACCGAGACCAGAAGGTCGGCTTCGGTGGTGCCGCTCACCGTGAAGGTGGGCAGGTTGGCGGTGTCGAGCGTCACGCCGGTGACGCCGACGGCCGGGGCAACCGTGTCGACGGTCACGTTGATCGCGGAGGCGGCATCGCTCACGGCGCCGGTCGTATCGGTGACCTTCGCAGTGATGGCGTGGGCCGCGTTGCCGAGCAGGCCGGTCTGGATGTCGACGTAGCCGCGCGCGATGTCGGCGAGCGAGAGCGTGACTGCCGAGCCGATCGCGGTCTGGCCGTCGAACAGCTGCACGACGTCGCCGGCAAAGTTGCTGCCGGTTGCGATGCGGACCGTCAGGTTGGTGTCGTTGGTGCTGGCGCCGTTGGCGAGCGCGCCGCTGTTGGGCGAGACGTCATCGGTGACCGACACGATGGTCGGCGCGGTCGGGGCGTTCGACAGGTTGAAGACCTGCGCGGTGATGCCGTAGGAGGAGTTGTCACCAAGCGTCTGGCTGAAGTCCTGCCAGCTGATGACGAAGCCGCCATTGGCGAGCGCCGAGACGGTCGGATAGTACTGATAGCTGTTGGTCTGCGAGTTGACGATGTACTCGCCGCCGATCTTGTTGCCGGCCGTATCATAGACCTGCGCCTTGATGCCGGAGCCGCTGCCGTCGGCCGTTCCTTCGTCCGACCAGGTCACGACGAAGCCGCCGCCGGTCAGTGCGGTGATGCTCGAAAAGCCCTGGTTGCCGCCGGTCTGGGTGTTGACCTGGAATTCCGAGCCGACCTTGCTGCCGCCAGCCGTGAAGACCTGCGCGCGAATTTCGCCGCTGGTGTCCTCGAAGCTGATGACGAAATTGCCGTTGGCAAGACCGGTCACGCCGGCAACCATGCGGCTGTTGTAATAGGCGGTGTCGACGGTGAATTCGGAGCCGACCTTGGTCGCGCCGCTCGCACCCGGGTGGAACACCTGGCCGCGGACTTCCCAATTGCCGGTGCGGAAATCGTTCCAGGTGACGACGAAGTCGCCGTTGCTGAGCGTTGCGATCGAGGCGCGCTCCTGATCGAAGTTGGCGCTGGTGGAGTTGACGAGGAATTCGGAGCCGACCTTGGCGCCGTTCGCGTCATAGACCTGGGCCTTGATGTCGGGCGCGACGCTGCCCTGGTTGGTCCAGGCGACGACGAAGCCGCCATTGGGCAGGCCGGTGATGGCCGGCGTATTCTGGTTGTTGGCGGTGACGGAGTTGATGAGGAATTCGCCGCCGACCGGGGCGCCGTTGGCGCCGTAGATCTGGGCCTTGATGTCGCCGCTCGTGGAGTTCTGGTCCTGCCAGGAGACGACGAAGCCGCCGTTGCTGAGGCCGGTCACGACCGGGGAGGCCTGCGAACCGTTGGTCTGGGTGTTGACCAGGAATTCGCCGCCGACCTTGCTGCCGTCCGCGGCATAGAGCTGGGCATGGACGGCGGAGCCGCTGGCGTCGCCGAGCGTGCTGCTGCCGCTGGTGGAGCCGGCGAGGCCGTCCTGCCAGGTGACGACGAAGCCGCCATTGGTGAGGCCGGTAATGGAGGGATACCACTGGCTGCCAGCCGTCTGGCTATTGACCTGAAATTCGGTACCTATTTTTACGACGGTGGTCATAACATACCTCAAGTGATGCTAAAGGAGCGCTGAAGGGCTGAATTCCGCGCTGCGACCGCCTGTTGCGGAGGCCTGCGCCGAACCTGCACGGGCTCTAAACGATCTATTTATGATATTTTATGATACATTTTTGCGCGGTATGCGGCATTTTGTCCGGAATAACGTTATATCAATGATATGAAAGGGTTCCGCGCGTGCAGCCGGTGCGGGTGCTCCAAATGGTATGCAATCTCGCGCTGGGCATGCCTCCCGCATAGGCAGGCGTGACTGGAGCCGCCGTCGCACGGACGTGCTCGCGGGGTGCCCTCGACGGCACGCGACCTGTGCGTCTGAGATTTGATGAGCGAAGCGTGGCGAGGCTTGCGCCGATGGCCTTGGCCGGAGCAGGGCTCGACAGCCGAGGAAGCTGTACCGGGACTTGTCCCGGTACAGCAATGTCGTCTCAGGTCAGCTCTGGGCGTGAACGAGCGAAGCGCTCTCGGGATCGGAGCCCTGCTGCGTGATCGCGCCTTCGCCTGCATCCGGGACCAGGCTCGCCGAGAACTGCGAGAGCAGTGACAGCGACACGGACGTGCCGCCATGACCGTCGGAGGCGACGTTCAACGCGGTGCCGGCCTCGACGCCTGCGAATTGATAGGCGAGCGAGCCGTTGCTGGTGGTCAGCGTCAGCGTCGCGCCATCGAACTCGTACGAGCTCACAGCGAGGTTGCGGAAGTCGATGACGTCGCCGACCTCGAAATTCGAGATCGTGCCGGTCAGGCCGGACGCGTCCTCGAGATAGAGCGTCGAAGCCGAGCCTGCGAAATCGACGCCGTTCTGGACGCCGCCGGTATAGACATATTCGGCGCCGCCGGCGAGATGCGTGTTGCTGGCGCTGCCAACCACATCGAGCTCGCCGCTGTTGACGGTCGCGCCCGAGGCCGTACCAGCCACGAAGACGAAGCCGCCGTTGACCGTCGTGGAGGCCGCCGAACCGCCAACGTCCACATATTGCAGGCCGCCGGCGTTGACGGTCGTTCCCGTCGCCGAAGCGCCGGAGCCGACATATTCGCTGCCGCCGGACAGAACCACCGTGTCGGTCGAACTGCCGGTGCCCAGAACTTGGAGGCCGCCGCTGACCTGGCTACCCTGCACGCTGCCGCTGCTGACCTGCTGGAAGCCGCCGGCCTGGACCGTCGTCGTGATCGCGGTGCCGTCCAGCACGACGTGCTGAATGCCGCCGCTGTTGACGGTGGTGTTGTTGGTCGTGCCGGCGACTTCCTGGACGCCGCCGCCGAACACGACGGTGTCATTGCCGGTGCCGAGCACGAATTGATAGCCGCCGTTGTTGATCGCGGTGCCGTTGGCGGTGCCGTCCTCGCCGACATATTGCAGGCCGCCCGACGAGATGATGGTGCCATTGGTGGTGCCGCCGGTCGCCACGAACTCGTTGCCGCCGTTGACGATGACCGTCGCATAGGTCACGCCGCCGACATGCACCTGCTGGAAGCCGGCGAGCGTCGTTCCGGTGACGGTGGCGTTCATGACGTCCTGGTAACCGCCGGCGCTGATCACGACGTTACTGGCGGTGCCGCCATAGACGTGCTGGGTGCCGCCGTTGGAGATGACGACGCCGTTGGCCGTGCCGTAATTGTACTGCACGCCGCCGGCGATGGTCGAGTTGTTGGCGGTGCCGCCGGCCTCGATCATGATGACAGTGCCGGGGCCGACCGCGGTCGCGCCGGACACGACGCCGCCGCTGGCGACGTCGAGCGTGCCCGAGACGACGATGTAGGTCGTGGTAGTGGGGGCGGAGATCGTTGTCGTGCCGCCAAATACAACTTGAGTGGTCATTGATGCCTCAAATGAGCGCTAATGGGGATGGTCGCGATGATGATACAACTCGGAATGGGAATCATTCCGTCGTTAATGATATATTTTGTATCATAATGCGCGAGCAATGTTATAGTGATGTTCAGAACAAGAAGGTGCGGCGAAACGCCGGACGTCTTGCGAGGTCATGCGGACTGTCGCGCATGACCGGCGACCGCGCGGCGCGCCGTGGCCGAGAGGCTGGTCTTCAGGGTCGCTCTACGGGGAATTAACGCTCGACGGGAAAAGCCGGCGGCTTCGGTTGCTCCGAGCCAAAGGCCACCCAGACGTTCGGGTCGGTGGCGCTTTGCCGCGACAGGTAGCGGTATTTGGTCTCGTACCAGAACAGGATTTCCGGGGTCTGGTTGTCGAGGATCATCTCGCCGCGGTCGGAGCGGACGGTGAGTACGGCGTGACGACCTTTGGCCGGACCGGGCTCCTCGACCGTTGTGATCAGGAGCGATCCCTGTGGCCAGCCCAGCTTGGCGAGCATCTTGCGCTTGAGCAGGACGATGTCCTCGCAATCGCCGCGATCAAGCGGCAGCGTCCAGCGTTCGGCCTTGCCGTAAAGCGCGTCATCGCTGGTCCAGGCGACGCGATCATTGACGTATTTGTTGGTCTCGTAGAGCTGCTGAAGCAGTTCGGGCGTGAGCACGACGTCCCGGGCCTGATCAGCGCCGGGCCGGCAGTCCTCGGCATTTTCGGCGCAGAACTGTTGCCATCCGGATGGGGCCTTGGTCGCGGCGCCGATCGCAGCAAACAGGGTGGGGCGGGCCAGGAAAGCGTGGGCCGGCAGCGCCATCGACAGGCAGGCTGCGGCAAGGCCGGCGGCCGCCAGCGTCGTCAGTCTCTGTTTTGCGTTGCGATTTCCCGCCATGTCGTGCCCCGACGCTCCCTGTGCAGGGGACGTTGGCAGAGACAGCTCGCGATCCGGCTAAGCTATTGCTTCAAATTGTACCGATCCGCGCGATGTCGGCCGGGCCGGCGGCGGTGATGGTATGATTTTCGTTGAGGCAATCGTTACGCCGTCACATCATCGATATGACGGCATTCCCCCGCAGCTTTCGGCTCTCGCCGTCGATCAGAACGGCGATTCCTCGGGCCAGCGCAACGCGTGCCATTGGCCCGCCGCGATCTGGCCGCGGCTCATCTTCGAGGCGACCGCATTGCGCAGCTTTGCAAAATTCTCGCGGGTTTTCCTCGGTGCATGCGCAGCCGCGAGGTTCAGCCATTTGTAGGCGGCGACGTCGTCCTGCGGCACGCCCTGGCCCTTGTCGTAGGCGAGGCCGAGCAGATATTGCGACGTGGTGTCGCCTTGCTCGGCGGCCAGCCTGTACCAGTAGCCGGCGGCGTCATAGGCCTGCGGCAGGCCTTGTCCCGTCGCGTACATGAAGCCGACCATCCCTTGCGCGCGGGCATTGCCGCGCTCGGCCTGCGGCAACAGCAGACGGGCAGCGGTATTGTAGTCGCCGCGGTTGAAGGCGCCGGTTCCGGCGCCGAGGGAATCTGCGTGGGCGATGCTTGTCGAGGCAAGTCCCAGCACGATGGCGGCAATCAAGAGTCTGCTGGACCTGATCATGTGAACCGCTCCTCGGGCAATTTGTACTGGCTCAGCGGTAGGTCGTCGGCGCGGGCCTCGGCCCGATCGCGTTGATCGTACCGCGCAGCTTGGTGCGCAGCTCCTCGGCAACGAAATGAGCATCGGCGCCATCGCGGATGATCTGCGGCCGGATGAAGATGATCAGCTCGGTGCGCTTGACCTGCTTGTCCGTCTGCCCGAACACGGCTTCGCCGAGGCCGGGAATCTGGTCGAGGCCCGGAATGCCCGCGCGGCTCTTGGTCTGGGTGTCGCTGATCAGGCCCGCCAGCAGGACCGTCTGTCCGCTCGCGACCGCGACCGAGCTGCGCACCTTGCGGGTCGACACCGTCGGCGTCAGCGAGTTGGTCGACGTCGAGGACGATCCTGACGACGAGTTGCTGACCGGATTGGAGATCTCCTGCTCGACATCGAGCCTGACATTGCCGTTGGCATTGATCCGCGGCACCACGCGCAGGATGATGCCGGTGCTGCGATAGTCGGTCGTGTTGGCGATGGTGTTGTTGCCGGTCAGCACGGTTGCGCTTCCGGTCTGGATCGGGATCTCGTCGCCGACCTGGAGGGTCGCGACCTGGTTGTCGATCACGACCACGGACGGGTTCGACAGCACCTTGACGTCGGTGATCGCATGCAGCGCGTTGAGCACGGCGCGCGGCGTCTGCGCCGAG
Source organism: Bradyrhizobium sp. LA6.8 (assembly GCF_040547935.1). Taxonomy (NCBI): domain Bacteria; kingdom Pseudomonadati; phylum Pseudomonadota; class Alphaproteobacteria; order Hyphomicrobiales; family Nitrobacteraceae; genus Bradyrhizobium; species Bradyrhizobium sp. LA6.8. The sequence continues at coordinate 202,540 of NZ_JBEPQQ010000001.1, forward strand.
CCGACCAGGAAGTTGAAGCCGGGGATGGCGCGCTGGAGCACGACATCGGCTGCCGCCGCGGCGACCGACGTTGCGCCGTTAAAGCCCACCGAGCCGGTGTTGGGCTTCAGGCCGACATCGCGGCTCATGATGTAGGACTGGATGCCGTATTGGAGATCGTCGGTCAGCGTCACCTCGGCGATGGTGGCGTCGATGGCGACCTGGAGCTGCGGTTGGTCGATCTCCTTGATGGTCTGCTCGATGATCCGGTACTGTTCCTGGCTCGCATAGATCAACAGCGTGTTATTGACGCTGTCGGCAGTGATGCGGACACCGTCGAGAACGTTGCCGGGACCTGCGCCGCCGCGGCCTGAATTCTGTCCTGTGGAGGAGTTGTCGAACAGGCTGCCGCCGCCCTGCGAAGCGGATGATGAACCGTAGGCGGCCTGATTGCCGGTAGACGCGTCGGAAGCACCCGCGCTTGCGGCGCGTCCGCCTGAATTCGAGCCAAAGCCGCTGCTTGACTGATTGGGCGAGGCCGACAGGCGGCTGAGCGCAGAGCCGCCGCTCGAGCTCGAGGCGAGGCCGGATCCTGGTGCGACCTGTCCACCCGGGCTGTCGAGCTGAGAGGCGGACGAGCCGGAAGAGCTGCTCGAACCGAAGACGTCGTTGAGCACCCGCGCGATCTGCCGGGCGTCGCCGAACTTCACGCGGTAGACGTGGACCGCCGAGCGGCCTGTATTGGTGGTGTCGAGGCGGCGGATCCAGGTTTCGACACGGTTCAACAGCTCCGGCTTCCGCGTCACCGCGAGCACCGCGTTCATCCGGGCGATCGACTGGAATTTGATCACGTTCTGCGTCATGCCGCCTTCGCCGGAATCGACGATTTTCTCGAGCTCGGCGATGATCGGTCCCGGATTGCTGTTCTGCACCGGGAAGATACCGACCGACTGTCCCTTCAAGAAGTCCGCATCGAAGCTCAGCACGAGATCGACCGCGTTGCGGCGCTCGCTGCCGGAGCCCTGGATCAGGATCAGGTTGCGGCTGGTGTCGGCGCGGATCATGCCCTGCTTGGTGGCAAAACTGTCGACCAGCTTGATGACGGTCTGCGCCGAGACATATTGCAGCGGCACGATCGTTATGCCGTAGCCCGGTGTCATGCGATCGGAGGCGTCCGCACCGCCGACGCCGACCGCGTCGCCCTGCGGCATCAGCCGGTAGCCGGTATCGTCGCGCACCAGCGCGACGCCGCCGATCCGCAGCGCGTTTTCGAGCGCGAAGACGACGTCGGATTTGGGGATCGGGCGGCCCGAGGAGAGGCTGACATTGCCCTGGACGCGCGGATCGATGACGTAGCCGACGCCGAGGATGTCGCCGAGCACGATCTTGGCGACGGATGCGACCGGCGAATTGTCGAAATTGAGCTCGAACCGGTCGGTGCTGACCGCTGCTTGCTGCGACGAGGTGGCGGTTGGCGCATCGTCGCTGGCAACCGCAGCGTAGATCGCGGTCTTGGCGCGGGGGCCGGTCGAGAGCTCGCGCTGCGGCAACTGGTTCGGATAGCGCGGCAACAGGTCCACCGAGCGGACCTTGTCGAAGACATCCGGATCCTTGGTGTCGGCATCGGCGATGCCGCTCACCGTGTTGCACGATCCGAGCAAGACGCAGATGGCAGCGCATTGGACAACCAAGCCGATCCGGAATGTTGCTCGGCTCACTGGACTGCCTCACTCACGCGCCGCCCGCTGTTGTTCCCGTCAAGGCGGGGCGGGCCGAATGCGGCTTGCTTAACCCTCTCGTATGACAGTCGTGTGTTACGAATTCTGTTAGCCTTGCGCCCGTCGCGCGCGAGCTTGTTGTGAGAATGTGATGCGACGGAAAATTGCGCAGGGACATCAAGGACGTTCTGTTCGATCATGTTGTGACTGGCCGGGGACGATATTGCGATCGATCATGCCGTCACATTTCCAATCGGAAAACTAAGGTAAACGGCTCGCTCGCCGCTCTGCGGCCGTCAGAGTGACTACGGTAGACGTTCATGGCCTCCCCGAATGCGCACGAGTTCGTCGCTCGTTTCAGCCAGAAGGTTGGCCTGAAGCCGGACGCGGACAAGCTCGGCAGGCTGAATGGGTCCCGCCCCGCCGAAGGTGGTCTGCGTAAGCTGTGGGAAATGAGTGAATTGTCGGCGAGCGAATTCGCCGACGAGGTGTCGCTGTTCTTCGAGCTTCCGCGCGTCACGCTTCAGGAGATGATGGCGACGGAATCCCGCGCGCAGCAGTTCTCGCGCCGGTTCCTGCGCGAAATGGCGGTGTTCCCGTGTCAGCCCGCTGGCGGATCGCCAGTGCTTGTGCTGGCCGACCCCACGGACCGGGCCTCCATACAGGCGGCCGCAATCGTGCTTGGCACGGGGCCGACCATCAAGGTTGCCTCGTTCGAGGATATCGCCACCGTGCTCGACCAGCGTCTCGGCGAGGAGGAGAGCGCGAGCGCCGAGACCGCCGTCAATGCCACAGCGCAGGATGACGACATCGACAATCTGCGCGATCTTGCCAGCGGCGCGCCGGTCGTTCGCGCCGTCAACGACATGTTCGAGACCGCCGTCGAGCTGCGCGCCAGCGATATCCATATCGAGCCCGGCCGCACCTCGCTGGTGATACGGATGCGCGTCGACGGGCTTTTGCGCAATGTCGCGACACCGAACGGCGTGCCCCCGGCGGCGGTGATCTCGCGCATCAAGATCCTGGCGGGACTGAACATCGCCGAGCGCCGGTTGCCGCAGGACGGCGGCGCGCGGGTGCGGGCGGCGCGCTCGGAGATCGACGTGCGCGTCGCGATCATGCCGACGCAGCATGGCGAGTCCGCCGTCATCCGCCTGCTGCCGCGGGACCGCGCTCTGCTGTCGATCGACAAGCTCGGCTTCCTGGCCGGCGACCAGGGTAAATTGCGGCGCATGCTCGCACTGCCGCACGGCATGATCATCGTCACCGGCCCGACCGGCAGCGGCAAGACCACGACGCTCGCGACGGTGCTGTCGCTGCTCAACGAGCCGACCCGAAAAATCCTGACCATCGAGGATCCCGTCGAATACGAGATCCCTGGCATCTCCCAGTCGCAGGCCAAGCCCTCGATCGGCCTGACCTTCGCCACCGCGCTGCGCTCCTTCGTGCGCCAGGACCCCGACGTCATCATGGTCGGCGAAGTCCGCGACTCCGAGACCGCTCATGTCGCGATCCACGCAGCGCTCACCGGCCATCTCGTGCTGACCACGCTGCACACCGAGACGGCGGCGGCCGCCGTGCCGCGCCTGCTTGATCTCGGCGTCGAGGCGTTCCTGCTGCGCTCGACCTTGCGCGCGGTGATCGCGCAGCGCCTGGTCCGCCAGCTCTGTGACCGCTGCAAGAGCAGCCGGCCGCTGACCCATGCCGACGTCGAGGCCGATCCGCGCTACACGGCGGTCGGTCTGTCCGTCGGCAATGTCATCTTCGAACCCGTCGGCTGCGAGCGATGCGGCAATGTCGGCTATCGCGGCCGTATCGGTGTGTTCGAGGTGCTCGAGATGAACGAGGAAGTCCGCGCGCTGGTCGAGGAGCAGTCCGACTGGGAATCCATCGACAAGGTCGCCATCCGCAACGGCATGACGACCATGATCGAGGATGGCCTCGCCAAATGCCTGTCGGGCATGACCTCGGCGGCGGAGATCCTGCGCGTAACCACCGTGCGGTGACGAGATGCCGAACTTTCGCTATCGCGCGCTGACGCAGAAGGGAGAGGTGGTCTCCGGCTCGATCACGGCGGCCAACCTCGCCGAAGTGTCCCAGCGCATCGAATATCTCGGCCTGGTCGCGATCGATGCCGGGCCCGAGGAAGAAGCCAAGGGCTGGTCGCTCTCGCTGGCGTCGTTGACGTTGTCGAAGCCGGGGCCCGCGGATGTCACGATCTTCACGCGCGACCTTGCTCTGCTCCTGAAGGCCGGTGCCCGGCTGAATGATGCGCTCGAACTGCTCGCAGGCGACATGGACGTCAGCCGGCTGCGTCCGGTTGTCAATACCATCAAGACCGCGATCATGTCCGGCGAGAGCTTTGCCGAAGCGCTTGCGCGCGAGCCGACGCTGTTTCCGCCGATGTATGTCGCCCTGGTCAGAGTCGGCGAGATGTCGGGCACGCTGGACCACATTCTGGAGACGATCGGGACCGAGCGTACGCGTGCGGAAGCTCTGCGCCGCAAGGTAACCGGCGCCCTGCAATATCCCGCCTTCGTGCTGCTCGCGGCCGGTGGTGTATTGATCTTCTTCGTCACATTCGTGCTTCCGCAGTTTTCGGCGGTGTTGCGCGACTTCAACGCCAAGACCGATCCCGTCATCGAGGTGTTCCTGACGCTGTCGGACATCCTGCGCGGTCACGGGTTCGAGGTCGGCGCCGTGGTTGCCATCGCCGTCATCGGCGGCTGGCTGGCGTGGCGCAGGCCATCGGTCCGCGCCAGCATCGTGACGCAGATCGCGCGGCTGCCGGTGATCTCGACGGTGGTCGAATTCCATCGCGCCGCGCTGTTCTCGCGCAATCTCGGCATCTTGCTCGGCAGCGGCGTGACGCTGACGGCGACGCTTCGCATCCTGATCGACATCATGACTGCGACCGGTAACGTGCAGGCCTGGGCGGCGATGGCCGACCGCGTGCGCCATGGCGGCAGGCTCGCCGAGGCGCTGGCCGCTTCGGCCGTGCTGCCGCCCGTCGCGGTGCGGATGCTGCGGCTCGGTGAGGAGACCGGGCAGTTGCCGACGCTGTCGGGCCGGGTCGCGGAGTTCTACGAGGAAAAGCTGCAGCGGCAGCTCGATCGCGTCGTCGCCATCATCGGGCCTGCCGCGATCATCCTCATCAGCGTCGTGGTCGGCGGCCTGATCGTGTCGGTCATGACGGCGCTGTTGTCAGTGACGCAAGTTGTCGGTTGAGAAGGGGAGGGTTCGCATGATCCGCGTTTCCAAGAAGGGGCTGTTCCCTCCGCCGAGGCGGCGGCGCCGGCGTCGCGGCGAGGAAGGCTTTACGCTGGTCGAGATGCTGGTCGTCATCACCATCATCGGCATGATCATGGCGCTGGTCGGCCCGCGGGTGCTGAACTATCTCAGCGAATCCCGCGTCAAGGCGGCCAAGATACAGATCCAGAGTTTCAGCAGCGCGCTCGACCTGTTCTACCTCGACGCCGGCCGCTTCCCGACCGGCTCGGAAGGACTGGGCGCCCTCGCGCATGCCGTGAGCGGCGTGGCGTCCTGGAATGGCCCGTATTTGAAGGGCGGCAACGTTCCCAACGACCCATGGGGCAATCCTTATGTCTACAAGCAGCCGGCGGAACGCGCGCCCTACGAAATTCGCTCGCTCGGCTCCGACGGACAGGAAGGCGGGACGGGAACGTCGACTGATCTTGTCTCCGGAGCGAACTGATACGGGCGAGGCCGGCTTCACGCTGCTCGAAATGGTCTGCGTGTTGGCCATCGTCGCGATGCTCGCGGCGGTGCTGCTGCCGCGCTTTCCGTCACAGACCTCGCGGCCGCGGCTCGAGGCTTATGCGATCGAGGTTGCGGCCCTGCTCAAGGCCGACCGCAACGCCGCGCTGTCGCGCTACGGCGCCGTCAGCGCCGTTGTGGACGCGCGGGCACGTACCGTGAGGTCGGGGTCGGGCCCCTGGATCATCCAGGTGCCGCAGGACGTAGTGTTCGACGCGCTGCTGCCGCAACGATGCAACGGCCGGCCGGCGTTCTCGACCATCAGCTTTTTTGCCAGCGGCATGTCATGCGGCGGCACGATCCGCCTGACACGTCTCGGCAACGCCGTCGAGGTGCGCGTGAACTGGCTGACGGGAGGCGTGGACATTGTCGCGCAAGAAGTCCTCTAGCCGCCGGCGCGAAGCCGGCTTCACCATGATCGAGGCCGTCGTGGCGCTCGCGCTGGTGACGATCGTGCTCGCCGCGATCGGAACGCTGGTCGCGACCAATTCGCGCGGCGCCTGGAAACTCGAGCAGCATGCCGCCCTCGTCAATGCGGCGCGCGTGGTGGTGTCCACCTTGCCGCGTGCCGGAGCGCCGATGCTTGATGATCTGCGCGGGCGGGCCGCCGGCCACCGCTGGCAGATGCGCATGACGCCATTCCTCGACGATGTGCCTGTCGTGCCGGAGTCGCGGTTCGTCCCGCAGCGCGTCGAATTGCGCGTGCAGGCGCCGGGCGGGGCGATGGTGTCGTTCGAAACGATCCGCTTGCAGAGCAGAGGCGGGAGCTGATGACCGACGCCCGGCAATGGCGCGCCGAAGACGGCTTCACGCTGTTTGAAGCCCTGGTTGCGCTGGCACTGATGGGCCTGATCATGGGCGCGCTGGCCTCGGTCACCGGGCAATGGCTGCCGAGCTGGAACCGCGGCATCATCCGTGCCCAGCGTAACGAGCAGGTCGCGGTCGCTCTCGACCGGCTCACGGCCGATCTGGCGGCGGCCGACTACGTGACGCGGTCGGACAATCTGCCGTTGTTTCGCGGCGGGGAGCAGGCCGTGATGTTCGTTCGCTCCGTGCTCGGCCCGAATGGTCGGCCGGGTCTGGAGATCGTACGGATCTCCGAGATCAACGACAGAAACGGTCCGGCACTGGTGCGCATGCGCGCGCCGTTCGTGCTGCTGAAGGCGGGAGATCCCAGGGCAGACCAGATTCCGTTCGTCGATCCCGTCGTGCTGCTGCGGCTGCCATATCGCATCAGCTTCGCCTATGCCGGCCTTGACGGCAAATGGGGCAGCCGCTGGCTCAACTCCGGCGAACTGCCGATGTCGGTCCGCTTCGACATCAGGGATGTCGAGCGCGGAACCGTGATTTCGAGCGCCGCGCGGATCCATGTCGAGACAGGCGCGCCGCGGCCGGATCCGTCGACCGAGCAGGAGGCGACGCAGACGCAATCCGGTAACGGGCCGACGCAATGACCAGTCCGGCCGCTCGACTGAGACGCAAGCTTGCAGCGCAGGACGGGTTCATCGTCGTCGCCACCCTGTGGCTGCTCGCGGGATTGGCCGCGCTTGCGACCGTCGCTTCGGTCTACATCGCACAATCGGCCAATGCGCTCTCGGCGCTGGACGCGGCGACGCAATGGGAGATGCTGGGTTCGGCGGGTGTCGAGCTCGCCGCCTACCAATTGTCGGCGCCTGCGACGATGCGGCGTCCGACCCATGGCGGCTTCGGCTTCCGCCTGGCCGATGCCTCCGTGCGCGTCGAGTACATGTCGGAATCGGCACGGATCAATCTCAACATGGCGCCGCGTGCGATGATCGCGGGACTGTTCAGAGCGCTCGGCGCGCCGGCGGAAGCAGCCGACGAATATGCCGCGCGTGTCGTCGCCTGGCGGCGCACGCCGAGACCGGACGGGCGGGATACGGAGCCGGCGGCCTATGCTGCGGCGGACCTCGCTTACGTGCCAAGGCAAGCGCCATTCGCCAGCGCCGATGAGCTGTGGCTGGTGCTCGGCCTGCCGGTCGCGCTGGTCGAGCATGCGATGCCTTTCGTGACCGTCTACAGCGGTATGGCGGAGGTCAACGTGCTCGATGCCGCGCCGGAAGTGATCGCGGCATTGCCGGACATGACGGCGGCCAGGCTCGACGCCTTCCTCAATCAGCGCGCGGACCTGCCGCCCGACAATCCAGAGTTCGTCATCGGCGCGCTCGGCGGGCGGCAGCCCGGCGCCACGATATCGACGAGCGACGCCTATCGGGTGCGCATACGGATCACGCTACGGGACGGCCGGCAACGAACGCCCGAGGCGGTGATCCGGATTCCGGGACCGGGCGAGAAGGAGGCCTTCCGCGTACTGGCATGGACCGACGAGGTTGATCCGGATCGAGGAGGGCGGCCAAGGCCGCGGGAGAGCCGATGAGTATTCCCAGTCAAATCGCAGCCGCGCTGTCGCTGTGGATCGACAGCATTGCGCGCACGGTGAGCGCGCGGCTCGAACGAACGCGCGGTGCGCGGCAGATCGCGATTACCGAGGACGAGGAGGGCGCTCTGACGCTGCGCCTTGCCTCGACGACGAGCAAGGATGCCGATCTGCCGCCCGGTCGCATCAACGTCGTCGATGGCGTGATCAGCGAACCGCTGTCGGGCGAATGGTCCGCGGCGATGAAGGGTGCGATGGTCGACCTCGCGCTTCAACCATCGCGCTTCGTATTTCGTCCGCTGGAGTTGCCGGGACGTGCAGTCGAGTTTCTCGACGGAATCATCCGTGCCCAGATCGATCGGCTGACACCCTGGAGCTCGGCGGAAGCGGTGTTTCACTGGACGCCGCCGCAGGCGATCGCCGACGACCATGTCGAGTTGACGGTGGTGGCGACGGCGCGCGCGGCGGTGACGTCGTTGTCGCAAGCTCTCCTCGATGCTGGCGCGGCCGCCGTCGAGATATCGACCTCGGCGCCCGGGATGGAGCGGGTCGCCGTCTATCATCAGCGCGTCGGCGGGCAAAGCGGCTCGAGCCGGCTCCGCTTTGCGCTGATCGCAGTCCTCGCGACGACCGGCGTACTGGCGATGCTGTCGGTCGGGCTCGGCGGGGTCGCCACCGATTCCTACGATGCCCAGCTGCAGCAGACCCAGCGCCGGATCGCCGAACGCCGCGCGCTCGCTCGCGGCGGGCAGGGCGGCCAGGGCAGCTCGCCCCTCGAAATCCTGGCGCGCCGCAAGCAGACGATGCCGTCGGCCGTGATGGTGCTGGAAGAGCTGTCCGGCCTCTTGCCCGACCACACCTATGCGACCGAGCTGAGGATCGAGGGCGACAAGCTCCAGATCACGGGTCTGACCAGCGACGCCCCGTCGCTGATCCAGATCCTGGAGCAGTCGCCGCATTTCGCCAGCGCAGCCTTCTTCGCACCGACGACGCGCGCCGCCAACGAGGCGGGCGAGCGCTTCCACATCGAGACCAGGATCAAGCCGCAATTCGGGCCGGGCACATGATCAGCATGCAGAAGTTCGAAGGATATCTCACGCGCTTACCGGTCGCCGCGGTCGCGGCCTATGTGGCGCTGGTGGTGTTGTTCGCGTTCACGACAGTGCAGACCGTGATCGAGATCCTGGGTAGCCGCGATGCTGCGGCGTCAGCCGCGGAGATCCTTCAGACGCTCGAGGCCCGGCGTGCTACGCCGCCGCCCGCCGTCCGGGCCGATATAAGCGTTCCCACTGGCTCGGCGTTCCTCGAAGGACAGACGGCTTCGGTCGCAAGCGCCGTGCTGCTCCAGCGGGTGCTCGCGGCGACCAAGCGGGTGAACGGCAACACGCTGTCGTCGCAGGTCGATGTCCAGGGACCGCTCGCCAAATCCGGCTTCGTCTCGGCGACGTTCAACATCGAGCTCGCTTCAGCATCTCTTCAGCCGCTCCTCTATGACTTGGAGGCCGGCATGCCCTTTCTGTTCATCGATGGTCTGGTCGTCCAGACCATCGCGGGCAGCGCCGACAACAGCAAGTTGCGCCTGGTCCTCGGCATCTCGGCGCAGCGACAGAACGCGAAGTGAACGAAGCGACCTCGGGTGGAGGCGAAATCAGCTCGCGATCGTTGCGCGGGGGGCGCTCACGCAATTGCTGCGCGACCGGATACCGGCTTCATTTCAGGTTTGAACAGCAGCAACAGGAGCGAGACCCCGAACGCGTCGCCGAGACTGAACAACTGGGGTTGGAAGAAGGCCCCAAACGCCAGGGCGACCAATCCGCCCAAGCGGGCACAGGCAAAGCGGCGTTGCTGCCGATCCTTCCCCGTTGATCGCACTGCTTCGGCGCGTGCAGCGGCAATGACGCAACCGACAAAGAGGATTATCAATCCGCCCCCGACGATTCCGAATTCCACCAGCGTCTTCAGGTAGCCATTGTGCCCGGCCTCAAAGGCTGATGCGCGCTTGAATCCGATGCCGAGCGGATGATCCACGATCGTCGCCAGGGCCGCGAACCAGTATTCATCCCTTCCTGTGAATCCTGAAGACAGATCTCGACTTGAATCGTCAAGCGCGAGAAAGGTGGCAATCTGCGGCCAGAGGAATATGCACAAAAGCAACGCAACGATCGCCGCGGCAACCTTCCACGGGCGCAGGGAATTGAAGGTCAAGTCATGCACGACAAGCGCGGAAATGCAGCCGATCAAGGCGTACCGCGAGCTGACGAGAGCGGCCATCGAGAAGCACAGGATCCTGACGACGATACCCGTTTTCCCCGCGTGAAACTGCGACAGAATGAAGCCTGCGAGTAACGGTGCGGAAAAAAGATTTGGTTGAATACCCCCGACATTGCGGCCTTGCGGTAATCCCAGGACGGCCAGCGCGGAGATGCCGAACAGACAAAATATGATGGATGCCACCTTCATGCAGGTTTCGATGTCGTCCGGTGGCAGCGTCCATACGACAGACAGCATCAAAGCAGTCAGCATGAGCAGAATGGTGTAAAAAACGCCAACGAACGTCGCCGCCTCGTCATCGTGCAATTGTAGGACAACAGACAGGTAGATGATGCCAATGATCGCGACCTGGGCGAGGCTCAATCGCCCCAGGCTGGCGAACGCCCGCGAAGCGTGCATCAAGGACACCGTCGTGATGAACAGCGCGATTCCGGTAATCTGTCCGATCAGAACCGTGCCGCCCAGGGCAAACGAAGTTGGAACGTCCGCGAAGTCCGGGTTCAGGTCAATCATGGGGAAGGAAAGGAGGCCGCACCACGCCCAGAAAGACCCGATAACTGCAATCGTCGAAACGCTGCGTGCGCGGAAAATTGCGGCAGCACCAGCGGTCAATCGGTGCTTGCCCGGGTTGGTCGTCGATCGATCGACGAAAGATGCTGGCAGGTTCAAGGAAATCGTCCCTCTTGCGGGTGCGCTTGTCAGACGGTGGTTCCCGGCACCCGGACGTGGTCCGGCGGCAATCCCGCCATGTGCCGCTCCATCATGGCCGCGTATGCCGTCTCCAGATCACGCGTGTATTGCTTCGTGTCGTACAAAGGTGTCGTCAGTCGATCGCGGGCCAGCTTCGCTCTCAGCGCCGCGCGCCTGGCGGGATCGTTCGCCAGTTCGATCGCCAATTGTTCGTAGGCCGCCGGCGTCGTCGTGATCAGTTCGGGCAGGCGGATCGCATTGAGCAAGCTCGCCCCGACACGCGCCGCGAATGTTTCGCCGAGGCAGGTCACGACCGGAAGTCCGGTCCAGAGCGCATCGCTGGCGGTCGTATGAGCGCCGTACGGAACTGTATCGAGGAAAAGGTCCGCGCAACGATGCCGCGCTAGGTGCGCGGAGGTGGGGAGCCGTTGGGCGAAAACCAGACGACGCGGCGCCACGCCCCTTGCCTGCGCCTCTCGACGCAAATTGTCCGCAGCCGTTGGATTGTCCTCGAACAGCCACAACACGCTGTTCTCCACCGCGGCGAGAATCCGCATCCAGGATGAGAAAACGTCGGGCGTGATCTTGTAGTTGTCGTTGAAGCAGCAGAAGACGAAAGCGTCATCCGGAAGGCCGTGCTCGGCGCGGACAGGCATCAGATCCGCAATTGCACGGTCGCGATCGTTTGCCTGATAGCTTTCGGGAAGCCAGGCGATTTTCTCCGCGTAGCAATCGTAATCGTGCTCGGGAATCACGTTTCGGTCTGCGACGATGTAGTCGATGAAGCCTGCACCGATGGTGCCGGGAAAGCCGAGATAGTTGACCTGGATCGGGGCGGGACGCATGGCCAAGATGCCGGTGCGCGCGTCCTGGGTATATCCTTTCAAATCGACGAGGATGTCGACTTCCAGAGCCCTGACAAGCTCGGCGATTTGAGTGTCACTTTGCGGTTTGGCGTCGACAAAGCGCTCGAACGCGGCTTCGATCCGCCGGCGCATGTCCGAGCCGTCGTTTGGGCCGATCGAGATGGCGGTGATTTCAAAGCGCGTCCTGTCGTGATGTTCGAAGACGCCCGCCATCAGTTGCGAGGTCGCGTGCTGATGAAAATCCGCCGAGAGATAGCCGATGCGGATGCGGTCGTGAGTGTAGCGCTCGCCGCGCCAGACCGGCGAATTCTGGAGACGAAAGTTGTTCTCGGCCCACGTGCGCGCGCATTGAAGCTGCTCGGCCGATGTGGACGGAATCGCGACGAACATGAACGGTGAGACGAGCTTCCCGCTTCGGACCGATGACCTGACCGAGGCACAACCACTCTCGAAATCCGTCCAATCGCATTGATGCAACTTGACGCGCAAACAGGCGGCGGCCACGGCGGACTGATCCGGATTGAGGTCGAGAGCCCTGTTCCAGGCGACTAAGGCGTCGTCGTAACGTTTCTCGAGGTAGGCGACCTGACCCTTCGCCAGCCAGGCGCTCACCAGGCCGGGATTCAGGGCTGTGGCGCGGTCGAGAGCCGCCGCCGCATCGTGGTGACGGCCAAGGGACAGCAACACAGTCCCGCGCCCGAGCCAGGCCTCGGCGAAAGCGGCATCCGCAGCGATGGCGCGATCGAACGCGACCTCCGCATCGCGCTGACGGCCTGATCGAAGGAGAATATTGCCGTGTCCGGACCAGGCCGACGCGAGGTACGGCCCGATGGTGAGCGCACGGTCGTACGCTGCCGCAGCGTCCTCGAGGCGACCGAGATCGAGGAGCGCGTTGCCGCGGCCAGCCCATGCTTCGGGGAGGTCGGGTTGCAGCTTCAATGTGTGGTCCGCGGCAGCCAGAGCTTCGTCGCGCCGGCCCAGCTGGATCAGGGCGTAGCAGCGGCCGAGTGCCGCTGCCGCAAGATCGGGCCGCAGCGTGAGGGCGTTGTCATAGGCCGAGAGCGCGTCGTTGTAACGGCAGGTCGCGAAGTGGATCGTTCCCTTATCGAGATGCGCCTCCGCGAGCTGTGGGTTCAACTGCAATGCCTGGTCATACGAAGCGAGTGCCGGTTCATATTGGCGCGACTTCGCCAGCGCCGAACCCAGCATGAAGTGGGCCGGAAAATGCCGGGGGTGATGTATCAACAGGCGTGTCAGATGTTCGACGGCTTCCGAATGGCGGCTCAGAGCCAACAGCCCGGCCGAGCTTCCATGTAGAAGTCCCAGGCTGGTCGGCGCGAATTGTAGTCCGTGCTGGCACAGCCGGACCAACTCGTCATGCTCGCCGGCCCGGTGGAGCACGGCCGCGTAATTCTCAATGAACTCCACGTTGACCGGCTTCGACTGTAACGACCGTGTCATCAGCAGTTTTGCGCGATCAATATTTCCCGCCGCTGCCTCGGCCACGCCGAGGAAGTGCACGGCGTGAAGATTATTGGGATTGGCATCGATGATGCGTCGATACAGTTTGGCGGCGGCCGCGATGTCCCCCTTGTCATGCAAGGACAGCGCCCGATCCAATATCCGTCGCTCGTCACGCATCGCTCGAACCGCACACTGCCTCAAAGGCCCGATGGCCGGGACGAACTCCCGCTCTGCTTGACCCGACCCCATTCCTTACGTTCCGAATTGCACAAGACTGTGACATCGGCGGCTGTAGCGGCGAGCTATGCGATGATCCGCGAGCTGTCGTCGGACCGGTTATGCGAGGTATCAATTCGTGTAACATTGGTCTACATCGGCGCTGCCAGCCGTAGGTTCAGGTAACGACGCCCGCCCCGGAAGACATCATGGTTGAAACAAGTGTCGCGAGCTCCAACGCCTCGGATGGAACGCGGAGCCCTGCGGCGTCTCGATACCGGCTTGCACAAATGCGCGCCGGCGGGTGGGTGAGAGCCGTCCATGGCCAATGGAGGCAGATTGCCAACATCGGGCTGCTAGTCGCCGGGTTCGGCCTCGGTCAAGGGGCGATATTCATTGTCCAGACCGTACTCGTAGCCGCAGGCGAGTACGAACTTCTCGCAGCATTCGGCACGCATTATTCCTTTGCCATTCTGGGCATCGTCCTCGTTGATGCCGGTGCGAGTACGACACTCGCCCGGGCAGTCGCCCGCTTGCCGAGCGGTCGAGAGGCAAGCGGCGAGGTATGGCGGATATTCTGCGAGACGAGCGCGATAAGGATCACGGTGGCCTTGATCGTCGGTGCCGCTGCAGCCCTGTATGTCTGGCGATTCTCGACTGACGAGTTTTCGCGATGGTACGTCGCCCTTGCGCTCCCCGGATTGCTGCTGTGGGCCGTCAACGGGGTTGGTCTGCTCGACGGCCTGAGACTGAGTGGCATCAGCGGAATCACGGGATCGGTGGCTTACCTGGTCACCGCCGCCGGCCTCGCCTTGGCGGCCCACAAGTCGGCTGCCGCAGCGGGCGCGATCCTGGGCGGCGCCTTTTCCATAGGCTATCTCGTGACGTTGATCGCGCAATGGACGACGCTGGCGCGCAAGGGCTGGTACCCCCGGTTTCACAGGGTGACACGTGCGGGCCTGACAAGGGCACTGACGGACGGCTGTGCCCTGTCGTTCCAGATCTTGCCGGGGCAGGTCAACATGCGCGTTCAGTTGGTATTGAGCACGGTCTATCTCGGCGCCGAGACGACCGCCCTTTTCGTGTACGCCAAGCAGATCGTGACGGCATCGACCCAGATCGTAGGGTTCGTGCTGAGGGTGGAATTCCCAAGCCTCGTCGAGAAACTGTCGGCAGCCGGAAAGCAGAGCCTCGGCAATATGCTCGGGACGCAGAGAATGGCGCTCTATTGCGCGGCGATGTTTGCAGTCGGGGTAACCGTCGTCGCCGGCATCGCTGCGCAGGTGCCGGACTTCGGCTTGCACCAGGCTGCGATTGTCATCGCTGGCTTCGCGCCGACGATATTCACGATGTCGCTGTTGCTGATGATGATGCAGGCCCTGGCTGCGACGGGCGCGTATGGCCTCGCCGCCGGAGCTCTGGCGATCGGCTCGGCGGCGGGAATGCTGGCCAGTTACATGCTGGTTTCGATGCTTGGTGTCTATGCTTTCGTGGCGGGAGAGGTCGTCTTGAATCTGGTTGGGCTCTCTGTCGGATATCGTTATCTGCGCCGCTGAGGGACGAGCCGGGACGGCCGAGCCCCGATCTTGTCGTCCTGTGATTATCAGCTCAAGTCGGCCGGTTTCGGCACCATCGCGATGGGGGGAGCGGAGACTGGCTTGGCTGCAGGCCCCCATGGCAACCGGAATGACAAGGGCCTCAGGAAATTTTCGGCAGCCTCGACGATGATCCTCTTCTTCGCCAGGACCTTCGATTCGACGAGATGCCAGGACAACGCCGCGAACGCCAAGCTGAGGACATAAGCCATGGCAAAGCTGAGCAGCCAGTTCTTGTTCTCCGGAAAGAGGTAGACGAGGAGCTGCTGCACCGGCAGCCCATACAGGTACACTCCGTAGGAGTAGTCGCCCGTCCGATTGACGAACGTCTCTCGGAAGTTGGAAAGCCCGACGAAGACGGTGGCGTAGGCGATCGGGATCATCGCCAGATATTGCAACGCTCCTCCCCAGAGCAGGGCGTAGGAAAGCACGACCGACAGAGCGAAAAGGTCAGCTCGCAGCGGAACCTTGTCCTTGAGCTCGAACAAGGACACGCCGATCAAGAACGCAAGGACGAGAGTCTCGATCTGCACTCTCCCGTCGCCTGCAGACCAGTCCGCCGGCGCATGAATTCCCAAGGCCTGCATTCCCAGCAGGCAGATGAACGTCGCCACGGTGACGAGCGGAACGGTCCGGCGCAGGTGTGCGAGCTGCAGGACGAGCACGGTAGCGAGGATTGCGTAGCAGTACATCTCCGCCGGAATGGTCCAGAGCTGCAGATTCACGACACGCGGCACAGGGTTGTTGAGAAAGACACCAGGCAGATAATATTGGATATCGCCGATGATATTGAGAGGATATGCCCGAAACAGGGGATCACTGAAATACGCGGCCAAGGTGAAGCTGGTCACGAGCGGACCGAGCACCAGCATTGCGAGAAGCGACTCGACACAAAGCGCCGGGATAATACGCAGCACTCTCAGCAACAGAAAGCCGATTGTCGTCTTTGAACGATGCAGACTTCCTGAAACAAGGAATCCGCTAAGGGCGAAGAAAGCCGGCACCACTGCCCAGAGAATTGGCTGGTAGATCGGGGGCTGCGCCACGGAAAACATGCCGACGCGGACCGTCGAGTCAACCAGCGACTTGAAGGTCTGGACATCTGCGCCCAGCGTAAACGTCTTGCTATGGATGAAGAGGACGGCCGTAGAGAGAAGTATCCTGAGGTAGTCGAAGCCTGTTGAATGGCCCTCAACGGATTCCATCCGAGCGGAGATGCTTTCTCCCTTGGGCAGCGCGGAAGCCATCAGTACTGATCCCCGTCCAGTCTTGCTAATGCTCAGAGCCGACGCCCCTGGCGCGCGGACGCAAGGGCTCTCTTGAGGGCGGCCACCCTGACGTCTCTGGGCGGCGGCGGCTGCCCGTCGTGACATGTTCGATCGAGCGAACCGGCGTCGCCAACGGCGCAGTGCGCGGAGCAGGTGTGGCGGCCCGCTGCGGAAGGGACATGAATTCGTGTTCGAGCGAACGGATGATCGAGATGCGATCCCATTTCTGCTCGGCGCGTGCGCGCGCGACGGCGCCGAGGCGATTCCGCAGTGCTTCGTCTTCGGCCAGCATCGTGACAGCCGCGGCAAGGCCGCCAGCGTCGCCCGGAGCGATGACGAGGCCGGCACCTTCGACCTCTGACGCAATGCCCGTACCAGGCTCGGTCATCGCGATGAGCGGTCGGCCGGACGCGAGCATGCCGGCCAGCTTGGACGGCAGAACCAGGTCGGATATCTCGGCCTTCTGCGGCAAGAGCTGAATGTCGGCGGTGCTGAGCAGCTCCGAGACCCGATCGAGCGGCTGGAGATCAAGGAAGCGGACGTTGTGCAGACCGGCAGCCATTTGCACCAATGCCGGTTTGACTGGGCCATTTCCGCAGAGAACGAACTTTACCGAGGGCTGGCTGTCCTTCAATGCTGCGGCGGCTTCGATGATCAGCTCAAGCCCCTGCTTGTTCGACATGGCGCCCGAGTAGAGCGCCACGATATCGGTCGGCGCCAGCTGCAGTTCCGAGCGGAGCTCCGTTTGATTGCTTCCCGGCACGACGATGCTGGTATCGATCCAGTTCCGGAACTCACGTAATCTGGGAGGCGCGATGCCCTTGTGCTCGAGGCGGCGTACCATCTGGATCGAGATGGTCGAAACACGGTCGAATGAACGCAGTATCCATCGTTCGACCGTACGCATCAGCTTGCGCGTGACACCGCTGCGGAGCAGCCCGACCTCGAAGGCTGCGTCGACTTCGAGGTCCTGAACATGAACCCAGGAGGATGCGCCGGTCATCCTGGCGGCCAATGCCGCCATGGGTGCGGATAGCAGGGATGGTGCCACCACGAAGACGATATCGGGACGCCACCAGAGCGCGCTCGACAGAACGGGGACGGCTGCCGAAAGCATGAAGGAGGTGTGGTGAAGCAGTCGCTTGAGACCCGAGGGCCGGCTTGGCACGTAGATCGGCGCCCGAACGACGTCCACATCGTTCAGACGTTGATGGCGATACCATCTCGAACGATACCCCGGTGGGATGCTCCAGTCGGGGTAATAGGGCGGGGCGGTGACGACGCGAACCTCGTGACCCCAACTGGCGAGACTCTCGCAGAATTCGGTGTTGTATTTCGCCACGCCGATCAGATCGGGAGCATAATTTATCCCTATCACCAACACCCGCATGACCGTCCTCATTTTCGGTCGAAGCGAAAGGCTTCGAGCGGCCGCGACAAATCCCAGCCCGCCGAGCCGGTTACGGGTTCGGTCGTGGCGCCTGCAGGCCGGAGCGTGTCTTGGGGGTGAAGCCGAGTCCGAGATGATCCTGGATAGGATCGACCTCGGCGAGCATCCTCCTGCGTATTGTTATGTCTGATATCATTTCTTGTGTGACGTTATCGTAATAACGATACGACAAGTAACAGGGGGCGGCGTGGCGCGGCAATCCCGGGAATTGGATCGATCGGTGCAACACACGGCGATCGGAAGCCTGGCTCAGCGCGGGCGGCAAATCCAGATCGGGCCGGGGCGCGGATCGCGGCGGCGAAGTCGGGCGTCGCAGGTGTTGCGAGGCGGCACCGTCACTGCCGGCTACGGCGTTTCGGCAATCTGGATCACGCGTTCCAGATGACGAAAGATCGCGACATGCCAGGGCGGGTCATCGGCAACTTCAGACGTCGATCCGGCCGTCTGAACCGCACCAGATACCGGGTTCTCTCGTCACGAGCGCGGAGAGGCCTGCACCGCACGCACGACATCGATCAATGCCGTCGCCATCCGGTCAACACTGAACCGATCCGCGAACAGATCGTGGGTTCGTCGGCCCATGGCTGCCCGGTCTTCCGGAGACATGGCCAGCCATGCGCGCAGGTTCTTGAGTGTGCCCGCCAGCGAATCTTCGGCGACAAGACCTGCGCCGGCCGCTTGAACCTCGCGCCATATATTGACCTTGTCGGAAATCAGCACGGACAGGCCGCAACCCAGGGCCTCGGCGACCGAGATGCCGAAGTTCTCTTGATGGGAGGGCAGCACGAAGGCCTCGCTGCTGTGGAACGCGCCCCATTTGGCGTCGCCCTGCAACATGCCGGGCCATGAGATGCGATCGGCCACGCCCAAGGCGCGGGTCCGGTCCTTGAGCTGAGCGACCCAGCCGGTCTGGTCCGGCCCGGCCATCAGCAGATGCAGGCGAGGCTCCTCGGCCGCCACGTGGGCGAATGCCTCGACAAGCAGATCGCAGCCCTTCTTGGTGTGCAGCCGCCCGAGAAAGAGCAACACCCGCTTGCCGCGCAACTCGGGATGGGCGGAGAGGAAAGCCTCTCGCAGCGGGGGCGCGTCCTGCGGCGGCAATCGCGTGCCGTAGGACACCACGACCTCCTGCGCCCGGTAGGGCCAAAACGAGCGGCGCGCAAGCAACCGCTCATCCTCGCTCGTGAACAGCACAGCCGCAGCGTCGCGCAGAACCCGGTATTCGGCCCAGGGCCAGTAGAGGCACTTCTTCAGATGCTTGAGCGGATAGTTCTGCTTGAACCACGGATCAAGCATGCCATGCGTGAACACGACGTAGGGCTGCCTCAGCTCGCGCATGACCTGCCAAACGGCAAAGCTGTGGTACTGCCAGATACCGTTCACAATGACTGCGTCATAACCGCCGGCGTGGGCGCGCAGCCAAGGCTGGAGCGACGTCGAGAAATGATAGCTGCCGCGCGGCGGCCCGAGTGCATGCACAGGTAACGGAAAGGATTCCAGATGAGGCGCCCTGGGATCATCCAGACACGCTACTTCGACCTCATGGCCCATCTCCAGCAGTCGCAAGCCGCGCTGGCGCACACCCTCGATGGGCCCGCCATTGCTGGGATCGGCGGAGGAAATGACGTGAAGCAGCCTCACTGGTGTCTCCTCAGGCTGCGGCAAAATGTCGATACAGCGTCATCGCCCAGTCGCGATGCCGCGTGACGCCGCTGCTCGCGCCCGGATTGAGCCACTGATGGATCGGCACCGCAAATCCGGTCTTGGGCCGGTTCAGCACGCCTTCCGGCAATTCGGGCGCGACGCGCCTGACGATGGTGCGCTTTTCGCTGTTCGCGTCGAAATCCGGAAGCTCCACGAAGTGTTGCAGCAGTTGCAGATCGACCAGGGGCACGCGGATCTCGAGCGAATGCGCCATACCCGCCCAGTCGGCGTCGCGCAGCAACTGGTTGCGCATGTACCACTGCATCTCGAGAGCGGAGACCGCCAGCCGGTCGCTCTCCAGGCCCTCGGTACTGGCATCGAGGCGGTTCATGGTCGCGAGCTCCTCCAGGCCATCTCTGGCCATGGCCGGGTCCATCAGCTGCGCGAGCTCCCACGGCATGTGGAGTGCTCGCCGCAACAGATATGCCCCCGACAGGCTGTGGCCGTATTCGACGAGTCCCGCATATTTGGGCGACGGCAGTGCCGAGGCGAAAGGTTGGGCCAGATGCCGCAGCAGCAGCCCGGTTCGTTCGCCGACCGGTGCGCGCCGCATCAGGCTCACCAGGCGCGGTACCTGCCGGAAGCTCGGGTAAGATCCGAACAGCTCGTCGCCGCCGAGCCCCGAGATCGCAACTTTCAGGCCCTGCGCGGCCGCAGCCTTGGAGACGAACCAGACGTTGATGCCGTCGATCGAGGGTTGATCCATCGCGTCGATCAGGTGCTGCCGGTCGCACTCGAAGTCGCGGGCTGAAATCCGATGCAGCGCATGCTTTGCGTGGAGCAGGCCGGCGACTTCGTCGGCCAGTCCGGCCTCGTCGTTGGGGCCGTCGGCATACTCGTTGAAGCCCAGGGTCAGCGTGCGCAACTCGCCGGCGCTCGCCGCACAGGCCGCGAGCATGGTTGAATCCAACCCCGCCGAAAGGAAGACGCCAACAGGCACGTCCGCCACCATGTGCGCGGCGACGCTGTCCCTGACCGCTGCGGCGATCTGATCGAGCGCGTCGTCGGTGCGGGTGCCGGAGGCCGTGGGCAGGCGACCCAACGCATCCACGATGCTTGCAAACCGGACCGGCCGTCCGGCGCCCGCGGCGCTGAAGCGCTGCCAGTGCCCAGGCGGCAGCGCGCGGATGCCGCGGTACAGGGTGTATGGCTCGGGTACTGACCCCCACAGCAGGAAGCCGGCGTGGCCCGCCGGTTCGGGCCTCCGGTCCACCGGGGCTTGCAGCAACGGCTTGACCTGGGACGCGAAGCGAACGGTGGCGCCGTCGTCGGCCACGTACAGAGGCTTGATGCCGAACGGGTCCCGGGCCAGCAGCAACTCGCGCCGACGCGCGTCCCAGAGTGCGAAGGCATACATGCCGCGAAGGTCGGAGAACATCTCTTCGCCACGCTGGGCGTAGAGCTTGAGCAACACTTCGGTGTCCGATTGAGTTCGCGTCGCGACGCCGTCGTGGTTCAACCGGGCGCGCAACTGCTGGTGATTGTAGATCTCGCCGTTGAAGCAGATCCAGTTGCCGGTTTCGAGGTCAAGCATGGGCTGCGCGCCGCCTTCGCTCAGGTCGATGATGGCCAGGCGGCGATGTCCGAAGCCGACGCGCCCGTCGGCGGCCATCCACAGGCCGGCGGCATCCGGACCGCGCGCGAGCATCGCGTCACGCACGCGCAGCAGCTCGGCTTTGTCGATGGGGGCCGCCTCGGCACGGTATGCGAAGGCGCCAGCAATTCCACACATGGTTCAGCTTTCGGTCAGCGAGGGACGTTGTCATGCACGATGATAATAATTGTGCGACGGTGCGTTACGGCGCCTTGAATCGTTCTCCCTGCGCAGGCACTCGCGCAATGTGACGGGGAAGCCCGGACCAGCGGCCGGTTTATCTACTCAATGTTACCGTCTTCGGCAATGCGCTGCACGTATCGAGTACTGCGATCCCGATATCGTCAAACTGTAATGTTCGTTTGATAGGACCTCGGCTGAAACATAACAGAATGATAACAGGGCTGCATGTTCTCCGCTCCCGAACGCACCAGGCCGGCGAACGCGCGCTTGCAGTTTCGGCACGGCGAACGGCCCGTCACCACCGCCGGCACCCGATCATCCCAATGCTCTGTCCCGTGAGTTCCGTCGGATATGTACAAGCCTCGCCGGCGCCAACTCTCTGACCGGATTTCACTGGGCTCAGAGATATCGGAACGAGCTACAGCCACGGTCCGCTCGCCTCTGCCATCTCCGGAGGCCGCATCGGCTTTGAATGCAGAAGAGCCGGCCGCGATCGCCGCTCCGTGGCTCAAATCCGTCGTCGTCTTCGGGCTGTTGTTCGGCGCGGTCTGGCTCTCGCTGTATACCGCCTACGCCATGCTGCCCTTTATCAGGCCGGGCTCGGTCGTTATTGCGTACGCAAAATTGGATACTCTTGTGAAGGGCCGGATGTTCGATCCGCAGGACCGCAATCGGGTGATGGTCTTCGGCAACAGCAAGCTTCTCTCGGCGTTGCGTCCATCCGACCTGGATGCGGCCGTCGGACCCGGCTTCCGATCGTATAACCTTGGGCTGCCCGGCGAAGTTCACTTTCTACCGATTCTTGAAGCCGCGTTGGAAGCCGGCAACGTTCCCACGCACGTGCTGTTGACGATCCCTTGGGACGACAAGGGCGCATCCGATAATTTTGCTGATATCCTGCGCAACGACAATTTGTTGGCAAGCACGCTGTTTCCTTTTCGTAATTTGCCCCGTGAAGCAGCGCTGTTCGCTTTTCAGAATCTGGATCGACTGTCCGACGCGCGCCACGATGTGAGGATCCAGCGCGCTGCAATGCTCCGCGACCGGGGCTGGTACTTCATCAAGTCGCAGAGCCATTACCCGGGCGATCGCCTTCCGGATGACTACGCCCTGCCGACCGATCATCCCACACGTATTGAGCTACGGATGATCCCTGAAAAGTCTCACTCTCGTAATCACCTCGAACGGCTGGCGAGCCAGTATGGCTTCCAGATCATGATTGTTCCGGGCTTCTTCCGCGCTGGCGAGGCTGCTCCGCTGCCAGCCGCTGACGACGCCAGGTCGATGATGATCTCGGATCGGCCCCTCATTCGGGTGTTTGGGCCGGACTATTTCATGTATCCGCCAGCGCTCTTTGCCGATCCGCAGCACATGAATCCGGCTGGGGCGCGCGCCTACACGGCCGATCTGGCCAAATTGCTGAAGGCCACCGGAGCATTCGACTGATGCTCTTCAATTCTTTCGAATTTCTGGCGTTCTTCGTAACGTTCCTGGTGGTGTTCTTCTCGTTGCCGGGGCGAATCCAGCCGCTGGTGCTGCTGATCGCCAGCTATATTTTCTACATGAGCTGGCGCCCTTCCTTCGGACTTCTGCTCGGATTGACGACGATCGTGGACTACACGACCGCACTCATGATGGCGCGGGCTCGGACCGATGGCGGACGCAAGGCGGCGCTGATCATCGCGCTGTCGATCAACCTGGGCGTACTCGGAACGGTCAAATATCTGGACTTCCTGATTTCGAACGTGCTCGGCGTGGTCGGGCTGTTCGGGTATGTGGTGCCGGAATATGCCCTTGGTCTGGTCCTCCCGCTGGGCATTTCGTTCTACACGTTTCAGTCGGTCGGCTATACGCTCGACGTGTACAATCGCAGGGTTGCTGCTGAGCGCGACTTTATCACCTACGCCCAATATGTGAGCTTCTTTCCGCAACTGATCGCCGGTCCGATCGAGCGCGCGGCACATATGCTGCCGCAGTTCCGGATCACGCATCGGCTTTCATACCAAAATGTCACCGCGGGCCTGTTGCTGGTCGGCTATGGCCTGTTCAAGAAGATGTGCATCGCAGACGTGGTCGCGTCGGTGGTGAACGGGATCTACGCCAATCCGGCGCAGTATTCCGGCAGTTATCAACTGCTCGCGGCGGTGCTCTTCGCCCTCCAGATCTATTGCGATTTTTCGGGGTACTCGGACATTGCGCGTGGCGTGGCACGCATCATGGGTTTCGATCTCATGATCAATTTCGGGCAACCCTATTTCGCCACCAGCCTGAACGAGTTCTGGCGCCGTTGGCATATCTCCCTGTCAACCTGGTTCCGCGATTACCTGTTCATTCCGCTCGGGGGAAGCCGCGGCAGCGAAGGCTCCACCGCGCGCAATCTCATCATCGTATTCGCGGTCAGTGGTATCTGGCACGGTGCCGCGTGGAATTTCGTCGCTTGGGGCACGCTGCATGGGGTCTGCCTCGTTGTCGAACGAGCCTTTATCAGGCTTGCAAAACCGGAAGCGTGGCTCGGCGAGCCGGCTCGTCTGCTGCTCGGCTGGGCCTGGATGCTAGCCGTCGTGCTCGTGGGATGGGTCTTCTTCCGGTCGACGAGCGTCGCCAATGCGATCGTCGCCCTGCGGAGCCTGGGCGACTTCGGTCCCATCTCCTATTTCACCCTGAAGATGCTCGATCTCGCGAGCGGCGAACTGGTCATGCTCGCCGTCTCGCTCGCACTGCTGCTCGTGATCGACTTCCACCTGTCGTTTCGGCCGCAGCGCCTTCGTGAACTGTGGGAGGTGCGCTGGCTGCCAACGGCTGCCGGTGTCGCGCTGGCTTATTACGTCGTGCTGTTCGGCATTTTTGGACATGCCGAATTCATCTACTTCCAGTTCTGACCGCGGCCGACACGCGGCCGCGAAGGTTGGGCGTGAATATCCTGACCCGAACATCGAAAAGGGGGGCGTCGCAACCGCCCCAATTCACGGCGTCAGCGGCCTACGCGTCCGACAACAGCTTGGCATGCTCGCCTTTCACCACCAGGTACCTGCCAAGGCAGATGGCGTCGAGGCCGGTGCGAAGGAAGCAGCTCATGGCCTGTTCGGGTGTGTCGACGATCGGTTCGTTCTCATTGAAGCTGGTATTGAGCACGATCGGTATCCCGGACAGTTCGCCGAAGCTGTGGATCAAGTCGTAGTAGAGTGGATTGGTGTCCCGCGCGATGCTTTGCAGCCGTCCGGTGCCATCGATATGGGTGATGGCGGGAAGTCTTTCCTGCCATTCCGGGCGAAGCTTGACGACGTGCATCATGAAGGGACTGAACACATCCTGTTCAAAATAGGTCGATACCGCCGGCTGCAAGATGGTCGGAGCAAACGGGCGGAAGCCCTCCCTTCGCTTGATCTTGGCGTTGATCACATCCTTCATGTTGGCGCGGGTCGGGTCGGCGAGAATGGAGCGATTGCCAAGAGCGCGCGGGCCCCACTCGGATCGCCCCTGGTACCAGCCAACCACCAGCCCGGCGTGCAACAGGGATGCCACCGCCTTCGGAACGTTGCCGGGCGATAGTTCGCGCATGGGAGTTTTGGCCGATTCCGCTGCGCGCCGCATCGTCTCATCCGAGTGAGCCGGCCCCCAGTAGGAATGCGTCATATGGAATCGTTCTCGTCCGCCCGCGACATTGTGCCATGTCCACAGGCCCGCACCGAGACACAGACCGTCGTCCGATGAAGCCGGTTGCATATATGCCTGCTGGAAAGGCGTGTCGCGCAGCAGGCGCGCGTTCATGACGCCGTTGAGTGCGCAACCTCCGGCATAAACGACCTGCTTGCTCGGGACCAGATCGTGCAGCTTGTTGAAGCAATGCACCGCCACTTCCTCGAAGCGGACCTGACAGGAGCGGGCGATGTCCTTGTCCCGTTGCGTCAGCTCCTGGCCGCGCTGGCGCGGTGAACCGAACTTCTCGATCCATTTGTCGGTGAACAAGCGCAGCATTTCCACGTGATTTCGCTCGTCCATCTTTCCGCTTTCGCCGCCGCGGTGCATGCCAAAGAAGCCCTCGGCGAGCTTGAACCAGCCATCGGGCCGCGTTTGGACGAGTTCTCGCATCGTGTCCGCAAAGCTGTCGACGCCGTATGGCGCGAGACCCATGACCTTGTACTCTTCGCCATATTCGGCGAAGCCGATGAACTGACAGCATGCCGTGTAGAAGAAGCCCAGGCTGTTCGGCAGGTTGACGCGGTCGAGCACGTCGATCCGTGTCCCCTCGCAGCGCGCCGCCATCGCGCTGGTGAAATCGCCGCTGCCGTCATAGGAGAAGCCGGCCGTCAGCCCGTCGAACGGCGAGCAGTAGTAGGAGCTCGCAATGTGGGACAGATGATGTTCCACGTTGACGACTTTGGCCTTGACCATGTCCGGGGCCTGCCCGGACGCCTCGGCGACCTGCTCGCTGATGCTCAGCTCGTCCTTGGCCCGCCGGATATGCTCGAGCGCCGCTTTGCCGCCCGAAAGCGGATTGCGCAATACATACGAGACCTGGGCCGCGCGATTCTGCGACGGATCGCGCGCGACCGCGATGAAATCCAGATCCTTCGACGATATGCCGCCCATGGCAAGAACCGATTGGATTGCTTGCTGCGGGAAGGATGGGTCATGCTTGATGCGTTTGCCGAAGCGCTCCTCAGCCGAAGCTGCGACCACCCTGCCATCGATGATGAGCGCCGCGGAGGCATCGGGATGGTTGAGGTTGAGGCCGAGAATTGCGGTCATCGGTACGGTCTTTCAGGTTGTGAAGCGGCTGCCGGAGAGGAATTCCGTTCGGCCACAGCGGGAGATCGCAGCCAGAGCAGGGGTTTAACTAACAACGGAACTTATCATTACCGTGACTGATCGAGAGGGAGTGCGAGGCAGGGGCGGGTAGCTCGTAGCGCTATTTTTGGATACGCCGTTCTTCGACGTTCCTTCGACTGAGCCACCACGCGACGCCGCGATCAATCATCAGACCGACCCGTGATGGTCCCATGGTGTTTCCTTCGATGACCACGTCGCGGACACCGGGCGAGGTCGCGGCAAAGCCTTTGATTTCGATGTGGGCGTCCTGATCGAGGCGATTGCCTCGAACGATCACCGCCTGCACCATTGGCGGTCGACCTGGAGCCTTTGCGGTCTGGTTCGCCTGGACGAGAATTGAAGCCTCATTGGAGAAAATGCTCCGTTCGGGTCCGGCCCGGTAGACGTTTCCTTCGAGTATGTGATTGTCGAGGATCTGAATCCGCCAGCCGGGCTGGAAACTGTCGTAGGACAGTCCGAAGACGGCAAAGCCGCTGGTCCTGTTGGATCGATTGCCGGAGATGACATGCCCAAGCGCCGTCCCGTACGTCTGCGCGGCGACGCCCGTGTCTTCGAAGTCATTATCGATGATCAGATAGTTTTGCTGCGCCTGGGTAACCGTGACCTCCGAGTTCGAGTCCAGCGCCACCTCGAGCGGTCGATCGAGCACTACCGACAAGTCGGACGGCTTTTTCTCGAATGCTTTGACCCTGGCGTATTGGCCGGCACCGCGCCCGTTGACCACCATGACGGCGGCGCCGGTCCAGTCCGTGCCGGCCGGATACGGATTCGCTGCATCCAGCAGCGACAACCGATCCGCACCAGTGCTGTTCGCGTGACCGAAATAGAATCCGCCTGGCCCGTCCGACGTCATGGCTTCCCGATCCCAGCCATAAATAGCCTTGAACGTATTGCCGCCGACGAAGATGTTCTCGGATGCGCTGACCCACTTTGACAGCGTCGATATTCCTCCGCCCGTCCCCTGGAGATCGGCGGCAGTGACCGTATTGCCTTCAAAGACGACCTGACGCGATCCTACGATCGAGTAGGAGCCATAGCGGCCGTTGGTCAGGATATTGCGGGCCACAATCGCGTTGGTTGCCTTGAAGAGGCGAAGCGAATGTCCGGATCCCAGAATGTCGCAATCGGATACTTCGATCCTGTTTCCGCTCAATCGAATGGTGTCGGGAGATCCATCGGGATAAATCCGGCGGAAGTCGTTCATTTGCTGCAGGGTGGCTTCAGCCTCCATGAGACCCCGGAAGGCCGAACCGCGAATGCGGACATGTCGGATGGCGATATCGGCCGCGTCAGGAATCGGGGCGTCGCCGAACTGAAAGCCCCCCGCGATGATGTGCGGGTGGTTCGATGCGTAGATTGTGAGGTCTTCGACCGAGAACTGCGACCTTCCCTGTATCAGCGCGGCCGGAAGCGTTGCCAGACTAGGCCAGACCAAATTGACGAGATCGATGCGTTCCCCCTGCAATTTGACGCGAGGTGGAATGACGATCATGTCCGAGATCAGATAGCGCCCGCGCGGGAAGTACACGGTCCCGCCTCCAGCCTGGCTCGCAGCTTCGATGGCGGCCTTGACGGCGCGCGTACAATCGAACTTGCCGTCGCCGTTCGCGCCAAATGCCCGTACATCGAAGGATTGCACCGCGTTCGCTTCGGGAGAGCGCACGACGATGCTGCCCACATCGACCCATTCGGCGTCGCCGCCGTCTCCGTTGGAGAGGCGCAACCGGTAGCGGCCGGGTGAAACCTGATCAGGGATGCGAAACGCACCGCGCCACAGGTCGCCTTTGGTCAGAACGGCTTTCGTCGGCGCATTCCCGGCATCGGGCAGCAGCAACAATTGTGCACGGCTTGCCTGGCGAACGATGTTGCGACCGAACACCTGGAGCCAGCCCGAAGGCGAGACCTCGTCGCCGAGATTTCCCTGCGTCCAGTAGATTGTTGGCAGGTTGATGCGGCCGCTGAGAGTGCCCTGGGGATGGGTCAGGCTGAAGCGGTAGATCCCGGGCGTGAACTGCTCCGGGATCGTGAATTTAAGGGAGAGGGGATTGGCCTGCAGAATCGGAACGGAGGTATCCCGTCCGCTCTCGCGGGAGGGGCCGTCGCCAATTCTGGCAACCGTCACAGATGTAATCTTGTCGAGCTCGGCGCCGGTGACGAGCACTGTTTCGTCCGGACCGACGGGATCGTTGAACCAGAACATCGCGGACTGTGCGGTTGCCTCCGCCATCCAGAGCAACTGAAACAGGGCGACGATGGTCGCGATACTACGCGTCATGGACCGTGCCCATTGAAATCATTCTGGCGTTCGAGCGCATGTTGATCAGAGCTCGATGACGAGGCCGGTCAGGCGTCGTAGCTCCGCGCGCATTTCCGCCGGATCTTTCAGATGAGAGATGGCGGCTTCCAGCTCTTCCACCTTTGCGCCGACAAGGAAGCGATACCAGAGACCCTGCAATCCGTGATAGACAAGGCCTTCCTTGCCGTCGAGAAAACCGAGCTGGAAAATCAGGCGAAACAGGAAATAGGCCGGTGCGCTGATTTGATAAGGGATACGGTTGTACAGCCGTTCCTTGATCCAGCGCTTGATGGCTGCCTGGCGCGAGCCTTCCTCCGATATCAGATCAACATCGCGCCCGAACAGACGATGACGTTCGTTGATCACGTCGATTGCCTCGCGTGTGGCGTATTTGTTATGCTTGTCGGTGAAGAACGTCAGATCGTTGAGATTGTGATCGGCGAACCCGCCATCGAATGTAACGGTCTGGCCGCCCCACAGAATCATGTGCTCATCCATCCAGCGGTCTTCGATGCGGCCGTGGCCGCGGCGCCAGATCCGCAAGAGGAGGAGCGGGTAGCGGCCACCATGGCGAATCCAGCGGCCAAGGAAGATGTGCTTGCGCTTGAGGTTGATCCCGACGACCTCGTTGCTCAGGCGCGGCAGTTCATCGCGAATTCTGGCGCCGAGATCGGCTTCGATGATTTCGTCGGCATCGAGCCGCATGATCCACGAGGCGGTGATCGGGGCATTCTCGAGCGCCCACTGAAACTGCTTCGCGTAGTTGACGAACCGGTTCTGCAATACGGTTGCGCCTTGAGCGCGCGCCAGCTCGACCGTTCGATCGCTTGAGAAGCTGTCGACAACAAAAACCTCGGTTGCAATCTTGGCAACCGAGGCGAGAGCCCGCAAGATGTGGCGCTCTTCGTTGTGCGTCAGGATGATGACGGCAAGGCCCATAGCTTACTCACTGCCGGGATATCGCGGGATTGGCAGGCAGGGCAGGGGCGCTACCTGACTTTGGCGCCTTCCTTGTCTGCCTTATGAATCTGGTCCATGCGCTCGATCTTCGCCTCGGCGCGCACCTTATCCACGAGCTCGATCTGCGCTGCAGAGGCGACCATCGCGGCCAGGCGATCACGGATCTTGTCGTAGTCGGCCGGTTTACGTGGACGCGTATCCTCAAGCTTGAGGATATGCCAGCCAACTGCAGTCTTGAACGGCTGCGACACCTCGCCCTTTTTCAGCTTGATCGCCACGTCGGCGTATTCCTTGCCCATTTCGCCGCGCTGCCGCCAATCGTAGTCGCCGCCCCTCGCTTTGGTGACGGGGTCCTCGGACACGTCGGCGACGACGACTGTGAAGTCCTCGCCCTTGTTGATCCTGTCCATCGCCGCCTTGGCCTTTTGTTCGGCCGCCTTGACCGCGGCATCGTCCGCGGGCGGAGCGATCATGAAGACAAGGTGGCGCAGATGCAGCTCGGGCTCGGTTGTCACCCCATTGAGCACGACCTCCTGATATGCCTTGCGCATTGCCTCCTCGCTCACCGCCTGCTGACCAACGACAGTCAGAAGATGATTGGTGAGGCCCTGATTGCGCGCGAAAGTGGCGCGGCGCTGAAGATCGGCCGGGTCTTCTATGTGTCGATCGGTCGCCACCTTCGCGAGCAGCACGGCGTCGGTCACCATCTTCAGAAGGGTTTCGCGCCTCTCGATGGGGTCCTGGACCAGTAGATTTCGGCCGATGACTTCGTCCGCCAACTCCAGATCGCTCTCATGGATCGGGTTCCCATTGACGAGGGCGACAACGGGATCGGCCGACGGCGATTGGCCAAATGCCGGTGCTCCGGCGCCGAGCATGACGGCCAGCCAGACGGTAGCTAAGCCGGCACGTGCCGTCATTGCACGGTAAGGCATGCGGAAACCGGGCAGAGCGTTCATTTCGTAGGTCCTTCTTGCTTGCTGGTCTTATCCGCGCAGCATTCACACGATGGCGAACGATATTGTTATGATACGAGGCATCATGTGCGGCGCGGACGGATTGCCGGGGTGCTTTTTAACGATGCGACATTAACGGTGATGTGATGTCGACAAGACAGGTCTGTGAAAGCGCGCCGGCATTTGCTCACAGCACGTCGTAAGGAGATGATCGTCGAAATAGGGCGGGTCGATTGCGCCGCGGATGTTCGCGCTTCAAGCTTCGGGATACGTGCGAGACGTCCGATCCGACGGTGTCCACATATTTTACGACGCGATTTGATGTGTGGATAACATTTGGCGAGAGCGAGAATTCCATGCTTCTGCTCGTGAAATCCTGAGCTTGTTGTCAGGTCGGCACGAAGATCGATCTCATTGTAGATGAGATGAGTATCATAATTCACAAAACAACAATCAAAGTCTCACATACCGCCGATAGCGTCCGCCTCGCTCCGGGGCCCGGCTGCTGATCGTAGCAGGCTTGGGGTATCCAAACAGGGAGACTGAGGTTATGCGAAACTTGAAGACTTTACTCTTGGGATCGGTTGCGTTCGCTGCGATGGGCGTTGCTTCCGAATCTGCTCAGGCGCAGTCGGTTGCGTTTGGCGCGGGCGCGACGTTCCCGCAGGTTGTCTATCGGCAGTTGATGGACTGCATCTACACCCAGGCGCAGGGCAGCCCCGGCAAGCCGGGTCCGATGGCCAAGGCTGCGAGCTGCGGTAGCTTCAACACCAGCGGCATCGGCGGCGCGATTCTCTATGCCGGTACCGGTTCGGGCAACGGCAAGACCGTGCTGCGCACCAACGACAAGACCCAGATCGGAACGCCTTCCTCTTCCGCTCCCGCCTACACCAGCAGCAACTTCGGCATCAACAACATCTCCGACTATGATGGCGTGCAGTTCATCGGCAGCGACGACGTCGTCAACGCCGCCGACATGACCGCCTGGAACACGGGCGGCGCCAGCAGCGCGCAGTCGAAGTTCGGCAATCTCATCCAGATTCCGGCGGTCATCGGCGCCGTTGCGTTTGGATTGAACGGCAAGGATGGTGCCGGCGCTACCCTGAACATTCTGCCGGCGACCCCGGCTGGCGGCAGCAGCGGCCTCAACCTGTCGCGTAACGCGTTCTGCGGCATCGCGTCGGGCCACATCACCAAGTGGAACAACGCGATCCTGACCACGCTCAACGGTGGCACGCTCGGCACCGGCAACATCACCTTCGTGCATCGTCAGGACGGCAGCGGCACCACCTTCCTGCTCTCCAACGCGCTGGTTGAGCAGTGCCGTTATGAGTTCGGACCGAACAGCGAAAGCGATGCGACCGTCGTGTCGTACGCTTTCCCCTGGACCGATCGTTCGCAGGCCTGCACCACTCCGCTGCTCGCGCGCGGTGCGAACCAGCTGAACTGGCCGGATCAGTTCCCGACCGACCAGTGCGGCAACGCCGTGACCAGCCCCGGCACCTTCGCCAACGCCTCGGGCAGCGGCGCCCTCGTCACCCTCGTCACCTCGACGAACGGTGCGATCGGCTACGCCTCCCAGGACTTCTGGCTGCCTGTCAAGGCCGGTGGCCTGAAGACCGCCAACCTCCAGTCGCAGTGGGACATCACCGGCGCGACCGGCAAGTTCCAGCCGCCGACCTTCCAGGGTGCGCAGAAGGCGATGGCGACCGCCATCCCGCAGTTCGACAGCGTCAGCCGTGCGAACCCGCTGACCTGGAGCTTGCAGGGTGTCAATCCGAATCCGGTGGTTTCCGGTTCGTATCCGATCTCCGGCTTCTCCTGGTTCGAAATCTACCAGTGCTATCAGACGCACGCGAACAGCAACAACGCGTTCATCTGGTTCAAGACCTTCCTCGACTACGTCTACGGCAGCGGCTCGAACGCCATCATGAACGACAACGGCTTCGCTCAGGTTCCGGCGGTGTGGCAGGGCGAAATCTACACGCTCCTCAACGACCCGACCAACGGTCTGAACGCCAGCGGCTGCACCGGCAAGGTCGGCGCTTACTGATCGCTATCAGGTCTCAGCCTGATCGACGATCGACAACACTTTGCACCCGGCTCGCGCCGGGTGCATTTTTTTGAAGCGCGCCCGGCTTTGATCCAACATCGTGCCGCCAGTAGATGTGATGGCGGCGGACGATAGGGCGCGCGCATTGATCTCCCCATGCCCTGCGATCTCGCGGACCGGTCTGGCGCATCGGTTCCCTGCTCGCAAATGTCACATGATTGATATTCATGACGGTTATCGCTCGGATCCGATCAGGGACGGTCAGTGCCATGTCGACGCGCCTATTCATTGCTTTGCTCGCTGGCGTCCTTGCCGGGGGAAGCGTCCAGGCGTTTGCCGTCAGCGCGCCCGGTTCGATGGATTCTCCCTCCACCGAGTCACGCGATGATCTGTTTGCCACGAAGCCGGCCGGCCCGGCCCCAGCTCCCGCCGTCGTGCCGGCACCCGCGACTGTCGAACGGCCGCCGGCGCCTGCACCGGCACAACGCGCGCTCAGCGACAACCCGCTGTGGGCTATCCCGCTCGGGCGTTTGACGGCCAGCCGTGAGCGGCCGTTGTTTGCGCCGACGCGACGGCCGCCGGCGCCTGCACCGGTTGCCGTGTCGGCGCCCGTCCAGGTAGCTCCGCCGCCGCCGGCCGAACCCGAGAGGCCGCAGCTCTCTCTGCTGGGCACCATCGTCGGCAGCGAAAAGATCGGCTTGTTCATTGATTCCGCCAGCAAGTCCGTGGTCCGGCTGAAAGCAGGCGAAAACCACAAAGGATGGACCCTTCGGGCGGTCGAGCGGCGCCAGGTGGAGTTCGCAAGAGGACTCGATATTACCGTGCTGGACATCCCGTCGCCCGACATGAAGGCCGGTGCGGTTCCGGGCGGGCCAGTGCTTGCGGGGCCGCCGCCCGTTCCGGTCGCCATGCCGGTCCCGCCTCCGCGAGGTGGGCCCACCCCGGCTTCCGACGTCCACCCTGGCGCCAGCAAGAACCTGACGATCAACAAGAGCGCGCAGCCGGCAAATTTCAAGCTGCCGCCGGGTCTGCTTAGCCCGTTTGCCAACCAGGGCCAGCGCTAGGGCCTCCCAATCTCCTCATGCTTTAGAACCATTCTGGCCGGGCCGCCGCAGCTCGCATCGACGCGATATCGCGTTGATAACAAACAATAACATAATTAATCGCACGCTTTCCTGCTGAAATTGAAGCGATTTTGCCGCGCCTCGGCCGGCGGAACGCGATGTCGCAGATGCACATAGTGCGTCAATGCTACAAATCTGACATATGAATGTTAGTAAACGAAAAGTAAATGCGGGGCGCGAATGCGCCTGCATCAGCGGCGTGCTCGACTGGAACTTGCAATCAGAAAGTGCCGCAGCGTGCCCCATCGCGATATCCTTGTTTCTCCCCCCGGGATGCGGCGTGCGTTTGAACGGACGCTGCTCTGCGGCGTCAGCCTGCTGGCGCTGTCGGTCGCGGGCGGCTTCGGCCATGCGCGCAGCCTCACGCCCGGCGCCAGCACGGTGGTGCCGACGGCGGCCGCGCAGCAGGCGGCGATTTTGGCCGCGCAGCAGGCTGCCGGCGCAGCGACCCAGGCCCAGACCTCGCTTGCCCGCGCGGCAGCAGCGCTTGCCGCCGCGCGCAAGCTCCAGTCGGATGCTGCCGCCGCCGCCCAGGCCGCTGCGTCGTCCGTCCCGAATGGATTGACCCCGGGCGGATTGATGCCGTTCGGCGGCACCGCGGGCGATCCATTGGCGGGCATCAAGGCCGATGCCTCCAAATGGCTCGGCGCGAATTTGCCGAAGCAGACGACGAGCGGCTCGAAGGTCTCGGTCGATATCCAGCAGACCCAGAAGAAGAGCATTCTTTACTGGGACACGTTCAACGTCGGTACCAACACCACGGTCAATTTCAGGCAGTCCGCGTCCGACTGGATCGCGCTGAACCGGGTGCAGGATCCCAGCGCCTCGCCGAGCCGCATTCTTGGCCAGATCAATGCCATCGGCGGCGTCTACCTGATCAACCGCAACGGCATCATCTTCGGCGCCGGCTCGCAGGTCAACGTTCACACGCTGATCGCCTCCAGCCTCGATGTCGGCAAGCTCGGCAGCGATCTGGCGACGCGCGACCAGTTTTTTCTCAACAACGGCATCGCCGATCTCAACTCGTTCTCGATCTATGACAAGGACGGCGGCGCGGCGACCAAGCTGATCGCCGGCGACATCAAGGTCGAGCGCGGCGCGTCCATCACCGGCAATATCCTCTCAGACCAGGTTTCGCTTGGCTCGCCCGGCTCGGTCTATCTGTTCGGCGCCAACGTCTACAATTCCGGCTCGATCACCACGCCCGGTGGGGAGGTCGCCATGGTGGCGGCGCGAACGATCGATGTCGTTCCGAACGGCTATTCGGCGCTGCCGGACAGTGTACTGGGCAAGGATGACAAGGGTAACACCATCAAATTCCGCGGCACCGAATTCAGGCTGTCGCAGTTTGCATCGTCGTACTACGACGTAGCGGGAGATCCATCGAAACCCTTTGGCTATCCAACTGGTGCTGCGGGCACTTATCTGGCTGGCACTGGTGCAGTCAAACATGACGGTGTGATCGACGCTTCTCGCGGCATCGTGGTGATGAATGGCGATACCGTTGCGATCGGAAATCCCACAGATGCGAGCGGTCACGCTCTGGCCGACAGCGCCGGAAAACTGATCCAGGGCGTGATCTCGGTCGATACAAGTATCGACCGCAACAGCTTCGTGCTTCTCCGCGCGGCGACCAGCGTCACCATGAACGGCGTGATCTCGAGCCTTCCGGTCGACGACGGCGCGGCGGGACTGGCGAGCACGCAGAGCTTCGCGCCGGCCTATATCGAGATGTCGGCGCAAACCAACGTCACGGTCGGATCGAACGGGCTGATCTCGGCGCCATCGGCGCAGGTCTCGCTCAACGCGAAGCTCTTTCCGACGGGCGACGTACCAAACCCTTTCCAGCAGGGCAGGGTCGGCACGAGCGGAGGCAACGAAGGCGGCGTCCTTTCCAACTCGAACGCTGCGCAGAGCGTCCTGCTTTCGCCGGGTGCAACGGTCGACGTCGCCGGGCTCCAGAACGTCGAGCTGCCGGCGAGCTACAACATCATCTCGTTCCAGCCGCGCGCCGAGTTCGCCGACATGCCCTTGCAGCGCAACGGCGCGCTGTACGGCCAGACGATGTATATCGACATCCGCAACACCGGCACCCGCAGCGATGGCACCACGTGGGTGGGAACGCCGCTCGCGGACGCCAGCGGCTATGTCGCCAAGGTCCCGCGCAGCATCTACCAGCTGATGACCGTCGGCGGCAGCGTGTCTCTCGCGACGGACCTCTCCACCAGCAACGGTGCTGCCAGCGTCAAGACCGACGGCTCGATCATGAATGTCGCGGGCGGCAGCGTGAAGTTCCTGCCCGGCATGGTGAACACGACGCGCCTGATCGGCAGCGACGGCCGCATCTACAGCATGACCAACGCCGACCCGAACATGACCTATCTCGGGATCGCGGGCCAGTTCATCGTCAAGCATGCGCGCTGGGGCGTCACGGAAACCTGGTCCACGCCAACCCAGATCTATTCGGCAGGCTTCACCGAGGGGCATGACGCCGGACGCGTAAGCGTCGTGACCGTCAATCCGGCGCTGCTCGGGACGATGTATTTCGGCTCGACAGCCGGCGAGCGGCAGATCAGCGGCGGGCAGTTGCCGTTGCAGGGCTCACTCGAGCTGACGACACCGTCGAGCGTGCAGATCGGCGCGACGGCATCGGCCAATTACACGACGCAAAGCACCTATACGACGAATCTGTCGGCCGACATCCTGTCGGGTTACGGCCTCAGCTCGCTGAAGGTGACGGCGAACGATTTCGTGTTGTCGGATGGCAGCATGCTCAATCTCGCGGCCGGCGGCAGCCTTTCCGTCACGGCGGGTGGTGCGATCGATATCGCTGGAACGGTTTCGGCGGCAGGGGGAAGCGTCAGCCTATCAACGGATCGTGTCTCGGTTGGAGGCAAATTCAGTTCTTTGTTCAAGGCCCCAACCGATCAATCGGGTCACGCGATCGCCGCGAACATTTTCGTCGAGGGCACGATCGATGTCAGCGGTCGATTTGTAAACGATATCGGAAGAGTGGCGGGAGTTGACGCGGCTGGTCCCGCCTTCACCAATGGCGGCACAGTTTCGATTACCACAACCAAGGACAGCACAGCTGTCGTAGATGGCTACCTGGACGCGACCGGAAGCATCTTGTTAGCAAACGGTAGCGTCCTTGATGTATCCAGTGGTGGTTACATCTCGCCGCAGGGCAAGGCCAAGACCGCAGCCAATGGCGTGATGGCTGGCAAGGCAGGCAGCATTTCGCTCGCCCTGTACTCGGGTGGACAGTGGGAGGATATCAATGGCCCACATCATCCAACGCCAAATCTAGCGAAGCCGGCTGTCATCGGGCTCGACGGCACCCTGCGTGGCTATGGCTTCGAGAGCAACGGGAGCCTGAGGGTTGCCGCGGTCGGCACCATCCGGATCGAGGATAGTCAGACGTCGTCGATCCGCATCGGCGGCAAAGCGAGCACGCTGCCTGTCTCGTTGCTGACGGGCGGCGGCTTCGGCTCCTACATCATCGAGACGGTGAGCGACGACTGGTCCGGCGCGGACGCCCAGATCATCGTCTCGGCCGGGACCAGCCTGACCCTTCAGCAGAAGAACCTGGCGAGTCTCGCCGACTACACAGCGACGCCGACCGGGACCAAGCTCGGCCAGCAGCCCGCGCCGCAACTGGCACTGCTTGCGGACGACCGGCGCAAGCCGGTCGATCTCACGCTCAGGGCCGACAAAATCAAGCTCGATACGGGTTCGAAGATCATCACCGATCCCAAGGCGAGCATCACGATGGCTGCGGTCACAAAAGATCGCAGCGGGTCGACATCTACCAGTCCAAAGCCAAGCACTCCGGATTGGAGCGTCCCAGCGCAGTCCGTCGAGCTGCGTGGCACGATCATCGACCATGGCGGCTCCGTCTTCATCAACTCGCTGGCGACGCATCTTTCGTCCGACGCGAAGATCGACCTGTCCGGGACATTCGTCGCCAATTCCCTGTTCGGGACGGTCAACGGTCCAAGGACGAGCGGTAGCTACATCGCTGGCGGTACGTGCGCGGTGGAAGGTGGAGCGATTACTACGGTCAACACCTACACAGACCCGACAGATACCAACAAGAACAAGTTCTATTTCGCTTATGGCGCTCCTGGCTCCGCCGGCACCCCGCAGCAAAGCTACCTCGTCGCCGATGCCGGCGCGGTGGTCGACGTCTCCGGCGCGGCCGGCAACATCCAGGTGGCAGGCGCGCGCGGCGCGACTACGTCGCAATGGTCCTGGAGCGACGCCGGCACGGTGAGCGCAGACGTCAGCGGATTTTCCTGGGGCGGCAGCTTCGCCGCGGCCGGTGGCCGTTATGTCGCCGGCGATGGCACGGTGCATGCTGACGCGCGCGCCAATGGCGGGACCATCCTGCTCGGAGGCGGCAACATATTCCTGCAGCAGGGCGCCGCCGGCGTCATTAGCGCGCCGACGACGCTCACCGTTTCGGCCGATCAGCTCGCGCCGTTTGACAACGTCTATCTCTACGCCGCCGCGGCGCAGGGCGGCGCCGCGCGCATCTTCACCGATGTGCCCGGCACCACCTACGGCGACAGCGATCCGTCATGGAAAGCGCTCACGATTTCCAGTTCGCTGAACTGGACCGTAACCAGCCGTCTGCACATTGCGGCAGGTGACATCAAGGCGCCGGGATCCGGCTCGATCGATGCACGCATTGCGGCGCCCTATGTCGTGCTCACCGGCTTCTCCAGTATTAAGCCGGTGGCCGGCACCAGCACGTTGACGGTGAATGCACAGACGATCGATCTGGAGAGTGGAAGACCGTCCAATTTCAAACCGGGTGACGCTCAGCCGGGCCTCGACTTCTCGGGCTTCGGCCAGATCAACCTGATTGCGAGCGGCGACCTCCGCCTCGGCACGCTCAAGGTTGTGAACGGTCTCAAGACCAATGGAAACGACACCAGCGCGACGGCGGAGCAGTCGAGTTTCACCGGCAAGCTGGTCTCGGCCGGCGATCTCCTGCTCTCCGCCCAGCGAATCTATCCGGTCTCCGCCGTTAACTTCACGATCGAGACGCCGGGGAACGTAAAGTTCGCCGCGCCCGCCAACAGCTACACCGGGATTCCGCTATCGGCCGGCGGCGGCATCACCGTGTATGCCGGGACCATCGAGCAAGCGGGCAATCTGTTCGCGCCGCTCGGCAAGATCGCGCTCGGCAATACCGACAGTGCAGTATCCAAGATCATCACGCAGTCGGTGGTGCTGGAGGCCGGGAGCCTCACCTCGGTGTCGCTGGCCGACACGACCGTTCCCTACGGTGCGACGTCCGACGGCACCAACTGGTACTACAACGCCAATCTCAATCCGCTGGCGCAACCGCCGTCGAAGGGTTTGATCCTGGCCGGATCGAACGTAACGCGCGCCGACGGTTCGACGATCGACCTGCGTGGCGGCGGCGATATCCAGGCCATGGAGTGGATTGCGGGCAAGGGCGGCTCGCGCGATAGCCTGACCACGACACCTTCCGGCCAGACCGTCTACGCGCTGTTGCCGTCGCAGACCGATCCGATCGCTGCGTATGACATCCATTTTGCGACCGCGCGCAGTGCCGATGCGGGCAAGACCGTCACCGCCGGCGACGCGATCCCGCTGGCCGGCACCCAGATCACGATCGACGGCGGCAACGGCATCCCGGCGGGGACCTATACGCTTTATCCGGCGCACTATGCGACGCTGCCGGGCGCTATGCGTGTCGTCGTCTATTCCAGCGACAACACCGGCAAGAACATTGCCACGGGAACCAAACTGCCTGATGGCACCGTTCTGGTGACCGGTCATTACACGCAGTCGACCGCGCCCGGAAAGCAGTCGTCCGGCCAGACGGTGTTCGCGGTGCAGACAAGCTCGGTCTGGCAGCAATACAGCGAGTACAGCTTCAACGGCGCCAACGCCTATTATGCCCAACTGGCGGCCAAGAACAATGTCACGGCGCCGCGGCTGCCGATGGATGCGGGCCGGCTGTCGATCTCCGCGCTCCAGTCGATCGTGATGAACGGCGTTGCGCGGACGCTGCCGGGACAAGACAAAAACGGCAACACCGGCCGCGGCAGCGAGCTGGACATAAGCGCGCCCAAGCTAGCGGTGGTCGGCCATGCCGGGTACGTCAACAACGACATTCCGGCCGGCTATGTCGGCCTTGACGTTGCCCAGCTCAACGACTTCGAGAGCATTCTGATCGGCGGCAGCCGCAGCGACTTCGCAACGGGCACGCTGATCACGCCGACGGCCAGCAATGTCGTCGTGGATACGCGCGGCGAGACGTTCAGCGCGCCGGAGATCCTGCTTGTCGCCCAGCAGGTCGGCCAATGGCAGGAAGTCACGCAATCGGTGACGGTCGGATCGCAGTCCGTCCTGCTGGATCTTCCGGTCTATGTCCCGGAGGCCGGTAGCGGCACGGTGACCATCAATACCGGCAGCATCATCAAAACTACGGGTGTCGTTCATGCCGGGCTCGGGCGCCATTACGTCGTTGCTGCGGACGGGCAGGCGCCTGTCACGGCCCAGAGCCTCGCCGCGGCTTTAGGCGGGACGCTCTCTGGAACGGAGATCGTGGGTGCCGATCTTGCAAAACTCCTCGATCCCACGAGCCCCGCGCGGCTGGCTCTCGGTTATTACGCGAACGGCGGTGCGCAACAGCCGGGGCGCGGCGCCTTGTTCGTGGCGAGCAACGACCCGACGCTGCAACTGACGGGGCCGACTGCGACCGGAGTTTCGGCGCCAGCACTCACGATCAAATTCAAGGATGTCGCGACCGCAACGGCCGTGCTGCCGGCCGGGCCGGTGACCGGAAGCCTGACATTGGCGGGCGGTGACACCAGCAACAGCGGGAAGGTGGCGATCGCCGACGGCGTCAAGATCTCGACCAACACGCTGACGCTGCAAGCCACCGCCTCCAACAACGCGATCGCCATCAATACAACGGACCTGCACGCCAATCTGGTCAACCTGATCGCGCCGACCATCGGCGTCGGAGCGGCCTCGGCGGTTGCCGGCAAGAGCCTGGTGCTGCCGGCCAACAGCACCCAGTTCGCCGACGTGCAGACACTGGCCCTGCGCGCGCTGTCTGGTCCGGTTACGGTGTATGGCGATTTCAATTCCGGTGCGCGCAGTCTGTCGTTGGACGCCACCGGCATCGCGCTCGGCAGCGAGGTGCTCAATCCCGGCACCAGCCTGAATCTGCGCGCCGGAACGGTGCTGGCGTTTTCCTCCTCGGCGACGGTCGAGTTCAGCGTCGGCGTCACCGTCACATCCGCCGCAGGCGTCGCCACGACCTACGCCGCCAACACCCAGATCGCGCTCGATCCCAACAGCAAGGTCAGTGTCGCATCCACCGGCACGATGACCGTGGCGGGTTCGGGTGGCGCCACCCTGACACGCGACGGTCTGATCTCGGCGAGCAACAACATCACGCTCAAGAACACCGGGGCCAGCCCGCCCGTCAGCGCTCCGGCGGCGAACGGCAACAGCCTCGAACTGGCTGCAAAGGAAATCGACCTGGGCAGCGGCCGGGTCAATGGGAATGTCGTCAACGGCGACTTCACCATTGCCGGTTTCTCCAAGGTCAAATGGTCGGCCGACGACAGCGTGGTCGTCAAAGGCCCCGGCACGATGACGCTCGGCGCGAACGGCGACAAGACCGACCTCACCGTCAGCACGCCGCGCATTCTGGTCTCCGGCGCAACCGCGGGAACTCCTCAGGGTTTTGTCCTGACGGCGTCGGGCGATATCTCCATCGTCGATCCGGTGACGCGCGGCTCGGCCGCAACTGCGCCTGCCGACAGCGACGAGACCGGCGGCATTCTCACGGTCACGGCGTCGAACATTGCCGTCGGCAGCACCATTCAGGCGCAGGCCGGCACGATTACGCTCGGTGCGATCGCGGGGAACGTTACCCTCAATCCCGGCGCGTATATCTCGGCGCGCGGCTACAAGAAGACGCTGATCGACGTCGACACCTATCTGTCAGGCGGCAAGGTCGTGCTGTATGCCGACATCGGGTCGAACGCCACGGGCGGAGGCCAGGTCATCACCGACGCCAGCAGCACCATCGACGTCGCGACGACGAGCGGTGGTCAAGGCTATGGCGGGACGATCGAGGTGGACGCGCTCCGCGGCGGCGCGATGCTCGCCGGCCGGCTGCTCGGCACCGGCGGTCCCGGCCTCGGCGGCCGGTTCAAGCTTGATACAGGCGGTGCGGCCGACCTGACGGCGCTTGCGGACATTCTGCTCGCCGGCGGCCTCACCGGCGCGATCGACATCCACACCCGCACCGGCAATCTCGAACTGGCGGCAGGGCACACGCTGAAGGCCAATAACATTACGCTTACGGCGGACGATCCGACCTGGATTCCCATCTTCCAGGAAAGGCAACTGGGTCAGGTCATCATCCGCGGCACGCTGGATGCCACCGGCTATGGCGGCAGCACGATCGACGGCACCGGGCAGGCCGGCGGAAAGGTCGCGCTCTACGGTGCCAATTCGGTGTTCCTGGCGAGCAGCGGCGTGATCGACGCCTCGACCACGCACGCCGACGAGCGTGGCGGCGACGTCACCATCGGAATCGGCTGGGACGCCAAGTCGAAAATCTGGCTGCAACAGGGTACGCAGATCAACGTCTCCGGCGGCACCAGGGGCGGCCTGAGCGGCGGCACCGTGACGTTCCGCGCCCCACTGGATGGCAACAACGACGTCAAGATTGCAGCGATCAGCAATGTCGCCAACCCGTCGGGCACGCACGGCACGAACTTCTACGCCGACGGCGACAAGACCTTCGACGCGCTTCCCGTGATCGATGCCACCAACAACGTCAACGACCGCTCAAAGGTCGGCATCGTCGGCGCGCGCTCGGTCGCCGTGAACGGCTTCATCGCGTTCGACACCACCGCCGGCCGCTACGGCATCGACGGGTCGAGCCTTGGCTGGTTCGGGACGAT
Source organism: Bradyrhizobium sp. LA6.8 (assembly GCF_040547935.1). NCBI lineage: Bacteria > Pseudomonadati > Pseudomonadota > Alphaproteobacteria > Hyphomicrobiales > Nitrobacteraceae > Bradyrhizobium > Bradyrhizobium sp. LA6.8. The sequence goes on from NZ_JBEPQQ010000001.1 coordinate 244,904, forward strand.
CGACCCGGCCGGCTGGTACAAGGGCGTGGACCAGAACGGAAATCTGATACCTGCCACGGACGGGACCTGGACCAACGTTACGGGATTTCAGCTTGATAAGACGATAAGCGGTGGAACGGGGCTTCCCAGCGTGCCGACGTCTGTCGCGGTCAAAAACAGCGCAGGAATCCAGATCGCGACTATCAATGTGTCCGGCGGGATAGATACTTTTCTGCCGAACACGACGACGCTGTCGCAATACTTCGGTCAGAGCGATATTCCCATCACATTCCCGCCGCCAGCTACGCCTGGAGGCAGGACTGCCCAGGGCCGCGTGTCGTTCAGTGCAAGCGGAGACGCTACGGTCACCATCACGGATGCTGGTACCGGTTACCTTACGCGAGTTACGAGCGTTCAAATCGGCAATGTCACGGACGTGCCGGCTGCGACCGGATTGTTCGGTCGTGTGCTGTCAACCGTCAAGATCGTTTCAGCATCCTTGTCGCTCGCGCCTGGTTCCACCGGTTATGACGGCACATCGCTATCCGTTTCCCTCGGCGTCAGCGGTAACAACGGCCAAGCGACGGCGACATTCACAAAAGTATCGAACATGTCGGGCTCGACCACCTTGGTCAACGGCAACCTGCAGTTCGTGCCAACCACAAACGACTACATTCCGCTGACGTCGAGCGGCGTTTACGCGGCGTTCGATCCGGCCAACCAAGGCAAGCCGGGCGTTGCCTCCTTTACCGGCGGCGCCGGCACGGGCAATGCCTTCTTCGGCGACACGGTCTCCCAGATCACCAAGGGAACGTGGAGCTATAACGGGCAGAGCTACGGCTTCACCAACCTGTTCACGCGCCTTGCTCCATTGGTCAACAGCCTCGGCGCGGACGTCGTGCACGTGCAGCCGGGCGTCGACCTGGTGAACTCCAAGGGCGACATCACCGTCAGCAGCAACTGGAATCTGGCGGCTGGTACGGTGGGCAACCTCGCAACCGACGGCGGCGTGACCTATTTCGATCCGGCATCGAGCTACGTGAACTTCACCTACCGTCTCGCGACACCCTGGGGCGGGCTCGACGCCGGCGTGCTGTCGCTGCGCGCTGCCGGAAACATCAACGTCAACGCCTCGATTTCCGACGGCTTCTTCCAGTTCGCGAACTATCTCGACAAGGGCTACACGGACAAGCTCGCGAACTATGCGACCAGCCGCTCGGTCGATCTCGGTTCGATCTATCTGAACGACTATACCACCGGCCAGCTGCCGATCGCGCCCTACAAGATCGGCGATAGCGGCAACGGCATCAGCCCGACTTCGCAGGATCTCGCGAGTGCCGATCTGTTCCCGCACACATTGCTCGTCTGCACCGTCGATTGCAGCCAGGCGAACATCAAGACGGCGACGGCGCCGTCGTCCTGGGCTTACATCCTGACCGCCGGTTCCGATGTCTCGAGCGCCAATCCGACCGGCAGGGTCCCCCTTGCGAACGGCAGGGGAGACGTCATCGTCGACAAGCACGGCAGCTATGGCCAGTTCCTGAAAGACGGCACCACCAAGGTCGATGTCAGCATTCCGACCATGATACGGACGGGCACTGGCAACATCACCATCTCGGCAGCCCAAGATGTGATCATGAGGGACGTCGCTGCGCCTGGCGTGATCTACGCGGCTGGCGTCAATACCGCGACCTATGCCAATCCCTACAGCTTGCAGGCCTCCGTCGTTGTCGTGACCAATCCGGACGGCTTCTTCGAGCCCCGCGTGCTGGGATATGGCAACGCGGCTTTCGCGGCCGGAGCCACTGAGCTCTATTATGGCCCGCCGACCGCTGCGGCATTCCCCGAAAAGGGCGGGGACGTCGTCATCGACGCGCAGCGCGATGTCGTGGGCGGCACCAAGGTGATCGCAACAAAGGATGCGAACGGCAACACGGTCTACAAGAAAGTGCCTCAGTACTATCAGCCTTGGCTGCTATCCAATTCCGGTGTGACGCCCAGCGCCGGTGCTTCGATCGTCGGAGCCGGTGTCTTCGCGCCGGTTGGAACGCAGATCGCCTCGCAAACCGCGTGGTGGATCCAGTATGGCAGCTTTCAGCAGGGCTTCCTGAGCGCAGGCGGAAATGTGAGCGTTCTTGCCGGCCGCAATATGCTCGATGTGTCGGTATCGGCTCCGACGACTGGGCGCGTCACCGGCGGCCTGTCGGCGAACAGCACGCCCGTGACCCATCTCTACGGCAGCGGCAATATGGTCGTGCGCGCCGGCGGCGACATCCGGGGCGGCTCGTTCTACGAGGGTTCCGGCCACGCCAGCATCGTCGCGGGCGGCGACATCGGCCAGAACGATTATGTCTACAGATACGCGAACAGCACGCTCAAGCTTCCGAACCTTCCGCTGCTTGCTGTCGATACCGGGCAGATCACGATGACGGCAAACGGCTCGATCGCGATGGCGGGTGTTGTCAACCCGGCTGCCTTGCACGCCCAGCAACCGAGCAAGGCGAATCCCCTGGAGCCGAAGCCCGACCCGACGATACCGCTGTATTTTGATGCCTACGGCTCCGCTAGCAAGGTTCGGTTGGTGGCGCAGTCGGGCGACGTGACGATCGCGATCGCGCCCACCGCGATCTCCATCAATCCCGCCAACAGCCTGAATGTTCAGGCGGCTCCGGCGACTTATCCTGCGAGCTTCGAGGCCATCGCGTTGCAGGGCAATCTGATAACGACCGGGATCAGCAACATCCTGAATCAGAATGCTTCGGGTGCTTCGGCTGCGGTTCCAGCGCCGGGCATCGTGCTCAGCCCATCCGAGCACGGCACTTTCAATTTGTTGGCGCAGGGCAGCATCGACCTCACGTTCGGTTACCCGCAGACATCGACGTCGCAATCGATCTCACGCCCGCTTATTTCCGCCGGGCCGTCTCTGATCGACGCTGCGTTCGATCCGTTCCGTCCCAATAGCGGCAATGACGAGTCGTCCAGCCGTGCGATCCTTGCGCATGAGAACGATGTAGCCGACGGTTTCGACACGACCGCCCGCATTTACGCCGCGACCGGCGATATCAAGGCAACGGGAAGCTACGGCAAGAGGACCACCAGTTCGACTGAAAATGTCTATCAGCGCATCGAGATCAATCGCCCGACCAGCATCTATGCGGGGCGCGACATCGTCGATCTCAACATCATCGTGCAGAACATCCATACCAGCGACGTCAGCACGATCGCAGCCGGCCGGAACATCACTTACACCGGCTTTAACAATGGCGGTGGCTTGCAGGTGGCCGGACCCGGCTTCCTCGTGGTTCAGGCCGGCGGCGATATTGGCCCATTCCTCCCGGCGGCGTTTGACAATGCGACCCAGGCTCCGGTTCAGGAGGGCATTTTGTCGGTGGGCAATTCCAGCCCGACGCCGGTCGGAAACATCTATATTTCGGAAAAAACGGGAGGCGGTTCGGTCGGCATCTACAACCAGTCGCTGCTCGGCCCGGAGAATAATCCGCGGCGCAATGCGACGCTGACGGACGCTGCCGGCACCAAGCAGGGCGCCGACATCATCACGATGTTCGGCACCAAGTTCGGTGTCGATTACGCCGCCGTGGTGAATTCCTATATCGATCCGGCGAATGCCGGCAGCGTCAAACATAACTACATGTCCGAGCTGCGCTCCTTCTTGAGCCGGATCGGTAAGCCGGCAGGCGACAGTGACACCGATGCCAGCGTGTTCGCGGCCTTCCATGCCTTGCCCGCTGACCTCCAGCACGTCTTTATCGACCAGGTATTCTTCGCCGAGCTCAAAGCGGTCGGCATCGGCCAGAAGGGCGGCACGTCGTCGGACACGCAGCGCGGCTACCGCATGATCGAGACGATGTTCCCGGCGAGACTGGGCTACACGGCAAACGTGCTCGGCAGCGGGAGCAACGGCGCCAGCCAGCTGGTCAAGACTGGCGACATGAACCTGCTGCATGCCACGGTCCAGACCCAGCTCGGCGGCGATATCTCGATGTTCGGCCCGGGCGGCAACATCATCGTCGGCTCGCTTGCGGCCGAACCCAACTCGGCGCTGAAGCTGCGGGATATCGGCATCCTCACCCTTGGTGGCGGCGCGATCAACACCTTCACAGACCAAAGTGTGCTGGTGAATTCGAGCCGCGTGCTCACGACCCAGGGTGGCGACATCCTGATGTGGAGCTCCAACGGCAATCTCGACGCCGGCCGCGGCTCCAAGACGACCTTGTCGGCACCGGCGCTGCAGGTGCTGTATGATCAGGATGATTACCAGTCGATCGATCTTGGCGGCTTCGTGACCGGCGCGGGCATCGGCACGCTGCAGGCGTCGTCGCAAGCAGCCGCGTCCCAGCTTTATCTTCTCGCACCGCGCGGCACGATCGATTTCGGCACCGCCGGCGTGCGCGCCTCGGGCAGCGCCGTCTTCGTCGCCCCCGTCATCGCCAACGCCAGCAATTTCCAGGTGCAGGGGAGCACGACCGGAATTCCGACCGTATCCGTTCCCAATATCGGCGCGCTCACGGCAGGCTCGAATACGGCCGGCGCGGCCGCCAAGTCGGCGGAAACGCCAACCGCAACCGGGGCCCGCAGACAGGGTTCGATCTTCATCGTCGAGGTGATCGGCTATGGCGGCGGCGACGGTCAGGATGACCAGGCGACTGACAAGAAGGAGTCCGATACGACGCCATCGGGGAACGACAAGCAGTGATGGTCTGCGCGTTCAACTCGAGATTGATCGGCTTGCGGGATCGCGGTCGACAGCTCCGTGTCGCCGTCATCCATCACGATTGAGCGAGACGCGGGAGAAGCTGAGCACACCCGCCATCGAATGAACGCTTTTCGTCCAGAAATCTGACTTCTTGTTTAGGATTGGTCACAGCAACGATAAGAAACAGACCTACAAGGTCGGCAACAGGCTTCTGGGAGACGGGCAGTGGGCTGCTGTCCGTCCCATTTTGGAGACGGCCTGTCTGTAATTTTGTTTTTGGGGGTTGAAATGCGCGCGACGAATCCGACCGAACCGGTCTGCTCCGAGTCCGCGCTGCCTAGATTGAAGGCCAACGTCTACGATCTTGGTCTGAAACAGGACGAGGACGGCCGGCTTCGCCGCATCAGAGATCTCGAGCACGAGAATGCATTGTTGATGCGTATGGTCTCGGAAACTCAGATCGAGCTCGCGCGCCTGCGCGAGCTGTTGTCCTCGAACTGATGTGATCCGGGGCCTGTTCGGCCGCCGCGTCTTCGCCGATTTGAGCAATCGATCCACCCGAGCGATCGCTGCGGGGGCGGTGACACGTTCGGTTGACCGATTCCGTCGGGTTCATCGGCCGCGCGCGAAACGCGCGGCGGCGTCCGCGGGATTTGTGGCCCTGAAGTCTCGTCGGCTGCCGTGCTCGTTTTCGCAGATGCGTTGCGCCGAGCGTCTACTCAGCAGGAACCGCACATCACCTGCGCCGGCGGCGCGGGAGGCATGCTCCGCCGCGAGGCGTCCCGCAAGCCGGTCCAGGTGTGCGTCAGCTTGGTGTGAAACGAACGGTCATGCGATTTTGGAAGTTCTTGTTGATCGCATGCTGCCTGATCTCGTCGGCCGTGCTCGGCGGCTGTGGGTTCATTCCGATGTCAGGGCCGGCAAGTCTCGACATCAGGAACGAGAACACGGCGGTGCTGCCCTTTGCCGTGGTCAAGCTCAATCCCGAGGTCCTGCAGGTGCTCGAGAAATACGAGCCCAACGGACTATCCGGAAATCTCGCGGACACGCGTCCGCCCTCGAGCATCAAGTTCGGCATAGGCGACGTCATCAGCGTCACGATCTTCGAGGCCGCGGCGGGCGGGCTCTACGTGCCGCTGGAAGCCGGCGTGCGCCCGGGCAATTTCGTGAATCTGCCCGATCAGGCCGTCGACAACGACGGGAACATCACGGTGCCATATGCCGGCCGGATCCGCGCCGCGGGCCGCACCAATGTGCAGGTTCAGGAAGACATTCTTGCCCAGATCAAGAAACGCGCGATCGACCCGCAGGTCGTGGTGACATCCAGCCAGCAGCGCTCCTCGCTCGTCAGCGTGTTCGGCGAGGTCAGGACGCCGGTGCGTTTCCCCATGCCGTCGGCTGGCGCGCAGGACCGCATCACCGACGCGATCACGCGGGCGGGCGGCATCAGCGGCGCCGGCTGGGAGACGTGGGTCGTGCTCGAGCGCGACGGAAAGCGCGCCACGGTGCCGTTCGGCAATCTGGTCTATTTCCCGGCGAGCAACGCCTTCGTGCAGCCTGGAGACCGCCTTTATCTCTACCGTGAGCCGATGAAATTCATCGCGTTCGGCGCCACCGGCCAGCAGGGCGAGTTCAATTTCGATGCCTGGCGTATCAATCTGACGCAAGCGGTCGCGAAGGCGCGCGGCCTGCTCGACCTCCAGGCCGATCCCGCATCCGTCTTCCTCTATCGCCGCGAGCCGCGCGAGGTGGCGCAACGGCTCGGTGTCGATTGCTCCAGGTTCGACGGCGATTCCGTGCCGATCGTCTTCAACGTCAACTTCCAGGATCCGGCCGGATATTTCATCGCCACCAAGCTATCGATGCGTCCGTTCGACGTGCTCTACGCCGCCAACGCCGCGCAAGTGGATGTCACGAAGGTTCTGACCTTCATCAACACGGCGCTCGTGACTGCAGAGAGCGGAGTGAGCCTCGTCAACAACATCCGCTTCCCGGGGCCGACCTCCTCGACGACCACCGTCTTGCAGTGAAGCGCGGGGCGGGCATTCTGATGATGGAGGCGGAGGAGGCGGCTTGACGGCGGGTCCGCAAATGTTACTCATCATGCAGGATACGATCCGACGATATCGAATTATGTTAATGCTCGCCCGCGGCCCGGCCAACGAACCTGCCGGCTGGTGGAGGAACAGGGCCATGAGCCGAGTTTTGCATTGGTCCGCGCGCACGGGGGGCCGCGCTCTCGCGGCCGGTCTCGTCGCGCTCGCGGCGGCGGGAGGTGCGGGGGCGCAATCCGCCAATCCGGGCAATCCGCCGGTAGAGCGGCAGGGCACAATCATCGGCGGGCAGGGGACGAAGCCCACATACGAACGCTGCGTCGATGTGCAGATCGGAAACGAGAGCGCGTTCGGTTGCATCAACCAGCAACTCAAACGCGAGGTCAACAAGGTCAATCCTTCGCTCAACCTGCCACCGGTCGACGCGCGCTCGTCCGACGTGCGTGTCGGCAACCCGAACGAGGCGGCGATTCGCCAGCAATATGGCTCAAATTACGGTCGTTCGGCCGTTCCCTTTAGGCCATCCGCTCCTACCATCGTGCCGCCGCACCGCTGATGCCTGGATCTGCTTCACATCTGCAAGCCAGTCGAAGCACACGCTGGTCGTGGCGGGTCGCGGCGCTGTGCCTGCTGATCGTCGCGAGCGGCGAGGGGCGCGCCCAGGAGCACGAAGACGGCAGCAAGGCCGAAATCGGCCACGTCGCGGCTTCCGTGGACGATGCGGATGATGGCGCGGTGGAGCCTTTGGCGCTCGAGCCGTTTGCGCCGCGTCCGCTTACTGCCGCCGATTTTCCTCCCGCAAATCCGCTGCTTGCCAATTTCACGTACCGCACAAGCGCCATGTTCGGTCGCGACTGGCGCGCCGGCCGTGCCGAGTACCGGCAACTGGTCGAGCGCGAAGCGCTGGCTTTCGGCCTGCCGCCCGCGCTGGTCGATGCAGTGATGGCGGTCGAGAGCCGATACAATCCCGCCGTGGTCGGCATGGACGGCGAAGTCGGGTTGATGCAGGTGATGCTGCCGACTGCACGGATGATGGGTTTTGCCGGGACGCCGGCGGAGCTGGCTTCGCCCGAGGTCAACGTGCATTACGGCGTCCGCTATCTCGCCGGTGCCTGGCGCCGGGCCAACGGCGATCTCTGCACCGCGACGATGAAATATCGCGCCGGCCATGGCGAGACACGATTCTCGTATCTGTCGGTCGAGTATTGCACACGCGTCCGCGCGCATCTGGCGGCCAACGGCGTCGCCGTCACTGGCTCCGTTCCACCACCGACGTTCGGACGGACTTCGGCGGGCGGCGCGCCCGCACGTGGTCGGGTCCTGACGGGAGGCAGCACGATCAATTTCGCTGCTCTGAACACGCGCCTGCGCGGCGTGGCCGCTCGCAAGACGCCGTCTGATTTGCATTGACAGGCTGCAGGAGGCGGAACCTGCGGCTCGCAGGTCGAGCCTGATGCATTATGTGCGGGCTTTGCCCTTCGATGCGCGCCGCCGCCGGCTTGCCGGCGCGGGACGGCCGGTTGCAAGCGCCTGGCCGATGGCGCGCCAGCACTTTACCGCATCGCGGAAAGCATTTTCATGCGCGGAACTTCGCCCGCGCCAGTCCATAAGCTGTTCGGCATCTGCAAGCGTCGCCTCGCCCGACTTGAGGCGCATGATCCATGAAAGGGCTTCACGGATTAAGGGATCCAAGTGATCGACCTGATGGCTTCGCTTCGTCACGATCCAGCGCTTTCCCGCACACGCCGGGCGTGAGCGGATGCTCGCGATCGGCATATCTATGTACGTAAGACGAAGCTGGACGCTGAAAACCGAATTTGGTCCGCACGGGACGTTTGAGACGATCAGCGCAATGCTCGACTGCCTGCTTGAGGTCGGTCTCGACAGTGCGGACGGTAACGCCGAGAAGGGCCGCGATCTCTCGGTTCGGCATGCCGTCGATGCGCGAGAGCGTCAGCACGCGTCGGCGGCGCTCGGGAAGCTCGGCGATTGCGTGCCTGAGCAGATTGACCTCGGAGCGATCCTCGATCACGCGCGCGGCGTCGGGCCGGTCGTCGGGAATTTCGAGCAGGGCATCGACCTCGTCGACGGTGAGGCGGCGCTTCTCGGCGCGGCGGCGGTCCGCAGCGATATTGAGCGCGATGCGGAATAAATAAGCCTTCGGGCTGCGCACCGGCCCAAGCTCGCGCATGCCTTCGAGACGAAGGTAGGTTTCGTTGAGCGCTTCGGAAGCAAGGTCCGAGGAGCCCAGCCGGCGCGTCAACCTGCGATCGAAGTCGACATACTCTGCGAGCAGAAGCGTCCGCAAGCTGCTGATGCTGTCGATGGTCATGCTACGCCCCACTTCACTCAGTCCCCAATTTGTGGCCGGACGGTAGTAAGGCCGCACAACGGTAATGTGACGAACTGTTATCGAGTAACAGACATCGAGTGATGGTGGCGTTATGTTGCGTGAAATCATCACACGAACGATCGAGTGGCGTCGCGAGCATCGTAAAAAAGTTTTCGCTGCGCCTGCGCGCGCAACGTCTATCGGATAAGGCCCTCGCAGACCGGCGTCTCGGTCGGTTTCGGGCTGTCCGAAGGACGCTGCGGTCGCCGAAGGGCGTCTGCAATGCGAGCATGATATCGAGGCTGGGGTGAATTCGCGTCGTCTGTATCATAATGGCGCGCGCCGTCATGCGCCGCCGCCGCTGCGCGCTGTGCGGAGTGGTCGGTCTGATGCGGCATGTGCCTCGCGTCTCGCCATCTGCGGCTTGATCATCTGCGCGATCTGCACGAAGCCGGCCGCGGCGAAATCCGAGGCCGACGCGAGCAAGCCGGCTGCGGCGAAGCCTGCTGTTGCTGCGCCCGCAAACGCCAAGCCGGCCAAGAGTGAGGCGGAGGCGGCCAAGCCGGCAGCACCGGAAACCCGTTTCGATATCGACGAGTATCGTGTCGAGGGCGCGGACAATCTGCCGCAGATCGAGATCGAGGCTGCGGTCTATCCCTTCCTCGGTCCGGACAAGAGCTCGCAGGATGTCGAGAAGGCCCGCGCCGCGGTGGAGAAGGCCTATCACGACAAGGGCCTTCAGACCGTCAGCGTGGCCGTGCCGCAGCAGGATGCGCAACGCGGCTTCGTCGTGCTCAAGGTTACCGAGAACCGGGTCGGACGTTTGCGCGTCAAGGGCTCGCGTTATTTCGACCTCGACAACGTCAAGAGCAGCGCGCCATCACTGAAGGAAGGAACGCTGCCGAATTTTCAGGACGTCACGAAGGACATCGTCGCGCTGAACCGCTGGCCCGACCGGCGCGTCACGCCGGCGCTGCGAGCTGGCGTCGCGCCCGGCACCGTCGACGTCGATCTCAACATCGAGGACACGCTTCCGCTCCACGGCAGCATCGAGCTGAACAACAAGCAGAGCCCGAGCACCACGCCGCTGCGTACCAGCATCTCGATGCGCTACGACAATCTCTGGCAGCTCGGTCACTCCATGACCTGGACGTACCAGGTCTCGCCGATGAATCCGAAGGACGCCATGGTCGTGTCGGGCTCGTACCTGGCGCGGACCGAAATCGACTGGCTCAGCGTCCTCGTCTATGGCCTGACCTCGGACAGCTCGGTCGCGACTGTCGGCGGCTCGAATGTTGTCGGCCCCGGCCAGGTGGTCGGTGGACGTGCGGTGCTGACGCTGCCGTCCAGGGGCGAACTGTTCCACACGCTGTCCCTCGGGATCGACTACAAGGATTTCAAGCAGTCGCTCAAGCTCGGCTCCGATGCCTTTGACTCGCCCGTGACCTACGTGCCGCTCGTCGGCACCTATGGTGCAACCTGGCAGGGCGAGGGGCGGCTCACGCAGCTCAACGCAACGATCACGGCAGGCTTGCGCGGCATCGGCTCCAGCCGCGACGAGTTCGACGCCAAGCGCTTCGACGCGACCGCGAGCTTTATCACGCTGCACGCCGATATCTCGCACACCCAGGATTTCGCCGGCGGGTTCCAGCTCTACGCAAAACTGCAGGGACAGGCGGCGGATCAGCCGCTCGTGTCCAGCGAGCAATTCAGCCTCGGCGGACAGGACACGGTGCGCGGTTATCTCGAATCCGAGGTGATTGGCGATTACGGCGTCGCCGGGACGCTGGAGCTGCGCACGCCCAATCTCGCACAATATCTCGAGCAGAAGCTGCCGAATCCGCTCGGCGAATCCATCAAGTACAACGCCTTCGACGATGTTCGTTTCTTCGCTTTCGCCGACGGCGGCAATACCAGAATCCACAAGCCGCTCATCGATCAGGAATCGCATTTCGACCTCGCAAGCTACGGAGTCGGCATGCGCATGAAGACCCTTCGCTACCTCAACAGCATTGTTTTCGTCGGTATGCCGCTGACCAGCCAGCAGGTCACCGTCGCCAATCATCCACGGTTCAGCTTTCGGGTCTGGGGAGAATTCTAGATGTCGCTCCTTCGCTTTGGATCACGCCCCGGACTTCGCCTGAGCGGGCCGGTGATGCTCGCCTTCGTCTTCCTCGCCGCACTGTGGCCGTCGCCCGCGGCGGCGTGGTGGAACGATCAGTGGACGCTGCGCAAGAAGATTACGATCGACACCGGTCCGTCCGGCGCAGGGATCAGCGATGCCATCGGCACCACGCCGATTCTCGTGCGTCTGCATGTCGGCAATTTTCGCTTCGGTGGGGCGAAGGAGGACGGCGGCGACCTTCGCTTCGTTGCCGGTGACGACAAGACGCCGCTCAAGCACCATGTCGAGAAATACGACTCGCTGCTCGGCGAAGCGCTGGTCTGGGTCGGCGTTCCCGAGCTGAAGCCGGGGACCAAGAACGACATCTGGCTCTACTACGGAAACCAGAAGGCGCCGACCGCGGTCGACGCGAAGGGCACCTACGATCCCGACACCCTGCTGGTCTATCATTTCAACGACCGCTCGACGCCGGCGCAGGACATCACCGCCTGGGCGAACACCGCCCAGAACGCGGTCCCGGCTGCCGACGGCGCCATCATCGGGCAGGGCGCGCGCCTCGATGGGCAGACTGCGCTTACGCTTCCCGGCTCGCCCTCGCTCGTGACCGCGGAAGGCGGTGAACTCAGCTGGTCGCTTTGGATCAAGATGACTGCGCCGCAGCCGGGCGCAGTGTTGTTCTCTCGTAACGAGGGCGCGAACGGGCTGACGGTTGGGTTGGACAACGGTGTGGCGTTCGTGGAGGTCACGAGCGGCGGCAATACGCAGCGTGCCGCCGGCGGGACGGCGATCGCGGCCGGGACCTGGCACCAGGTCGCATTCACGGCGAAGGGCACCCAGATCATCCTTTACGTCGACGGCAACCAGGTCGCGACGCTTGCTGCGGCCCTGCCCACCATGACCGGCGTGGCGCAACTCGGTCGCGCCGCTGCCGCGGCAGCTCCCGCCGCGGATGCAGCCGCGCCCGCAGCCGACGCGGCACAGGCGACGCCGACCGCGGCCGCGCCTGCTGGCTCTGCCGCCGGCTTTGCCGGTGACGTCGACGAGCTTGCGATCGCGAAGATCGCGCGCTCGGCCGGCTTCATCAAGCTGTCGGCGGTCGGGCAGGGGCCCGACCAGGCCAAGCTGATCTCGTTCAGCGTCGACGAGGAGAATGCGGGCTGGTTCAGCGGCGGCTATTTCGGCGTGATCCTGCGCTCGGTGACGCTCGATGGCTGGGTCGTCATCGGCCTGCTCGGGATCATGGCGTTGATCAGCTGGTACGTCATGGTCGATCGCATCTCGTATCTGAACCGCGTCTCGGCCGGCAACACGATCTTCCTCAAGCATTTTCGCGAGACCTCGACCGACATCGGCGGGCTGCTCCAGCTCGACAATCAGGAGAACGATCCCAGCTTCGGGGGCGAGCTCGGCAAGAAGCAGCGCAAGGTGGTCCATGCCGCGCCGCTCTACCGCCTGTTCGCGGCCGGTGCGCAGGAGATCCGGCGCCGCTTTGCGGGCGGCGGTTACCGCCGGCTGTCGCCGCAGGCAATCCAGTCGATCCGCGCCGTGCTCGACAGCGGCTTCGTGCGGGAGAGCCAGCGCCTCAATCGCCTGATGGTGATGTTGACGATCGCGATCTCGGGCGGCCCGTTCCTCGGCCTGCTCGGCACAGTGGTCGGCGTCATGATCACCTTCGCGGCGATCGCAGCCAGCGGCGACGTCAACGTCAATGCGATTGCGCCGGGTATCGCGGCCGCGCTGGTCGCCACCGTCGCAGGCCTCGGCGTCGCGATCCCCTCGCTGTTTGCCTACAACTACCTGACGATCCGCATCAAGGATGTCAGCAGCGAGATGCAGGTCTTCGTCGATGAGTTCATCACGCGGATCGCGGAGTCCTACGAATTGCCGGAAGAGCCGGTGAAGCAGGCGGCGGAGTGAACCCATGCAAGTCCAGTCCGAAAGCAAGCCGTACGACGACATCAACATCACGCCGATGCTCGATCTCGCCTACGTGCTTCTGGTGATCTTCATCATCATGACCACGGCGACCGTGCAGGGCATGAAGGTGAACCTGCCGAAGGCGAGCGCGGCGCCGAGCCTCGCACAGCAGACCACCAAGGCGATCACGGTCGCCAACGACGGCAAGCTGTTCCTCGACACCATTCCCGTGACGCTGCCCGAGCTCGAGCAGCGACTGGTGCAGCAGCGTGCGCTGACGCCCGAATTTCCGATCGTCGTGCGCGGCGACAGCCAGACTCAGTACCAGAACGTCGTCGACGTGCTCGATCTGCTCGGCCGCCTCAACTTCACCCAGGTCGGCATGGCGACCAAGCCGTCGGCGCGATGAGACGGGACGATGGCGTGGGACGACGACAGCAACGACGACGACGGCCCGCCGGCATGGCGGCGCTATCTGCTGCTCGGCGGTTCGGCGCTGGTCGTGATCGCGTTGGTGGCCGGCGTCGTCATCATGGTCATGAGTGGCGACAAGGATCCGCCGCGCAAGGTGAACGAGCTTCAGGTGACGATGGTGCTTCCGCCGCCGCCGCCTCCGCCACCACCGCCGCCCCCGCCCGAGCAGCAGCCGGAACAGCAGCCCGAGCAAAAGGTGATTGAGCAGACGCCGGTCAAGGATGTCGCCGAGGAGAAGCCGGTCGACATTCCAAAGGACGCGCCGCCCGATGCCGGACCGGATCCGACGCCGGGGCCGCCGGATCTCGGTCTCGGCACCGGGCCGGGCAGCGGCGGCTTTGCACAGGGCAAGGGGCGCGGGGGCGGCGGAGGCGGCGGCAACAGCCGCTTCGGCTGGTACGCGAGCATGCTGCAATCGCAGATCGACGCGGGACTGCAGGCGAATGAAAAATCTCGCGATGCCGCGTTCCGCACCGTCGCCAGGGTGTGGCTCGACAATTCCGGCCGGGTCAGTCGCGTGCAGTTGTCGCCATCGACGGGCGACAATGCGCTCGACGTGGCCATCCGAGACCAGGTGGTGGGCGGCCTGCGCGCGCGCGAGCCGCCGCCGAAGGACATGCCGATGCCGATGATCATCCGCCTCACGGGCCAGAACCGGGGGTGAGTGCGGTGAGACGAGTGACTGTGAGTGAGTTGAGAGCAGAAGAGGTGATGTCATGTGGCGTGAAATGAAGACGCGAGAACTGGCAGCGACGGCAGCGGTGCTGCTTGCGCTCGCAGTCCCCGCCGCGGCGCAGGACGACGGGATGCCGCAGGGCAAGCGTCCGACCGTCTCGCGCGACGCGCCGCCTTCATCGAACGCGACGGTCAACCTGATCAATCTACTCGTGAAGCAGGGAACGCTGAGCGAGGAGCAGGCCGCAGTCCTGGTCAAGCAGGCCGACGACGAAGCCTATGTCGCCCGCCAGGCGACGCGCGATGCCGCGGCCAAGGCGGAAGGCGCGGAGAAGACGGCGACCAGCGCCGCCGATGCGACGTCGCCGCCCGGCACCAAGCGCGTCACTTACGTGCCCGAGATCGTCAAGAAGCAGCTGCGCGAGGAGATCAGGGCCGAGGTGATGGACCGCGCTCACAAGGAGAATTGGGCGTCGCCCGGGAAATACCCGGAATGGGCGCAGCGGATCCGATTCTACGGCGACATCCGTGCGCGGTATGAGGGAGATTATTTCCCGGCGGGGAATAATGGGTACCTCGAGAACTTCAACGCCATCAATACAGGTTCGCCGTTCAATGAGGATGTCGCGACGAATCCTTACTTCCCACCGACCTACAACGCGACGCAGAACCGCACCCGCTTTCGTTTTCGTGCGCGACTGGGAGCCGACGTTGACTTGTTCGACGGGTTCACCGCAGGCTTGAGGATCGCGACCGGGGAGAGCAGCTCACCCATTTCGACCAATCAGACGTTCGGCGGAAATGGCGGCAACTTCTCGAAGTACGCAGTTTGGCTCGACCGCGCCTTCCTCAAGTATGAGCCGGTACGGGACTTCGTCAGCTCTGTCGGCCGCTTCGACAATCCATTCTGGTCGCCGACGGATCTGGTCTGGTACAAGGATCTCGGTTTCGATGGTTTCGCAATTCAGGCCAAGCAGGAAGTTGCAGAGGGTTTCACGCCCTTCTTCGTCGGCGGCGCCTTCCCGGTCTTCAACACTGATCTCAACGCGGGGCTTAATACTGCCGACCTGTCGGGACCAGCGAAGATGCCGAGCCGAGACAAGTGGCTGTTCGGCGCCCAGGGTGGTTTCGGCGCAAGACTAGATTCCGAAACCAATCTCACCTTGGCATTCGCCTACTATGACTTCACCAATGTGAAGGGCAAACTTTCCAGCGAGTGCTTGGTCATCACTGCGAGCGATATCTGCGACACGGATGTGCTGAGACCTTCCTTCGCGCAAAAGGGCAACACGTATATGAGCTTGCGCAACCTTGCGTTCACGCCCCTCACTACGGCGCAATATCAGTACTACGGCCTTGCCAGCGACTTCCGGCCGGTGGTCGCGAGCGCGCAGCTTGATTTTGCGCAGTTCAATCCGATTCACATCATCCTGGACGGTGAGTATATCTGGAATACGGCATTTAACCGGAGCGCCGTTGCCGCTGTCGCGGTGTTTCCGAACAATTTCGGATCAACCACAGACGGCAGCGCGAGCGTGTACAACGGCGGCAACCAGGGCTGGCTTGCGCGCATGACCGTCGGCAACAAGGAGATCAAGCATCTCTGGGACTGGAACGCGCATGTCGGCTACAAATATCTCGAGTCCGACGCGATGGTGGATGCGTTCGTCGATTCCGACTTCGGCCTCGGCGGCACCAATCTCAAGGGCTATTTCATCGGCGGCAATGTCGGCCTCGGCGAGAACATCTGGGGCTCGGTGCGCTGGATGAGCGCGAACAACATCGCCGGCCTGCCGTACAAGGTCGACATTGTCCAGCTCGATCTCAACGCGAGGTTCTGATCATGCGGCTGTTGCGTCTGTCGTCAATTGCTGCACTGGCGCTCGTCGTCGCCTCGGCCGCCCATGCCGACCAGGAAAGCGATCGCTTGCGCGAGGCGCTGCGCAGCGCCACCGCGCAGGCGCGGGCCGCCGAGGATCAACGGGCCGCAGTCCAGGCCAAGCTGACCGCGGCCGAGCAGGAGCGCGACCGCCTGCGTAAGCAGATCGAGGGCTATCGCGCCCAGGTCAAGGAAGCCGAGCAGGCCTATCGCCAGGCGGTGAAGGACTTCAACGAGCGGATCGCCGAGCGCGACGATTCCCTGGAGAAGTGGAAGGCCGCCTATGGCGAGGCGGCGGGCGTTGCGCGGACCAAGGACGCGGAGCGCTCCAAGTTCGAAGGCGAGGCGACGAGCTGGAAGGCGAGCGCCAAAGCCTGCGAGGCCAAGAATGTCCGTCTCGTCAGGATCGCCGACGATACCGTCAAGCAATATGAGAAGATGGATCCGCTGGAGAAGGTGATCCACCACGATCCCGTGATCGGGTTCAAGCGGGTCGAGCATCAGAGCGCCGCCCAGGATCTTCGCGACCAGATCATCGAACAGAAGGCTAAGCCATGACCCGGAACGTTTTCAAGCTCGTGCTGCTAGCCGGTGCGCTCCACGCCGCGGCGTCATCGCCGGCACTCGCGCAGACGCGCAATCCGCCCCAGCCCGCAGTTCCGCGCGCAACGCCTGCGCCGGCCACTCCGGCGGCGGCCCAACCAGCTCCTGCGGCGCAGGACAATGCGGCCGTGAAGGGCAGCGAGATCATCGCCCGCGTCGGCGACAGCGACGTCACCGCCGAAGAAGTGCGCGCGACCATCCAGCTTCTCGATGCGCGCCAGCAGGCTGCGATGGCGCGTGATCCGGCGCTGCTGAGCCAGACGGTGCGCGCGATCCTCGCCAACCGCCTGGTGCTCAAGGAGGCCGCGGCCAAGAAGTGGGACCAGCAGCCGGTCGTCGTGACGCAGCTTGCGCGCGCACGCGATACTTTGATCGTCGAGAGCTACCTGCAATCGGTCACGGCGCTCGGCGACAGCTATCCGAGCGAGGCCGACATCAAGAGCGTCTACGAGGCGAACGCCAGCGCGTTCCTCGTTCCCCGTCGCTTCCGTCTCGCCCAGATCGTGGTCAACCTCGCCAAGGACGCCGACAAGGCGGCTGAGGACACCGCGCGCAAAAAGCTCGATGACATCGTGCGGAAGATCAAGCAGCCCGGCGCGGAGTTCGGTCCGATCGCGAAGGCATCGTCCGACGATGCGGCAACCGCGGGGCGGGAAGGGGAGATCGGCTGGGTCGCCGAGCCCGACATGCGCAGCGAGATCCGCGGGCAGGTCACCGGCCTGCCGAAGTCGGGCATTGCCGATCCGATCCGGCTCGAGGACGGCTGGCACGTCCTGAAGCTGCTCGACACCGAGGCGTCGCATACGCGGCCGCTGGCGGACGTGCGAGAGGCTCTCGTGCAGCGGATGCGGGCCGAGCGCATCGAGGCCAACCGCCGCGCCTATGTGGCGGAGCTGCTGAAGCAGACCCCGCCCGTGGTCAACGAGATCGCGCTGTCCAGGCTGATCGAGCCCAAACCCGACGCCAAGCCGGACGCTGCGCCGTCGCGCTAGTCGAACAAGTAGCCTGAAGCGCGATGGCAATTCAGCCTGATCTCATCGCGCTTGAGCACGCGGCGGATTGCAGATTCATGTCAATCGGATGACGAGGCGAAGGCGCCGTCATCCACGGATGATGCATTGGTTAATCGACAGTAAAAGTATCATAATTATGGTACAATGCCCGTGTTATCCGGATCGGGAACCGACCCCGGGGGCGAATAGTGACCGACCTGACCAATGCGGGTGAGCCGATATCGGCGTTCGAGGGCCGATCGCGGGTCCGTCTGGCTATCCCGTTCAGCTTCATCGAGCCCTTGTTCGCGGCCGTCGACGGCTCGATCATCGTCGCAGCGGGCGCTATCGGCGGCATCGCCTATCAGGGCGCGCTTGGTGGCACCGCCGACGGCTCCTTCTATGCCGGGCTCGGTTTGGTGGCGAGTTTCGCCTATGTCCTGGTCGCGCATTTCCTCGGTCTCTACCGGTTGAACCAGCTGCTGGACGACGAACTCGACGGCGGGCGGGTCCTGGCCGGCTGGTGTCTTGCTGCTCTCGTCCTCGCGGTCGTGCTGTTTCTGTTCAAATCCGGCGGCGACGCCTCGCGTGGCTCGGTCGTTTGCCTCTTCGCGATCGGCGGCGCCGGCCTTCTCGTCGCGCGCTGGCTGGGGAAACGACGCCTTCGTTCGGCGCTTGTCGCCGGCACGATCCGCGGGCGGCGAGTGGTGGTGATCGGAACGCAAGGCGAGCTGGCCCAGTTCGGAAGGAGCGACCTGCTCGCCAGATTTGGCCTGCACGAGGTCGAGCGCATCATTTTGCCGAGAAACGAAGCGCCAGAACTCTCTGCTCCGGGGAGGCACGAAGACGAGCTGATGAAGCGCATACGGGAGGCCGCTGCCGAGGAGATCGTGCTCGCGCTGTCCTGGTCCGGTCCCCGCGACATCGAGGCTTTGCTCGACCGGTTGCGCGTCATTCCGCTTCCGGTGCGCCTGTTACCCGATCGCGCGGTGTCGACCGTGCTGCGCCACCAGACTTCGATGCCTCAACGGCTCTACATGGTGGAGGTGCAGCCGGCACCGCTGTCGGTTCTCGATCGCCTGACGAAGCGGCTGCTCGACATCATCGTCGCGGCGACGTCGCTGGTCGTGCTGTCCCCCGCACTGATCTTCGTCGCAATCGCGATCAAGCTGGAGTCGAAGGGGCCGGTGATCTTCCGGCAGCGCCGCCATGGCTTCAACGGCAAGCCGTTCGTGATCTACAAGCTGCGCAGCATGAGCGTCCAGGAGGACGGCGGCACGGTTGTGCAGGCGACGAAGCAGGATCCGCGCGTGACCCGGGTCGGACGCCTGATCCGCCAGACCAGCATCGACGAACTGCCGCAACTCCTCAACGTGATCCAGGGCCATATGTCGATCGTCGGGCCGCGCCCGCACGCGCTGGTGCACGACTACGAATACGGCAGCGTGATCGCGAACTACGCGTTCCGTCATCACGTCAAGCCGGGAATTACCGGCTGGGCGCAGGTTCAAGGCTATCGCGGGGGCACGCCGCGGCTCGAGCTCATGGAACGGAGAGTTGCACTCGACTTATGGTATATTGATAATTGGAGCCTGATATTGGATATTCATATCATGCTGAGGACGGCGTTTGAATTGGTCCGGCCGCGCAACGCATATTGACCAGAGCTTTTCGGCCGCAACCGGCCTCGAAGCGGTGTCGTCGCAAGAGTTAACATTAGTACATTTGGGAATGATCTGTTCGGCGGTGCGACCGGTTGGAGCACGGGACCGCACTTTATGATGTCCTCTCGCATCGGCGGACGCATGCGCTGACGGGTCTGCCGGCCGATAGCCGGTCCAGGATTTCTCGCTGGCCTATTGAAAACGTTCACGATTCGCGCTTACTAAGTCCGGACTGGCAAGATTCTGGCCGGAGAGGACCACGATGGTTGGCAAGAGGCATGCCTCGGAGGAGATTTCGGCCAAGCTGGCGCAAGCCAACGAACTTGCGGCCAAGGGGAAGACCCAGCGGGAAATATCGAAGGCGCTTGGCGTCAGCATCATGACCTACCACCGCTGGAAGAAGATGCCCGACTCGTCCGAGCCGGTTGGTGGCCGGCGCAGCGAAGCCGATGGCCGGCCGCTCGGTTCGGCCGACGCCAGCAGTGTGGACACAATCAAGCGGTTAGAGCTCGAAAACGCGCAATTGCGACGTCTTGTGACCGACATGCTGCTGGAAAAGCTGAAATACGAAGAGGAACTTCGGGCGCGCCAAGGAACGCGCTTGCGGCGCCCCGACAGCGGCTAGTGCCAGAACCGGCCTTTCGGGCCGCCCTATAATCCCTACTCGTCTAGCGCAAGACCTCAGACAGCTGGCGTACCGCGGCTGGATGGCTCGACAGGAACGCCTCGTAAGCGCGCCTCACGCCATCCTCGAGCGAGGTTGTGGCGCGCCAGCCGAGCTTGGCAAGCCGGCTGACGTCCAGCAATTTGCGCGGTGTGCCGTCGGGACGCGAGGTGTCAAAACTGATCTCGCCGCCGTAGCCGACGATGGCGGCCACGACGCGCGCGAACTCGGCGATGGTGATGTCCTCGCCGGTGCCGATGTTGACCAGCTCCGCGCTCGAATAGGTCTTCATCAGGTGCACGCAGGCATCCGCCATGTCGTCGACATAGAGGAACTCACGCCGCGGCGTGCCGGTGCCCCACACGATGACGCTCTTTGCGCCTGCGACTTTTGCCTCATGGAAACGCCGGATCAGCGCGGCGACGACGTGGCTCAGCTCGGGGTGATAATTATCGCCGGGCCCGTACAGATTGGTCGGCATCACGCTGATGAAGTCGCTGCCATACTGGCTGCGATAGGCCTCCGCCATCTTGATGCCGGCGATCTTGGCAATCGCGTAGGGCTCGTTGGTCGGCTCCAGCGGACCTGATAGCACGGAATCCTCGCGCAAGGGCTGCGGCGCCAGCTTCGGATAGATGCAGGACGAGCCCAGAAACATCAGCTTCTCGGCGCCGTTGAGATGCGCGGCCTGGATCACGTTCGCGGCAATCGCGATGTTGTCGTAGATGAACTCGGCACGCAGCGTGTTGTTGGCGACGATGCCGCCGACCTTGGCCGCGGCGAGGAAGATCACTTGCGGCCGCGTCCTGGCGAACCAGTCGAACACGGCGGCCTGGTTGCAGAGATCGACCTCGCGCCGGTCGACCGTGACGAGCCGCGCGTCCTCCCGCGCCAGCCGGCGCACCAGCGCGGCTCCGACCATGCCGCGATGGCCGGCGACATAGACGCTTTTGCCCCTCAGCTCAAACGGTGCGTTTGCCACTGGCCGCATCCCGTTTTGCCTCCGCCAGGTCGCTCGTCATCATCTCCTCGACGAGCTGGGCGAAGCTGCGCTTCGGCGTCCAGCCGAGCACCTCGCGCGCCTTGCTGGCGTCGCCGACGAGGAGATCGACCTCGGTCGGACGGAAATAGGTCGGATCGATCTTCACCACGGTCTTACCGCTCGTCTCGTCGACGCCGGTCTCCTCGACGCCCTTGCCGCGCCATGCGATGCGGCGGCCGACATGCGCAAAGGACAGCTCGACCATCTCGCGCACCGAGCGCATCTCGCCGGTGGCAAGCACGAAGTCGTCGGGCTTGTCGGCCTGCAGGATCCTGTGCATGCCCTCGACATAGTCCCTGGCATGACCCCAGTCGCGCTTGGCTTCGAGATTGCCGAGATAGAGCGTCTGTTCCAGCCCGACCTCGATACGCGCGACGCCGCGGGTGATCTTGCGGGTCACGAAGGTCTCACCGCGGATCGGGCTCTCATGGTTGAACAGGATGCCGTTCGACGCGAACATGCCGTAGGCTTCGCGGTAGTTCACCGTGATCCAGTAGCCGTAGAGTTTTGCAACGCCATAGGGCGAGCGCGGATAGAACGGCGTCGTCTCCTTCTGCGGGATCTCCTGCACCAGGCCGTAGAGCTCGGAGGTCGAGGCCTGGTAGAACCGCGTCTCCTTCTCCATGCCGAGGATGCGGATCGCTTCCAGGAGGCGCAGCACGCCGATGGCGTCGGCATTCGCGGTGTATTCCGGGCTCTCGAAGCTGACGGCGACGTGGCTTTGAGCTGCGAGATTGTAGATCTCGGTCGGCCGGATCTGCTGCACCAGGCGGATCAGATTGGTCGAATCCGTCATGTCGCCATAGTGCATCAGGAACGGCACGTTGCCGACATGCGGGTCCTGGTAGAGGTGATCGACGCGCGCGGTGTTGAACGAGGACGAGCGCCGCTTGACGCCGTGCACGACATAGCCGAGCGACAGCAGATATTCGGCGAGATAGGCGCCGTCCTGACCGGTCACGCCGGTGATGAGAGCGATCCGCTTGCTCATCCTAGGGCTCGTCCCGCCGCAGCGGGGATCCGGCGCTGCGCCCTCTCAGCATCAATTCAACGGCACCTCTAGCTGCCACTTCTGTAGTATCCATTCTGATAAACACCCGGCTGCTCAAATTTTTCGAGAACCCTCAGATCGGCCTTGTTCAGCACCACGCCAAGCAGGCGATCGTGTAGGTCCGGCTCGGCTAGCAGATGGCGCCGCACCGCCTTGATCCTGGTGCTTCCCCATTCTACCACGAACACGAAGGAGTCGATCACCGGGACGATCGCACGCACGTCGACGACGGGTGCGATCGGCGGAAGGTCGACGATAACATAATCATAGCTTTCGCGCAGTCGATCAAGCAGGGTTCGAAATCCCTGCGACGCCAGCACCTCGTCGGAATGGACCGGAGCTTCGGTCAGCAGCAGAGGCAGCAGCGCCAGTCCCGTGGCGGCGTCTCGGCCCGTGGCCTGTGCGAGATCGATCTTCCCGCTCAGCACCTCCAGCCATCCGGCTGACGGCCGTGGCGTGAGCGAGCGGGCAAGCGTAGGATTGCGAAGGTCTGCGTCGATCAGGATCACGCGTCGACCGGCATCGGCCAACAGCGACGCAAGGTTCGCGGCAACAGTGGATTTGCCTTCGCCCGCGACGGTCGAGGTGATGCCGATCAGCCTGTTCTCGCGGATGGTGGATTCCAGCCACGCTCTCATCTTGATTGCGCGAAACGCTTCGGTGAAGACCGAGATCGGATCGTCGACTGCGCGTCGCTTCAACGGATCGATGAATGCGTAATGGGGTGTATCCGCCGCCACGTTCTCCACGGTTTGCGGTGGCGGACCCAGTCGACCGGCCTCTGCATCGAATCCGGTCGCGATCGATCGCGGAGGTGATGGTGCACGAGGTGCCTGTCCAGCCGCGAGCGGAATCACCGACAGACAACGGACGCCCAATTCCTGTTCGGCCTGCGATCCCGTGCGGAAGACGCCGTCGACTGCCTCGCGCCAGGCTGCAATTCCAAAGCTCGCCATCAGGCCCATCGTGAGCGCGATGGCAAGGACGAATGACGCCACCGGCTTGCTCTTCTTCTTCGGCGCGACGGCTGGACTGATCACGCGTGCATCGGTGATCGGAAACGACTGCTGCTGTATCGCCTCCATATAACGCTGCAGGAAAGTGTCGTAGAGCGTGTGATATACCTTGGCCGAGCTTTCGAGCTCGGCCAATCCAAGCCGATCGCGGTTGGTGAGCTGGCCCTCGGATACCAGGCTGGCCAGCGACCGCTCCAAACTTTCTTCGCGCGTCTTGGCGATCTCGTAATCGCTCTTGTAGCTGCCAGCGATCCGTCCGAGCTCCCCGCGGATGTTTCGGCGCGTTTCCTCCATCTGGTCGCGCAGGTTGATCGCGGCCGTATGATCCGCACCATATCTCGTCGAGATGTTGGCCTCGCGCGCAGACAGGTCGACATACTGATTGCGGAGCCGCGTAATGACCTCGTTTTTCAGGATATCTGCGACGGCGCCTTCGCTGACGTCCATTTTCCGGACTTGCTCGATCCGGTCGAGCCGGGCCTTGGCCTCGCTGGTGGCGCCGCGCGCGGCGGCGAGCTGGCTGTTCAGCTCGAACAGCTGTTGTTCGCCGATGAGCCGGCTCGCGCTGCCGGCCGATACGTTCGGTCCGCCGAGGTCGACAATGTTGTTCTTTTCCTTGAACTCCAGGACGGCGCGATCGGCTGTCGCCGCCTTCGACTTCAGCTCGTTGATCCGGTCCTGCAGCCAGGCGCCTGCGCGGGTGACTGTCTGGTATTTTGCGCCGAGCTGGTCGTCGATATAGGCCTCCGCGATCGCGTTGGTGACCTTGGCCGCGGTCTCGGGGCTACGCGACGTGTATGAGATGTTCAGCGCATAAGTCTTGTCGCCGCGCGTGATGGAGCGGTGGGCCAGAAACTCATCGAGCGCCCTCTGCTCACGTTCTTCCACCGTGTTTGAGGTGACGTCCGGACGCGCGAACAGGCTCCAGCCGCCGGCGAATTCCGGATCGTCGGCGAGCTTGAGGCTCCTTACAACGTCGAGTCCCAGCTTGCGCGACGCGAGAATTTCGACCTGGGAGCCCACCTGAAGCGTGTCGAGCGGAATATCCCCCTGCGGCTGCAACTGGTTCTGCAGGACCCGCAGCGTGCTGCTGTCGATCAAAAGCGTAGCGGTCGCGGTGTATTGCGAGGGAGTGATGAGCAGATAGAGCAGGCCGATGGCTAAGGCCACGGCTGGCACGATGAGAATGACCCGATACTGCCGCCGGGCCAGTCCGGACAGTTGGTCGATCAAGGCCGACATCGAGGACGAAGCTTCTTCCCGCCCACCGCTGTAGTTGACGCGGGTTCTGTGCAACGGCATGTCCATCGTCGATCACATCCTCGGCGGGCGGGCGGTTGCTCGGAGCAAAAAGGCGCTACCACGACCGCAGGGAAATTCCACCTGACCGGGGCATCTCACCCTGTCTGGTCCCAAGGGCAGCGGGAGACGCATTGATCGTCGCATAACTCTACCAGCTAGGAGTATCTCGACTCATGGTCTTGCCATGACCGAGCCCGGCCCGCCGAGTTGTGACGCCAGCCCCCGTAACGTTGATGGCTTTCTCTAGCGAACAAATAATACACATTTGCAACAGTTTGATATGAACTGATGTAGGTGCGTCGTTCGATATGTTATGTGTTATCGCGGCGGACGACGCCGGATGTCACGCGCCGTCGTTTCGCGTCGGCATGTCGAGGAAATGGCGCATCCGCCGGGGCGGGTTCCGTTCCGTGATCTCGCAAGGTTCAGTGGCTTGCAGTCCATGCCTCACGTCTTGCCGGGCTGGCGTCTCGACGCGCGGAACGACGCTATCGCACTTCAGGGTGACCTTGTATTCGCGGGCATCGTTGGACTCGCCGCTCAACGTCGGTACGTCGCGGCCGTGCTTCGCGTTCGCCGGTCCTGGCGAACACCATTTGCGCGCCGTTTACCGTCAAGGTCAGTGAAGCGGAAGGCCACACCCGATCGCCGCTCCCGCCCATGACCAGATAGCCCCGCCGTCCGCATCTAGCTTGCAGGGATTTAACTTGGTTCGAATTGAGTGCCACTTTAACGTTCCATTCTGCCGACCAGATGCCTCGGAAGAGAGTCGCGCCAACTTGCCGCTTTTTCGCCAGAGACGGCCGGGAACTAGGCGGCAAAAGATGCGGTAACTGCTTGAAACAAAAGGGAATAAGAGAAGTTGCGATGACCGGTGATAGCACGCGCAGCGCTCTGATTGGGTACCGGATCCGTGACGGCATTCGGTAAACTCGTCCGCACCACGGCATTCCGGCTGACGCTGGTCTACCTGTTCCTGTTTGCGATTTTCGCGGCCTCGCTGCTCGGCTATTTCGCCTGGAATACGCGGCGGCTGATCACCGAGGAAATCACGCAGACGGTCAATGCCGAGACCTCGGAGATCAACGAGATCTACGGCCGTCGCGGCCTGCGCGGCCTCGTGCTCGCGATCGAGTACCGGGCGCTGCGGCCGGGCGCCAACCTCTATCTCGTGACCACGCCGACCGGGCAGGCGATCGCCGGCAATGTCGGCTCGCTGGCGCCGGGCGTAATGGCTACGCGCGGCTGGTCGGAGACGGCCTACAAGCGGATCGAGGACGCCGACGAGCGCGACCATCGCGCGCTGGTGCGCGTCACCGAGCTCGAAAACGGTTTCCGCCTCCTGATCGGCCGCGACCTCGACGAGCGGCGGCGCCTGTTCGGGATCGTCGCCAAGGCCGCGCAATGGTCGATCCTGATCGTGGTCGTGCTGGGCCTCGGCGGCGGCATCTTCGTCGCGCGCCGCGTGCTCACGCGCATCGACGCGATGACCGGCACCGCGCAGCGCATCATGACCGGCGATCTCAGCGGGCGCCTGCCGGTGGGACGCAGCGGCGACGAACTCGATCGTCTTGCGGAAAACCTCAATGCGATGCTGGAGCGGATCGAGGCGCTGATGGCGGGGCTGAAGGAAGTCTCCGACAACATCGCCCACGACCTCAAGACGCCACTGACGCGTCTGCGCAACCGCGCCGAGGAGGCGCTGGCGAAATCGGGCAGCGAGACCGATTACCGAGCGGCGCTGGAGCGGACCATCGAGGAATCCGACGGCCTGATCCGCACCTTCAATGCGCTGTTGATGATCGCGCGCGCCGAGTCCGGCCAGGCGCGCGGCAACATGGATGATTTCGACGCCGCCGAAGTCGCGGGCGGCATTCACGAGCTCTACGAGCCGCTGGCCGAGGACGACGGCATGACCTTGAAGGTCAAGGCCGAGCCGACGCCGGTTCACGCCAACCGCGAATTGATCAGCCAGGCGCTCGCCAACCTGGTCGAGAACGCAATCAAGTACGGCAAGCCGGTCGCGCAGACCGGTGGAACCGTGGTCAGCATGGACTCCAGGCAGATCATCATCGAGGCGAGGCGCGAGGGCGACCAGGTGCTGCTCAGCGTCACCGATCGCGGCCCCGGTATCCCCGAAGCCGACCGCAAGCATGTCGTCGAGCGATTCGTGCGGCTTGAAGCCAGCCGCACGCTGCCGGGCTCCGGCCTCGGTCTCAGCCTTGCCGCCGCGGTTGCGACGTTGCATGGCGGAGAATTGCGGCTGGGTGATGCCCAGCCCGGCCTCGTCGCCACGCTGGTGCTCCCGGCGCGCGCCGGCGACAGGGTTGCTCCGCCAATGCAGGATGTGCCACAGAAGGTGGCATGAACCACTCCGCGCCGGGAAACGCGGACAAGCATGGAGAGGGCCTGGCCGCGCGCTTCGCGGAGGCTCCCCATATTGCCGCTTCCACCACCGACGAACGACGTCTTGAAAGCTGGCTGGCCGAGCTCGAGCCGGCGCAATCGGCCCGTCTTGGCGTGTTGCTGGCTCATCCCTTCGCGCGGGATATTCTGGCCGGCATCGCAGAATTCTCGCCCTATTTGTTCGATCTGGTGCGCACTGACCCGCTGCGGCTGATCCGGTTGCTGGAATGCGATCCGGATGCGCATCTCGCCCTGCTGATCGCGGAGGCGAGGGACGCGGTGCTCGCGGCAGGCGACGAAGCCGAGGTGATGCGGCTGCTTCGCAGGATGAAGGCCGAAGCGGCGCTTCTCACCGCGCTGTGCGATATCGGCGGCGTCTGGCCGGTGATGCGGGTGACGGCGGCGCTGACCGATGTCGCGGTATCCTCGGTGCAGGCGGCGCTCCAGTACCAGCTGCGGCAGGAAGCCGCACGTGGAAAGATCCTGCCGCCCAATCCCGAAGCTCCGGAAGAGGGCTGCGGCCTGATCGTGCTCGCGATGGGCAAGATGGGGGCGGGCGAACTGAACTATTCCAGCGACATCGACCTCATCGTGTTCTTCGATCCCGATGCCACGACGCTCGCGCCCGACATCGAGCCGCAGCCGTTCTTCGTGCGGGTGACGCAGGGCGTGGCGCGCATTCTCCAGCAGCGTACCTATGACGGCTACGTCTTCCGCGTCGACCTGCGGCTGCGTCCCGATCCGTCCTCGACGCAAGTGGCGATTTCGCGAGACGCCGCGCTGAACTATTACGAGCGGGAAGGGCGCACCTGGGAGCGTGCTGCGATGATCAAGGCGCGTGCCTGCGCCGGCGATGCCAAAGCGGGCGAGGCGCTGCTCGCCGAAATCGCGCCCTTCGTCTGGCGCAAGCATCTCGACTTCGCCGCGCTTGCCGACGTCCACGACATGAAGCGTCAGATGCAGACCTATCGCGGCCAGAGCGAGATCGCGGTCGAGGGGCACAATGTCAAGGTCGGGCGCGGCGGCATTCGCGAGATCGAATTTTTCGCGCAGACGCAGCAGCTGATCGCCGGCGGTCGCCATCCGGAGTTGCGGGTGCGGCCGACGCTCGCCGCGCTCGATATTCTCGCCACCAGCAACTGGATCACCTTTGCCGCGCGTGACGAGCTGACCATTGCGTATGAATTCCTGCGCCGTGTCGAGCACCGCCTCCAGATGATCGCCGACGAGCAGACCCATGCGTTGCCCGACGACAAGGAGGCGGTCGAGCGCTTTGCGCGCTTCTTCGGCTATCCGGATCGCGAAGCCTTTGCGCGCGACCTGTTGCGGCAGCTCCAGATCGTGCAGGGACACTACGAAAAGCTGTTCGAGGGCGATGACCCGACCGGCACGGCAAAGCTGCCGGCGCTCGACTACAGTGCAGGTCCTGACGATCCGCGCCTGCTGCAATATTTGACGACGCTCGGCTTCAAGAAGCCGGCCGCACTCGCGCAGACCATACGTGACTGGATCACAGGCGACTACCGCGTGTTCCGCAACGACCAGACGCGAAGCGCTTTCGTCGAGTTCGTGCCGGCCCTGATCGACGGCCTCGCGCGGGCCGAGGAGCCGGATCGCGCCGTCGTGGCGTTCGATCAGTTCCTCCAGGCACTCCAGCTTGGCGGCCGGCTGATCACGCTGCTCGGCCAGAACCGCGATCTCGTCGCGCTCGTGGCGCTGGTGCTCGGCGCGGCGCCGCGGCTCGGCGAGATGCTGGCGCGGAAGCCGCAGCTCATGGATGGCCTGATCGATCCCAGATTCTTCGGCGCGATGCCGGACAAGCAGGAATTGTCGGCGCGATTGGCCGCGACGGTGCGCGACGCCGACTCCTATGAGGAGTTTCTCGACCGTCTCCGCCTGTTCGGGCAGGAGAGCCTGTTCCTGATCGGCACGCGCATTCTCTCCGGTACGGTCTCGGCGCAGCAGGCCAGCACGGCTTTCGCCGATGTCGCCGAAGGCATCGTCCACACCGTGCACGATCTTGTCGCCGAACGCTTCGCCGCCCAACACGGACGTATCAAGGATCAGGAGACCGCGATCATCGCGATGGGCCGGCTCGGCAGTCGCGAGATGACGGCATCGTCCGATCTCGACCTGATCCTGCTGTACGATTTCGACAGCGACAATCCGGACTCCGACGGGGCCAAATCGCTTCAGGGCGCCCACTACTTCGCGCGCTTCACCCAGCGCCTGATCAGTGCCTTCACCACACGCACCAATTACGGTGTGCTGTACGAGATCGACATGCGGCTGCGCCCGTCGGGACGCGCCGGTCCGGTGGCGTCGAGCCTCGTCTCATTCGCGGACTACCAGGCCAACGAGGCCTGGACCTGGGAGCACATGGCCCTGACCCGCGCCCGCGTGGTATCGGCCTCGGATGAATTCCGTGAGCGGATCGAGCGTATCATCCGCGATGTCCTGACCCGCCGCCGCGATCGGGCGACCATTGCCAACGACGTCGCCGACATGCGGCGCGCCATCGCGCAGGAGAAGGGCGAGAGCGACCATTGGGATCTCAAATACGCTGCAGGCGGCATGGTCGATATCGACTTCATCGCGCAATATCTCCAGCTCGTGCACGCCCATGACAAGCCTGAAATTCTCGACGTCAGCACCCTTCAGGTTCTGGACAACGCCGCCAAGCTCAACGTGCTCCCGCAATCGGAGGCGGAGATCCTTCGCGCGGCGGCGCGGCTCTATCACGACCTGACGCAGATCCTGCGGCTCTGCGTCAGCGACGGCTTCAAGCCCGAGACCGCCGGCACCGACCTTCAGCGCGTGATGGCGCGCGCCGGCGATGCGCCCGACTTCTCGTCGCTGGAGGCGCGCGTCAAGGAAACGCAGAGCGAGGTGAGGCGCGTATTTACGGCGCTGCTGGAAGGGACGTCGTCTGCTTCAGCGAGGTAAGAGCCTCGCGCACGTTCGGCTCCAGGCCTGCGCCGCCCGCGTCGAGATGGGCGAAGATCGCGCGCTTCATCCGGGGATCCCAGAACTTCTTGATGTGGTCGGCGATCCCCGGCACGGCCTTGTCGTGGCCCTGGCTCTTGAAGAAGGTACCGATCTGGTTAGCCATGTAGACGAGGCGGTCAGGCGACGTCATCGATAATCTCCTGAGCACGATGAGCCGTGACGCGACTCTGGTGCGTGAATACTTCAAACCCATCGCTGCGGGCAATCGCGATCAACGTGATGCCGGCGGCCTCCGCGGTGCGAACCGCGAGCGCGGTTGGCGCGGAGACGGCGACCAGCACCGGGGCGCCGATTGCGGCCGTCTTCTGCACCATCTCGACCGAGACACGGCTCGTCAGCAGCACCATGCCCACGCTAGCGTCCGTCCGGCTGCGCGCCAGCGAACCTGCGAGCTTGTCTAGCGCGTTATGGCGGCCGACGTCCTCGCGCAGGGCCACAATGCCATTCGATGGCGACCAGAAGGCCGCGGCGTGGACCGCGCGCGTCTGCATGTTGATCGATTGCAGGGGCGCGATCGCCTGCATCGCCGTCATGATCTGTTGCGACGTGAAGCTGGACCCTGGTGGGACGACGGCCGCAGGCCGCACGGCCTCGGCGATCGAATCGATGCCGCAAATGCCGCAGCCGGTCGGGCCGGCAATGTGCCGCCGCCGCTCGCTGATGCGCGCGGCATCTTCCGACGCCAGCCACATGCGCAGCTCGATGCCGTCGTCGAGGCGGACCACCTCGAGTGACTTGACGTCATCGACCGACCTGATGATGCCTTCGTCCAGGCTGAAGCCGACCGCAAAATCTTCGAGGTTTTGCGGTGTGCCCATCATGACGGCATAGGTGCCGCCATTATAGGTCAGCGCCAGCGGCGTCTCCTCCGGGATCAGGCGCGCGCCTTCGGACGCGACACCGTCGCGCCAGATCTCGCGGTCGATGGCCTGGACCGGCACGTGCATGCCGTTACTCCGCGGCCTCGGCCGGCGCGATGCGGCGGGAGTGCTGCGCCTGCGCGTCGTATGCCTTCTGCCAGTCGGACGGGCCGTTCGATGGCGAGATCTGCACCGCCGTGACCTTGTATTCGGGGCAGTTGGTGGCCCAGTCCGAATAGTCGGTGGTGATGACGTTGGCCTGCGTGTCCGGGTGATGGAAGGTGGTGTAGACGACGCCTGGTGAGACGCGGTCGGTGATCTCCGCGCGCAGCGTGGTTTCGCCCGCACGGCTCGCGAGCCGCACCCAGTCGCCGTCGCGCACACCGCGCTGCTCGGCGTCGTGCGGATGAATCTCGAGCCGGTCCTCGGCATGCCAGATCACGTTCTCGGTGCGCCTTGTCTGCGCGCCGACATTGTACTGGCTGAGGATGCGGCCCGTGGTGAGCAGCAGCGGGAAGCGGGGGCCGGTGCGCTCGTCGGTCGCGACATATTCGGTGACGATGAACTTGCCCTTGCCGCGGACGAAGCCGCCGATATGCATCACCGGGGTGCCCTCCGGCGCCTTCTCGTTGCACGGCCACTGCACCGAGCCGAGTTCGTCGAGCTTGGCGTAGGAGACGCCGGTAAACGTCGGCGTCAGTGCCGCGATCTCGTCCATGATCTCGGACGGATGGCTGTAGTTCATCTCGAAGCCCATGGCCTTGGCGAGGGCGATGGTGACCTCCCAGTCGGCCATGCCGTTCTTCGGTGACATCACCTTGCGGACGCGCTGGATGCGGCGCTCGGCGTTAGTGAAGGTGCCGTCCTTCTCGAGGAAGCTCGAGCCGGGCAGGAAGACGTGGGCGTAGTTCGCGGTCTCGTTCAGGAAGAGGTCGTGAACGATGACGCATTCCATCGACGACAGCGCCGCCACCACGTGCTTGGTGTTGGGATCGGACTGGAGGATGTCCTCGCCCTGCACGTAGATGCCCATGAACGTGCCTTCGATTGCGGCATCGAACATGTTGGGAATGCGCAGGCCCGGCTCCGGGTTGAGCTTGACGTTCCACAACGCTTCGAACTGGTCGCGCACGGCGTCGCCCGAGATGTGGCGATAGCCGGGCAGCTCGTGCGGGAACGAGCCCATGTCGCAAGAGCCCTGCACGTTGTTCTGGCCGCGCAGCGGGTTTACGCCGACGCCGGGGCGACCGATATTGCCGGTCGCCATCGCGAGGTTGGCGATCGCGATCACGGTGGTCGAGCCCTGGCTGTGCTCGGTGACGCCGAGGCCGTAATAGATCGCGCCATTACCGCCGGTGGCGTAGATGCGCGCGGCTTCACGCAACACCTGGGGATCGACGCCGGTGAGGATCGCGGTGGCTTCCGGGCTGTGTTTCGGCTGGGCGACGAAGGCGGCCCATTCCTCGAACTCGGCCCAGTCGCAGCGCTCGCGCACGAAGGCTTCGTTGGCGAGGCCCTCGGTGACGATGACATGCGCCAGCGCGGTCACGACGGCAACGTTGGTGCCGGGCATCAGCGGCAGGTGCAGCGCTTTCACATGCGGCGATTCCACCATTTCGGTCCGGCGCGGATCGATCACGATCAGCTTGGCGCCCTGGCGCAGCCGCTTCTTCAGGCGCGACGCGAACACCGGGTGAGCGGAGGCGGGATTTGCACCAATGATGACCGCGACGTCGGTGTCCTCGACCGAGTCGAAGTCCTGCGTGCCGGCCGACGTGCCGAAGGTCTGCGACAGGCCGTAGCCGGTCGGCGAATGGCAGACGCGGGCGCAGGTGTCGACATTGTTGTTGCCGAAGCCGCCGCGGATCAGCTTCTGCACCAGATAGGTTTCTTCGTTGGTGCAGCGGGACGAGGTGATGCCGCCGATGGCGTCACGGCCGTATTTCTTCTGGATGCCGCGCATCTTGGCAGCGGCAAACGAGAACGCCTCGTCCCACGACACTTCGCGCCAGGGATCCTCGATCCGCTCGCGGATCATCGGGTTGAGGATACGCTCCTTGTGGTTGGTGTAGCCCCAGGCGAAGCGGCCCTTGACGCAGGAATGGCCGCGATTGGCCTTGCCGTCCTTGTACGGCACCATGCGCACGACTTCCTCGCCGCGCATCTCGGCCTTGAAGGCGCAGCCGACGCCGCAATAGGCGCAGGTGGTGACGACGGAGTGCTCGGGCTGGCCGATCTCGATCACCGACTTTTCCGTCAGCGTCGCGGTCGGGCAAGCCTGCACGCAGGCGCCGCAGGAGACGCATTCGGAGCCGAGGAAGCTCTCGCTCATGCCGGGCGAAACGCGGCTGTCGAAGCCGCGGCCCGAGATGGTCAGTGCGAAGGTGCCTTGCACTTCCTCGCAGGCGCGGACGCAGCGCGAGCAGACGATGCACTTGGAGGGATCGTAGGTGAAGTAAGGATTGGACTCGTCCTTCGGCATCCAGGCGGCGTTGATCTCGCCATGGGATTTTGCGAAGACGTGGTTCTCGCCCTCATAGCCGTAGCGCACGTCGCGCAGGCCCACGGCGCCGGCCATGTCCTGCAATTCGCAATCGCCGTTGGCGCCGCAGGTGAGACAGTCAAGCGGATGGTCGGAGATGTAGAGCTCCATCACGCCCTTGCGCAGCTTCTTCAGCCGTTCGCTCTGGGTGTGCACGACGAGGCCGTTCATGACAGGCGTGGTGCAGGAGGCCGGCGTTCCGGCGCGGCCCTCGATCTCGACGACGCAGAGGCGGCAGGAGCCGAACGCGTCGACCATGTCGGTCGCGCAGAGTTTTGGGATTTGGTGGCCTGCATCCATCGCGGCCCGCATGATCGAGGTGCCCTCGGGCACCGTGACCTGGTTGCCGTCGATGGTCAGCGTCACCATCGTCGTCGATTTGGAGCGTGGCGTGCCGTAGTCGATTTCTTCGATCAGAGACATCGTCGTTCTCCTATTCCGCGGCCTGAAGCGTGGTCGGGGCCGGGATGAAATCTTCCCGGAAATGCTTCAATGCGCTGAGCACGGGGTAGGGCGTGAAGCCCCCGAGTGCGCAGAGCGAGCCGAATTTCATGGTGTTGCAGAGGTCTTCGACGAGCGCGAGATTTTCGCTCACGCGCTCGCCGCGGATGATCTTTTCGATGGTCTCGACGCCGCGGGTCGAGCCGATCCGGCAGGGCGTGCACTTGCCGCAGGATTCGATGGCGCAGAACTCCATGGCGAAACGCGCCTGCCTGCGCATGTCGGCGCTGTCGTCGAACACGACGATGCCGCCATGGCCGATCAGGCCGTCGCGTGCGGCGAAGGCTTCGTAGTCGAACGGGGTGTCGAACAGCGCGCGCGGGAAATAGGCGCCGAGCGGGCCGCCGACCTGCACCGCGCGGACCGGGCGGCCCGTGAACGTGCCGCCGCCGATGTCGTCGACGAGCTCGCCGAGCGTCACGCCGAACGCGGTCTCGAACAGCCCGCCATGGCGGATGTTGCCGGCGAGTTGGATCGGCATCGTGCCGCGCGAGCGGCCCATGCCGAAATCGGCATAGGCCTTGGCACCCTCGGCCAGGATGTAGGGGATCGCGGCGAATGACAGCACGTTGTTGATGACGGTCGGCTTGCCGAACAGGCCGTGATGCGCGGGCAGCGGAGGCTTGGCGCGGACCAGGCCGCGACGGCCTTCGAGGCTTTCCAGCAGCGAGGTCTCTTCGCCGCAAACGTAAGCGCCGGCGCCGACGCGCACTTCGAGATCGAAGCTGTAGGTGGAGCCGCCGATCTTGTCGCCGAGATAGCCGCCGCGCTTTGCTGCCTTGATGGCCGCGTTCATCGCTTCGACTGCGTGCGGATATTCGCTGCGGATGTAGATGTAGCCCTTGGTCGCGCCGACGGTGATGCCGGCGGTCGTCATGCCCTCGATCACCAGGAAGGGGTCACCTTCCATGATCATGCGGTCGGCAAAGGTGCCGCTGTCGCCTTCGTCGGCGTTGCAGACGATGAACTTGCGGTCGGCCTTCGCTTGCGCGACGGTCTTCCACTTGATGCCGGTCGGGAAGCCCGCACCGCCGCGGCCACGCAGGCCGGATGCGGTGACCTCGGCGAGGATCGCATCCGAGCCGAGCGACAGCGCGCGCTCGAGGCCCTTATAGCCGCCATGGGCGCGGTAGTCGTCAAGCGAGCGCGGATCGATCACGCCGCAGCGGGCGAAGGTGAGGCGGGTCTGGCGCTTCAGCCAGGGGATCTCGTCGGTCGCTCCGAGTCGCAGCAGATGCGGCGTGTTGCTGGCGAGGGCGTCGAGCAGGGAGGGCACATCGGCCTCGGTCACCGGGCCGAAGGCGATCCGGCCCTGCGGCGTCGCGACCTCGACCAGCGGCTCCAGCCAGTACATGCCGCGCGAGCCGGTCCTGACGATCTCGACTGCAACGCCGCGCTTGGCCGCATCCTGCTCCAGCGCCAGCGCAACCTCGTCGGCGCCAACCGCAATCGCACCCGCGTCGCGTGAGACGAATAGACGCATGCTCATCGCTGGGCCTCCGCAACGAGTGCATCGAGGCGCTTCTCATCGAGCAGGCCAATGAGGCGGCCGTCGAGCATGGCGGACGGTGCGGTCGCACACAGCCCGAGGCAGTAGATCGGCTCCAGCGTGACGCGATCATCGGCGGTGGTCTTGCCGAGGGGCACGCCAAGCTTCGCCTCGGCGCGCGCAGCGAGAGCATCGCCCCCCGCAGCCTGACAGGCTTCCGCGCGACAAAGCTTCAGGACATGACGCCCGGCCGGCTTGTGGCGGAAATCATGGTAGAAAGTGAACACGCCATGCACCTCGGCGCGCGACAGATTCAGCGCCTGCGCCACCATGGGGATCGCCGCCTCCGGCACGTAGCCGAACGCCTCCTGAAGGGCGTGCAGGATGACCAGCGTCGCGCCCTCTTGCTTCGCATGTTCGGCGATGATCTCGGCGCCGCGCGTCTCGTCCCAAGGCTCGTAAACCGCTGTCATTCTTTGTTCTCAGATTGAGCGTCCCTTGATCGCAAACTATTTGGAATCGTTCGAAGATCAATAAAGCTGTCTCATGCTGCGATTGCGAATTCCGATCGATCTGGAAGTGCAATCGGACGATACGGAAATGCAATTAATCGCGTTCCGCTTGCCGGTTTTTCCGTGTTGGTAATGACCTGCCGTGCTAGCTTGCATGCCACGATGGCATCCGAGGGGACGACCGGTTGATCGACAAGCTTGAACTGCTGCTGGCGCTGGCGAAGGAGCGGCATTTCGGACGCGCTGCAGAAGTCTGCGGCGTGACGCAACCGACGATGTCGACCGGGCTCAAGCAGCTCGAGGAGATCCTCGGCGTGATGCTGGTGCAGCGCGGCTCCCGCTTCCAGGGTTTTACCCCCGAGGGCGAGCGGGCGCTGGATTGGGCGCGGCGGATCGTGGG
The DNA here is from genome assembly GCF_040547935.1 of Bradyrhizobium sp. LA6.8. Classification (NCBI taxonomy): domain Bacteria; kingdom Pseudomonadati; phylum Pseudomonadota; class Alphaproteobacteria; order Hyphomicrobiales; family Nitrobacteraceae; genus Bradyrhizobium; species Bradyrhizobium sp. LA6.8. The sequence continues at coordinate 281,106 of NZ_JBEPQQ010000001.1, forward strand.
CGATGCCCGCGCCATGCGTGACGAGATCAACGGGCTGAAGCATCAGCTCTCCGGCGAGATCCGCATCGCGGCGATCCCGACCGTGCTCGGCATGGTCGCCCAGCTGACGACGCCGTTCCGCGCCAAGCATCCCGAGGTGCGCTTCCGCATCCAGTCGACGACCTCATCCGAGGTGCTGGGGCTGCTCGAAAATCTCGAGGTCGATGCGGGGCTGACCTATATCGAGAACGAGCCGATCGGCAAGGTGCGCACCATCCCGCTCTACAACGAGAGCTATCGCCTGCTGACCGCGCCGGATGGAATGTTCGGCGATCGCGAGACGGTGACGTGGAAGGAGGTCGGGCAGGTGCCGCTGTGCCTGCTGACGCCCGACATGCAGAACCGCCGCATCATCGACCGCGCGCTCCGCTCGGTCGGCGCGGAGGCGACGCCAACCCTGACCTCGAACTCGCTGCTCGTGCTGTTCACGCATGTGAAGACGGGGCGCTGGGCGAGCGTGATGCCGGCCAAGCTTGCCGAGACGCTCGGCCTGTCCGATACGGTGCGCTCGATCCCGATCACCGATCCTGATGTCAATTACAGCATCGGCATGGTGATCCCGCAGCGCGATCCGATGACGCCGCTGATCGCGGCGCTGGTCAACGTCGCGCGCGAAGTGGCGCCGTCGCTGCAATTGTAGGGTCTACAGCGTCTTCGAGCGAAGTGGATACCGGTTCGCGTGAAGAAAACGCGTCAAAACAAGAATCTAGAGCTTCGGTTCTGAATCAATCAGAGCCGATAATGCTCTAGGCCGCAGCCGACATCCCGGACGCCGCCTTGATCGCATCGCGCGGCAGGGTCACGCGGACGACGGTGCCCACCTCGATCTTCGAGCGCAGCCGCATCGAGCCGCCGTGGAGCTGCGCCAGCGAGCGCGCGATCGCAAGTCCAAGTCCGGAGCCGTGATAGGTCTTGGTGAGCTGGCTTTCGACCTGCTCGAACGGGCGGCCGAGCCGTGCCAGCGAATGCGGCGCGATCCCGATGCCGGTGTCGGCGATCAATAGCACGATCTTGTCGTCGAGCTGACGGCTGCGCACCACGATGCGTCCGCCGTCGGGCGTGAACTTCACCGCATTGGAGAGCAGGTTGACGATGATCTGCTTGGTCGCGCGGCGGTCGGCAACGACCGAGATCGATTTCTCGATCCCGGCGTCGAGCGTCAGATGCTTGTCCTGCGCGCGGCCGGAGACGACACGGAGGGACTCCGCGAGCGTCTGTCCGAGGTCGAGCTCTTCCATGTCGAGCTTCATGCGGCCGGCTTCGATCTTGGACATGTCGAGGATGTCGTTGATGACTTCGAGCAGGTAATGGCCGCTGGTCAGGATGTCCTGGCAGTATTCCTGGTACTTCTCCGAGCCGAGCTCGCCGAACATGCCCGAGCCCATGATCTCGGAGAAGCCGATGATGGCGTTGAGCGGCGTGCGCAGCTCGTGGCTCATATTGGCGAGGAATTTCGACTTGGTCTGGTTGGCTTCCTCGGCGCGGGTCTTCTCGCGCTGATACTTCTCGGCGAGGTCGGCGAGCTCGTTGGTCTGGCGCTCGAGGGCGGCCTGGGAGCGCTTCAGGTCGATGACGGTGGCGCGCAGGCGCAGATCGTTGTCGACCAGCTTCTGCTCGTGCTCCTTGATGCGGGTGATGTCGGTGCCGACCGAGACGTAGCCGCCGTCCTTGGTGCGGCGCTCGCTGATGTGCAGCCAGCTGCCGTCGTCGAGCTGCGCCTCGAAGGTGCGTGCGCCCGGACCCTGGCTGGCCGTCTCGTTGTGGCGGGTGCGGACCTCCGGCATGCGGCCGACTTCGAGCACGGTCTCGTAGGAGGTGCCGGGGATGACGGCGCTGTCGGGCAGCTTGTGCAGGCGCTGGAAGTGCGAGTTGCAGAGCACGAGGCGGTCGCTCGCGTCCCACAGCACGAAGGCTTCCGGAATGGTCTCGATGGCGTCGCGCAGGCGCAAATCGGCTTCGACGGTGCGTTCAGCGAGGCTCTTCTGCTCGGTGATGTCGACGGCGATTCCGATCAGGTGCACGCTGGAATCGGTCGCTCCGTGCGTCTTCTCGCAGCGGACGCGGAGCCAGATCCAGTGACCGTCGACGTGCTGCATGCGGAAGGTCTGGTCGATATGGTCGATCTTCCCGGAGATGAGCTGGTCGGCGATTTCGAACAGGTCGATGTCGTCGGACTTCACCAGCGCGTTGACCTCGCCGAAGGTGAGGAGCTCGTTGCGACCGTCGAGGCCGAGCATCGAAAACATCGACTGCGACCAGAATATCCGGCCGCGCGACAAATCCCAATCCCACAGGCCGCAGCGGCCGCGGTTGAGCGCGGTGTCGATGCGGCCGCGCACGGCGTCGTTGATGAGGTCGCCCTCGCGGGCGCGGGTCGACTGCCAGTGGAAGGCGAAGCCGAGGATCAGGACGACGAAGCCGGTGGTCGCCGACAGCGTCACCGAGAGCGCGGCGTCCGAGCCCCAGATCGGCTCGTTGCGCTCCTGGATCACGGTGACGAGGCCCGGCAGCGACTTGATCTGCCGCGAGGTCGCCATCGCGGCGTTGCCGTTCGGCAGCGTCATGTCGGAGACGTTGTTGTCGCGCGGCGGCGCCGCGACCAGTTGCGCCGTGGTGATTGCATCGAGCACGCGGTCGTTGCCTGAGGGGTCGCGGTCGATCGGAATGCGGGCGAGGATGCGGCGATCGACGCCGGCCGAGGTGACGACGACGTGGCGGCCGGAGGCAGTGCCCCAGGACGGGATGAGATCGGGCAGCAGCGTCGGCAGGTTCTCGATGTTCTTGAGCCGCTCCTGCCGCGACGAGGTCAGGCGATCGATCCGCTCAGCGAGCAGGTCGGCCAGCGCCGAGATGTCGTGGCGGAGCACCTGCCGCTTCTGGCGCGTCTGATCGACGACCTGCACGAACGCGCCGAGACAGATCGTGACCAGGAACGCGATGATCAGCGTCGGCACGGCGCGGCGCAGCGCCGGCTCCGCGATCAGGAGCCGATGGTAGGCAGGTTTCGCGATCGATTGCGCCAATCCCTTGATCGAATCGGATTGGACGCGCACGTTCGCGGCGTCTGCACGCGACATGCCTTCTGCCCCCTGGAAAACCTGCTTGCAACTTGAGTTCGGAAGCAGCCCCACATCGCTTCCGAATCAAGCCTGATTTGAATCCAGTTTTCGCAGGCTGTCGAGAGTCAACGAATCGTTAACGCGAATTTATTCTTATCCAACGCGCAGTTCGCGCGTTTTGCGTCCGCAAACTTACGTGCGCGGCGAGTCCGAAACGAGAACGTGTGACTCCTCGCACATTTCGCGTCACGCCCGCGGCGGCTCGGCGTGACTGATCACGCGCTTCACGCCCGGGAACGCGCGACGGAGCGCGCGCTCGATCGCGTCGACATGCTCGTGTACCTTGATCACGCTCATCGAGGGCGTGGCACGGCAGTGGAAATTGACGATCTCGCCGGCGTCGGTGTTGCGGACACGCACATTGTGGATGTCGTAGATCTCGCCGCCGGCGGCATATTCCGTCAGGGCGGAGGCGATGGCCCGCACCCGTTCCGGCACGGCATCGACCCCGAACGGCAGTTCCGGTTCCAATGGCTCGATATGGACGTCGACCTCGACGTCGGCGCCGAACTCCTCCTGGATGCTGCGCTCCAGCGTGTTGGCGATGTCATGGGCGGCGTCGAGCTGCATCCCGGCGTCGACCTCGAGGTCGATGCCGACGATCAGCTTGGCGCCTAGGTCGTGCACCGTGACGTGGTGGATGGCGAGGCCGGAATTGTGTGCGATGACCATGATCCGGTCGCGCACGGTCTCGTTGTCGCGCGCGACGGGGACGGCGGTGAAGGTAAGGTCGGCGTCGCCGAATGCCTTGTCGACCGCCGCCTGCGCCTTGCGCTTGATCTCCTCGACGCGGTCGATCGGATAGGTTCGCGGCACCTTCGCGATGGTGTCGATGAACATGGTCGCGCCCACCATGCGCAGCCGCAGCCGCTCGACGTCGATCACGCCGGGCACGCCAAGGATCGCGGCCGTGGCCTTCTCCTGCGCGCCCTCGGGGGCGCGATCGACCAGCGTCTGCACGGTCGAGCCGGCCATGCGCAGGCCGAGCAGGGCGATCATCACGGCGACGGCGGCGGCCGCCGCGGCGTCGCCCCACCAGAAGCCGAGGGCGGCCAGGATCAGGCCGATGATCACGGCGAACGAGCCGAGTACGTCGGAGGCGAAATGCAGCGCGTCCGCCGCGAGCGCCTGGCTGCGCGTCTCCCGCGCGGCACGATGCAGGGCGCGGGCGCGCCAGAGGTTCACGACGATGTCGATCACCAGCACCACGAACGGTACGGCCGAGATGGTCGGCGGCGGAGTTCCCTCGCGCAGGCGGCTGTAGGATTCGACCAGGATGCCCCCGGCCAGCACGTAGAGCAGGGCGGTGACACCGAGCGCGGAGATGCTCTCCAGCTTGCCGTGGCCGTAATGGTGCTCTTCGTCGGCCGGCTTGTCGGACACCCGCACCACCGCCCAGGTGATGATGGTCGCGACCAGGTCGATCGAGGAATGTAGGGCCTCCGAAATCAGCGCCAGCGAGCCGATCGCGATCCCGACCGCAAACTTGGCCGCCGCCATGCCGCCGCTGGCGAAGATCGAGATTGCGGCGACCGAGGTCTTGTTGTGCTGTGCGCTCATGGCCGGGGATTTAGCAGCCTAGGGCTGAACATCAAGCGACGATCCACAGCTGTAGTCGCGAGTGAGTTGCAGGAGCGAAACTATTGCGAATGCTTCCGAATTGAATGCTCGCTTATGCCACCGGCTCAGTCTCGTAGGGTGGGCAAAGGCGCGTAGCGCCGTGCCCACCAACAAGTGTCTCCTGATCAACCGCTGTGGTGGGCACGCTCCGCTTTGCCCACCCTACGAGACCGGGCGCTCGTCGCCCGGCCAGGGATCACAGCGTCACGACGATCTTCCCCAGATGCTTGTTCGCCTCCATGTGCTCGAACGCCTTGTCGATGTCGGCGAAGGCATAGACCTTGTCGATCGGCAGCTGCAGCTTGCGTGACTCGACCGCGCCCCAGATGTCCTTGCGGACCTCGTCGAAGATCTCGCGGACCTCCTCGATGGTGCGGGTGCGGAAGGTGACGCCGACATAGTCGATCCGGCGTGCCGCATGCAGGTCGAAGTTGAAGTCGGCATGGGTGCCGCCGAGCCGGCCGACATTGACGATGCGGCCCTTGACCCTGGTGGCGGCGAGGTTCTGGCTCGCGACCTTGCCCGAGACCTGGTCGACGATGAGGTCGACGCCTTCGCCGTTCGTCGCCTTCAGCACCTCGTCCACCCATTTGGGGTCGGAGGAGTCGACGGCGAGGTCGGCGCCATACTCCCTAAGCCGGCCGCGGCGATAGGCATTGGTCGACGAGCCGATCACGAGCTTGGCACCCTTGAGCCGCGCAATCTGCATCGCCATCAGACCGACGCCGGAGCTCGCCCCCTGGATCAGCACGGCTTGCCCAGGCTGAACACCGCCGACGGTGACGACCGCGTTGTGCATGGTCGCGAGCGCGACGGGCAGGGTGGCGGCTTCCTCGAAGTTCATGTTCGAGGGCGCGCGGAACAGCCGGCCGTGATCGGCCAGGGTGTATTCGGCGAACGCCGCGCCGCCCGAGCCCATGATGCGGTCGCCGACCTTCACGCCCTTGGCATCCGGTCCGAGCTCGGCGACCTCGCCGGCCCATTCCATGCCGAGCACGGTGCCGGCACCGCCGGCGGCGCCATGGGCGTGGCCCTTGCGCATGCCGGTGTCGGCGCGGTTCAGCCCGCAGGCGCGGACGCGGACCAGCACCTGCGTGCCTTTAGGCTTTGGTTGAGCGACGTCGGAAATCTGAGCGCCGTCAGGGCCGTAGACATAAGCCTTCATGAATTACTCTCGCTTCTTGCAGTGATTATTCAGCGGCTTGTGCGCTCGGATGAGCGATCATGCCTTCGAGCCGGCTGCGAATGATGGCTTCGGCCTCGCGCACGATGCGGGAGATCAGCTCGGCGCAGCTCGGGATGTCCTGGATCAGGCCCTGCACCTGGCCCGCCGACCAGATGCCTTCGTCCGAATTGCCGGTCGCATAGACCATCTTACCACGGGCGCCCGCAACCAGCTCGCGGATGTCCTCGAACTTGGCGCCTTCCTTCTCCAGGGCGACGACCTTGGTCGAGATCTCGTTTTTGGCGACGCGCGAGGTGTTGCGCATGGTGCGGAAGATCAGCTCGGTCTCGCGCTCGTCATTGGCGACGATCTTCTCCTTGATGAGCTGGTGGATCGGGCTTTCCCTGGTCGCCATGAAGCGGGTGCCCATGTTGATGCCCTCGGCGCCGAGCGCAAGGGCGGCGACGAGGCCGCGGGCATCGGCAAAGCCGCCCGAGGCGATCATCGGGATCTTGACCTTGTTGGCGGCGGCCGGGATCAGGATCAGGCCGGGGGTGTCGTCCTCGCCGGGGTGGCCGGCGCATTCAAAGCCGTCGATCGAGATGGCGTCGACGCCCATGCGCTCGGCCGAGAGCGCGTGGCGGACGCTGGTGCATTTGTGCACGACCTTGACGCCGTGCCTCCTGAACTCGTCGACATGCTCCTGCGGCTTGTTGCCGGCGGTCTCGACTACGGTGATGCCGGCCTCGATGATGGCGGCGCGGTATTCGGCGTAGGGCGGCGGCTTGATCGCGGGCAGGATGGTGAGGTTGACGCCAAAGGGCTTGTCGGTGAGGTCGCGGCAGCGCGCGATCTCCTTGGTCAGGTCTTCCGGGGTCGGCTGGGTCAGCGCCGTGATGAAGCCGAGCGCGCCGGCGTTCGCGACCGCGGCGACCAGCTCGGCGCGTCCGACCCATTGCATGCCGCCCTGGACGATCGGGTGCTCGACGCCGACGAGCTTTGTGAACCGTGTCTGCAGCATGATCTGTTTCCCCCGCCTCGCGTGGCGCTCTGTTATCGGTTGATGGCGGCAGGATGCCGCCGGGGTCGGGAAATGTCTATTGCGCCGCCGTGCGGTGGGGGCAGGGCGATCATGCGAGGCGTGAGGGGATTCCGTGGGGCGGATAATTTTGGTGCGGGGCGCTTGGCGTATTCTCCTGCCGTCGTCCTGGCGAAAAGGGGCGACGGCGGAGAGGTAGCAAAAGTGCTGCTCCAAGGGTGCCCGGAAGGCCGAGCGCCAACTGGATCCCGCGTCAACCTTGGCCACGAAGCCGCAGGAGTCGCGATGGAATATACTCAACGTCGATGCTGATGCCGTCTCCGCTCAACGGGTTCGCGGTGTAGACGACGGAGACAGACAGTTCGAATTGGCTGACAATCGTCAAGATAGCGATGGTGAGCGCGGTGTCTCCGCTCGGGGCCGCGCCCAGCAGCATCTCTGCGATACGGCAGCAATCATCCATCGTCGCCCCCAACGGAGGAAGCTTGATGACCTCTACCTGACGTGCAGCGAACGTGGTCGGGTCGGCGACGTCGGGTTCACGCGCAACAACAGCGCCCGAGTTGATCAAGGGCACGACGAACTTCAGAACCGGTGCCGTCACCAGGTTGAGATTTTGAATGTTGACCTCGGTCGCATACACGCCCGGCCGGGCGCCGGCGACACAACAGCAGCTTGCCTCGGATTGCTTGCCGCATACGATCTTCGCGCTGTATGCGAAGAGGCCCTCGGCTGCGGCCGGTATCGCGCCGAGCTTTTCGAGAAATGGATGCTTCAACCGGTCAGCACTTGAGCCCGTCTGATTGTTAGCCATCTCGACCTCCGTGAAGGTTTGTGGAACGGATGAGCGGCACCTGGGCGCGTTGCTTATAGTCCTCGGTCTTGCCTCGATTGAGTTTTGATTACGCTACGCCAGACGCTTTCCCGCAGCGCCTGCTCACCACCTACAATAGCACTGTCGAGGAATGCTCGCCAATCATGTCAAAGGCGAATAACGGCTACTCCGCCGACAGCCGCACCATCTGGCGGCCGCCGTTCATTTCCTTGAGGCTGTTGACGAATTTTTCCGGGCGCTGCCAGCGGTAGGGGACCTGCAGGCCCATGAACTCGGCGATGTCGCCGATGAAGCCGGTGCAGTTGGTGGTCTCAGCGTTCCAGACCGGCGAGCTCGCCTGCAATTTCTTGATATAGGCGAAGACGCGCTTGGCGTCGGCTTCGTTCAGATAGACGCGATAGTTCGCGGTCAGATAGTCCGGATCGAGGTCGCCGTAGCTCGCGCCGGTTTCGGCTGGCACCCAGGTGAGGTGACCGAGCACATAGGCCCAAGTGTCGCCGGCGGGCGTGAGCCCCGCGACTTCGACGGCGCGCTCGCTGGTCTTGCCGTACCAGACGAACGCATGGCCCCAGCTCGCCGCCGTCCGCGCGCGGAAGTCGACGTAGTAGGGACCCTTCTCCGCGCGCACGACGGAGCGCCGCGTCGATTGCGGCGCCGGTTGTGATGCGGCGTCGGTCGTAGCAAGCGCATTGGCATCGGCAACGCGCTTGTTCGCTTCGTGGGCCGAGGCCGAGGGGGTGGTGCAGGCGAGCATCGCCGCGAGAGCGAATCCCGCGAGGATGCAGGATCCCGATCGATCAGATGTGTTCGTCACGTTGTGCCCCTCGACTACCGGCCGCTTACGCAGATTCTTGCGCGTATTTCCGTTGCGCGTCAGTAGCGCGCAGCGACCGGGCCGGGCGCCTTGCCGATCGGGGCCTTTCCAATCGGGCTCTTGCCAATCGGCATCTTGCCGATCGGCGCCTGCTCCGCAGGATAGACGGGAACGGGCTGGCGACGCGGCAGATCCGCAGCGTTCGCAGCCGTCACCAGAGCAAGCGTGGCGCCCAAAGCAATTGCAATTTTCTTCACAGTCATACCCCTAGAAGGTTTGGTCCAAACACGGCACGGCCGTGCCCCCAGACACGCCTCATAGAAGGGGGCCGAATGCGTCCAAGTTGCGGCACCCGCGGGACATGTTGGCGGCATTGATCGGGTGTACAGGGATGTGATGTGTCTGGATGTTTCGGGGTGCGCGGCCTGGTCGGTAGGATGGGTAGAGCGAAGCGAAACCCATCGGCCATCTGCGCGGGGAGCGATGATGGGTTTCGCTGCGCTCTACCCATCCTACGCTGCTGCTACGCGTCTCTCACCCGATCCTGTTCAAGCTGTTCCGGATCGTCGAGAAGATGCCGCCGATGTCTTTGCGCAAGGCATCGAGCGCGTTGAAATTGTCGAAGATGCGGGCGAGGCGGTCTTCGACCTCGCGCTTGCTCCTGGCGAGGGCATCGACGCGCGAGGCGAGGGTGACGTCGCCGTTCGCCTCGATCTCGCCGACGGTGTTCGCAAGGAGATCGCGGGTGGCGCCGACCTCGGCGATCATGGCCTCGATGCCGAACACCGGCGCCTTCAGCGGAACGAGGTCGGCCTGCGACTTCGACAACTCCGTCTTGAAGGCGTTCAGCGTCGCCAGCGTCTCCTGCAACGCGCCGAGCCGCTGGCGCGACTGGAGGACGAAATCGTTCAGCGCGTTCTGGCGGTCGACGAGGGTCTTGCCGTCGGGGTCGGTTTCGACGTCGGCGAGCGAGCGTTCGAGCTGGGCCTGGCGCTGGCCGAGTTCCTCGAAATCGAGCCGGATCGCTTTCAGGATGTTGAAGCTGTCGTCGATGCGGGCGAGGCGCTGCGCGATCTCGATCTTGTTCTTCGAGAGCGTCTCGACGCGAGTGTCGAGCGGCGCCTCTCCGCCGGTCTCGAGCTCGTCGATGCTCTTGGCCAGGCGGTCATGGCTGAGGCCGAGCTCGCCGATCAGGGCATTGATGCCGGCGTCCGACGAGCGCAGCGGGATCAGCTCGGCATGGGATTTCGCCAGATCTTCCTTGTACTGGCTGAGGGTCACGAAAGTGTCCTGGACCGCGTTCACCCGTGACAGCAGCGCCGATACGTCGCGCGCAACATCTTTCAGGCGGTCGGCGAGGTTGTTCTTGCGGTCGTCGGTCTCGAGGTCGAGCAGGGAGCGTTCGAGCTGGTTCTGGCGGTCGCGGACCTCGGTGAAAACAGGCTCGACCGCGCGCCGCTGATCGGCGACCTTGCCGACCATCTCTCGCACCCCCTGCTGGCGTCGGCGGATCTCGGCGAGCTGGTCGTGCATGTCGGTGGATTCGTTACGGCCCTGCTGGAGCAGGGCGCGCTGCTCAGTCTCGCCCAGCTTGTCATGGAGGGCGGAGACGGCCTCGCGGGGATCGCTTTCGATCAGGTGCTGGACGGTGGCGTCGAGGTGGTTTTGCAGGGCGTGGGCGACGACGACATCCTCGCGGGTCTTCTTGAGGCGGTCGCGCAGGGTATTGAGGCGGCGATCCTGACGCGAGAGCCGCCAGGCGGGGGCGCCGATCAGCGCCAGCCCGAGCGTCACGATCGCGCCGGTTGCGATACGCTGCGGCATAGGCAGGTCCGCAAACAGGGCAGGCAAGTGCGCGACGTCATAACCAAACGCCTGTTGGGCGAGGATCGCGATCGCGGCTAGCAGGACAAACCAGGCAACCACGAAAAACAGCCACATCGTGACTTCCCCACCCGGGACACATTCTCGCCATAGTTGCTATTGGAGAGCGGAACCGAGATCAAGGGGCGGGCGGGGTTGCCAGATGTTTCCGGTCGCGCGATCCACTGCTGGTTGCGTCAGTCGATTAGCGGAGAGCAGGGTGCCAGGTTTTCCCGGGGAGCGGGGCAAGGCCTGTAAGCCCGGATGGAGCAAAGCGCAATCCGGGGTCTGCGCGCGCAGAAACGCCCGTCCCGGATTAGGCTTCGCTCCATCCGGGCTACGGCACTGCGTGGACCCCTTTCGGGGAGGCTAGCAGCAGGCGTCGGCGCGAGCCGGCGAACCTCGGGCTATCATTTCCCGAGGAAGTTCGTGCGCATCTTGTCGGCGAACCAGACCACGAAGATCGCAGCGAACGAAAGAGCGAAGTACAGAGCCGCCCAGAGAAGTGCATTACTGGCGTTCGACATGACATCCTCCCTTGCATCAGAAATCGATCTGTTGCCGGGAAGGATAGCGGCAGCCGCGACCGCCGATTTGCGCAGGATCAATTTTTGCCGGGCTGCGGCGCAAATGGCCGGCGAGCCTTCATTCCGGGCCCACGATGGATTTGCGGCCTAGGAATGACGCAGCGAGTTACAGCCGAAACTCGTTCGTGAGCTCGCCGATGCCGTCGATCGCGACGGTCACTGTATTCACCGGCTCCTTCATCACCCCGACGCCGACCGAGGTGCCGACGGCGATGAGGTCGCCGGGAAGCAGGGTCATGTCGTGGGAGATTTTGCTGACCAGCTCCTGCGCGGTGAAGATCATGTCCGAGATCGGATAGTTCTGCCGCTCCGCGCCGTTGAGGATGGTGCGCACGACAAGCTTGGCCGGATCGAGGCCGGTTGCGATGACGGGGCCGAACGGGCCGTAATCATCGATGCCCTTGGCGCGGGCCCATTGCGGGAAGGTGGGATCGCTGGTCAGGATGTCGTTGGCGGTGATGTCGTTGACGCAGGTGTAACCGAAGATGAAGCTGTCCGCTTCCGCCGGCGAGACCCGGGCACAGGTCCTGCCGATGACGATGCCGAGCTCGCCCTCATAGGTGGTCTTGCCGTCGTAATAAGAGGGGCGGCGGATCACGGCGCCCGGCGTCGTGATCGTCGTGGTCGCCTTCAACAGATAGAGCGGCTCCGGCGGCTCGGGCTGGTTCAGCTTGGCGGCGAGCGCGTGGAAATTATTCCAGAGCGCGACGATCTTGCTGGGCGCGCAGGGCGCGAGCAGCTCGACCTCCGACAGTGCCAGAATCTTGCCGGTGGCTGCATGGCGGCCGAACATCTCGCCCTCATGCACGCTGATGCCTGAGGGCGTCAGGGTGCCGAAGCCGGTCGCACCGGCATGGCGGAAGCGCAGCCATTGTTTCATCTCGCCCGCCATCACGCCACCGCCAGTGCACGGGGATCGGCAGGCGCTGAGACGCCGTCATAGAGGCCGGCGATGCGGGCGCGCTGGGTCACCATCGCCAGCACCGAGTCGAGCGCGGGCGTGGCGATGCCGGTGAGGCGGCCCATCTCCTGCACCACGGTGACGAGCGGGTCGATCTCCATCGGACGGCCGCGCTCGAGATCCTGGAGCATCGAGGTCTTGTGCGCGCCGACCTTGCGGGCGCCCTCGATGCGGCGCTCGACGTCGACGCGGAATTTGACGCCAAACGTCTCGGCGATGCCTTGCGTCTCCACCATGATCGCGCGCGACAGCGCACGCGTGGAGGGATCGGTGCAGATCACGTCGAGCGTTGCATGGGTCAGTGCGCTGATCGGGTTGAAGCAGACATTGCCCCAGAGTTTCAGCCAAATCTCGTCGCGGATGCGGTCGAGCACCGGCGCTTTCAGCCCGGCGGCGACGAAGAGATCGGCGAGGCGCTGCACGTCCGAGGTGATTTCGCCGGAAGGCTCGCCGAGCGGGAAATTGTTGCCGTAGACGTGGCGGATCACGCCGGGCGCTTCGATCTCGGTGGCGGGATAGACGATGCAGCCGATGGCGCGCTCGGCGCCGATCTCGCGCCACTGCCGTCCGCCGGGGTCGATGCTCTCCAGCGTCGAATTCTCGTATTGGCCGCCGTGCTTGTAGAAATACCAATAGGGAATGCCGTTGACGGCGGTGACGATGCGGGTGTGCGGCCCGAGCAGCGGCTGCATCTTCTCGATCACGCCGGTGATCGAATGCGCCTTCAGCGTGATGATGATGTAGTCCTGCACGCCGAGCTCGGCGGGATCGTCGGTGCAGCGCGGATGCACGGTGTGCTTCTCCTCGCCCGCGAGCAGGGTCAGCCCGCGCTCGCGCATCGCGGCAAGGTGGGCGCCGCGCGCGACCAGGCTGACGTCGGCGCCAGCGCGTGCGAGCTGAACCCCGAGATATCCGCCGATCGCGCCGGCGCCGTAGATGCAGATCTTCATGAAATCCTCGCGGGTGTCCGGAATTTTGGGACGAAAGATCCGGTCCGGCTCGGAGAGGTCCGAGCCGGGGCCGGTAGTCGCAGGGGAAGTGTGACGCTTTAAGCTGCTGCTTGCGGCGAGCCGTTGATCGCTTCGTCAACGGCAGCAGCAATGTCGCGCATGCTGATGACGGAGACGAGGCTGTAATCGTCGATGACCGGCAGGTGACGGATGTGATTGCGGTTCATCAGATGCCGGACGTGCTCGATCGTGTCTGAGGAGCTGCAGGACACCAGCTGCTGCACCGACACGAGCTGCGAGACCTTGACGTTAATGGCGTTGGCACCATGCTCGGCGACGGCGCGCACCACGTCACGCTCGGTGAACATGCCGACCGCGGTGTTGCCTTCTGAACGGACCACGTCCTTGACCACCAGCGCGCTGATGTTGTTGGCGCGCATCAGCTTGGCGGCGATACCCACCGTTTCGTTCATTCGCACCGTGACAACGCGCGGTGTCTTTTTGCGCAGAATGTCTCCGACCAGCATTGCAACCTCCCTAGGTGAATGACAGGCGAAGTGTGGTATACATAATGCCAATCGTCAAGCATTCGATTTGGCTGATCCGAAAATTCTTGCGGCAGCAATACTGACGTTTGTCATCGTGCCAAAAAGGAAAAGGGGCGCATCGCTGCGCCCCTTTCGACCGATTGAAAGGCGTGTGGTCGCTACGCTGTCTCGGTCTTGGCGTTGCCGGTCTTGGCGGTGCCGGTCGCGGCGTTGGCGCTCTCGGCTTCCTTGCCGAGGATGAAGGAGCGGCGCAGCGGCTTGATCACGAACAGCGCCGTGAGCGCCGCCGTCGCGTTCAGCGCCACTGCGACCACGAACACCGCCTTCCAGCCGTACGTTGCCGAGATCACGCTGGCGAGAGGGACGAGCAGGGATGCCGTGCCTTTCGCGGTGTAGAGCATGCCGTTGTTGGTGGTTGCGTATTTCGAACCGAAGGTGTCGCCGCAGGTCGCAGGGAACAGCGAGTAGATTTCGCCGAACACGCCGAAGTAAACCGCGGTCGCGAGCACGAACACGATCGGGATGTTTCCATAGGCCGACAGCGTCAGCAGCATTACCGCCGCGGTGCCGAACGCGATGAACATGGTGTGCTCGCGGCCGATCGTGTCGGAGACCCAGCCGAAGAAGGGACGTCCGAAACCGTCGAAGATGCGGTCGAGCGAGATCGCGAACGTCAATGCCGCCATCTGGAAGCCCGCGAGCGTCACCGGCGTGTCGGCGATCTTGAAGTCGTGCGCGATCGGGCCGATCTGTGCCGCGGTCATCAGGCCGCCGGAGGCGACCATGACGAAAACGAGATACATCACCCAGAAAATAGGGGTGCGCAGCACCTGCGGCGGGGTGAAGTCGATCTTCGTCTGCGGCAGATTGAGCTGCTTCTTCTTCGGCGGGATCGAGATCCGCGGCGGCTGGATGAAGAAGGCGAGCACGAACACGATCAGGCCCTGGGCGATGCCGAAGGTGAGGAACGCGTGCTGGTAGCCGCTCGTTACGATCATGGTCGCGATCGGCACAATGGTGAGCGCGGCGCCCGCGCCGAAGCCGGCAGCGGTCGCACCGGCGGCGAGACCGCGGCGATCGGGGAACCATTTCAGCGCGTTGCCGACGCAGGTGCCGTACACCGCGCCGGCGCCCATGCCGCCGACGACCGCGGCGGCGTAGAGCAGGGCGAGCGAGTCAGCGTAGGAGTTGAGCACCCAGGACAGCGCGATCATGACGCCGCCGAACATGATGACGATGCGCGGACCGTATTTGTCGACGAACCAGGCCTCGATCGGCACCAGCCAGGTCTCGGTGACGACGAAGATGGTGAAAGCGAGCTGGATCGCCGCGCGGCCCCAATGATACTTGGCGTCAATCGGATCGACGAACAACGTCCAGCCGTATTGCAGATTGGCGATCATCGCCATGCAGACGATGCCCATGGCGAGTTGGAACCAACGGAAACCGGTGCGAAGAGGCGCAGCTGTGACGGCGCCGTCCGTGCTGGAAATCATCAATAACCTCCCAACGCGCCTGATTGAATGCGACCTGGGATTGCAAGATGACCCAGTGTCGCAAATATTGTGGCTTATCGTCGCAAGCGCGGCGGGGACATTGGTATACCATATTCCAGAAGGCAAGCCCAATCTTGTGACGCAGCGCAAGAAAAGTGCACGGTTCCCTTCAGGTCAGCGGTAGCCAAGGCGGGTTCTGAAAAAACGAAAACGCCCGGCCGTGAGGCCGGGCGTCGTGCTTGAAGGAGTGGTGGAGTGCGTCAGGCGGCGACGGTCGATTTCGCGACCACGACCTTGCGCCAGGGCTTGAGCACCATGATCGCCAGCAACGAAGCCAGGATGTTGGCGCCGGCCGCGATGATGAACACGCTGTCCCACGTGCCCGACGATTGCTGCATGTAGTTGGCGATCGGGACAAGCAGCGCGGCGGTGCCCTTTGCGGTGTAGAGCAGGCCCGCATTGGTGGTCGCGAACTTGGCGCCGAACGTGTCGGTGCAGGTCGAGGGGAACAGCGAGTAGATCTCACCCCAGGCGAAGAACACGAAGCCCGACAGCAACACGAACCAGAGCGGGTCGTGTCCCCAGAGGTAGAGCATCCAGATGCCGAAGCCTTCCATGCCGAAGGCGATGAACATCGTGTTCTCGCGGCCGATCATGTCGGAGATCCAGCCGAAGAACGGACGCGTCAGACCGTTGAGCACGCGGTCGATCGTGGCTGCGAACGTCACCGCGGTCATCGTCACCGCCATCAGCGTCACCGGAACGCTGTCGACCTTCCAGTCGACTGCGATCGGCTTCAGGTTCGCCGTCACCATCAGGCCGCCGGCGCCGACGATCACGAACATGAAGTACATCAGCCAGAAGATCGGCTGGCGCAGCACTTCGGTTGGCTGATAGTTGCGGCGGGTCTGTTGCAACGCAGCGTTCTGCACAACGGGAGGCACCTGTCCGGCCTTCGGCGCGTAGAGGAAGAAGGCGAGGATGCAGATGATGATGCCCTGGCCGAGCCCGAAATACAGGAAGGTGGTTTGGAATCCGCTGTCCTTGATCATGGCCTGAATCGGCGCAACCGTGAGCGCGGAGCCCGCGCCGAAACCGGCCGCCGTGATGCCGGCAGCAAGACCGCGCTTGTCGGGAAACCATTTCAGCGCATTGCCGACGCAGGTGCCGTAGACGCCGCCGGCGCCGATGCCCGCGATGATCATGCCGAGATAGAAGCCGTTGAGCGTGGTGGCTTGCGCATTGATCGCCCAACCGATGGCGCAGAGCACGCCGCCGACGAGCACGACGATGCGCGGGCCGTATTTGTCGACGAACCATCCTTCGACCGGCACCAGCCATGTCTCGAACAGTACGAAGAGCGTAAAGGCCCATTGGATCGAGGCGCGATCCCAGCCGAACTTTTTCTGGATGTCGGGGACGAAGAACGTCCAGCCGTATTGATAATTGGCGATCATCACCATCGCCGCTACACCGACCGCCAATTGCGCCCAGCGATACGTGTCGCTAACCCGCGCGGCGGTTGGAACCGTTGCCTGCACCATGTCCGTCATAAAGCCTCCCGTGGCGCCTCTAATTTTTCTGCGAGCGCTGGAGGGGCATTCTTGTATTCATTATGCCAAGGTTCAAGCGCTGGTCCGATCACCGTGCGCAAATGCCGCAGGACCTTCATCGGTTGCCGCTGTGACTCGGGACAACGCAAATAGAAATGGCCCCGTCCTGCGGGGCCATTCATCAAAAGTAGTATGTGGACGGTTCTGAAACCGGCGCGTCGCGCTTGCCGCGCGGGAGGCGCTGCTTACAGGCCGAAGCGGGGCAGGTCGCCGTTGTGATTCGAAATCTCGGCGCTCGCCATCAGGAAGCGATCGACCGCGGCCAGGAAGCGGGTGAACAGCGAGGCGGAGGGGGCGAGCGCGACGGAAGCGGTCTTGGACATCTGAATTCCCTTTCTCGAGACGGTCAGTGATGCTGTCTCATTTCGAAGGGCAATCTACGTATACCAGATTCCAGTGTCCATGCATGCCATTGCATAGCAGCATGCATGCTCCCGCATTGCAGCATAATGATCCGTTAAAGGGACCGAACCGAGCTCAAAATTGCCAGCCGGGCTGCTGGAATTGCGAGATCGGCCCCAAAAGGCCCCCATTACGGAGGCAAAAGAGCGCGGACAGAGCGGCGCGCGGGTTCCAAATCCAACCGCACTGCAACATTCAAGGTCTTGGCAGGCCCAGCCAAAGCCGTTAGTGGTCTGCCCCCTTTTCCAATCAACTGTCAGAGTGGTTCATGTCGAGCGCCTCGCCCGCCGTCTCGATCGGCATCGATTTTGGGACCAGCAACACGGTCGTCGCGATCGCGGCGGACGATCGCCGGGTCGAGGCCATCCGCTTCGATCACGGCGGCCAGCGCCACAGCGTCTACGTCTCGGCGCTGTGCTTCTGGGAGGATCGGCCGGGCGCCGGCGCCCAGGCCGAAGGCGGTCCATGGGCCATCGAGACGTTCCTCGAAGGCCGCCACGTCTACCGCTTCCTGCAGTCGTTCAAGACGTTTGCGGCGAGCTCCAGCTTCAACACCACGCAAGTGTTTCGGCAGCGCTTCAAGTTCGAGGACATTCTGGCGGCGTTCCTGCGCACGCTGGCGCGCCATGGCGGCGAAAAGTTCGGCTTCGAGACGTCCAACATCACGGTCGGCCGCCCGGTGCGGTTCGCCGGCGGCAATCCCGACGAAGAGCTGGCGATGCAGCGCTATCGGGCCGCGTTCGAACGCCTCGGCGCCGGCCACGCGCGCTATGTCTACGAGCCCGTGGGCGCGGCGTTCTCCTTCGCCCGACGGCTGGAGCGTGATGCCACCGTGCTGGTTGCGGATTTCGGCGGCGGCACCAGCGATTTCTCGGTGATGCGCTTTTCGCGCGCGGGAGGAGCCTTGCGCGCCGAGCCGCTTGGACACGCCGGCATCGGCATTGCCGGCGACACCTTCGATTACCGCATCGTCGACCACGTCGTCTCGCCGCGGCTGGGAAAAGGCTCCAGCTTCCGCTCGTTCGACAAGGTGCTGCCGGTCCCCACCGGCCACTACACCAACCTCGCGCGCTGGCATCAGCTCGCGATGATGAAGAGCAATGGCGATCTGCGCGAGCTTCGGGAGCTTGCGCGCAGCGCGCTGAAGCCGAAGCTTCTTGAAGATTTCATCACCATCGTCGATCTCGACCTCGGCTTTTCGCTCTACCGCGCGGTATCTGACGCCAAGGTCGCGCTGTCGGCGCGGGACGAGGTGGACTTCCGCTTCAAGGGGGGCGGCGTCGACATCGGTGCGACCATCACACGGAAGAATTTTGAATCCTGGATTGCCGACGACATCGCCCGGCTGGGTGCCACCGTCGACAAGGTGCTAAGCGAAGCGGGCATCACCGCGCGCGAGGTGGAGAAGGTGTTCTTGACCGGCGGGACTTCCTTCGTTCCGGCCGTCAGAAAGCTGTTCGCCGACCGGTTCGGCAACGAACGGCTGATGTCGGGCGACCAGTTCGAGTCGATCGCCTACGGCCTCGCGCTGATTGGACACAGTCCCGATCCGGACCGCTGGACCGCGGACGGGGGGCTCAAGTCGAAGGCGGGCGCGTGA
Source organism: Bradyrhizobium sp. LA6.8 (assembly GCF_040547935.1). Lineage (NCBI taxonomy): Bacteria > Pseudomonadati > Pseudomonadota > Alphaproteobacteria > Hyphomicrobiales > Nitrobacteraceae > Bradyrhizobium > Bradyrhizobium sp. LA6.8. Next base: position 299,757 of record NZ_JBEPQQ010000001.1, read on the forward strand.
GCATCACCATCACGCAGCCGTCCCTTTCGCGTGGTCTGGAAGCTATTGCTTGATATCGGGCTCGACGAGCCTTGCGAGGTTTCGCAGCGATTCCTGCCAGCCGAGATAGCAGGCCTCCGGCGGGATGACGTCAGGGATGCCGGCTTGGGTAATGTCAACCTCGGTGCCGACCGAGACCTTCTTCAGCGTCACGGTCACCTGGATTTCGCCGGGCAGATTGGGGTCGTCGAACCTGTCGGTGTAGCGGAGACGTTCGCCGGGGACGAGCTCGAGATATTCGCCGCCGAAGGCGTGGCTGTTGCCCGTCGTGAAATTCCGGAACGACATCTTGAACGTGCCCCCGACCTTGGGCTCGAGGTGATGGACGGTGCAGGTAAAGCCGTTCGGCGGAAGCCATTTCGCCAGCGCATCCGCCTCGAGGAAGGCGCGATAGACTTTCTCCGGACTGGTCGAGAGAACGCGGTGCAGACGTACAGTGCTGGGCATGTTCCTTCATCCTCTTGCATTGATGGGCCGACCTTGGCGTCTACGGCCCATTCATGTCTCAAGGACGACCGGGATGCCGCCGATCCGACATGGCATTGCAGATAAACGAGGGCCGCCGAAACCGGCGGCCTTTGATGTTGCCTTTGAAGTTGTTGGAAGTTGTTTTGGATCGGGTTGCCGCTCACCGCGTCCAGTCTTCACCTGCGCACAACGTTCCCATGCAGCCCCGGACGTTGAGACTGCCGGATGGCAGCAAGGTGACGGTGCTCGCATAGGTCTTTCCGTCGTCGGCATTGTAGATCCTGCCCGACCATTGATTGGCGCCGGCAGCCTGCATGTCGATGAACAGGGAGATGCCGACGATCTTCCGGCCGCGCAATGTAGGATCGGCGTTATGGTCGTCGAGCTGCGCCTTGCCCGTCTTCTTATCGATCGGCTCCTTCAGCCAGACGACCCGGCCGCATAGCGCATTGCCGCAACGGCTCACCTTGATCCTCGCGTCGCCAGACTGTGTCAGCCAGACGCCGGCAGGACCGCTGGCCGTTGCGGCTTCGGCGTTTCCAAGCGGGGAGATGGACAACAGCGCTGCGAGCAGGTGCCGGACGAGCGTGGAACGCATGGGGGCTCCATATTGGATCAATTGTCATGAAATATTTCATGATAAACGATCAATATATCGCGCTTAAGGTTGAGTCAATCGCGCGGAACATGCATATTGGGGGAGGGTGGCTGCCTGGAAATTGCGGAGTGCTTGGAGATGGGTGTGGTGGAGATATCGGTACGTGAGGCCCGGCAGAGCTGGTTCCGGCGTCTCGATCTTGCGTTCTGGGCGATCTGGGCGGCACTGCCGGTGGTGGTGTGGCTCGCCTATCTCCGGAGCACGACCGCCTCCGCCTCGATCGCGGCGAGCCTTGGTCCCGACCAGGTGAAATGCGCAGGCCTTGTCGCCAATCCGCTCGAGATGTCGCGCCCGGGACAGCTGTTGTTCTGGACGCTATTTGCGCTTCAGCTCTCGTTCTTCGCCGTGTTGATCGGCATCCTGCACCGTATGGTGCACCGATTCGCACGCGGCCGGATCTTCGCGTCCGAGACGCTTCAGGGCGTGTGGTGGATGGGGATCATTCTGGTGATCTGGCCGTTCATCGACCTGATCACCAGCAACGCGGTGGCTTATGCCTTGCACGAGATCGGCGACGTCAAGTTCTTCCTGCCGTCCTACAACGTCGACATCGGCACGATCGCGGGCGGGATGTTCCTGATGGCGCTGAAATTCGTCATCGAGCACGCCATCCTGCTGCAGTCCGAAAACGAGCTGACGATCTGAGGTGAATGCTTGTGCCGATCGTCGTGAACCTCGATGTCATGCTTGCGAAGCGGAAGCGCCGCCTCGGGGACCTCGCCGACGCAATCGGCATTTCCATCCAGAACCTGTCGGTCCTGAAAACGGGCAAGGCGAGGGCGATGCGCTTCTCGACCCTGGCCGCGATCTGCCGCGAGCTCGATTGTCAGCCCGGAGACATCCTCGAATATGTCGCAGGCGAGGAGGGCAGCGATGAGGATGCAGGCGAGGGGAGCTGAGCTTACACCTGGCGAGCCTTGTCCGCCTTCGTGCTCCACGCGAGAACACACATCCCCCATGTGCAATGGTTGGCCGTTTGCGCGCTCAATCGAATCGAGTTCGCCAGGTGCGAGATCTAACCTCGCGGCCGGCCGGACGACCGATCCGTCAGATCGTTGCCACATCCTGCGGCGTCATCGTGAAGGCGAGCCGGTAGCGGCCGATCGTCGGATTGTCTTGCGCGCCCAGGGCGCCAAGCGCCGCCGGCGAAAGTCGGTCGGCGGTCACCTGCTCGATCGCGTCGGCATCGTAACCCGACAGCAGCATGATCCAGTCGGCGGCGCCGTCCTTGCCGCGGATCTGCTGCTCGGTGGTGGGCGAGCTGGTCCGGGGTGTGTCGGTGAGGAGGAGGTGGGCGCCGGTCAGTCCCGGCATCTGCGCCAATGTGCCGAGCGTCTCCGAGAGATGTGTCTGCAACTCCGCCTCGCGCCCGGCCTCCGGCGAAAGCCGGATGGTGGCGAGCGAGGTCGCGACGCCACCGCCAAAGCTGGCGGCGACGCGGCACTGGCTGCGAACCATGCCGAGATGGTGCGGCATCATCTTGGTCGACCACGGCGTCGGCGCGTTGAGCCGGTCGAGATAGCCCTTCGACGTGAGCACCTCGTACCGCTCCAGCTCGTACAGCACGAAGAAGCCGTCGGTGTCCGTCGTGCTGGTCCAGCGCGATCCGCGCCGGAAGCCGGGAATGCTCATCCGCTCGGGAAAATGTTCGTGGGAATGCCAGTCGCCGAACTCCGCGCGCTGCTCGCGGCGGACGCTCCACCACATCGCGACGGCGGCCTGACCGAGCAGTGACATGCTGACCTCCCTGTTTTCCAGCACTTTGCCTTGACGCCGACGCCGGGAGCAAGTCGTTCACGCTTCCAATCCGACCCCGCACTGTCAGGTGCGATTTGCTATCTCAGCGCGGCGGAGGCGCTTGGCAGCCTTTCGTTGCCCGCAGTCGATTGGCTGGAGGGAGAGTGGTGCGGTTCTTCCGAGAGCAGCTTGCTGGTGGTGTACGGGTGAGCGCTCGATAGCCCGACATCGCGTCGACGCTCTCGGGGCAACACAGTTATTGGCACCAAATCGCGGTTGCGAACGCGCAACTCACCTTGCCTTAGGCGCCTTTCGAGCCTGAATTCGCAAAGTCCGAATTGTTCCGCCGAAGCCCATGGGGCATTAAATCCCGCCAAGCCTTGCAACTGGCGCCGATGAGGTATACGTTGGTGCTGTTCGTTCAGCCGCTGTGCCTTGTTGAATGCGCCCGCGGGCTCCTTTTCCAGAGACATCGACGAATTGAATCTGGTTCTGCGTGAGTGTCACGCGGAATGTGCGCGTATGCGCTTTGGAGAAGAATAATGACGACAGGTACCGTGAAGTGGTTCAACGGCCAAAAGGGCTTTGGATTCATTCAGCCCGACGACGGCGGCAACGATGTGTTCGTTCACATCAGCGCAGTCGAGCGGGCTGGTCTCTCAGGTCTCGCCGAGGGCCAGAAGGTCAACTTCGAGGCCAAGACCGACAAGATGCGAGGCAAGGTCAGCGCAGAGAATCTCTCGCTGGCCTAAGATCCTGCGCCGTTTCACGGATGTACTGAAACGGCCACGCTGCCCGCTCGATCCCAGGGATTGAGCGGGTTTTGTCCGTTGCGGGAGTGGGTGAAGCATGAGCGGCAAGAAGTCGGCTGAACCGTCACCCCAAAGCATTGCGCGTACCAACCGTCAGCGTTTGGCTGCCGAGGAGGGAACGCGGGCAATGGCGGACGTCGAGAGACAGGCCGTCGATGTTCGCAAGAACATGGCGCGGCTTCGCGAACTGCGCGAAGCCAAGGAAGCGGCCGACGCAACTCTTCAAGCATCGCTGCCGGCACCAACCCTGACGAAGCGCAAGAGAAAGCTGACGCCATAGTCGAATTCAACTGCGTCGACGAAAATCTGGAGAGGGCCGGTCACATGCCAAAGAGTGCGGATCGTGCCTAGGATCAAGTCGGACAGCGGTGGTACAATCACCTTCTTTCTTGCGCTTGGCGCCGGCCGGCAGATGTGCCGCCTTGCGACCACGTTTCAGACGCAGAAGCAGGCCTTCAGCTATCTTCAGAAGTACCGGACGGAATTCGAGCGCATCGCGCGGAGCCGACTGGCCTCCGGGGAGCTCGAAGACGGGATCGTCGTGCTTTCGATGCTCTAAAGCATGATACGGACCCGACGGGCCGCGTTAGCGCAAAGTGCGAAGCGGTTTTCCGAAAAGATCATGCTCAGACAATAACCTAAAGCGCGATGACGATTCATTCCGATCTCATCGCACTTTGAGTCAGGCGTCGATTTCGACGCGACGCGCTCAGCGCCAGCCTTCATCGCGCGGATGCAACATCGTGACCCGGCAGGGAACGCGTCCTATTCAGAGCGGTCCTTCGGCTCGGCCTCGCGGGCCAGTCGCTCCGCTTTCAGCCGCTCGCGATTCTCGTTGAAGGAGTGCTGGTCCTTCGCATAGTCATTGATCGGCTTCTGCGTTTTGACAGGCTTGAACGCCTTGTTGGCTTCACGCTTGGCCCGATCCGAGGATTGATCTCTCAACATTTCGACCTCGTTTTGATCAACAAGCTGTGACAGGACAGGTGCTGGCCGACGCCTCCCACCCGCAAACGCTGTGCGTGGGCTTGCTACCTTTCGGGGCGAGAAGAAGGCCAATTCTGCAGCGTTGCGCAGATGCTTTTGCGATGTGTTTCAGTCCCTCGCCTTGGCGGCTGCGTTGCTCGTACGTCGGGATAGCACGCCGGCTTAGACAACAATGGCACGCCGCCGCTTTTGTTCCAAGGACCCTGCGGACTGGCACCAGGTTTGCGATAGTGCGATTGTCCCGCCGCAATGTCAGGAGATGTGTAATGCTCGGTGTGAACGACGGGGAGACAATCCCCGCAAAGGAAAGGCCGCAAAGGTCTCAAAGATGGACTGGTGAAGATGCATGGGCGGCTTACCAGCTTCCCTTCAACGATCTGCTCTTCCGTTCACAATCCGTACATCGGGAGCATTTTGACCCAAATCGCGTGCAGTTGAGCCGGCTGCTGAACATCAAGACAGGTGGTTGTCCGGAAGACTGCGGTTACTGCAGCCAGTCGTCGCATCATGCGACCGCTCTTGCAGCCTCCAAGTTGATGGAGGTCGGGAAGATCGTTGCCGAGGCACGCAAGGCAAAAGACAGCGGCGCGACGCGTTATTGCATGGGCGCGGCCTGGCGCAATCCGAAGCCGCGCGACATGGATGCCATTATCGAGGTCGTCGGAGCCGTGAAGGAGCTCGGGCTCGAGACCTGCATGACGCTCGGCATGCTCGACCGGGATCAGGCCGACCGGCTGAGTGCTGCCGGGCTTGATTACTACAATCACAATATCGATACCTCGGAGCGCTTCTATCCGAGCGTTACCTCCACCCGCACGTTCGCCGATCGTCTCGATACGCTGGAGCATGTCCGCGATGCCGGCATGAAAGTGTGCTGCGGCGGAATTCTCGGCATGGGTGAGAGCGAACAGGACCGCGTCGACATGCTGGTCACGCTCGCCAACCTCCCGGAAGCGCCGGAGAGCGTGCCGATCAACATGCTGATCCCGATTCCGGGAACGCCGATGGCGAAGGCGACGCCGATAGGTCCGATCGAGTTCGTGCGCATTGTCGCGCTGGCGCGTATCATGATGCCGGCCTCTTTCGTGCGACTCTCGGCGGGGCGGTCGGCGATGACCGACGAGATGCAGGCGCTGTGCTTCTTTGCCGGTGCAAACTCGATCTTCGTCGGCGACACGCTGCTGACGGCGGGCAATCCGCAGGACGAAGCCGATCGAAAGTTGTTCCGCCGGCTCGGACTGGAGGCGCTCTGACCTTTTTGCAAGCCGCTGAGCCTCTTTCCCGATCATGCCTTGGCCGTTAGGTCGTTTGTCCGACGAACAACCCCTCGGCCGCTCTTCGCCGGGCAGGATATTGGCTTTGTCGGATCATGGCATAATGCCTCTGTTTTGCCCGACGCGGCAAAAGACATTTCGTGAAATACGAAATCGTTTATGACCAACAGGTTAGCTACTGTGCATGGGGTTGTTTTTCCATTTTTTAGTCACAGCCGCGACCGCACGGTCTTCTGAAGCAAAAAGGGCCGCCCCTTCGGGCGGCCCTTTCGTCTTGGCTTGAACTAGATCCGCTTACTCAGCGGCCTGCTTCTGCGGCGGCTCGAGCGCGCCGGACTTGTGGATGTCGGCGACCTGGTGATCGCTGAAGCCGAGCACGCTGCGCAGGATCTCGTCGGTGTGCTCGCCGAGCAGCGGGGAGCGCTCCACCTCGCTCGGGCTATCCGACAGCTTGATCGGATTGCCGACCGAGATGTACTTGCCGCGGGTCGGGTGATCGACCTCGACCACGGTGCCGGTGGCGCGCAACGACTGGTCTTCGGCGATCTCCTTCATCGACAGGATCGGGCCGCAGGGGATGTCGTCCTTGTTGAGTATTTCCATCGCCTCGAATTTCGTCTTCGTCATCGTCCACTGTTCGATGCGGGCGAAGATCTCGTTGAGGCGCGGCAGGCGGACGGCCGGCTTGGCGTAGTTCGGATCTGTCTTCCAGGTGGGCTCGCCGATCACGTCGCAGATCTTCTCCCAGACCGGGGCCTGGGTGATGAAGTAGATGTAGGCGTTGGGATCGGTCTCCCAGCCCTTGCACTTCAGGATGCGGCCGGGCTGACCACCGCCGGAATCGTTGCCGGCGCGCGGCACGGCGTCGCCGAACGGAATGCCTTCGCCGAACTGGCTGTATTCCCTAAGCGGACCATGCGCGAGGCGCTGCTGGTCGCGCAGCTTGACGCGCGCGAGGTTGAGCACGCCGTCCTGCATCGCGGCGGTGACCTTCTGGCCCTTGCCCGAATGCGTGCGCTGATAGAGGGCGGTGACGATGCCGAGCGCCAGGTGCAGGCCGGTGCCGCTGTCGCCGATCTGCGCGCCGGTGACGAGCGGCAGGCCGTCGCGGAAGCCGGTGGTCGAGGCGGCGCCGCCGGTGCACTGCGCGACGTTCTCATAGACCTTGCAGTCTTCGTAGGGGCCAGGGCCAAAGCCCTTGATCGAGGCGACGATCATCTTCGGGTTGATCGCCTGGATCTTCTCCCAGGGGAAGCCCATGCGGTCGAGCACGCCGGGGCCGAAGTTTTCGACCAGCACGTCGCACTTCTTGATCAGCTCGGTGAGGACTTCCTTGCCCTTGGGGTTCTTGGTGTCGAGCGTGATCGAGCGCTTGTTGTGGTTGAGCATGGTGAAATACAGGCTGTCCACGTTCGGGATGTCCTGCAGCTGGCCGCGGGTAATGTCGCCCACGCCCGGACGTTCCACCTTGATCACGTCGGCGCCGAACCATGCCAGCAGCTGCGTGCAGGTCGGTCCGGACTGGACGTGGGTGAAGTCGAGAATGCGAACGCCCTTGAGCGCTTTGGTCATCGTGTTGCTCCGTATACTCTGTCTGCCCCCGCAAACCGCAGGGAATTAAGGGTTGAAGGGGAGGACTTACTTTTTCTTCTGCAGAACGCTCTGCGGATTGAGGTTGCCGATGCGGCCGCTCTCCGAGCCCGCGGCCGGATCGATCACCGCGTTGATGAGCGTCGGCTTGCCCGAGGCCATCGCCTCGTTGACGGCGCGCTTGAGCTCGTCAGGCGAGGTGGCATTCACGCCGACGCCGCCGAAGGCTTCCATCATCTTGTCGTAGCGCGCGCCCTTGACGAACACCGTCGTCGCCGGATCGGCGTTGACGCTGTTGACGTCGGTGCCGCGATAGATGCCGTCATTGTTGAAGATGACGACGCAGATCGGCAGGTTGTAGCGGCAGATGGTCTCGACCTCCATGCCGGAGAAGCCGAAGGCCGAGTCGCCTTCCACCGCCAGCACGGGGTGACCGGTCTCGAGCGCAGCCGCGATCGCCTGGCCCATGCCGATGCCCATCACGCCCCAGGTGCCGACGTCGAGACGCTTGCGCGGCCTGTACATGTCGATGACGCCGCGGGCGAGGTCGAGCGTGTTGGCGCCCTCGTTGACGAGGATCGCCTCCGGGTGATCCTTGATCACGTTCTTCAGCACGCCGAGCGCACCGTGATAGTCCATCGGCGACTTGTTGTTCATGAGCTTCGGCGCCATCTTGGCGACGTTCTCGTCACGCTTGGACACGATGGCCTTGGTCCATTCGGCCGGCGGCGCGGTCCAACCCGTGCTGATCGCCTGATTGAAGGCTGATACGACCGAGCCGATGTCGCCGACGACGGGCGCGACGATCTCGACGTTGGAATCCATTTCCCTGGGCTCGATGTCGACCTGGATGAACTTCTTGGGCGCTTCGCCCCAGCTCTTGCCCTTGCCGTGCGAGAGCAGCCAGTTCAGCCGGGCGCCGATCAGCAGCACGACGTCGGATTCTTTCAGCACGGTCGAGCGGGCAGCACCGGCGCATTGCGGATGGGTGTCGGGGAGGAGGCCCTTGGCCATGCTCATCGGCAGGAACGGCACGCCGCTCTTCTCGACGAACGACTTGATCTCTTCATCGGCCTGCGCGTAGGCCGCGCCCTTGCCGAGGATGATGAGCGGACGCTTCGCCGCCTTGAGCACGTCGAGCGCGCGCTTGATCGAAGCGGGCGAGGGGATCTGCGCGGGCGCGGCGTCGATCACCTTGACTAGCGACTTTTGGCCGGCATCGGCGTTCATCACCTGGCCGAACAGTTTTGCCGGCAGGTCGAGATAGACGCCGCCCGGACGGCCCGAGACCGCGGCGCGGATGGCGCGGGCGAGACCGATGCCGATGTCCTGGGCGTGCAGCACACGATAGGCCGCCTTGCACAGCGGCTTGGCGATCGCGAGCTGGTCCATCTCTTCGTAGTCGCCCTGCTGGAGGTCGACGATCTCGCGCTCGGAGGAGCCCGAGATCAGGATCATCGGGTAGCAGTTGGTGGTGGCGTGGGCGAGCGCGGTGAGACCGTTGAGGAAGCCGGGCGCGGACACCGTGAGGCAGATGCCCGGCTTCTTGGTGAGGTAGCCGGCGATGCCTGCGGCGTAACCGGCGTTCTGCTCGTGGCGGAAGGAGATCATACGAATGCCTTCGGCCTGCGCCATGCGGCCCAAATCCGTGATCGGGATGCCCGGCACATTATAGATGGTGTTGATGCCGTTCAGCTTGAGCGCGTCGATGACGAGATGAAAGCCATCCGTCAATTCCTGCTCGGTGCCCGGTGCTTCGGACTTGGTCGCGGTATTCAGCATGGGCCTTGTCTCCCTGGTCTCATATGCCGTTTTAGGCTTTGTGGGCGAATGGCTCGCCCTTCTGGTGAACGTTGCTAGGTGAACAGTTCTTGACCGTGCGCTTCGACGTAAGCGGCAAGGCCAAGGGTGTGGTCGCGGGCGCGCTTCTCGGCGAGCTCGGTGTCGCGCGCTTCCAGTGCTTCGATCATGCTGAGATGCTCGGGCAGCGAAGTGGCGGTGCGATCCTTGCGTCCGATGGTGAGCTGGCGGTAGCCGCGCACGTGCAGCAGCAGATCGTTGGTGAGGTCGACCAGGACCGGCGATTCCGACAGCGAGATCAGCGCCTGGTGGAAGGCGATGTTGGCGCGCGAATATTCCTCGACGTGATCCTCGGGCAGGCGGTCCTTGCCGAAATCCTTGAAGTAGTCGCGCAGCGCCGTGATGTCTTTCTTGCGTGCGGTGGTGGTGATCAGGCGGGCCGCCATGCTCTCCAGCGCCGCCCAGGCGCGGATCATGTCGACGATCTCGCTCTTGGTTCTGCGCACCACCATGATGCCGCGGCGCGGAACGGTTTTGACGAACCCGTCCTGCTCGAGCATCGCGATCGCTTCGCGGATCGGGGTGCGGCTCACACCCAGGCGTTCAGACAACGCGCGCTCGTCGAGCATCACCGGCTCGGGCGTCGAGTAGATGTCCATCTTGAGGATGGCTTCCTTCAAGGCGTCATACGCCTTGTTCTTGAAGCTGCTCTCCGGGGCAATACGAACGATTGCGATATCTGCCTCGGTCATGTTCGGCAACGCCTTGGTTGGTTTCCGCAGTGACACGACGAATCTCCTCCAGTGGGAGTCGTCTTTTACAGGATTATTAACGGGAAAGTTTTTGGCATACCACATGCCAGAATGTCAAGCTGGCTATTTTTTGCGGCGTTCTAAGTCATGCAGCAGCTTGACAAGTTGGCTTCTGGCATACCAAATGCCATCGCCAGCCATTTTTGATCCAAAGCGGCGGAGTAATGTGGGCTTTATGCCACTCCGTTCCGCGACATGGAACAGAGCGCGGCGAATGGCAAGCATCACGGGCAGCCGCTACACGCGCGCGCTTTGAAAGAACGAACTGAGGTCAAGGGAGAAGCCATATGTCCAATTCCAAAGATGCCGTCCGCAAAGTGCTCGACCAGGTCAAGGCGGACAACCGCACCAGCCTGACCGCGCCGGAAGGCAAGCTGGTCTGCGACGCCTACGGCATTCCGGTGCCGAAGGAGGGCGTGGCGAGGTCGGCGGGTGAGGCCGGCAAAATGGCCTCCTCGATGGGCTTCCCGGTGGTGATGAAGATCGTCTCGCCGGACATTCTCCACAAGACCGAAGCCGGCGGCGTCATCGTCGGCCTCAAGACGGCCGAGGATGCCGAGAAGGCCTACGAGACCATTCTCTCCAACGCCAAGAAGTACAAGTCCGATGCCAAGATCGAGGGCGTCCAGGTGCAGCAGATGCTGGCCGGCGGCACCGAAGTCATCGTCGGCTCGATCACCGACGGCTCGTTCGGCAAGCTGGTCGCTTTCGGCCTCGGCGGCGTGCTGGTCGAAGTCTTGAAGGACATCACCTTCCGTCTCGCGCCCGCGACCAAGGAAGACGCGCTGTCGATGCTCGACGGCATCCAGGCGCATGAGATTCTGAAGGGCGTTCGCGGCGGCGAGCCGGTGAACCGTACGGCGCTCGCCGACGTCATCGTCAAGGTTTCGCAGCTCGTCACCGATTTCCCTGAAATCGTCGAGCTCGATCTCAACCCGGTGTTCGCGACGGCCAAGGACGCGATCGCCGCCGACGTGCGCATCGTCGTCGACTTCGCCTATGTGCCCAAGCCGAAGCCGCGCCCGACCGAAGAGATCGTCGCGGCCATGAGCCGCATCATGCAGCCGAAGGCGGTCGCCGTGGTCGGCGCCTCCGCCGAGGACGGCAAGATCGGCAACTCCGTGATGAAGAACCTCATCAACGGCGGCTACAAGGGCGACATCTATCCGATCCACCCCAAGGCCGCCGAGATCCTCGGCTACAAGGCTTACAAGAGCGTCAAGGACGTTCCGGGTGTGATCGACACGGCCGTGTTCGCGATCCCCGCGAAGTTCGTGGCGGCGGCGCTCACCGAATGCGGCGAGAAGAAAATCCCGGGCGCGGTTCTGATTCCGTCGGGCTTCGCCGAAGCCGGCGCGCCGGAGCTTCAGGCCGAGATCGTCGAGGTCGGCAAGAAGTACGACATCCGCCTGATGGGGCCGAACATCTACGGCTTCTACTACACGCCGGCCAATCTCTGCGCGACCTTCTGTACGGCCTATGACGTCAAGGGTCACGCCGCGCTGTCGTCGCAGTCGGGCGGCATCGGCATGGCCATCATCGGCTTCTCGCGCTCGGCGAAGATGGGCGTCTCGGCGATCGTCGGCCTCGGCAACAAGTCCGATATCGACGAGGACGATCTGCTCGCCTTTTTCGAGCAGGACCCGAACACCAACCTGATCGCGCAGCACTGCGAAGACCTCAAGGACGGCCGCGCCTTCGCGGAAGCCGCCAAGCGCGTCTCCAAGAAGAAGCCGGTCATCGTGCTCAAGGCCGGCCGCACCTCGGCCGGCGCAAAGGCGGCCTCGTCGCATACCGGCGCGCTCGCCGGTAACGACAAGATCTACGAGGACGTCCTGGCGCAGTCCGGCGTGATCCGGGCCCGCTCGCTGCGGCAGCTGCTCGAATTCGCCCGTGGCGTGCCGGTGCTGCCGACGCCGAAGGGCGAGAACGTGCTGATCATCACCGGTGCGGGCGGCTCGGGCGTGCTGCTGTCGGACTCCTGCGTCGACAACGGCCTGTCGCTGATGTCGATGCCGCCGGATCTGGATGCGGCCTTCCGCAAGTTCATCCCGCCGTTCGGTGCGGCCGGAAATCCTGTGGATATCACCGGCGGCGAGCCGCCGATCACCTACGTCAACACGGTGAAGCTCGGCCTGTCGGACGAGCGGATCCATTCGCTGATCCTCGGCTACTGGCACACCATCGTCACGCCCCCGATGGTGTTCGCCCGCAACATGGTCGAGGTGAAGAAGGAGATGGAGGCCAAGGGCTTCGTGAAGCCGATCGTCGCCTCGCTCGCCGGCGACGTCGAGGTCGAGGAAGCCGCCGAATATCTCTACCAGAACGGCATCCCGGCCTACGCGTACTCCACCGAGCTGCCGGTCGAGGTGCTCGGCGCCAAGTACAAGTGGGCGCGCGGCGCGGGGCTGCTCTGAGACGACGAAGACGCTTCGGTATGATCCGGAGCGGGTGGTTATTCACCTCTCCCCGCGCGCGGGGAGAGGTCGACTTGCGAAGCAATTCGGGTGAGGGGGACTCTCCACGAGTCTAACTGTCACCGTCCTTGCGGAGACTCCCCCTCACCCTGACCCTCTCCCCGCAAGCGGGGAGAGGGAAATAAGAATAGGGCGAGGGAGAACGGTCAGGTCGCGATGAGCAAGAACGTGATCCGGCGCAAATCGCTCGAGCCTCGATCGCCATCGGAGGCCGACCACGACGCGCGCGATGGCGGCGTGCAGTCCGTCGACCGCGCGCTGTCGATCCTCGAAACGCTGGCCGAAGACGACGAAGGCTATCGCCTCAGCGACCTCGCCGTGCGCACCGGCCTGTCGGCCTCGACCGTGCACCGCCTGCTGGCGACGCTGGAGAGCCGCCGCTTCGTGCAGTTCGACCGCGCCCAGTCCAAATGGCATGTCGGCGTGCGCAGCTTCACGGTCGGCGCGAGCTTTGCCCGGCGGCGTAATTTCTCCACGCAGGCGATTCCTTACTTGCGCAAGCTGCGCGATCTCACCCGCGAGACCGCCAACCTCGCCGTGGTCGACGACGAGTTCATCATCGTGCTGACCCGCATGGAGAGCCGCGAGATCATGCGCTCGCTGACCCAGGTCGGCGGCCGCGTCGCCATGGTGACGTCAGGCGTCGGCAAGGCAGTGCTCGCGACTTATTCGGACGAGGACGTCGGCGCGGTCATCCGCCATCACGGCATGCCCCGCCTGACCGAGAAGTCGATCGTGCGGCCGGGCGACCTGTTCAAGGAGCTCGAGAAGATCCGCAAGCAGGGTTTTGCGCTCGACGATGAAGAAGCCTGTATGGGCCTGCGCTGTATTGCCGCAGTGGTCTATAACGACTGCGCCGAGCCGCTCGCGGCGATTTCCGTCTCGGGCATGACCAGCCGCCTGACCGACGACAGATTGCCGGAAATCGGCCAAATCGTGCGCGACGTCGCCGGCGAATTGACCGTCGCGCTCGGCGGGGTGATGCCGAAATCTGGCTAACAAGGAACCGGGCCTGTCGCTGGACAGCATCGGCCGTTTTGGCTGATATGCGACCAAACGACACAATGCGGCAACCGATCAACGACGTCCGCACGAGCCCTGGAGAATGCCCCCCATGTTCAAATTTCCCGCGCGCCTTGTCGGCGCAGCCGTCGCGCTGACCCTTGCGGCAGCTGCGCCCGCTTTTGCCCAGCAGCTCGAGCTCAAGCTGATGGCGCCGGCGGCCCCGGGCGGTGGCTGGGACCAGACCGCGCGCTCGATGCAGCAGGCGCTGGTCGCTTCGGGCGTCGCGCGCAGCGTGCAGGTCGTCAACGTTCCCGGCGCCGGCGGCAGCGTCGGCATCGCGCAGTTCGTCAACGGCGCCAAGGGCGACGGCAACCAGTTGATGGTCAACGGCTTCGTCATGGTGGGTGCGCTCGCCATGAACAAATCGCCTGTCACGCTCGAGCAGGTGACGCCGATCGCGCGCCTCACCGAGGAAATCCAGGTGATCGTGGTGCCGGCGAATTCGCCGATCAAGACCGCGCAGGATCTCGCCGCCGCGGTGAAAGCCGATATCGCCAAGGTGACCTTCGCCGGCGGCTCGGCCGGCGGCGTCGACCATGTCATGGCCGCGTTGTTCGCGGGCGCAGTCGGCGCCGACGCGAAGAAGATCAACTACATCCCGTTCTCCGGCGGCGGCGAATCGCTGGCGGCAATCCTCGGCGGCAAGGTCACCGCGGGCATTTCGGGGCTGAGCGAATATGACGGGCAGATCAAGTCCGGCAAGCTGCGCGCGATCGGTGTGACCTCGGAGAAGCGCATCGCCGGCAGCGACATCCCGACCTTTAGGGAGCAAGGCATCGACCTCGTGATCGCCAACTGGCGTTCGGTGGTCGCGCCTCCCGGCATCACGCCGGAGCAGCGCAAGACGCTGAGCGATGCGGTCGAGAAGATGGTGAAGTCGGACGCCTGGAAGGAGATCCTCAAGCAGAAGGGCTGGGAGGATGCCTATCTCGGCGGCGACGCCTTCGCCGACTTCCTGAAGAAGGAAACCGTGCGCGTCACCGACGTGCTGAAATCGGTCGGCCTGGTCAAGTCATGACCTCAGGCGATCCCGCCCAGCCGCGGCGCGTCGATCGCGCCGGCATCGTCATAGCTGTATTGCTCGCAGGTCTCGCCGCGGTGCTGGTCTGGGACGCGCGCGGGCTGCAATCCACTGCGATGTACGGGATGGGACCGGAGGCGATGCCGGTCGTGGTCGCCACCGGCCTCGCGCTGCTCGCGATCGGCAATTTCATCGACGCGCTGCGCGGCAATCTGCCGGCGCGCGAGAGCGCCGATCCCGTGCCTGTGATTCTGATCCTGGTAGGCCTTGCGCTCCTCATTGCCATCATCGGCTTCGGCGGCGGCTTCATCCTGGCGACGTCGGCGCTGTTCGTGACGACGTCGGCGGCGTTTGGGCGCCGCGCCATCCTGGTCGACAGCATCATCGCCCTCGTGATGTCCACCCTCATCTATCTCGCGTTCGACCGGCTGTTGACGCTGAGCCTTCCGACCGGTCCGCTGGAGCGACTGCTGTGATGGACACCTTTGCCGCGCTGGCCCACGGCATGGCGGTCGCCGTCCAGCCGATGAACCTGCTCTATGCTCTGATCGGCGTGTTCCTCGGCACGGCCGTCGGCGTGCTGCCCGGCATCGGCCCGGCCCTGACGGTCGCGCTGCTGCTGCCGGTGACCTACAAGCTCGACCCCGGCGGCTCGCTGATCATGTTCGCCGGCATCTATTACGGCGGCATGTATGGCGGATCGACCACCGCGATCCTGATCAACACGCCCGGCGAGAGCGCCTCGATGGCGACCGCGCTCGAGGGCAACAAGATGGCCAAGGCCGGCCGCGGCGGGCCGGCGCTTGCGACATCCGCGATCGGTTCCTTCGTCGCCGGCACCATCGCCACCATCGGGCTTGCGTTCCTCGCGCCATGGCTGGTCGATTTCGCCGTGCGCTTCGGTCCTGAGGATTACTTCGCGCTGATGTGCGTCGCCTTCGTCACGGTGTCGGCGACCTTTGGCGATTCCCCGATCCGCGGCCTGACCAGTCTGTTCATCGGCTTGACGCTCGGCCTCGTCGGCATCGACAAGCTGACGGGGCAGGCGCGGCTTACCTTCGGCGTCCCTGAATTGCTCGACGGCGTCGAGGTGACGACGCTTGCGGTCGGTCTGTTCGCGGTCGGCGAGGCGCTCTACGTCGCATCGCGGCGCCACCACACCGAGGAAAAGCTCGAGCCGGTGCGCGGCTCGCTGTGGATGACAAAAGAAGACTGGAAGCGCTCGTGGAAGCCTTGGCTGCGCGGCACCATGTTCGGCTTCCCGATCGGCGCGCTGCCCGCGGGCGGCGCGGAGATTCCGACCTTCCTGTCCTATTCCACTGAGAAGCGGCTCACAAAACATCCGGAAGAATTCGGCAAGGGCGCGATCGAAGGCGTCGCGGGACCGGAGGCCGCCAACAACGCCTCCGCCGCCGGCACGCTGGTGCCGCTCTTGACGCTGGGATTGCCGACCTCGGCGACGGCCGCGATGATGCTGGCGGGGTTCCAGCAGTACGGCCTCAACCCGGGGCCGCTGCTGTTTGCTGAGCGGCCTGACCTTGTCTGGGGCCTGATCGCCAGTCTCTTCATCGCCAATTGCATGTTGCTGGTGCTCAATCTGCCGCTGGTCGGCCTGTGGGTGCGGCTGCTCGCGATCCCGCAGCCCTGGCTCTATGCCGGCATTCTCGTGTTCGCGACCATGGGCACCATCGCCGCAAAGCCGTCGGTGGTCGAATTGTCGATGCTGGCCGGCTTCGGCGTGCTCGGTTTCCTGATGCGCCGGTTCGACTTTCCGATCGCGCCGGTCGTCGTCGGCCTGATCCTCGGACCGATCGCCGAGAGCCAGCTGCGCCGCGCGCTCGCGATCAGCCTCGGCGATCCCATGACGCTGCTCCAGAGCCCGATCTCGGCGACGCTGCTCGGCATCGCGCTGGTTGCGCTGCTGGCCCCGTTCGTGCTGAAGGGGATGGGGCGCTTCAAGGCGAACGAGGACTAGCCGTCCCGGCGCGCGCGTCCTCTAATGCTGCGTCCAGCTCGTTGAGGAAACGCCATGCCGTCGGAACTTCGCTCGCCCCGTCTCGCCGTCCTGATCGATGCCGACAACGCCTCCGCCAAGATCGCGGATGGGCTGTTCGAGGAGATTGCCAAGATCGGCGAGGCCAGCGTCCGCCGCATCTATGGCGACTTCTCCAATGCGCGGTCCAGGGGCTGGGCCGACATCCTGTCCAAGCACGCCATCATCCCGCAGCAGCAATTCGCCTATACGACGGGAAAGAATGCCTCCGACATAACCCTGGTCATCGACGCCATGGACCTGCTTCACAGCGGCCGGTTCGACGGCTTTTGCCTGGTCTCGTCCGACAGCGACTTTACCCGTCTGGCCGCCCGCATCCGTGAGCAGGGCGTTGACGTCTTCGGGTTCGGCGAGCAGAAGACGCCCGAAAGTTTCAGGCAGGCCTGCCGAAGGTTCGTCTACACCGAGAACCTGGTCTCCGTCCCGGCGACCACCCAGGATGCCGCCTCAAGATCGACGTCGCTTCAGCCGCCCGATGCAGCCACACCCATCATCAAGAAGGTCATCACCCAGATGGAGAGCGAGGACGGCTGGGTCGCGCTCGGCGAAGTCGGCCGGCAGCTCGCCAATCTGGCCTCCGATTTCGATCCGAGAACGTTCGGGTTCCGCAAGCTGAGCGACCTCGTGCGCAAGACGAACTCGTTCGAGATCGATGAGCCAAAGGGCCGGTCGATGCGAATTCGGGTCAAGCCCGATGCTGCAGCACCGCCGAGAAGGCGGAACCCGCGCAGGCCCGCAAGGGCGGGGACGGCGGGCGGTTCGGCGCCTAAGGCGTAAGCAGGGCCTGCCGTTATATTTGCGCTTGCCCGCTATGGCGCAGGGCGTAACCATCGCTGGGCCGTAACGCCACGCGAGGGTCCCGATGACCAGACTTACCCGCTTCGCCGTCGCACCGCTGCATTCGATGACCCGGCGTCTGGCCGATGTCGCCTCCGCGCGCGTCGCACCGGATCTCGTGGTCACGGGGGCCCGGGTGCTTTCGACCTATTCGGAGCGCATCCATCCCGGTCGGGAGGTCTGGATCACCGGTGGCCGCGTCGCAGCGGTGAAACCGGCCGGGACGGCGAAGAAGGTCTGGGGCGGGGTGCCGCTTTACGACGCCGCCGGCGGCATCATCGCACCGGGGCTGGTCGATCCGCACATCCACATCGAATCCTCGATGGTGACGGCCTGCGCCTATGCCGAGGCTGCGCTCCTCAACGGCACCACCACGATCTTCTGCGACAGCCACGAGATCGGCAACGTCATGGATGTCGCCGGTGTCGAGGCAATGCTGGAGGACGCGCGCGAGGCGCCGCTCTCGATCTTTTTGACGGTGCCGAGCACGGTGCCGGCCACGTCGGCGGAACTGGAGACCGCGGGCGGCGACCTCACGCCGGACAAGATCGCCGGCCTGTTCGACCGCTGGCCCGAAGCGGTCGCGCTCGGCGAGAAGATGGATTTCGTGCCTGTCACGATGGGCGACGAGCGCAGCCATGCCATCCTTGCCGCTGCCTTGAAGCGAGGACGGCCAGTGTCAGGCCATGTCTACGGCCGTGAATTCGTCGCGGCCTATGCGGCGTCCGGCGTCACCGACACCCATGAGGCGATCGATCGCGACATCGCCGACGATCTGCTCGACGCCGGCGTCTGGGTGTTCCTGCGCGGCGGTCCGCCGACCACGCCCTGGCACTCGCTGCCGCAGGCGATCCGCACCATCACCGAACTCGGGGCGTCGCACAAACGTACGGCCGTGTGCACCGACGACCGTGATGCCGACGATCTTCTGCTGTTCGGTCTCGACTGGGTGGTGCGCGAGGCCGTAAAGGCCGGCATGTCGCCCGAGCAGGCCTGGTCGATGGGCTCGCTGCATGGCGCCACACGCTTCGGCATGGAGGGCGATATCGGCGGGCTCGGCGGCGGCCGCCGCGCCGATCTCGTGCTGATGGACGATCAGCTCAAGCCGCAATGCACCTGGTATGGCGGCGAGCTGGTGGTCGAGCATGGCAAGATTACGCCGCGGCTCGATCAGGCGTTGTCGCAGCGCTATCAATATCCGAAGGCGGCCTATGCGACGGTGAAGCTTCCGGAGAAGGTCAAGCTGACGCCGGAATTGCCGGCGAAGGCGTGTACCGTCAATGCCATCAAGACCGCGCTGCCCGGCATTACGCTGATCCATGAGAAGGTCGCGATCGAACCGGCCAAGGATTGGCCGTCGCTGTTTGAGCGCTACGACCTGTGCTTCGTCACGGTGGTCGAGCGCCACGGCAAGTCGGCCGGCAATGTCGCTTACGGCCTGCTGAAGGATTTCGGCCTGAAGCGCGGGGCGGTCGCCTCCAGCGTCGGGCACGACAGCCACAACATCATCGTCGCCGGCACCAACGAGGGCGACATGCAGGCGGCGATATCGGCCATCAAGGCGGAGCAGGGCGGCGTTTGCGTCGTCGCCGACGGCAAGGTGAGGGCGCTGGTTCCGCTGCCGATCGCCGGCCTGCTCTCCGACAAACGGGTCACCGAGGTCGCCGAAGCGGTCAAGGTGCTGAAGAAGGAATGGGCCGAAGCCGGCTGCACCATCCCCTACATGGGCTTCAATTTGATTCCGCTATCGGTCATTCCGGAAATTCGCATCACCGACAAGGGCCTCGTGCTGGTGCCGCAGATGGAGCTCGCGCCGTTGTTCGAGTGAGCGGCTTTCACGCCGATGTCGATCTAACCGCTTGAGACCGCCGCGGTTTTTCCACGGCTGCCGCATCGTGGAAAATAAAATCGATCTCGTTGAGATCGCATCTTGCACGCCTGATGATCACGCTCGCTGACGCAACTCAAGCGAGGTCCGATATGGCGAAGATGCGAGCCGTCGATGCTGCCGTGCGAATTCTGGAGAAGGAAGGCATCTCGACTGCCTTCGGCGTTCCCGGGGCCGCGATCAATCCGCTGTACTCGGCGCTGAAGAAGCGCGGGTCGATCCGCCACATTCTCGCGCGCCATGTCGAGGGCGCCTCGCATATGGCCGAAGGCTATACGCGGGCGAAGGCCGGCAATATCGGCGTCTGCATTGGCACGTCGGGGCCGGCCGGCACCGACATGATCACCGGGCTCTATTCGGCGATCGCCGATTCCATTCCGATCCTCTGCATCACCGGGCAGGCGCCGCGCGCACGGCTCTACAAGGAAGACTTTCAGGCCGTCGACATCGAGTCGATCGCAAAGCCCGTGACCAAATGGGCTGTGACCGTGCGCGAGCCGGCCCTGGTGCCGCGTGTGTTCAGCCAGGCCTTTCACATCATGCGCTCGGGCCGGCCGGGTCCGGTGCTGATCGACATGCCGCTCGACGTGCAGCTCGCCGAGATCGAGTTCGACGACGAGACCTATGAGCCGCTGTCGGTCTACAAGCCCACCGCGACGCGCAAGCAGGTCGAGAAGGCGCTGGAGATGCTCAATGCCGCCGAGCGGCCGCTGATCGTCGCCGGTGGCGGCATCATCAACGCCGACGCCTCGGACCTGCTGGTGGAATTCGCCGAGATCGCCGACGTGCCGGTCGTGCCGACGCTGATGGCGTGGGGTGCGATCCCCGACGACCACGTGCTGATGGCCGGCATGGTCGGCCTGCAGACCAGCCACCGCTATGGCAATGCGACCATGCTGGAATCCGACTTCGTGCTCGGCATCGGCAACCGCTGGGCCAACCGTCACACCGGCTCGGTCGAGACCTACACCAAGGGTCGCACCTTCGTGCATGTCGACATCGAGCCGACCCAGATCGGGCGCGTGTTCAATCCGGATCTCGGCATCGTCTCGGACGCCAAGGCCGCGCTCGAGCTCTTCGTCACCGTCGCCAGGGAGTGGCGCCGGTCAGGCAGGTTGCGCGAGCGCCAGGCGTGGCCCGCGGCCTGCCGCGATCGCAAGAAGACGATGCTGCGCAAGAGCCATTTCGACAACGTCCCGATCAAGCCGCAGCGCGTCTATGAGGAGATGAACAAGGCCTTCGGCCGCGACACCACCTATGTCACCGTGATCGGCTTGTCGCAGATCGCCGGCGCGCAGTTCTTGGGCGTCTACAAGCCGCGCAACTGGATCAATGCCGGGCAAGCCGGCCCGCTCGGCTGGACGCTGCCTGCCGCGCTCGGGGTGCGTGCGGCATGCCCGGATCGCGAGATCGTCGCGCTGTCCGGCGATTACGACTTCCAGTTCCTGATCGAGGAGCTCGCGGTCGGCGCGCAGTTCAATCTGCCCTACATCCACGTCGTCGTGAACAATTCCTATCTCGGCCTGATCCGCCAGGCCCAGCGCGGCTTCGACATGGATTACCACGTCCAGCTCTCCTTCGAGAACGTCAACGCACCGGAGCTCGGTGGTTACGGTGTCGACCATGTCGCGGTCGCCGAAGGCCTGGGCTGCAAGGCGATCCGCGTCACCGATCCCAAGGATACGCAGGCGGCGTTTGCGACCGCCCGTGAATTGATGGCGAAGCACCGCGTGCCTGTCGTGGTCGAGTTCATTCTCGAGCGCGTCACCAACATCGCGATGGGCACGGAGATCGACAACATCGTCGAGTTCGAGGAGGTGCTGGATCTGCCGCTCGACGAGGTCTCGACCGCGCGGCCCGGCGTGCTTCAGCCGGCGGAATAGGGGGAACAGCATCATGCCGAAATTTGCCGCCAACCTCACCATGCTCTTCAACGAGATGCCGTTCATCGACCGTTTCGCCGCGGCGAAAGCGGCGGGCTTTTCCGGGGTCGAGTATCTCTTCCCGTATGATTTCGACAAGGCGCTGCTGCGCGAGCAACTCGAGGCTCACGGGCTGACGCAGGTGCTGCACAACCTTCCAGCGGGAAACTGGGCAGCGGGCGAGCGCGGCATCGCGATCCTGCCCGATCGCGTCAGTGAATTCCGCGACGGTGTGTTCCGGGCCATCGACTATGCCAAGGCGCTCGATTGCGAGCAGCTCAATTGCCTCGTCGGCATCGCGCCTGCCGATGCCGACCCGCGCGAGCTCAACGAAACGCTGGTTGGCAACCTTCGCTTTGCCGCCTCGACGCTGGCGCGCGAGAACATCAAGCTCCTGGTCGAGCCGATCAACACGCTCGACATTCCCGGCTTTTACCTCAACGGCACCGAGCAGGCGGTGCAGCTGATCTCCGAGGTGCGGTCGAACAATCTGTTCGTCCAGTACGACATCTACCACATGCAGATCATGGAGGGCGATCTCGCCCGGACCATGCAGGAATATCTCCCCCAAATCGCCCATATCCAGCTCGCCGACAATCCCGGTCGCCACGAGCCCGGCACCGGCGAGATCAACTATCCCTTCCTGTTCCGCCACCTCGACGCGATCGGCTATCGCGGCTGGATCGGCTGCGAATACAAGCCGCGCACCACGACGCTGGAAGGCCTGTCCTGGCACGCCGCGCAGACATTTGAGACCTGAGGAAACGTAGACATGATCGACATCGGCTTCATCGGACTTGGCACCATGGGACGGCCGATGGCCGGCCATCTTCTGGCCGCGGGCCATCGCGTGCTCCTGCATGACGTCGCGCCGGTCGCGCCTGAGCTGATTTCCGCGGGCGGCATCGCCTGCAAATCGGCGAAGGAAGTCGCGGAGGAGGCGGATGCGGTCATCATCATGGTGCCTGACACCCCGCATGTGGAGGCGGTGCTGTTCGGCAAGGACGGCGTTGCGAGCGGCATCTCCAAGGGCAAGATCGTCGTCGATATGAGCTCGATCTCGCCGCTGGCGACCAAGGAATTCGCCAAGAAGATCGAGGCGCTGGGCGCGGACTATCTCGACGCGCCGGTGTCGGGCGGGGAGGTCGGGGCGAAAGCAGCGAGCCTCACCATCATGGTCGGCGGCCCGGAGCGGGCCTTTGGCACCATGAAGGCGATCTTCGACAAGATGGGCAAGAACGTCACGCATGTCGGCGCCAATGGCGATGGCCAGACGACGAAGGTCGCCAACCAGATCATCGTCGCGCTGACGATCGAGGCGGTAAGCGAAGCGTTGCTGTTCGCATCCAAGGCGGGGGCCAATCCCGCTCTCGTACGCAAGGCGCTGATGGGAGGTTTTGCATCGTCGCGGATTCTCGAAGTGCATGGCGAGCGCATGGTGAAGCGCAATTTCGAGCCGGGTTTCCGCATCGAGCTGCATCAGAAGGACCTTAACCTCGCGCTGGAAGGTGCGCGCGCGCTCGGCCTGTCGCTGCCGAGCACGGCATTGGCGCAGCAATTGTTCTCGTCCTGCGCCGCGCATGGCGGCAAGGCCTGGGATCATTCCGCGATGGTGCGGGCACTGGAACTGATGGCGGGACACGAGATCGCCGCAGCGTAAGTGTTACGCAGTAACACTCTCCAGATCTGGTCTGTCTTTCGTCGTGCGGGAACCGGAACAATGGTCCGCCCCCGCGGTTGAAGGCGCAGAACAATCACTGGAGAGTGTGGACATGAAGAACCGTCTTGCGATTTCGCTGGCTGCCGTGTCGCTGCTGGCGTCGAGTGCAGCCTTTGCCCAGTCGACGACCGAACAGGGCGCCAGGGACGGCGCACGTGCGGGTGGCGACATCGGCGGACCGATCGGCGCGATGGTCGGCGGCACCGTCGGTGCGGCCGTCGGCGCGGGCCTCGAAATTCCGAATGCCGTGCTCGGCGGAATCCCGCGCGACGATTCCGTCGTGATCCACGAGCGCGTCGTCGTCGGCGAGCCGCTGCCCCCGACCGTGGTGCTGCGCCCCGTGCCGAACTATACCGAGTATCGCTACGCGGTCGTGAACGATCGCCGCGTCATCGTCGAACCGCGCACGCGCCGCGTCGTCAAGATCATCGACTGATCGGTCAGAGCGTGAAGGCTTTGAAGAGCCGGGCCTCGCGGAGCATCACTCCGCGGGGCCTTAGTTCGTCAGGGCCGAACTGGCGCGGAAGCGCGTCATGATCCAATCGGCGACGGCGGCAAGCGCAAAGCCGATGCAGGCGGTGCCGGCATCGACCAAGAAATCGTCCAGCCGTGCATGCCGTCCCGGTGCCCAGAACTGCATCAGCTCGAGCACGCCGATCAGGACCACCGCGAAGGCCGCGACGGCCCAGCGGCGATTCCGGTAGGCGAGGCCGAAGGCCAGTCCCACCAGGATGAAGGCGAGGGCGTGCTCGCCGTCCTGGCCGAGATCGGAATGGGGCCGCAGGCCGGGCGGGCCGAGGGTTGCGAAAGTGACGGCGGCCGCGAGCAGCCAGGCAAAAAAGCGAATAAAAATGGGCATCCGGTGCCGATAGCACGGATTTGCAACGGCCTGTTACGGGGCAGGGATCAGATCGCCGTGTAGTTAATGACGAAACGTTAAAGTGGCTCGCGCACGCCGAGGCCGTGCATGAAGCGTTCCCGGATCTGGACGGGATCCCTGCGGGTGGTGCCGACGCCGGGCTTGTCGTCGATGCGGACCGCGATCAGGCTCGGCTCGGAGGCGGACAGGGCCTCGTCGACCAGCCGCTCGAAATCCTCCTCGTCCGCGGCCCAGACGCTGTTGGCAAGTCCCGAGCCCGTGGCTATGGCGACGATGTCGGCGACGCCAGCGGCCGGTGTCGGCTGCGCACCGGTGATCTGGTAGATGCCGTTGTCCATCACGATCATGATGAGGTTCTTCGGCCTCAACGCCGCAATCGTCGCGAGCGCGCCGAGTTGCATCAGCAGCGAGCCGTCGCCTTCGAGCGCGAAGACGCGGCGATCGGGCTGGGCCAGCGCGACGCCCAATGCAATCGGGAAAGCCAGCCCCATGCTGCCGAGCATGTAGAAGTTCTGCGGGCGATGGCCGGCAGCCCAGAGATCGAAATTGGTGTTGCCGATGCCGCCGACCACGGCTTCCTCGTGCTTGAGCTTTCCGATCAGGCGCGAGGTAACGTCGAAGCGGTTCATGACCTTGGTATTGCGCGTGTTCATCGCCGACCTCACTTGTCGAACGTCTTGCCGCCGGTGAGCAGCGGGTTGAGGATCAACGCCACCGGCGCTTGCGTGGTGACGGCCTGCTTGATCGAGCGGTCGGCGATGAATTCGAGTTCGTCGAGCCGGGTGATGGTGTGGTGCTCCAGCGCGAGCGAATCCAGCACCGGGCGCATGGTCCGGCAGACCAGCGATTGCCCGTAATTGAACTCGCCAAGCGTGCCGCGCTCGGAGACGAACATGATCAGCGGGATCTGGTAGGGCACCGCGAGCGAGGCCAGCACGTTGGCGAGTGTGGCGAAGCCGGAGGTCTGCATCAGCACCGCGCCGCGACGTCCGCCCATCCAGGCGCCGGAGACGATGCCGACGGCCTCCTCCTCGCGGGCGGTGGCAAAGGTGGTGAAGAAGGGGTCGGCGTGCAGGTTCTTGATCAGCGGCGTCAGCACGCGGTCGGGCACGTAAGGGATCAGGCTGATCTCGTTCCGCTTCAGGGTCTGCAGGACGATGCCGTGCCAGCTCCTGTCGCTGGCGCCTTGTGCCGCCTGGGGCGAGGTCTGCTGTTCCGCAAGCGCCATTACGTTCTCCCTTGAGCCGCGCATGCTTCTTGGTTCTGGCCGTCGCGGCGGTCTGCCGAACTTGACGCGGCGGGCGGGATTGTCAACATGTCCGGGCCAGCACCGTGATCTGCGCCAGACGGCCTGCCGTGGCCGGCACCGCCATGTCATAAGCGGCGATAATGCAAAAACGGGAGGAACGCATGGACGGAGCGCGGGGTGCGCTGGCCTTGCGGGTCTCCTTGAGAGAGCCGGAAGGGTCCTGATGTCCGTCAATAGCAAGCGCGTCTTCTACGTCAAATACCTGGCCAATCCGATCTATATCGACATCCTGAAGGCGCGGTCCGACGTCCGGCTCGATCGCATCGAGAACGAGAGCCCCGAAGATTTCTATGCCCCGATCCTGAACGCGGCGCATGTTTACCAGATCGGCGCCGCCCGCGACGAACTTGCCCCGCATTTCCATGTCGATGCCGCCTTCCTGAAGCGCACGCCAAACCTGTTGCTGGTCTCCAGCAATGGCGCGGGCTTCGACCCTGTCGACGTCGAGGCCTGCACCGATGCGGGCGTGCTGGTCGTCAACCAGTCCGGCGGCAATGCCCATTCCGTCGCCGAGCATGCGCTGGCGATGATGCTGACGCTGTCCAAGCGCATCATCCAGTCCGACCGCAAGCTCCGCAGGGAGGCCAACGTCAACCGCAACGAGCTCGTCGGCAACGAGGTCGAGCACAAGACCGTCGGCATCATCGGCCTCGGCAATGTCGGCCGCCGCATTGCCGCGCTGTGCAAGGGCCTGCTCGGCATGAAGGTGCTGGCCTATGACCCGTATTTGTCGGCCGAGGTGATGGCCGAGCGGGGCGGGGAGAAGGTCGAGCTCGACGAGCTGCTGCGCCGCGCCGATTTCGTCTCGATCTCCTGCCCGTTGAACAAGGGCAGCCGCAACATGATCAGCGTGCGCGAATTCGCGCTGATGCAGCCGCATGCGTACTTCATCACCACGGCGCGCGGCTTCATCCACGACGAGGATGCGCTGCTCCAGGCGCTCCGCGACAAGCGCATTGCCGGTGCCGGCCTCGACGTCTGGTCGAAGGAGCCGCCGCCGCCCGAGCATCCGCTGCTCCAGTTCGACAATGTGCTGGCGAGCCCGCATACCGCAGGCGTGACGATCGAGGCGCGCCAGAACATGGGCCGCATCGCCGCCGAGCAGGTGCTGGACACGCTCGACGGCAAACGCCCGCCGCGCATCATCAATCCCGAGGTCTGGCCGCGCTACGCCGAGCGCTTCAAGCAGGCGTTCGGCGTGACGCCGGGGTAGGGGCATGCGAACCCCGATCGCGCTCCGATTGTTGGTTACGAGGATGAAAATAGAAAGCTGCGGATTTTACTGATGGCGTGAATGAACGCGTATCACTTGTCCTGTAGTTGAAAGTCCATGAGCATATTTTCGATTGCGACATCAGGACTTTCAGCGGCGAGTTTGCGTGTGAACGTGGCCGCGAGCAACATCGCCAATGTCCGCACGACCGGCCCGCTACCCGCCTCAAGCGGATCGAGCACATCGGCCGGTGCGGGCAGCTCGAGCATTGGCCCGACATTTCCAGCGGCCTATGTGCCGTTGCGCGTCGATCAGGTCTCCCAATCGAGCGGCTCGACGCCAGGCGGTACGGTCGCGACCGTGTCGACGGTTTCGCCGAGCTATACCGCACAATCCGACCCCAGCGCTCCCTTCGCAAACGAGGACGGCCTGGTCGCCGCGCCGAACGTCGATCTCGCCAGCGAGTTCGTTCAAATGGCGGCCGCCAAGTACAGCTTCATCGCCAATGCGAAGGTCATTCAAGCCTACGCCGAGACAGAACAGACCCTCCTCGATATCAAGACGTGATCGCTGACGGATTGTATCGACGCCTGCATTGGCGGCGGGAACCGTCACCGATCTTGATCCGCGTCAAAATCTCCTTTCCCGGTTCAGGCTAAATGGGATTAAAGTGCCGCCGGGGCACGCTGGCGCAGGCAGGAGGTCCCATGTCAACTTATGTCGTCAGGTTCATGAAGGACGTGCTCGGCCAGTACGGCCGGCAGATCGAGGTTTGCCAGGGCACGCTCGAAATCGACGCCACCGACGAGGACGAAGCCAGGGAGCGGGCGAAGGCGAGGTTTTGCAAGGACCAGGCGCTGCATCACTGGTCGCTGCATGCCGACCGGATCCAGGTCAAGCCGGCTGACTTTCCCTCGTAAGGTTTAACGGCCCGGTGCCGGTAGCGTCGGCGGAGCGGTGACGCCCGCGCCGAGCGATCGCTGCACCATGACCGTGTCCGACCAGCGGCCGTGGCGATAGGCGACGCCGCAGAGCAGGCCGGCGCGCGCGAAGCCGAACTTTTCGTGCAGCGCCAGCGAGGGCGCGTTGTCGGCATCGATATAGCCGATCATCTGGCGGAAGCCGACCGCCGCGCACGCATCGATCATTCCCTGGAGCAGCAGCCGTCCGACCCCGCGACCGAGATGCTCGTGGTGGACGTAGATCGAGTGCTTGGCGGTGTAGCGGTAGGCCGGGCGCTTGCGGAACAGCACCGCATAGGCATAGCCGACCACTTCGCCGCGATAGGTCGCGACCAGATGCGGCAGGCGGGTCTGCTTCAGGTTCTTGCGGCGGTCGCGCAGGTCGTCCGGTTCGGGCGCGCCGGTTCCCTCGACATCGCGCGGCACGCCATTGCGGACGTGATGGCGGTAAATCGCCAGCATCGCCTCGACATCGCTCTCCCGTGAGGGGCGGACCAGAACCGGTTCGTCATCTG
This sequence comes from Bradyrhizobium sp. LA6.8, assembly GCF_040547935.1. NCBI lineage: Bacteria > Pseudomonadati > Pseudomonadota > Alphaproteobacteria > Hyphomicrobiales > Nitrobacteraceae > Bradyrhizobium > Bradyrhizobium sp. LA6.8. The sequence goes on from NZ_JBEPQQ010000001.1 coordinate 327,796, forward strand.
TACGCGCAATCGCTGTTTCGTTCATCGGCACCTACTCGGCAACGACGTAAGTATAGAGGCCGATGCGGCCCTGTGCATCGATCTCCTTATAGACGCCCTGGATTTCCACATCGAACCCCGGGAACGTGTTGAAGCAGGTTTCGAACATCTTGAGATAATCCACCATGGGCTTGGCCCGCTCCGTCAGCCGTTCGCCGGGCACGATGGTGGCGATGCCGGGCGGGTAGACCACGAAGGGCGTGGTGGCGATGCGGCCCGCGATCGCCTCGATCGGCAAATAGTCGACGTCGTTCTTGAACAGATAGCGCGCGGCATCGCGGGGCGACATCGCGATCTCGGGCATGTGCTCGGGCATGAACTGCCGGGCCTGGAGGGCGCTGACATCGGCGGCGCGGAAGAAGCGGTGCATGTCGCCGCAGAGATCGCGCAGCCGCACGCCGGCATAGCGCGCCTGACGCCGCTGGTAGAATTCGGGGATGACGTCGGCCAGCAACGCGTTGTCGTCATGCAGCCTTTTGAATGCGACAAGACCGGAGATCAGCGTGCCGGCCTTGCTCGCCTCGACGCCGGGGGTGAGCAGGAAGAGCAGGGAGTTGAGGTCGTTCTTTTCAGGGACGATGCGGTTTTCGCGCAAATACTGCGCGACCACAGGCGCGGGAATGCCGTGCTCGGCATAGGCGCCGGTGGTGCGATCGAAGCCGGGCGTCAGCAGCGTCAGCTTGTTCGGGTCGGTCATGGCAAAGCCCTCCGCGAGATCGGGAAAGCCGTGCCAGTTGGTATCTGGCGAGAGCTGCCACAGCGCCGGATTGGTGGCGAGCTCATCGGTGGAGAGGGTCTCCCAGGCGACATTGTGCGCGGCGCCGGGGCGGCTGACGTCGGGAATGGCGACGCGATCGGGAACGAAGGGCTCGAAGAACCAGCGGCGATCCGGATTTTGCTCCTTCTCCTCGAACTCCCGGCGCATGGCGCGGATCTTCTTGCGCAGCTCGATGCCGAGCCGGATCGTGTCGTCCCAGAGGACCTCGCCCGAGCGGCCCTTCATCATCTGCGCGCCGACGTCGAGGGAGGCGAACAGCGGGTAGAACGGCGAGGTCGAGGCGTGCTGCATGAAGCTCTCGTTGAAGCGGCGGTGTTCGACGCGCCGCTTCTGGCCGCGGATATGGCGGTCCTTGATGTGGATCTGGGAGGCCTGCGAGAAGCTCGCGAGCTGCTTGTGGGTGGATTGCGTCGCGATGATGCCGGGCGCTTCGGGGGGAAGGTTCGCCAGCCCCATGGCAAAGCGGCCGGCATAGAGCGGGTGGAACTTCATGAAGCCGGCCCAGGCCTCGTCGAACAGGATGTATTCGCAGAGATGGCCGATGCGCTTCAGGATCATCTCGGCGCTGTGGATCGAGCCGTCATAGGTGCACTGCTCGACCACGGCGACGCGGAACGGCCGCTCCTTGCGCCAGGCGTCCTTGTCCGTCACCAGCGGATGGTTCCGGATCGCCTCGCGCAGGGCCTTCTCGTCGAGCATGTCCCAGCGCATCGGGCCGATCAGGCCCCAGGCGTTGCGGATGGTCGGCACGTAGATCGGGATGCCGCCATTGATCATCAGCGCGCCGTGATGGGCGGCCTTGTGGTTGTTGCGGTCGAACAGAACGAGGTCGCCGTCGGTGACGAGGGCGCCGAGCGCGACCTTGTTCGAGGTCGAGGTGCCGTTGAGCACGAAATAGGTCTTCTCCGCGCCGAAAATCTGCGCCGCTTCCTTCTGCGCCCTCAGCGCGGGACCCTCATGGGTGAGGAGGTCGCCGAGGTCGAGCACGGAATTGTCGAGGTCATCGCGGAACACGGATTCGCCGAGATGCTCGACGAAGACCCGGCCGATTGGACTGCGGTTGTAGAACACGCCGCCATTGTGACCCGGACAGGTCCAGAGCTGGTTGCCTTCCTCGGCATAATCGACCAGCGCGCCGAAGAACGGCGTCTTCAGCGTCTCGGCATATTGCTTGAGCCGGCTGATCAAATTCTTGGCGATGAAGGTCGGCGTCTCCTCGGACAGGAAGACATAGCCGTCGATGAAGTCGAGCACCTCGACCGGCAAATCCTCGAAGCGCTTGCGCCGGATCAGGAGGATGATCGGGAAGTCGAGGCCGCGGCGCCGCATCAGGTTGATCAGCGCCGAGGTCTTCCCCTCGAGGCCCTTCTTGCCCCAGTCCACCACCATGCAGCCGATCGCGGCGTCGGTCTGTACCGCGATCTCGGCGTCCTCCAACCTGCGGGCCCTCACGACCTCGAAGCCGGAGCGCTGGATCTCCTCGATAATCTGGTTGAAGCGGATGCCTTCCAGATCGTCGGCGTCGAACACAGGTGCGGCGAACAGGAAGTTGAAGCGCTTGAAATAATCCATGGTGTGTCCCGAATCTACAGAGACTGGCAGGTCTCTGCACTTTCGATGACAGTTCTATGACAATCGCCCGATCCAGCGGGGATCGTGTGACGGGCGATCAATCCAGCAACTTGTCCAGCGTGATCGGGAAGCGCCGGATGCGCTTACCGGTGGCGTGATAGACTGCGTTCGCGATCGCCGCAGGTACGCCGACGATGCCGATTTCGCCAATGCCCTTGACCCCCAGCTTGTTGATCCGGTCGTCGGGTTCGTCGACGAAGATGACGTCGATGTCGTGAACGTCGGCATTCACGGGAATGTGGTACTCGGCGATGTTCGCGTTCATGATCCTGCCGAAGCGGTGATCCATCACCGTCTCCTCGTGCAGCGCCATTCCGATGCCCCAGACCACGCCGCCCATGATCTGGCTGCGGCCGGTCTTGGTATTGAGGATCCGTCCGGCTGCGACCGCGCTCACGACGCGCGTGACGCGGATGACGCCCAGGTCTTCGTCGACCTTGACCTCGGCGAAGACCGCCGAATGGGTGTTGCGCGCGTGCGACTTGTCCTCCGCGAAATGATTGAGCTTCTGCTTCTCGATCCGCTCGAGCTTGCCGTGACGCATCGCGTCCGCGATCGAGACGGCACGGGCCTTGTCGCCGGCCTTGGCGATCGTGCCGTCGACCAGGATCACATCGGGCGCATCGACGCCGCCGAGGGGCGAGGCGGGCATCGCCTTGGCGAGCCGTGCGAGCTCCTGGCGAATGTCTTCGGCCGCGCCCAGCACGGCGTGCGCGGCCGACGCCGCCATCCAGGAACCGCCTTCGACGGGGGCCTGCGGCAAGGTCGAATCGGCAAGCCTCACGTCGATATTCTCGATCGGCAGCCCGAGGGCGTCGGCGGCCACCTGGGCCACGATGGTGTAGGTGCCGGTGCCGATATCGGACGCGGCGCAGGATACCTCGGCATGGCCGTTCGACGTCAACACGATGCGGACGGCGACCGGCATCTGAAGCGCCTCCCATACCCCCGTCGCCATGCCCCAACCGACCAGGTCCTTGCCATCACGCATGGAGCGCGGAGCAGGATTGCGCCGGCTCCAGCCGAACGCTTCCGCGCCGCGGGCGTAGCATTCGCGCAGCTGCTTGCTGGTGTAGGGCAGGTCTTCACTCTGGTCGCGGTCCGAATAGCACTTCAATCGCAGCTCGATCGGGTCGAGCTCGAGCGCGACGGCCAGCTCGTCCATGGCGCATTCGAGCGCGCAGACGCCGGAGGCGGCGCCGGGCGCGCGCATGTCGCAGGGTGTGGAGACGTCGAGATCGACGAGCTTGTGGGAGAAGAGGCTGTTCGGGCTCTTGTACAGCTGTTCCGCCCAGCCGCTGTCATTGCGCGAAAAATCCTCGTAGCGCGAGGTCATAGCAGTGGCTTCGTGCGCGACGGCATCGAGCGTGCCGTCGGGCCTTGCGCCGAGCGCGACGCGCTCGATGGTCATCGGCCGATAGCCGAGACCGTACATCTGCTGCCGTGTCAGGACGACACGAACGGATCGCTTGAGTTCGAGCGCGGCAAGCGTCGCCAGCACCACCTGGTATTGCGGCCGCAATCCGGAGCCGAAGGCGCCGCCGACATAGGGCGAGACCACGCGGAGGTCATCGTGCCTCTTGTTGAACACACTGCATAGATATTTGTGGACGTTCTGGACACCTTGCGTCTTGTCATAGACGGTAAGCCTGCCGCTGCCGTCGCGGACCACCGTGGTCGCATAGAGCTCCATCGGGTTGTGGTGCTCGGTCGGCAGGACATAATCCGCCTGGTGCCGCACAGCGGCCCCAGCCAGCGCCGCGGCGGCGTCGCCGCGCGGCTTGTGCGGCCGATCCACTTTGCCGGCCTTGCCATGTTCGGATTCGAGGTCCGTCGCAAATGCCTCCCGGTCGTATTCAACGCGCACGCGGGTCGCGGCGAATTTGGCGGTTTCCCAGTCATCCGCCACGACGAGCGCGATCGGCTGGCCGTTGAACCAGATCCTGTCGTCATAGAGCGGGCGGAAAGGCGAGCCGTTCTCCGGCGCCACCTCGTCCTTCCAGGCATCGTCATTGTCGGCGAGGGGCGGACGATGCGCATGCGTGAGCACGTCCACTACGCCCTTCACTTGCAGCGCGTCGCTGGCGTCGAGGCGAGCGATACGTCCGCGCGGAATCGTGGCCTCGACGACGAAGCCATGGAGGAGGCCGTCTGCCGGGAATTCGCCGGCATATTTGGCGGCTCCGGTGACCTTGGCGCGGCCATCGACGCGGGACGTTGGCGTTCCGACATAGGCGTTCATCGGTCCCTCACGCGATTTTCTTGTGAGCCTGTGATTGTGGCGTGGCGCTGGCAGCCTGTATCAGCGTCCGCACGATGGCGCGGCGTGCGAGCTCGATCTTGAAGCGGTTATGTGCGCGGGCCGTTGCCCCGTGCAGCAGCAGATCGGCCGCGCGCGAGAAGTGATCGGGCGTCGCCGCCCGCCCGCGCAACGCCGCTTCGGCCTCAAGGCTGCGCCAGGGCTTGTGAGCCACGCCGCCGAGCGCCAGGCGGGCTTCGCTGATCGCGTTGCCATCCAGTTTGAGCGCGGCCGCGACCGAGACCAAAGCAAAAGCATAGGACAGCCGGTCGCGGATTTTCAGATAGCTGTAGTTGCGGGCAAAGCCGCGCGGAGGAAGTTCAACGGCCGCGATGATCTCGCCGGTGCCGAGATTTGTATCGACATGGGGTTTGTCCTCTGGGAGTCGATGGAAATCGGTCAATGCGATCGTGCGCTGGCCGGAGGGACCTGCGATGTGCACGAGCGCACCGAGCGCAGCAAGTGCGACGCTCATGTCGGACGGGTTGGTCGCGATGCAGGACGCGCTCGTACCGAGGATTGCGTGGTTGCGGTTGAGGCCGTCGATTGCCGAGCAGCCGCTGCCGGGCTCTCGCTTGTTGCAGGGCGTCGCCGTGTCATAAAAGTAAGCGCAGCGCGTGCGCTGCATCAGGTTGCCGCCAACGGAGGCCATATTGCGCAATTGCGCGGAAGCGCCGGCGAGGATGGCGCCGGCGAGCAGGGGATAACGCTGCTCGACAAGCGGATGGTAAGCGAGGTCCGAATTCGGCACCAAGGCGCCGATGCGCAGGCCTCCGTCGGCCGTCTCCTCGATGTCGCGGAGCGGCAGGCGGGAGATGTCGATCAGCCGGGAGGGCCGCTCGACATTTTCCTTCATCAGGTCGATCAGATTGGTGCCGCCGGCAATCAGCTTGGCGCCGGGATCGGCAGCCAGCAGGCGGATCGCATCGGCGATGTCGGTGGCGCGGGAATACTGGAAGTTGTTCATGGCCGGCCCATTGCCTGCTGGATCGCGGCGACGATATTCGGATAGGCGCCGCAACGGCAGAGATTTCCGCTCATCAGCTCTCTGATCTCGTCGGCATCCCGGGCGCGGCCTTCGGCCAGAAGGCCCGCGGCCGAGCAAATCTGTCCCGGCGTGCAATAGCCGCACTGAAAGGCGTCGTGGTCGATGAACGCCTGCTGCACAGGATGAAGCGTTCCGTCCTTGGCAAGGCCTTCGATCGTCGTGATCTCGGCGCCGTCCTTCATGACGGCGAGCGTCAGGCAGGAATTGACGCGCCGACCGTCAACCAGCACGGTGCAGGCGCCGCATTGGCCGTGATCGCAGCCTTTCTTGGTGCCGGTCAGCGCAAGATGGTCACGCAGAGCATCCAGAAGCGTGGTCCAGGGCACGAGATCGAGCGTGTGGCCGACGCCATTGACGACGATATGAACTCGAATGCGTTCGGGAATCTCGTGCGTGACATCGCTCATGTCCTGCTCCCTGCGACGGCGACTGAGCCGAGACGTCAGCCGAGCTGACGCGGAGGCACCGTTGCCTCCGCTTGCCAATGGCCTCCAACTTACAACCGGCCGCTTGGTTCCCTGCCGGGAATTATGGCGCCCGCGACACAGTGTCAGCGCTTGGCTTCGCCGAAGACCACCGTCGGCACCGCGCGGTTGACGATCTCGCGCAGCGCAAAGCTCGATTGCACCCGCGCCACACGCGGCAGGCGCGACAGCTCGGTGCGATGGATGCGCTCGAAATCCTGGATGTCGCGGGCGAGCACGATCAGGATGTAGTCGTCGGTGCCCGACATCAGGAAGCAGCGCACGACGGACGGACATTTCACTACCTCCGCCTCGAACGCCTTCAGCGCCTCGTCGCTCTGGCTCTCCAACGCAATGCGCACCAGCACGGTCGTGGTGAGGCCGAACTGCGCCAAATCAAGCGCGGCCTGGTAGGCCTGGATGTAGCCGTCGTCCTCCAGCGCCTTCTGCCGCCGCGCCAGCGCCGTGCTTGATAGCCCGACCTTCGCGGCGAGCTCGGTGTGGCTGGCCCGCGCATTGGTGGTGAGTTCCGCGAGGATGGCGAGATCTTTCCGGTCGAGGGCCAAGGTTTCGTTTCCAGCGTGAAAGGGCGTTTGCACGCCGGAAACCGGCGCGGGGAGGTCGAAGCTAGCGGATATTTGCACGAAACCAAACTGGCCCGATCGCTACGATGACGGGGTGAATCAGGACGTTGGAAGGAGCCCAAAATGCGCGTCGGTGTGCCCAAGGAGATCAAGGTGCAGGAATATCGCGTCGGGCTCACCCCGGGCGCGGTCCGCGAATATGTCGCGGCCGGGCACCAGGTGACGGTCGAGACCGGCGCCGGCAGCGGCATCGGCGCTTCCGACGAGGTGTACCAGCGGGCAGGGGCCGCGATCGCGGAGAGCGCCCGCGACATCTTCGCCAGCTCCGACATGATCGTGAAGGTGAAGGAGCCGCAGAAAAGCGAATGGGCCCAGCTTCGCGAGAGCCAGATCCTCTTTACTTACCTCCATCTTGCGCCGGATCCCGAACAGGCCAAGGGTCTGCTCGCTTCCGGTTGCACTGCGGTCGCCTATGAGACCGTCACCGACGCGGCCGGTCACCTCCCCCTGCTTGCGCCGATGAGCGAAGTCGCCGGCCGCCTCGCCGTCGAAGCCGCCGGCGCCGCGCTCAAGCGATCGGCCGGCGGCCGCGGGGTGCTGCTCGGCGGCGTGCCCGGCGTGCAGCCGGCGCGCGTCGTCGTGCTCGGCGGCGGCGTGGTGGGAACGCAGGCCGCGCGCATGGCGGCGGGCCTCGGTGCGGAAGTCACTGTGATCGACCGCTCGATTCCCCGTCTACGCGAGCTGGACGATGTGTTTCTCGGGCGGGTGCGCACCCGCTTCTCGACCATCGAAGCGGTCGAGGACGAGGTGTTCGCCGCCGACGTCGTGATCGGGGCGGTGCTGGTGCCGGGCGCCAGCGCACCAAAGCTCGTCACGCGCGCGATGCTCAAGTCGATGCGGCCAGGCGCCGTACTGGTCGACGTCGCGATCGACCAGGGCGGCTGCTTCGAGACCTCGCATCCGACCACGCACGCCGATCCGACCTATCAGGTCGACGGCGTCGTGCATTATTGCGTCGCCAACATGCCGGGCGCGGTGCCGGTGACGTCGAGCCAGGCGCTGAACAACGCGACGCTGCCGTTCGGCCTGATGCTCGCGAACAAGGGCTTTGCCGCGGTCCTGGAAAATCCGCATTTGCGCAACGGACTGAACGTCCATCGTGGTCGCATAACCAACAAGGCGGTTGCCGAGAGCCTCGGGCTGGAATTTGCCCCGGTCGAGAGCGGCCTCGCCGCGTAACGGCTACACTGATTTGCGGTGGCGGCTCCCTAGCGCGGCCTCGATCGTTTCCGGACGCTCGATCCGTTCGATCAGCATGTCGATGCGATCACCGCCCCAGAACAGCTCGCCGTTGAACACCATGGTGGGCACGCCGAACACGCCGAGTGCTTCGGCCTCGTCGATGATGCGATCGTGCTCGGCGCGGGCAGGGCCGTTGACGTAGGCTTCGAACTCGCTCGCCGAGCCGCCGCACGCGGTGATGACGTCCGTGATTGCGGCGAGATCGTCGATCTCGAGCTCATGGCTCCAGAATTCGCGGAACACCGTGTCGTGATAAGGGCGGAAGAAGCCGTGCCGCTGTGCGAACAGCATTCCAACGCTGGAATAGAAGGCGTCGTAGATCCGGCGCGGCCCCTTCATGACGAGCCCTTGCGCATTGGCATAGCGCCGCGCGTCCATATAGGCGTAACGCACCTTGCGCCAGAAATGCGGCGTGCGCTCCTCGACCGTCCCCATGAATTCGGCGACGCGCAGCGTATAGGGCAGCCATTCGAGCTCGACGCCGTGCGTCTCCTCGAGCGAGAACAGCCGCTTGTTGGCGACGAACGCGTAGGGGCTTTTGTAGTCGGTGTAGACGCGGACAAGCGGCTTGGGCATTGGCGGCTTCCTCTTTCTTCCTTCTCCCCTTGTGGGAGAAGGTGCACCGTCATCGTGGCGCGATCAACCGATCACGACCTACCCCTTCGTCAGCCGATACTGCCCCAGATCCGGATCATGCGTCATGCGCCAGTAGTCCACGAACCGCCAGGGCATCGCGGAAAACACGCGGCCGCTCGAATTGCGATAATAGGTGCTCATGCCGGGATGGGTCCAGATCATCGCCTCGTGCTCGGCATCGACCTTGCGGACGTAGTCGTCGAGCACGTCCTGACGGACGTCGATGGCGGCGACGTCTTGCTCGATCATGTCGGCGAGGCAGGCGGAAACATAACGGCTCTGACATTCCGACTGGAAGATGACGCTGCCGCCATGGGCGGGGCCGGAGTTCGGGCCGAGCATGCAGAAGAAGTTCGGAAAGTCCGGCACGGTGAGGCCGAGGAACGCCGTCGGATTGTCGTTGGCCCAGGCCTCGCGCAGATCCTTGCCGCCGCGGCCGCTGATGTTGAGGCGTGCCGCCATCTCCGTCACCTTGAAACCGGTGGCGACGACGATGATGTCGGCGGGGCGGTGCTTGCCGTCAGCGGTGACGATGCCGTCGCGATCGAAATGATCGATCGTGTCGGTGACGAGCTCGACATTGTCCCGCGTGAGCGTCCTGAACCAGTTGTTGTCGAGCAGGATGCGCTTGCCATAGGGCGGATAGGTCGGCACGCATTTGGCGATCAGGTCGGGGCGGTCCTTCAGCTCGGTGAGGATGAAATCGGTCAGCTCCTGGCGATGCCGGTCGTTGCCCTTGTTGACGGCGCGCTCCGGATGCGGCCAGGCCGGGTCCTTGCGCAGGAACGGCAAGAGGCCGTCGCCGTAGCGCCAGAACATGTTAAAGCGATACCACTGCACATAGAACGGCAGATGCGCGAGCAGCCAGCGCGCGCCCTCGCTGATCGGATCGGAATAGCCCTTAACGGGCCGCGCCCATTGCGCGCTGCGCTGATAGACCGTGACGGAGGCGACGCGGCCGGCGATCGACGGCACCAGTTGCATCGATGTTGCGCCGGTGCCGATCACGGCGACATGCTTGCCGTCGAGGTCGATATCGCCTGACCACAGCGCCGAATGCAGGATCGTTCCCTTGAAACTGTCTTCGCCCTTGAAATGCGCGCGCGAGGGATCGTTGAGCTGGCCGATGGCCGAGACCAGCGCGGTGGATTCAAAAATCTCTTCGCCGCTCTTCGTCTTCAGCGTTGAGATCCAGCGTCGCTTGCCTTCGTCCCAGCGCGACGCTGTCAGCTCGGTATTGACCCGCAGATGCTCGCGGATGCCGTATTCCTCGGCGACCTTCAGCAGATAGGCAAGCAGCTCCTCGCGCTGGCAGAAATAGCGCGTCCATGCATTGCCCGAGCCGAACGAGTAGGAATAGGAATGGTTCGGCGTATCGACGCCGCAGCCGGGATAGCGGTTGATCCACCAGGTGCCCCCGAGCTCGGCGTTCTTCTCGACGATGGTGTAGGGGATGCCGAGATGGCCGAGTGCGACGCCGAGCGCGATGGCGCAGACGCCGGCGCCGACGATCAGCACGTGCTGGCCGGCAAGCTTCTCGGCGGAGGGGCGCTGCGTCCATTGCGGCTCACGCGCTACAAATCCCATCTCCTCGCGCATCAGCGGCGCGTATTCCGGCGCGACGTTCTCGCCGAGGCAGGCGCGCATCATCTTCAAGAGCAGCGCTTCGCCGGGATCGGTGATGACAGGTTTTGGCGTGCCGTCGGCAAAAAGCCTGACCACCGCGGCGCGGATCTCGTCCTGGACCTCCCGGGGCACGCCGGCTTCCGGATCGGGAATGAGGCGGATGTCGCGCTTGGGCAAGTACGGCGGCTCGAGCCAGCGCTCATCGCCGGTCATGTGCACCAGCACCATCAGCAGGCAGCGGATATCGCCTTCGGCGATCGCGGAGACGAGATCGAGCGGCTTTTGTGGAGATGCGATGTTCATGGCGTGTCCTGATCTCCGGATGCACTGAAGAGGCCGCGCGTCATCAGCTTGCGATAGGCGGAGATGACGTGGTCTGGCACGGCGGTGACGCCGTCAGCCGAATAGGAGTAGCGGCGGCTGAGATAGCCGCGCGCGCCCATCAGCATGTGGACGATGGCCTCGAATTCCTCGTCGCTGTAATCCTCGATCGCGCCTGCCGCTCGTGCGCGGCGCAAGATGCGGACATAGGCGACCGAGATGTTGTCGAGATGTTTCTGGTAGCCGATCGGCGCGAAGAATTCGGCCTCGTTGAGGATGCGCAGGAACTCCGGCACCTCGCGGATAAAGTCGAAGAAGGCGGAGAAGCGGGCGATCTCCTGCCGCGCGGCATCGGCAGTGCCGGTGCGGGCGCGAATGAATTCCACCATGTCGAGGCCGATCTTCGGCAGCAACTGGTCGAGCAGCTCCTGCCGGTTCTCGAAATGATTGTAGAAGGTGCCTTGCGCGACGCCGGCTTCTTCCGTGATGCGGGCGACGGAGGCTTCGGCATAGCCATGCTTGCCGACGACCTTGGTCGCGGCGTCAAAGATCTTCTGCTTGGTCCAGGCGTTGCGTTCGACGCGGTTAAGCTTTGTGACCTTGGCATTCGCTTGCGTCATTCAGACGTCTCCAGCTCGGCGCGCAGCACGCGCTTGAGGATCTTTCCGCTCGGATTACGCGGCAGGCTGTCGCGAATGACGAGCTCCTTCGGCACCTTGAAGCTCGCCAGGCGCGTACGGCAGTGCTCGGTGAGGGCAGGGAGTTCAAGGCTCGCGCCTTCGGCCAGCACGACGATCGCGACCGGCCGCTCGCCCCAGCGCGCATCGCGCAGGCCGATCACCGCGACTTCGCGCACCTCGGGCAAATCGTAGATGACGCGTTCGACCTCGGAGGAAGCGATGTTCTCGCCGCCAGAGATGATCATGTCCTTCTTGCGGTCGGTCAGGTACAGGAAGCCTTCCTCGTCGAGATAGCCGACATCGCCGCTGCGGAACCAGTCGCCGAAGAAGGCCGCCGCCGTCTTCTCCGGATCCTTCCAATAGCCGCGCGTGATTTTCGGTCCGCGCAGGCAGATCTCGCCATTGACGTTCGGCGGCAGCGTCTTGCCGTCCTCGTCACGGATCTCGATCTCGACGTGGGCGATGGCGCGCCCGGTTGAGCCGATCTTCTCGATCTCGCGGCCGGCTTCCATGAAGGTGTCGCCGCCGACGGTCTCGGTGAGGCCATAGGCATCGATGTAGCGCGCATTGCGGAAGAACTCCGAGAACGCGCGGATGCGCACCTCCGGCGTCTTCTCGCCGCCGCCGATCGCCCATCGCAGGCTGGAGACGTCGTAACGATCGCGGGTGGGGCAGGTGAGCATCGCCGTGGTCATCACAGGCGCGAACCATGCCGCGTTGAGCTTGTCCTCCGCGATCGCCGCAAGCGCGGTCTCCGGCTCGAAATTGCGTTCGATGCGGATGAAGCCGCCATGCCAGAGCACGGCGATACCCGGCAGGTCGAGCGCGCCGACGTGATAGAGCGGGCCGACGACGAGCAGTCGGGTCTCGGCGCTGATGCCGAGCGCAATCGTCTGGTCGGCGGACTTCCAGTAGAAATTATCGTAGGTGAGCATCACGCCTTTGGGGCGGTCCGTCGTGCCCGAGGTGTACATCAGCCGCATCAGGTCGGATGGCTGGTGCACGTGCATTGACGCGGGCGACGCATCGCTCGCAAGCCGTGTGACGCTCTGCTGCGCGGCCTCTTTCAGCACCACGACCTTCGCGCCCGCGGCGTTCGCAGCCAATTCGTCATCGACGATCAACAACCGCGCGCCGGCATTGCCCGCGATGTAGCCGACCTCGTCGCGTGAAAGACGAAAATTGATCGGCAAGAACACCGCGCCGAGATGGCTGGTGGCGAAGACGAGCTCCAGGAACGCCGCGCTGTTCTTCATCAGCACGGCCACGACGTCGCCCGCGCCGATGCCCTGCGCGGCGAGCCAGCCGGCCGCTTGCCGGATGCGCGCATCGAAATCGGCGTAGGAGATCTCCTCACCGCGATATTTCAGCGCGGGCCGGTCCGGCGTGCGCTGGGCATGAAAGGTGATGAAGCTCGAAAGATTGATCATTTTGCGGGTTTTGGGCCGATTACCGGCCTCGTTTCCTCCTTTGATGAATTATGACTCGTAATTCATCTTTGGCTTGACGTCACCCCCCTGCCTCTGAAATTGTTGGGAACACGGAGACGAGACGATCTCCGGCAAGGGACCAGGAAACGCCGACCCGAAAGAGGGAGGGGAAAATGACGAGAACCCGCATGCCGGGCATCAGCCGCCGTTCAACGCTGGCGCTGATGGGCGCCGGTGCGATGAGTGTTGCCGCACCGTGGGTGGCGCGCGCGCAAGCCAAGACCATCAAGATCGGCATGCCGACGATTCTGTCGGGCCGCGTCGCGCAGCTCGGCACGTCGTCGCGCAATGCGGTGATGCTCGAGGTCGACAAGGTCAACGCCGCCGGCGGACTTGCCGGCCGTCAGATCGAGATGGTGATCCGCGACTCCAAGGGGCAGCCGCAGGAAGCCGCCCGCGTCGCGCGCGAGCTCGTCAACACCGATGGTTGCGAGTGGTTGATCGACGGCGAGGCGTCGTCCGGATCGTTTGCGGTTCACGAAGTCGCGCGCGATCTCGGTGTGCTCTGCGTCCACACCTGTTCGGAGGCGTCCTCGCTCACGGCCGATCCGAAGCAACACATCCCGAACGCATTCCGTTGCGTGCGCCAGGGCATCCACGATTCCATCGTCGGCGCCAGCTATGCCGCCTCGATCGCGAAGGCCAAGGGCCTGAAGAAGTGGGCGACCTGCTCGCCGGACTATGCGTATGGCCGCGACACCACCGGCGAGTTCACGCTGTACCTGAAGCGCTTTGCGCCCGACGTCGAAATCATCAGCGAGTCCTGGCCTAAGCTGTTCCAGCCCGACTACACCGAAGTCGTGACGAAGATCCTCCAGGCCAAGCCGCAGGCACTGTATTCCTGCCTCTGGGGCGGCGATCTCACCTCCTATATCGACCAGGCCAACATCTACGCGATGTTCGGCCAGATGGAGGTGTTCGCGGTCAATATGGCCGACTACACCGCACTTACCGTGGTGAAGAACCTGCCGAAGGGCATTCACTCCGGCAACCGCTACATCAAGACCTTCCCGACCACGCCGGAGAACGCGGCCTGGGGCGATGCCTACAAGGCGAAGTACAACGAATATCCGACCAACTGGTCGTGGCAGAACGCGACGGCCGTGATGTTCCTCGCTGAGGCCGCGAAGAAGGCGAACTCCACCGACGGCAAGAAGATCGCGGAGGTGCTGAAGGGCCTCACCATCAAGTGCCCTTTCGGCGCCGACGGTACCGTGACGATGCGCGGCGACGACCACACGCTGGTCGGCTACGCCATCGGCTGGGGCACCACGATCCCGCAGGAGCCTTATGTGCCCGAGGTCAAGGCCGGCGACTGGAAGACCATCTTCGAGCTCGAGGCCGAGTGGAAGAAGAGCAAGGGCTACACCTGATGTGACGCGCGGCGGAGACGGGCGGCCGTCTCTGCCGTTTTTATTTGGCTCTCCGCGCCAAGTTCGGCGCGTCGCAATGAAAGTGCTCCCGTGGATCTCGACGCGCTCGCCGGCTGCCTCTCCAGTTCCGCCTGCCTGGTGACGCAAACCACCAGCGGCCTCATCATCGGCATGCTCCTGTTCCTGGTTGCAGTCGGGCTGACGCTGATCTTCGGCGTGCTCAAGGTCGTCAATTTCAGCCACGGCGCCTTCTACATGTTCGGCGCCTATTTCGCGATGACGGCCTATCAGCTCACCGGGAGCTTCGCGCTGGCGATGTTCGCGGGCGCGGCCGGGACCGCGATTCTTGGTCTGATCTTCGAGCGCGTCTTCATGAGCCGCGTCTATGGCGCCGACGTGCTGATGCAGCTGCTCGTCTGCTACGCCTTCGTGCTGATCTTCGACGATGTCGTGCGCATCATCTGGGGGCCGGAATTCAAGTCGATGGGCATGCCCGCGGCGTTCCAGGTGATGCCGCTGTTCATCGCCGGCGGCGTGGTGCCGCCTTACTACCTGCTGCTGATCGGCGTCGCGCTCGTTGTGGCGATCGTGCTCGGCATCGGATTGTCGCGCAGCCGGATCGGCAAGGTGATCCGGGCGGCGGCACATAATCCCGGCATGGTCTCGGCGCTCGGCATCAACACCGGCCTGATCTATGGGGGCGTGTTCGCGCTCGGCGGCATGCTGGCGGGCCTTGCCGGCGCGCTCGCGGCGCCTGTGCGCTCGCTGACCCCCGGCATGGGATTTTCGGTGCTGATCGAATCCTTCATCGTCACTGTGATCGGCGGCATGGGCTCGATCCTGGGGGCGCTGATCGGTGCGCTGCTGCTCGGCCTTATCAGGTCCTTCGGCTCGCTCGGCTTTCCCCTGTTCACGGAAGGCCTGATGTACCTGTTCATGGTGATCGTGCTGGTCTCCAAGCCCACCGGCCTGTTCGGCAAGGAGGCGGCATGACCGAGCTCGAGGCTGGACGCGCCGAGACGCTGGCGCCGGTGCGCAGCGGTGCGGCGTTTCTACGCTATCGCGACGTCCTGATTGCCGTGATCGCGTTCGCCGTGCTGGCGAGCCTGCCGCTGTTGACGGGCAGCAAGGCGCTGCTCGATTTCGTCATCCGCTGCTCGGCTTACGGCCTGTTCGCGACCTCGCTGAACCTGCTGGTCGGCTACACCGGCCTGACTTCGTTCGGCCACGGCATGTTCTTCGGCCTTGGCGCCTACAGTTTAGGCCTGATCATGCAGAAGCTGGGCGTGCCGATTCCCGTGGCGTTCGTCGCGACGCTGGCGATCACGGCGGTAATCGCCGCAATCATCGGCGCGATCTGCGTGCGGCTGAAGGATATCTATTTTGCCTTCGTCACGCTCGCGTTTCAGATGCTGATCCACTCGACCATCCTGTCCTGGGCCTCCTTCACCGGCGGCGACCAGGGCCTGCGTGGCGGCATTCCGCGCCCCACATTCCTCGGCATCAATCTTGCGAACCACGTTCATCTCTATGTCGCGAGCTGCGCGCTTCTCATCCTCGGCCTGCTCGCGATGCGCCAGATCGCGCAATCGCCGTTCGGTTACACCTTGCGCATGATCCGCGACAATGCCGCGCGCGCGAGCTTTCTCGGCATCGACGTCTGGCGGGCAAAGCTGACAGTCTTCGTGCTGGCGGCGCTGTTTGCCGCGATGGGCGGCATGGTGATGGCGCTGTTCGTCTCCGGCGCCTATCCGGAATTCGCCTATTGGACGATCTCGGGCGAGGGCATCTTCATCAACATGCTCGGCGGTGTCTCGACCTTCCTGGGGCCGATGGTCGGCACCGTGCTGCTGCTTCTGCTTAACGACACCGTCACGCGCTTCACCGAGTACCACGGCATCGTGCTCGGCGTGGTCATCCTGTTCTTCGCGCTGGGCCTGCGCAAAGGCCTGCTGGATTTCGTTGCCGACTGGTTCGCGCACCGGCGTGACGCAGGCGAGGGGCGCTAGCGATGCTCGAGATCCGCAACCTCGCAAAATCCTTCGGTGGCGTGAAGGCGACCAACGACGTCACGCTCGACTTTCCCGACGGTTCGCTCACGGCGGTGATCGGACCGAACGGCGCGGGCAAGAGCACGTTCTTCAACCTGATTACGGGCGCCTTGAGGCCGGATTCCGGCCAGGTTCTGCTCGACGGCATCGATCTCGCCGGCTGCTCGCCTCCGGAGATCGTGCGCCACGGCATCGGTCGCGCCTTCCAGGTTGCGAGCATCTTCAAATCGCTGACGGTGCAGGAGACCATGCTTGCCGCCGTCAGCGCCGACCAGCGCTCCTCCGCGGTGCTGCACAAGCGCTTTCCCTTGCCCGAGACGCGCGACCGCGCCGAGCACGTGATGGAGTTGCTGGGCCTCGCGGGAAAACGCAATCGCACGGCCGCGACACTGTCGCATGGCGACCAGAAGCTACTCGACATTGCGCTCGCTCTGGTGCTCGAACCAAAGGTTCTGCTGCTGGACGAGCCGACTGCCGGCATGGGCCCGGAAGAGCGCTGGCGCATGATCGACAAGGTGCGCGAGCTCTGGGAGACGCAGAAAATCACCGTCGTCTTCATCGAGCACGACATGGACATCGTGTTCAAGATCGCCCCAAAGATCGTCGTGCTCTGCTACGGCCGCATCCTGGCAACCGGAACGCCTGACGAAATCCGAAGCAACAGCGCCGTGATCGAGGCCTATCTCGGCACCGAACATGCGGGGGCCGCCGCATGAGCGCGACCATTATCGAGGTCGCCGATCTCGACGTCTACTACGGCACCAGCCAGATCCTGTTCGGCGTCGGCCTCTCGGTGCGGCAGGGCGAGACCATGGCGCTGCTCGGCCGAAATGGCGCGGGCAAATCGACGACCATGAAGGCGATCATGGGGCTGGCGCCGCCGCGGCGGGGCAGGATCAGCCTGCGCGGCGCGGTGATCTCGGGCCAGAAGCCGCACCATATCGCGCGCGCCGGTCTCGGCTTCGTGCCGGAGGATCGCCAGATCTTTCCGGAGCACACGGTCGAGGACAATCTCGTCATCGGTCGCAAGAAGGGGCCGGAAGGCCAGGACGAGTGGCCGATCAAGCGCATCTACGACGTCTTCCCGCTGCTGGAGCCGCTGCGCCATCGCATCGCCGGACGTCTCTCGGGCGGGGAGCAACAGATGCTCGCCATCGCACGCACGCTGATGGGCAACCCGGCGCTGTTGCTGCTCGATGAGCCGAGCGAGGGCCTCGCGCCGATCATCGTGCAGCGGATCGGCGAGCTGTTGCGGCAGCTCCGCCAGCTCGGATCGACCGTCCTGATCGCCGAGCAGAACATGCATTTCTGCCTCGGGCTTGCGAGCCACGCCACGGTGATCGACAAGGGCCAGATCGTCTATGCCGCCGGGATCGACGAGCTGAAGGCCAACGACGCGATCCGTCGCCGCTATCTGGCGCTTTAACCGGGTTCCGGACCGCCAAACCGGTCCAAAGAAGAAAACTGTTGTCTCGGGTTCGTCAGACGGAAGGAGTTTCCCCGTCGAGGGCCAAAAACGCCAATCGCTTCCATTGCCGTTTGGGGCCGAAACGACGACATTCCATTCAGAATTTGATGGATTGACGGTCATGGAACGCACTGGATTTGAGCCCTTCGGCGAGCAGCTGGTGTCCGCAACGGACACCCAGCCGCGATCGCGCGCGTCAAAGCTCCTGCTGCGGGCCGGCACCACGGTGTTCTGGTCGCTGGTCGCGGGGATCGTGCTCGCGCGTGCGGCCTTCTTCGAGCCGGGCGTCTATGACAGCTTCAGCCGCGTCGCCTCGCTCGCCAAAAGCCTGATCTTCTGAGCCGATTATTCCGGGCTGAGCATAGAACTTCCCTCGGCCCTGATATGCTGAAAACTTATTCCCCAATCGACCAGCACTGCGTATAAATATTTCTCCTCTGGGAGAGATTTGTGTCGCAGAATCAAGCATCCAGCCCGGCCGACGCCAAGCCAACCACTGTCGTGAGCCGTATCGCGGCGCTGATTCCGGGAATCCTTCTGTGCATCGCCGTGGCCGGTATCTCGGCCTTGCTCGAACGGGCCGAGCTGGGTGTCTTCGAGCACCCCTATGTCGAAGCGCTGGTGATGGCGATCCTGCTCGGGATGGCGCTGCGCAGCTTCTGGAAACCGGCGCCGCGCTGGCAGGCCGGTATCGCCTTCAGCGCCAAACAGCTGCTCGAAGTCGCGGTCATGCTGCTGGGGGCCTCGATCAGTTTCGCCGCCATCGCGGCTTCCGGCGTGGCGCTGCTGGCATCGATCGCCGCGGTCGTCGTGATCGCGCTCTGCGTCTCCTTCGGCCTCAGTCGCATGCTGGGCCTGTCGACGCGGCTCTCGATCCTGATCGCCTGCGGTAATTCCATCTGCGGCAATTCCGCGATCGCCGCCGTCGCGCCGATCATCGGCGCCAACAACGACGAGATCGCGTCCTCGATTTCCTTTACGGCGATCCTCGGCGTGATGATGGTCCTCGGCCTGCCGCTGCTGATTCCCCTGCTGCAATTGTCTGCCACGCAATATGGCATCCTCGCAGGCCTCACCGTGTACGCCGTGCCGCAAGTGCTTGCGGCGACGGTCCCGGCCGGGCTCGTCTCGACGCAGATCGGCACGCTGGTGAAGCTGATGCGCGTGTTGATGCTCGGGCCGGTCGTGGTCGGCCTGTCGCTCGCGGCCTCGCGCTGGCAGACCGGCGCCAAGAAATCCAATGTCGGCTTCTTCCGCCTGGTCCCCTGGTTCATCCTCGGCTTCCTTGCGCTGGCGACCCTGCGCTCGCTGGAGATCGTGCCGGGCACGGTGGTCGGGCCGGTGACGAAGATCACGAGCTTCCTGACGGTGGTCTCGATGGCCGCGCTGGGGCTGGGCGTCGATGTGAAGGTGCTGGCGAATGTCGGGGGCCGGGTGACGGCCGCCGTGACACTATCGCTGATGCTGCTGCTCGGGATCAGCATCGCGCTGGTGCACTGGTTCAAGTGAGGGGAGCACAGCGGCTGCGTACTCCTCTTCCTTCTCCCCTTGTGGGAGAAGGTGGCGCGAAGCGCCGGATGAAGGGTTCTATCCGCGAGTCCGAACTGAGAGGGGAGTTTGCCGAAGCAGACCCCTCATCCGCCTTGCCTTCGGCAAGGCACCTTCTCCCACAAGGGGAGAAGGGAAGTAAGAGCGCAATCGTCGAGATGGGGCGCTAGATCACATCCGCCAGCGAATGCCCATGCAGCTCGATGTTGAGCCCTTGCATGCCCATGTCGCTGATCTCGCCGCCCATCGCCTTCAGGCTCTCCTCGCGGATTAGTGACATCAGCCCGCGACGGAGCGCCAAAAACTCCGACGACATCATCATCGATTGCTGCCGCGGCCGCTCCAGCGGGATCGGGATTTCCGCCTTGATCGAGCCGGGGCGGGCGGTCATGCAATAGACGCGGTCGGAGAGGAAGATGGCCTCGTCGATGTCGTGGGTGACGAACAGCACCGAGATCTTCAGCCGTTGCCACATGTTGGTGAGGATCTGCTGCATGATGACGCGCGTCTGCGCGTCGAGCGCGCCGAACGGCTCGTCGAGCAGCAGCACCTTCGGTCCCGTCGCGAGCGCGCGGACGATGCCGACGCGCTGCTTCATGCCGCCGGAGAGTTTTTCCGGATAATGTTTTTCGAAGGCCTCGAGCCCCGCGAGCCCGAGCAGCGTGCGCGCCGCGCGCTCGCGCTGGGAGCGCGCCATGCCGCGCATCTTCAGGCCGAACTCGACGTTCTCCCGCACCGTCTTCCACGGAAACAGCGAATATTGCTGAAACACCATGCCGCGCTCGGCGCTGGGGCCGTTGACCCGCTCGCCGTCGACGGTGACTACACCGGTGGTTGGCTTGAGGAAACCCGCGACTGCGTTGAGCAGCGTCGACTTTCCGCAACCGGAGGGGCCGACGATCGAGACGAACTCGCCGGGCTTCACATGAATCTGCGTATCGGTGACGGCCTGAACCGGTCCCTCGATGCTCTCATAGCTGAGGGAGAAATTCCTGACTTCGATATGGCCCTGCGGTGCTTTGGTCAGGATTTCGTTCATTTTAGCCTCCACGGCATCACCAACTGCCCGGCGCCCCTGATAAGCAGGCTCGATCCAAGGCCAAGCACGCCGATCGCGATCATGCCGAGCGCGATGTCGGCATATTGGACAAGGGAATAGGCCTCCCAGGTGAAGTAGCCGATGCCGTATTGACCCGAGATCATCTCGGCGGCGATCAGCGACACCCAGGCCACGCCCATACCCACGGTGAGGCCGGTGAAGATGTGCGGCATCGAAGCTGGAAAATACACCTCGCGGAAGATCGACCGTTCTCGCGCGCCGAGACATTGCGCGGCGCGCACCAGCACTGGATCGACCAGCGACATGCCATGCAGCGTGTTGACCAGGATCGGGAAGAACGCACCGAGGAAGGTGATGAAGACGATGCTCTGCTCGTTGGTCGGCCAAAGCATGATCGCCATCGGCACCCACGCGATTGCCGGGATCGGCCGCAGCACCTCGGCCACGGGGAAGATGATCTCATGCACCAGCTTGAAGCGGCCCATGATCAGGCCGAGCGGCACGCCGACCACCGCCGCGAGCGAGAAGCCGAAAAGGATGCGCCGGCAGCTCAGGAGGATGTGCAGCAGGAATTTGGGGTCGTGGATCGCCTTGGTAAAGCTCGCATAAACCGCGAGCGGCGAGGGCACGTTGGTGAAGCGCACGAAGAACACGACGCGATAGGTCGTGAGCAGGTGCCAGACCAGCAGGAAGGCGAGCAGCGATATGATGCCGATCGCCGTCGCGCGTAGCCCCGCTCGATTGAGCCGGTACCAGCGCAGCGCGAGCGTGCCGAAGGAAGGCGGTGTCGCGGGCGGGGAAGGGGCGGGCACGGGGCCCGCCTCGGCGATTGCAGTTGCTGCCGGCATGCTGTCCTCGGGATGTCTGGCGAGGGCGGGACTGCTCACGTCTTGCCTCCGCCGACCGCCGCCTTCACCGCGTCTTCGAAGCCGAGCACCTTGCCATTGATCTTGGCGGCATAGCCTTCCGCGTCCTTCTTCAGCAGGAACGGCGCGACCTCGCCGTTGCCGACCGCGAAGAAGGCCTGGTCGGCGAACAGCTTGATTCCACGGGTGGTGTCGAAGATGTAGGCGACATTGATCTTCTTGCCCTTGGCCTTGTAGTCGGCATAGGCCCCTAACGTGCACGCTGCGGACGCAAACGGCAGGATACCGGCATCGTCGACCCAGACCTCGCCGGCCTTGCGCGGGTCGGTGATCGGCTTCTTGCAGAACGAGTCTTCGCCCGTGATCTCGTAATTCCTGGTGCTCGCAAGCTGCGCGTCATAGTCGAGTTTCATCTCGGCATAGGCCTTGCGGATGTAAGAATCATCCACCCACTTCTTCGGATCGAACTCCTTCATACGGCCGAGATTCTGCAGCACCTTGACGTCGGTCGCGGCCGCGTCGATCAGCGCCGGCTTCACTGTGGGATCGGTGGTCATGTTGCCGCTAGGACCGAGGAAGATATAGACGACTTCCTTGTTGATGCCGGTCCACTCCTGGATCTTTTCCGCGGCGAGCTTGGGATCGTCGCGCAGCCACTGGTTGGCGGCGATCAGCGCCTTGAAGTAGGCAACGACGACTTCAGGGTATTTCTCGGCGAAATCGGTGCGGACTACGATGCCGTGGAAGGTCGGCAGATTGGTCTCGACGCCGTCAAAAATCTTGCGTGCGAAGCCGCGGAACGGCAGCAGCTCGGCGAAGGGGACGAAGTCGGCATGGGCGTCGATCTTCTTCTCCTGGAGATTGGTCGAGCCGACCTCCGGGCTCTGGCTGACGAGCTGGAAGAAATCGGAGGCGTAACCGCGGTCCTGCATCGCCTTCAGCACCATGCCGTGCGCGGCCGAGCCGAACGGCACGCTGACGAGCTTGCCCTTGAGATCGGCGAGATCGTAATAGGGCGAGTCCTTGTGGACGACGAGCCCGTTGCCGGAGCCGGACAGGCTGTAGGCGGCCACGCCGATCAGGCGGCTCTTGCTCTCCGGATTGCTCTCGAAGGTGAAGCCGTTCACGATCAGCGGATAGTCGCCCATCATGCCGATCTGGAGCTTGTTCGCCATCATCGCGTTGGTGACGGGCGGGCCTGAGGTGAAATTCTGCCACTCCAGCTCGAACTTGATGTTGGCGTATTTGCCGTCCTTCGGCAGATATTTCTCGAGGAGATGCAGCTGCCGGATGACGACGCCGGCGGTCACCGTGTTGGTCGTGGTGTCCTGCGTTCCAATGCCGAGCGTGACGGTTTCCGCCAAGGCCGGCTGCGCCAGGAGTAGCGCCAGCGAGGTCACCGACATCGCGATCGAGAGCGTGGGAAGATGGCGGACCATTCTCATCCTCATTCGGTTGGATGTGCTGTGGTTGCCATGATTGGGTGAGGCCGCGGGCAGGGCAAATCCGGAGTGACCGCCGCAGTCGATTAGTTGCCGGGAAAAGCTGATTGCATACTCCTTGGGCAGTCCTGCACTATAAAGCCACCTGCCTGTGCATCGACCCTAGTCGCCGCTCTGGCCGCGCATCTCCTCGAGAGCGTCGGCCCGGCACACCACGATCTGCGAGCGCTTGGTGACGACGATTCCCTTCTCCTGCATCCGTTTCAGGCTGATCGTGACCCATTGCCTGGTCGCGCCGACCATGTGGGCGATGTCGGCATGGGTGAAGGCCGCCGCGATCACCCGGCCGTCGGCATCCTCTACGCCGTAGAGTTCGACCAGATGCAGCAGAAGATGCGCGAGGCGCTGGGTGATCGAGCGCGTTCCCAGCATCTGCGCCAGCGCCGAATAGCATTTGCCCTTGAAGGTGAGGCCTTCAATGAGGCCGATGGCGAGGTTCGGGATCTCCACGGCAAGCGACCGCAGCTCCTTTCCGGGCAGGTGCACGACGCTGCAATTGCTGGATGCGACGCCGGACCATTGATGCACGGTGCCCTCGAACACTTCGGGCCCGCCGACGAAATTGCCGACGTGCCAATAGGCCAGCGTGATCTCGCGTCCGAGCGGCGAAGTGTAGAACACGCGGATGCGGCCGCTCTCGATCAGCCAGATGCCGTCATGCTTGCCGCCCTGGCTGAACAGCGTTTGGCCGCGGTTGAGCACCTTTCGCCGGCCCTGCTTCAGCACCAGATCTCGCTCGCGCGGTGACAGCTTGTCCATCAGCGGTGGCGGTCCGCCGATCCATTGCTGGTTCTCGGTCAGCAGCAGCGAGGAGCCTCCGGCAGGCCGGACCGTTGCGGGAACCGTCCCGCGAACCACATTGGCCGCCTGCAACATCGTTTGCCTCCGGAACGTTCAAATCGTTCTAAAGAGGAGCAATGTCCGTGCCAGATGGGGGGCCACTCACACCGGTGTCATCACCCGCCTTGTGCGCACTGGGGCGGGCGACCCAGTATTCCAGAGACGTCAATGGGATACGGAGGGGGCGCGGCGTACTGGATTCCCCGCTTTCGCGGGGAATGACGGCGGAGTTGGTGGGACGATCCGTGGCCCCACTCGAAGGCATCTTCGTCTACCGCCCCGCCAAACTCAGCAGATACGGCTTGGGATAAATCCCCCGATTATGCCCATCCGAAAACGAAATGTTCAGCCCATAGCCGAGATCGCCGATCTCGGTGATGGCGATGCCGGGAAAGCGTTCAGGGAAGCGATCGTCGAAGCGGGCGCGGGTGCAGTGGGCGCATTTGCAGGAGAGACGGAGCTGCTCGGCACCGATCCCGACCACATCGTCCTGCGTGGTGCGCACGACGAGCGTCGCGAGATCGGCGCTGGCTTCATAGGCCGCCACAGTCGGCGCCACCAAGGTCATGGTCATGACGAACCTCCAGCTTCCTTCTATGTCGGCGCGGGCGCGCACGAATAGCAACTAATTGCCAGCGCGAACGCGTGGCCGTCGGCCTCCTCTTCAGTCACCGCCCACAAAATGTGAAACTAATCGACCGGGAATTTCACTTCCGAATTGCCGGGCTCTGCTCTCTCCGAAACCTTGTGCGCCAACGACGGCTGAGGAGAGAGCATGAGCGCATTTCAGAAGGAAACGGTTTTGTCGGTCCGGCACTGGACCGATAGCCTGTTCAGCTTCACGGCGACGCGCGATCCGGGCTTCCGTTTCCTGAACGGCCAGTTCGCGATGATCGGGCTCGAAGTCGAGGGCAAGCCGTTGATGCGGGCCTACAGCATGGCGAGCGCCAATCACGAGGAGGCGCTCGAATTTTTTTCGATCAAGGTGCAGGACGGCCCGCTGACCTCGCGCCTCCAGAAGATCCGGGAGGGCGACATCATCCTGGTCGGCCGCAAGGCGACGGGCACGCTGATCACCGGCAACCTCATCCCTGGAAAGCGCCTGCTGCTGCTCTCGACCGGCACGGGCCTCGCGCCCTTCGCCAGCCTGATCAAGGACCCCGACGTCTATGAGAATTACGAGACCATCGTGCTCGCCCATGGCTGCCGCCAGGTTTCGGAGCTCGCCTATGGTGAGCACCTCGTCGACGACCTGCGCAATCACGAATTCTTCGGCCCCCTGATCCGCGACAAGCTCGTCTACTACCCGACCGTCACCCGCGAGCCGTTCAAAAACCGCGGCCGCATCACCGACCTGATCGCCTCCAATCAGCTGTTCGACGACATCGGCCAATCCGGTCTCGATATCGAGACCGACCGCATCATGCTGTGCGGCAGCCCGGCGATGCTCGAGGAACTCCCCGCGATGTTTGCCGCGCGCGGCTTTGTCGAGGGTAACCACAGCCAGCCCGGCCATTTCGTCATTGAAAAGGCCTTCGTCGAGCGCTGAGGCGCAAATCGCGTCCCGGCGACAACTAATTGCTATCGCCGGACAACCACCTGAACAAATCTGATGCAAAGGCGCCGGACCGGCGAACCAGGAGCAAGTGATGGCACTAGATGAGATCGTCGACGGACTTTCGGAGGTTTCCTGCGACGTGCTCGTCATCGGCGGCGGCACGGCCGGCCCGATGGCGGCGCTGAAGGCGAAGCTGAAGAACCCGAAGGCCAATGTCGTCCTGCTCGAAAAGGCCAACGTCAAGCGCTCCGGCGCGATCTCGATGGGCATGGACGGGCTCAACAACGCCGTCATCCCCGGCTACGCCACGCCGGAGCAGTACACCAAGGAAATCACCATTGCGAACGACGGCATCGTCGATCAGAAGGCGGTCTACAAATACGCGCAAAATTGCTACAAGATCATCGAAGAGCTCGACAGCTTCGGCATCCGCTTCCTGAAGAACGAGAACGGCGATTACGCCGTCAAGAAGGTGCATCACATCGGCACCTATGTTCTGCCGATGCCGAACGGCGAGACCGTGAAGAAAGCGCTGTACCGCCAGCTCCGCCGCGCCCGCATCCTGATCTCCAACCGCTACATGGCGACGCGGCTGCTGAAGTCCAGCGACGGCCGCATCGCCGGTGCGATCTCCGTCAATACCCGCACTGCCGAGATCCTGGTGATCAAGGCCAAGGCCGTGATCCTCTGCATGGGCGCCGCCGGCCGCCTCGGCCTGCCGACCTCCGGCTACATGTTCGGCACCTACGAGAACGCCGCCAATTCCGGCGACGGCTATGCCATGGCCTATCACGCCGGCGCCGCGCTCGCGAACCTCGAATGCTACCAGATCAATCCGCTGATCAAGGATTATAACGGCCCGGCCTGCGCCTATGTCGCCGGTCCCTTCGGCGCCTTCACCGCCAACAACGAGGGATCACGCTTCATCGAGTGCGACTACTGGTCCGGCCAGATGATGCTGGAATTCTACAACGAGTTGCTGTCAGGCAAGGGCCCGGTGTTCCTCCAGCTCAAGCATCTCCATCCCGACACCATCTCGGAGATCGAATCCACGCTGCACAAGGTCGAGCGTCCGACGCGCGGCCTGTTCCAGCAGGGGCGCGGCGTCGATTATCGCAGCGAGTCGATCGAGATGCACATCTCCGAGATCGGGTTCTGCTCCGGCCACAGCGCCTCCGGTGTGTTCGTCGACGACAATGCCCGCACGACGGTGCCCGGCCTCTATGCCGCCGGCGATATGGCCAGCGTGCCGCATAATTACATGCTCGGCGCCTTCACCAACGGTTCGGTCGCCGGTATCGATGCCATGGAGTTCGCCGAGAACCACGACTTTGCGGAGTTCGATGCCGCCGATGTCGCGCTGGAGCGCGACCGCGTGCTGGCGCCGACTAAACGCGAGGACGGCATTCCGCCGAACCAGGTCGAGTACAAGACCCGCCGCCTCGTCAACGACTATCTCCAGCCGCCGAAGGTCACCCGCAAATACGAGCTCGGCATGCGCCGCCTCGCCGAGACGCGGGAGGACATGCAGGAGCACATGATCGCGCGCAATGCGCACGAGCTGCTTCGTGCGCTCGAAGTGCAGTCGATCATGGACTGCGCCGACATGGCGGTGCACGCCTCGTTGTACCGCGAGGAGAGCCGCTGGGGCCTCTATCACTGGCGCACGGATTTCCCGGAGAAGGACAACGAGAACTGGTTCTGCCACACGCTGCTCTCCAAGCAGAACGGCAAGATGACCAGCGAGAAGCGCGCCGTGGAGCCCTATGTCGTGCCGATCGCCGACGACGAGAAGGACCTCTACGACAAGCAGCGCATCCGCGCCTCCGCCTGATCCACCGCAACATCGCAACAGGAGACATAAAATGCCTCTCGCGTCCTATCAGACATCGGTTCCGGTGGTCGTCGACGACGCCAAATGCATCGCCGACAAGGGCTGCACCGTATGCGTCGACGTCTGTCCGCTCGATGTGCTCCGCATCAGCGACATGACCGGCAAGGCCTACATGGCCTATGACGAGTGCTGGTACTGCATGCCTTGCGAGGCCGATTGCCCGACCGGCGCCGTCACCGTCAACATTCCCTATCTGTTGAGGTGATCATGTCGAGCCCGTTCGAGTCCTATGACGACCTCGAAGACGCCGATGAGCGGCTTCAGGCCGCCGATCCCGCCGAGCGCCGCGTCGCCATCATCGCGCTCGGGCATTCCGGCGATCCCGCGGCGGTTGCGCATCTCGCCAACATGGTCGCCGATCCCGACGCCGGCGTGCGCCAGCAGGTGGCGATGGCGCTCGGCGAATTCGACGGGCCGGAAGCCGCGAGTGGGCTGGTCAAGCTGCTGGTCGATCCCGAACGAATCGTGGCGGCGGCCGCGGCCGACAGCATGGCCGAGTTCAAGGATCCGGCCTGCGCCGAGATCATCCTGCCGCTGGTCAAGCACGCCCACGCCTTCGTCCGCATGGGCGCGCTGCGCGCGTTGAAGGAGCTGCGCTGCAAGGACACGCTGAAGCCGGCGCTGGAAGCGCTCCTGGATCAGGATGCCGCCGTTCGCGTGCAGGCGATCGGCGTGATCGGCTTCCTCAAGCTGGAGGAATCCATTCCCGCGCTGACCGCGCTGATCAACGATCCCGATGCGCATGTGCGGCGCGCCGCGGTGAGCGCGCTGGCGTTCTCGCAGCTGAAGCCCGCGGCCGAGACGATCACACGCGGGCTGAAGGACTCGGACTGGATGGTGCGCGAGATGGCCGCGGAAACGCTGGGCCTCAACGTCAACGGCTCGCTCGCGGCCGATCAGCTTGTCGGCTCGCTCGCCGATGAATTCTGGCAGGTGCGGCTGAAGGCGATCCGCAGCCTCGGCAAGATGAAGATCGAGCGCGCGGTACGCCCGATCGGCAATTGCATCAACCACGACCAGGCCAATTTGCGGAAGGAGGCGGCGGCGGCGCTCGGCGAGATCGCCCATCCCGACGGCGAGGCGTTCCTGGCCGTCATTGCCGACGATGCCGACCCTGACGTCCGCAAGAACGCGCGCTGGGCGCTCCAGCAGATCGCGGCGCGCAAAGCGCGAGCAGGCGCATGAAGGCCCGGGCAGGGGCATAGCGGCTCTTCGCTGCCGGTCTGGACTTCCCCTGCCAGACGTTTATTGGTCTTCGCCAATGGGATCGGCTGCTATTTCAGCGTGGCCGATCCGAGAAAGAGCGAGGACGCGGCCATGACGACACTGTCTGTTAGAGATCTTCTCCCCGAGGACGGAACGAAGGGGACGCTGGTCGGCCGCGTCTTGCTGCCGCAGGCGAACGGTCCGGCCGTTGTCGCCGTCCATGGAGACGGCGTCTTCGACGTCACCGCCCGGTTTCCGACCGTCAGCGCGCTCTGCGAGGAAGACAATCCGGCCAAGGCGCTCGCCGCGGTCAAGGGCGAGCGCATCGGCGATCTCGAAGCGATCGTGGCCAACACGGCGCCGGATGGGCGCGATCCGAAAAAGCCGTGGCTGCTTGCGCCCCTCGATCTCCAGACCCTGAAGGCCGCCGGCGTCACCTTTGCCATCTCGATGCTGGAGCGCGTCATCGAAGAGCGGGCCAAGGGCAATCCGGCCTCGGCCGAAGCGATCCGGAAAGAAGTGACGCGGCTGATCGGCGACGATCTGTCAAAGCTCAAGCCGGGCTCCGACCAGGCGATGCATTTGAAGCAGGTGCTGATCGATCAGAACGCCTGGAGCCAATATCTCGAAGTCGGTATCGGTCCGGATGCCGAGGTCTTCACCAAGGCGCCGACGCTGTCGTCAGTCGGCACCGGCATGGATGCCGGCCTGCATCCGAAGTCGACCTGGAACAATCCCGAGCCCGAGCTCGTGCTGTTCGTCTCGAGCCGCGGCAAGATCGTCGGCGGCGCGCTCGGCAACGACGTCAATCTGCGCGACTTCGAGGGGCGTTCAGCGCTGCTGTTGTCGAAGGCCAAGGACAACAACGCCTCCTGCGCGATCGGGCCGCTGCTGCGCCTGTTCGACGACACCTTCACACTCGACGACGCCCGCAAGCTCGACATCAGCCTGAACGTGAAGGGCGCGGACGGTTTCGTTCTCGACGGCCATTCCTCGATCAGCATGATCAGTCGCGATCCCACGGACCTCGTCGAGCAGACGATCGGCAAGGTGCATCAATATCCCGATGGCTTCGTGCTGTTCCTCGGCACGATGTTCGCACCCGTCAAGGATCGCGATGCGCCGGGGCAGGGGTTCACCCACAAGCGCGACGACATCGTCACGATCGCAGCACCACAGCTCGGCAAGCTCATCAACCGCATGCGCACCAGCGACGAGTGCGAGCCCTGGACGTTTGGAATCGGCGCGCTGATGAAGAACCTCGCGCAACGGAAGCTGATTTAGCTCCGCTACCCTTCGCCTCTCCCCGCACGCGGGGAGAGCCGGATTGCATCGAAGATGCAATCCGGGTGACGCGGACTCTCCGCGAGTCGATTTGGTCGACCTACGCCGAACTCTATCCACACCGTCATTGCGAGCGTAGCGAAGCAATCCAGAGTCCCTGCGTGGACAGTTTCTGGATTGCTTCGCTGCGCTCGCAATGACGCGGAGGAGAGATTGCGGGCCGCACATATTCCTTCATCTCCCCGTTGCATCCACGGAACAAAATCGCGCTGGGCGTGTCATTGAACCGTCCATCCCGCCAAATCGAAGTTTCGCGCGAATAGTCAAATAATATGACTAGTCGGAACTCATCTTCCGTGAAATAGTCCCTCCCGCCGCCTCAAAGGCCGGCCTGCGGGTGCCATGCTACCGATCGGCGCTCGAGATAACACAAGATGACTTCTTGGGAGATACGCCTGATGACCCTCAAAGCCCTCTTTGCGGCCAGCGCCACGGCCGCGTTGCTGCTCGCGCTGCCGGCCAGCGCCGCCGAGCTCACCATCGGCTTCTCGCAGATCGGATCGGAATCCGGCTGGCGCGCGGCCGAGACGTCGGTCTCCAAGCAGGAGGCTGCCAAGCGAAAGGTCAATCTCAAGATCGCCGACGCGCAGCAGAAGCAGGAGAACCAGATCAAGGCGATCCGCTCCTTCATCGCGCAGAACGTCGATGCGATCTTCCTTGCACCTGTGGTCTCGACCGGCTGGGACTCGGTGCTGAAGGAAGCCAAGGAGGCCAAGATTCCGGTCGTGCTGCTCGACCGCGACATCGATCCCTCCGGCAAGGAGCTCTATCTCACCGCCGTGACCTCCGACAGCGTGCATGAAGGCGCGGTTGCCGGCGACTGGTTGGCCAAGACCGTTGGCGGCAAGGCCTGCAACGTCGTCGAATTGCAGGGCACGGTCGGCGCCAGCGTCGCCGCCAACCGCAAGAAGGGCTTCGACACCGCCATCGCCAAGCATGCGAACCTCAAGGTGGTGCGCAGCCAGACCGGCGACTTCACCCGCGCCAAGGGCAAGGAGGTGATGGAGAGCTTCATCAAGGCCGAAGGCGGCGGCAAGTCGATCTGCGCCGTCTACGCGCACAATGACGACATGATGGTCGGCGCGATCCAGGCGATGAAGGAAGCCGGCCTCAAGCCGGGCAAGGAGATCCTCACCGTCTCGATCGATGCGGTCCCCGACATCTTCAAGGCCATGGCCGCCGGCGAAGCCAACGCCACCGTCGAGCTGACCCCGAACATGGCCGGCCCCGCGCTGGATGCCATCGCGGCCTTCAAGGACAAGGGCACGGTGCCGCCCAAGTGGATCCAGACCGACTCCAAGCTCTATACAGCGGCTGACGATCCGCAGAAGATCTACGACAGCAAGAAGGGCCTCGGTTACTGAGGCGGGGTGCCGCGCCGGACCGCGCGTTGTGGTCCGGCAGCCCCCTTCGAAACCGCTGCGCGAACGAATAGGCTGGGTGTCCGCAGCATAAGCGGACGCCGGTGGGAGTGACGTCGTTATGGAGAACAGCCCCGATCCTGCTCCTTCCCTGCTGGAGGTGCGCGGGATCAGCAAAAGCTTCGGTGCTGTGCGTGCGTTGCAGGAGGTCGACTTCACGCTTCGTGCCGGCGAGATTCATGCGTTGCTCGGTGAGAACGGCGCCGGCAAATCCACGATGATCAAGGTGATCACCGGCGTATTCCCCCGCGATGCCGGCATCGTCCGGCTCGGCGGCGAGGAGGTCGCGCCGCGCTCGGCCAAGGCCGCGCTCGAGGCCGGTATCGCCACCGTCTACCAGGAGGTCAATCTGCTGCCGAATCTCTCGGTCGCGCAGAACCTGTTCCTCGACCGGCAGCCGATGCGCTTCGGCATCGTACGTGAAGGCGAGATGCGGCGCCGCGCCAAGGCGCTTCTCACGGACTTCGGCCTCGATATCGACGTCGCCGCGCCGCTCGGTAGCTATTCCGTCGCCATCCAGCACGTCACCGCGATTGCGCGGGCCGTCGATCTCTCCGCGCGCGTGCTGATCCTGGACGAGCCCACCGCGAGCCTCGACCGTCACGAGGTCGAGATTCTCTTTGGCATCATGCGTCAGCTCGCCAAGCGCGGCATCGGCATCGTATTCGTCAGTCACTTCCTCGATCAGGTCTACGAGATCTCCGACCGCATCACGGTGTTGCGCAACGGCCGCCTGGTCGGTGAGCGCGAGACCGCATCGTTGCCGCGGCTCGAGTTGATCCGGATGATGCTCGGCCGCGAGCTGGCCGAGACCACTAGCGCCCGCGCGTCGGCGGGAGAGCATCAGGCGCGCGAGGTCTGCGCGAGTTTCGAGAACTACGGCAAGGCCGGCTATGTCGCGCCGTTCAATCTCGAGCTGCGCCATGGCGAGGTCGTGGGTCTCGCCGGCCTGCTCGGCTCGGGCCGGACCGAGACGGCGCGGTTGGTGTTCGGTGCCGAGCGCGCCGATGGGGGGCAGGCGAGGGTGGAGGGGGCGCCCGTGCGGCTGCAATCGCCACGCGACGGCGTGCGCCACGGTTTTGGCTATTGCCCGGAGGAACGCAAGACCGACGGCATCGTCGCCGAACTCACCGTGCGCGAGAACATCGTGCTCGCGCTCCAGGCCAAGCGCGGCCTGCACCGGCCGCTGTCGCGCCGCGAGCAGGACGAGATCGCAAGCCGCTACGTCAAGATGCTCGACATCCGCCCGCCCGATCCGGAGCGCGCCGTGGGGCTGCTGTCCGGCGGCAATCAGCAGAAGGTGCTGCTGGCGCGCTGGCTCGCGACCTCGCCGCGCCTCCTGGTGCTGGACGAGCCGACCCGCGGCATCGACGTCGGCGCGCATGCCGAGATCATCCGCCTGATCCGCGAGCTCTGCGACGACGGACTGGCGCTGCTCGTGATCTCCTCCGAGCTGGATGAGATCGTGACCTATTCCGACCGCGTGGTCGTGCTGCGCGACCGCGCCCATGTCGAGGTGCTCGCGGGCGAGGCGATCGACGTCGGCAACATTCTCGCGGCCATCGCCGCCGATGGCGCGCATGAGGGCCGGGCATGACAGCGCTGTTGCCGCGCCGCGGACTTGCCCAGATCCTCGCGTTGATCGTCATCCTGGCGGTCGATCGCATCGTGTCACCGCAATTCTTCGATCTGCGCCTCCAGGACGGCCGGCTGTTCGGCAGCCTGATCGACGTACTCAACCGCGGCACGCCGGTGGCGCTGCTCTCGCTCGGCATGGTGCTGGTGATCGCGACGCGCGGCATCGATCTGTCGGTCGGTGCGGTCATGGCCATCTCGGGCGCGATCGCGGCGAGCCTTGCCGACACGCACAGTCTGGCCGTGGTCCTCGCGGCCGCGCTCGGCGCTGGCCTGATCTGCGGATTGTGGAACGGATTTCTCGTCGCGGTGCTCGGCATGCAGCCGATCGTGGCGACGCTGATCCTGATGGTGGCAGGACGCGGCATCGCGCAGCTCATTACCGAGGGGCGTATCGTGACCTTCTCCTCGCCGGATCTGGTCTGGCTTGGCAATGGCGCGGTGCTCGGCGTGCCGATGCCGGTCGTGATCGCCCTGGGCATGCTGATTCTCACCGGCGCGGTGGTGCGCGGTTCGGCGCTCGGACTGCTGATCGAGGCGACCGGCGGCAACGCGCGGGCGAGCGAGCTTGCCGGCGTCGGCACGCGTGCGATGATCCTGGCTGTCTACGTCTGGTGCGGCGTCTGCGCCGCGCTCGCCGGCGTGATCGCGGCGGCCGACATCATGGGCGCGGATGCCAACAATGCCGGCCTCTGGCTCGAGCTCGACGCCATCCTCGCGGTGGTGATCGGCGGCACCTCCCTGTTCGGCGGCCGTTTCAGCCTCGTGCTGGCCGTGCTCGGTGCGTTGATCATCCAGACCATGAACACCGGCATTCTGCTGTCGGGCTACCCGCCGGAGTTCAATTTGCTGGTCAAAGCGGTGGTGGTGATGACGGTGCTGCTGCTGCAATCGTCGAAATTTTCGGGGATTGCCGGGATCGCCGCGCGGCTGCGGAGGTCCAAAGCATGAAAGGCCTGCCGCCCGTCCTCATCACCGCCATCGTGCTGGTTGCCGGCTTTGCGCTCTGCGCCGTGCAATTCCCCAACATCGCCTCGACCCGCGTAGTCGGCAATCTCCTCACCGACAACGCCTTTCTCGGCATCGTCGCGACCGGCATGACCTTCGTCATCATCTCCGGCGGCATCGACCTCTCGGTCGGCTCGGTGATCGGTTTCACCACGGTGTTCGTGGCGCTTGCGATCGAGCGCTGGGGCGTGCCGCCGCTGCTTGCCTTCGTCGCGATCCTCGCGCTCTCGGCGGCCTTCGGAGCGGCGATGGGCGCGGTGATCCATGTCTTCGACCTGCCGCCGTTCATCGTGACGCTGGCGGGGATGTTCCTGGCCCGCGGCGCGAGCTTCCTGCTCTCGACGGAATCGGTGCCGATCACCGCGCCGGTCTATTCCACCGTGTCGGACTTCGCGCTGCGGATGCCCGGCGGAGGGCGATTGACGGCGATTGCCATCATCATGCTCGTGATCGTGATCGGCGGCGCCTTGCTGCTGCATCTCACCCGGTTCGGCGCCAATGTCTACGCGCTCGGCGGCAGCCGGGCGACCGCGAGCCTGATGGGCGTTGCCGTCGGCAAGATGACGG
Source organism: Bradyrhizobium sp. LA6.8 (assembly GCF_040547935.1). Classification (NCBI taxonomy): domain Bacteria; kingdom Pseudomonadati; phylum Pseudomonadota; class Alphaproteobacteria; order Hyphomicrobiales; family Nitrobacteraceae; genus Bradyrhizobium; species Bradyrhizobium sp. LA6.8. The sequence continues at coordinate 362,036 of NZ_JBEPQQ010000001.1, forward strand.
TGAGGATCTACATGCTGTCGAGCCTGCTCGCGGGCATCGCCGGCATCGTGTTCTCCTTCTACACGAGCGCCGGCTACTCGCTCTCCGCGGTCGGCGTCGAGCTCGACACCATCGCGGCCGTCGTGATCGGCGGCACGCTGCTCACGGGCGGGCAGGGCTCGGTGATCGGCACCTTCCTCGGTGTGCTGATCCAGGGCCTGATCCAGACCTACATCAATTTCGACGGAACGCTGTCGAGCTGGTGGACCAAGATCGCGACCGGCGTGCTACTGTTTGCCTTCATCGCCTTGCAGCAGGGGCTGGTCGCGCTCGCGCGGCGGCCGGCGGCGAAGCGCGCAGGAGCAGCCACATGACGTCGCGCATCGTCGTCATCCCGACGCGCCGGGCTCACTCCAACCATGCGGAAGTGGCCCGCTCGATCGGCGTCGACATCATCGCCGGCCGCTACGCCGAGGGAACGCGCCTGCCTGGTGATGCCGAGATGATTGCGATGTTCGGCGTGTCGCGACCGGTGCTGCGCGAGAGCGTGAAGACCTTGGTCGCCAAGGGCCTGCTCACCACCAAGGCCCGCGTCGGCACGGTCGTGCGCGAGCGCGCCGCCTGGAACATGTTCGACGCCGACGTGCTGGCCTGGCATCTGGACGCCGGCATCGACAAGCGCTTCCTCAACGACCTCGCCGAGATTCGCCTCGCGGTCGAGCCGCGCGCGGCCATGCTGGCTGCGGCGCAGCGGTCCGAGGACGACCTCGCCGAGCTCCGTCGTTGCATGGACCGCATGCGGTTTGAGGCTTCCGATTCCGTCGGCTTTGCCGACGCCGACCTCGCGCTCCATGTTGCGGTGGCGCGCGCGTCGGGCAATCTGTTCATGCGCTCGATCGGCCACGTCATCGAGGCCGCCCTGCGCGCCTCCTTCCTGCTCAGTGCACCGGTCGAGCCGGAGGACCGTGACACCGTGCTGCTCTGGCACCAGAAGATCGTCGATGGCATCGCCGCCGGCGACGCCCAGACCGCCTCGGAAGCGATGGTTTATGTCATTCACAACGGTATGCGCCGCCACGAGGCCGAGGCGCTGCCGTCCGCGGATATTGGAGAAAAAGCGTGACCGAACTTCGCATTGCCATCGTCGGCTTCGGCAAGATCGCGCGCGACCAGCATGTCGGTGCGATTGCTGCGACGGCGGGCGCGACGCTCGCGGCCGTCGCGAGCCGCAACGCATCGCTGCCGGGCGTGCCGCATTTTGCGACCATCGAGGAACTGCTGGAAAAGGGACCGCCGATCGATGCCGTCTCGCTCTGCACGCCGCCGCAGGTACGGCGCGCCCAGGCCGCCGCGGCGCTCGCTGCCGGCAAGCACGTGATGCTGGAGAAGCCGCCCGGCACCGGCGTCGCCGAGCTCGACCCGCTGATCGCGATGGCGGAGGAAGCCAAGCGAACGCTGTTTGCGACCTGGCATTCGCGCTATGCGCCCGCGGTCGAGCCGGCGCGCGCGTGGCTTCTCACGCGGCGGATCAAGTCTGTGCACATCAACTGGAAGGAAGACGTTCGCGTCTGGCATCCCGGGCAGGGCTGGATCTGGGAGCCGGGCGGGCTCGGCGTGTTCGATCCCGGCATCAACGCGCTCTCGATCCTGACCCGTATTCTGCCCCGGCCGGTGTTCGTCACCGCGGCCGAGCTGGCCTTTCCAGCCAATTGCCAGGCCCCGATCGCCGCGAACCTGACGCTGACCGACATTGGCGGCCTGCCTGTGACCGCCGAATTCGATTTCCGCCAGACCGGACCGCAGAGTTGGGATATTCTCGTCGAGACGGACCAGGGCCGAATGACGTTGTCGGGTGGCGGCCGGCGCATGGCGATCGACGGCGAGACCGTTGCCGAGGCGCCCGATCAGGAATATCGCGAGCTGTACGGGCGCTTCGTCAAGCTCACCGCGACCGGCGCGCGCGACGTCGACCTGGCGCCGCTGCGTCTCGTTGCCGATGCCTTCCTGCTCGGCAAGCGCAACATCGTCGAACCGTTTGTGGACTGAACATGGCTGGCTCAAAAATAACAAAAGACATCTTCGGAACGCTGCCGGACGGTCGCAACGTCGAGCGCATCGCGCTGCGCGGGGAGGGCGGGTTCGAAGCCCGCATCATCACCCATGGCGCGGTGATCCAGGCGCTCATCGCGCCGGACGCCAAAGGCGGTTACGACGACGTCGTGCTCGGCCATGACGCGTTCGCCGGTTATCTCGCCGAACGAAAGTTCTTCGGTGCCACCGTCGGCCGCTACGCCAACCGCATTGCCAGCGGACGATTTTCGCTGGACGGCGAAACGGTGCAGCTTCCGGTCAACAACGGTCCGAATGCGCTGCATGGCGGCCTCGACGGGTTCGATCGCAAGCTCTGGGAGATCGCCGCCATCGACGACGGCGCGGAGCCGGGCGTCACGCTCACCTATTCGAGTCCGCATGGCGAAGAAAATTATCCCGGCCGGCTCGACGTACGTCTGACCTATTGCGTCACCGGCCCGGCCGAGCTGTCGTTGACGATGGAGGCGCGAACCGACCGACCGACCATCGTCAACCTGACCAATCACAGCTTCTTCAATCTGGAAGGCGCGACCTCAGGCACGCCCATTCTCGACCACAAGCTGACGGTCGCCGCCGAGCATTTCCTCGCCATCGATCCCACCGCCATTCCGTTGCCTGAGCCGCCGCGCGCGGTGGCCGGAACGCCGTTCGACTTCCGCGACGGCGAGGCCGTCGGCGCGCGCATCCGCGAGAGCGATCAGCAATTGCGGAACGGCAAGGGCTACGACCATACCTACTGTCTCGGGCGTGTTGGCAAGCTTGCTTTCGCGGCCCGGCTGGAGGCGCCGCGTTCGGGGCGCATCATGGAGCTCCTGACCAATCAGCCCGGCCTTCAGGTCTATTCCGGCAACTATCTCGACGGCACGATCTCGGGCAAGGGCGGCAAGCTGATCCGGCAGTCGGATGCCATGTGTCTCGAGCCGCACATCTGGCCGGATGCGCCGAACCGGCCGGATTTCCCGAGCCCGCGCCTCAATCCCGGCGAGGTCTACCGCCATCACACGGTCTATCGCTTTGGAGTGAGGACGCCATGATGGAAGAGGTGCCGACCTCGGTGCTCTCGGACGATCCGTGCCATCTCGGCGAGGGGCCGACCTATGATTTGAGCACCGACACGGCCTGGTGGTTCGATATCCGCGAGGGGCGGCTGTTCGAGGCGCATCTCGGCAGCGGCAGCATTCGTGTCCACGCGCTCGGCCGGATGGCGAGCGGTCTCGGGCGCATCGACGCCGAGCGCCAGTTGATCGTCGCCGAAGACGGCATCTACATCCGCAAGCTCGCCGACGGCGCGTTGACGCTGGTCTGTCCGCTTGAAGCCGACAATCCCGCGACGCGCTCCAACGATGCCCGTGTGCATCAGTCCGGCACGTTCTGGATCGGCACCATGGGCCGCAATGCGGAGGCAGGAGCAGGCGCGATCTACGCATTCCATCGCGGCAAGATCTCGATGCTGTTCCCCCGCATCACCATTCCCAATTCGATCTGCTTTTCACCTGATGGTGCGACCGGCTACTTCGCCGACACCGCGCGCGCCGTGCTCTACGCCGTTCCGCTTGATCCGGCGACCGGCTTGCCGCGAGGCGAGCCGGACGTTCTGCTGCGCCACACCGGCATCGGGGGCCTCGACGGCTCGGTGTGCGACGCCGACGGGCAGATCTGGAACGCCTGCTGGGGTGCGGGCCGGATCGATGTCTACTCTCCGCAAGGCGAGCGCCTGCGCTCGCTGCGCGTGCCGGCAAGGCAGTCGAGCTGCCCGGCCTTCGTCGGCCCTGATCTGTCGCGCCTCCTCGTCACGTCGGCCTGGCAGGATATGGACGCCGCGGCGCGCGCCGCCGATCCGCAAGCCGGCTGCACTTTCCTGTTGCAGGCATCCGCGCGTGGTCGCGCGGAGCCTGACGTCACGCTCGCATAGGAGGCTCGAAGCCGCACACGACCAACGTTCTCGACGAAACGAAGAAACAGTCTGACACCCAAGGGAGTAAAACATGCTGAAACTGAAGACGACATTCCTCGCGCTGGCGCTGGCCGGCGCAGCGACGATGGCCTCAGGCGTCACCGCCTCCGCCCAGGACAAGGCGACGGTCGGCATAGCCATGCCGACGAAATCGTCGGCGCGCTGGATCGACGACGGCAACAACATGGTCAAGGTGCTGAAGGAGCGCGGCTACAACACCGACCTGCAATATGCCGAGGACGACATCCCGAACCAGCTCTCGCAGGTCGAGAACATGGTGACCAAGGGTGCGAAAGCGCTGGTGATCGCCGCGATCGACGGCACCACGCTGTCCGACGTGCTCAAGCAGGCGAAAGCAAAAGGCATCACCGTGATCGCCTATGACCGCCTGATCCGCGGCACGCCGAACGTCGACTATTACGCGACCTTTGACAATTTCCAGGTCGGCGTGCTGCAGGCGGAATCGCTCGTGCAGGGGCTCGGCCTCAAGGACGGCAAGGGCCCATTCAACATCGAGCTGTTCGGCGGCTCGCCCGACGACAACAACGCCTACTTCTTCTACAACGGCGCGATGAGCGTGCTGAAGCCGTACATCGACAGCGGCAAGCTCGTCGTCGTCTCCGGCCAGATGGGCATGGACAAGGTCGCGACGCTCCGCTGGGACGGCGCCACCGCACAGGCGCGCATGGACAATCTGCTCAGCGCCTACTACGGCAACAAGAAGGTCAACGCGGTGCTGTCGCCCTATGACGGCCTGTCGATCGGCATCATCTCGTCGCTGAAGGGCGTGGGCTATGGCAGCGCCGGCCAGCCGATGCCGATCATCAGCGGCCAGGATGCCGAGGTGCCCTCGATCAAGGCGATGCTGCGCGGTGATCAGTACTCGACCATCTTCAAGGACACCCGCGACCTCGCCAAGGTGACCGCCGACATGGTCGACGCCGCACTCGCCGGCAAGCAGGTCACCGTCAACGACACCAAGACCTACGAGAACGGCGCCAAGACGGTGCCGTCCTATCTCTTGAAGCCGGTCGTGGTCTACAAGGACAATTGGGAGAAGACTCTGGTCGACAGCGGCTACTACAAGAAGTCGCAGTTCCAGTAAGCTTCTTTCCTTCCACTCTCCCCGCCCGCGGGGAGAGCCTCTTCTCCCTCTCCCCGCAAGCGGGGAGAGGTGAACTAGCAGCGATCGAGGGATGTGAAATCATGACCGCCATGCTGGAGATGCGCAACGTCAGCAAGAGCTTTTCAGGCGTGCAGGCTCTGCGTGACGTGAACTTCTCGGTCGAGGCCGGGCAGATCCACGCGCTTGTCGGCGAGAACGGTGCCGGCAAATCCACACTGATGAAAGTGCTCAGCGGGGTCTATCCGCACGGCAGCTACGAGGGCACCATCGTCTTCGAGGGCGAGGAGCGCCGCTTCCGCGACATCAACGATTCCGAGGCGCTCGGCATCATCATCATCCACCAGGAGCTGGCGCTGATCCCGCTGATGTCGATCGCGGAGAACATCTTCCTGTCGCATCCGCCGTCAAAATTCGGCGTCATCGATCGCGACGAGGTCTACCGGCGCACGCGCGAGCTGCTCGCGCAGGTCGGCCTGAAGGAATCGCCGGATACGCTGATCACCGACCTCGGCGTCGGCAAGCAGCAGCTGGTAGAGATCGCGAAGGCGCTGTCCAAGCGGGTGCGGATGCTGATCCTGGACGAGCCGACCGCGAGCCTCAACGAGGCCGACAGCGCCGCGCTGCTCGAACGCCTGATGGCCTTCCGCGAGCAGGGCATCGGCTCGATCCTGATCTCGCACAAGCTCAACGAGGTGGCCAAGGTCGCCGACCACATCACCGTGCTGCGCGACGGCCGCACCGTCGACAGCATCGACTGCCGCAGCGAGCCGATCCAGGAAGACCGCATCATCCGCAGCATGGTCAACCGCGATCTCGCCCATCGCTTTCCCGAGCGCAGCGCGAAGATCGGCGCGCCTGTCCTGACCGTCGAGAACTGGTCGGTCTATCACCCCATTCATCCCGAGCGGCAGGTGATCAAGAACGTCAATTTCGGCGTGAAGCGCGGCGAGGTCGTCGGCATTGCCGGGCTGATGGGCGCCGGCCGCACCGAGTTTGCCATGAGCCTGTTCGGCCGCTCCTGGGGCACCACTATCAGCGGCCGGATCCGGCTCGAGGGCAGGGAGATCGTGCTGCCGAGCGTCGCGGCTGCGATCGACGCCGGCCTTGCCTATGTCACCGAGGACCGCAAGCAGCTGGGCTTGATCCTGGCCGATGACGTCCGCAAGAACATCACGCTCGCCAGCCTCGACCAGGTCGCACCCGGCCGGGTGATCGACGACATCGCCGAGCTGAAGGTTGCCAGCGACTACCGGAGCCGCATGCGCATCCGCTGCTCCGACGTGTACCAGGAGACCGGCCAGCTCTCCGGCGGCAACCAGCAGAAAGTGGTGCTGTCGAAATGGCTGATGACCGATCCCAAGGTCCTGATCCTGGACGAGCCGACAAGGGGCATCGATGTCGGTGCCAAATACGAGATTTACTGTATCATCAACGAGCTTGCGGAGGCCGGGCGCGGCGTTGTGGTGATCTCCTCGGAGATGCCCGAGCTGCTCGGTATCTGCGATCGCATCTGCGTCATGAACGACGGCGCCTTCGTCGGGGAGTTCAAGGGGGCAGAGGCGACGCAGGAGAAGATCATGCGCGCCATCATGCGCAACGAACGAAGCAACGGAAACGGCGTGCCTGAGGCCGCGGAGATGGGAGGATTGCAGCCATGACCGACAAGACGGTTTCGCTGCCCGAGGAGCGCCGGACCGGCAGCTTCATCAAGAACAATTTGCGCAATTACGGCATGCTCATGTCGTTGATCGCGATCATGCTGTTCTTCCAGGTCATGACCGGCGGCACGCTGCTCCAGCCGCTCAACCTGACCAATCTGGTGCTCCAGAACAGCTACATCGTCATCATGGCGCTCGGCATGCTGCTTGTGATCGTCACCGGCCATATCGACCTCTCGGTGGGGTCGGTCGCGGGCTTCGTCGGCGCGGTCGCCGCCCTGCTGATGGTGACGTACAAGGTCGACTATACGCTCGCCTTCATCGCCTGCCTCGTGGTCGGCGCTGCGATCGGCGCGGCGCAGGGCTATTGGGTCGCCTATTTCAAGATACCGTCTTTCATCGTGACCCTGGCCGGCATGCTCGTGTTCAAGGGACTTGCGCTCGCGGTGTTGCAGGGGCAGTCGCTCGGGCCGTTTCCGCCGACCTTCCAGAAATTGTCGTCGGGCTTCATTCCGGAGTTCCTGCCCGAAGCGGGCACGCTGCATCCGACCTCGATGCTGATCGGCGCGGTGCTGGCGCTGGGGCTGGTCTATGCCAGCGCCAAGAGCCGCGCGCGCGAGCAGTCGCACGGCATCGAGGTCGAGCCTTACGCGTTCTTCCTTGGCAAGAGCGTGGTGCTGGCCTGCGCCGTGCTCTACTTCACCTACCTGATCGCGACCTATCGCGGCCTGCCGAACGTGCTGGTGATCATGAGCGCCTTGATCGCGCTCTACGGCTTCGTCACCCGCCGCACCGTGATCGGCAGGCAGATCTATGCCGTCGGCGGCAACGCCAAGGCGGCAAGCCTGTCGGGCATCAAGACCGAGCGGCTGACCTTCCTCACCTTCGTCAACATGGGCGTGCTGGCCGCGCTCGCCGGCCTCGTCTTTGCCGCGCGCCTTAATACCGCAACTCCCAAGGCCGGCCTCGGCTTCGAGCTCGACGTCATCGCCGCCTGCTTCATCGGCGGCGCCTCGGCCTATGGCGGGGTGGGGCGCGTCGGCGGCGCCGTGGTCGGCGCCATGATCATGGGCGTGATGAACAACGGCATGTCCATCCTCGGCATCGGCATCGACTATCAGCAGGTGATCAAGGGCCTGGTGCTGCTCGGGGCGGTGTGCATCGACGTGTATAACCAGCGGCGGTAGGCGCAAAATCACGTCGCGGGGGAGGCTCTGGCGCCGCCCCGCCAGGCGACTACCATTTTCGTCAATTTCGATCACGGCATCGCGACCGGAACCGATGCCTCGCGATGACCATGATTTGGGGACTAGATCCGGGGGGGCCGAGCAGGGCACGGGCAGGGCAGCACCAGTGGCGGCTCATATCCACGAGATGACAGACGATGAATTTGAGGGCCGGCTTCGCATCCTCTTGCGCATCGTTTCCGTCTGCACCCTCGGGCTAGGCTCCTTTGCTGCAGGTTTATTGATCGGGGCCTTTGTTCTGTTTTGAACGAGGCGATTCACGCCAGAGCCTCGGAACGAGAGGCGCCGGCGCGTCTTCTTGATCTAGATCAACCGATCGTCAATTCCGTGCTAATCTCATGTGGTCGACGCAAGGGACCACGGGGAACCTGAGTGACGAGTACAGTGAGGTCATCGCCGGCTTCGGAGTTGATGCTGGTCTCGACTTTGCCGGCGTTGCAGCTGATCTACGACACCGCCCCGATCGGGTTGGCCTGTCTGTCGCCGGACTGCCGCTATTTGCTGATCAACCAGCGTCTGACCGAGATCTGCGGCATATCCGTCGAAGGCCATCTTGGACATACGGTCAGGGACTGCGTGCCGGCCCTGGCGGATTCCGTCGAGCAGATTGTGCGCTCGATCGTCGCGACGGGCGAGCCCGTGATCGGTATCGAGGTGGCGGGACAGCGGGCCGATCAGGTCGAGGAGCGTTCCTGGGTTACTTATTGGCACCCGCTGCGAATGCCGGATGGCGAGATTGTCGCGGTCAATGTGGCGGCGGAGGAGATCACCGAACGCAAGCGCGCCGAGCGGGAGATTCGCAGCGCCAGGGACGCCGCTGAGACCGCGCTTCGCCATCTGCGCGATATCCAGGACACCCTGATCGAGGCGGAAAAGCTGGCGGCGCTCGGGCGCATGGTTGCCGGTGTCGCGCACGAGATCAACACGCCACTCGGCAGCAGTCTGACGGTGGCATCGACGCTCCAGCGCAAGGCGGAGCAGTTCGCGGCGGAGGTCGCGCGGGGTAATCTCAAGCGCTCGACACTGACAGGGTTTCTGGGACTGGTCAGCGATGCGTCGGCGCAGCTGGTCACGAATCTCGGTCGCGCCGCCGAGCGGGTGCAATCCTTCAAGCAGGTGGCGGCTGACCAGACCGAGTCGCTTCGGCGCAGCTTCGACGCAGGCGAGCTGGCCGGCCAGGTTCTGTCGCAGTTCGAGCGGCAGTTGCGGGTGCGCGACATCGCGTTCAGCCTCCACTGCGAAGCGAATCTCGCCATGGACAGCTATCCCGGGCCTTTCGGCCAAGTGCTCACCAACCTCGCAGTCAATGCGATGACGCACGCGTTCTCCGATGGTGAGACCGGGACGATCAACGTCTCGCTCCGTGCGGTCAATGATGACCACGTTGAGCTGCTGTTTGCTGATGACGGCTGCGGCATGGCTCCCGATGTGGAACGGCGGGCCTTCGACCCGTTCTTCACCACGCGCCGGCACGACGGCGCAAGCGGCCTCGGTCTGCATATCGTGCACAGCATCGTCGTCGACCGGCTGGGTGGGCAGCTCCGGCTCGAGAGCCTGCCCGGCGCGGGGACGCGGTTTCAGCTCATCCTGCCGAGAACGGCGCCCGACCGGCGATAGCTGATCGTTTCCTCATCGGTAGCGCCCGGCTACTGCGTCGTGAACAGCACCGTCGCGATCGCGACGGAGAGGCTCACCGCCGATACCGTCGCCACCGTCGACAGCACGCCCATGCGCCGGAGCGCGATGGCGAAGGCGATGATGATGGGTGTCGCGGTCATTAGCCCGATCTGTGCATCGCTCATGTCATTGCTCACCGCTCTTTGCGAACCCTGAGTCTGTTCGTACCGCGCTCCGGCGAGCGGGACGTTGCGTCGGCGCAAACATCTCCGCCGGTGGCCTCCCAGTTTGTCCTGCGACAAATTCCGAACTGGACGGTTGAGCTAAGTCTGGCCGGTGTCCTGATCCGGAAAGACGATGTCTGCGGCCGATTGCGAACAACAGGGAACTGGCTGGGGAATCTTGGAAGATCTCCCCGGCGATCCCATGATCTGGGTGCTGATCTTCAGCGAGCTCGTCGCCTTCGGCCTGTTCCTCGGCGCCTTCGTCGTTGCCCGGGCGATCCATCCCGTTGTGTTCGCGGCGGGGCAGGCGGCGCTCAACGCGAATCTCGCCGGCCTCAACACAATCGTGCTGGTGACCAGCGGCTGGGCCGCGGCGAGGGCGACCAGATCTGCGCGCGCCAGTGAAAAGCGGGCATCGCGCCGCTGGCTACTGATTGCCATGGCGCTCGGCGGCCTCTTCATCGCGATCAAGCTGACCGAATATGCCGAAGAGATCGGTCGCGGGATCGGCCTAGAAACCAGCCCGTTCTTCACGCTCTACTTCCTCCTGACCGGCTTCCATCTCCTGCACGTCTGCCTCGGCATCATCATCCTTGCCGTGGTCTGCCGCCGCGCCGAGATCTCGGGCGTCGAGACCGGCGCCGCCTTCTGGCACATGGTCGATCTGGTCTGGATCGTCATGTTCCCGATCCTCTATCTGGTGCGCTGATCATGCCCGGCCGTCTCGACATCACCTGGCTCGTGCTGATCGGCCTCGCGCTCGCGACGATCCTGCTTCCGCCACTGATGCCGCGTCCGCTGCTCGCCAATGCACTTCTCCTGGTCCTTGCCGCCATCAAGGGCCGCCGAATCGCGCTCGATTTCATGGACCTTCGGGCGGTGCCGGCGCTCTGGCGCGGCCTCGTCAGCGCATGGATCTTCATCGTCGTGCTGTTCGCCTGGCTCGCCTCCGCCGTCGTCGCATTGATCTGACGCCGCCAACGCAGCGCTCATTGCGCCCGAACAAAGACCCGTCGGCACCGATCGGCAAGATACAGCATCACTGCTCCTCATTACTGGACTCACAACGGAAAGGACTGGCAATGGCTGAACGCCTGACCAAGTCGGCGGCGCGAAACGTCTTCTACGGCGGCTCGGCTTTCTTCTTCGCCATCTTCATCGGGCTGACGGCGCACAGCCACTACTATATGGCGACGACCTCGACGGACGCGACGACGCTGACATCGTCGGTCGCGCGCGGCAAGCATGTCTGGGAGAAGAACTCCTGCATCAACTGCCACACCTTGCTGGGCGAGGGCGCGTATTTCGCCCCTGAAGTCGGCAATGTCTGGGATCGCTGGGGCGGCAATGAGGATCCGGCCGGTGCGCGCGAGACGTTGAAGGCCTGGATGCAGTCACAGCCCTCGGGCGCGGAGGGCCGGCGCCAGATGCCGCAGTTCAATCTCACCGACCAGGAGCTCAACGATCTCGCCGACTTCCTGCAATGGACCAGCAAGATCAAGCGCCAGGAGTGGCCGCCGAACAAGGCCGGCTGACGCCTTCCTCTTTCAGGGCCTTGCCTCCTTCAAGGCCTTGCCTCTTTCAAGACAGAGAGAACCCGAAATGAAATATCAGACCCAGAAAGTCGCGATGCTGTATTTCTACGGCGCGCTGACCCTGTTCCTGGCGCAGGTCCTGTTCGGCCTCCTCGCCGGGACCATCTACGTCCTGCCGAACACGCTGTCGGTGCTGCTGCCGTTCAACATCGTCAGGATGATCCACACCAACGCGCTGATCGTGTGGTCGCTGATCGGCTTCATGGGCGCGACCTACTTCCTGTTACCGGAGGAAACCGAGACCGAGCTGTACAGCCCGCTGCTCGCAAAGATCCAGTTCTGGATGTTTTTTGGCGCGGCGGGGGTGGCCGTGGTCGGCTATCTCTTCCATTACCATGAGGGCCGCGAATTCCTCGAGCAGCCCTTCATCATCAAGGTCGGCATCGTGGTCGTCTGCCTGATGTTCCTGTTCAACGTGACGATGACGGCGCTGAAGGGGCGCAAGACCACGGTCACCAACATCCTGCTGTTCGGTTTGTGGGGCGTCGCGATCTTCTTCCTGTTCGCCTTCTACAATCCCGCCAATCTCGCGGTCGACAAGATGTACTGGTGGTACGTCGTTCATCTCTGGGTCGAGGGCGTCTGGGAGCTGATCATGGCGTCCGTGCTCGCCTATCTGATGATCAAGCTCAACGGCATCGACCGCGAGGTGGTCGAGAAGTGGCTCTACGTCATCATCGGCCTTGCGCTGTTCTCGGGCATTCTCGGCACCGGCCACCACTTCTACTGGATCGGCGCGCCCGGCTACTGGCAGTGGATCGGCTCGCTGTTCTCCACGCTCGAGGTCGCGCCCTTCTTCACCATGGTGATCTTCACGGTGCAGATGACCTGGAAGGCCGGCCGCAAGCATCCGAACCGCGCCGCGCTGCTGTGGTCGGTCGGCTGCTCGGTGATGGCGTTCCTCGGTGCCGGCGTCTGGGGCTTCCTGCACACGCTGTCCTCCGTGAACTACTACACCCACGGCACGCAGGTCACCGCCGCACATGGCCATCTCGCCTTCTTCGGCGCCTATGTGATGCTGAACCTGTCGGTGATGGCTTATGCGATCCCGCAGATCAAGGGACGTGCGCCCTATAACCAGTGGCTCAGCATGACCAGCTTCTGGATCATGTGCACGGCGATGATGACCATGACTTTCGCGTTGACCTTTGCCGGCGTGATTCAGGTCCATCTCCAGCGCGTACTTGGCCAGAGTTACATGGACGTGCAGGACCAGCTTGCCTTCTTCTACTGGGTGCGGCTCGGCTCCGGCGTGTTCGTCGCGATCTCGGCATTGATGTTCGTCTGGGCGGTACTGGTGCCCGGCCGCGAGAAGCAGGCGACTATCCCAGGCGCCCTGCAACCGGCCGAATAAACACAAGGCGGCCGCGCGAGTCGCGGCCGCCGTTCCAGAGTGATTTCCGGAGAAGAACCATGACAGCAGCACTTCACGCCTTGTCGGCACCCGCGCTCGTGCTCCCGGCTTACGTTCCGAGCGGCAACGAATGCGCGCTGTTCGAGCACGCCTGGCGGCATCAGCTCCCGGTCTTGTTGAAGGGACCGACCGGCTGCGGCAAGACACGCTTCGTCGCCCACATGGCGGCGCGGCTGGGATTGCCGCTTCATACCGTCGCCTGCCACGACGATCTCACCGCCGCCGATCTTACCGGCCGCTACCTGCTGAGGGGCGGCGACACCGTATGGACCGACGGTCCGCTGACACGCGCGGTGCGGGAAGGCGGCGTCTGCTATCTCGACGAAGTCGTGGAGGCGCGCAAGGACGTCACGGTGGTGCTGCATCCGCTCACCGACGACCGCCGTATCCTGCCGCTGGAGCGGACCGGCGAGGAGCTGGTCGCGCCGAAGAGCTTCATGCTCGTGGTCTCCTACAATCCCGGTTACCAGACGCTGCTGAAGGCGTTGAAGCCGTCGACGCGTCAGCGCTTCGTTGCCATCGAGTTCGGCTTCTTAGCCCCGGAGCAGGAGATCGCGGTGGTGGCGGCCGAGAGCGGGCTCGCGCCCGACTATGTGCGGCCGCTGGTCCTGCTGGCCGGCCGGCTGCGCGCACTGAAGGGGCACGACCTGGAGGAGGGCGTTTCGACCCGTCTCGTGGTCTATTGCGCTACCCTGATTGCGGCGGGAGCCTCAATTACGGATGCGGTGCTGGCCGGCATGATCGAACCGCTCACCGATGACGCAGACGTCAAGGCGGCGCTGCTCGACGTCGCGCGCGCCGTGATGTCCTGAGGGTGATGCGATGCTCGATTTCCTCGAGCTTGAAGAAACCGTCGGCCGTGCCTGGCATCGCCTGGTTGGGGGTACCGCGAGCTATCCGGCCTATGCCGAATACGCGGTGTCGCTCGCGGAGGTGCGCAGCCGGATCGCGATCATGTTCCGCGCGCTTGGTGGGGAGACGGGCGTGCAGATCGCGAGCGCGAGTGCCCGCCGTACCGGGCATCGGCTTGGATGGCGGCAGCGCATCGGGCTCGGCGACGAGCGGCTCGCGCAACCAGGGCGTGACGCCGCGACGATCCTCCTGCCCGACAACATCGCGATCTTCGCCGATCGCGGGCTGAATGCTGCGCTGTACCGGTGGCTGGCCGCGTGGTTTGCGTTTGCACCGGTCGAAGTGATCGCGGAGGCCGATCCGCTGCGGCGCGATCTGCTGACGCTGCGGCGGGCCAGCGAGATCGCGGTGCTTGTGCTGACGGAATGTCCCGGCCTTGCCGAGGACTACGCCCGGCTGGCCGCCGCCACGGCCATGGCGCGGCCGCACCGGCCATTGCCGCGCATCGAGCAGGACTTGGAGCAGATCATGCTCGCTCTGCTCGGCGCCGATACGCCGCCGGTGGGAAAGCTGTGGCCGGCGATGATGGGGACGGGGCCGCTGCCGGACAAGGCGCCGCCCGGCTATCGTTCGATCCTGCCATGCCCGCTCTGGGGCGATTGCTGGACACGGGCGCTGTCGCCCGCACATGCGGGTGACGACGCGTGCGTGCCGACCGCTGCGCCAGTGCCATCGGACGATCGCAAGCGTTTCGCCGTCCGCGAGCGCGAAGACGGTACCGATCGCCGCGATCCTTTCGTGCTCAATCGCTTTGAAAAGATCCTCGCGATGGCCGAGATGATCAATGTCGACCGCCCGGCTGACGACAGTGAGGACGAGGATGCGCAGAAGGCAGCCGACGACCTCGAGGAGATCACGCTCAGCCGCCGCAGCGGCAAGCCGGCGAGCCGGCTCAAATTCGATCTCGACCTGCCGCCGGAAGCCCTCGATGCCTCGCCATTGAACGCGGACCTAAGCTATCCCGAATGGGATTATCGCAGCGGCTCCTATCTGCCCGATCATTGCCGCGTGCTCGCGGGTGCGGCCTCCGAGCTGGGTGAGGGCTGGAGGCCTGATGACGCCATGCGTCGGCACATCCGCCAGGTGCGCCGCCGCTTCGAGGTGTTGCGGCCGCGTCATGAATTGATGCGCGCCCAGGCCGATGGCCACGACCTCGACCTCGACGCGCTCGTGCGTGCGCGATGCGATCTCCGCGCCGGAAGTGGCGGAGGCGGTCGCGATCGCGTCCATGTGGCGATGCGACCGCGAGGGGACGATCTTGCCGTCACGCTGCTCGTGGACGTCTCGCTCTCGACGGACGCCTGGGTCGACGGTTATCGGGTACTCGACGTCGAGAAGGAGGCGTTGCTGGTGCTTGCGCACGGCCTGTCGGCCTGCGGCGATCACCACAGTATCCTCACCTTCACCTCGCGCCGACGTTCCTGGGTTCGGCTCGAAACGGTCAAGGCCTTCGGCGAGCCGATGAGTGGCGCGATCGAGCGCCGGATCGGCGCGCTGAAGCCTGGCTATTACACACGGATCGGTGCGGCGGTACGCCACGCCTCGGCCGAGCTGGCGCGCCAGCCGCAGCGCAAGAAGTTGCTGCTCGTTCTCACCGACGGCAAGCCGAACGACGTCGATCATTATGAGGGGCGCTTTGCGGTCGAGGACACCCGCAAATCCGTGCAGGAGGCGCGGCGGCTCGGCATCGCGGTCTTCGGCGTGACGGTTGATGCGACGGCGCAATCCTACGTCCCGACGCTGTTCGGCCGCAGCGGCTACGCCATCGTCGGCAATATCCGCCGCTTGCCTGCGGCGCTGCCGGCGATCTATCGACAGGTCGCCCATTGACCCCCGGAGAGCCCGCCACGCGTCCTCTTCGGTGAACTATTGCTCAAAGCATGGGTATATGATCGAATGGCCGGATGGACCGAAGCCGGCAAAGGCCCGATCTCGTCATCTTCGACTGCGACGGCGTGCTCGTCGACAGCGAGCTCGTGAGCTGCCAGTGCCTTGTGGACGAGCTGTCCGGATTTGGGATATCGCTGACACTTGCGCAGGCGCTCGAGCTGTTTCTCGGACGAAGCACGAGCGCGGTCACGCAGCATTATCGCGAACTCGGCCAGGCGGTGCCGGCCGATTTTCCCGTCCGGCTGAAGGCGCGCGTGCTGACCGCCTTCAAGAAGGCGCTCCATCCGATTCCCGATGCCGATACCGTCCTGTCCGGCCTGCGCGTGCCGAATTGCGTGGCCTCGTCGAGTGATCTCGACCGCGTTGCGCTGTCGCTGAGGGTGACCGGTCTCACGCCGCATTTTGGCGACCGGATCTACACGGCGCAGATGGTCACGCATGGCAAGCCCGCGCCGGATCTCTTTCTCCACGCGGCGGAGAAAATGGGCGCGCTCCCTGCGCGCACACTGGTGATCGAGGACAGTGTCAGTGGCGTGCTGGCCGCGAAGGCTGCCGGCATGACCGTCTGGGGATTTATCGGCGGCAGCCATTATCGCGGGCGCGACGGGCAGGCTATATTGTCCGGCGCCGGGGCCGATCGGGTCTTCGCGCAAATGAGCGATTTCTGGGAGGCATAGGCCGCCATGGCCGTCGAGAACGAAAAGTCCAGACTCGACGATGCCGCGCGTGCCGGCTGGCTCTATTTCATTGCCGGTCACACCCAGGACGAGATCGCAAAGATGCTTCAGGTCTCGCGGGCCTCCGCGCAGCGGCTGGTCTCGCTGTGCCTGGCCGAGCGTCTCATCACCTTCCGTCTCGAACATCCCATCGCCGCCTGCATGGAACTGGCGGCACGCCTGAAGGCGCGCTTCGACCTCAGCCATTGCGAGGTGGTGCCGGCCGATCCTGCCGCGCCGCAGGCCACGGCGGGCATCGCCGAGCGCTGCGCCAATCTGCTGGATTCGACGTTGCGTTCGGAAACGCCCGTCATCGTCGCGCTCGGCACGGGGCGGGCGGTGCGCGCCGCGGTCGAGCGCGTGACGCCGATCGACCGGCCCAACCACCAGATCGTCTCGCTGGTCGGCAACATCTCCGCCGACGGTTCGGCGAGCTTCTACGACACCGTCGGCCGGCTCGCCGACCGCACCGGTGCGCGGCACTACCCGATGCCGCTGCCGTTCCTGATGTCGTCGGAAGACGAGCGCAACAAGATGGTGCGGATCGAACCGATCGCGAAGGTCAAGGCGGTCGCCGCCAAGGCGGACTTGCGCCTCGTCGGCATCGGTCAGATGGACCAGAAGGCGCAAATCCACATCGACGGCTTCGTCACCCGCGACGAATTGTTCGAGATGATGCGGCAGGGCGCGATCGGCGAAATCACCGGCTGGGCCTATGATTCCAAGGGCCGTCTGCTCAAGGCCGGCACCAACAAGCGCCTCACCAGCATTCCGCCGGAGGTGCCGGCCAAGACCACCACGATCGGCGCCGCGGTCGGTGCGGCCAAGGTGCCGGCGATCGCGGCCGCGCTGAACGGGCACCTGATCAACGGCCTGATCACGGACGAGGCGACCGCAAGGGCGATTCTGGAGCGGTAGGGCGGGCGCTACAGCCACTTGCGCCAATGTCATCATCCGCGAAAGCGGATGATCCAGTACGCCGCGGCCTATCCGGTGCGAAACCAACTCACGACACGGTGTACTGGATGCCCCGCTTTCGCGGGGCATGACAGCGAAGGCGGAGGAAAAGCTCCGGCCCTCCCGCACCGCAGCACTCATAAGTTGCGGGAACGCCCGCGCGCCTGCTTGACAAGCGCTGCACCTCGTCCGAACATACGCCCAACGCGTGGGCATATGCTCAGAAGCGCGATCTAGGGAGGTCACCGTGAAACACGTCCTCGGCGCCGTCTGCGGCGCGTCTTGCCTGTTGCTGGCCGTCCCTGTGATGGCCGAAACGACCCTGACCATCGCCACCGTCAACAATGGCGACATGATCCGAATGCAGGGGCTGACCAGCGAATTCACCAAGAAAAATCCAGACATCACCGTCAAATGGGTGACGCTGGAAGAGAACGTGCTGCGCCAGCGCGTCACCACCGACATCGCCACCAAGGGCGGCCAGTTCGACGTTTTGACCATCGGCACCTATGAGGTGCCGATCTGGGCCAAGAAGGGCTGGCTGGTGCCGCTTGCCAATCTCGGCGCCGACTACGACATCGCCGACCTGCTGCCGAAGATCAGGGACGCGGTCTCTGTCGACGGCAAGCTCTACGCCGCGCCGTTCTATGGCGAGAGCTCGATGGTGATGTATCGCACCGACCTGTTCGAGAAGGCCGGCCTGAAGATGCCGGAAAAGCCGACCTGGGATTTCGTCATCGATGCCGCCAAGAAGCTCACCGACAAGAGCGCCGGCACCTACGGCATCTGTCTTCGCGGCAAGGCCGGCTGGGGCGAGAACATGGCGTTCCTGTCGGCCATGGCCAATTCCTACGGCGCGCGCTGGTTCGACGAGAAGTGGGAGCCGCAGTTCAATACGCCGGAATGGAAGACGACGCTCACGACCTATGTCAATCTGATGAAGGAGGCCGGCCCGCCCGGCGCGAGCTCGAACGGCTTCAACGAGAATCTGGCGCTGTTCAACGCCGGCAAGTGCGCGATGTGGATCGACGCCACGGTCGCGGCGTCCTTCGTCACCAATCCGAAGGAGTCCAAGGTCGCCGACAAGGTCGGCTTTGCGCTGGCGCCGAACACTGGGCTCGGCAAGAACGCCAACTGGCTGTGGGCCTGGAGCCTCGCGATCCCCGCCGGCTCCAAGAAGACGGAAGCCGCCGAAAAGTTCATCGCCTGGGCTACCAGCAAGGACTACACCAAGCTCGTGGCGTCGAAGGAGGGCTGGGCCAACGTGCCGCCGGGCACGCGGACCTCGCTCTACCAGAACGAGGACTATCTGAAAGTCGCGCCGTTCGCGAAGCTGACGCTGGCCTCGATTGATGCTGCCGACCCGAACAAGCCCACCGTGAAGCCGGTGCCTTACGTCGGCGTGCAATACGCCGCGATCCCCGAATTCCAGGGCATCGGCACCCAGGTGGGCCAGCAGTTCTCCGCCGCGCTCGCGGGATCGATGACGGTTGATGCCGCGCTTGCCGCGGCGCAGTCCGCCACCGAGCGCGAGATGAAGCGCGCCGGCTACATCAAGTGAACCCGAGCTCTCCCTCCTGAGCTCAAACTGGCGGCCATCCACCAGCCAGCCCCGAATGGATGGCCGCCTTCTTCCTCCCAGCGGAGACGCCAAGGATGGCAACCCGGCAGACGCAGTTTCTTGCGCGCTCGCTCCTGACGCCTGCGGTCGGGCTGCTCTTCATCTGGATGATCGTTCCGCTGGCGCTGACGATCTATTTCTCGACCCTGCATTACAGCCTGCTCGATCCCGGCTCCGAGGCGTTCGTCGGCCTGGAGAATTTCCGCTACTTCCTCACCGATCCCGCCTTCCTCGCTTCGCTCCGGAACACGCTGGTGCTGGTCGGCTCGGTGCTGGCGCTGACGATCCTGCTCGGCATCCCCCTCGCGGTGCTGCTCGATCAACCCGTGATCGGCCTCAACATCGTGCGGCTGATGGTGATCGCGCCGTTCTTCGTGATGCCGACGGTGAGCGCGCTGGTCTGGAAGAACCTCTTGATGCATCCGGTGTCCGGCCTGTTCGCCTGGCTCGCCAAGGTATTCGGGCTGACGCCAATCGACTGGTTCACTGACGCGCCGCTGCTCGCGGTGATCCTGATCGTCGCCTGGCAATGGCTGCCGTTCGCGACGCTGATCCTGCTCACCGCGCTGCAATCGCTCGACGAGGAGCAGAAGGAGGCGGCCGAGATGGACGGCGCCAGCGCGCTCTCGGCCTTCATCTACATCACGCTGCCGCATCTGGCGCGTCCCATCACAGTGGTGATCTTGATCGAGACCATCTTCCTGCTCACGGTGTTCGCCGAGATCTACGTCACCACCGGCGGTGGTCCCGGACTGTCGACCACCAACATCGCCTTCCTGATCTATTCGCAGGCGCTGATCCAGTTCGATGTCGGCAGTGCCTCCGCCGGCGGCCTCGTTGCTGTTGTGATTGCCAACATCGTCGCCTTCTTCCTCGTCCGCATCGTCGGCCGCAACCTGGAGGCATGAGAGCATGGCGCGGATGGCGACGACGCAGCGGGTGGTGGTATCGACGATCGGGGCGTGGTTCTTCGGCTTCCTGATCTTCTTCCCGATCCTCTGGATGGTGCTGGCGAGCTTCAAGACTGAGCTCGAGGCTTTCGCGATTCCGCCGTCCTTCCTGTTCTTCCACTGGACCACGGAAAACTACGCCACCGTACAGGAGCGCAGCGACTATCTGCATCACGCGCTGAACTCGATCATCATCGCCGGCGGCTCGACGCTCATTGCGCTGTTGATCGCGATCCCCGCGGCCTGGTCGATGGCGTTCTCCCCGACCAAACGCACCAAGGACATCCTGCTCTGGATGCTCTCGACCAAGATGATGCCGCCGGTAGGCGTGCTGGTGCCGATCTATCTGATCTTCAAGACCTTCGGCCTGCTCGATTCCCGCGCTGGACTGATCTTCATCCTCTGCCTCGGTAACTTACCGATCGTGATCTGGATGCTCTTTACCTACTTCAAGGAGATCCCGCGCGACATCCTCGAAGCCGCGCGCATGGACGGCGCCACCATCGGCCGCGAGCTCGTCTACGTCCTGACGCCGATGGCGATCCCGGGCCTCGCCTCGACCATGTTGCTCAACTTGATCCTGGCCTGGAACGAGGCGTTCTGGACGCTGAACCTGACGACCTCGAACGCCGCGCCGCTCACCACGTTCATCGCCTCCTATTCGAGCCCGGAAGGGCTGTTCTGGGCAAAACTGTCGGCGGCCTCGACGCTGGCGATCGCGCCCATTCTCGTCCTCGGTTGGTTCAGCCAGAAGCAGCTCGTACGCGGGCTCACCTTCGGCGCGGTGAAGTAAAGGGGCCGGCGGATCATGGGTCAGATCACACTTCAAGACGTGCAGAAATCCTTCGGTCCCGTGCACATCATCAAGGGCGCCGATCTCGACATCGCCGACGGCTCCTTCGTGGTGTTCGTCGGTCCCTCGGGCTGCGGCAAGACCACGCTGCTGCGGCTGATCGCCGGGCTCGAGGACGTCTCAGGCGGCAAGATCCTGATCGACGGCAAGAACGTCGTCGACACGCCGCCGGCCAAGCGCGGGCTGTCGATGGTGTTTCAGTCCTATGCGCTCTATCCGCATATGAGTGTACGCGGCAATATCGGCTTCGGCCTCAAGATGGCGGGTCTTTCCAAGGACGAGACCAACCGCAAGGTCGAGGCGGCGGCGGCGACGCTGAACCTGACGCCATATCTCGACCGCAAGCCGCGCGAGCTCTCCGGTGGCCAGCGCCAGCGGGTCGCGATCGGCCGCGCCATCGTCCGCGAGCCCAAGGCGTTCCTGTTCGACGAGCCGCTGTCCAACCTGGATGCGGCCTTGCGCGTGCAGATGCGGATAGAAGTCACGCGGCTCCAGAAGCAGCTCGGCACCACCGCGATCTACGTCACCCACGATCAGGTCGAGGCCATGACCATGGCAGACAAGATCGTCGTGCTCAACGGCGGCAAGATCGAGCAATATGGCTCGCCGCTGGAGCTCTATGAGCGGCCCGCCAATCTCTTCGTCGCCGGCTTCATCGGCTCGCCGAAGATGAACTTCGTCACTGGCGAGCACGCCTTGCAGAAGGGCGCGGCGACGATCGGCGTGCGGCCGGAGCATCTCAAGATCGAGCGCGACGGCGCCGGCGGCTGGCAGGGAACGATCGCGGTCGCCGAGCATCTGGGCAGCGACACCTTCCTTTATGTCGATGCCGGACCGCTCGGGATGCTGACGGCGCGCTACATCGGCGAATTGAGCCTGCATGCCGGCGACCGCGTGTCGCTGGTGCCGGATCCCGCGCGCATCCATCGCTTCGACGACAGCGGCAACGCGCTTCGGGGCTGACAAGAAACGGCAAGAAACGGCGAGAAACGGAAAGACCACCATGTACCTCGAAAAATTCAAGCTGAGCGGCAAGACCGCGTTCATCACCGGCGGCGGGCAAGGCATTGGCCTCGCCTGCGCGGAAGCGCTGGCCGAAGCCGGCGCGAAGGTCATCATCGGCGACCGCGACAGCAAGGTTGCCGATAGCGCGAAGGCCAGCCTGAAGGCGAAGGGTTTTGACATCGAGACGGCGATCATGGACGTCACCGACACGAAGCGCGTGGCGGAGGTGGCGGCCGACCTCGTCGCCCGCCACGGCAAGGTCGACATCCTCGTCAACAATGCCGGCATCGCCCGCAGCGAGACGCCGGCCGAGACCGTCACCGACGAGCACTGGCTCAACGTCATCGACGTCAATCTCAACGGCACCTTCTGGTGCTGCCGCGAATTCGGCAAGCACATGCTGAAGGCCAAGAGCGGTGCCATCGTCAATGTCGGCTCGATGTCGGGCTTCATCGTCAACAAGCCGCAGGAGCAGTGCTTCTACAACGCCTCCAAGGCCGGCGTGCACCATTTGACCAAGTCGCTGGCCGCCGAATGGGGCGCGCGCGGCGTCCGCGTCAACGCGGTGGCGCCGACCTATATCGACACGCCGCTCAATGCTTTCGTGAAAAGCACCCCCAAAATGTATGACGCCTGGATCGGCGGAACCCCGATGGCGCGGATGGGGCAGGTCGAGGAGATCGCCTCCGTCGTGCTGTTCCTGGCCTCGGAGGCCGCGAGCCTGATGACCGGCAGCATCGTGCTGGTGGATGGCGGCTACACTTGCTGGTAGGCTTGCGTCAAAACTGACGAGAGCGACCGGGAGCGACAATGCCGCGAGCGTATATCGGCGTCGACGTGGGGACCACGAGCACGCGAGCAGGGGTGTTTGACGAGGCCGGCGCCCTCCTTGCCACCGCCAAGCATCCGATCAGGATCTGGCACGAGGCCGGCGACATCGTCGAACAGTCGTCGTCCGACATCTGGGACGCCTGCGTAACGTCGGTGCGGGCCGCGATGGCGGAAGCTGCCATCGCGCCCGACAGCGTCGGCGGAATCGGTTTCGACGCCACCTGTTCGCTGGTCGTCCTCGATCGGCAAGGCGAGCCGGTCACCGTCAGTGCCTCCGGCGACCGCCAGCGCAATGTCATCGTCTGGATGGACCATCGCGCTACGGCCGAGGCACGGCTGATCAACGAGACCGGGGACGCGGTGCTGCGTTATGTCGGCGGCTCGATCTCGCCCGAGATGGAGATGCCGAAGCTGCTGTGGCTGAAGCGGCACATGCGCGCGAGCTTCGATACCGCCGGTCATTTCTTCGATCTGGCAGATTATCTGACCTGGCGCGCGACCGGCTCGCTGCGGCGCTCGACCTGCACGGTCACCTGCAAGTGGAACTACCTCGCACACGACGGCGGTGGCTGGAGCGCGCCGTTCTTCAAACGAATCGGCCTCTCCGATTTCGTCAGCGAGACCTACGCCCGCATCGGCACCGAGATCGTCGCGCCCGGCACGCGGCTCGGCGAAGGCCTCACCCGAGCTGCGGCTGCGGAACTCGGTCTGTCGCCGGGCACGCCGGTCGGCGCCTCGCTGATCGATGCCCATGCCGGCGGCATCGGTGCGATCGGCGGGCGCGACGGATCGGGCGGAACGAGCGATGTCAGCGACCGTCTCGCCTACATCATGGGGACGTCGGCCTGCATCATGGCGACGACGAAGGAGCCGTGCTTCGTGCCCGGCGTATGGGGCCCTTATTATTCCGGCATGGTACCTGACTTCTGGCTCAACGAGGGCGGCCAGTCGGCCGCGGGCGCGGCGATCGACCATCTCCTCAAGTCGCATCCCGGCCATGCCGAGGCGAGCGCGGCGGCGCGCAACGAGGGCGTCGACCTTATCGAGTATCTCGAGCGGCGCATCATCGCGCGCGCCGGTGACGCCAGCCGTGCCGCGCTGCTCGCCCGCGACGTCCATGTGCTTCCCGAATTCATCGGCAACCGCTCGCCCTACGCCGATCCTGACACCCGCGCGGTGATCGCTGGCCTCGATCTCGACAGCGACGTTGGTGCGATGGAGCGGCTGTTCGTCGCTGGCCTCTGCGGTCTGGCTTATGGCCTCGCCGAGGTGATCGAGGCCTTTGCCGCGCATGGCGTCCATTCCAGCATCATGATCATGGGCGGCGGCGCGAGCCGCAGTCCGCTGGTGCGGCAGATCATGGCGGATACCACCGGGCTCACCGTCGCGCTGCCGCAAACGAAAGAACCCGTGCTGCTGGGCGCCGCGATGCTCGGGGCGGTGGCCGGCGGCGCCTATGCCTCGATCGGCGAGACCATGGCAAAGATGTCGGCGCTGGGGCGACTGAGCGAACCGACTGTACCCGAGATGGCCGCGTTTCACACACGCAAGCGCGGCGTCTATAAGCTGCTCCGCGAGGTCGATCGCGGTAGCCGTGCGGCGATGCGCGACATCGCCAGAGGTTGAAACGGATGCTGATTTCCTGCGGCGATGCGCTGATCGATTTCGTGCCGACGCGAAGCGCGGAGGGGCGAGAGGCGGTGATGCCTGCGGTCGGCGGCTCCTGCCTCAACGTCGCGATCGGCATGGCGCGGCTGGGCGCGCCGACAGGATTTGTCGGCGGCGTCTCGACCGACATGTTCGGACGAATGATCGCAGATCATGCGACGGCGTCGAACGTCGAGCTGGGGCTGGCCACCCGCAGCGACCGCCAGACCACGCTCGCCTTCGTGCGCATCGTCGCGGGCGAGTCGCACTATGCGTTCTACGATGCCGAAACCGCGACACGGAACTGGACCTACCGGCGTGGCACAATTCCGTTCGCGAATATCGAGGCCGTCCATGTCGGCTCGACCACGCTGGTGAACGACCAGGGCGCGGCCGAGACCAGGGCGATCATCGTGGACGCGCGCGCGTCGTCGACGATCTCGTTCGATCCGAACTGCCGCCCCAATCTGGTCAAGAACAAGCCGGCCTATCTCGCGCGCATGGCCGAGTTCGCAGGCCAAGCCGATCTCATCAAGATGTCGGATGTCGATTTCGCGTATCTCTTCGGCGAGGAGCCATATCAGCAACGTGCGAACGCGTTGCTGGGGCAGGGCACGAGCCTCGTCGTCATCACCCGCGGCAACAACGGGGCCATTGCCTGGCACGCGGGAGCAGGGCAGATCGAAGTTCAGGCGCCGAAGGTCGAGATCGCCGACACCATCGGCGCCGGCGACAGTTTTCAGGCTGCGCTCCTGTTCGCCCTGCACAAGCAGGGCCGCATCAGCCGGCAGCAACTGAAAGACATCGGCGCGGACGAGCTTCGCCGCGCGCTGTCCTTTGCCGCCAAATGTGCCGGCATGACCTGTACCCGCCCAGGTGCCAATCCGCCGTGGAGCCATGAAGTCACGTGGAGCGTCTAGCGCGGCTGCGCATCACAGCCGTGCCACGACCTTCTCGGCGCATTTGAGGAAGGTGCGGATCAGTGGGCTCTGCGAATCCCGCCGCCAGCACGCGGCGATATCGATGGAGTCGGCGGCATCCCGCAGCGGCCTGAACACGATGCCCTGCGGCGCGCCGAGCTTCGCGCAGGCCGGCAGGATCGCAAGCCCCTCGCCGGCGAGAACGAGGCTCATCGCCGAATGCACCGTCTCCACCCGGCTCGCGATCGGCATCACGATCTGATGCCGCCGCAGCAGGGCTGCGACCGCGGAGGAGGCGGGGTCTTGCTCCGGCGGCGGCAGCGCGATCAGCGGGCGGCCCTGGAGTCGCGCCATCGGCACTGCGCTCAGGCGCGCAAGCGGCGAGCGCTTCGGCATCGCCAGCATGAACGGTTGTGCGCCAATCCGCGCCACCTGGATCTCGGGATGGTGGATCGCCGGCATGCACAGCGCGACGGTGACGCTGCGGTCGAGCAGCCGCGCCTCGCGCGTCGAGGCGCTGAGCTCGGCGAAGTCGAGGTCGACGCCGGGAATGGATCGCCGCAGCTCGGGGATCAGGCGCGGCAGCATGGCGTTCGCCAGCACGAACATGTATCCGACCGAAATCCGCCCGCGGCTCCCGGCCGCGACCGCCCGCGCGGCTTCGACCCCGTCGGCCGCAAGCGCCAGCGCCTCGCCGGCGCGCACCAGCAGGGCCTGGCCCGCTTCGGTCAGGTCCATGCCGCGCGTGCCGCGGCGGAACAGCGGCGCGCCAACCTCGGCCTCCAACTTGCGAATCTGGACCGACAGCGGCGGCTGCGCCATCCGCAGCCGTTCGGCGGCCTTGCCGACGCTGCGCGCCTCGGCCACGGCGACGAAATAGCGAAGCCGGTGAAGATCCATTGGCATACCGAAAACGTATGGGTTGACCACTAAAATGGTATTGGACGCTGAGTTAACAGAAGTGTCATTCTCGCTGTCAATGCCTTGTCAATGCTTGGGCCAACGAGGGCCGGCTTCGGAGCGATGATTTGACGATGAACGGCGATCCCTGCCTGCTGTCCGCAACCGAGTTGCGCGGCCTCATTTCCACGAAGAAGATTTCGCCTGTCGAAGTCACCCGCGCCGTGCTCGCGCGCGCCGAGGCGCTTCAGCCCGAGCTGAACTGTTTCATCACGCTCTGCGGCGACGAGGCGATGGCGCAGGCGCGTGCGGCTGAGCGCAAGGTGATGGCCGGCGAGCCGCTCGGCCTGCTGCATGGGCTTCCGGTCACCGTCAAGGACATCGTCAACACCAAGGGTGTGAGGACCACCTTTGGCGCCGTTCCCTACAAGGACAATGTGCCCACCGAGGACGCCGTCGCAGTCGCAAAGCTGCGCGCGGAAGGCGCGATTCTGATCGGCAAAACGACCACGCCGGAATTCGGCAGCAAATGCCTGACCGACTCGCCGCTGTTCGGCCGCACCCGCAACGCGTGGAGCGCTGAGCGCTCCTCCGGCGGCTCCAGCGGCGGCGCTGCGGTGGCGGTGGCGAGCGGCATCGCGCCCCTTGCGATTGCGACCGATGGCGGCGGATCGACGCGAATTCCCGCAGCCTGCAATGGCGTGGTCGGGCTGAAGCAGAGCAACGGCGTGATCGCGCACAGCCAGGCGCTCGACGCCTTCGGCAACCAGACCTATGTCACGCCGACCACGCGCACGGTCGCCGACACCGCGCTGATGATGCAGGCGATGGCCGGCGAGGACTCCTGCGATCCCTGGTCGATCGGCGTGCCCGTGCCCGATTTCATTGGCACCGCCTTGCCGCGCGGCGATCTGCGCGGGCAAAGGATCCTGTTCTGTGCGTCGCCGCCCGGCCGCCCGGTGTCGTCAGATGTCGCGGCCAGCTTCAAGGCGAGCCTCGACCGGCTGGCCGGTCTCGGTGCCGAGCTCGAGGAGTTCTCCGGCGAGGGGTTTGACATCGAGCCGATCTGGCGCGCCATCAACCACACCGTCTGGCGCACGCGTTTCGCCAAGCTGGTGGCCGAGCATGGCGACGTCCTTAGCGAAGCCTTCGTCAAGCAGGTCGCGCTCGCGACCAATGTCAGCGGCGTCGCCTATCAGGAGGCGATGTTCGCGCGCACCGCGCTGTTCCGCCGCGTGCAATCCCTGCTTGCGCGCGGGCATCTTTTGGCGATGCCGACCCTTACCCGCACCGCGCTGCCGATCGACCAGGACCTGTTCGGCACCATCGAGATCGACGGCAAGCACTTCGACAGCGTCCGGCCGCACTGGTTCCCCTGGACCATGCCGTTCAACATGACCGGACACCCCGCGATCAGTCTTCCCAGCGGCTTCGGCGGCGACGGCCTGCCGATCGGGCTTCAGCTCGTCGGGCGCTTTCGTGCCGATGCCGAACTGCTGCGGGTGAGCGCGCTGTTCGAGGCCTCGCACGATCTTCTGTCCCGCCGGCCCGGCTGAGGTGAGGCACATGCCGCAAAGGACTTGCCTCCGGCGCCCGGACATGTTGATCGTGCGGCGGATGAGCCCTGAAGCCGAGCGCGCATGAGCGTATTCTTTCTTCGACGTCTGTTGACCTTGCTGGCGACGCTGGTCGGCGCATCCGTGATCATTTTCCTGGTGTTGGACGCTCTTCCGGGCAACGCGGCGCAGATGCTGATGGGCGCCGATGCCTCGGCCGACGCGGTGCGCGCGCTCACCGTCAAGCTTGGGCTCGACCAGCCGCTGGCGGTTCGCTATTTGCAATGGATCAAGGGCCTCCTCGTCGGCGAGCTCGGCAACAGCTATGTCTATGGCACGCCGGTCGCGAGCCTGATCGCGGAGCGGCTGGTGCTGACCGTTCCGCTCGCGATCATGTCGATGCTGATCACGGTGACGCTGGCGCTCTCGGCCGGCATCTACACCGCGGCCAACCACAACAAGCTCGGCGACGTCGGCGTGATGTCGTTGACGCAAGTGGGCATCGCGCTGCCGAATTTCTGGTTCGCGATCCTGCTGGTCCTGCTGTTCTCGGTGCGGCTGCAATGGCTCTCGGCGGGCGGCTTTCCCGGCTGGGAGGATGGCATCTGGCTCGGCATCAAGTCGCTGCTGTTGCCGGCGATCTCGCTCGCCGTGGTGCAGGCCGCGATCCTCGCGCGCGTCACGCGCTCGGCCGTGCTCGAAGTGCTGCGCGAAGATTTCGTCCGCACGGCGCGCGCGAAGGGTCTCGGCAAGCGCGAGGTGCTGTGGAGCCACGTGCTGCGCAACGCCATGATCCCCGTGATGACGGTGATGGGGCTGCAATTCGCCAATCTGCTCGCCGGCACCATCGTGATCGAGAACGTGTTCTACCTGCCGGGCCTCGGCCGCCTGATCTTCCAGTCGATCGCCAACCGCGACCTGATCGTGGTGCGCAATTGCGTGATGCTGCTTGCGGCCATGGTCGTCATCGTGAATTTCGTGGTCGATGTGCTCTACGCCTTCATCGATCCCCGCATCAAGGTCCACGATTTGTGAGCGCGCCCCTGGCCACTTCGGTCGACGCCCCGATCGCAACGCGTCCGCTGCCGGCCCGCACCTTCTGGGCCCGCGCGCTGCGTCACCGCAGCTTTGTGCTGGGCGGAGCGCTGAGCCTTCTGGTGCTCGCCTCGGCGCTGCTGTCGCTGGTGTGGACGCCGTGGTCGCCCTATGAGATCGACATCGCCTCGAAGCTCCGGCCGCCGTCGGCGGCGCACTGGCTCGGCACCGATTCCTTCGGCCGCGACATCGTCTCGCTGCTGCTCGCAGGCGCGCGCTCGACCATTCTGGTCGGCATCATCGCCGTGAGCATCGGTCTCACCTTCGGCGTCTGCCTCGGCCTGGTCGCGTCGGCCAAGCGCGGCTGGACCGAAGAGATCATCATGCGCTTCTCCGATTTCACCTTCGCGTTTCCGGCGGTGCTCTCCGCGATCATGCTCGCCGCCGTCGTCGGGCCGGGCATGGTGACCTCGATCATCGCGATCGGAATCTTCCAGATCCCGACGCTGACCCGGCTGACGCGCGGCTCCGCCAACGCGATCTGGGCGCGCGAATTCGTGCTGGCCGCGCGCGCCTCGGGGAAGGGCAAATTCCGCATCACCATCGAGCATGTGCTGCCCAACATCCTGTCGATCCTGATCGTGCAGGTCACGATCCAGTTCGCGCTCGCGATCCTGGCCGAAGCCGCGCTGTCCTATCTCGGCCTCGGCACGCAGCCGCCGCAACCGTCCTGGGGCCGCATGCTGAACGATGCGCAGACGCTGCTGTTCCAGTCGCCGATGCTCGCGGTCTATCCGGGCGCGGCGATCGCCATCGCGGTGCTCGGGCTCAATCTGCTCGGCGACGGACTGCGCGATCTGCTCGATCCGCGACTGGCGCGGGAGCGATGACGATGGGGGAGCGCTCAACCCTGCCGCTGATCGAGGTCGCTAATCTCGGCGTTCGCCTCAACACCAGCCGCGGACCGGCGCAGGCCGTGCGCGGCGTCAGCTTCACCCTCAAGCGCGGCGAGACACTGGGTCTCGTCGGCGAATCCGGCTGCGGCAAGTCGGTGACGGCGCTGTCGCTGATGGGCCTCTTGCCGGACAGTGCTGTCGTGACCGGCAGCATCAAGCTTGATGGCAGCGAGCTCGCCGGTCTGTCGGATGCGGATTATTGCAAGCTGCGCGGCAACCGCATCAGCATGATCTTCCAGGAGCCGATGACAGCGCTCAACCCGATGCACACGATCGGCCATCAGGTTGCCGAGCCGCTGCGGCGTCACAAGAAGTATTCGGCGGCGCAGGCGCGGCGTGAAGCGATCGCCTTGCTCGACCGCGTCGGGCTGCCCGATCCCGCAAAGCGGATCGACGCCTATCCGCATCAGTTCTCCGGCGGTCAGCGCCAGCGCGTCACCATCGCGATGGCGCTGGCCTGCGAGCCCGACCTCCTGATCGCGGACGAGCCGACCACGGCGCTCGACGTCACCATCCAGGGCCAGATCCTCGACCTCATCGCCGATCTCGTCGAGGAGCGCGGCATGTCGATGATCCTGATCTCGCACGATCTCGGCGTCATCGCCGAGAACGTGCAGCGCATGATGGTGATGTATGGCGGCACGGTCGTCGAGAGCGGGCCGACCGACGAGGTATTCCGCCGCATGGGCCATCCCTATACGCAAGGCCTGTTCCGCGCCCGGCCGAAGCTCGGCGCGCGCAAGGGGACGCGGCTGACGACGATCTCGGGCACGGTGCCCGAACTTGCGGACTTGCCTGCCGGCTGCACGTTCGGCGACCGCTGTCCGCTGGTCGAGGACAGGTGCCGCGTGGCGCTGCCGCCGATGATCGAAGTCGGTCCCGGTCACGGCGTGCGCTGTGTGCGCACCGATGTCTCCATGGCCGCGAATGTCGGAGCGCTGCCCGCATGACCGCAGCGCCGCTTCTCGACGTCAAGAATCTCGAGCAGCGCTACACGCTGCCGCGCGAAAGCCTGTTCCGTCCGCCGGGCCAGGTGCGCGCGCTCAACGGCGTCAGCGTGCGGGTCGATGCCGGCAAGAGTCTCGGCGTCGTCGGCGAGTCCGGTTCGGGCAAGTCGACCTTCGCGCGGGTGGTGATGGCGCTGGAGCGGCCGACGTCGGGGCAGGTCGCGCTGCTCGGGCGCGATCTCAACCGCATCTCGGCCGACGAGCTGCGCCGCGCGCGCCGCGATTTCCAGATGGTGTTCCAGGATCCTTACGGATCGCTCGATCCGCGCCAGACCATCGCGCGCATCGTCGCCGAGCCGCTCACCGTGCTGGAAGATGCCGACCGCACCACGTTCCGCGCCCGCGTCTCCGCGGTGCTGCGGCAGGTCGGCCTGCGCGATGCCGACATGGACAAATATCCGCACGAATTTTCCGGCGGCCAGCGCCAGCGCATCGCGATCGCGCGCGCGCTGATCACCCAGCCGAAGCTGATCGTCGCCGACGAGCCGGTTTCCGCGCTCGACGTTTCGGTGCAGGCGCAGGTGCTCAATTTGATGCAGGACCTCCAGGAGCAGTTCGGCCTGAGCTACATCCTGATCAGCCACGACCTCGCCGTGGTCGACTATCTCTGCGACGAGGTCGCGGTGATGTATCTCGGCCGGATCGTCGAGCAGGGCAGGCCGGAGGACCTGTTCGAGCGCTGTGCCCATCCCTATACGCGGGCGCTATTGGATGCAGTGCCGCGGGCGCGCGCCGGCGGGGGCCGGCGACGGCGCGGGGCCCAGGCGATCGCCTCGCAATCGGTGACTGCTGCCGGATGCCCCTATGTCGCGCGCTGTCCGCTGGCCGACCAGCATTGCCGCGAGGTTCCGCCCTTGCTACGCAAGGTCGGAGAAGCCCATCTCGCCGCCTGCCACAAGGCGGAGGCGGTGATGGCATTGCCGCACGCGGCCATGGAAGGTTAGTGTCTCCCATGGAATTGGCGTAGGCTGAGACAAGAGAAGGCCGGGGAGTTACGCATGTTCAGGAAATTGTCGATCGTCGCATTTGCCGCCGCGCTTGTCGCAGCACCGCTGCCGGTGCTGGCGCAGAGCAAGAAGGACAGCGTCGTCATGGCGATGGCGCTGGAGCCGCCGGGGCTCGATCCCACCATCGCCGCCGCGGCGGCGATCGCCGAAGTGACGCTCTACAACATCTATGAGACGCTGACCAAGATCAACGAGGACGGCTCCGTCTCGCCCTTGCTGGCGGAGAGCTGGACCGCCTCGCCCGACCTGAAGACCTACACGTTCAAGCTGCGCAAGGGCGTCAAATTCCAGAACGGCGAGCCGTTCGATTCCGCGGCGGTGAAGTTCTCGTTCGAGCGCAACGCGATCGCGACCAGCACCAACAAGGACAAGAGCCTGTTCCAGGCTTTCGAGAAGGTCGACGCGCCCGACGCCGACACGGTCGTGATCTCGGTGAAATATTCCGAGCCGAACCTGCCGTTCCTGCTCGGGCAGGCGAGCGGCTCGATCGTCGAGCCGAAGAGCGCAGCCACCAACGGCACACAGCCGGTCGGGACCGGGCCCTATCAGTTAGGGGCCTGGGCCAAGGGATCCTCGCTCACTCTGAACAAATGGGCCGACTATCGCAACGCCGCCGCGATCAAGCTGTCGAAGGTGACGATCCGCTTCATCTCCGACCCGGCCGCGCAGACCGCGGCGCTGCTCTCTGGCGACGTCGATGCGTTCCCGCGCGTTGCGGCAGCGCGCGCCATCGGACAGTTCAAGGCCGATCCGCGCTTCAACGTCATGGTCGGCGGCTCCCGTGCCAAGACCATCGTCGGCATCAACGAGCGCAAGAAGCCGCTGGGCGACGTCCGCGTGCGCCGTGCCATCCTCGCCGCGATCGACCGCAAGGCGATGATCGACGGCGCAGCTGACGGTTTCGGCACGCCGATCGGCAGCTTCTACGTGCCCGGCGCGCTCGGCTTCGTCGACACCACCGGCATCAACCCCTACGATCCCGAGAAGGCCAAGAAGCTGCTGGCGGAAGCCGGCGTCACCACTCCGCTCGAGCTGTCGCTGAAGCTGCCGCCGCCGTCCTATGCGCGGCAGGGCGGCGAGATCCTCGCGGCGCAGCTCGCCAAGGTCGGTATCATCGCCAAGATCGAGAATGTCGAATGGGCGCAGTGGCTGTCGCAGGTGTTCGCCGGCAACGGCCCGCATAATTTCGACCTCACCATCGTCAGCCATGTCGAGCCGTTCGACCTCGTCAAGATCACCGAGCCGGACTACTATCTCGGCTACAACAACGAGGCCTTCAACGCGCTCTACAAGCAGATCGTGTCGACGCCGGACGAGGCCGGCCGCGCCAAGCTGCTCGGCGATGCCCAGCGCATGCTGGCCACCGACGCGGTCGCGGGCTTCCTGTACCAGCCGCAGCTCATCACCATCACCAACAAGAAGCTCAAGGGCGTCTGGAAGGACGTCCCACAATACGAGAACGATTTTTCGACCTGGTCCTGGGAGTAGGGGCCGTTCGATCAAGTCGAACCTGCTGCAACGTTGACCTCTCCCCATCGAGGGAGAGGTCAATCTTTTTGGGCAACCCAAAACAAGAACCTGAAAAACAACCCCATGCACAGTAGCCGGGGTTAGATATTTCAATGGCTTGCACGGTCCGCTCGATGGCTTGCTGAGCCATGCGATGCGGTTGACCCGTCGGGCAAAACACCGGCAATATACGATCATCGCGGCGTCATGGTTCGGGACGCGCCGTCAGGCGAGGCACGCCATGAAGAAGCCATCCCGCCGCGATGCCGGTATCGCCGCGGCTGTCGTCAGCGCTGAAGCACCGATCACCCTGAAGCTCGACAATGCGCCGATGAGCGATATCGCTCATGCGCTGGCCAGCGGGCAGGTCACTGCCACGGCGCTGACCAAAGCTTACCTCGCGCGCATCGAAGCCTATGACCGCAACGGGCCCGCGCTCAACTCCGTGCGCGCGCTCAATCCCGACGCGCTTGGGATCGCGGGCAAGCTCGACGGCACAAAACCATCGGCCAAGCGGCCGTTGGCGGGCATCCCGATCCTCATGAAGGACAACATCGCGACCGGCGACAAGCAGCCGACGACGGCGGGCTCGCTGGCGCTGGAGGGCGCGCGCGCCAGGAGAGACGCGACAATCGTCAAGCTGCTGCGAAAGGCCGGTGCGGTGATCCTGGGCAAGGCGAACCTGACGGAGTTCGCCAACATTCTCGCGGCCGACATGCCCGCGGGCTATTCGTCGCTAGGCGGTCAGGTGAAGAACCCTTACGCGCCGGCGCTGATGGATGATCGCGGCATCCCGGTCGTGCCGCCGGGCGGATCGAGCGCGGGCTCGGCCGTCGCCGTAGCGGCCGGCCTGTGCGCGGCCTCGATCGGCACCGAGACGTCGGGCTCGCTGCTGTATCCCGCAAGCCAAAACGGCCTCGTCACCGTGAAGCCGACCGTTGGGCTGGTCAGCTGCGCCGGCATCCTGCCGATCTCGCACAGCCAGGACACTGCAGGGCCGATGACGCGCACGGTGCGCGACGCGGCGATGCTGTTGAACGTGCTGGCAGCCGAAGACCCACTCGACCCCGCGACCGAGCGGCAGCGGCGGCCGGCCGACTACACCGCCGACCTCGCAACCGACGCGATGAAAGGTGCGCGCATCGGCGTGCCGAGCGACCCGGCCGATCCGCTGAACGATCGCTACTACGGCAAGCTGCCGCCCAGGTCGGCCAAGGTGATGGCTGACGCGATCAAGGTGCTGGAGGATCTGGGCGCGATCATCGTGCGCGCCAACATGCCGACACTCGGCTGGATCGGCGGCCCTGGTACGAGCATGAGTGTGCTCAACCGCAATCCCCTGAGTCGCAACAAGGGTAATCTGGCGACGCCGCCGATCGTCTTCCTCTACGAGCTGAAGCGCGACCTCAATCTCTACCTCAGGGATTGGGCGACGAACACAGAGATGAAGACCATGGCCGACATCGTGGCCTTCAACGAGGCTCATGCGGAGAAGGCGCTGCAGTTCGGCCAGGACCTGTTCCTCGCCGCCAACATGACCAGAGGCGATCTCAGCGAGCGCGAGTACAAATCGGCGCGGGCCATGGACCTGCTCTCCGCCAAGACGCGCGGCATGGACGCCTACATGAACCAGCACAAGCTCGACGCGGTGCTGTTTCCCGACGCCGCAGGCTGCGTGATATCAGCGAAGGCGGGATATCCCAGCGTCATGGTGCCGGGCGGTTTCATTTCGGGAGCAGACGACAAGGACACGCCTGACTATCCGCTCGGCGTTACCTTCGCAGGCCGTGCCTGGAGCGAGCACAAGCTGCTGCGTCTGGCCTACGCCTATGAGCAGGCCTCCAACATGCGCAAGCCGCCGCCCGGCTTGCCCGCGCTTTAGATGTCACTGGCCGAGAGGATCAGGCGGAAATCCCTGCTCGCGCATCGGACCCGTTTCTGGCCAGTTCCTAAAGTTCAGAGTGACAGATTGCGCGACACGCCCAAGGCGTCGACAAGAAAATCGATGAACAGGCGGGCTCGCAGGGGGAGTTGTCGTCCGAATGCGTGCAGGACGTAGACCGGTGTGGTGAACATCGGTATGCCCGGCAGCACGACATTCAATCGCCCGGCGGCAAGCTCGTCCTCGATAGCGATGCGCATGAACTGCGTGATGCCAACGCCTTTTATGACCGCCTCAATCAACGACTGAGCATCGTCGCTATCGAAGGGGCCATTGGGGATGACCCGTGTGCCGTCCGCAAAAGTAAATGCTTGCGGCCGGCCGCCAAGCAGATGGCGAAGGCAGGCATGCTGCGTGAGATCGTCGATCGACTGCGGGATTCCTCGCCGCTGAAGGTATTCCGGCGATGCACCCAGAACATATTGCAGGACACCTAACGAGCGGCCGATCAGGTTTGTGTCTTCCAATTCGCCAATTCTGACAGCGAGGTCGAAACCCTCGCGGATGAGATCGACACGGCGATCCGTGACGCTGAGATCCAGCTTGATGTCCGGATAGCGCTCCAGGAACGAGCCCGCCCATGCGGAAATCAACGGGCGCCCAAATGTACTCGGCACAGTGACCCGAAGCAGGCCACGGACGTTTCCTGGAACCTGCACGATGTCGTCGGCTTCCTCTATCGCGCGCAGATGGGGAGCGACGTGCTCGTAGTAAGCGGCGCCTTCGGACGTTGGGCTGAGTGTGCGTGTCGAGCGCTGCAGCAAGCGCACACCGAGGCGTTGTTCGAGGCGCGAAACGCTTTTCGATACCGCTGAGGGACTGGCGCCGATCGATCGCGCGGCGCCGGCGAAAGAACCCGCGTCAACCGTCCGCACAAAGGCCAGCAGGCCGGCCGTTCTTTCTAGAATCGTTGTCATTCAGGACTTTTGATCGCGAAAGAACCGAACGAAAGACGGCTAATCGGCCATTTATGAACGAATAGTCTGACTTTCGCAATGGGGGCCCCGGCAACCGAGTTAGTCTTCCAATGCCCTCCATCGCTGAAGTTCGTGCAAAAAAGGAAAAGCAGTATGTCTGCGCAAACCAAGCCAACGATCGTTTTCTGTCACGGCATTTGGGCCGATGGCTCCTGTTTCAGCAAAGTCATTCCAGCATTGCAGGCCGACGGGTACGAAGTGATCGCCGTTCAATATGGCCTGGACTCCTACGAGGAGGACCTGGCGACGGTGAAGCGCACACTCAATCGTGTTGGCAGCCCGGTCCTTCTCGTCGGCCATTCGTATGGCGGCGCCACCATCACGGGCGCGGGCACCGATGAACGCGTGGTCGGTCTCGTCTACATTGCAGCGGTCGCGCCCGATGCCGGCGAGACCGTGCAGGACCAGCTCGACAAGTATCCGTCGGATATCTTCTCACGCGTCGAGGTCGCCGATGGGCGTGCCTGGATGCTTCCGAGCGGCACCGAGTTCTTCGCAGGAGACCTCTCCGCGGAAGACCAGAAGCTGGTTTGGGCCACCCATTATGCGCCCGTCTACAATCTGTTCCAGCAACAGAAGCTCAGCGCCGACAAGATCGCGTGGAGGTCGAAGCCGAGCTGGTACATTCTGGCCACGCAAGACCATACTGTGCATCCGGATCTGCAACGCTGGGTGTCGAAGCGCATGGGAGCGACCGTCACCGAGGTGGTGAGCAGCGACGTGCCGATGCTCTCCCAGCCAAATGTGGTGATCGACGTGATACGCAAAGCCGCGGCCGCGGTTCAAAAAAGCTGATCGCAACAAGCATACATTGCCGGACACGAAGGAGAGGTCGTTCGCGAGGCGACCTCTCTTGTTCATGGGCTGGTGTGCAACGACCGCTCTTGGCCCTTCGCAGGCGCGGCGTTGCTCGATGCTGATTTCGGATTGTGACCCCAAGCCGGCGTGCTGGGGCGTTGGCGCGGTGTCGGCCTTTGACCCACAGCGGACGTCGGTCAAACTTCTCTCGCTCAAGCCGCCACTGCTTCGAGGATGCTTGCAGCTGAATTGGTGGGTACGACCCGGGCAAGGCCAAAACGGGCTTTGTCAAGAAGTGACGCATACTCGGACTCCGTTCTTTCCTGCCCGCCCAATAGCACTAGCATCGCCAAATCGAGCATCTTTCCCTGATGTGCTGCATCGCCGGACGGAAGAACCATTTCGACGACAAGCAGCCGTCCGGCGGGGTTCATTGCCTTGCGGACGTGGCCAAGGATCGTGAGACACTGGTCCTCGTCCCAGTCGTGAATGACGTGCGAAAGAATGTAAGCGTCCGCCCCGGCAGGCACGCTCTGAAAGAAATCACCAGACACTATTGTCACCCGGTCGCTTACACCCCTGGCAGTTAGCAATGCCGGCGCGTCAGTCACGACATGCGGACGATCGAACAGGATGCCGCGCGGTCCCTCATGACGGGAAAGCACAGTGGCCAACATGTTGCCGGTCGCACCGCCAACGTCAACGATGGTCTTGAAAGCCGCAAATCCATATGCAGCTGCGACGGCAGGAGGTTCCTGATTGTGGAGGCCGATCATTGTCTCGCTAAACAGCGATGCTTGTTCTGGATGATGTGCGAGATATTCGAAGAATGGCACACCATGCGCTTTGTCAAAGCCTGGTTTGCCCGTTTGAACAGAGTATTCCATATTATCCCAAGCACCACGCTGCCAGGCACTCCCGAAAACAAGTAGGGACGATCTTGCCGAGCCCGGCGCACCGGTCTTCAGAGCCTCGCCTAAGCTAGTCAATGCAAATCGCTGCGCCGATTGCTCTGTCAAGATGCCCAGGCTCGCCAGAGTGCGCATCAATCGATGCAGTGATGGTGCATGCACCTGCATCGGACCAGCTAGTTCCAAAGCGCTCTTCGGCCCAGATGCGAGCTGATCGGCTAGTCCCAACTTTGCAGCGACGCAAACGGTTCTTGAGGTAATCGCCGCTCCCATTTGGATCAATTGGATGTGCGGCGGCAGCTGTTCAGGAGTATTGGCGGTCATGGCAATTCTCCAAAGCGAAAAACAACCAGCATACACGGCTGTTGGGTAGCTGACTACTTCCGCTTGTGGCCCGTCGCAGGCGTGGCGTTGCTCGATGCTGATTTCGGCTTGTGATCCCAAGCTGGCGTGTTGGGGCGTTGGCGCGGTGTCGGCTTTTGACTCTGAGCGCGAGCCGGTATCTGGGCCGCTAAGCGGCTCGCGTCGACCAATTTCCGACGGACCTTCCACCGCTGCCGGAGGCCGACATCATCCGACCGATCGGATGCCTCGCGGGTCAGTATTTCGGTTCGAGGCCACGTAGTCGATCTCGCCATACGTAATCCCGATATCCTTCAGTTCCTGATCACTTAGGCTGCAAAGATCGCGCCGCAGCCGCTCCCATTTCCGCCACTCCTGAAAAGCGTTCCAGCAATTCTCGAAAACGCTGACATTGCGTCGCTGAGAGTCTGTCGTCTGGACCAAGCCCGTTGTCTGATAAATCATGCTCATCGCAGCATCCTCGGGCACCTTGTTTCCACCCTGGCATGCTGCCAAAATCCGCCCCAGCGCGCTTGATCTGCTGCTTACATTTTCCTTACGGACAGCTTATTCTTTATTTTCCAAGGTGTTGCCGGGCCTGACCGGAGACCGTCCAAGGGATTTCGCGTCTTGCGCTATCTCTTCGAAGACTACCAACTGGATTCCGGCCGCCGCGAGCTGTACCGCGACACAAACGTCGTCGCCCTGGCGCCACAGACCTTTGACTTTCTGGACTACCTCATCCGCAACCGCGAGCGCGTGGTTTGCAAGGATGAGCTCATCATAGCCATCTGGAAGGGGCGGTGCGTGTCGGATGCCGCGCTGACGACCCGCCTGAATGCCGCTCGGTCCGCAATTGGCGATTCCGGGGAGAAACAGCGGTTGATCAAGACGCTGCCAAGGAAGGGCTATCGCTTTATCGGTATGGTGCAGGAGGCTGACGGCGCCCCCACTGTGGCGGTCACGGAAATCCAGAGGGAGACGGCTAAACCCGCCCTCCCACTTCCCGACAAACCGTCGCTGGCCGTTCTGCCATTCACCAACCTGAGCTCCGATCCGGAGCAGGAGTATTTCGCCGACGGCATGGTCGAGGACATCATCACTGGCCTTTCAAGGTCCAAATCGTTGTTCGTCATCGCGCGACAGTCCACTTTTACCTACAAAGGCAAGGCTATCGACATCAGGCAGGTCGGGCGCGAGCTGGGCGTTCGGTATGTGCTCGAAGGCAGTGTGCGCAAATCCGGCGATCGGGTTCGCATTGCCGGGCAGTTGATCGAGGCCACGACGGGTGCTCATCTCTGGGCGGACCGGTTCGACAGCCAGCTCAAAGATATCTTCGATCTGCAGGACCAAGTGACGAGTAGCGTGATTAGCGCACTCTTTCCTCAATTGGAGCGCGCCGAGATAGAGCGCGCAAAACGCAAGCCAACCGAAAATCTTCAGGCCTACGACTACTATCTGCGTGCACTCTCGAGCTTCTATGAATTCACGCGCGAACAAAACATTGAAGCCCTCAGACTGATCCGTCTTGCGGTCGAGATCGATCCCGGATTGGCCTCAGCATACGCGCTTGGTGCTTATTGCTATCTGCAACGAAAGATCTTCGGCTGGACCATCGACGCTGATCAGGAACTGAACGACACCCGACGGTTGGCGAGGCGTGCGATCGAGCTCGATAAGGATGATCCAACCGTACTCGTGAGAGCCGGGCAGGCAATTGGCGCCGTATTATATGAGATGGACGATGGCGTGGCCCTCGTCTCCCGAGCGTATGAACTTAACCCGAACCTGGCTGTCGCACGGTATACCATCGGCTGGGAACACATACGGCGCGGCGACATAGAGGCGGCGCTTAAGCAGTTCCACGCCGGGGGGCGTCTAAGCCCGATGGATCCGTTTCTTTTTCTGACGCAGACCGGCATAGCGTTTGCGCATTTCCTGACGGATCGATACGAGGACGGGGCATCATGGGCCAAGTCGGCTGTGCTGCACCGGCCCAACTATCTCAACGCACAATTCATTCTGGCGGCATGCCACGCAATGTCTGGAAGGGTCGAGGAAGCCCGGATGATCGGTGCACGCCTGGTGGAAGCGAGGCCGGCTCTCCGCGTCTCCACACTCGTTCCAAAGCTCGCTCGATTTTACAGGCCGGAACACCTCGAAAGGGTCATGCGAGCTTGCTCCATCATGGGTCTCCCCCCATGAGTGCTGCGGTTGCCGGGAAATACTGGTCTCATTCCAATTCCCATCAACGGCGCAGTATGCAATGTCGGCTTGTGGCCCTTCGCGGACGTGGCGTTGCTCGATGCTGATTTCGGCTTGGACCCATACCAGACATCATCCCTCCGGTACCTCGGCCAAACGCATACCTTCATAGACGCGTTCGCGTCCGGCGAGGTGGGTGGGATTATCACTCGCTGCGCCGAGGCGAAACCGGCGGATGGTAAAGCTTGGATCAAGCGCAAGTCCTGCCTTCGCAGCGGCCCGAGCCTCATCCAGCGAGCCGAGCAGCGCCAGGACGGCGGCGAATCCAAAATGCGTGATCGGATAATTTCGGTTGGCCTCGAGACTTCGACGGAACCAAGTTACTGCTTCGGCGTCGGCATTGAGCTGCACTTTGGCGAAGCCGACCATCTGCAGCCACCGGAAGGCGGAGATGTCGCGAGGAGAGAGGCGGAGCGCTTCGTTGACATGGGCCTCAGTCTCTGCGCCGCGACCGAGAGAATTCATGGCGAAACCGATGGCCGCGTGCGCGTTAGCCAGATTTCGATCCAACGCCAACGCTCGCTCGCATTCGGCGATGCCTTGAATCGCACGATTCGTAAAAATCTGGACTACCCCTAATATCATGTGGGCCAAGGCGTGGTTCGGCGCGAGAGACAGCGCCTTTGTCAACGTCGTCTCGGCTGCCGCGAGATGCGCGGCCCGGTCGTCGGCCAGGAAGATCGCTCCGATGGACGCATCCACCAACCCCACACCGACCATCGCTCCGATATTTCCGGGATCGAGCGCCAAGGCTCGTTCAAAAAAGCTGCGGGCTTGTGCCATCGATTCGGACGTGATCCCCTTGTTCCACAAGGCCACGCCTCGGAAATAGAAGTCCATCGCATCGGGATGCCGCGAACGTTCCGCTCGGCGCGCCTCAACCGCGATAAGCTGGGCGTCCAGCGCATTGGCGAGCCTTGCTACGATTTCGTCCTGCGTATCGAAAAGGTCGGTGACAGGCTTGTCGAAGCGTTCGGCCCATAGATGCGACCCGGTTTCCGCGTCAATCAGCTGCACATTTACTCGAAGCCGATTGCCGCCACGCTGCACGGAGCCCTCGAGCAGATAGCGAACATTCAACTCGCGACCGATCTGTTTGAGATCAATCACTTTGTTCTTATAGGTGAATGCGGTGTGTCGGCCGATTACAAATGCGCCACTGATGCGCGACAGGTCCGT
The DNA here is from genome assembly GCF_040547935.1 of Bradyrhizobium sp. LA6.8. Classification (NCBI taxonomy): domain Bacteria; kingdom Pseudomonadati; phylum Pseudomonadota; class Alphaproteobacteria; order Hyphomicrobiales; family Nitrobacteraceae; genus Bradyrhizobium; species Bradyrhizobium sp. LA6.8. The sequence goes on from NZ_JBEPQQ010000001.1 coordinate 403,627, forward strand.
CGTGAGGTTCTCAGTCACACCGTCGACAAAATAATCCTGCTCGGTATCGCCCCCGAGGTTCATGAAAGGCAGGACGACGATCGAAAGTCGTGGCGCTGGAAGCACGGCCGGTCTCGCGCGGTCGGCTTGTACCGGCGGGTTAGGTCCTTCCTGGAGCACAGCGTAGGCTCGCACTGGACGGTCGATGTTTTTGAGGTTCTGCTCGCCAAGATCGGCAAACTCAACCTCGACCTTGTCTCGGATTTGATCGTAGGCGGCGGACGAGATGCAGATACCGCCGGGCTCAGCGATGCCCTCAAGCCGCGCAGCGATGTTAACGCCGTCTCCAAAGATGTCATGAGGCTCAACGATGACGTCACCGATGTTGACACCCACACGGAAAGCAATACGCCTGTCTTCCGCGTCATCGATTGTCAGTTCCCCGATGCGGGTCTGAAACTGCACCGCAGTTCGGACGGCTTCGACAGCGCTCGGAAACTCCGCCAAGAAGCCGTCGCCGATGTTCTTCACGATGCGGCCGCCGTGTTCGGCGACTGCCGGTGCGACAGCGTCCGCGAGGAGCGCCGTCACCTTGGCGTAGGTCGCCTCTTCATTCTCGTGCATCAGCCGCGAATAGCCAGCCACGTCAGCAGCCACTATCGCCGCCAACCTGCGCTCAACCCGGACTGGCGCCAACATCGCTTTGACTGAATGCCCGCTCAAACTGGTGACCGTTCCTGGGTTCTTCTGAGACATGCCGACCGTCAGTTGAAATCTCTGCGTTCGAGGGCTAGCCGGAAAACACTTGCTCGCACCGATGTCTTCTCAATTTGAACCAGCTCGGACATGCGCGGCCGAGGCTACGCTTGGGCTGCACCCAAATCGAAGGCGGAACATTCGGGAGAAATGCGCGTAGGGCATCTCGCTTTCCCTTTCGCAACCAAGGAATGAGGCGACCTCTTTACCGCAAGTGCGCACAAGTCTGAATGCCGCAACAGCGGCACACAAAAATGTGTTCCCAGCCGTTGCTGGGAAATGACGCGCTCCTGTTCGTTGAAGGAGTGCGCGTCACCGCATCGGAAAGGGAGCGCCAGCCACTCCACGTTCATTCCTCATTGTTCTAGATGTCAACCGCTCGAGAGAGTGATTGGACCAGCACAGCAATCCTTGTGCCGATCTGACGGCGCTCTGGTGGCGATGGTGTCAAACTGCTGCGGTCAACAAGCCGAGCGTCATCTGCAAGTGTCTTGCCTGCAGCATCATGTAAGAGGTCTCTGGCGATGCCTGACAATCTCAATCCGAATGATCGTCGCTCGACGAGCGCAATCAATGCTCAAGAAGTGTTTTCCCCGCAGCAACACTTGCGTCCGATGAACGAGTATCTCACTGAGGTTTCCGATAATGCAGGAGACTACTGTCTCATCCGATGTACCCTGCCCGCGGGCGCGGTGGTGCCGATGCATAGTCACGCCGATCGAGAGACGTTTTACGTGGTGTTCGGGAGCATAAATGCTCTTCACGGAGACCGCTGGGAGGAGCTTGGACCGGGCGATGTCTTCGATGTGCGAGACGGTGCCAAGCACGCTTGGAGAAACTCGTCGCAACTGGCTGCTCCGATCATATGCGTGACAACAACAAAGATGGCGCGGTTTCTGCAGGAGATATCGAGTTCAGCTGCCGGCTCTTTGCCGGAAGAGCAAGCGCGACGCTTCCTCAAGCTCGTCCAGGCAAACGGGTATTGGCTCGCGAGCCCGGAGGAAAACTCAGCGGTCGGATTGACTGTCAATTGGAGCGGGGGCGGCGACTGACTGCGGTTCCTGCCTCGTGCTGGACGCCCTGAATTATTGCACTGAAGAAGGGGCGGGCAACCGAAACGAGTGGCTAAGCACTATCGCAAGCGCACGTCGGCCCACTTCCGGTCCTGGCCCTTAGCGGACAAATTCGCGTTCTGAACTGATGGACTACGTTTGCCCCCACCCGATGCGCCCTTAAGCGGCCTTCCTCTCCCTACAGCTGTAACCATCTCACTCTGAGGAGACATCGTTCGGTAGCGCGCGCCCCGCCATTCTTGGCGTGGCCCGCGCGGACACAGGCGCGGCCAAGCGTCCGTCCGGAAGCCTGCGCCCAGGATGGATTGCACCAGCGAATTCATCCCTGTGGCGAAAGAGGTTCTCCGATGTCTTATCATTTTCTGCTGGCGTCGTGGGGGACCCTCGGGAATTTGAGCCCGCTGCTGACTGCGGCGCGGAGATTGCACCGGAATGGACATCATATCCGGGTGATGGCGGATCCGGCGATGCGCTCTGAAGTCGAGGCCTCCGGCTTTGCATTTGTCGCATGGCGCCGCGCCCCGACCGGAAAGGCTGCGGATCCGGTGGACGTCTCGGATGTGAAAGACTTTCTACGCCAGGCCGTCTTTGATCCTGCGGCGCTCTATGCGGCCGATGTACGGGATGAGATCGGCCGTATGCCGACGGATGCCGTTCTCGTGCTTGACGTGCTGTTTGGTGCTGCGCTCGGGGCGGAGGCGTCAGGCGTGCCTTTCGCTCTGCTGTCCCCTCATGTCAGCATTCGGCCCCTGCCGGGAATGCCGCCGGCCACCAGCGGGTTGAGGCAACCGAAAACGCCGGAAGAGCGCGCCGAAGTCGACGCCGCCAATGCCAGGCTTACCGAAACACTCAATGTGTTTCTGCCAAGTCTCAACCGCGCGCGTGCCGATCTGGGTCTTCCGCCTCTCGCAGATGTCTACGATCTGTTCGATCGGGCCAACCGGCTTTTGCTCGCGACCAGTCGAACGTTCGACTTTCAAGCTGACTCGCTGCCCGACAATTTCCGCTACGTCGGACCGCTGCTCGATGTACCGAATTGGTCCAAATCTCGGCAGACGGAGGCGTGGCGAGCGCCATGGTCGGCTCAGTCGGGTCGTCCTCGCGGGCTGATCGCATGCAGTACGGGCGCGCAAGGTCAGCGTGAGCTGTTTCAGCGCATTATCACCGCGATGGAGGCGGTCGAGATCGATGCCCTTGCAACAGCCGGTCCCAATGTCGACGTCGCCGATCTCAGGGCTCCGAACAATGTGCATTTGGTCCGCGGCGCTCCCCATGACCTCGTCATGAAGGATGTTTCCGTGGTGATCTCGCAAGGCGGCCACGGAACGACCACGCGTTCACTCATCAACGGACTGCCGCAGCTCATCCTGCCAATGGGGCGGGACCAGGCTGCCAACGCCGCGCGCGTCGAGGCGAAGGGGGCAGGGCTTCAATTGCCTCCAACCGCCTCCGAAGCGGAAATTGCCGCGGCGGTGAACCGATTGATTGCAGAGCCGCAATTCAGGAAGGCGGCCCGTCTGCTCGGCGAGGCCATGAAAGTCGATATCGATCGGTCCGGCCTCGTCGACGAGATGGAGGCGATCGCCGCCATTGGCCGCGCGGCGAGACCGCAACCGAAGAAACAACCGCTTCGAAAATCTGCCTGACCTTTCGCAAGGCGGGTCGGCGCACCGTTCGTAAACGATGCGCCGCTCGTTGGTTCATGCCGCTTTGGCGTCGACGCTGCCGATCCAGTTGCGGGCCAGCGTCACGTCGGCCTGCGACAATTGATGGCCAACGGGGAGCACCTTGTGGTCGACACGCGCGCCGGCTTCCGACAACAGCGCCGCAAGCTTTGCCGAATTGCTCGCCGGCACGATCGGATCGGCTTGCCCGGACAGCAGCAGAATCGGCTTGCCACCAAGCTCCGCCTTCGGCGGATCCGACAGCGGCACCATGGCACGCAGCAGGATCGCGCCTGCCAGGACGTCCGGCTTCAGCAGCAACAGCGCGGCTGCGATGTTGGCGCCGTTGGAGAAGCCGACCGCAACCGGCGCGGCGATGCCGTATTGCTTCCGCGCATCCGCGACGAAGTCGCCGAGCTCCAGCGCGCGCCGGCGCACGTCGTCCTCGTCGAACACGCCCTCGGCGAGGCGTCGGAAGAAGCGCGGCATGCCGTGCTCGAGCACGCGGCCGCGCGGCGAGAGCAGCGCGGAGCCGGGCGAGATCATCTTGCCGAGCCCGAGCAGGTCGTTCTCGTCACCGCCGGTGCCGTGCAGCAGCAGCAGCGGAGGGGAGCCCGCGCTGGTCGCGGGCTCGAAACGATGGATGAATGTGCTCTCGGTCATGACGCGCTTTCTTCCAGGCTCGGCAGAACATTTTCGATCTGCTTGCGCTGCGCTTCGAGGAAACTCGGCAGCTTCAGGTCGCGTCCCAGCGTCGCGACCGGTTCATCGACGGCGAAGCCGGGGCTATCGGTCGCGATTTCGAACAGCACGCCGCCGGGTTCGCGGAAGTAGATCGAGCGGAAGTAGTTGCGGTCCCTCTGCTCGGTCGGATGCAGGCCGTGATTGCTCACGAGCTTTTGCGCCATCCTGCCCTGCTCGGCGTCATCGGCCGCGCGGAAGGCGATGTGGTGGACGGAGCCGCCGCCCTGATGTCCGCGCAAGAAGCCCTTGGCCTCGTAGATGTCGACGACGCTGCCTTCGGCATCGCCCGGCGCCTTGAAGCGGATCACCGAGCCCTCGCGTCCGGTCTCCTTGAAGCCGAACACGTCGGTGAGGACGGCAGCCGTCTTCGCGGCGCTGTCGAGCAGCAAGGTCACGCCATGGAAGCCGCGGATCGCGTGCTCGGCCGGGACGTCGCCATTGCTCCAGCCGGGCTCGTTCTCGGCACCGGGGACACCCACAAGCGCGAGCGCCATGCCGTCAGGGTCGGTGAACGGCAGGACGGACTCGCCAAAACGCTTCTCCAGCGCCTCGTAGGCGATGCCCTTCTCGGTGAAGCGCTGCGTCCAGTAGCCGAGCGAGCGCTGCGGCACACGGAAGGCGGTCTGATGGGTCTCGCCGACGCCGCGGCGACCGGCGGGCACGCCGGCCCAGGGGAAGAAGGTCAGGATGGTGCCGGGGCGGCCGGTCTCGTCGCCGTAATAGAAGTGGTAAGTGCCGGGATCGTCGAAATTGACCGTCTTCTTGACGAAGCGCAGGCCGAGATCCCGGGTGTAGAAGCCGAAATTGCGGATGGGATCGCCGGCGATCGCGGTGACATGGTGCAGTCCAGACATTGTCGTCCTCCAGAATTCGGGGAGCGGTCTTGCTCTGGGTGGAAATATCGTTCCGCTTTGGATTGGAGACAATCCATGCAAATATGACGTCTATGTCTACGATTTGGAAACAATCGCCGGGGCCGGCCCCTGGATAAGGTCGTCAGCCTCCGGGCCTTCGTGAAGGTGGTCGAAAGCGGCAGTTTTGCCGAGGCGGGCCGGCAGCTGCGGCTGTCGCGCTCGGCGATCAGCAAATACATCGCCGACCTCGAGGAGAGTCTCGGCGTCCAGCTCCTGAACCGGACGACGCGCCACGCCAGCCCGACCGAGAACGGCCAGCGCTATTTCGAGCGCGCGGTCGTGATCCTCTCGGAGATCGAGGCCGCCGATCAGGCGGTGGCGCAGGCCCAGTCGGCGCCGCGGGGATTGTTGCGGGTCAACGCGCCGATGTCGTTCGGCACCATGCGGCTCGGTCCTGTGCTGGCCGATTTCATGGCGCGCTATGGCGAGCTTCAGCTCCAGATCGTGCTCAGCGACGATCTGCTCGATCCCGTCCAGGACGGCTTTGACGTGACGCTGCGGATCGCGGAATTGGAATCCTCGAGTTTGATCGCGCGAAAAATCATGCCGGTGGCGCGCATGATCTGCGCTTCGCCGGATTATCTCGCGCGTCACGGCACGCCAAGGCATCCGCAGGATCTGCGCGAGCATGTTTCGCTGACCTACGGCTTCCTGCTGACAGGCAATCAGTGGAAGCTCACCGGCACGGATGGCGATCACTGGATCCAGCCGGCCTGGTCGCTCTGCGTCAACAATGCCGAAGTGCTGCGCGACGTCGCGATCAAGGGCAGGGGGCTCGCGCTGCTGCCGGAGTTCATCGCGGCCGATGCGTTGAAGAAGGGCGAGCTGCGGACGGTGCTGGACAATTATTCTGCACCGCCGCTCGCGCTCTATGCGGTCTATCCGCCGACGCGGCACCTCTCGGTGAAGGTGCGGCTGTTTATTGATTTTCTGGTGGAGCGGTTTGGGCGCGAGGAGGAGGCGGCGTCAGGCCGGCCGAAATGATCCGCGCGGAAGAGCCGGGCCGAGATATGTCGGCTCCGCTCGCCATCAGCGTCTGCTTATTTGGGCGTAGCCGACTGGATTTGCTCGCGCTGAGTTCTTCGCATTTTGACCCGAAACGGACGTTAAGCTCCAAGCCTGCTTTCTTATGGTACAGGGTAGCCTTAGCTGAAAATTCGTGCGGGGCCATCCAGCAGATGTCCATCATAGAGGAAATGATTGCTTCGCTTAACGCAAGCCATAAGGCTGAGAATGTGCTTGAAGGGCCTGAGCCGCAGCCCTTGTTGAACCATACCGTTCTGGATCAATGGAGCGGGCAGAGCGGGTTAGCTAGGGATGTGTTGTACGATGCGTTGGCGCTCGAACTGGCGTCAGGATTTAACAAAGGTACCCTTGATTTCGATTTCTGTGATCGGGTCGTAAACGAACTGATGGGCCTTATGGGGCGGGAGCCGGATTTGCCTCCCCTATTTTGGGACGTTTACTTGGCCTTCGACGCGGGCGAGTTCTATCGTGATGACGACCGCAGCATCAACCCGGTAGACAGATTTACGCGGCCTCGGATTGCGGAGATTGTTCGAAGGTTTACTTCAACTTTCGACTGAGCGGGCCTTCCCTGCCGTCCGCTTGTGGCTCTTCTGCGACCTCTGGCGAGATCCACCATTCCACCACTATTGGCAGATTAGCGGTCATCAGCCGTGCCTGACCCAAGCACCCCGATTTATGGGAACACGGCTTAGCTGGCCGAACGCTGCTCGGCCAGCCGGAGCAGATCGTCGAGCGCGCTCATCGAGGCATCACGAAGTGCGGCGAGATCGCGCGCGGCGCTCTGGCATTCGGGTGGCGACATCGAGGGCGCCGCCAGTTCGATCTCGCGGCTGCGCTCCAATAGGCGGACGAGGCCGAGCGCGCCGGCGGCGCTGCCGAGCTGGTGCGTGAGCCGCGCCAGCTGCACATGATCGCCGATCACTGCTGACTTTTTGATGTCCCCGATCAATTTGCCGCTGGTCTCCCCCAGCAAATGATGGAGCTTTGCGATTTGCGCGGGGCCGAGCAACTCGCGCTGGTCGTCGAGGAAATGCCGGTCGATCAATGCGCCTGCAGCGAGTTGCGCGGCGGCCGGCTCGTCCGGGGCGTCCTCGATCGCCTCGCGCAGCGCGTTGATCAGGATCGGCTTGCTGACGACCTTGGCGATGCCGGCGCCGGCGAGCCGCTCGCGGGCGCTGGTGGAGACGTCGGCGGTCACGGCGATGATGCGCGGCATTTTCGGCAGACCGAGCTTGCCGATTCGCGATGCCGCCTCGACGCCGTCCATGTCGGGCATGTGCAGATCCATCAGGATGATGTCGAACGCCTGATTGCGGGCGAGCGCAATGGCCGACGCGCCGTCTCTCGCAATCGTCGCGCGATGGCCGAGCCGGTTCAGGATCGCTTCGCCGACCTCGCAATTGACGGGATCGTCGTCGACCAGCAGCACGCGGAGCTGCCGCGACGGCGGCGGGACCGCGCCTTGCGCGACGCCGCTTGCGGCGAGGCCCAGCGGCACCTGAAGCGTGAACGTGCTGCCCGCGCCCGGCGTGCTCTCCACCGTCAGCTCGCCGCGCATCAGGCGCGTGAGTCGGCGCGCGATCGCAAGTCCGAGGCCGGTGCCGCCGAACCGCCGCGCGATGCTGTCGTCGGCCTGGACGAAATCGTCGAAGATGCGCTCGTGCATGTCGGGCGCAATGCCGATGCCGGTATCGCGAACCGTGATGCGCAGCAGGACATGATCGTCGCGTTGCTCGGCGGCCGCCGCGAGCGCAATCCCGCCGTGCGGGGTGAACTTGATGGCATTGCCGATCAGATTGAGCAGGATGCGGTTGAGCCTGACCGGATCGCCGTGCACCGATGTGTCGACCGTCGCATCGCAGGCGAGGTCGAAGGTCAGGCCCTTGCCGAAGGCTTGCGGACACATCAGCTCCGCGGCGGTCTCGATCAGCTGGTGGAGGCGGAAGTCGCGCGTCTCCAGCGTTTCGGTGCTGGCCTCCAGGCGGGCATATTCCAGGATGGCATCGACCAGCGCGATCAGCGTTTCGCCCGATGCCTCCGCGGTCGCGAGGTGGCGGCGCTGGGCCTCGCCGAGGCTGCCGTCGTCGAGCAGCTGCAGCACGCCCATGACGCCGTTCAGCGGCGTGCGCAGCTCGTGGCTGACGACGGCGAGGAAGCGCGACTTGGTCTCGTTGGCCAGCACGGCGGCCCTGCGCGCGCGCTCGGCCGCGTCATGCTCGGCCAGGGCGTGGTCGCGGGTCTTTTCGAGCTCCGAGGTGCGCTCGATCACCTTGCGCTCGAGCGTCGCGTAGGATTCGCGCAAGTGAGCGGCCATCCGGTTGAACTGGTCGCCGAGCGCCTCCAGCTCGTCGCCGGTCTTGATCGCGAGCCGCAGGCCGAGATCGCCGCTGCCGATCCGCCGCGCGCCCTGCGTCAGGATCTGGATCGGCACGGTCATGCGCCGGCTGAGCCAGAGGGACACCAGGACCGCGCAGGCCAGCAGGACGACCAGGAGAAACGTCGCGCGTCCGATCGATGCATAGATCGGGGCGTAGGCTTCGCTGAGCGGAAGCTCGACGAACACTAGCCAGCCGAGCGAGGGGACCGTCGCATAGGTCGAGAGCACGCGCTGGCCTGACAGATCCCCCTTGACCAGGCCGCCCGAAGGCGGCCCCACGCCGTCGAGCGCGGCGCGCACGTCGGCATGCCCGGAGAGATCGGTCCGTTGCAGCGCCGGCCACAGATCGGGATGCGCGATCAGGACTCCCATGCGGTCGACCACATAGGCCTTGCCGGTGTTGCCGACCCTGATCCCGGCAACGAGGTCCCAGATGAAGCGCAGATTGACGTCGGCCACGATCACATTGGGATTCCGCCCGGTCCCGCGCGTGGCGAGCGTCATGAACGGCTCGGTGTCGCCGAGGAAGTAGACCGGCCCGTAATAGGCCCGGCTTTCATTGGCACCGCGGAAGGCGGGCGAGGCCGAGAGGTCGGCCTTGCTGCCGACCCTGTCCGCGACGCGGCGCGACACGCGCACCTGCTCGCGGCCCTGCGAATCGAGCTCGGCAATTTCCGCGATCGCGGGCGAGAGGCGCAGGAGCCGGATCGCGTTCAGGCGGTCGTCTTCGTTGCTCGACAGCTCCGGAGGCAACCGCGAGAGCCATCTGATCTGGCTTTCGATCTGGCCGATGAACTGGCCGATCTGGATGGCCGCGCTCGCTGCCTGCTCGCGCTGGGTCGCCGCGAGAAGCTGCTTCTGCTCGCGATAGGAGAACCAGACGTCGAAGCCGGTGTTGATGGCGAGTGCGGCAAAGGCGAGGGCGACGATCGAGTAGAGATATTTTCGGAACAACCGGCCCGGGGGCGTCCGCAAATGTCCCTGGTCGATCGCCTCGTTCACTCGCGGATCTCGTCGGCGCGCGCCAGCAGCGTGAATGGAATGTTCAATCCGAGCGAGCGGGCGACCGTGCGGTTGATCAGCAGTTCGTATTTCCGCGGCGATTGCACCGGCAGGTCTCCGGCCTTGGTGCCGCGCAGGATGAGATCGACGTAGTCGGCCGAGCGCACCTCCAGCGTCGGCCCGTAGCTCATCAGTCCGCCCGCATCCATGAAATAATGGAACGGATAGATCGTGGGGACGCGATGCTTGGCCGCCGCCGCCACGACCGCCTGACGGTGGATCACGAGGAAGCTGTCGACCAGCGCAACCATCGCCGCCATGGGCGATTCGGAAAAGCGCCTGATGGTTTCGTCGATGTCCGTTGGCGCATTGACGGGCGCGGGGGTCACGGACACCCCTGATGTCGCGGCCTCCTGCTCGATCGAGTCGAGGAAGAAGCGCCCGGCGCGGGGCGTGGTCGCCGGGTTGAAAAGGACGCCGACGCGCGCGAGACCCGGCACCGCCTCCCTGATGAGCTGAAGCCATTTGCCGCCCATTTCGGCGGTGCTGTTGGTGAAGCCGGTGACGTTGCCGCCGGGATGCGCGAGGCTTTCGACGAAGCCGTTGCCGACGGGATCGTTGGCGGTCGCGAAAACGATCGGGATGGTTTTGGTGGCGGCAAAGACTGCGGCGGTTTCGATGGTCGAGCCGGTCAGGATCACGTCCGGCTTGAGCTCGAGCAACTCCTGGACCGCGGTCTTGAGCTTGTCCGGTCCGCCGAAGGTCGAACGAAGTTCGAGGCGGAAGTTGACGCCTTCGACCCAGCCTCGCTGCCTCAAGCCGACGATGAGACCACCCAGGCGGGAGGTCGGGCTGTCGGTCATGCTCCGTCTGGTCAGTTCGTCGTCGAGCGGCAATCCCGTCAGCGAGGCAACGATCCGCATGCGATCTGACGTTGCGCCGAGCGCAATCCAGCCTGCGGCGGTTGTGCCTGCGAGGCGAATGAAGCCGCGGCGATCGAGCGCGAACGCGGAAGGCCGTTCGGTCATGGAATTCTTTGCACGATGGTCTGTCCCAGCCGGATGCTTAACGCGAAAGGGCGGTGTCCACAATTGATGAAAAAATGCGCTTATGAATGTTCATTCGCAGCATTCGGCAGTCCGATACCGTATTCCTACCCCGCCAAAGAGTCGCTGTTTCGAGCTTTGTCTGCTCCGTGACGATCTGCAACGCATTGTGGCGTTGCAACATTTTCCGTCTCGTTGAGACGACGGTTCGGAGAAGTCGATTTCTGAGCGGCTGATTTTTTGAAGCGTTGTTTCAGGTTTGTTTCGAAGGTTTTCGATGCGCAAAATCTATCTTCTTCCGGCCCTCGTGGGCCTGCTGACCTCTGTTGCAGCCGGGCCGCTCGCGGCTCAGGGAGTGGTGCCGAAGCAGAAGGCTGCGCCGGCACCCAGAGCCGCCGCTGCCGGTGCGGCGCCAGCTGCCGCCGCCGGTGCGCCGGTCGCTGCTGCGACCGAGACGCCGACCACCGGTGCGGACGACAAGACGACCAAGGCGATCGACGGCTTTCGCTCCGCCAAATTCGGCATGAACGAATCCGACGTGCGCGCGGCGATGACCAAGGACTTCAGCGCCAAGCCCGACGCGATCAGGGCGCAGGACAACGCGTCCGAGCTGACGCACAGTCTGCTGCTCTCCGTTCCCGAGCTGCTGCCGAACGGCGGGACTGCCGAGCTCTCTTATGTGTTCGGCTACAAGTCCAAGTCGCTGATCCAGATCGGCGCGGTCTGGTCGAAGGGGACCGACACGGCGATGACGCCGGAGAAGCTGTTCTCCAACGCCAACATCCTGCGCGCCCATTTCATGGGCGAAGGCTTCAAGCCCGATTCGATCGCGATGAACATGCCCGTCGCCGGCGGCATCGTGATGTTCCGTGGCAGCGACGCCAAGGATCGCTCGGTGATCCTGCTTCTGCAGGGCACGTTCGAGAACAAGGAGAACAACCAGCGTGTGCTGACCCCGACCAGCCTGCTGCTGTTCTACGTGGCCGACGCCAAGAGCCCCGACATCTTCAAGCTGCCGCCCGGCCAGTTCTGATGCCGGACGACCTCACGACATTCTCCCACCCGGTTGTGGATCGGCGCGAATGCCGATGAAGAGGATATGAAATGCGCGGACCATCTGCGACGCGACACAATGACGAGCTGACGACGCTGCGGAGGCTGGCACGCTTCCGCTCGATGTCGCTGCTCTGCGCGATGCAGATGGTCTTCCTGCCGGTGTTCAGCGTCCGCCTGCAGGCGCAGACGGCGAACGTGATCACCCCGGACGGCCGCACCGGGACGAGCCTTCAGACATCAGGCAGCGTGACCAACGTCACGACGTCGACGATTTCGGGCAACAACGCCTTCAACTCGTTCTCGCAGTTCAGCGTCGGGCAGGGCAACACCGTCAATCTGCAGCTGCCGACCGGCACGCAGAACCTCGTCAACATCGTTCGCGACGCCCCGGTCTACGTCAACGGCACGCTGAACTCCTACATGAACGGCGCGATCGGCGGTAACGTCTATTTCGCCGACCCCAAGGGGTTCGTGGTCGGCCGCAGCGGCACGGTGAATGTCGGCAGCCTCAACGTCTCGACGCCGACACGCGAGTTCACCGACAGCCTGATCGGCGCAGGCGGGCAGATCAACCAGTCGGCGGTCGGCAATCTGATGGCGGGCTCGTTCCCTGTCTCGCCCGACGGCAACATCCGTATCTATGGCCGCATCAACGCGATCGACGGTGTGCGCCTGACCGGGCAGAACGTCTTTGTCGGCGGCGCCAGCCAGCGCGACATCGCCAATCTCGACCACGCCGCGAAGTTCGCAGCCTCCGTCAACTCCAAGGGCCTGCGCAGCGCCAGCGCGATCACCGTGAGCAACGGCTCGATCCATATCGGCGCCGTCAACAACGCCAGGATCAACGGACGCCTCACTGCGCAGAGCAAGAGCGCGACGCCGAGCAACATCACGGTTCAGGCCGGCAACAACATCGATGTCGGCAAGAAGGCCAATCTCAACATCGCAAGCGCAAACGGCAATGCCGGAGAGATCCGCCTGAAGGCGGCGCAGAACCTGACCGTCGCGGGCGGCGCCAGGTTCGATGCCAGTGCGAAGACGGGCAATGCCGGTCTCGTCGACTTCAGCGCGAACGGGATCATCGACATTGGGAAAGGCATCAAGGTCGATCTCAGTGCGGACAACGGCAAGGCCGGCACGCTGCTGATCGACCCGACCGACGTGGTCGTGGGTGATGCCGCTCAGGGCGACACCGGCGTGACGCTGTCGAACAGCTCCATCGTGAATGCGCTCGCCGGGCTCAGCGCCGGTGCCGACTACCTCATCCAGGCCGATCATTCCATCACGCTCGCCGCGCATGCGATGATCGATGCCCGCCGTCTCGATGGCTCCGGCCATTCGACCGGCAACGCCAACAACGTCATCATCGACGCGCCGAACATCGAGATCATGAATGGCGCGCAGATCCTGGCCCAGTCGGTCAACTTCGGCGGGACCACCTACGCCGACGGCAACGTGACGCTGAGGGCAACGGCGAGCGACATCAAGCTGTCCGGCCAAGCCACCGCCGCGACGGCGATGACGGTCGACGGCAAGATCACCGGCGGGATCATCTCGATCACCGCGACCTCGACGGCCGTGTCGAGCTTCCTGAACGGTTCGGTGGCCGGTGATTTCGCGCTCGTCGGCTCGACGCTTGCCGCCTCGGTGCTCGGGCTCAATGGCGGCTATCTCGCCGCAAGCGCTACGGCGACCATCAACATCAACAGCCATGCCGACATCAACGGGCGCGGCGATGTGACCATTTCGGCGCACGCCACGGAGACCGTGTCCGATCCGGCGGTCGCGACCACCTTGCTCGGCAGCCTCACGCCTGTCGCGGCCGGTGTGGTCGTCGGCAAGATCGACGGCACTGCCACGACCAACGTGGCCTCGGGTGCGACGGTCAACGCCGGCGGCAACCTCGAGATCAAGGCGCTCAATGATGCGACCATCGCCGTCTCCGCCGTCGCAGCGTCGACCAGCGCGCAGATCGTCCCTACGGTGGCCTATTCCACGGGATCGGTGACGACGACCGCCAACGTTGCAACCGGCGCGCATATTGCGGCGGGCACGGTGAACACGAGCGGCAGCACCCTGAAGGTCCGCGCGATCAACAACAATTCGTTCTCGACCAGCGCAACGTCGGTTGCGGCGAGCGGGCCGAATGCGAGCGGCGCTGTCGGCGCCGCGGTCGCCATCAGCGACGTCACGACGTCTGCGACCGCGACGCTCGGCGCATCGCTCGGAATCAGTGCCGGCGACCGGATGAACGGTTCCGTTCTGGTCGAGGCGACCTCCGACACCACGAGCAATTCCACGATGGCCTCGGCCATCGCCGGCCTGCCGGCGCTGGTCGCGGCCATCCAGGAATTCGCGGTCTCGAACGTCGCTTCGCCGACGCACTTCGTCATGGACCACATGACCTCGCTGGTGCCGCTGAGCTTTGATTTCAAGGTCGCAGGCGCACTCTCGCTTGCCAACAGCACGCAGAGCGCGACCGCTGCGATCGCGCAGAATCCGAGCGGCGGCGCGCCGAGCATCTATGCCAGCGGCAACGTCGCTGTCGCCAGCAACGTCATCGATCGCGGCGTTCGCAGCAATGCGACGTCCAGCGCGATCACGAAGGACGTGTCGACAGGCGAGGGGACAGCGATCAGCGCGGCCGTTGCCTGGGGCAATTTCACCCACAATTCGAACGCCTATGTCGGCAACGGCACGCTGATCAACGCGGCCAATATCGCCGTCGATGCCACCACCGAATTGCCGATCACCAACACCTGGCTGAAGTGGGATGGACTGGGTGCGGTTCTGAGCCATCTCAACGGCAATCTCGGCGTCGGCGGCAACATCCTGACGAGTTATGCCAACGCCACGGCCGACGCCGGAGACACGATCGGCATCGCAGGTTCGCTGAACCATTTCGTCGTGAACAACAACACGACGGCGTGGGTGGCCGGTTCCGCCAGCCTGACTGCGACCTGCACGACCGCGACCTGCGGCAGCAGCTGGTCGGCCGGCATGGACAATGGCGACGTCCATACCTACAACGCCAGCATTCAGATCGCGGCCACCACGACCACGGCGTCGATCGACGCCGCCGGCAATGTCGGCACGCTCGGCTTCCTGTTCGGCAACACCTCGGGCGGCTCCTCCGTCGGCGGCGCGCTCAATCTCGTCCAGTTCAACACCAATACCATCGCCGGCGTTTCGGACCGTGCGACGCTGCGTGCGGCGGACGACATCGCCGTCAACGCGATCACTTCCGACCGGTTCGTCGCTGTCGCACCGTCGTCCGGCAAGGCTGCCGGCACGCTGGCGCTGAACGGCATCACTTCGCTCGGTTTCCTGAACAACACGACGCACGCCTCGATCTCGAGCCAGGCCACCGTCTATGCCCCGACCGTCGGCATCCTGGCGCAGCAGGATCTGTCGGTCGTGACGCTGTCCGGCGCGATGAGCTATAACGGGAGCGGCGGTTCGGCGGTCGGCTTGTCGGTCGCCTATCTCGGCGCAAATACCGACACCTCCGCCTATATCGGCGACAACCATTCCGACATCCGGCCCGGCGTGTTCAGCGCCAACGATCCGTTCGCCGGCACCAGCGGCGGAAGCGGGGCGGTCAATGTCGACAATCTGACACTCAGCGCGACCACTTCGGGACGCATCACCGCGGCCGCCGTCGCAGCAGCCGTCTCCGATCCGGCATCGTCCAGCTTCTCCGACAAGGCAGGCGCTGCCGGCGCCGCCTCGACCGGAGGCGCAGCCGGCGTGACGACGGCGGCGGGCAAGATCGGTTCGACCTCGGGATCGAGCACCAGCGGCTTCAGCCTCGATCTCGCCGGCAGCTCGTCGGTGAGCGACGTCTCGCTCGGCACAAGCGCCTATATCAGGAACACGACGGTCAACAAGTACACCACGACCGGCGCCGTGCTGACCAACACGATCGTTCAGGCGCTGAACGACACCATGCTCAACAATGGTTCGGGCTCGGCGGCGCTCAATCTGGCCGGAGGGTCCGCCACGGGGGCTGCGATCGGCGGCGCGATCGCGGCGGCGATGTCGAACAATGCGACGCTCGCCTATATCTACGGCACCACCATGAACAACCAGAGTTCGGTGACGGTGCAGGCGCTCAATGGCGGCTCGGAGACCGTCGTTGCCATCGGCGTGGCGGGATCGAAATCCAATTCGGCGTCGCTGTCGGCCTCGGTCGGCATCATCACCGACAGCGCCAACGCCTATATCGAGAGCTCGACGATCACGGGGCAGGCGAGCGGCGTCAATCGCGCGCTCGAGGTCGACGCCTACCAGACCACGAACATCGCGATCGGCGGCGGCTCTCTCTATATATCGGGCGGCCAGGCCGGAGTCGGCATCGGGCTGACCTATGCCTCGATCGCCGATCCCACGGGCGGAAACGCGACCGACGCGCATATCCGCAGCACGGCGATCTCGAATTACGACACCCTGTTGGTGATGGCCGACAGCGCCAGCGTGATTGCGGCCGGTGCGGCCTCAGGCGGGGGCGGGGCCAGCGCCAACGGACTTGCCGGCGCGATCGTCGTCAGCGAGATCACGCCGACCACGACAGCCTATATCAACAGCGGCTCGACGGTGAGCATCAATGTCGGCCGCGTGACGGTGCTGGCGGACAGCGGCGCGGTGTCGGCGCTCGACACTGCGCTCGGCAACCTCGTCAAGAAGTCGAACAACAATCTTCTCGCGTCGGATACCTGCACGGTCGCCGGTGGCACGGGCGGGCAGAACTGCATCGACTTCAGCGCGGCTGCGCTCAACGGCGGCACGGGCAACGGTCCGGGAGCCAGCATCGTCTCCGTTGCGGGTCTCATCCAGGCGGGCAAGAACAATGTCGGCGCCTCGATCGTCTACAACACCATCGCAACCACGCATTCGGCTTATATCGCCAACGTCCTGATGACCGCCGGCAGCAACGGCAATGTCAGTGTGAGCGCGGTGGATTCCTCCAAGATCCAGGCGGTCACGATTGGCTTCGGCCTTGCCACCGGCCAGTTCGCCGGCGTCGGCGGCACCACGATCAGCTCGATTGCCAACACCGTTTCGGCGGCGATCGGCAACAATTTGTCCAGCACGACGCAATCGTCCGTCACGGCCCGCAACATTTCCGTCAACGCGACCGACAATTCCAGCATCACCGGAACCGCCGCCGTCGCGGGCGCCTCGACGCAAGGCAGCGCCGCGGGCCTTGCGCTCGTCTACAGCAGCATCGCCAACAATGTCAGCGCCGGCGTCATCGGGTCCAAGCTGACCGCATCGGGCAACGTCGCGGTCGGTGCGAACTCGAATGCCAGCATCTCGACCGTCGCCGTCGGTATCGCGATGTCCTCGCAGGTCGGGCTGGCCGGTTCGGTCGCCACCAATCTGATGGGGACCAACGTCACCGCCAGCATCACCGCCGCCGGCACCAACGGCATCAACGGCGCCGACGTCACCGCCACCAACAATGTCGGCGTGACCGCCGGCAACAATGACAAGGCGGCCGTGTTTGCCGGTGCCGTGTCGATCAGCAAGGGCGCCGCCGGCGGCGCGGGCTCGCTGGTCACCAACCAGATCACGGGAACCACCGCGGCCTATATCAGCGGCGCGAACACCAAGGTCGACGCGCTCGGGACCAGCAGCACCGATACGCTGTCGGTCAACAGCGGCACGCTCGCGCACGCCTTCGATCTCGGCACCGCCCACGCGCCGACCGACACCACGCCCGACCTCACCGAGACCCAGGACACCGTGCGCGGCCTTGCCGTGGTCGCGAGCTCGCACCAGGCGGTCGTGACCAACGTCGCGTCGGTCGCCGCGAGCAGCGGCATCGCCATCATGATCAACCCGATCACCAACGTGATGAGCGGGGAGACCAGGGCCTATATCGACAGCGCCGCGATCGACACACGGCTGACCTCGTCGACGCTGGCACCGCAGATCGAGGTCGCGGCGTCGAGCTTCTCCTATTCCGGCGCGTTCGGCGCCGGCATCGTGGCTCCGACCGGCAACGGCGGCGGCGGCGCCACCATCATCAGCACCACGATGCAGCGCGGTACGTTTGCCTACATCACCAATTCGACTGTCGGCGGCGCGCAGTCGTCGAGCGCGACGGTCGGCGCCGTCACCGTGAAGGCCAATGCCGAGCAGGACGCGTCCTCGATCGCGATCGGCTTCAACACCGGCTCGGTCGGGCTGAACGTCTTCCAGGCGACGACTGAAGCCTATGTCGACGGTGGCGCGCTGACGGCCGCATCGCTGACGGTGAACGCCACCAACAACACCGGCATCTTCTCCGCGAACGGCTCCGGGGCCTATGGCAGCCAGGCCGCGATCGGCGCGGCGTTCCTGGTCCAGGTCTCCTCGAACCGGACCGAGGCCTATGTCGGCGACGAATTCCACTATCAGGGCAATGGCGCTGCACACACGACCGCGCTCAATCTGAGCGGCGCGCTCGACGTCGAGGCCACCACCAAGAACCGCTTCGAGGCCTATGCGATCGGCGGTGCGCTCTCGACCGGCACGGCGGCGATCGCCGGCATGGCGAACATCGAGATCGCCAACAACACCACCATCGCCGGCGTCTACGACACCACATTGCAATCGGTGACGGGTGGTGCGGCCGGCGCGGTCACCATCAACGCGACCGAGGACGTGGCGATCAAGGAGATCGCGGGGGCGCTCGCGGTTGGCGCCAGCGGGGCAGGGGTCGGCATCGGCGCCGCCGCCAACGTCATCAGCTTCAAGAGCCAGACCATTGCGGAAAGCCGCAACAGCAATCTGAACTCGGCCGGCGCGATCAACGTCAATGCGCTCAGCACCAAGGAGGTGCTGTCCTACGCGGTCACCGCGGGCATCGGCGGCAGCGTCGGTATCGGCGCGACGGTCGGCGTCATCATCATCGGCACCAACACCGCCGATGCCGACACCCAGGGCCAGCAGACCGGTCAGCTCAATCAGGGCAACAACGGCACCATCGCGTCCGTGAACAGCGGCACCAACAATGCGCATGGCAGCAACGCGGTCGCCAGCGGCACGGCCGGCAATCCGAACAGCGCCAATGTCAGCTCGACCTACGACGTCAGCAGCGTGCTGAGCGGAGGCAACGACGCCGTCGTCGCGCAGATCGCGGGTGGCAACGTCACGGGCACGCAGGTCAACGTCACGGCCACCAGCGCCAATGCGGCCAAGATGTATCTTCTCGGTGCCGGCTTTGCGAAGAATGTCGGCATAGGAGCCGGCATTGGCTACACCAGCGTCAACAGCACCGTGTTCGCCAATTTGAGCGACTATGGACGCAACGGCTCCGGCGTGCTGGTGGCCGCAGATACGCCCTTGGCCGTCTCGGCACCGATTGTCACCGTTGCGGCGGTGGTCAAGGACGCAACCACCGGACCGTATGCCGGCAAGACCATCGACACCGAGGCGATCGCCGGCGGTGCCGCGCTTTACTTCGGCGCCGATGCGGCTGTCGCGGTCGGCAATGTCAGCAACTCCGTGGTGGCGATGCTTGGCGGCCAGATCACCGGCACGGGCGGCACCGGCACTGGCGCCACCGTCATGGCGATGGATTCAACGACCCAGGTGGTCTTCACCGGCGGCGTCACCGCCGGCGCCGCGGCTGTCGGCGCTTCGGTCGCAATGGCAAGCCGGACGAGCTCGGTCGCGGCACGGGTTCTGGACGGCTCCACCGTCAACGTCACAAATCTGGCGGTTGGCGCCAGCGGCGCCGGCACCTTGTCCACCACGGCCACCGCGCTCGGCGGCGGCATCGTCGCGGGCGTCGGTGCGGATGCGGAAGCCCACGAGAACTCGTCCGTGCTGGCGGAGATCGGCTCCGGTGCCTCGATCACGACGTCCGCGTCCGGCGTCGGCACGCTGGTGTCGGCGTCGATCACACCCGATCTTTCGAGCGAGGCGATCGGCGTTTCGGTCGGCGGCGGTGCCGTCGGCATCGCCATCGCCAAGTCCACGGTCGGCGCCACGGTGACGGCCGATGTCGGCGACAACGTCACCTTCGCGGGCGGTGCGCTCGCTGTGACCGCCATGGCGCTGGTTCCAGTTAGCGGCACGACGACCTGGGCCAAGGCGCTCGCCGGTGGCGGCGGCTCGCTGATCGGCGCGCAGGGCAGCCTGGCCCAGGCGTCCGAGAACGCGACGGTGAGCGCCTATGGCGGGACGGGGATCCGGCTTCCCAACGCCGACGTCACCATCGCGGCCGAGAACGACAGCGCCCAATACGCCGAGGGGACGGGCCTTTCGAGCGGCTTCCTGGCACTCGGTGCTACCGTCGCGCAGACGTCGTCGAACGCGCACACCTACGCCTATCTGGGTGCGCCGGCGGACATGGATAATCTCAATCACGGCAATTACACGGGCATCCTCCGGATCACGGCCACCGGTACGGATACCAACGTCTCCAACGCGACGGTCGGCGCGGGTGGCACCTATGCCGGCGCCGCGGCGGTCGCGACGACCAGCTCGACCGCCGTGACCAACGCACGGTTCGACGGCGGCACGACGGACGACACGCTCTATTTCGGCGGCCTCCGCATCAATGCCAAGCACACCACGAATTACGCCGCCAGCGGCGACGCCTATCAGGCCTCGACGGCCGGTGTCTCCGCCGGCAAGGCGCAGAACGACGTCAACTCGACCACCACTGCCGAGATCGGAACCCACCTGATCATCAATTCGGCGGGCGGCAACATGGTCGTCATCTCCAACGACATCGTCACCCAGGGCGGCGGCGGCGCACGTTCGGGCTCAGGCGGCTCGTTCTCGGGTGCTGCTGCGCTCAGTGACTCCCATGTCACCCAGACCGTCACCACCAATATCGGGGCCGGCACGGTGCTGAGCCTCAACGGCGATCCGCGGACGTCGGCGGCGTTCATCAATATCGAGGCCTACAACACGCTGAACACCAACGATACGGCGAGCCTCGCCACGGCCAGCTTCTTCGCCGGCGGCGGCGCCGAATCCAACATGACCGCGAACGCGACGCTCGCGGTCAATATCAATGCCCGCGAGCTGTTCAGCGTCGGCAAGATCTATATCGGCACGGCTGCAAAGATGGCGGCGGCGAACAACGCCAATGCCAGCCTCTACGGCGCGATCGCCGGCGTCGGCGCCAGCACCAACACCTGGGTTCACGCCAACCAGGCCGTCAACGTCGGCGCCGGCGCGAAGATCGCGGCCTGGCGCGACATCACCATCTACGCGGGCCTCGCCGGCGACGGCAGCGTCTTCAGCAGCGTGCAGGCGACGGCAACGACGGTCGTCTACAACAACACCGCTATTCCGATCTCCGCGCTCTATCGCGGCACGGCCAACGCCGACGACACCACGAGCCTGACGCTTGCGCCCACCTCGAGCGTGCTCGGTGTGCGCGACATCTACCTGGGCGCAACCCAGGGGCAAGTCACGGCGGCCGGCAACGGCAGCAACTACAATCCGTATCTGGACATCTTCAGCGCCAAGAACAGCGACAATCACAGCCACACCAGCGGAACCGGCGATGTCGCGCTCAACGGCTTGGTGGTGGCGGGCGTCAATAACGATTTGACGATTACGATCGAGCTCGGTGCGACCGCGCCGACACTGAGCACGACCAGTCCCTATTCCCTACTGACAAACGGCTCTTCGTCGGTCCTCGAGCTCGTCTCCGACGTCAATCACTTGAGCCCGGCGATGAGCTGGAACCACCAGACGGTCCAGTACGCCGTCGTCGGCAACTTCAATCCCTACCAGCTGGTGGTCAACCAGCTGGCGTCGCTGACCGGACTGACCGAGTCGCAGGTCCGCTCCCAGCTCGCGGCGGCGACGCCCACGGCGCCCGCCAGCATGTCGCCGACCGGCACCGACCCGACCGGCGACAAGCAGCGCCAGATCGACACGTTGATCAAGCAGGCGCCGTTTACCTCCGACGCGCCCGGCAACGCCTTCGCGTTCGGCGACATCATGGTGTCCGCCGGCAACGTCTCGATCCTGGCCCAGAAGCTCACCGGCAACAGCGGATCGAATCCCGCGGCGCCGGCGGTCATCGCGCGCAGCTCGCCGTTGATCAAGATCGAGAACAAGGGCCTCGACTTCATGAGCCTGGCCAACCTCACGGTCACCGATGTGACCGGAGGCAACATCACCTACCGCCAGATCGACCATGTCGACCCGGATTCGCACTCCAATGTGACTTTCACCGCGATGCCGAGCGCGACGCCGGTCATCGACGTCTCGGCCACCTACAACCGCCTGGATCCCGACAGCGGCCAGGGCATCGACCAGAACGGCAACGTGCTGACCCGCACGCCCGACATCTATTTCAACGGCGCCGTCAACAACGCGAACGGCCTGCTCAAGATCATCAACAATCTCGGCAGCGTCGTCGCATCGCAGTCGCTCAGTGCCGCGACCGTCCAGATCGTGGTGCCCAAAGGCACGTTCACCTTCCTCGGCGGTATCGGGAGCTTCTACGACAGCGGCAGCGCAGTCACCTCGCAATGGGCCGCCACCGAAAACAGGCCGGAAGACACGCTGACCGCGGTGATGACGGCGGCGACCTATCTCGGCGCCTACGGCGACTACTATACCGCTCCGCATATCGCTTCGGGAACCGATCACCCCTATTTCTATTACTGCTGCACCGACGGCAGCCACGGCGTGTATCAACCCGTCGGCAACGCCGACGCCAGCACGATCTTCACCGCGCGCATGCTGATGACGTATTACGACGGCACCTCGCTCTATTCATCGATCTTCCTGCCGGTGGGCAGGGGTACGCCTGGGAACACCAGCACTCCCGATGCCGGCAGCGTGCCTGACATCGCGACCCTCAAGATCATCGAGGGGCAGTCGCAGGACTCGTCCAATGTCGTGCTCGCGCAGTGGAAGAAAACGACTTATGACGGCCGCAACGTCTACACCGATAGCGGTCCGTACAAGACGCCGTTCAACTGTGCGTCAGCCTGCGACAGCTCGGGCTTCTTCCAGGTGATCAACATCCAGCCGGATGCGATCACGCCGAAGACCGCGGACGCGCCGGCCACCGCGACTGCCACCCGGACCATCAGCGGCCAGGCGGTCATCATCTCGGCGTCGGTGATCAACATCAACGGCACCATCCAGGCCGGCTCGAGCAGCAATTACTCGGTCGACATCGGCGCCGCGGCGTACGATGCCATCTACGGCAGCAACGGCCTCAAGAACCGCAACGGCGGCGCGGATTTTGCCGCGGCCCAGGCCAATGCGCGGAACGGCGTCTATTACGACATCTCGGGCTCCGTGACGGCGTCGGCCAGCGGCGACGCCAAGATCGGGGTCAGGTACAACGCTCTCACCGACCAGCTCATCCTGAATGGCGTGGCGCAGGGCGCCGGCGGCTACGTCTACCTCAACGGCAAGATCATCTCGACCTCGACCGACAGCACCCAGACCCAGGGTAACATCGAGATCAAAGGCGGCGCCGGCACGGTCACCGTCAACAACACCAGCGGGCTCCAGCTGGTCACCAACACCATCAATACCAGCGTCACTGCCCAGAGCGTGGTCGAGATCGTCGACCAGCTCAAGGGGAAGACGACGTGGTGGGTTTACGATCCCAAGGCTGCAAGCAGTCAGCAGGTGTCGCGGTACGAGACCAACAGTGTCACTGCGGCCGCGATCGACCCGTCGATGCTTACGGCCAGGACCGGTACGGCGGGCGTCCAGTACCGGACGCAGGAGAACATGCTCTATCAATGGGTCGACACCGCGACGCTGGATCGTCTACCCACCAGCACGCAGTTCGACTACGGCTGGAGCTTCACGCCCAATCAGGTCACCGGCGAGAACTGGACCCGCTCGACCAGCCTGGTTTCAGGCACGCAGAGCAGCAACTATCAGAAAGTCACCACCGCCACAGGCAGCTATCACTGGGCGGGAGGCGTGAACCCGGATGGGAGCCCCGTTGGACTCAACACCCATTCCAACGCGTGCTGCGGCGCGGACGCCCAGTACAACTGGTACCAGGCGATCTATGATCACCTGACGCTCACGCTGACCAACACGGTCAAGGCGTCGAACCCGATCAACATCAAGTTCATCGGCGGCAGTAGCAGCGACGTCGTGGTCAATTCGACCTCGGGCATCGTCATCAACGGGTCGATCAACAACCAGCAGGGCACGACGACGCTTGCCGCCACCGGCGCCAACTCGTCCATCACGGTCGCCGCCAATGCCAACAACCCGGTGATCTCGGGGACGAGCGTGACGCTTCGGGGTGACGGCGGTATCGGCACGCTCGGCACCACCAAGGCGCCCGTCCAGGTGCAGCTCTATGGCGGCAGCCTGACCGCGAGCTCGATCGACCGCGACATCGCGATCTCGGCCATCGGCGCGCTGTCGATCAACCAGGTGAAGGTGAACTCGGCAGGCGCGACGCCGCAGGGCAGCGTCTTCCTCTCGGCGACCGGCGACATCAACTCGGCGTCCGCCTACAACGTCGCCAATCCCGTCGTGATCGGCAAGAACATCGAGATCAACTCCACCTCCGGCGCGATCGGCGCGACCAGCGCCGTCGTCAACGGTGCGTCCACCCTGACCAACATCAATCCGCTGGTGATCCAGGCGACCGGCACGGTCCAGGCCAACAGCACTGTCGATGGCGGCGTTCTCGACAGCGCCTCGGCCACCGGCACCTACATCATCCAGTCCAAGGGCGATCTGCGCCTCGGCACGGTCCAGTCGACCGGCGGTCCGGTGTTCCTCGAGGCGGCAGGCTCCGACGGCAACCAAGCCAACATCCTGAACGGACGCGCGGCGGTTGGTCTGACCCAGGCGCAGAGCCAGCATCTGCAGGACGTCTGGGCGAGCCTCGACCTGCTGAGCGGCAACGCCGCCACCAATGCCGTCAACAGCTACCAGTCGATGGTGACGTCGGCCTACAACGACTACTTCCAGCTCAAGAACATCGCGTTCCAGGACGGCAGCACCTACAATCCGACCTCGGTGGGGCTGACGGTGCTGCGGGCGCAGGTGGCTGCCAAGCTCGGCATCATCGATCCCGCCAATGTCACGACCACGCAGATGCAGGTCGAGGCCACGACGCGGTTCCTGCGGGACCAGTTCCTGCTCGGCAAGATCACCACCGACCAGCTCAAGAGCTCGCTGACGACATTGCTCGGCACCGCGCCGGCGGATCCGCTGGGGACGGTGTTCGGCACTTCGCTTTCGACGACGCTGTTCACGAAACTGTTCGACGGCGTGGCAACCGCCAATCAGCGAATGCCCAGCAACACGGCGCTGCAAACGGCGCTCAATACCTACAATGCGAGCTACAGCTATACGCTGGCGTCGACCGAGCGGGTCTATAGCATCATCACCGCGGGCTCGCAGTGGACGCAGAGCCAGCTCGCCTACACGGTGTCGTCGTCGGCCGTCGGCGCGGCGCCGCCGCCGATCGACGAGAACGTCGTGGCCAATGTCAACGCCAACCAGATCATGCTGTACGCGCCGCGCGGCTCGGTCGGCAATTCGGCCGCGCCCCAGACGTTCACCTTCACCAGCGTCGATTCCTCGTCGCTGACGCCGGAGCAGAGGGGATTGCTCGCCACGGCCGGTCCCGGCCAGCTCACCGTCGGCGCGGTCACGGACCCGACGACCCATGTCACGACCTATACGGTCAGCCTGTCGCAGCAGAACCTCGTCGTCGTCGACAACCCGATCGCGATCTCGGCCAAGGCGCTGTCGAATATCTATCTCGGCAGCAAGAACAGCCTCGCGCTCGGCGGCGTCACTGCGAACTACGGCCCGATCGCGGCCGCGCAGGCCAACGGCATCGAGGTGACCGGCCGCGGCGACGTCAAGCTCGACGCCGTCAACAGCATCTCCGCCAACGCAAGCGGGGCCGTGATATCAGGTGATATCGGCAACCTGACCCTGATCGCCGAGCACGGCAATGTCGGTGCCCCCTCGGGAACCGCCGGAAGCAACCCCGCGAACAATACGAACGCGCTCCAGATCGCGTTCGCGGATCCGTCCAACGACCAGCTCGACCAGGTTTCGTCGGCGCAGGGCATCTACCTGAAGCAGACCACCGGCGATCTCATTCTCGGCAACATTGCCGCCGGCAATGCGATCCAGCTCGCTGCGACCGGCAGCATCTATGCCGAAGCCGGCTTCACCGACCGTTCGGCGATCCATATCCTCGGCGCCGACCTCGATCTGCGCGCCGGCGGCAACATCGGCTTCAACGGCTCGACCTTCCAGCCGCTGCAGGTGAATATCTCCGGCGCGGTGACCGGCTCGGCGGTCGGCGACCTCAGCATCCTCGCCGTCACCGGCGATCTCATAGTCGGCACGAGCGGCACCTATGGGACGCTGACGGCCGGCGGTGCGCTGACGCTGAACGCTGCGCGCGGCGGGCTCACCGTCAATGCCGACATCACCAGCGGCGGCCTGATGCAGCTGCTTGCCAACCGCGGCATGAATTTCGCTGCCGGCACCAGCGCTGCGCCGGTGGTTGCGACCAGCAGTTCGGACGGCGTCACCCTGGTTGCCGCGACGCTGACGATGGGCGCCTATTCGGCCATCAACGCGGGCGGCCTGATCTCGGTGACCACCACGGGCGATGCGACGATCGGCCAGCTGAATTCATCGCTGTCCTATGCGGCGGCCTCGAACGCGCCCTCGATCATTGTCACCGCCGGTGGCGTCGCCTCGCTTGGCGCGATCCTCGACAATGGCGACGGCCAGACCAGGTTCGTCGCGTCCGGCGCGGGCGCCGAGCTGTCGCTGAGTGCATCGAACGGTATCGGAAGTGCCACGAGCCGGCTCGCCTTCAACGCCGTACAATTGTCGGCGAGCGCGAGCGCCGGGGGCATCTACCTGAAGGCGCTGACCGACACCGAGGCGAGCCTGCTCTCCGCGGTGAAGGGCAACGTGGACATCATCGGCACCGGCGCGCTGACGCTCGACCAGGTGCTGGCGGGCACGGCGACCGGCGCGAGCGGCAGCTTCAGTGCCGTCGCGAACAACGGCAGCATCGTCATCGGGACCGCCGACAGCAGCGGCTCGCAGACGGTCCACGCCAGCCAGAACGTGACGTTCAAGTCGCTGACGACGACCGGAAATGCCGGCGACGCCGGCAACATTGACGTCACCGCCGACAACGGCTTCATCCTGGCGCAGACGGTGACGTCGGGCGGCGTGACGACGCTGGGCTCGGTCTCGGCCCATGGCTCGGCGACGCTGCTGGCGGCCACGACCATCACCGGCCATACGCTCGCCACCACGACCGGCTCGGCCGTGCTGACCGCGACCGGCCCGATCGACTGGAACACACTCAACGTCGGGACGACGCTGGGCGCGACGGCAAGCCAAGGCAGCATCACCTTCCAGACCGCGCAGAGCGGCGGCACGCAGACCAGCCGCGCCCATGACAATGTGACGTTCAATGCGCTGACGACGACCGGTATCACCGGCGATGCCGGCAGCATCAACGTCACCGCCGACAACGGCTTCATCCTGGCGCAGACGGTGACGTCTGGCGGCGTGACGAGCCAGGGCTCGGTCTCGGCCAACGGCTCGGCGACGCTGCTTGCCGCCACGACCATCACCGGCAACACGCTCGCCGCCACGACCGGCTCGGGCCTGCTGACCGCGAGCGGTCCGGTCAACTGGAATGTCCTCAATGTCGGCACGACGTTGGGCGTGACTTCAAGCCAGGGCAGCATCACGTTCCAGACGGCGCAGAGCGGCGGCACGCAGACCATCCACGCCCATGACAACGTGACGTTCAACGCGCTGACGACGACGGGCATCAACGGCGACGCCGGCAGCATCAACGTCAATGCGGATAACGGTTTCATCCTGGCGCAAACGGTGATGTCGGGCGGCGTGCCAACGCTGGGCTCGGTCTCCGCCAATGGCTCGGCGAGGCTGATCGCCGCGGGGACCAACACCGGTCACAAACTCACGGCCTCGACCGGCAACGCAGTCCTGAGCGGCACGGTCGTTCATTGGGATAATCTCAACGCGGGCGGCACGCTCGACGTCACCGCGACGGCCGGAGGGATCACCGTTGGCACCGCCATCAGCGGCGGCACGCAGACCCTGCATGCCGTCAACGATATCGTCTTCAGCCAGCTCACCACGACCGGTATCCCGGGCGATGCCGGCGACCTCAACGTCAAATCCGACACGGGCTCGCTCCGCGGCGGATCGATCACCGCCAACGGCGAGACGCGTTTCGATGTGGCCGGATCGGTCTCGTTCGACCGGATCAGTGGCGACATCGTCAAGATGACGTCGTCGGGTGACCTGACGATCAACTGGGTCAGCGTCGTCCGGGAGCTCGACCTGGCGGCAGACACGATCAACGTCAGGGGCGAGCAGATCCGTTCGAATCCGGCGATCCCGCTGATCATGAACATCACCGGCTATAACGGCGGCGTCGCGAAGTCCGCCAACATCTCGATCGACCCGGACAGCATCATCGTCAACCAGTTCAGGGTGGTGGACGCGAACTTCTGGACCGACGCGCATGCGGTCACGATCCTGAACGGCTATGTCCCGGGCCAGCTCATGCTCACCACCGCCACCCAGCAGGTGTTCCTGAACAACCGGACGCTGGCGCCGACCAACGGGCCGACGCTCCAGCTCTACCAGCCGGGCGGCGTGTTCACGATGAGCCAGATCGGCAACGCCAATGTCAGCAACGCCTACGTGGTGTTCTACACCGGCGACGTCTCGGCGAGCGTCACCAATTACGGGCCGACGCACACCTGC
This sequence comes from Bradyrhizobium sp. LA6.8, assembly GCF_040547935.1. Taxonomy (NCBI): domain Bacteria; kingdom Pseudomonadati; phylum Pseudomonadota; class Alphaproteobacteria; order Hyphomicrobiales; family Nitrobacteraceae; genus Bradyrhizobium; species Bradyrhizobium sp. LA6.8. The sequence goes on from NZ_JBEPQQ010000001.1 coordinate 432,025, forward strand.
TGCTACGACTTCACCGGCGCCAGCATGGTGCGCAACATCCCGGTCGACGGCGAGGGCAAAGAGAGCATCGAGACCTGGCTCGCGAAGAAGGATGGCGGGACGTTCTATTTGCTCGGTCTCTCCGGCCAGGCGCGGCTCGATGCGCTGCTGACGCCGCGTCCGGTCGAGACCATCGGCTCCGGTCCCGCCGTCAACATCGAGGGACTGAGCGACCTGCGCAAGCTGCGCCGTCAGGGGCAGCGCGTGGGTCGCCCGGGCTGGAAGGATGCGGCGGTCGAGACGGCGAAGCCGTCCGTTGGCCGTCTCGCACAGGCATGGTAACGAGATTCGGGATGCGGATTTGGGGGGCAGCGTTGGGGGTGGGGCTTGCAGCTTGCTGCATCGCCCCTTCGCGCGCGCAAGTGCCCTCGATCAATCCCGGCGTGATCCAGAACGACGTCGACCGGCAGCGCCGCCAGCTCGAACGGCAGAGCGCGCCGCCCAAGCTCACCGGTCCCGCGGTGATCGGCGGTGAGCGGGAAAAGTCCCAGCTGCTGAAGCCGGGGGGGCCGAAATTCCGCCTGCGCAAGGTCGAGTTCGACGCATCCAAGTTCATCACGCCGGCAGAGCTGGACGAGATCGCGAAGAAATATGTCGGCAAGAACGTCGACATCGCCGCGCTATTGCAGCTCGTTGCCGACATCAACGCCATCTACACCGAGCGCGGCATCGTCACGGGCATCGCGACGCTGCCCGATCAAGACGCCAAAGGTGGTGTGGTCAAGATCAAGCTGACCGAGGGCCGGCTCCAGAAGACGACCATCGAGGGCAACAAGCAGACCCGCACCGATTACATCCTTCAGCGCGTGAAGGAGCCCGAAGGCGAGGTCCTCGACGTTCCAAAACTCAATCGCGACGTGATCTGGTTCAACCGGACCAACGACGTGCAGATCAAGGCGCTGCTCCAGCCTGGCACGAGTTTTGGCCTGACCGATCTCCAGTTCGCCGTGATCGAGCCGCCGGTCGACACCTTGCAACTCTTCACCGACAACCAGGGCGCGGAGAACACCGGGCGCTGGGAGGGCGGAGCCTTCTACAAGCGCCACGGCCTGTTCGGCGTCGACGACCGCCTGACCTTCTACGGCGTCCGCGCCGACGGCAATCTCAACGGCAACGCCGCCTACAGCATTCCGGTCAATCCCTGGGGTGGCCGCGTCGGCGTCAGCTATACCGAAGGCAAGATCAAGATCATCCAGGGACCGTTCGTCGCGCTCGACGTCACAGGACGCTCGAGCCAGGCCGCGGTCAATTTCAGCCAGCCGGTCTGGGTGACGCAGAACTGGCTGATATTGCTCAACGCCGCCGAGACCGAGGGCAAGACGGTCAGCCGCTTCGCCACGGTCTCCGTGACCGACGACCACTACGACAAGGCCACCGCCGGGCTCTCGGTGACCAATTCCGGCAACACCTATTCGATCACGGTCTCGCCGGCGGTGAACTACATCACTTGGCATGATTATGTGCTCGGCAACAACCGCGCGTTCAACACCTATACCGGCTCGCTGATCGCGACCAGCGCGGCGGGGCCGCAGAATTTCAGCGCCAACGTGCTGGCGAGCTGGCAGTACACGCAGGAAAAGCTGCTGCCGGGTGACCAGATCTTCTCGATCGGCGGTCCCACCACCGTGCGCGGCTATCCCTCCAACTCGGCATCCGGCGACAGCGGCTATTATTTCAACGCCGAGCTGCACTACAATTGGTCGTCGTGGCTCAAGGGGTTCGACACCTACATCTTTACCGACTGGGGTGCGGTCTATTCGACATTCCCGGGGGTCACCGAGCTCGCTTCGGTCGGCGTCGGCTTCTCATGGACCTATGCGTCGTTCATGACGTTCGAGGCGAATTACGCGACGCCGTTGAAGATGGCCGTCTCGACCCAGAACCATTACGAGGCCTATGGCCGCGTCATCTTCCGGCCGTTGTTGATGTTCCAGAAGCAGGAGAGCCCTGCGCCGGTGGTGGCTGCCGCCGGCAAGAGCAGGTCGTAGCGACAAGCCGCCTCTCTCTCCGTCGTCATTGCGAGGAGCCCGCGACAAAATTGCAAAGCAATTTTGCGCTGGTGCGACGAAGCAATCCAGAATCCCTCCGCGGAGACAGCCTGGATTGCTTCGCTACGCTCGCAATGACGGAGGATGGAGCGGGGGCGCGGCGCCTCAACGCCGCAGCGTGAATTCGTCCGCGCCGCGCCGGTGTTCCCATTTCGCCTGCTCGAGCTCAGGCTGGTCGCATTCGACTTCCGGATAGCCGATGCAGAGATAGGCGATGAATTTCCAGGTCTCAGGCACGTCGAGAGTGGTGTGAACGCGCTCCGGATTGAGGATCGACACCCAGCCGATGCCGATGCCGTCGGCGCGCGCGGCGAGCCACATCGCGGTGATCGCGGCGACCACGGAATATTCCGTCGTCTCCGGCATGGTCGCGCGGCCGAGGCCGTGGCCGATGTCGCTCGCCTTGTCCGCGAACACGGCGAGGTGGCCGGGGGCCTGTTCGAGACCGGACAGTTTTAGCGTCGCATAGCGCGCGGCGCGCTCACCGGAGTAACAGTTCAGCGCATCGGCGTTGCATGCCCTGAAGTCGTCGATCACGGCGCGGCGTCGTGCGGCATCTTCAACGACAACGAAGCGCCAGGGCTGGCTCAGGCCGACCGAGGGCGAGAGACAGGCCGTCTCGATCAGGCGATCGATGGCGCCGGCCGGCAGCGGATCGGCGCGGAAGCGGCGCACGTCGCGGCGCCATACGAACAGCTCGCGCAAGTGCTGACGGAAGGTGTCGTCGAACTCGACCATGAGATCAGCCTCCCGTCCGGAAGGATGCCGCCACCAGCAGAATGAGGATCTCGCCGGTCTGCTCGAATGCGCCGAGAATGTCGCCGGTCTGCCCGCCGATCTGGCGGATGGCAAGCCGCGCCAGCATCAAGCCGGCGAGCGACAGCAGGATCAGGCTGACCAGCGCCTTGCCAGGCCCGAGCGCGAGGGCGAGGGCGAGCGTTCCAACAGCGAAGGCGATGGCGACGCTGCGGCCCGGCGGCGATCCCGCGCTTGCCGACAGTCCATCAGATCGTGCCGGCGGGACCAGCGACATGAAAGCCGGCACGCCCGCGCGGGCGGCAATGTGCGCGGCGCACAGCGCGAGCGCGACGGCCCAGGGATTGGCGATTGCCGCGAGCGCGCTCCAGCGCAGACCGAACGAGAGGATCAGCGCGCAGACGCCATAGGTGCCGATCCGGCTGTCGCGCATGATCTCGAGCTTGCGTTCGCGCGTCCGGCCGCCGCCGAGCCCGTCGGCCGTGTCGGCAAGGCCATCCTCATGCAGCGCACCGGTGATGAGCGCGGTCGCGGCCAGCGTGAGCAGGGCGGCGAGGTTCGGTGTCAGTCCGAACCGGCTGGAAATCTTGTAGACCAAGGCACCCGCCAGGCCGACCATCAGTCCCGCGACGGGGAGTGCCCAGGTTGCGCGCGCGACGGCGCCGTCAGCCGCGGACTTCGACGATGCAACGGGGAGGACCGTCACGAACGATGCCGCCATCCTGAGATCGGCGATAATCTCTTTGAAAAGCTCGGCGCGCGGCATCATTTCAGTTTCATCGGCAGGCCGGCCACGACGAACTCGACTTCGTCGGAAACCGCCGCGATGACCTGATTCATGATTCCGGCGGCGTCGCGATAGCTGCGCGCCAGCGCGTTGTCGGGCACGATACCGAGGCCGACCTCGTTGGTGACGAAAATGACGGGGCTCTTCTGGCCGCCCATGAAAGCGGCGAGCTTCATGAGTTCGTGTTCCCAGTCACGCCCCGCATGCATGATGTTGGAGAGCCACAAGGTCAGGCAATCCACCAGCCTTGGGCCGGCGCCATCGGTCTCGATCAGAGCTTGCAGGAGATCGAGTGGTACCTCTCGCTCGATCCAGTCGACGGCCGCGCGCTTGGCTCGATGCTTGGCGATGCGCACCTCCATTTCGGCATCGAGCGCCTCGGCCGTCGCGATGTAGATGGGCTGGCCCGGAAAGCTGCGCGCGCGCTTTTCCGCGTGGGCGCTCTTGCCCGATCGTGCTCCGCCCGTGATCAAGATGACGGCCATAAAGGTCTCCTGTGGGCCTGACTAATCACCAATCGCGGCCAAAGACAAAGCCGAAATCAGGCGGCCGGGGGCTTGCGCTCGGGCCGTGCTTTGCGCAACAGGGGCGGGACAGGAGGTGGGCGTGGTTTTTGCGGGGGCGATGGCGGTGGCGATGGCGGTGGATGCCCTGCTGGGCTGGCCGTCGTGGCTGTTCGCGCGGATCGGCCATCCCGTGACCTGGCTCGGCCGGCTGATCGGCGCCATCGATGCCGTCTGGAATCGCGCGTCCGATCCGCGGGCATTTCGCCGCGCCGCCGGTGTTGTCGGCGCGCTCGTGGTGATCGTGTTCTCGGTTGCGCTCGGCTGGATGCTTCAGTCCTTGCTCCCGCGGGGCTGGATCGAGATCGTGCTGGCCGGCGTCCTGGCCTGGCCGCTGGTTGCGTTGCGCTCGCTCCATGATCACGTCGCTGCCGTCGCGAAGCCGTTGCAGGCCGGCGACATCGCTGCTGCGCGCGATGCGGTCTCGCGGATCGTCGGACGCGATCCCGCGACCCTCGACGAAGCCGGCATCGCGCGCGCGGCGATCGAGAGCCTTGCGGAGAACGCCTCCGACGGCATCGTGGCGCCGGTGTTCTGGGGCGCGCTGTTCGGACTGCCCGGCATTTTGGGCTACAAGGCGATCAACACGCTGGACTCCATGATCGGTCATCGCAACGAACGCCACGAAGCTTTTGGCTGGGCCGCCGCACGCATCGACGACGTCGCAAACTTCATTCCGGCGCGCCTGACCGGCTTTCTGTTCGTCCTGTTGGCGTCGCGGCGATCGGAGGCGCTGTCGTGCATGACGCGCGATGCCCGCCGTCACCGCTCGCCCAATGCCGGCTGGCCGGAGGCGGCGATGGCGGGCGCGCTTGGCGTGCGGCTCAGCGGCCCCCGTATCTATCACGGCAGCGCGACCGATGAGCCCTGGCTCAACGAAGGCGCGCGCGATCCGCTTGCCGCGGACATCAGCCAGGGGTTGACGATCTACCGCCGCGCCATGCTGCTGCTCGCCGGCCTCCTTGCGATCCTGGCCTTCGCGTGAAAGAACGGGATATGCGCGAGCACGGTGGAAATCTCGATCTGGCCCAGCAGCGTTTTGGCGGGCGCGCGGAAGACTGGATCGACCTGTCGACCGGGATCAACCGGCTGCCTTATCCCGTGGGTGAGGTGAGCCCGCGCGCATGGAACGCGCTGCCGTCGCGCGCCGAGATCGAGAGCCTGCATCAGGCGGCGCAGCACGCTTACGGCACAAGCGCGCCGATCGTCGCGATGGGCGGTGCCCAGGCCGCCATTCAATTGCTGCCGCAACTCGCGCCAGCCGGCCGCGCGCGCATCCTTGCGCCGACCTACAATGAATATGCCGGGGTCTTGTCGGCTGCGGGCTGGGATGTCCAGGAGGTCGGCGAGCTCGACGCGCTGGCGGGCACGGATATCGCCGTCGTCGTCAATCCCAACAATCCCGATGGCCGGCGTTTTGCGCCAAAGGATTTGCTGGCGCTGCTGCCGCGCGTCGGCCGTCTCGTCATCGACGAGAGTTTTGCCGATGCTGCCCCGCAGCTGTCGCTCGCATCCGAGGCGGATCGGCCTGGACTGCTGGTCCTGCGCTCCTTCGGCAAGTTCTATGGTCTTGCCGGCCTGCGGCTTGGGTTTGCGCTCGGCAACGCGGCCGACATCGCCAAGCTCGCGGCGATGTCGGGGCCATGGCCGGTGTCGGGAGCGGCGATCGCGATCGGCTGCCGCGCCTTGCGCGACGACGCCTGGGCCGAGGCCACGACCGCGCGGCTTGCGCGCGACTGTGTCCGCCTCGACGACATCGTGCATTCGCAAGGCTGGCGGCTCGTCGGTGGTGCACCGTTGTTTCGTCTCTACGAGACGCCTGATGCGCTTGCCGCGCAGGCGAAACTGGCGCGTAGCCAGATCTGGTCGCGCGTGTTCGTGAGAGAGCCAACATGGCTGCGTCTCGGACTTCCCGGCAGCGAAGCCGAATGGACGCGCCTTGCCGAGGCGCTAGCGCGCTAGCGCGAGCAGGCCGCCGACGTCGAGATGCTGTTCGATGTGATCGGCGAGGGCGTCGAGCGCGCTCTCGACCCTGCTGTGATAAGGCTCGTCGCCTGCCGGAATGTCGAGCTTTGCGAGATACGCCTTGCGGAAATCATCCGACGTGAACAGGCCGTGCAAATAGCTGCCTTGCACGCGGCCATCGCGCGAGATCGCGCCTTCGGGCTCGCCGTTCAGTTTCGCAAACGGGCGCGCGCGATCCGGCCCATCGGTGCGGCCGATGTGGATTTCGTAGGCCTCGATAGGCTGGTCCGTGGCGGCATGCACGGCCGCGACGCGCGTCAGCGTCTTCTGCGGGCTCATCATTGTGGCGACGTCCAGAAGTCCGAGGCCCGGCGTGTCGCCGGCTGGGCCTTCGATGCCATCGGGGTCGGCGACGCTGCGCCCGAGCATCTGATAGCCGCCGCAGAGGCCAAGCACATGGCCGCCGCGGCGATGATGCGCCAGGAGATCGATGTCCCAGCCCTGCGCGCGCAGGAAGGCGAGATCGCCGCGGGTGGATTTCGAGCCGGGGATGATGACGAGGCGGACGTCGCCGGGGATGGCTTCGCCCGGCCGCACCATCACGAGATCGACGCCAGGTTCGAGTTTCAGCGGATCAAGATCATCGAAATTGGCGATCCGCGACAGCGCGAGGCAGGCGATCTTGCACTGGCCCGGCTTTCGCGCATCACTCAGGCCCAGCGCGTCCTCGGCCGGCAGCTCGCCGGCGCGCGCGAACCAGGGCAGCACGCCAAGGCCGCGCCACGCGGTCTTCTGCTCGATCAGCTTGTAGCCGTCATCGAACAGCGAGGGGTCGCCGCGGAACTTGTTGATGACGAAACCCTGGATCATCGCGGCATCGTCGGGGTCGATCACCGTCTTGATGCCGACGAGCTGGGCGATGACGCCGCCGCGGTCGATGTCGCCGACCAGCACGACCGGCACGTCGGCCTTGCGCGCAAAGCCCATATTAGCGATGTCGGCCTTGCGCAGGTTCACCTCGGCCGGGCTGCCGGCGCCTTCGACCAGCACCAGATCGGCGCGCGCTTTCAGCCGCTCGAAACTTTCCAGCACCGCGCCCATCAGCGAAGGCTTCATCGCCGCATATTCGCGCGCACGTGCGGTCGCGATGCGCTTTCCCTGGACGATGATTTGTGCGCCGACATCGGTCTCGGGCTTCAGCAGCACCGGGTTCATGTCGGTGTGCGGTTCGACGCCGGCGGCCAGCGCCTGAAGCGCCTGGGCGCGACCGATCTCGCCGCCGTCGACGGTGACGGCCGCGTTGTTCGACATGTTCTGCGGCTTGAAGGGCAGCACGCGCAGGCCGCGCCGCGTGAAGGCGCGGGCGAGGCCGGCGACGATGAGCGACTTGCCCACGTCCGAGCCGGCCCCCTGGATCATCAATGCGCGCGCCATGGTGTTTTCAGAACCTGGCGTCGTCAGAACTCGACGCCGGCTTGCGCCTTGATGCCGGAGCGGAAGGGGTGCTTGACCAGCGTCATCTCGGTGACGAGGTCGGCGATCTCGATCAGCTCGTCCTTCGCATTGCGCCCGGTGAGCACGACATGCGTCATCGGCGGTTTGTGCGTTTTCAGGAAGTCGACGACCTCGGCGATGTCGAGATAGTCGTAGCGCAGCGCGATGTTGATCTCGTCGAGCACGACCATGCGCAGATTGGAATCCGATATCAGCTCCTTGGCCTTCGCCCAGCCGGCCTGCGCCGCGGCGATGTCGCGGGCGCGGTCCTGCGTCTCCCAGGTGAAACCTTCGCCCATCGCATGGAACTGGCAGAGCTCGCCGAAATGGCCGGTGAGCAGGCGCCGCTCGCCGGTGTCCCAGGCGCCCTTGATGAACTGCACGACCGCGCAGGGGAAGCCATGGGCGACACAGCGGACGATCATGCCGAAAGCGGAGGAGGACTTGCCCTTGCCGGCGCCGGTGTGGACGATGATGAGGCCCTTCTCGCCGCTCTTGGTCGCCATGATCTTGTCGCGGGCAACCTTGATTTTCGCCATTTTCGCGGCGTGGCGGGCGTCGGTTTCCTCGGCCGTTTGGGTATCCGGTTCAGGCGTCATCTGACAGGGTCCTTCGGCTTGACAAGAGGCGGCCGGGGGCAAATGGTGGCCCGGCGTTGGTTCCTGTCCTATGACAGGCGAAGAGGGAATGCGATAGGGTCCGAATCGACAAGATTCGGCTCCAAACTGCAGCCGCCCCCGCGACCGTGACCGGAGAGATGCCCGAAGCCACTGATCCCCCAGGGGATCGGGAAGGCGGGGATCGAAGGGCCAAAAGCCCTGCTCCGCAAGCCGGGAGACCTGCCAGCGCGGACGAGTTTTGGACCGGCGGACGGGGTGTTCCGCGACGGGGAAACGGACCTTCGGGGGAATGGTCCGTGTGCCTCTTCGCCTCCCGCTGTTTATCCTGGAAGAGGCGATGACCGTCACACTTCACGTCTGTATTACCTGCCGTGCCGGCCAGACGCTCGACGAGGGTGAGACGACGCCCGGCAAGCGCCTGCATGGCGCGATCCTCGACGCCGGCGTGCCGGATGGCGTCAATGTGGTTCCCGTTGAATGCCTGTCGGCATGCAGCCAGGGTTGCTCGGTTGCGCTCAGCGCGCCCGGCCGCTGGTCCTATGTCTATGGCCGTCTCTCAGAGGCCCATGCGAGCGACGTGGTCGCGGGTGCTGCGGCCTATGCCGCCGCGCCCGACGGCCTCGTGCCCTGGCGCAGCCGTCCCGAAATCTTCCGCAAGCAATCGCTTGCCCGCATTCCCCCCATTGCCGTGTTGCCGGAGGCCGCCGAATGAACTCGCTCGCAAAAGTCCCTGTGACGGTGGTCACGGGTTTTCTCGGCTCCGGCAAGACGACGCTGATCCAGCATCTGCTCGCAAACCCCGACGGCAAGAAGCTCGCCGTGCTCGTCAACGAGTTCGGCAGCGAGGGCGTCGACGGCGAGATCCTGAAATCCTGCGCCGATGCCAATTGTCCGGAAGAGAACATCGTCGAGCTCGCCAATGGCTGCATTTGCTGCACCGTTGCGGACGATTTCATCCCGACCATGGAAAAGCTCTTGGCGCGGCCGGTGAGGCCCGATCACATCCTGATCGAGACCTCGGGCCTGGCGCTGCCGAAGCCGCTGCTGAAGGCGTTCGACTGGCCGGAGATCCGCTCGCGCATCACGGTCGACGGCGTGATCGCACTCGCCGATGCCGAGGCTGTCGCCGCCGGTCGTTTTGCGCCGGACCCGGCTGCGGTGGAAGCGCAGCGCGCGGCGGATGGAAATCTCGATCACGAGACGCCGCTGTCGGAAGTGTTCGAGGACCAGATCGCCTGCGCCGATATCGTGCTGCTGACCAAGGCCGATCTTGCGGGCGCTGCAGGGATCGAAGCGGCCAAAGCCGCCATCACCGCCGAGATGCCGCGCCGCGTGCCGATGCTATCCGTCACCGATGGCGTGATCGATGCGCGTGTCATTCTCGGCCTCGGCGCCGCCGCAGAGAACGATCTCGCCGCGCGCCCCTCGCATCACGACGGCGAGGAGGATCACGAGCACGACGATTTCGCCTCCGTCGTGATCGATCTTCCTGAAATCAGCGACATCGACGCGCTGGTCGCGTCGGTGCAGCGTCTTTCGCGCGAGCAGAACGTGCTGCGCGTCAAGGGCTATATCGCGGTCGCGGGCAAGCCGATGCGCCTGTTGCTGCAAGCGGTCGGCGAGCGCGTGCGCCACCAGTTCGACAAGCCCTGGGGCGCAGCTCTCAGGCAGTCGAAGCTCGTCGTGATCGGCGAGCACGGCGATATCGACGAGGCCGCGATCAAGGTCGGACTTGGGCTTTCAGGATCTGGTATCTGATGCACGTCGTCTTCCGCGAGAGTCGCGGTCTCGAGGAGACCGCGACGCCAAGGGACATCGGCCAGGACCCGGCCGATCTCGTGGTGCTCTCGTACTCGGATTCCGACCTTGCCGCGTTCGCGGCCGGCTGGCGGCGCGGCCGCAACAACCTGCCGTCGCTGCGGCTCGCCAATCTCGCGGAGCTGCGGCATCCGTTGTCGGTCGACACCTATATCGAGCGCACGCTGTCGCAGGCACGCGGCATCCTGGTGCGCCTGATCGGCGGTGAATCCTACTGGCCGTACGGGCTCGCGGCCCTGCAGCAGCTGGCGAAGGACCGCAACATCGTGCTGGCCGTGTTGCCGGCCGACGGCCGCGACGACACGCGGCTCGATGCCTACTCGACCCTGCCGGTTTCGACGCTGCGCCGGCTCAAGGTGCTCTGCGACACCGGCGGTCCCGTTGCAGCCCAGGCCGCGATCGCGCAGCTCGCGCTGGCCTCGGGCCTTTACGCGGGCCCGGTCGTCGGCGAGATGAACCTGCCTGAGATGGGCTTTTACGATCCCGCGCGTGGCGTCATTGCTGCGCCGATGGCAGGCGAGGGAAAGCCGCTCGCGCTCGTGACCTTCTATCGTTCCTATCTCACCGCCGCGGATACCGGGCCGGTCGACGCCCTGATCGCGGCGCTGCGCGAGCGCGGCTTTGACGCGTACGGCGTGTTCGTCACCTCGCTGAAGGCTTCGGGCGTTGCGGACTGGCTGCGGACGTATTTCGCGGCGAGTCCTCCGGCCGCGATCGTCAACGCGACGGCGTTCTCGGCGATGGGCGACGACGGCACGACACCGTTCGATGCTGCATCATGTCCCGTCTTCCAGGTCGCGCTCTCATCGGCACGGCGCGAGGACTGGGCGGAATCGCTGCGCGGCCTGTCGCCCGGCGATCTCGCGATGCATGTGGTGCTGCCGGAGGTCGACGGCCGCCTGTTCGCAGGCGTGGTGAGTTTCAAATCGGCGGCGGAGCGTGATCCCGATCTGCAATTTTCGCATCTGGCGCACCGGCCCGATGAGGAGCGCGTCAAGGCCGTCGCTGCGCGCGTTGCAGCCTGGCGACGCCTCGCCGAGACGCCAGCCGCCGGGAAGCGGGTGGCGCTCGTGCTCTCGAACTATCCGGGCCGCCCACATCAGATCGCGCATGCGGTTGGTCTTGATGCGCTGGCGTCGGTCGAGGCATTGCTGTCTGACCTGACCGAGGCCGGCTTCGATGTTGCGCCGGTCCAGGCGCTCGGCGAGACGCTGCTCAAGCAGAACTTGACCTGGAGCGTCGCCGACTACCGCGCGGCGCTCTCGCGCCTGCCGCAAGCCTTGCAGGATGATCTCGCGCAGGCCTGGGGCGCGCCGGAGACCGATCCGAGCTGCCGCGACGGCGCGTTCCATTTCGCTGGGATCCGATGCGGCCAATCGATCATCGCGGTTCAGCCCGAGCGCGGCGATGCGACCACGCGCGATGCCGACTATCACGATCTCGCCCGCACGCCGCGCCATGCCTATGTCGCGTTCTATCTCTGGCTCCGCGGGCAGACCATCGATGCCGTTGTGCACATGGGCGCCCATGGTACGCTGGAATGGCTGCCCGGGAAATCCGTCGCGCTGTCCTCACACTGCTGGCCGGAAGCCCTGATCGGCGATCTGCCGGTCATCTATCCCTTCATCGTCAACGATCCCGGCGAGGCCGCGCAGGCCAAGCGGCGCTTGGGTGCCGTCACCATCGGCCATCTGCCGCCGCCGCTGGAACAATCTGCGGTGCCGGACGGCCTGCGCCGGCTCGAACGTCTGCTGGACGAATATTCGACCGCCGATGGCCTCGACCCCGCCAGACGTCAGCGTCTGATCGCCGCGATTCGCGACGAAGCGCGTGCGGCGGGCCTCGAGGACGATCTCGGTCTCGATGCATCGGCTGCACCGGCGGAAGCGATCCCGCGGATCGATCGCTTCGTCTGCGATCTCAAGGAGAGCCAGTTCGGCGACGGCTTGCACGTGTTCGGCCGCGGCGCCTGCGCCGATGCGGAGCGCGATGCGTTGCGTACCGCGCTCGCGGGGCAGCGCGTTGCGCCGGGGCCGTCGGGCTCGCCGTATCGCGGGCGCCAGGACGTTCTGCCGACCGGACGCAATCTCTTTGCCGTCGATCCGCGCGCGGTGCCGACGCCGTCGGCGCATGCGCAAGGCATCAGGCTCGCGGAAGAGCTGCTGCGTCGCCATTTGCAGGATCACGGAGACTGGCCGAAAGGCCTCGTGATCGATCTCTGGGGCTCTGCGACGATGCGGACCGCCGGCGAGGAGTTTGCCATGGCGCTGCATCTCGCCGGCCTTGCGCCGCACTGGGACCACGCCTCAGGCCGCGTCACCGGCTACGACATCATCGCGCCGGCCGAGCTCGGGCGCCCCCGCATCGATGTTACGCTGCGCGTGTCGGGCCTGTTCCGCGATGTCTTCTCCGGCCTCGCGCAATTGTTCGAGGCCGCCGCCGAGGCGCTCGCGTCGCGCGAGGAGGAGGGCGACGAGAATCCCTATCGCCACCGCGCCTCGCGCGTGTTCGCGCCGCGCCCCGGTCAATACGGCGTCGGCCTCTCGGCGATCCCGGATGCCTTCACGGCCGAGACGCGTGATGCCGCCGGCGAAGCCTGGCTGTCGGCGTCGTCCTGGGCGTTCTCGGCGGACGGTGCGATGCAGCCGGATCGTGCCGGCATCGAGACGCGGCTCGCATCCGCCGATGCTTTCGTGCACGTCCAGGACTTGCCGGAAACCGATCTTCTGCTTGCCGCCGACTATGCCGCGCATGAAGCCGGCATCGCGGCGGCTGCAGCGCATCTCGGTGCGGCAGGACCATCGCTCTATCACCTCGATACGACGCGGCCCGAGCAGCCGCACGCGCGGACGCTGACCGAGGAAATCTCCCGTGTCGTCCGTGCACGCGCGGCCAATCCGGCCTGGATCGCCGGCATGATGCGGCACGGTTTTCGTGGCGCTGCCGAGATCACCGCGACGCTGGAGCACATGGCCGCCTTCGCGCATCTGGCCGGCGCCGTGCCACCGCATCTGTTCGATCTCTACTATGACGCGACGCTCGGCGACGCCGACGTCCGCACCTTCATGGCCCGCGAAAATCCGGCTGCGCTCGCCGCGATGGAGACCTGCTTCACGCGCCTGCATGAGGCTTCGCTCTGGCGAACGCGCCGCAATTCGATCGCGGCTGCGCTGAAGGAGGCTTCATGAGTGCGGCCGCGATCAAGGGCTGGTGTCCCGGCGCGTTGCGCCCGATGCAATCGGGCGACGGGCTCGTGGTTCGCGTGCGCCCGTTCGGCGGAAGGCTTGAAGCCGCGCAAGTCGCCGGCCTTGCCGAGCTCGCCGAACGCTACGGCAATGGTCTCATCGATGTGACGAGCCGCGCCAACCTCCAGATCAGAGGCGTCAGCGAGCAAGGCCATCGCCGGCTGCTCGATGGACTCGCGTTGCTGCGGCTGCTCGACCCCGATTCCGACATCGAAGCCCGACGCAACATTTTGGTGACGCCGTTCTGGAACAGCGGTGATGAGACACAGGCGCTCGCCGCGGAGCTTGAGGAAGCGCTCGCCGACAGCGCGCTCGATCTTCCCACAAAGTTCGGCTTCGCCATCGACGATGGAAAGTCGCGCGTACTCGCCGGCGATTCCGCCGACGTGCGCATCGAACGCGATCGCGACGGCCGGCTCGTGGTGCGGGCCGATGGCGCAAGGCTCGGCCGCTCGGTCGCACGCGGGGAGGCCGTGAGCACGGCGCTCGCGCTCGCGAACTGGTTCATCTCGTCCGGCGGTGCGAAGGGCGGGCGAGGGCGCATGGCAGCCCATATCGCGGCCGGCGCGGAATTGCCTCAGTCGTTGAGCGGCGAAACCGAGCCTGCTCCGGTCATGGCCGCGTCACGACCCGGGCATTATCCGCATGGCGCCCTGGTCGGCGTCGCGTTCGGGCAGATGCTGCACACGACGCTCCATCAATTTTCCGGCTGCGGACATGCGCTGCGCATGACGCCATGGCGGATGGTGCTGAGCGAGGGCAAGCGCGAGATGCCGAGCGGGGCAGGCCTCATCACCGAGCCTTACGATCCGGCGTTGCGCGTGATTGCTTGTAGCGGCGCGCCGCGTTGCCGCGAGGCGCATGCCGATACCCGCGCACTCGCTTCCGCCCTTGCGCCGCGCATCGCCCTCGATACGCGCCTTCACGTCTCCGGCTGCGCCAAGGGCTGCGCGCGTTCCGGCGCGTCCGCGGTGACGCTGGTTGCGACCAGCGCCGGATTCGATCTCGTCCGCGACGGCTCGACCCGCGACGAGCCGGTTCTGCGCGGCCTGAATGGTGCCGACATCGTCAGCGATCCCTCCATCCTGGTCGGAGGCCACTGATGCCGCACACCTACGAGACCGACGGTGCGGCGATCTATCGGCAGTCTTTTGCTACCATCCGGGCTGAAGCGGACCTTGCGCGCTTTTCGCCTGACGAGGAGCAGGTGGTGGTGCGGATGATCCACGCCGCCGGCATGGTGGGCCTTGAAGCCCACATCCGCTTCACATCAGGCATGGCGACTGCCGCGCGCGCGGCCTTGCAGAAGGGCGCCCCGATCCTGTGCGACGCGCGCATGGTCTCGGAAGGAATTACGCGCGCGAGACTGCCGGCGGCCAACGCCGTGATCTGCACGCTCGGCGACGAAGCCGTTCCCGCGCTCGCGCAGTCCATGCGCAACACGCGGTCCGCAGCGGCGCTGGAGTTGTGGCGGCCGCATCTCGACGGCGCAATCGTTGCGATCGGTAACGCGCCGACCGCGCTGTTTCATCTCCTCAACATGCTCGAGGACCCGGGCTGCCCGCGGCCTGCGGCGATCATAGGTTGCCCCGTCGGCTTCGTCGGCGCGGCCGAATCCAAGGCCGCGCTGATGGCCGATCCGCCGGTGCCGGCGCTGACGGTCGAGGGGCGCCTCGGCGGCTCCGCGATCACGGTCGCCGCCGTGAATGCACTGGCGAGCCGGAGCGAATAGCCATGGGACGCATCATCTGCTGCGGTCTCGGCCCCGGCGATCCTGATATGATGAGCGTGCGCGCCGACCGGACGGTGCGGGCTGCGGAGCATGTCGCCTATTTCCGCAAGAAGGGCCGGCCCGGACAGGCTCGGCGGATCGTCGAAGGCATGTTGGCCTCCGACGTTACCGAATACGCAATGGAATATCCTGTTACGACGGAGCTCGCTTTCGATAGCCCGGAATATGTGCAGCTGCTCGCCGGCTTCTACGACGAATGGGCCGAGCGGCTGGCGCGGCTGGCACGTGCGGTGGACGTCGTCGTGCTCTGCGAGGGCGATCCTTACTTTTACGGCTCCTTCATGCATCTGCACACGCGCCTGCAAGGCCGTGTCGAGATCGAGGTGATCGCGGGGATTCCCGGCATGGTCGGCTGCTGGAACGGCGTCGGCCGGCCGATCGCGCTTGGCGACGACGTGACGACGGTGCTGATGGGTACGCTTCCCGAAGACGAGCTCGAACGGCGCATGCGCGATTCCGATGCGCTTGTCGTCATGAAGACCGGCCGCAATCTTTTAAAGGTGCGTCGCGCGCTGGCTTCCGCGGGTCGGCTGGACGATGCCTGGCTGGTTGAGCGCGGTACCATGCCGGGCGAGCGCGTGGTGCGGCTCGCCGAGATCGATGCCGCCGACTGTCCTTACTTCGCGATCGTGCTCGTGCACGGCAAGGGCCGGCATCTGGACGCCGCCGAATGACGGGCACGCTGACCATCGCGGGCCTCGGGCCGGGCAGCGATGCGCTCGTGACGCCCGAGGTCTCCGCCGCCCTTGCTGCCGCCACCGACATTCTGGGCTATGCGCCCTATGTTGCGCGCGTGCCGCCGCGGGCAGGGCTCACCTTGCACCCCTCCGACAATCGCGAAGAGCTGCAGCGCGCGGGCGAGGCCCTGCGGCTCGCGGCCGAAGGCGGGCAGGTCGTCGTCGTCTCCTCCGGCGACCCCGGCGTCTTCGCGATGGCGTCGGCCGTGTTCGAGGCGCTCGAACAGGCGCCGCAATGGCGCGAGCTTTCCATTCGCGTTTTACCCGGTATCACCGCGATGCTGGCGGCGGCTGCGCGCGCCGGCGCGCCGCTCGGCCATGACTTCTGCGCGATCAATCTCTCCGACAATCTCAAGCCGTGGGCGGTGATCGAGAAGCGCCTGCGGCTGGCCGCAGAAGCCGATTTTGCCATTGCGATGTACAATCCGCGCTCGGCAAGCCGGCCGGAGGGTTTTGGCCGCGCGCTTGCGGTGTTGAAGGACGCCGGCTGCGGCGAGCGCCTCGTGATCTTCGCGCGCGCGATCAGCGCCGCTGATGAAAGGATCGAGACCGTCACGCTGAACGAAGCGACGCCTGAGATGGCCGACATGCGCACGCTTGTGATCGTCGGCAACTCGCAGACGCGCCGCATCGGCCGCTGGGTCTACGCCCCGAGGCAGGCGCGATGACCGAGCCACTGCATGATCTCGGCCACGCTCTCAACCCGCAGCCGTTCGGGCAGTTTTGGCCGCGCGATCATGATCACGGGCAGGCCGAGCATGCGGGCCGCATCGATCTTGGCGCGTGCGCCATCGCCGCCGGAATTGCGGGCGACGATCCACGCGATGCCGCGCGCGCGCATCATGTCGAGCTCGCCGTCGAACGTGAACGGCCCGCGCGAGACGATCACGTCCGCAGCGAAGAGCAGCGGTGCTTCGGGTGGATCGACGAACCGCAGCGTGTAGGTGTGCTGTGGCTTGCTCGCGAATGGCGCGATGTGCTGCCGGCCGATGGCGAGGAACACGTTTGCGGGCGACTCGGGCAGCGCGGCGGCTGCGGCGGTGACGTCGGCGACTTCGATCCAGGTGTCGCCGGGCGCCCTCGTCCAAGGCGCGCGCTCGAGCGCGATCAGCGGCGTGCCCGTTTGCGCGCACGCCTGGACCGCGTGGCGGCTCATCTCGGCAGCGAAGGGATGCGTGGCGTCGATCACATGCGTGATGCGCTCACGGCGAATATAGTCGGCAAGCCCGCTCACGCCGCCGAAGCCACCGATGCGGGTCGGCAGCGGCTGATCGGCGGGCGCGCGGGTTCGGCCGCCATAGGAATACACGGCGTCGATGCCCGCGCGTGCGATTTCCGCGGCGAGCAAACTCGCATCGGCGGTTCCGCCCAGAATGAGGGCGCGCGTCATGGCTGATCCCTGGTTGACCATCATCGGTATCGGCGAAGATGGCCTTGCCGGGCTGTCCGAGGCAAGCCGAAAGGCGCTCGCGAAGGCAGAAACTGTTTTTGGTGGCGAGCGTCATCTCGCGCTTGCTGATGTGGAGGGGCGCGGTCGCCCTTGGCCGGTGCCGTTCGACGCAGACATCGTGCTGAGCTGCCGCGGCCGGCCGACGGTGGTGCTCGCCTCCGGCGATCCGTTCTGGCACGGTGCCGGTGCAAGTCTCGCCGAGAAGCTCGATGCCAACGAGTGGATCGCGCATTCGGCGCCATCGACCTTCTCGCTCGCGGCCGCGCGGCTCGGCTGGCGCCTCGAAGCCATCGCCTGTCTCGGGCTTCATGCCGCGCCGTTCGAGCGTCTCGTGCCGCATTTGGCGCCCGGTACGCGCATCATTTGCCTCGTGCGCGACGGCAAGGCGGCCGGTGAGCTCGCCAAATGGCTGAGCGAGCGCGGGTGGGGCGCCTCGGCGTTCTGGACTCTCGCCGCGCTAGGCGGGGCGCGCGAAAGCATCGCCGAGCATCGTGCCGACAGCTTTGCGGGCGATCTCGCCGAGAACCTGGTCGCAGTGGCCGTCGAGGCGAGGGGCGGGCAAGGCATTCCCCGCAGCTCCGGCCTGTCCGACGATCTCTTCGCTCACGACGGCCAGATCACCAAGCGGCCGGTGCGCGCGCTGGCGCTCTCGGCACTGGCGCCGCGTCCCGGCGAGCGGCTGTGGGATATCGGCGCGGGTTCTGGCTCGATCTCTGTGGAATGGGCGCTGTGCGGCGGGACGGCGGCCGCCATCGAGGCGCGCGAGGATCGTGCCGCGAATATCCGCGGCAATGCTGCGGCGTTCGGATTGGCGCATCGGATCACCGTCATCACGGGGAGTGCGCCGAAAGCTTTTGCTGCGTTGGAAGCGCCGGATGCCGTCTTCATCGGTGGCGGTCTCGATATCGCAATGTTCGATGCCATCTGGTCACGGCTTGTGCCGGGTGCGCGGCTCGTCGCGCATGCGGTGACGCTGGAGACGGAGGCGCTGCTCGGCGAACTGCACCAGCGCCACGGCGGCGAATTGATGCGGGTTGAGATCGCACATGCCGGCCCGCTCGGCCGCTACAGGTCCTGGGAAGCGTCGCGGCCCGTGGTGCAATGGAGTGTGGTTCGATGAAAGTCGCCGGACTCGGATTCAAGAAGGATGTCACGCTGGCTTCGCTGCGCGAGGCGCTGCTGGCGGCCGGTGGTTTCGAAGGCCTCGCAGCGGTCGCGACCGTCAGCGACAAGGCCGACGCGGAGCCGCTCAAACAGCTCGCGCGCGAATGCGGCGTGCCGATCAAGCCGGTTCCTGCGGACATGCTGGCCGGCATCGAGACGCCGACGCAGTCAAAACTCGTCGGGGAAAAGTTCGGCACGGGCTCGGTCGCTGAAGCCGCGGCGCTCGTTGCGGCTGGCCCTCGCGCGCGATTGATTGCGACGCGGGCGGTCTCGCGGGATCGCACCGCGACCGCCGCGATCGCAGAGGGAGACGGCGCATGACGGTGCACTTCATCGGTGCAGGACCGGGCGCTCCGGATTTGCTGACGTTGCGCGGACGCGACCTCATTGCGGCCTGTCCGGTCTGCCTCTATGCGGGCTCGCTGGTGCCCGAGGGCGTGCTGGCGCATTGCCCGCCCGGCGCGCGGATCGTCAACACCGCGCCGCTGTCGCTTGACGAGATCATCGCGGAGATCGCCGCCGCGCATGCCGCCGGCAAGGATGTTGCCCGCCTGCATTCCGGCGATCTCTCGATCTGGTCGGCGATGGGCGAGCAGCTCCGCCGCCTGCGCGCGCTCGGTATTCCCTACACGGTCACGCCGGGCGTGCCGTCCTTCTCGGCCGCTGCCGCCGCGCTGGAGACCGAGTTGACGCTGCCCGGTCTTGCCCAGTCAGTCGTGCTGACGCGCACGCCGGGCCGCGCCAGCGCAATGCCTGAGGGCGAAAAGCTCGCAGCGTTTGCCGCCACCGGTGCGGTGCTCGCGATCCATCTGTCGATCCATCTGCTCGACAACGTCATCGCCGAGCTGACGCCGCATTACGGCGCGGATTGCCCCGTCGCGATCGTCTGGCGCGCGAGCTGGCCGGACCAGCGCATCGTTCGCGCCACGCTGGCGACGCTCGATGCCGCCGTCGGCACCGAGATGGAGCGCACCGCACTCATTTTGGTTGGCAAGACGCTGGGCGCTGCGGACTTTGACGAGAGCCGTCTCTATGCCGCCGATTACGATCGGCGCTATCGGCCGGTCGGCGCCGATCCGCGCTTTCCGGAGGCATCGTGATGCCGGCAGGGCTCGTCATCTCCGCGCCGGCCTCCGGCGTCGGCAAGACCACGCTGACGCTGGCGCTCGCGCGCGCCTGGCGCAATCGCGGATTGAACGTGCAGTGCTTCAAGAGCGGACCCGACTATATCGATCCCGCCTTCCATGCCGCTGCGACGGGTCGCGCTTCCGTCAACGTCGATAGCTGGGCGATGGATCGCGGGACGATTGCTCATCTCGTCGGTCGCGGCACTGATGCCGATGTCGTGCTCGCGGAGGGCTCGATGGGTCTGTTCGACGGCGTCGCCGCGCGCGGCGTCTCTGGCACCGGCGCCACCGCCGACATTGCGGAGATGCTGGGCTGGCCGGTGCTGCTGGTGATCGATCCCTCCGGACAGGCGCAGACGGCTGCGGCGATCGCCGCAGGCCTTCGCGACTATCGTGCCGGCGTGCGGCTTGCCGGCGTGGTGCTCAATCGCGTCGCCAGCCCGCGGCATGAAGATCTCGTGCGGCGTGCACTGAACGACGCCGGCATCGCCGTGTTCGGCGCGCTGCCGCGCCATGCCGAGATCAGCCTGCCGAAACGGCATCTCGGCCTGGTGCAGGCCGAAGAGCAAGCCGAGATCGGCAAGCTGATCGACGAAGCCGCGCGCTTCGTCGCCGAACACGTCGATCTCGATGCGGTGCTGCGATCGGCAGCAAGCTGGTCGCCGCAACCGGCGGCAAACGGCATCAATGTGACGCCGCCCGGGCAGCACATTGCGTTGGCCCGCGATGCCGCGTTCTCCTTCATCTATCCGCACATGCTGGAGGCCTGGCGCGCGGCCGGCGCCGAGATCTCGACATTCTCGCCGCTTGCCGATGAAGCGCCCGACGCGAGCGCCGACGTCTGCTGGCTGCCCGGCGGCTATCCCGAGCTGCACGCGGGGAAGATCGCGGCCAATGCCCGCTTTCGCAGCGGCTTGCGCGCCTTCGCTGACACACGGCCGGTGCACGGCGAATGCGGAGGCTATATGGTGCTGGGAACCGCTCTGACCGACGCCGACGGCATTCGTCATGAGATGACGGGCCTGCTCGGACTGGAGACGAGCTTTGCCAAGCGCCGCATGCATCTCGGCTATCGTCTCGCTGCGCTCGCCGCGCCGATGCCGGGCCATCAGGTTGGCGCGCGCCTGCGCGGTCATGAGTTCCACTATTCGACGATTGTCGCGCAGCCGGACACGCCGTTGGCGGTCGTGCACGATGCAACAGGCGCGATCATCGCCGAGACCGGCTCGCGCCGCGGTCATGCCACCGGCACGTTCTTCCATCTGATCGCGGAGGATCGGTGAGCGGTTTTGTCACTTTCATCTCGGCCGGCCCCGGCGACCCCGAGCTCCTCACGCTCAAAGGCGCCGCGCGGCTGCGCGATGCCGACGTCGTGCTCTATGACGATCTCGCCTCCGGGGCGATTCTCGATCTGGCCCGGCCCGGCGCCAATCTCGTCGCGGTGGGGAAGCGGGCAGGGCGGCCCTCGACCAAGCAGCACCACGTCAACCGCCTGCTGGTCGACTACGCCGCGGCTGGCGTCCGTGTGGTGCGGCTGAAATCGGGCGATGCCGGTATCTTTGGCCGGCTCGAGGAGGAGCTGGAGGCGCTGCGCGAAGCCGGCATCGGCTACGAGATCATTCCCGGAATCACCTCGGCCTGTGTCGCCGCCGCGCAAGCCGGCATTCCCCTGACCCGGCGCCACACCTCGCGCCGGGTGCAGTTCGTGACCGGGGCCGATGTCACCGGCGAGCTGCCGCAGAATTTGAACTGGGCGGCGCTGGCGGATCCCGAAGCGACCACCGTGGTCTATATGGGCCGGCGCACCTTTCCGGCGCTTGTCGCAAAATTGATCGAGCACGGCCTCGCGCCTGATACCCCGGCGCTGTTCGCCGAATCCCTCGGTCGTCCCGACGAGCGGCTGGTCCGCACCACCATTGCCGAGCTGGCCGAACAGCTTGCGCGGGGCGGCGCAGCCTCGACGGCCGCCGTGATCCTGTTTGGCGCGCTGGCGGGCGATTATCCGTCATGACCGTCCCGGCCGCCCTTCGCCCCTTGACGCCCGGCTGGCGAAAGGGGCACACAGGAGACGCATGGTGCTCGAGGCGGCGCAAACCGCCGGAGCATAATCGGGAATGGGGGTGGGCGGACAATTGCGCCGCCCAAAACCCCAGCCGCCCCCGCGACTGTAAGCGGTGAGGGGCTCCGAACCGCCACTGGGCCGCGAGGCTCGGGAAGGCCGGAGAACCCCAGTGAACCGCGAGCCAGGAGACCGGCCGTGCATGTTTTGTGGCCAAGGCCGTCGGGTGTGACGGCAGGAAGGAACTGAACCATGCATATCGAACCCGGAGTCGTATCGGGCGCCAAGCTCGTGTTGAGTTACGCAACCGGCATCGCCGTCGGCGGCGTTGCGCTGAAGCTCGCGGTCGAGACCGTGCGCGAGCAGGGCATCACGTCGTTCGCGGCGCGGACGCTCGCCACCACGGGCCTCGTGTTCGTCTTCTTCGAGATCCTGCCGCACTTCCCGGTCGGCGTCTCCGAGGTGCACTTCATCCTTGGCTCGACCCTGTTCCTGCTGTTTGGGGCAGCGCCCGCGGCCTTCGGCCTCGCGTTCGGACTGTTGTTCCAGGGCATCTTCTTCGAGCCGCCCGATCTGCCGCAATTCGGCATGAACGTCACCACGCTGCTGGTGCCGCTGTTCGGGATCCAGGCGATCGCCGCGCGGATCATTGCCCGCAACACCGCCTATGTCGATCTCAGGTATCGCCAGGCGCTGGCGCTGTCGACCACGTATCAGGCCGGCGTCATCGCCTGGGTCGCGTTCTGGGCGCTCTATGGCTCGGGCTTCGGTGCGACCAACCTCGTCAACATCGCGACCTTCGCGGCCTCCTACGCGCTCGTCATCGTGATCGAGCCGCTGGCCGACCTCGGTGTGCTGGCGCTGGCGAAGTCGCTGCGCGGCGTCACCGCGCCCGGCCTCGTTACCCCGCGTTTGCATAACGCGGCTTGAGAGACAAGCGAACGGGCGGCCGTGATGGCCGCCCTTCGCACTCACGATGCTGACACTCTCCCTGATAGGCATCGGTTGCGGCGATCCCGAGCAGCTCACGCGCGCCGCCGTTCAAGCCATCAACGCGGCCGATCTCATCCTGATCCCGCGCAAGGGGGCGGCGAAGTCCGATCTCGCCGATCTCAGGCGGACGATCTGCGCGGATGTACTCACCAATCAAACGACGCGCATTGCCGAGTTCGACCTTCCCGTGCGCGATGCCGGTGAAGCGGACTATCACAAGGGCGTGGACGATTGGCACGACGCCGTGGCCGCGGCCTGGTCGCGGACGATCGCCAGCCATCTCGAAGGTGAAGGCAAGGTCGCGCTGCTGATCTGGGGCGATCCTTCGCTGTACGATTCCTCGCTGCGCATTGCGCGGCGGCTCGATCCCTTGCCTGATATCGACGTCGTGCCCGGCATCACTTCGATCCAGGCGCTGTGCGCGGCGCATGAGCTGCCGCTCAACGACATCGGCGAGCCCTTCCTCGTCACGACGGGGCGCCGCTTGCGCGAGGGCGGCTGGCCGCAGGGCGTCGACACCGTGGTGGTGATGCTTGACGGCGCCACCGCCTTCCAGTCGCTCGATCCGGCCGGGCTGCACATCTGGTGGGGCGCCTATCTCGGCATGCCCGATCAGATCGTCATGTCGGGCGTTCTGGCCGAAATCGGCCCGCGCATCGTCGCCGCACGACAGGATGCGCGCGAGCGGCAAGGCTGGATCATGGACAGCTACATTCTCAAGCGCAGGCCGTAAGCGAGGCAGCATGCTCCCCGATTGGGTCACCCGGAAATGCCCCGATGTCTCCGCTGTCCACCGCGAGGCGGCGCTCGCGCGTCAGGCGCAACTCACAAAACCGGCCGGCGCGCTCGGCCGGCTGGAGCAGCTTGCGGTCGAGCTTGCGGGCCTGCAGGCGACCGAGCAGCCGCGCGCCGCGCGAGTGCCGATCATCGTCTTCGCCGGCGATCACGGCATCGTCGCGCAGGGCGTGTCGGCCTATCCGCAAGGAGTGACCATCGCGATGATGGCGAATTTTGCCTCGGGCGGTGCCGCGATCTCGGTGCTGGCGCGTGAGCTTGGCTCAAACCTTGAGGTCGTCGACGCCGGTACGCTGGCACAGGAGGCGATGGCAGGAATCGTCACCGACAAGCCGCGCAGCGGCACGCGCGATTTCAGCGTGGAGGCCGCGCTCACTCCCACGGAGCTGGCATTCGCCTTTGAAGCCGGCCAGCGCGCAGTCGCGCGCGCGGCAGCCGGCAGGCCCGATCTCCTGATCTTCGGCGAGATGGGCATCGGCAATACCACGACGTCGGCCGCGATTGCGGCGAGCCTGCTCGGCATCAGCGCCGAGGAGATCGCGGGCAGCGGTACGGGCGTCGACGCGGCCGGCCGCGCGCACAAGGCGCGCGTGATCGACGCTGCGATCGCGCGTCACGGCGTTGCAGGTGCTTCGCCGGAAAAGATTCTGTGCGCCGTCGGCGGCCTCGAAATCGCGGCGATCTGCGGCGCCATCATTGCGGCTGCGCAAGCCCGCATTCCCGTGTTGATCGATGGCTTCATCGTATCCGTGGCGGCGCTGGCGGCGGTGCGGCTGAACCCGTCGTGCCAGCCATTCCTGCTGCCGTCGCATCAATCGGCGGAGCAGGGACATCGGCTGGTGCTGCGCGCGCTGAACGTGCAGCCGTTGATCAGCCTCGATCTCAGGCTCGGCGAAGGATCGGGGGCGGCCATCGCGCTGCCGCTGGTGCGGCTCGCGTGCAGCCTTCACAACGGCATGGCGACCTTCGCGCAGGCCAACGTGCCGGATCGCCCGGCCTGATCCAGCTCAAGCCGCGCGCTGATTGACCGCGACGACGCGCCAGCCGGTGGCGAGCCGGTCGATCCGGGTCAGTGACAACGGATCGATCACGAAGCGCAGGGCCGCTTGTGGTGTCAGATCCAGCGCAATGCAGAGCGCGGCGCGGATGGTGCCGGAGTGAACGACGAGCGTTGCCGAGCCGGCGCCGATTTGCGCGAGACCCAGCCGGACGCGCGCGACCTGATCCTCAAAACTTTCGCCGCCCGGCGGCCGACCGTGCGCCGGATCGCTCCAGAACTGCGCATAGGCCTCGCCGCCGGTCGCGGCGAGTTCGTCATGCCGCCGGCCGGTCCAGTCGCCAAAATCCTGCTCGCCAAATTCGGGCACCAACGCGGGTTCGAGTCCCAGCGCGCGCGCCGTCTCAACCGTACGTCGCGCCGGGCTCGCAAAGCTCGCAGCATCTGGCGGGAGCCTCCGCCGCAACGCCTCCAGTTGCACGCGATCGCCGAGATCGGCGGGCGCGTCGGCCGCATGGATCGTCCCTTTGACGCCGTCGACGGGCGCATGCCGTATCAGCCAGAGGAAGGTCTCGCCTTCCATGCCTATCTCCAAGGAAGTTGGTCACCGTGGTAATAACGTCGCACCGGCACATTGACTCTGTCTTGTCGGTAATCCTAGATGGCTTTGACGGTTTCCCCGAGTGGGGATGAAAAGGGAATGCGGTGCGGGGATTTTGTCCCCAATGCCGCGGCTGCCCCCGCAACTGTAAGCGGCGAATCTTGCGTCACGAGCCACTGGGTATCTCGGTCCCGGGAAGGCGATGCAAGGTACTGACCCGCGAGCCAGGAGACCTGCCGTCAGCCGTGGTCACACGCGAAGATGTCGGTCGGGGAGTACAGACATTCGGCTTCATCGGAAGGCTCAAAGGCCGAAGGTGGGACCTGGTTCGCTGTGACGTGCCACTGACGTCATACCGAGGTCCCGAACTGTGTCTTCCATTCGTCTTGTACGACCGCGTTGCTTCCTGCTCGCTTCCGCCGCGCTCACATCCTTTGCCGCCCTCGATCTGCCTGCCGCCATGGCGCAGCAGGCTCGTGAACCGCTGCCGCCGGTCGAGGTGTCGCCCGCCCAATCCCGCAAACCGGCAAAGCCGGCGGCCCGGGACGCGCAGAGCCCACGCCGCGCAGCATCGCGCAGGCCAGCGGCCGCATCGGCCGCGGCCAAGCCCGTCGTGCCGACCGCGGCGGCGCAGACGCCGCTCAACACCAATGTGGTTGCCGAGAGCGCCTCGCGCCTCGGCCTGACCGTGCAGGAGACACCCGCGACCGTCGAAGTCATCTCGGCCGCGACCATGCGGGAGCAGGGCTATCGCACCGTGTCGGAGGTTGCGCAGGGCGCGGTCGGTGTCACCTCGGGCGACAATCCGGCCGAGCCCGCGGCTTTCTCCATGCGTGGCTTCACCAACAGCCAGATCAACATGCTCTACAACGGCATCAAGATCGGTCCGCAGAACATGACCTCGCGGATCACGGATACGGCCAATCTCGCAGCCGTGGAATTTTTGAAAGGTCCGGCCTCGCTGATGTCGGGCGAAGGTGCCGCCGGTGGCGCAATCAACTTGATCACGAAGCAGCCACACACCGGGCCGATCCGGAATGAAGCTGACTTTTCCTGGGATTCGCTCAACTCGTTCGGCGTCCATTACGGCTCGGGCGGCAGCACCAATTTGCAGGGGCTCGACTACCGCTTCGACATCAGCCGCGCCTCGCTCAATGGCTTTGCCGACGACACCAATACCAAGACGTTGGATGTGTCTGGCCAGCTCAATTACCGCATCTCCGACAGCCTCAAGATCTGGGGCGCGATCGAGTACCGGGAAGATCGCTCGAAGGCCTATTGGGGCGCACCGCTGGTACCGATCGCCTTCAGCGGCTCGCATGCGACGAGCGGCATTGTTTCGGGCAATTACGTCTCGAACTTCAACAAAACGAATCTCGGTGCGATCACGATCGACGATCGTACCTTCAACACCAATTACAACGTTCTCGACAACCGCAACGTGGCACAAGAGGTGTGGCTGCGCGGCGGCTTCGAACTGAAGCTGGCGCCTGACCTGACGCTGAAGAGCCAAGCCTATGCCTATGGCGCGGAGCGTACCTGGTTCAACAACGAGATCGAGGCTTTCAATGCCAGTACGGGCCTGCCCAACTCGAACATGGTCGATCGCGAGCGCTTCTATGTTGCACATAGCCAACGCCTTGTCGGCAACATTACCGACCTGATTTGGGACGCTAATATCGTGGGCTTCGACAACCGCCTGGTCACGACACTTTCGTCCAGCTATCTCGATTTCGTCAGGCCAGGCGCGGCCAACTTCCCGGACGATTACGTCTCGCTCATCAATCCCGAACGTGGCCTTTACGGCCTGCTCACGACGCAGCAGCAGACCGCGCGCATCGACAACGAGGCGCTGTCGTTCGAGGACCGGCTGAAGCTCACGCGAACCTTCGCGCTGGTCGGCGGCCTGCGCGTCGAGCATATCGGGCTTGACCGCAACTCGACCGACTCCGCCGGGCTGGAAAAGGCGAACTTCCCGTTCTCGAAGTCCTGGGCACCAGTGACGGGGCGCATCGGCTACACCTGGGACGCCGTTCCCGGCGTGACCTTCTTCAGCCAGTACGCCACCGGCGCCGACGTCTCCGCCAACAACATCTTCCTGCTTGGGCCTGCCCAGCCGCTCGACCTGACGACCTCGCGCACCTATGAGACGGGCGTCAAGCATCTGTTGTGGAACAACAGGGCGGAATGGTCGTTCTCGGCCTACGATATCGAGCGCAAGAACGTCTATGCAGCGGCCGGCGGCATGCAGCTCAACATCGCAGGCCAGCAGGAGTCGAAGGGCGTCGAGCTCGCCGCGGCCGTACGCCCGATCGATCCCCTGCGGCTCTGGGGCAACATCGCCTATGTCGATGCACGCTATGCCGACTACAATTTTGCCGGTGGTTCGTTCTCCGGCAACACGCCGCCGAACGTGCCGCGTGTCGTGGCCAATGCCGGTGCGTCGTACCGGTTCTTCACGCCCTGGCCGGTGGAGCTCGGCATCACGGGCCGCTATGTCGGCGACCGCTACAACACCGATGCCAACGTCGTGACGATGAAGGCCTACACCGTCGCCGACGTCTACGCCTTCGTCGACATCCCGAAGACGGTGTTCAACGCGGTCGACCAGGCCCGTCTGGGCTTCCGCGTGCGCAACATCACCGACAAGCGCTACGCGATCTGGGGCGATCCGTTCTATCCCGACCAGATCCTGCTCGGTGCGCCCAGGACCTATGAGCTCTCGGCCGCGTTCAAATGGTAGGGCGCTGATCACATGATGAACGCGATTGTCCTGCTGCATCGCTGGCTCGGGATCGCGTTCTGCCTGCTGTTCGCGATGTGGTTCGCGAGCGGAATCGTGATGCACTTCGTCCCGTTTCCGTCATTGACGGAAGCGGAACGTTTTTCCGGGCTCGCGCCGGTGGCTGGCGGAGAGGTGAGGATTGCGGTCGCGGATGCCGTCGCCGCGAGCGGGGTCGCGGACGCCACGCGCGTTCGCTTGGTCCAGCGGAGCGACGGGCCGGTCTATGTCGTGTCGGACCCGTCGCGTGTGCGCGCGGTCCATGCCTCCGACGGACGGGATGCATCGGTGACGTCCGCCGACGTCGCGGTCGGTATCGCGCGGGATCATGCCCGGCAACGCGGGCTCGATGCCGCGCGGGCGGCGATGATTTCGGGCGCGGATTATGATCAATGGAGCGTACCCAACGGCTTTGATCGACACCGGCCTCTGTTGCGCGTCGCTCTTGGCGATGCGGCCGGAACCGAGGTCTATGTCTCCTCGCGCACCGGCGAAGTCGTGCTGGATACGACCCGCGGCGAGCGCGGCTGGAATTGGGCCGGCAGCGTCCTGCACTGGATCTATCCGACGGTCCTGAGGAGCAACTGGTCCCTTTGGGATCAGGTGGTCTCGACATTGTCGCTGGTGGCTTTTATCGCCGCGACGCTCGGCGCGGTGCTCGGAATTACCAGGATCAGGATTCGAGGGCGTCGGGTCTCGTCGCCTTATCGCGGCTGGCACGCACTGCATCACATCATTGGTCTCGTCGCGACCGTTTTCGTACTGACCTGGAGTTTCAGTGGCTGGCTCTCGATGGATCACGGCCGGCTGTTCTCGCGCGGGGAGCTGACCCCGACCGAAGCAGGCGTGGTGTATGCCGCGCCGGACTGGACGACGCCCCCACCGGTCGGTCAGCCATCGGCTCGCGAAGTCGAATGGTTCGACGTCAACGGTGTTGTCTACCGGCGCGACCGGACTGGCCTCGCCAGTCAGACCTTGACCAAAACGGGGGAGGCGATCCGCAGCCGGCAGGTGGCATTCCTCGGCGAGAAGGATGTCCATGACCTGACGACGCGCCTTGCGCCGGGCTGTGGCGCCCCGTCCGTTCTTGCCGACAATGACGATTATCCCGCGTACTCCGTTGTCCCGAGAGCCCCGGTTTATCGCTCCCGATGCGGCGACCTCTGGTTCGACATCGACGGTGCCGACGGCCGCGTGCTGCAAAGACTGGATGCCTCGCGGCGCGCCTATCGCTGGTTCTATAGCGCGCTTCACACGCTCGATTTTCCCGTTCTCATGGCGCATCCGCGTCTGCGCGATATCCTGGTCGTCGGGCTCTGCTTGCTCGGGCTGGCATTTTCCGTCACCGGCATCGTGATCGGCTGGCGGCGCTTGCGGTCGACCTTCGCGGCTTGAGCTGAGTATCGAACAAATCATATGCGCCATGCAAATTGCGGGTTGCGCGGGCGATAGCAGGCGCGGATGATCGTCCGAGGGGGCGCAGCGGTGCGCTCTCTCAATCGGGCGATCGTGATCGATGTCAATTCAGCGCAAGCGCCTCGGCATGATGACCCCGTCGTCCAACTCGGTGCTGGAGCCCGTCACCTGTTCCATGCTGCATGGCGTGGCCGGCGTCACCGCTCATTTCTCGCGCTTCCGCGTTACCGAGATCGCGCTCGATGCCGCGGCGCTGAACCAGTTCGATGCCTCGGTGATGCTGCCGGCGGCGGATCTGCTGGCGGACGCCAAGGTCGATGCCATTGCCTGGAACGGCACGTCGGCAAGCTGGCTCGGTATCGGCCACGACCGGAGCCTGTGCGAGGCGATCGCGGCGCGGACCGGAATCCCGGCGACGACCTCCACGCTCGCCTGCATCGACGCCGTCCGCGCGCTCGGCGCCGGACGCGTCGGCCTGGTCTCACCCTATACGGACGACGTGCAACGGCGGATCGGCGATGTCTGGGCCGAGGAGGGGATCGCCCCTCGCGCCGAGCGGCATCTCGGCCTGCGCGATAACTTTTCCTTCGGTGAGGTCACGCCCGCGACGATCGCCGACATGATCCGCGCGGTCGCGGCGGACGGCGCCGATGCCGTCGTCATTCTCTGCACCAATCTCGACGGCGCCGCGCTGGCGGCCTCGCTCGAACGGGAGTTGGGCATCGCCGTGCTGGACTCGGTTGCGGTCACGCTGTGGCGGACGCTCGAACTCGCCGGTGGTGACATCGCGGCCCTTGCGGCGTGGGGCCGGATCTTCCAGACATCAGCGATCATCAAGTGACGGAGCCCTCCTGTGACGCAGCTCGATCTCGCCATTCGCGGCGGCACCATCGTGACGGCCAGCGACGAGTTTCGCGCCGATATCGGCATTCGCGACGGACGCATCGTCAGCATCGCCGACCGCATTGAAGGCGCGGCGCGCGAGATCGACGCAACGGGCCTGCTGGCGCTGCCGGGCGGGATCGACAGCCACGTCCACATCTCCCAGGCCTCCGGCCCCGGCGTCGTGATGGCCGACGATTTTGCTTCGGCAACGCGCGCGGCGGCGGCCGGCGGCAACACCATGGTGCTGCCCTTCGCGCTCCAGGAGAAGGGGACGTCGCTGCGCACCTGCGTCGAGAACTACCGCAAGCTCGCCGAGGGCGAATGCTACATCGATACCGCCTTCCACCTCATCATCTCCGACCCCACCGCGGTCGTGCTCGGGCAGGAGCTGCCGGCTCTCGTCAAGGACGGCTACACCTCGTTCAAGGTGTTCATGACCTATGACGACCTCGTGCTCAGCGACAAGCAGTTGCTGGAAGTGTTCGACGTCGCGCGCCGCGAGGAGGCGCTGGTCATGGTCCATTGCGAGGGCTACGACGCGATCCGTTTCCTCGCCGCCAAGCTCGAACGCGAGGGCCATATCGCGCCCTATTATCACGGCGTGTCGCGGCCGCAGGCCGTCGAGCGCGAGGCGACGCATCGCGCCATCAGCCATGCCGAGGTGATCGGCGTTCCCATCATGATCGTCCACGTCTCCGGGCGCGAGGCGATGGAGCAGGTGCGCTGGGCCCAGCAGCGCGGATTGCCGGTGCATGCCGAGACTTGTCCGCAATACATCACGCTGACGGCCGACGACATGAAAGGCCTGAACATGGACATGTCAGGCGCAAAGTATGTCTGCTCGCCGCCGCCGCGCGATGCCGAAAGCCAGCAGGCGATCTGGGAAGGCATCACCACCGGCGTGTTCCAAACCTTTTCGTCCGATCACTGCCCGTTCCGCTACGACGATCCCAAGGGTAAGCTGGCGCCGAATTCCCGCACCTCGTTCCGCTGGGTGCCGAACGGCATCCCCGGCATCGAGACCCGGCTGCCGATCCTGTTCTCGGAGGGCGTCTCGAAGGGGCGGATCAGCTTGCAGAAATTCGTCGAGCTGACTGCGACCAATCATGCGCGGATCTACGGTCTCTATCCGCGCAAGGGCTCGATTGGCGTCGGCTTCGACGCCGACATCGTTCTATGGGATCCCAAATTGACGAAGCCGATCCGGCAGGCCGACCTGCACCACGGCGCGGACTATACGCCGTGGGAGGGCTTTGATGTCACCGGCTGGCCTGTCACCACCATCGCGCGGGGCCGCGTGGTGTACGAGCAGGGCAAGATCGTCGGCGACAAGGGTGCGGGCGAGGTACTTAGCCGCGGCAAGTCGAGCCTGGTGTGACGGAAAAATAATCGCATCGGGGCGACGCCATGTCGTTTGTTGCGCATACCATGCTCGCGCTGCTGCGGCATCATTGATCCCTTTTCGCGGGTCGCCTTTCGGTGTAGCTCTGCGCCCACTTGTTAGGCGGTCGGGCACCCAAGCTGATCGCCGCCGAAATCATGCAGGAGACACCAGGGATGTACCCGAAAGTTCAGATGTTCATCGCCGGCGAGTGGACCGACGGCACCTCCGGCAAGTCGGAGGACATCCTCAACCCCGCCACCGGCCAGCCGATCGGCAAGACCCCGCACGCCTCGCGCCAGGACCTCGACCGCGCGCTGGAGGCCGCCAAGGCCGGCTTCGAGATCTGGCGCAAGACCTCGCCGTTCGACCGCTACAAGCTGATGCGCAAGGCCGCCGACATCATCCGCTCGCGCGCCGCCGAGATCGCCCCCGTGATGACCATGGAGCAGGGCAAGCCGGTCGTGGAAGCCCAGGGCGAGACCATGCTCGCCGGCGACCTCATCGACTGGTTCTCGGAAGAAGCCCGCCGCGCCTATGGCCGCATCGTGCCGCCGCGGATGGGCAACGTCTCCCAGCTCGTGACCAAGGAGCCGGTCGGCCCGGTCGCCGCGTTCACGCCCTGGAATTTCCCGATCAACCAGGCGGTCCGCAAGATCTCGGCCGCGCTCGCCGCCGGCTGCTCGATCATCGTCAAGGGCCCGGAAGAAACCCCGGCAAGCTGCATGGAGCTGGTGCGCGCCTACGCCGACGCGGGCATTCCGGCCGGCGTCGTCCAGCTGGTGTTCGGCGTGCCGTCGGAAGTGTCGGAATATCTCATTCCGCACCCGATCATCCGCAAGATCAGTTTTACGGGCTCGACCGCGGTCGGCAAGCATCTGGCCGCACTCGCCGGCCTGCACATGAAGCGTGTCACCATGGAGCTCGGCGGCCACGCGCCGGCAATCGTGTTCGCGGACGCTGATCTCGACAACGCCGCCAAGATTCTCTCGGCCAACAAGTTCCGCAATGCCGGCCAGGTCTGCGTCTCGCCGACGCGCTTCCTGGTGCATGAGAGCGTGTATCAGCCCTTCGTCGACAAGTTCGTCGCCGCGGCCAAGAGCCTGAAGGTCGGCAACGGCCTCGACAAGGACACCCGCATGGGTCCGCTGGCGAACCCGCGACGCGTCGACGCGATGGAGGGTCTGGTCTCCGACGCTGTGCAGCGCGGGGCCAAGGTGCAGGCTGGCGGCAAGCGTATCGGCAACGAAGGCTTCTTCTTCGAGCCGACTGTGATCACTGACGTGCCGCGCGATGCCCGCATCATGAACGAGGAGCCGTTCGGCCCGCTTGCGCCGATCACCTCGTTCCGCAGCTATGACGAGGTGGTGGCCGAGGCGAACCGTCTGCCTTACGGCCTTGCGGCTTACGCCTACACGACCTCGACCAAGACGATGCAGGCGATCGGCTCCGACATCGAGAGCGGCATGGTGTCGATCAACCACCACGGCCTCGCGCTGCCGGAAGTGCCGTTTGGCGGCATCAAGGATTCCGGCTACGGCTCCGAGGGCGGCCTCGAGGCGATCGAGGGTTACCTGAATACGAAGTTCGTGACCCAGGCGAGCGCGTAAAGAAAAGTCGCGTTGTCATTCCGGGGCGCGCGAAGCGCGAACCCGGAATCCATCGTACAGCGCGTAAAGAGGGAAAATGGATTCCGGGCTCGCGCCAAGTGGCGCGCCCCGGAATGGCGGTGGATAGGACCTGCGTTGCCTGACGGGCGAGACATGGACAACAGCCGTCACCCGAGCAAGCGCGTGTCCCTTGCCGGGATGCATATCGACCGGAATTCGGCCGTGCCGCTGCACTTGCAGATCGCGGCGCACATCCGCGACGGCATTCTGCGCGGTGTCTTTCCGGCCGGAACGCAGTTTCTCGGATCGCGCGAGATCGCGCGCGAATTGGGCTGCTCGCGTACGGTGGTGTTGACCGCCTGGGATCTGCTCTACGCCGAGGGTTATCTTGAATCGACGCCGCGGGGCAGCGTCATGGTGGCCGCCGTTGCAGCCCCGCATGCGGAGCTTTCGTCCGTTACGTCGCCTGCGAGCAAGCCCGCCCACATGTCGGAGCGTTGGCGATCGCTGCTTGGTCTGGATTACGAGACCAATTGGCCGTCCGTGTTCGCGCCCGGCGCACCCGACGTCTCGACCTTCCCGTTCAAGGAATGGTCGCGCCTGCTGCGCCAGTCCTGGCAAAATCCGAAAGAGCAGGAATGCCTCGATCTTCCCTCGGAAGGCCATCCGCGATTGCGGAGCGAGATCGCGAACTTCCTCGGCTCGGTGCGGGGGCTCGTCTGCTCGCCGGAGGAAGTTGTGGTCACCTCGGGCACATCGGGCGCGCTTGATTTCTGCAGCCGCATGATCCTCGATCCCGGCGACGAGGTCTGGGTCGAGGAGCCCGGCTTTGTCGAGGCCCGGTGGGCGCTCACGGCCGCTGGCGCGAAGCTCGTTCCAATTCCCGTCGATGACAAGGGCCTCGTCGTCTCCGAAGGAATCCGGCGCGCACCGGGCGCAAAACTGATCGTGGTGACGCCGTCGCATCAATATCCGCTCGGCGTCAGCATGGGGCTGGAGCGGCGGCTCGAGCTGCTCGATTGGGCCAACAAGAACGACGTCTGGGTGATCGAGGACGATTACAATTCGGAGTTCAGGCACCAGGACAGCATGATCGCCTCGCTGCGCTCGCTCGATCGCGAGGGGCGGGTGATCTATTTCGGCACCTTCTCGAAGATCATGATGCCGAATTTGCGGCTCGGCTACATCGTCGCCAACAGGCATTTCATCGAGGGCTTTTCCAAGGGCCGCGCGCGCATCGATGTGCACACCTCCGGCATCGGACAGCTCGCACTGGCCGAGTTCATGCGGGAAGGGCACCTGCTGCGGCATCTGCGCGGGATGCGACGGATCTACGCCGCACGCCGGAAGGCTCTGATCGATGCGATCGCAGCGCTGATGCCTGACGATCTCACCGTATCCTCCGCCGTTACCGGGTTGCATCTGGTGGCGCTGTTCACCGACGCGATGCGGGCGCGGATGAGCGACCGCGAGGCGGCCGCGGTCCTGAAGCAGGCCGGCATCCACGTCCAGCCGCTCTCGCAAAACTTTCTGGAGCAGCCGACGCGGCAGGGCCTGGTGTTCGGCTACGGGCGGCTGCGGGTCGAGGACGCCGCGCCGCTGCTTGCGAGAATCGCGGCTCGCATCGGCAGCGGTCGCCGCAACACACCATCCGACCCGGCAATATCCTCTCTTACTGTTCGTACAATAAAGAGAAGCTGAGCCGACCGTCGTGCATAGCTCGTAGGCATGCGGCTATCCCGCATCGCCGTTCAATCGCCTGCAAATTAGACAGACGTTTTTGAGTGCTCCGATTGCAGTGCAGCGGGCGTCACGATTTGCACGGAGAAACTCGTGGTGCACTGCACGTTTGTCGCGCGGAACGGTTCGCGTTCGTGTGCTCTCTGCGCGTGCAGTGCTGCACCAAAACGTGCAGCCGGTGTTGCACCGCGTGATACCGGCCCTGCGCTGGTCTAGTGGTTTGCGACAACTCTGGCCCTATCCCGAGCCCATCGCTCTGTCGCACGCTCGCAGGCGGTGGCATGACAGGGGATGATGATGAGCGCTCTCGGATTGGCATTGGACGTTGCGATGGACGGCAAGCACCCGGCGTCCGGTTCGGACGTCATTCGTAACTGACCCCGCACATGAGCTCCTCCGAAAATCACTGGGAAGTCGGCACCGATATCGGCGGCACCTTCACCGACATCATTGCCATCAGGCGTGACTCCGCGGAGGCGCGGATCGCAAAAGTGCCGTCGCGCCCCGACGCGCCGGTTCAGGCGATGCTGGAGGCGATCGAGGCGGTCGGCTTGCGCAAGAGCGAGGTCAAGCGCTTCGTGCACGGCACCACGCGCGTCACCAACGCCATCGTCGAGAACCGGCTGCCGAAGGTCGCGCTGGTCGCGACCGAAGGGTTCGCCGATGTGCTGGAGATCGCGCGCTATCGCCGCCGCGATCTCTATCGTCTCGACATTCCGCCGAAATCACCGCCTTTGGTGCCGCCCGAACGATGCTTTGGGCTCGCCGAGCGCCTCGATCACGAGGGCCGGGTGCTGAAGGCGCTGGATGAGACCGAGATCGAGCGTCTGGTGGTCTGGCTGAAGCAGACCGGCGTGCAGAGCGTCGCCGTGGCGCTGCTTCACGCCTATGCCAATCCCGTGCACGAAAAGATGCTGGGCGAGCGCCTCAAGGGCGTCGTCGCCCACGTCTCGCTGTCGCATGAGGTCAATCCTGAGGCGCGCGAATACGAACGGACGTCGGCGACCGTGTTCAACGCGGCCGCGATGCCGATCGCGGTGGAATATCTCAGCGAGCTGGAGCAGCGGCTGCCGATCGGCGCCGGCTTGCAGGTGTTTCATTCGGCCGGAGCCATGGTCCCGATCTCGGCCGTGAAGCGGCGGCCGCTGGTGATGGCGATGTCGGGGCCGGCGGCCGGCGTCTCCGCATCGGTCAGCATCGCGCGCCAGCTCGGCACATCGCGCATGCTCACCTTCGACATGGGCGGCACCACGACGGACGTCTGCCTGATCGTCGACGGCCAGGCCGAGATGACCGACGGCCGCATGCTCGGCGACAAGCCGCTGCGTCAGCCGATGCTTGCGGTCCATTCCATCGGGGCCGGCGGCGGATCGATCGTGCGAAACGGTCCCGGCGGCTTGACGGTCGGCCCGGAGAGCGCCGGCTCCGAGCCGGGGCCGGCCTGCTATGGCCGCGGCGGCACCGAGCCGACCATCACCGACGCCAATGCCGTGCTCGGCTATCTCAATCCCGAGACCAAGCTTGGCGACCGCATCGGCATCGACATCAAGGCCGCGGAGCGCGTCATCGAGCCGATTGCGCGCGCCTTGGGGCTGAGCCTGACCGAAACCGCGCTCGGCATCATCAAGGTCGCCAACGCGACCATGGCCCGTGCCCTTCGCCGCGTCACGGTCGAGCGCGGTATCGATGGCCGCGACTGCACGCTGCTCGCCTTCGGCGGTGGCGGCCCGATGCATGCCGCAGGCCTTGCCGATCTCTACGGGATTGCAGCGGTCGTGGTGCCGAGCGCATCCAGCGCCTTTTCGGCGCTGGGCTGTCTCACCGCCGATTTCAGCTTCCTCCAGCAGCAGACCCTTCGCGCCGCCCTCGACGGTATCGATCTCGCCCGGGTGTCGGAGCGGATCGGGACGCTGATGGACGATGCTTCGGCGCCGCTGATCGCCAACGGCGTTGCGCAGGCGGAGATCCAGGTCGAGCTGGTGGCGCTGATGCGCTACGCGGCGCAGAATGATGCCATTCCGGTGCCGTTCACGTTGCCGCTCGACGTGACCAAGCTGAAGAAGGACTTTCTGGCGCGGCATCACGAGCTATTCGGCTATGCGACCAGCGAGCCCTGCGTCATCGAATCCGTGCGCGTGCAGGCGCGGCGCCCGTCGACGACGGTGGTGAGCCGGCCGGCGACTGCGGTGAGGGCGGTGTCGTCAGGCAAGCGGGCCTGCTCATTCGACGGCTTCCAGGATATCCCGACCGCGATCATCGATCGCGCCAAATTGGCCGATGTCGTCAGCGGCCCCGCGATCATCGAAGACGCATGGTCAACAGTGGTGGTCCCGCCCGGCTGGCAAGCTAAAGCCGATGTATCAGGCAATCTGTTCCTGACGCGGAGGGCGGCATGAAGCTCGATCCGTTCGTCGTCGAGGTGATCAGGCACGGGCTCTCGGCCGCGGCCGAGGAAATGAGCCTGGTGATGACGCGCTCGGCGCGCTCGCCGCTGCTGCGCGAGGCCGGCGACCTGTCATCCGCCATCACGGATGGCCGCGGCGGCCTGGTCGGGCAGGGCCGCGATATCCCGATCCATCTCGGCGCGATGGCCTACACGATCCCGGAACTGCTGAAGGTCGTGCCGGTCGAGAGCCTGAACGACGGCGACGTGGTGATCTACAATGTCGGCGCGCTCGGCGGCAATCACCTCAACGACGTCAAGGTGGTGCGCCCCGTCTTCGTTGACGGCGAGATCGTGGCGTTCGCGGTGAGCCTCGCGCATTGGCCCGACATCGGCGGCACCTGGCCCGGCAGCTATTTTGCCAAGGCGATCGACACTTTTCAGGAGGCGATGCGGATTCCGCCGGTGCTGATCGCCACGTCAGCCGGCGTCAACACGCCGATCGTGCAGCTGCTCAAGGCCAACGTCCGGGATCCCGAATCCTGCGAGGGCGATCTGCTCGCGCAGATCGCGGCAACGAAAGCTGGCGAGAAGCGCATCGTCGAGCTTTGCCGCGAGCACGGCAAGGCGGTGTTCACGGCGACGCAATCGCGCCTGCACGACCTCTCCGAAATCGAGATGCGGGAGGCGCTCCGCGATCTGCCTGATGGCGTCTACGAGGGTGAAGACTATCTCGACGACGGCGGCGTCAACAACGCGCCTGCGCGCATCCATGTGAAAATCACCATTCGCGGCGACGAGGCGACCTTTGACCTCTCCGGAAGCTGCGATCGCGTCTCCAATTTCTGCAACACGACGCCGTTCATGGCGCGCTCGGCCGTCGCCTATGCGGCACGCATCATGAGCGGGCGCGACATGCACCAGAATGCCGGCGCGCTCCGGCCTTTGACCATCATCACGCGCCCGGGCTCGATCCTGGAGCCGGGCTGGATGGCGTCCGTTGCCGCCGGCAACCACGAGACCTCCATGCGCATCGTCGATGCGATTTTTCGCGCGATGCGGGACACCATCCCTGAGCGTCTGTCGGCGGGCGGGGCGACCACGGCGGGCGTGCTGTTCTTTGCCGAGCCGCGGCAGAACGGTTCGTGGAAGATGCTCTACGAGGTTCACGGCGGTGGTGAGGGCGCGCGGCATGATCGGGCCGGCATGTCGGCGACGCGCGTGCATCTCTCCAATACGTCGAACACGCCGGTCGAGGTGATCGAGGCGAGCTACGCGATCCGCCTGGAGCAGCAGGCCATTCGCCGGCAGTCCGGCGGCGCGGGCGCCCATCGCGGCGGTGACGGCTCCATTCGCACCTATCGCATCCTCGCGCCCTCGATGCATCTGACCACCTGCATCGAGCGCATGGTGATTGCACCGTTCGGCATGCAGGGCGGCGAATCCGGCAAGGCTTGCCGTATCTCGCTGGTCAGGCAGGGCGCGAACGTCGCGATCGACGGAAAATCGAACCTGGTGTTGCAGCAAGACGATCTCGTCACGATCGAGATGTGCGGCGGCGGCGGCTATGGCGCCGTGGCCGCGGAGTGAGGGGATTGCGATGAGCAAATTGTTGCGAACCGGGTTGAATGCAGGCGAAGCCGCGCCGATGGCCGTCGTCGGCGGCGAGGGCGTCTATTTTCACTTGTCCGATGGTCGCAAGCTGATCGACGGCAGCAACACCGGCGGCGGACTCGGCCATCGTCACCCGGCGATGGTGGAGGCGATCCGCCGCGCGGCCGATACGCCCGTCGTGAACGAAGGCTGGACCTGGGTCGGCCGCGAGCAGGCAGCCGACGATCTGATGGCTACGGCGTTCAAGGGCGAAGAGGACTGGGTCGGCGCGGTGCGCTTCTGCATCAGTGGCAGCGAGGCCAACGACATGGCGCTGTCGCTCTGCCAGGCGCTGACGCAGCGGTCGGCGCTGGCGACGCGCGAGCGTGCCTATCATGGCATCACCGGCCTGTCGCGCAGCATGACGGTGCAGCCGCAATGGCATGGCGGCCTCGCGGTGCATTCAGGCGGCTCGAAGCTGCCGGCGCCGATGGCACCGGTACGGATTCTCCCGGCGCCGGATGGCGCCATCTACGGCGCTCCGGCCAACAACACCCCGCCGAGCGAATATCTGGCGGATGCCACGCGCCTGCTGTCGGACACCGCGGCGACCATCATCGACTACACCCAGGGTGGCATCTATTACGACGGTGCCTATCAGGACGAGCTGGC
Organism: Bradyrhizobium sp. LA6.8; assembly: GCF_040547935.1. Lineage (NCBI taxonomy): Bacteria > Pseudomonadati > Pseudomonadota > Alphaproteobacteria > Hyphomicrobiales > Nitrobacteraceae > Bradyrhizobium > Bradyrhizobium sp. LA6.8. The sequence goes on from NZ_JBEPQQ010000001.1 coordinate 471,537, forward strand.
CCGCTGCGCGCGGCAGGCAGGTTCCTACTGGATCGCGGACGAGGTCGTCACCGGCGCGGGCCGCGCAGGGCGCTGGTTCGCGTTCCAGGGCGCTGAAAGCCGCCCCGATATCGTGACGCTCGGAAAATCGCTCGGCGGCGGTGCGGCGGCGGTCGCGGCGGTCGTCGTGTCGAAAGACATCGTCGGGCGGCTCAAGGGCACGAGTTGGCAGAACTACGGCACGCTGCGCGGCCATCCCATCAGCATGGCTGCCGTCAGCGCCTATCTGAAGGTCGTCTCCGAAGAGAAGATTCTGGAGCACGTGAGGAACCTTGAAAAGCTCTTTACCCGCCGCCTGCTCGCGATCGCGCAAAAGCATCCGAGCGTGCAGCGCGTGGCGGGGCAGGGGCTGCACTGGACGGTGGAGCTGCACGGCCCGGATTGGCGCGCCTGGCATGCCGACACCACCGAGGTGCCGATCGCCTCGCGTGTCGCAGAGCGGGCGTTGGAGGCTGGTGCCGTGATCGGCACCAGCGGCGAGCAGACCTCGCTGTTCCTGGCGCCGCCGCTGGTGATCTCCGAGCACGAAGCCGAGCAGCTGCTGGATGCGCTCGACCACGGCCTCGACATCGCAGACGAGGAGCACGGGTGAGCGCAGACCCCGCAACACCTCAACGCTCGCCGGCCTGGCCGGCGGACGAGCCCTGGCATCTCGCGATGCCGGAGGGGACGCTTTACGATGCGCTGGCGCGTGCGGCGAAGGATCGCCCATCTCATCCGGCGACAGTGTTTTATGGTGCGAGCCTGAGCTATGCCGAGCTACGCGAGCGGGTCGACGCTATGGCCGGTTTCCTGCAAAGTGTGTGCGGCGTAACGCGCGGCGACCGCGTCATGATCGCGCTGCAAAACTCGCCGCAATATGTCATCGCCTACTACGCGGTGATGCGGGCGGATGCCGTGATCGTGCCGGTCAATCCCATGAACAAGACGGCCGAGATCGAGTATCTCGCCGCCGACAGCGGCGCCAGGGTCGCGATCATCGGAAGCGAGCTCAACGACATATTTGCGCCGCTGGCGGGCGAAGCTATCACTCATACGATCGTCGCGCAGTATCGCGACGAGATCCCGGACGCGACGCCCTACACGTTGCCGTCCTGCGTGACTGAAGCGCCGTCGGAGGCGCCGCCGTCGCCGAGCTGGCATTCCTGGTCGTCTGCGATCGCGCAAGGCGTGCAGCCAGGCGCAATGACCGCGGGGCCGGACGATCTCATGATCCTGCCCTATACGTCGGGGACGACAGGCAAGCCCAAGGCCTGCATGCATACGCATCGCAGCGCGCTGTTCACGGCCGTCCTGCAGGCGCGCTGGTATGGGCTCGACGGCGACGACGTGATGACCGGCTTCATGCCCCTGTTCCACGTCGCGGGCATGCAGGGCTCGATGAATGCCGCGGTGGTGACAGGCGCTACACTGCTGTTGATGGCGCGCTGGGACAAGGATCTGCTGCCGGATCTGTTCGAGACCTACGGCGTCACGTTCTGGAACGCCGCGCCGACCATGATCGTCGACGTGCTCGCAAGCGTCCGGTTCCGCGATCGGTGCTTTGCAAAACTCAAGGTGCTGACCGGAGGTGGTGCGGCAATGCCGACCGTGGTGGCCGAACGGCTCAAAGGCCGCTTCGGCCTCGATTTCGTCGAGGGCTACGGCATGACCGAGACGATGTCGCCGACCCATCTCAATCCGATGGCTGCGCCGAAGCGCCAGTGTCTCGGCATTGCCGTGCACGAGACCGATGCGAGGGTCGTCGATCCCGAAAGCCTGATCGAGCTCGACGACAATGTCGTCGGCGAGATTGTCGTGCACGGGCCACAAGTGCTGCAAGGCTACTGGAACAGGCCGCAGGCCAACGCCGAATCCTTCATCGAGCTCTCGGGAAAGCGGTTCCTGCGCACGGGCGATCTCGGCTATCGCGATTCCGATGGCTATTTCTTCGCGGTCGACCGCCTCAAGCGGATGATCAATGTCAGCGGCTTCAAGGTGTGGCCGGCCGAGGTGGAAGCCGCGATGTACCAGAACCGCGCTATCCGGGAATGCTGCGTCGTTTCGACCCCCGACGACTACCGCGGCGAGACCGTCAAGGCGCTGGTGGTGCTGGACGAAGCCGCGCGCGCGACGACGTCTGCGGACGACATCGTCGGTTGGGCTCGCGGCGCGATGGCCAGCTACAAGGCGCCGCGCGCCGTCGTCTTCGTCGATGAGCTGCCGCGCACCGCCAGCAACAAGATCAACTGGCGGCTTTTGCAGGATGCCGAATGGGGGCGGACGGCATGAAAGCTGCTTGGCTGGAAAAACGGCGCAAGACCGCGTTATGCTGCGCGCGCCGGCACGCCCCTCAAGCTGCGATCCCCAGCCTCACCAGGAAATCAGGAACTCGCTGATGCGTATCGTCACCGTTGCCGCCGCCCAGATGGGCCCGATCCAGAAGGCCGACAGCCGCGAGGCCGTGGTCAAGCGCATGATCACGCTGATGGATGAGGCGAAAGCAAAAGGCGCCGATCTGATCGTCTATCCGGAACTGGCGCTGACGACGTTCTTCCCGCGCTGGTATTCGGAGGACCGGGCGGACGCCGACATCTGGTTCGAGCGCGAGATGCCGAATGCGGCGACCAAGCCGCTGTTCGAGCGTGCGGCGCAGCATCAGATGGCGATGAATTTCGGCTATGCCGAGCTGACGCCGGACGGGCATCACTTCAACACCGCTGTTCTCACCGACAAGTCCGGCAAGATCGTCGGCAAATATCGCAAGGTCCATTTGCCGGGCCATGTGGACTACGACACCAAGCGTTCGCACCAGCATCTGGAGAAGCGCTATTTCGAGCCTGGCGATCTCGGCTTCAACGTCTGGCGCGAGCTGGGCGGCATCATCGGCATGGCCATCTGCAACGATCGGCGCTGGCCCGAGACCTATCGCGTCATGGGCTTGCAGGGCGTCGAGATGGTGCTGATCGGCTACAACACGCCGTCGGTGAATGCCGAGAAGAGCGAGGAGGGCGTCGAGAAGCGGCTGTTCCACAACCGTCTCTCCGTGCAGGCCGGCGCCTATCAGAACGCGACCTGGGTGGTCGCGGTGGCCAAGGCGGGTGTCGAGGACGGCCATCCGCTGTTCGGCGGCAGTCTGATCGTCGATCCCGATGGCGAGATCGTCGCCGAGGCCAAGACGGAGGGCGACGAGGTCCTGGTTCACGCCTGCGACCTCGACGCCACGACGTTCGGCAAGACCACGATCTTCAATTTTGCCCAGCATCGCCGCATCGAGCATTACGGCCTGATCACCAGCCAGACCGGCGCGGTGCCGCCGCCAGAGAAGTGACGCCGATGGCAGGCAACGGCACATCCGGCATTTCCTTGCGCGAGCTCGATCCGCGCGACCGCTACAAGCTGCTTTGCGGCGTGGTCGTGCCGCGGCCGATCGCGCTGGTGACGACGCTGGACGCGAACGGAGCGGTGAATGCCGCGCCCTTCAGCTTCTTCAATGTCTTCTCCGAAAGCCCTGCACTGATCGTGCTCGGGCTCCAGCACAAGCCGGATCACGGCCCGAAGGACACCACCCGCAACATCCATCGCGACGGCGAGTTCGTGGTTCACATGGTGGATGAGGCGCTGTCTGCCGCGATGAATGATTGCGCGGTCGATTTTCCCTCTGGTGACAGCGAGGTCGCGGCGACCGGGCTTGCGACGTTTCCCTCAGTTGACGTGAAGGTGCCGCGCCTTGCGGCTGCACCATTTGCTCTCGAATGCCGCCGTCACGTCGTACTGAATTTCTCGCCCGATCGCGAACTGCTGGTCGGCGAGGTGCTCCGGGTTCATGCCCGGGAGGGCCTCGTCGACGAGACCAACATGTATGTCGATCTCGACGCCTACCGGCCGATCGGGCGCATGTTCGGCAATCTCTACACGACGCAGCGGGATACGTTTGCGCTTGTGCGCGAGAGCCACGCGCAATGGCTCGCGCGGCAGGACGCCAAAGAGCTGAAGGACGCCTAGTGAGTCGAGAACTGCACCGTACCCAGTGCCATGGTGACGGCCGCCTGCGTCGGGTCGATCACGGCAACCCCAAGCGCGTCCTCCAGCGGACGGCGATGGCGCGCCATTCCGGCGCAGCCCATCACGATGGCGCGGGCGCCATCCTCGTCGCGCAGCGCGCGGCCGACCTCGATCATCTTCGCCAGCGTTCCTTCGCCAGACGCCGTCTCGGCAACGCTCATGTTGAGGGGGCGCTCACCGGCAAGACGTTCGGTCAGTCCCATCTGCCGGAGATAGCGCATGTGGCGCGGGATCGAGCGTTGGGCAATCGCGATGACACCGAAGGTTTCGGCACGGGCCAGCGCCGTCAGCACGCCGCACTCGGCGATGCCGAACACCGGCCGATCGGTGCCTTCGCGGCAGACCTGAAGACCGGGATCGCTGTAGCAGGCGATGACAAACGCAGCCGAGCTGTTGTCGCCTTCGACCAGCCGGCGCAGCGGCATCGCAACGCCGTCGACATCGGCCTGGCTTTCAATGCCGAAGGGACCCTCTGCCAGCGACTGGCAGACCAGTTCCGGCCCAGCCTCGAAGCCGAGCGGCTTCAGCGCCTCCTCCAGTCCTTGCGTGACCGCAGGGTTGGAATTCGGATTGATGACGAGAATGCGCGGCCGGGGCATGTTGGTCTTCCCTTGAAATGGCGATCACGTAGCTCAGGCATATCATGGAGTGCCTCATGACTGAACCCACATACGACCTGATCATCCGCGGCGGCCGCGTCGCCACCACGACCGACGTGTTCGAGGCCGATGTCGCGATCTCCGGCGAGACCATCGCAGCGATCGGCCGCGGGCTTCCGGCGGCGAAACGCGAGATCGATGCGCGCGGCAAGCTCGTGCTGCCCGGCGGCGTCGACAGCCATGCGCATATCGAGCAGTTGTCCGCGGCCGGCATCATGAATGCCGACACGTTCGAGAGCGCGACCGTCTCTGCCGCGTTCGGCGGCACCACCACGGTGATCCCGTTTGCTGCCCAGCATGTCGGCATGAAGCTGCCGCAGGTGGTTGAGGATTATCACGCGCTGGCGAAGAAGGGCGCCGTGATCGACTACGCCTTTCACATGATCATCGCGGACGCGACCAAAGAGACGGTCGAGGAGCACATTCCGGCGCTGGTGAAGCAGGGCCATGGCTCGATCAAGATCTTCATGACCTATGACCGGCTCAAGGTCGACGACGAGCCGCTGCTCGACATTCTCTTGGCCGCGCGCCAGTCCGGCGCGATGTTGTGCGCCCATGCCGAAAATCACGGCATCATCGCCTGGATGGTGAAGCGCCTGCTTGCGCGCGGCTACACGATGCCGAAATACCACGCCGTCAGCCATGCCCGCGTGTCGGAGGCGGAAGCCTTTACCCGGCTGATCGGCATGGCGGCGCTGATCGACCAGCCCATCATGATCTTCCATGTGTCCACGGCCGAAGGAGCCAAGGTCATCCGCGATTCGCGCGGGCAAGGGTTGAAGGTCTTTGCCGAGACCTGTCCGCAATATCTGTTCCTCACCGCAAACGATCTCGACAAGCCGGGCGCCGAGGGTGCCAAGTGGATGTGCAGCCCGCCGCCGCGCACGCATTCCGACCAGGAAGCCCTGTGGCAGGCGCTGTCGCTCGGCGATCTCCAGACCATCTCGTCGGACCATGCGCCGTATCGCTACGACGAGACCGGCAAGCTGCGCGCCGGTCCCAATCCGAACTTCAAGCAGGTCGCCAACGGCCTGCCGGGACTTGAGCTACGGCTGCCGTTGCTGTTCGACGCGATGGTGTCGAAAGGGCGGCTGGGCCTGGAAAAGTTCGTCGAGCTGACTTCGACGGCGCCGGCCAAGATCTACAATTTGCATCCGCGCAAGGGCTCGATCGCGGTCGGCGCCGATGCCGATATCGCGATCTGGGATCCCAATCGCGAGACTGTGATCGCCGACGAGATGATGCACGACCTCGCCGGCTACACGCCGTTCGCGGGCCGCAAGCTGAAGGGCTGGCCGGTTAGCGTTCTCTCGCGCGGCCGGGTGATCATCGACGGCAACAAGTGCCTCGCGGAGGCCGGCAGCGGCAAATTCCTGGCGCGCAGCGGCGGCGAGGCGGCAAAGCCGACGGGGCGGCTCGTCGCCGACATGGATCCCGAGCGGAATTTTGGGGCAAAACTGCTGTGACGGCGGATCGCGCGCGATGAAGATCGTCATCTTCGGCGGCACCGGCTTTGTCGGCCTCAATCTTGCCGAGGTGCTGCTCGCGCGCGGGCATGACGTCACGCTGTATGACCGCGCAGAGTTGCCGCCATCAGTGCGGCGAACTCTCACGGATTACGGCGCAGGGCTCAACGCCGTGCAGGGCGATATCACCGACGCGGACGCCATCGACGCTCTCATTGCCGCGGGCTTCGATGCGATCGTGCTGGGCGCCGCGGTGACGGCCGGCGATGAACTCGAGCGAGCGTCGACCGCGCGCGTTCTCGAGATCAATGTGATGGCGCAAATCCCGATCCTGCTCGCGGCGATCCGTCATGGCGTTCGCCGTGTCGTCAATCTGTCGTCGGCCTCGGCCTATGGCGCCGCGGGCGCGCGGGTCGAGGTTCTGGACGAGGAAACGCCTTGCGATCCGGTCTCGTTTTACGCCATCAGCAAGTTCACCTCCGAGCGATCGGTGGCGCGCCATGCCGAGCTCTTTGGCGGCGACTTCCTCAGTGTGCGCTTAAGCGCCTTGTTCGGTCCGTGGGAGCGACCCAGCTCGGTACGCGACACGCCGAGCCTCCAGTTCCAGATCCTAGCTGCGTTTGCCCGTGGCGAGCCGGCGATCATGCCCGACACGGGCATGAAGGACTGGATCTACGCTCCGGATGCCGCCGAAGCCGTGGCAATGCTGATCGAAGCCGAGCGGCCGCGCCATCGGCTCTACAACATCTCCAGCGGCGGGCTATGGCCGGCGTTGGAATGGGGCAAGACCTTTGCGGCGCTAAATCCCGGCCTGCAATGCAGGCTCGCGGCGGCCGGAGAGACGACCGCCATCAAGCTGCATGGGCGCCATCGCGCACCGCTCTCGGTCGCGCGGATGGCGGATGAGTTCGGCTGGCGTGCGCGGTTCGGCTGTGCCGAGTCCGCCGCCGCGATGAGCGGCTGGCTGAAGCAGCACAAGGAGTGGATCTGAGATGCGGCTGCAGGGGCGCACGGCCATCATCACGGGAGCAGCTTCGGGCATTGGCCGCGCCAGCGCAAAGCTGTTTGCGGAGGAAGGTGCGCATCTCGCCCTTGTCGATCGCGATGCCGCGGCCCTTCAGGAGACGTTGAGCCTGATCGGAGAGGCGACGACGCATGTCGGCGATGTCGGCGATGCCGATTTCGCCGAGACCGTTGTGAACGACGTCATCGTGCGCCACGGCCGTCTCGATATCCTTATGACCGCTGCGGGCTTCTCCTGCGGCGGCACGGTGCTGACGACGACCCTGGAAGACTGGGACGCGGTGTTCCGCGCCAATGTCGGCGGCACTTGGCTGTGGGCGCGGGCCGCAGTGCCGCAGATGCAGCGGCAGAAGAGCGGCTCGATCATCACGCTGGCATCGCAGCTTGCGATCGCCGGCGGAAAGGGCAACAGCGCCTACATCGCCGCCAAGGGCGCGATCGTCAGCCTGACGCGGACCATGGCGGTGGATTTCGCCACCGACGGCATCCGCGTCAATGCGATTGCGCCCGGCGCAATCGACACGCCGATGCTTCGCCGCAGCTTTGCCCGCCACGCCAATTCGGACGAGGTGCGCGAAGCCTCCCGCAACCGCCACGCCATGAAGCGCTTCGGTCAGGCGGAAGAAATCGCTCAGACCGCGCTGCATCTCGCGAGCGATGCGTCCTCGTTCACGACCGGCACCGTGATGGTGGTGGACGGAGGCTGGCTCGCGGCATGAGCGTCACGCTGACAGAGCTCGAAGCGGACGTTCGCGCCGATCTCGCCAGGATCGCGCATCCCGGCGCCGCGTGGCTCGAACCGAAGACCGGACCGGACGGCAAGCCTGCGCTGGATGTGCTGATCATCGGCGCCGGCCAATCAGGCATTGCCATCGGCTTCGGCCTGATGCGCTCGCGCGTCGGCAACATCCTGCTGCTCGACAAGGCCGAGGAAGGGAAGGAGGGCCCGTGGCTCACCTATGCCCGCATGCCGACGCTGCGCAGCCCGAAAGATTACACTGGCCCGGACCTCGATATTCCCAGCCTGACCTATCAGTCCTGGCACGAAGCCCGTTTCGGCAAGGAGAGCTGGCAGGAGCTGAATCTGATCCTGAGAGAGCATTGGGCGGACTATCTGCTCTGGCTGCGACGCACGATCGGTCTGCCCGTGCGCAACGGCTGCGAGCTTCTGGAGATCGCGCCTGCGTCAGACGGTCTGCTCGCCGCGCGCGTGAGACGCGCCGATGGCGTCGAGACGCTCTATGCGCGCAAGATCGTGCTGGCGACGGGGCAGGAGGGCATGGGCGACTGGATGATCCCCGAGCCGCTGCGCGATCTGCCGGAGAGCTCGGTCGCAACCGTAGCCGACGACATCGATTTCGAAAGCCTGCGCGGCAAGCGCGTCGCCGTGGTTGGCGCCGGCGCGTCCGCCTTCGACAATGCGGCGACCGCGCTCGAGGCGGGCGCGGCCGAAGTGCATCTGCTCTGCCGCCGCGCGCAGATCCAGGTGATCCAGCCCTATCGCTGGCTCACCTTTCGCGGCTTCCTGCGCCATCTCAGCGATCTCGACGATGCCTGGCGCTGGCGCTTCATGCGCAAGATCCTTGAGATGCGCGAGGGATTTCCGCAGCCGACTTACGACCGCTGCGCGCGTCACGCCAATTTCACACTGCACGAAGGCGCGCCGGTCGAGGGCACCAGGCAGACCGATGGCGGTGTCGAATTGCACACGCCACGCGGCGCCATCACCGCGGATTTCGTCATTTGCGGCACCGGCATCGACATGAACTTCGCCGGCCGCGGCGAGCTCGCCAAATTTGCCGGCAACATCGCGACCTGGGCGGATCGCTACCAGCCGCCTTCGAGCGAGCGCAACGCGCGGCTCGGTCGCTTTCCCTATCTCGCCGACGATTACGCCTTCACCGAGCGCGTGCCGGGCGAGACGCCGTGGATCTCGGACGTCCATCTCTTCGCCATCGCCTCCACCATGAGCTTTGGTCCGTCAGGATCGTCGATCAATGCGATGACGACGGCCGTTCCGAAGCTGGTGAATGGCCTGACGCGCGGCCTGTTTTGCGCCGATGTTGAACGCCACTGGGCTTCGCTCAGCGCCTATGACGTGCCGCAGGCCGTGGTTGCGCGGACCGCGCGAACAATGGAGGAATCGCGATGATCATCCATGCACCGCCGCGACGAAGCGCCTCTGCGGGATTGGCGCGCAACTTGCTTCCTTCTTGACCTGCCTTGCTGGTGTTCTCGTCGAAATTTTGGGGAAAACGAATGCGTTTTGTGTCTTTCAGGCCCGCGGCCTCAGTCCTCGCTACCACTGCGCTGTTGCTCATTGCCACCGCGCCGTCGCAGGCACAGACCAGGGCGGAGACGTTGCGCTATGTCACGGGATCAGCGGTCAACACGCTCGATCCCAACATCCCCGGCTCGACGCGCGAGTCCTTCGCGCTGAGCATGAGCACCTATGACCGGCTGGTGGCGTTCGGCCGCAAGCAGCTCAACGACAAATGGGTGTTCGATCTCGACACGATCACCGGCGAGCTCGCTGAATCCTACGACGTCAGCCCCGATGGCCTGAAGATCACCTTCCGCCTGCGTAAGGACGCAAAATTCCAGGACGGCTCGCCCGTCACGGCCGAAGACGTGAAATGGTCGCTCGATCGCTGTGTCACCGCGCCGATCCTCGGCAAGGCCCAGCTCCTGACGGGATCATTGACGTCGGCGGACCAGTTCAATGTGATCGATCCCCTCACCATCGAGGTGACGCTGCCAAAGCCCGACAAACTCGCGCTGCCGAATTTGGCGACCGTCTATCCCATGATCATCAACTCGAAGGTGGCAAAAGAGCACGCGACGGCTGATGATCCCTGGGCGACCGCATGGCTGAAGGAGCACACCGCCGGCAGCGGCGCTTACGTGGTCGAGACCTTCAAGCCGGGCGAGCAGGTCATCATCAAACGGGATGAGGCCTGGAATCGCGGTTCGGCCAACAAGCCCGCGTTCTTCAAGCGCGTGATTATTCAGTCCGTGCCGGAGCCGGCGACCCGCGCCAACCTGGTCGAGCGCGGCGATGCCGACCTCGTCGTCGATCTCCAGGCCAGCGACGTGCAGTCGCTCGAGGCCAAGGGCAAGCTCAAGGTGGTCTCGACCCCGCAGTACAATGCGATCACCTATGTCTCGATGAACAACCAGATGCCGCCCTTCGACAACGTCAATGTCCGCCGTGCCATCGCTTACGCGCTGCCCTACGACGACATGTTCAAGGCCGCCCTGTTCGGCCGCGGCGCGCCGCTGTTCGGCGCGACCTGGCCGGACGGCAAGCCGCTGAACGGCATCTATCCGTTCCAGCAGCCCGTGAAGGTCGACCTCGACAAGGCAAGGGAATATCTCAAGGCGGCCGGGCTCCCCGAGGGTTTCTCGACTACCTTCAGCTTCAACGTCGGCCAGTCCTCGACCGCTGAGCCGATGGCCGCGCTGGTGAAGGAGTCACTCGGCAAGATCGGGATCAAGGTCGACATCCAGAAGCTGCCGGACGCACAGATGTCCACGCAGATCAACGAGAAGAAGCTTCCCTTCTACACCGAGGGCATCGTAGCGTGGTTGCCGTCGACCGATTACTTCTACCGCAACTTCTACACCGGCAATCAGCGCTGGAATTACAGCTCGATCAACAACCCGGATCTTGCCGCAATCGCGCAGGAGGCGCGTTTCGAGCCGGACAAGGCCAAGTATGAGGAAGCCGGCCGCAAGCTCAACGCGATGCATGTCGATCTGATGCCGCAGATCATGCTGTGGCAGCCGAACCAGGATGCGGTAATGGCGTCGTCGGTCGAAGGCTACACCTACGAGTTCCACCGCCAGGTCGACTATCGCGACGTCAGCCGCAAGTGACATCGGACAACGAGAGGAGCTCTCAGAGGTGACGACCGGTCTTGGTGCAACCATGGTGCGGGCGGGCAGGCGGCTTCTGTCATCACTGCCGGCGCTGTTCGGTGTGCTGGTCTTCACCTTTCTGCTGATGCGCGTGTTGCCCGGCGACCCCGCGGTGTTCTTCGCCTCGGGGCCCAATGCCGGCAAGGAGGAGATCGAGCAGATCCGCAAGCAGATGGGGCTCGACAGGTCGGTGCCGGAGCAGCTCGTGTTCTATCTCTCCGACATCGGCCACGGCAATCTCGGCCGCTCCATGATGACGGGACAGCCGGTGCTGAAGGACCTGCGCGAGCGGCTGCCGGCCTCGCTGGAACTCACCTTCACGGCGCTCCTGATCGCGCTGATCGCGGCGGTACCGCTTGGCGTGGTCGCGGCCTTGAAGCCCGGCTCGATCGTCGATCACGGCGTGCGGCTGTTCTGCGCGCTCGGCGTCTGCGTGCCGACTTTCGTCTCGGGCCTGCTGTTGATCTATGTCTTCTACTATCTGCTCGGGCTGGCGCCCGATCCGACCGGGCGGATCGACGTGTTCACTTCGCTTCCGCCGCAACGGACCGGGTTCCTGTCGATCGATTTCCTGCTTGCGGGAGATATCGAGGGCTGGTGGGCGGCCTGCAAGCAGCTGATCCTGCCGGCGGTGAGCATGGCCCTGTTCGTGATCGCGCCGCTGGCGCGGATCACGCGCGCCTCGATGCTGGTCTCGCTCGGCAGCGATTTCGTCCGCACCGCGCGCTCGGTCGGATTGTCCTGGCACAAGGTGGTCGTGACCTATGCGCTGCGGAACGCGATCCTGCCCGTCATCACCATCGCCGGCATCGTGTTCTCGACCATGCTGGGCGCGAATGTCCTGGTGGAGAAAGTGTTCTCCTGGCCGGGCGTCGCTTCCTATGCGCTCGATGCGCTCCTATCCTCCGACTATGCGCCCGTGCAGGGCTTCGTGCTGCTGATGGCCAGCCTGTTCGTGCTGGTCAATCTCGTGGTCGACATCTGCTATGGCATCGCCGATCCCAGGGTGTCGATCGAATGACCAGCGCAACTCTCCGCCATTCGTTCTGGATCCTGCGCGGCAACCCGCTCACCGCCGTTGCCGCGGCCGGCGTTGCGCTGTTCGTTCTCATTGCGATCTTCGGGCCGTGGATCGTGCCCTATGATCCCGTGGTCTCCAATGTCTCGGAGGCATTGCTGCCGCCGAGCGCGGCGCATCTCGCCGGCACGGACCAGCTTGGGCGCGATGTGTTCAGCCGTCTCGTCATCGCGGCTCGCCTCGATCTTGCCATCGCCGTCTCCGCGGTCGGAATCTCCTTCGTGATCGGCGCCGTCGTCGGCGCGTTCTGCGGCTACGCCGGCGGGAAGCTCGATCGCGGCGTCGGCCGTTTTGTCGATGTGATGATGGCCTTTCCGCTGTTCGTACTGGCGATGGCGATGGTCGCCGCCTTGGGCAACCGGATCGAGAACATCGTGATCGCGACCGCGATCATCAATCTTCCGTTCTACATCCGCTTCGCGCGCGCCGAGGTCAACGTCCGCCGCAATGTCGGCTGGGTGGAGGCCGCGCGCGCCTGCGGCGAGAGCCATTTCTCGGTGGTGCTGCGCTTCCTGCTGCCCAACATCCTGCCGGCGATGGCGGTGCAGATCTCGCTCAATCTCGGCTGGGCCATTCTCAATGCCGCCGGCCTTTCCTTCATCGGTCTCGGCGTCAAGCCGCCGACGCCGGAATGGGGCATCATGGTCGCGGAGGGCGCGCGCTTCATCTCGACCGGGCGCTGGTGGCTGGTGGCCTTTCCGGGCCTTGCGCTGATGATGGCCGTGCTGTGCTTCAATCTCCTCGGCGACGGGATGCGGGACATTCTCGACCCGCGGATGCGCACATGAGCGAGGAGCTGCTAGGGATCAACGACCTCCACGTCTCGTTCTCGACGCGGCGTGGCATGGTCGAGGCCGTGCGCGGCGTGACGCTCTCGGTCGAGAAGGGCGAGATGCTCGGCCTCGTCGGCGAGAGCGGCTCGGGCAAGTCGGTCACCGGCTTCGCGACCACGCGGCTGCTCGATGCGGCCGGGCGCGTCACCGGCGGCAAGATCCTGTTTCGCGGGCAGGACGTCACAAAACTCAGGGGCGATGACCTCCGTCAGCTCCAGGGCGCCGCGATGTCGATGATCTTCCAGAATCCGCGGGCGGCGCTCAACCCGATCCGCGCGATCGGTTTGCAGATCGCGGATGCGATCCTCACGCATAAGAAGATATCGAAGGGCGCCGCGCGCGCCGAGGCGCTCGAGCTGCTGCGCGCGGTCCAGATCCGCGACCCCGAGACGCGGATGAACGCCTATCCGCACGAGCTCTCCGGCGGCATGTGCCAGCGCGTGATGATCGCGATCGCGATCTCCTGCAATCCCGCGCTGCTGATCGCCGACGAGCCGACCACCGGGCTCGACGTCACGACCCAGAAGGTGGTGATGGATCTGCTCGCAGACATTGCCGCCGCGCGCGGCATGGCCACGATCCTGATCACGCACGATCTCGGCCTCGCGGCGCGCTATTGCCGCCGCATCGCCGTGATGGAGCGCGGACGCATCGTCGAGGAAGCGAGCCCACAAAAGCTCTTCAGCGCACCGCAACACGCCTATACCCGCCGCCTCGTTGCGGCATCGCCGACCGCGACGTCGCGGATCGAGGATCTCGTGACGGAGGAGGAGCGGGAGCGGCACGCGACGATCGTCAGCAGGCCAAGGCAACAGCTCCCGCACGGGACGCCGCCGCTCCTTGAGGTGCGCAAGCTCGCCAAGCGTTTTGACCAGGGCTCCGCGGCGGTCGCGGATTTCTCGATGACGATGGCCGGCGGCGAGAGCGTCGGGCTCGTTGGCGAGTCCGGCTCCGGCAAGAGCACGACGTCGCGGATGATCTGCCGTCTGATCGACCCGAGCGAAGGCGATATCGTGTTCGACGGGCAGTCGATCGGCCATGTCGCCTCGCGCGACTTCCATCGCTCGCCGCTGCGCAAAGACATCCAGATGGTCTTCCAGGACCCGAACGAGAGCCTCAACCCGCGCTTCACGGCCTTTGACTGCATCGCCCATCCCCTGATGCGGCTCGACGGCATGCGGGCGGGCGATGCGCTGCGCAAGCGGGTGGAAGAGTGTGCGGAGCGGGTGGGCTTGCCGCTCGATCTGCTGCCGCGTTTTCCGCACCAGCTCTCCGGCGGCCAGAAGGCGCGCGTCGGCATTGCCCGCGCCATCGCCTGCCGGCCGCGGCTGCTGGTGCTGGACGAGCCGACCGCCGCGCTCGACGTCTCGGTGCAGGCGGTGGTGCTGCAACTGCTCGACCGTCTCAGGCGCGAGAACGACATCGCGCTGCTGTTCGTCAGCCACGACCTCAATGTCGTGCGCATGCTCTGCGACCGCACCATCGTGCTGCGCAACGGCGGCATCGTGGAGCAGGGGGAGAGCCGGGCGCTGTTCGATAATCCCAAGACCGACTACACGCGCAAGCTGGTCGAGGCGATTCCGCATATCGAGACCGGACCGGCACTGGCGGCCGCGCTTTGACGCCTGAACCGGTCGTAATCCAGATGAGATCCCGCTGGCGAAGGCCCGGTTAGTGGCATACCATTTGCACGCCAATGGGTTCTGGTTTCACCTGCCTTTGGCCAACGATGGCCGGCATCACGGCACTACTGGGAGGATTTCATGGATCGCAGGACCGTTTTGAAGGGACTGGCCGGCGCGGGCGGTCTGGCATTGACCGGCCTCTCGGCCCCGGCGATCGCACAAGGCGCCTCTGCGCGCACCCTGCGCTTCGTGCCGCAAGCCAACCTCGCCAATTTCGATCCCATCTGGGGCACGCAATATGTCGTGCGCAATGCCGCGGCGCTGGTCTGGGACACGCTCTACGGCGTCGATGCCAAGCTCCAACCGCAGCGTCAGATGGTCGAGTCCGAGGAGACCACCGACGACGGCAAGACCTGGACCTTCAAGCTGCGCCCGGGTCTCAAGTTCCATGACGGCGAGCCGGTGCTGAGCAAGGACGTCGTCGCGAGCCTGTCGCGCTGGGCCGCGCGCGATCCAATGGGTCTGATGATCCTGGCTATCCAGCAGGAATTGACTCCGGTCGACGACCGCACCTTCAAATGGGTCCTGAAGCAGCCTTTCCCGAAAATGCTGTACGCGCTGGCCAAGAACAACGCGCCGTGCTCCTTCATCATGCCCGAGCGCATCGCGAAGACCGATCCGTTCAAGCAGATCACCGAATATGTCGGCTCGGGTCCGATGAAGTTCGCCAAGAGCGAATGGGTGCCCGGCGCCAAGTCGGTGTTCGAGAAGTTCACCGATTACGTGCCGCGCCAGGAGAAGGCGTCGTGGCTTGCCGGCGGCAAGAACATCCTGGTCGATCGCGTCGAGTGGCTGGTGATGCCGGATCCGGCCACCGCTGCGGCCGCCTTGCAGAACGGTGAGGTCGACTGGTGGGAGAACCCGATCTCCGATCTCGTGCCCGTGCTGAAGAAGAACAAGAACATCAGCGTCGATATCGGCGATCCCCTCGGCAATATCGGCTCCTTCCGCATGAACCATCTGCACCCACCCTTCAACAATGTGAAGGCACGGCGCGCGGTGCTGATGGCGTTGAGCCAGGAAGACTATATGCGTGCGCTTGTCGGCGACGACGATACGTTGTGGAAGCCGCTGCCCGGCTTTTTTACGCCGGACACACCGCTCTACACCGAGTTGGGCGGCGAGATCCTGAAAGGAAAGCGCGATTTCGATGCGGCCAAGAAGCTGCTCGCCGAGAGCGGCTATTCCGGCCAGCCGGTCACATGCGTGGTCGCGCAGGACCAGTCGATCACGAAGGCGCAGGGCGACGTCACCGCGGATCTGCTCAAGAAGCTCGGCATGAATGTCGATTTCGTCGCGACCGATTGGGGCACGGTGGGCGCGCGCCGCGCGATGAAGACACCGCCGGGGCAGGGCGGCTGGAATATGTTCCACAGCTGGCACGCCGGCGCCGATTGCATCAATCCGGCCGCCTACACCGCCATCCGCGCCAATGGCGACAAGGCCTGGTTCGGCTGGCCCAACAGCCCGAATACCGAGAAGGAGATCACGGCCTGGTTCGACGCCAAGAATCTCGAGGAAGAGAAGGCCGCGATCGGGCAGGTCAACAAGGCGGCGCTCGAGGATGTCGTCTACGCGCCGACCGGTTTCTTCCTGACCTACACGGCATGGCGCAAGAACGTCTCCGGCATCACCAAGGGGCCGCTGCCGTTCTTCTGGAACGTGTCGAAATCCGCATGATGGTACGCTGAAGCCAGATGCTCTCTTACATCCTCCGTCGCATCGTCTCGACCTTGCCGGTGATGGCAATCGTCGCGCTGTTCGTGTTCAGCCTGCTCTATATCGCGCCGGGTGATCCCGCCGTGGTGATCGCGGGCGACCAGGCGAGCCCGGAGGATGTGGAGCGCATTCGCCAGAGTCTGGGTCTCGACCGTCCTTTCCTGATCCAGTTCGGAAGCTGGGTCTGGCGCATTCTGCACGGCGATCTCGGCACCTCGATCTTCACCAACCTTCCGGTCTCGACGATGATCGGACAGCGTCTCGGGCCGACACTGTCGCTGATGATGGTCACGCTGCTACTCACCATCGTGGTCGCGGTGCCGCTTGGCGTCGTGGCCGCGTGGAAGGCGGGGAGCCTGATCGACCGCGTCATCATGGCATTCGCCGTGTTCGGCTTCTCGCTGCCCGTCTTCGTCGTCGGCTATATCCTCGCCTATGTCTTCGCACTCGAGCTCGAATGGCTTCCGGTGCAGGGCTATACGCCGCTCACGGAGGGCTTCTGGCCGTGGCTGCAAAACCTGATCCTGCCATCGATCGCGCTCGGCTGCGTCTACATCGCGCTGATCGCGCGCATCACGCGTGCCACCATGCTTGAAGTCTTGCAGCAGGACTATATCCGCACCGCGCGGGCCAAGGGCCTCGGGCAAGGCGGCATCCTCTTCGTTCACGCGCTGAAAAACGCCGCGGTGCCGATCGTCACGGTGATCGGGATCGGCATCGCACTCCTGATCGGCGGCGCCGTCGTCACGGAAAGCGTGTTCGCGATCCCCGGCCTCGGCCGGCTCACGATCGATGCCATCCTGCGCCGCGACTATCCCGTCATCCAGGGCATCGTGCTCCTCTTCAGCTTCGTCTACGTCCTCGTCAATCTGATGATCGACGTCGTCTACACGCTCGTTGACCCGAGGATCCGCTATTGACCGATACGACCGTCAATCCGCAAGCGCTGCCGGCGGGCTTCGTTCTCGCGCCGCAACTGCCTGAAATCCTGCGGCCGGTTAGGATCCGGCGCGGCTTCATCGGCCTCTTGCGTGGCCATCCCACGGTCGCGATCGGCGGCGCGCTGCTGCTGACGCTCGTTCTGATCGCGATCTTCGCGCCCTATCTCGGGACGGTCGATCCGACGGCACTTGCGCCCGCCAAGCGCACCCGCGCGCCGTCCGCCGCGTTCTGGTTTGGCTCCGACGTGCTGGGCCGCGACATCTATTCGCGCGTGCTCTTTGGCGCGCGGGTCTCGCTCACGGTCGGCCTGTCGGTTGCGATCCTCGCATCCGCGGCGGGCCTCGCCATCGGCATCGTCTCCGGCTTCATCCGCTGGGCGGATGGCATCTTGATGCGGTTCATGGACGGCCTGATGTCGATCCCGCCGATCCTGCTCGCAATCGCGCTGATGGCGCTGACGCGCGGCAGCGTCGGCAACGTCATCCTGGCCATCACCATCGCCGAGATCCCGCGGGTTTCCCGTCTTGTCCGTAGCGTGGTGCTGTCGCTGCGCGAGCAGCCCTATGTGGACGCCGCGGTCGCCTGCGGCACGCGGACGCCGATGATCATCCTGCGCCACATCCTGCCCAACACGCTGGCGCCGATGCTGGTCCAGGCGACTTACATCTGCGCCAGCGCCATGATCACGGAGGCGATCCTGTCCTTCATCGGGGCGGGCACGCCGCCCACCATTCCGTCCTGGGGCAACATCATGGCCGAAGGCCGCGCGCTGTGGCAGGTCAAGCCCTACATCGTGTTCTTCCCGGCGGCGTTCCTCTCCGTCACCGTGCTCGCCGTGAACCTGCTCGGCGACGGCCTTCGCGATGCGCTCGATCCGCGCATGGCCAAGAGCCTCTGACGTCGAGGGGTTGATCGCGATGGCCTTGCTCGAAGTCGAGAATCTCCAGACCCACTTTCGCACCCCCGGCGGCATCAACCGCGCGGTCGACGGCGTCTCCTTTCATGTCAACGAAGGCGAGACGCTCGCCATCGTCGGCGAATCCGGCTGCGGCAAGTCGGTGACCTCGATGTCGCTGATGCGGCTGATTCCGGAGCCGCCGGGCAGGATCGCAGGCGCCGTCCGTTTTGCGGGCAGGGACCTGCTGCAATTGTCCGATCGCGAGATGCGCGCCATCCGCGGCAACGACATCTCGATGATCTTTCAGGAGCCGATGACGAGCCTCAACCCGGTTCTGACGGTCGGCCGCCAGATCCGCGAGACGCTGATGATCCATCAGGGCCTCGACAAGCAGGCGGCCGAGGCGCATGCGATCGAGATGCTGACGCTGGTCGGCATTCCCGAGCCGAAGCGGCGCGTGCGCGAATATCCGCATCAGCTTTCCGGCGGCATGCGCCAGCGCGTGATGATCGCGATTGCGCTGGCCTGCAATCCAAAGCTCCTGATCGCGGACGAACCGACCACCGCGCTCGACGTGACGATCCAGGCGCAGATCCTGAAGCTGATGCTGGATCTCAAGCGCCGGGTCGGCGCCGCGATCATCCTGATCACCCACGATCTCGGCGTCGTCGCCGAGATCGCCGAGCGCGTCATGGTGATGTATGCCGGCCGCAAGGTCGAGGAGGCTCCGGTAGCCGAGCTCTTCCGCTCGCCGCGCCATCCCTATACGCAGGGCCTGCTCGGCGCGGTGCCGCGGCTCGGTTCCTCGCTAACAGGCACCGCGCGGCGTCTGGCCGAAATCCCGGGGCAGGTGCCTGATCTGCGCAAGCCCATCATCGGCTGCGTCTTCGCCGGCCGCTGCGCGCTCGCGACCGATCTCTGCCGCCAATATGCGCCTGGGCTCGAAGAGAAGGCGCCTCGCCACGTCGCCGCCTGCCACTACGCCGCCAAGGGGGCCATCGCGGCATGAGTCCTCCGCTGCTCCAGGTCAACGACCTCAAGAAGCATTTTCCGGTCAAAAAGGGCCTGTTCGGCCGCAAGTCCGAATATGTCTATGCCGTCGACGGTGTCTCGTTCGAAATCGCGAAGGGCGAGACGCTGTCGCTGGTCGGCGAGTCCGGTTGCGGCAAGTCGACGGTCGGCCGCGCCATCCTGCGGCTGTTCGACATCACCGCGGGCCAGGTGATCCTCGATGGCCAGCGCATCGACGACGCGCATCCAAGCACGATGCGCCAGATGCGCCGCCGCGTGCAGGTGGTGTTCCAGGATCCGTTCTCGAGCCTCAATCCGCGCATGCGGGTGCGCGACATCCTGGCCGAGCCGATCCGCAATTTTGGCCTCGCCAAATCCGCCGCCGATCTCGAAACCCGTGTGACGGCGCTGATGGACACCGTGCGGCTGCCGCGCGAGGCGCTCAACCGCAGGCCGCACGAATTCTCCGGCGGCCAGCGTCAGCGCATCGGTATCGCGCGGGCGCTCGCAGCCGAGCCCGAGCTGATCGTCTGCGACGAGGCGGTCTCGGCGCTCGACGTCTCGGTCAAGGCGCAGATCGTCAATCTCTTGCAGGATCTTCAGCGCGAGTTCGGCCTGGCGCTGCTGTTCATCAGCCATGACCTCGCAATCGTCGAGCACATGACCCATCGTGTCGCGGTGATGTATCTCGGCAAGATCGTCGAGGTGGCGCCGCGCCGCGAGATCTTTGCCGCGCCAAGGCATCCCTATACCAAGGCGCTGCTCTCCGCAGTCCCGCTGCCCGAGCCCGGCGCCCAGCGCAATCCGATCATCCTCAAGGGGGACGTGCCGAGCCCGATCAATCCTCCGAGCGGGTGCCGCTTCCACACCCGTTGCCCATACGTCTTCGATCGTTGCCGGACGGAGGAGCCGACGCTGCGCTCGACCGGACCCGAGCAATGGGTGGCCTGTCACCTCGAAGAGGCGCCGTAGCCCCCTTCAGCCCTGGCGGCGCAGGAAGCCCGTGATCGTGACTTTCTCCCAGATGCCGGCTGCGGCGAAGGGATCGGCGCGGTTGAAGGCTTCGACCTCGGCGCGGCCGGGCGCCTCGATCAGGAACAGGCTGCCGATCATGTTCGCGCCGTCGTCGGAGACGAGCGGGCCCGACATCACGATCTTGACGCCGAAGCGCGAGGTGTCGCTCAGGAAGACCTTGTGGGCGTCGTAATTGGCGAGCCGGGTCGGCAGCGCGCCGGCGCGGTCGAGGGCGTGAATGGCGAACAGCATGATGTCTCCGTTGACGTGTCGGCTTTCTTGGGACGTTTCTTGGGACGGCCGCGAAGGCGGCCGTCCGTGCTTGTGATGATCGGTTGGGCTATTTGGCGCCGAGCTTGCCGGCGTCCTCGAAGGTCGGGCAGGTCCGCTGCTCCAGCGGCACGTCGAACGGCTGGTAATTGTCCTTGGTGATGACGGTCGGCTTCAGCACGATCTCGGAAATGACAGGCTGGTTGCGTAAGCTCCGGATCGCCATCATGGTGCCGAGGCACCCTTGCGCAAATCCGTTGTAGTCGCCGCTCGCAAGCAGCTTGCCGGACTTGATCGCGTCGATCGCCTCCTTGGTGCCGTTGATGCCGATCACCTGGGCCTTGCGGTTGGCACCGTCGAGGGCCTCGATCGCGCCGACCGCCATGGCGTCGTTGGCCGCGAGAACGCCGTCGATCTGCGGGTTCGACTGCATCAAATTCTCCATGACCTGGAGCGCCTGCAGCCGCTGGTAGTTGCCGGGCTGCGAGGCCAGCAGCTTGGCGCCCGAATTCTCCTTCAGCGCGTCGTTGAAGCCGCGGACGCGGTCGACATTGGTCAGCGAGCCCTTGACGCCCTCGATGATGACGATGTTGCCCTTGCCGCCCAGCGTCTTGAGCAGGAAGCGCGCGGTTTCGAAGCCAAGGCTGTAATCGTCGGCGCCGACGAAGGAGAGGAACTTGCCGCCGGCGGAGCGGTCGGTGATGTTGACGACGGGGATTTTCGCCTCGTTGATCTTCTCGACGCCCGGCACCATCGCCTTGTAGTCGACCGGCGTGAACACGATCGCGCTCGGCTTCTTCACCACGACGTCCTCGATCTGGCTGAGCTGCTCGGGGATCGAGTCCGGCTTGGTCGGGATGTACTGCAGCGTCTTCGCGTTCAGCGCTTTCGCCATGTTGTCGGCACCGACCCGCACCGTCTGGAAGAACGGATTGGTCTGGTTCTTGGTGAACACGGCGATGGTCTCGCCGTCGGCGCGCGCCTGTGTCGTGAACGCGGCCGCCATCAGCAGCGGCAGCGCCAAATAACCCATTTTCTGTTTCATGTTGCCTCCATCCCTCATTTTGCTTGTTGGATTTCTAAGAGCTCATTGCGCGCGGCGGCGGGTCTTCATGTCGAGCCAGACCGCGAGAATGACGATGATGCCGGTGACGAGCGGCTGCCAGTTGGCGCTGACCGACAAGAGGTTCATGCCGTTCAGCACCAGCGTCAGGATCAGCGCGCCGATGAAGGTGCCGAACACGGTGCCGACCCCTCCGAACAGCGAGGTGCCGCCGATCAGCACGGCTGCGATCGCGGGCAGCGTCAGGCTTTCGCCGATGTCGGCTTCCGCCGAATTGAGCCGCGACAGGAAGATGATCGAGGCCAGTCCCGCCATGGTGCCTGATACCGCGTAGACCAGCAGCAGGCGGCGCGCGACCGGAATGCCGGAGAGGCGGGCGGCGACCGGATTGGCGCCGATCGCATAGATTTCCTGGCCCCAGATCGTGCGCTGCGCAAACAGCGTTCCGATCCCGAGGAACACCAGCAGCAGATAGACCGGGATCGGCAGGCCGAACAGATAGCCGCTGCCGATCTGGCGGAATCCTGCCGGGAAGCCGTGCAGGGTTTCGCCCGCCATGTACCAGTAGGTGAGGCCGTTCAGCACCCAGAGCATGCCATAGGTGGCGATGAAGGAGGGGATGCGCAGCGCGGTGACCATGATACCGTTGAGCAGGCCAACGATGCCGCCGCAGGCGAGCCCGGTGAGGATGCCGAGCGCTGGCGAGCCGGTCTTGTGGATCACGGTGCCGGCGATGCAGGCGGACAGCGCGACGTTGGCGCCGACGGAGAGATCGAGGCCGGCGGTGAGCACGACCAGCGTCAAGCCGGACGCGATGAAGAAGGTCAGGCTCGCTTGTCTCAGCACGTTGAGGATATTGCCGAGGCTCAGGAAGGAATCGCTGAGCACGGCGAGCACCGCGCAGATCAGCAGCGCTGCGAGCAGGCGGTAGAAGACCTGGATCGCGTCCTGCGACAGGAACGAGCGGGGCGGAGAGAGGGCCTCTTTGGAGATGTCGGTCATGCTCGGCTCCGGAGGCCGTCGAGGAAGAGAGCAACGATGACGAGGACGCCGACGCTTGCGACCTGCACCGAAGAAGGCATCGAGATCAGGTTGAGCCCGTTGCGCAGCACGCCGACCGCGATCACGCCGAGCAACGTGCCAAGCAGCCAGCCGTTGCCGCGCTCGAACGAGGTGCCGCCGACGGCGACGGCCGCGATGGCGTCGAACTCGAGGCCAAGCCCGGCAGTGGGGTGGCCGGAATTCATGCGCGCGGTCATCAGCAGGCCGGCAATGCCGGCCATGGCGCCGCCGATCGCGTAGACCGCGATCAGCAGCTTGTTCGGCGAGAGGCCGGCATAGCGCAGCGCCTCGCGGTTGCCGCCGAGTGCGAAGATGTAGGTGCCGAAGCGGGTGTGGTAGAGCAGTCCGTGGAAGGCCGCATAGGTCACCAGCGCCATCACGATCGGCACGGGCACGCCCAGAAGCGTCGCCGAATAGATGTCGCGCACGCTGTGGGGGATGCCGACCACGCTCTGGCCGTCGCTGACGATCAGCGACAGGCCCTGCGCCATGCCGAGCGTGCCCAACGTCGCGACGAAGGGCGGAATGCCGACGATGGCAACCAGCCAGCCGTTGGCGAAGCCGAAGGCCGCGCCGACGAGCAGCCCGGCGCCGAGGCCCAGCAGCATCGACTTGGTCGCGAGCGACACGATGGCAACGCAGAGCGAGGTCAGCGTCAGCACCGCGCCCATCGACAGGTCCAGTCCCTCGGTCATGATGATCAAGGTCATCGGCAGCGCCAGCATGGTCAGGATGGTCGACTGCACCAGCACGTTGGAGAGGTTGGCGACCGACAGGAAGCCGGGCGCGATCGCGCTGAACAGGGCGATCAGCAGCACCAAGACGATGGCAACGCCGGGAATGCGCTGCAGCGGATTGGGTTGTGAGACGACTGCGGCTTCACGCATGATGCATCCCCAGTCGCACGATGTTCTCCTCGGTCAGTTCGTTGCGGGTCAGGTGTCCGGCGATGCGGCCCTCCCGCATCACATAGGCGCGGTCGCAGACATGGCAGATCTCGACCTGCTCGGACGAGATCATCAAGGCCGCCGCGCCTTCGGCGACCAGTCGGTCGATCAGCGCAAAGATCTCGGACTTGGCGCCGATGTCGATGCCCCGCGTCGGCTCGTCGAAGATGTAGAGCTTCGAGCCGGCCGCCAGCCACTTGCCGATCACGACCTTCTGCTGGTTGCCGCCGGAGAGCAGGCCGACGGTCTGGCGCGCGCTCGGGGTTGCAATGCGCAGCTGCCGGATCAAGCCGTCGGACGTCCGCTGCGCGCTGCGCCGGTCGAACAAACCGCTTGGGAACAGCTTTCGCAGTGCCGACACCACCAGATTGTCACTCACCGACCGCAACAGCGCGAGGCCCTCGCTCTTGCGACTCTCCGGGATCAGCGCGATGCCGCGGCGGGCGGCAAGGTCGGGCTCGCCGGAGATGGCCTTGCCGTCGAAAATGATCTCGCCTGATGTCACGGCATCGGCGCCGAAAATGGCGCGGGCGACCTCGCTGCGGCCGGAACCGACCAGGCCGCAGAGGCCGACGATCTCGCCCCGGCGCACCTCGATGTTGATATCGGAGATGCCGCTCGATGCGCTCAGGCCCTTGACCTCGAGCAGCAGTTCGCCGGGCTTGTCGGCAAAGTTGCGCGGATAGGTCATGTCGACGTTGCGGCCGACCATCATGCGGACGAGCTGGTCCGGCGTGACGTCAGCGGGGCGAACGCCGTCGATGCGACGACCGTCGCGCATCACCGTGATGCGGTCGCCGAGCGCGAACACCTCGGCCATGCGGTGCGAGATATAGACGATGGAGACGCCGTCGGCCTTCAGCCGCGCGATCAGGGCGAACAGCAGCTCGGTCTCGCGGTCGGACAGCGCCGCCGTCGGCTCGTCCATCACGAGGATGCGCGCGTTCTGGCTGATCGCTTTCGCGATCTCGACCATCTGCTGCTGCGCCACCCCTAACTTGTCGACGGAGGTGGAGGGATCGATGTCGAACCCGATCGTGCCGAGCACGCGCCTGGCGTCGGCCAGGATCTTGCGGCGGTCGATCGTGCCGGGAATGCGGCCCTTCGGCTCGCGGCCGAGGAAGATGTTCTGGGCGATATCGAGATGGGGGACCAGCGAGAATTCCTGGAAGATCACGGCAATGCCGAGCTTCTGCGCGTCCGCGGTCGAAGAGATCGCGACCTTGTCGCCCTTGTAGTAGAACTCGCCGGCATCAGCGCGGTAGGCGCCGCACAGCACCTTCATCAGGCTCGACTTGCCGGCGCCGTTCTCGCCGAGCAGCATGTGGACTTCGCCGGGGAAGACGGCAAAGGACACGTCATCCAGCGCCTTGACGCCGGGGAATTCCTTGCTGATGCCGCGCAGCTCCAGTAGCGGCGTGGGTGAGGCGGGCTCGATGGCCAATGCGGCGCTGCTCATGCGTGCACTCCGCTCGCGAAGATCTTTCCGGGATTCATCAGTCCATCAGGATCGAGCGCGGTCTTGATCGATCGCATCACGTCGACGGCCTCGCCGAGCTCATCGGTGAGATATTCGATCTTGCCGAGCCCGATGCCGTGCTCGCCGGTGCAGGTGCCGTCCATGGCGATGGCGCGCGCGACCATGCGGGCCTGCAGCGCCTTGGCGCCTTCGGCCTCATCCGGCTTGGTCGGGTCGATCAGGATCAGCATGTGGAAATTGCCGTCGCCGACATGGCCGACGATCGGGGCGGTAAAACCGTGCTCGTCCGCGTCGCGCCTGGTCTCGGTCAGGCATTCCGCCAGCCGAGAGATCGGCACGCAGACATCGGTGATCACGGCGCGTGCGCCGGGCCGCAGGCCCAGGCCCGCATAAAGCGTGTTGTCGCGGGCGTGCCAGAGCCGGCTGCGGTCTTCCTGCGCCTTGGCCCAGGCAAAACCATGGCCGCCATGGTCGGCGGCGATCGCCTGCGCGGCTTCGGCCTGCTCGGCAACTGAGGTCTCGGAGCCGTGGAATTCGAAGAACAAAGTGGGGGCTTCGCGATAGCCGAGCTTTGCGTAGGCGTTGATGCCGCGCATCATGACGTCGTCGAGCAGCTCGATGCGTGCCACGGGGATCGCGGACTGGATCACGGAGATCGCGGTGTCCACGGCATCGTGCAGGGTGTCGAAGCTGCAGACCGCAGCCGAGATCGCCTGCGGCACGGGATGCACCTTCAATGTGACTTCGGTGATGACGCCGAGCGTGCCTTCGGCGCCGACGAACATCCGCGTCAGGTCATAACCGGCGGCCGATTTGCGCGCGCGCCTGGCGGTGCGGATCACGCGCCCGTCGGCCAGCACCACCTCGAGCGCCATGACATTGTCCTTCATGGTGCCGTAGCGCACCGCCATGGTGCCGGACGCGCGGGTGGAGGTCATGCCGCCGATCGAGGCGTCGGCGCCGGGATCGATCGGAAAGAAAAGTCCGGTGCCGCGCAGCTCGGCATTGAGCTGCTTTCGCGTGATGCCGGGCTGCACGACGACGTCCATGTCGCTCTCATGCACCGTCAGCACCTTGTTCATCCGGGCGAAGTCGAAGCAGACGCCGCCGGAGACCGCGGCCGCATTGCCTTCGAGCGAGGTGCCGGCGCCGAACGGAACGATCGGCATGCTCGCGCTGGCGCAGAGCTTCACGATCTCGGCGACCTCCTGCGTGGTTTCAGGGAAGACGACGATGTCCGGCGGCAAATTGCGATAATGCGATTCGCTCTGCCCGTGCTGATCGAGCACGCCGCGCGCAACGCTCGCGCGCGGGCCGATCATGCCGGTGAGGCGATCGGCCAATATGCTCGTGCTGACCCGCGGTCCCATCCTTAGCTCCCGTCTGCTCCCTGTTGCCGGACTCTTGTTGGTCCTTCGTCTAGCCTAGGCGGCTCTCGCGTTGCTCGCGACCTGCTTCAGGCCGAAATCGTAATTGAGGTGGAAATAGTCGCGCTCCACCATGCGACCATCCGGCGCACGGCCGGCAGGGTGGCCAGTGAATTCGCGGATCAGGCTGTCCTTGACGCCGAACACCACGTCAGAGTCGAGATATTTGTCACCGGCGACGAACACATGGGTCACGAGCTGCTCGAAACCGGGCGCCGAGATCATGAAATGGACATGCGCGGGGCGCCAGGGATGGCGGCCCTGGACCTCCAGCATCTCGCCGACAGGGCCGTCATGCGGGATCGGATACGCCGCCGGCTTAATCGACCAGAAATGGAAGCGGCCATTGGCGTCGGTATGGAAGCGCGCGCGCATCGCGAGATCGCCGATGTCGTCGAGCTGCTGCACGTCGTAATAGCCGTCATCGTCGGAATGCCAGACATCGACGATGGCGCCCGCGAGCGGTTGTCCGTCGACGGTCGAGACCGAGCCGGTGACCAGCATGGGATCGCCTTCCATCGGCCCCGAGATATCCGCGCCGCTGTCCTTCTCCGGCGCGGCCTGGACGAAGAACGGGCCGAGCACCGTCGTCTCGGTCGCGCCTTCCGGCACGGGATGGTTGATCGCGTCGACCAGCATGGAGACGCCGAGCGTGTCGGACAACAGGATGAACTCCTGGCGCTTGTCGTCGCACATGTGCCCGGTGCGGGTCAGGAAATCGATGCCGTATTCCCATTCCTTTTGGGTCGGCCGGACCTCGCGGACGAAGGCGTGCAGGTGGCGCACCAGCGCTTCGCTGACCTCCTTGATGCGCGGATCGGTCGCGTCCTTGATCCGCTCCAGCACCGCGTCCGTGATCGTGGTCTCGTTGAAGTTACGCATCGGTGTCTCCGCGATCAGAGTTTCGGTTCGCCAAGCCCGGACAGACGTTCCAGGTGCTTGACGGTCGCGATGAAGTCGGTGTCGCCGTCGCCCTGCGCGACCAGCGAGCCATAGGTCTCACGCACCTGCGCCGCGAGCTGCAGCGGCACGCCCACGGCGTGGCCGGCGCCGAGGATGAGATCGAGGTCCTTGGCCATCTGCTTGCACGAGAAAGTCGACTCGAAATCGCGCGTCCGCAGCGGCGCGGTCTTGTACTTCACCATTGGCGAGGCGACCGCGCTATCGTCGAGCACCTTCAAAATGTCCTGCCAGGCGATTCCGCCCTTGCGCGCCAGGGCCAGGCTCTCGGCCATCATCGCCGCCGAGACTGCGATCATCAGATTGACCGAGAGCTTTGCGTAGCGGGCTTCCTCGGCCGGCCCGAGATAGGTCTGGGCGCGGGTGAAGGCGGCGAACAGAGGCTTGGCGTTGTCGAAGGCATCCTTCGGCCCGGAGACGAAGCAGGTCAGGGCACCCGTGTGAACGATGCTGGCATTGCCTGAGACCGGCGAACGCAGATAAGCAATGCTGCGAGCTTGTGCAGCGGCCGCAACTTCGGTGGAGGCCTCGACGCTCACGGTGCTGGTCTCGATCAGAACAGATCCAGCAGCCATCGCGGCGATCAGGCCGGCTGGGCCGAGCAGCGCGCCGCGCAAGGCTGCGTCATCGGGCAGGGACGTGATGATCGCGGCCTTGCCGCTCACGGCCTCGACCGGCGAAGCGGCAATCGAAATGCCTTGCGCACGCGCCTCGTTGATCCGGGCGGCGCTCTGATCGAATGCGGTCACGGCGTAGCCGGCCTTGGCGACGAGCGCCGACATCGGCAGGCCCATCTTGCCGATCCCGATGAAAGCGACATTCCTTGAAGCGTCGGTCATTGATCTCATCCATTGGCGCCTTCAGGCGGCGCGTCCCTGTCGTTCGATGTCCTGCACCAGCCGCCGGCCGGATCGGGCCAGCAGGTCCTTCTTCGTCTCCAGCCCCTCGACCAGCAGCCGGCCGTCCCGCTTCTTCCAGGTGCCTCCGATCATCACAGCCTCGATATTGGCGAGGCTCGTCTGCATCACGACGGTCGCGACGGGATCGTGCACCGGGACAAGGTTGAGATCGGACGCGTTGATGACGACGAGGTCAGCGAGCTTGCCCGGCGTCAGCGAGCCGATCTGGCCCTCGCGGCCGAGCATGCGGGCGCCTTCGGTCGTGATCCAGCGCAGCGCCTCGCGGACGGGGATCGTGGTCGTCGCAGGAATGGTGCCGCTCACTTTACGTGACTCCGCATTGTCGAGCGCCCGCTGCATCGATAGCGCGACGCGGGCGACGGAGAGGAGATCGCCGGCCAGCACGGATTCCAGGTCGATCCCGATCGTCGGCCGCACGCCGCGCTTGAGCAGCCGTCCGGTGATCGGAAAACCGTGGCCCTGGATCATCTCGTTTTCCGGCGTCACCGAGAAGGAGACGCCGAGGCCGACGATCTTGTCGAGGAGATCGTCGGGCAGATCGTTGCCATGGACGATGTTGATGCCGGCGCCGACGAGGCCGGCCTCGATCAGCTTCTCCCAGCCGCCGGGCGTCTTGGCCGGACCGCCGCCCTGATGCATGGATGCGATCAGCTTGAGCTCGCGAGCGAGGCGGAAATCGTGCATGGCGACGTCGAGCGTCGAATAATGCGGGCCGAGAATAGCAAGCCCGAGCGTGACGAGGCCGTCGCGATCGGCGAGGGGACCTGCCAGAAGCCGCTCGACCTCGCGGCGCGGATGCGGAATCTCGGAGAAATGCGGCTCGCCGGGCTTCGGCTCGGGTTTTGGCGAGCCGTGGAAGAAGGCGGCGCGGATGCCGCTTTCGATTAGCCCACGCACGGCGGCATCGGTATGATCAGGCGTTGGATTGTTGTGGCACCAATCGACCAGCGTGGTGGTGCCGCAATTGATCTGGTTCAGCGCACCGACGAGGGTCGCAATGTAGATGTCGTCGGGCCGGAATACGGTCGCGAGCCCGGCATGCATGCGGCGGAAATATTCCAGCAGCGTCCAGTTCGCGGCATAGCCGCGCAACGCGGTTTGCCAGGTGTGCATGTGCGCGTTGATCAGGCCGGGGATGACGATCCGGCCGTCGCCGTCCACGATCTCGGTCTCGGCTGCACCGCTGCCGAGGTCGATCGATGGGCGCACGTCGACGATGCGGCTGCCCTCGACCAGCACATCGCCGGTGTTGAGGTCGCCAATCGCGTCATCCATGCTGATGATGACAGCTGATTTGATCAGCGTGCGCCGCATCGCTTCAGGCCGCCGCTTTGATGGTAACAGGCGGTTCGCCGGCCCAGGCGCGGGCGATCAGCTCGCGGATCGCGTTGCGCTCGAGCGGGCGCGGATTCCAGTAGGCGTTGGTGACCGCGAGATCGGCGGCCTTGTCGATGCCGCTCTCGGGCATGCCGATGTCGCGCAACGCCAGCTTCGCACCCAGCCGCTTCGCGAGGTCGTAGAGCCCCTGGGACGCGTCGGCCGCGCCGATCGCGCGCGATATCCGCGCCATGGCATCGGACACCGCCGGTGCGTTGTAGGCCAGCGCATGCGAAAGCACGATGGTGTGGGTTTCGGCATGCGGCAGATCGAAGGTGCCGCCGAGCGTGTGGCAGAGCTTGTGATGCAGCGCCATGCCGACGGTGCCGAGGCAGACGCCGCACAGCCAGGCGCCGTAGAGTGCTTCGGTGCGCGCCTCGCGATCGTCGCTCTTCGCGGCAATGGCGGGGAGGGCGCGGGCCAGCGCGCGGATGCCTTCTTCCGCCATCAGCGATGTCACGGGATTGGTGTCGCGCGCATAGAGCGCTTCCACGGCATGCGCGATCGCGTTGATGCCGGATGTTGCGGCGAGGCTCGCCGGCAGCGTCAGGGTGAGGTCGACATCGTAGATCACGGTCTCCGGCAGTATCGCTGCGTCGCGCACCGTGGTCTTCAGGCCGTTCTCGGTCTGGCCGACGATCGGCGTCATCTCCGAGCCGGCATAGGTGGTGGGAATGCAGAGCTGGTTGACGCCGGTGCGCAAGGCCAGCGCCTTGCCGAGGCCCGTGGTCGATCCGCCGCCAAGCGAGACGACGCAATCGGCCTCGCATGCTTTCATCGCCGCGAGCGCGCGCTCCGTGACCTCGACCGGGGTGTGCATGGTCGCGCCGGGAAAGATGCCGGCGTAGAGCGGGCCGAGTGCGGCCCCCAAGCTCTTGCCTTGTGCCTCCTGCTGCGGCGTCGTCAGCACCAGCGCGCGCTTGCCGCCGAGCCGCTCGACCTCGGCTTTGGCGGAGGCCAGCGTTCCGCTGCCGAACACGACGCGGCAGGGCAGGTTTTCAAAGGTGAACGAACCGATCATGCGCCGGTCTCTTTGATGGGATAATCGACCTGGAAGCGTCCGATCCGCAAGTCGCCCAGCGCCTCGCGGACGCGCAAATGTTCGGGGTGGGTGGCATAGGCGGCGAGTGCGGCCTGGTCGGCAAATTCGGAGAACAGCACCACGTCGCAGGCGTAATCGACATCGCTGACGTCGACGCCGACCTCGATATGGGTGAGGCCCTCAATCCGGCCCCGCAGTCCCTCGAACAGGGTCTTGACCTTGGAACGGGCCGCGGAGCGCTCCGCGGGCGTCTCCCCGCGTAGCCGCCACATCACGATGTGCCTGATCGGGCCCGACATTTCCCAGTTTCCTCGCCTGCTATCTTGCTTGTGTTCTGACCATTTTGACTTGCAGGATGCGGAAATAAAGGTCAATATTTGTAAGTCTCTTTTTCTAAAAGTGGAAAAATGGATCGCCTGCTGCAATTGGAGGTGTTCTCCAAGACGGCCGAGCTCGGCAGCCTGTCAAAAGCCGCCGAGGCCTTGCGCATGTCGAATGCGGCGGCGAGCCGCCATCTCAGCGCGCTCGAGGAGCGCCTTGCGGTCAGGCTGATCGAGCGCAACACACGCAGGCTGTGGTTGACGGAGGCGGGGCAGGAGCTGCTGGAGCGCTCCAGCCGGGTGCTGAGCGAACTGGCGGAGGCCGAGGACATCGTCAGCGATCGCGCGCTGTCGCCGCAGGGCACGCTGCGGGTCACGAGCTCGCTGTCCTTCGCGGTGATCTATCTGGCGCCGATGCTGCCGGCCTTCCGCGCGCGCTATCCGAAGCTCAACATGCAGATCACGACCGCCAACCGCTATCCCGATTTCATCGAGGCCGGCATCGACGTCGCGATCCGGACGCGCGAGCAGGAGCCGGATTCGAACATCATCGTCCGCCGCATCGGCCAGATGCGGCGCGTGCTTGCCGCCGCGCCTTCCTATCTCGCAAGCGCCGGCGAGCCGGAGCAGCCCGCCGATCTCGCGCGCCACAACATGCTGGTCTACAATCTCGCCAACGATCCCTATTCGCTGCGCCTGCGCAAAAGCCATGGCGCGCAGACCGTCCGCATCACGCCGACGCTCGACAGCAACGACGGCCAGGTCATTCGCGGCGCGGCGCTGGCAGGGCTCGGCATCCTCATCCAGCCGCTCTACATCGTTCAAAGCGACATCGCGGCGGGCCGTCTCGTCCCGGTCCTGGTGGATTGGGAGCTGCCGCTGCTCACCATGAACATCGCATACCAGAACCGCGCCGGGCTGCCCGCCAAGATCAGGGCCTTTTCCGACTTCCTCGTCACCCACATCCGCGAGCATTCGGAGCCGGGCATCTGGATGGACGCGACGAAGTGAGCGGGTAGCAGCCATGTATCTCGGCATCGATCTCGGCACCTCGGCGGTCAAGACCGTTCTCGTCGACGGCGCCCAGCGTGTGATTGCGAGCGAGAGCCGGCCGTTGACGACGGCGTCGCCGCTATCAGGCTATTTCGAGCAGAACCCCGCGCAGTGGATCGATGCAACCTTCGCCACGCTGGATGCCTTGAAGGCGACGCATGCCGGCGAGTTGGCGGCCGTCGAGGGTATTGGACTGTCCGGCCAGATGCATGGCGCCACGCTGCTCGATGCGAGCTCGAGACCGTTGCGGCCCTGCATCCTTTGGAACGACGGTCGCTCCGCCGCCGAGTGCCAAGTCCTGGAACGACGCTGGCCCGACTTGCGCGCGACATCGGGCAACAAGGCGATGCCGGGATTCACCGCGCCGAAGCTGCTCTGGATCGCGACGCACGAGCCTGACATCTTTGCGGCGACGAAACTCGTGCTGCTGCCAAAGGCCTATCTGCGCCTGGTGCTGAGCGGCGAGGCCATCGAGGACGTCTCGGATGCGTCGGGATCGCTGTGGCTCGACGCCGCGCGCCGGGACTGGTCGGACGCAGCACTGGCGGCGACCGGCCTGTCGCGCGATCACATGCCGCGTCTGGTCGAGGGATGCGCGCCCGCGACCACGCTGCGCGGCGAGTTGGCGCGGCGCTGGGGCATGACCGGACAGCCGGTGATCGCGGGCGGTGCCGGCGACAATCCGGCAGGCGCCGTCGGCATCGGCGCGATCCGGCCGGGAACCGCGTTCGTGTCGCTGGGAACCTCGGGCGCCTTGTTGGCACCGACCAGCAGAATCGCCGCCAACCCGAACCGCGCGGTGCACACGTTCTGCCACGCCATTCCCGGCATGTGGATTCAGGCCGGCGCGATCCTCTCGGCCGCCTCCTGCCTGGCCTGGATCGCGCGCCTGTTCGGCGCCACCGAGGCCGAGTTGCTGGCGCCGCTTGGATTGCGCCCGCAGGCGCCGTCGCCTGTGAGCTTCCTGCCTTATCTGGCGGGTGAGCGGACACCGCACGATGATCCCGCCGTGCGCGGCATGCTGGATGGTTTGAGCCATGGCACCGATCGCGGGTCGATCGTGCAGGCGGTGCTCGAGGGCGTTGCCTTCGCGCTTGCCGATTGCCGCGACGCGCTCGCGGATGCCGGCATTGCGATGACGGAAGTCGACGCCATTGGCGGTGGTTCACGGTCCGGGTTCTGGCTCTCGGTGCTGGCAAACGTGCTGAATGTTCCGGTCCATCGCTTTGCGGGAGGCGAGACCGGCGCGGCGTTCGGTGCGGCGAGATTGGGGCGGCTTGCTGTCACCGGTGAGGCGATCGCCGCCGTGTGCACGCGGCCGCGGCGCATCGAGACGTTCGAACCCGACGCAAGGCTGGTCGATGCCTATGCCGAGCGGCTTCCCGCGTGGCGTGAACTGTATCGGCCGCGCCACTAGCATCGCCTTGACGTTGCATTCCCGTGTGTTCGGTATTGCTCTGCGCCGCGGCCTTTTGTTTAATGCGTGAACCGCGCTGACAAAATCATTGAGACGCGGGTAGGAAACGCATTGTGCGTCGGGAGGCACGATGAACGATCCGATCCTCGAGATGCGTGGGGTCTCAAAATCCTTCTTTGGCATCAAGGCGCTGCGTTCCGTCGATCTCACCGTCTATGCCGGCGAAATTCATGCCCTGATGGGTGAGAACGGCGCCGGAAAGTCGACCTTGATGAAGATCTTGTCCGGCGCCTACAGGCCCGATCCCGGCGGCGAGATCCGGATCAAAGGAAGCCCGGTACGGATCGAAGGTCCGCTCGGCGGCCGCGCGGCGGGCATCTCCATCATCTACCAGGAGCTGTCGTTGGCTCCCAATCTCAGTGTTGCCGAGAATATCTATCTCGGCCGGGAGCTATCGCGAGCAGGCTTGCTGGCACGCGGCGCCATGCGCGAGGGCGTCGGCCCCATCCTGAAACGGCTGGGCGCGGACTTCCTGCCGTCGACGCTGGTGGCGCACCTTTCCATGGGCCAGCGGCAACTGGTCGAGATCGCGCGTGCGCTGCACGTCAGATCAAAAATCCTGATCATGGATGAGCCGACCACCGCGTTGTCGGCTGGCGAGAGCGCGCGGCTGTTCGCGCTGATCCGCCAGCTTCGCGCCGAGGGGCTTGCCATCATCTACATCTCGCATCGCATGGACGAGGTCTATGCGCTCGGCGACCGCGTCACCGTGCTACGCGACGGCCGGCTGGTCGGGGCGCTCGACAAGAAGGACATCCGCGCCGACACCATCGTTCGGCTGATGGTCGGGCGTGACGTCTCCTCGTTCTACAAGAAGGATCATGATCCGGAGGCGGGGCGGGGGCATCCCGTGCTCGCAGCGATCGACATGGCCGATGGCCGGCGCGTCAAGGGGTGCTCGCTGACCGTGCATGCGGGCGAGGTGGTCGGCCTCGCCGGCCTGATCGGCGCGGGTCGCACCGAGCTTGCGCATCTCATCATTGGCGCGGCGCCCAGGACCTCCGGCCGTGTCGAGCTGGAAGGACGCCCGGTCGACATCCGCACGCCGGGTGAGGCGCTCGACATCGGCGTCGCCTATCTGACCGAGGACCGCAAGGCGCTCGGCCTGTTCCTGGACATGTCATGCCTGGACAACATCAACCTCGCGGTACTCGGAAGGGACGCCCGGATCGGTTACGTCCTCGACCGCGACAAGGCCCGCGACCGCGCCAACAGGGCGTTCGCGGCGCTCGGCATTCGTGCCGCCGACATCAACGTCACCGTCGGCGCATTGTCCGGCGGCAACCAGCAGAAGGTGCTGCTGTCGCGCCTGCTTGCGACCACGCCAAAGGTCCTGATCCTCGATGAGCCGACGCGCGGCGTGGATGTCGGCGCCAAGTCCGAGATCTATTCGATCATCGACAATCTTGCCAAATCCGGCACCGCAATCCTCGTCATCTCGTCCGATCTGCCCGAGATCATCGGCATCTGCGACCGAGTCGTCGTCATGCGGGCAGGACATATCGCCGGTGAAATCGAGCGTGGCGCGACGTCGCCCCTGAAGCAGGAAGACATCATGGCGCTCGCCACGGGGATGGAGCAACTCGATGCATGACGGCTCTCCAAAGATGGACACCGCCGCCGCGGGCCTCGCGGCCGCACAAGAGACGAAGCGTCAGCGCATAAGGCTTCTGATCCGCGCCGCCGGCATGCTGCCGGTGTTGTTGATCTTGTGCGGCGGCTTCCATTTTCTGTCGGAGGGCCGCTTCTTCACCGGACAAAATCTCGGCATCGTGTTGCAGCAGGCCGCAGTGAACACCGTGCTCGCCGCAGGCATGACCTTCGTCATCCTCACCGGCGGCATCGACCTCTCGGTCGGCTCGATCCTGGCGGCGTCTGCGATGGCCGGGTTGACGCTCTCCAAGGTGCCGGAGCTCGGGATGCTGTGGCTGCCGGCCGCGCTGCTCACGGGCCTCGGCTTCGGCGTCATCAACGGCGCGCTGATTGCGCTCCTCCGCCTGCCGCCTTTCATCGTCACGCTCGGCTCTCTCACCGCCGTACGCGGCCTGGCGCGACTGCTCGGGGCCGACACCACCGTCTTTAATCCTTCCATTCCCTACGCCTTCATCGGCAACGGCTCGCTGACGCTCGTTCCCGGCATCGCGTCGATCCCGTGGCTCTCGGTGATCGCCTTGCTCGTCATCCTCGTCTCGTGGCTGGTGCTGCGCCGGACCGTCCTCGGCGTGCACATCTATGCGGTGGGCGGCAATGAAAGCGCGGCGCGGCTTGCCGGCATCAAGGTCTGGGCCGTGCTGATCTTCGTCTACGGCATCTCGGGACTCTTCGCCGGGCTCGGCGGCGCCATGCAGGCGGCGCGGCTCTATGCGGCCAACGGTCTCCAGCTCGGCCAGTCCTACGAGCTCGATGCGATCACCGCCGTGATCCTCGGCGGCACGTCGTTCGTCGGCGGCATCGGCTCGATCTGGGGCACGCTGGTCGGCGCCTTGATCATCGCCGTCCTGTCGAACGGCCTGATCCTCGTCGGCGTCTCGGACATCTGGCAATATGTGATCAAGGGCCTGGTGATCATCGGCGCCGTGGCGCTGGACCGCTACCGGCTGCAGGGCTCCGCCAGAACCTGAATGGGTTCGGCGCGCACCTGAGTGCGCATGGTGTGATGCGAATTTCCGCTGCGGCAACTGGTCTGCCGTGCCGGATAAGAATACAGACCAGGGAGGAAGCCAATGTTGAAGACGATCACGCTCGCCGGCGCCGCGATGGCGCTTGCCCTAAGCACCGCGCCATCCTTCGCCAAGGAACTCAAGTCGATCGGCGTCTCGCTGGGGTCGATGGGCAATCCGTTCTTCGTCGCGCTGTCGAAGGGCGCCGAGTTCGAGGCCAGGAAGACCAATCCCAATGTGAAGATCACGACGGTCGGCTTCGAATACGACCTCGGCAAGCAGGTCACCCAGATCGACAATTTCATTGCTGCCGGCGTCGACCTGATCCTGTTGAACCCCGGCGATCCCAAGGCGATCGGGCCGGCGATCAAGAAGGCGCAGGCGGCGGGCATCGTGGTTGTCGCGGTCGACACCGCGGCCGAAGGCGCCGACGCCACCATAACCACGAACAACGTGCAGGCCGGCGAGATCTCATGTCAGTACATCGTCGACAAGCTGGGGGGCAAGGGCGACGTCATCATCGAGAACGGGCCGCAGGTCTCGGCCGTGATCGACCGCGTCGTCGGCTGCAAGAACGTTCTCTCGAAGAATCCCGGGATCAAGGTGTTGTCCAGCGACCAGGACGGCAAAGGCTCGCGTGAAGGCGGTCTCACCATCGCGCAGGGCTATCTGACGCGCTTTTCCAAGATCGACGCCATCTTCGCCATCAACGATCCGCAGGCGATCGGCACCGATCTCGCGGCGCGCCAGCAAGGCCGCAGCGGCATTGTCATCACCGCGGTCGATGGCGCGCCCGACATCGAGGCCGCGCTGAAGGATCCGGCGGCGCCGCAGGTCCAGGCGTCCGCTTCCCAGGACCCGTTCTTCATGGCGCGGCGCGCGGTGCAGGTGGGCGTGGGCATTCTCAATGGCCAGAAGCCGGCCTCGACCGTCGAGCTCCTGCCCTCGAAGCTCGTGACCCGGGACAACGTCGCCGAGTACAAGGGCTGGACCTCGGATCGTTCTCAGTAGAACGCCGCCTCCAGCGGGAGCGGTCGGAACACGAGATGACGGGCGGCGTTGTGATCCACGCCGTCCGTCGTGCCACGCGCTAGCAGGCGGTGTGGGGACTGGTTCGCGGGGACAAGACGACCGATGGAAATTTGCTTGCGAAGGCCCGGGTCTTGGGTTGAACACGCGATCCGTCGATCACCTCGAGCCGGCCACAGCGGTTCAGCGTGTGCAGCTTTCTGCCGGGCCATGCCGGTCCGGGTCTGAGGGAGTGGCGGACGACCTGCTTGAACGTCGTCGGAGACAGTTCGATCACTTCCGCGAGGCCGAGCGCTGCGCCATATCCGTCGGCGCAATCCTGCACCGGCCGCCACAATTTGCCATCGATGGTGACGAAATTCCCCGCGGGTCGCGCGCTTGCGCGATCGATCAGGACCGGGTTGCTGGCATGGGGCAACCAGGGGCCGAACAGGTGCTCGGCGTAATAGATCGCAAGCGAATCCGAATAGCCGCCGGTTCCGTCTCGCCAGGCTCCGAACAAATAGTTCAGACCGTTGTGCTGCGTGATGGTCACATCGGCCAGTTCGAGGCCTGAGAGCAGCGTGGCGTGTCGTTCCCATTTGTCCGGAAACCGAACGCATTTGTAGAGCGCGACGTCCCCGTGGAGCGAGCTCTCCGGGATCATCCACAACTCGCCATTGTCCTCGATCAGGAACGGATAGGACAGGTGCCAGGGCTCCTCCAGCACGGGCACGACCTCGCCGACCGGGCCGGCGTCGCCGAACTCGACTGCCGAAATGATGCCCTTTCCAACCCGATGATCGAGATCTTCGAAGTAGACGAATGTTCGTCCCTGCCATGTGATCGGGAAGGGATCGGCGTAGAAATGATTTCCGGGATCGGCGAGAACGTTCCAGCCAGGCCCGGAGAGATCTCCCGTCTGCCAGACGCCCGCGCCATCATTGAAGCGCCATCCGACATGCCAATGCGGCGCATAGCAGCAGAGGCGGTAGATCTCCTTGGCGATCGATACGGCGAGGCCGCGCACGACGTAGGCCGCAGCCGGCCGGCCGTTGCCGGCTCGGGCCTGGCGTGCCAGCTGCGGCACGATACGCGGCCGTCCCGACAGGATGGCCGCCACCATGGTCAGGGTTCGCGCCATGACCGTTTCGAGCCCACCGCTCAAACCGGCCGCGATTTCTGCGGAGGGATGGCCGCGATCGATCACCGCACCGTCGACCTCGTTGACGATCTCGATGACGGGCAGGTCGCCGGCGAGAATCGCGGCGAGTGCCGCGTTTTCACCTGCAGTTCCGTTGAACAACGGGCGGAGATACAGCGGGGCCGAACAGTTCGGATCGCGCGCGGCGCTCGTGAAATCGACGATCACATCGGCCGTGCCGGTGCGGGCCTGCGTCTGTTCCGGATCGATCTTCAGCCCGTCGGCGCCGCTGTGCCTGCCTTTACGCAGCACCACGCGCTCAAGCTCGAACAGGGCGTCGAGCCCCGCGGGCCGTGGCTCCGCCGTCGCAGTCAACGCGATTTGAACCGGAACGTCCCGGCCGTCGATCGACAGCGTCTGGCGGTGCATCCACCGCCGCGCATGGTCACGTTCGCAGCGAAACTCGATGATCATGTCGAGCCAACCTATTCCAACGCATCGGCTCAGACGACCCGGTTGAGGATTTGAACGTATTCCTCAACCATCGCATCGACCGAATAGCGCAACCTCAGGCCTTTGGCATTCTTTTGCAGTTCGTCGCTCAGTGCTTGGTCGGTCAGAAGTCTGGAGACGGCAGCCGACAGCTTCGCTTGATCTGAAGCATCGACAAAGAGGGCAGTGGGCTTTCCTTCGAAGGACAGCACCTCGCGCAGCACGGGAAGATCGGTGACGACCGAGGGAACGCCGGCGTTGGCGGCCTCGACGGCGGCGAGGCCAAAGGTCTCGGCCTGCGTCGGAAACACGAATATGTCGAGACAGGCGAGAAAATCCGCGATCTGGCGTGGCGCGATTTCGCCGAGCAGATGCAATCGGTCCGAGACCTTCAAATCGTCCGCAAGCTGCCGCAGTCGCGCTTCGTCGGCGCCCTGGCCGGCGAGTGCAAGGTGCCACGACGGCTCGTCCGGCAGGAGGCGTATCGCCGCATCGAGCCGCTTGTGCGGATGCAGCCTCGCCGCGCAGCCGAGCAGGACGCGGTCCGGCGGCAGGTTGAATTTCTGTCGTGCGGCGCTCTTCGGCAGGATGAGGGCCTTGTCCTCGAAGCCGTGCGGGACATGCACCATGCGCGACCGGTAGGCCTGCGGGTAGCGCGAATACTCGCGCTCCATGTCCTTTGAGTTCAGCGTGATGCGGTCGAAGAAGCCGACGCTGCCCATGACGATGTCGGCCGTGCGGATCGGCCAGCTCATCGACAGCGCGGATGAAACCTGATTGGCGACGACAGGGGCGCGGCTGACGAGGCGCGTCACGCCCGCGCCGATGACGTTGCCGAAATGCTGGAAGGTCAGGACGGCGTCGGGCCGCGTGGCTCTGATATGACCGCCAAGCGTCCACAGCATCCGCAGCAGCGCAACCGGATTGCCCGGCCGGCTCGATGCGCAATAGAACGTCTCGGGCGGCTCGTCGAACGAATCCGATTTGCGGAAGAAAAACAGGTTGGAGACGCGATGGCCGCGCGCGGAGAGGCCGGCGCCGAGAAGCCTGGAGATCTCCTGCGCGCCCGCGTTTTCGGCCTGGGTCTGTACGAGAAGGACGTGCAGCTTTCGTTCGCTGCCGTTCAGCCGCGCGAGTTCTGTCGCGGTCGTCTCGCCCAATTCCTTGTTCGGCTGGTAGTGGAGCACGGATCCCGACCGCTAAAGAAACGAAATCTTCACCTTCTTAACCCCGTACCTATCATGCAGGCATCGGGCAGACACCGACTAGCAACAAACGGAGTTAATGCGCGAGCCGCCGATTGCCGCGTTCTCGCGGGAATTCTGCCGGTTCCCGGATGGTGCGCAGCGAGCGCGTTAACCAACGGGACGCGCGCGCCGTCGCGGATCAACCAGGCCGTTCGTACGGTTGACGCCTATTCGGCGGAGTCGGCGCCGCGAACCGCATAGCGGCCGCGTCGCCACGCCGAGAAGCGCAACAGCACGAGAACCGAAGGATCGACCCCGGTTCGCCGGCGGCACAAGATATTGAGCGCGATGGTCGTGAGCGCCAGCGACACGGTGGCCGCAATTGCCGCGCCAAGCACGCCGAGCCAGGGGATCAGGACGAGGAATCCGACCAGTCTCAATGCGACATTTGCGGCGACGACGGGGACGTAGATGCGTTCATGGCCGGTCAACTGCAGGATCGCCGCCGACGGACCGCCCGCGGCCTGGATGGCCGTTCCGATCGCGAGCACGATCAGCACCGAGTGCTGCTCGGTGAAATGAGGCCCGAATAGGTTGAGGAGATAGGGGCCGCCGATCCAGATCATGGCGAGGCCTGCGACCACGCAAAGCGCGGTCACTTCCGCCATGAGCTGCAGCGTCCGCTCGAATTCCTGGTGATTTTTGCTGAAGTAGAGCGAAGGAAGCCGGCGCGCGCCGAACGAGTAGAGCGCGGCGGAGAGCATGGCGAAGATGTTGGCGAGGCGTGACGCCGCGAAGTAGATGCCGGCGGTCGCCGGATCCAGCATCCAGTAGACCAGAATGACGTCGAAATACTGGTTCGCGACTTCAAGGATGGACGCAAGCCAGAAATGCAGCGCGCTCGATCGCCAGCGCGATGCTTCGGAATTCGCTGCTGTCGTGCGCAAATCCGGCAGCACCCGTACAATCGCAATGATCTGTGCGACGAGGCCCACCGACATCGCAATCGTCATTGCGGCGATCAGCTCGGCGGGATCGAGCTGCCGATGCCCGAACAGCATGGCGAGCAGAAACAGCACGACGAAAACCCGCCAGAAGAACTCGCGGTTGCCTTCGCCCATGATAATGCTGACCAGCGAGCGCGCGATCTGGCTGCCGAGCATCAATCCGGCGCTCACGGCGGTGTAGGCCGAGACGGCGAGGATCAGCAGCCACAAATCCCCTCTGAAGTGCGCAACCAGCGCAACTGCGGCGATCGCGATCAGCATCGCGATGGCGGAAATCCTGAAGCTGGAGAGCAGGAGGCCCTTGGTGAGGTCGGGCCTGTCGCCGACCTCATACTCGTTCAGGAATCGCACCAGCAATGCTTCCTGACCGACCAGTCCTACGACTGCGGCGATCTGGGCAACCGAAAGCCAGGTCGCAAAGATGCCGAATCCGTCGGGTGTCATTGTTCGCGCGGCCAGCGAGAACAACGCAAACGCGAGCGCGCCGCTGCCAACCTTGAGGAGGATGGTCCCGACGACACCGCGCGTGACGTCACGCCGCAGAAATTGAACAATGGAATCGATCATCGAAGATGCTGAGCGTTCCCCGAAGATGGGCGTTGCAAGTACGGCGAGAGCCTAGCATGCCGGAAAAATGCGAGTGTTAATGCGCGGTCTTCAGGTCCCGTCGTCTGTCGTCGACGAAGGTCGTACGCCGCTGCTTCACTGCGGAACAGCCGCGTCCGTGATGTGCCAGATTGAGCGGGCACCGGCTCGACCGAAAAGCGGCGCGATGTCGTGCCGGTGCTAGGTGCGGGGCGAAGCCGGCCAGCCTGCGGCTGTTCGAGCATTGGAATGGCCTCTCTGGAACGAATTCGGACGCTTGGTCTGGCGAGACAGCAGTATTTCGAGGTCGTTCTGAGCAAGGCGCGTGCCGGGACGGATGTGTCCGGCGACCCGTTAACC
Organism: Bradyrhizobium sp. LA6.8; assembly: GCF_040547935.1. Lineage (NCBI taxonomy): Bacteria > Pseudomonadati > Pseudomonadota > Alphaproteobacteria > Hyphomicrobiales > Nitrobacteraceae > Bradyrhizobium > Bradyrhizobium sp. LA6.8. The sequence continues at coordinate 513,710 of NZ_JBEPQQ010000001.1, forward strand.
TCAATCGCCGGAAATGATCGCGTTTGGCTCTGCGATACGACATCAGGCGAGGGAATTGCACATGGAACCACCGTTAACCGTGGAGCCCTAAACCATGACGACGGATAGACCCGTGACCGAGCCGAGCGCTGCAGCTGCGACTGCGGCGATCGTCGCAGACATCGCGATCGTCGGTGGCGGCCTTGCGGGATCGCTCGCCGCGTCCGTGCTTGCGCGGGCGGGGCATCGCGTCGCACTCGTCGACAAGCGCGCGGTGCATCCGGACGAATTCCGGGTCGAGAAGCTCGGTGGCCAGCAGCTCGAGATGTTCCGCAAGCTGGGCTTCCTCCATGCGCTCGAGAACGTCGCCTGCCGGTATGACCGGGTGCTCAATATCCGGGAAGGCAAGGTCGTCGATGTCAGCGTCGGCCAGGCTTACGGGTTTTCCTATGCCGGCCTCGTTGCCATGGCGCGCGGCCAGCTGCCTGATCCGTCCAATCTGATCGTCGACGAAGTCACCGCAATCAGACCCAGCGACGATGTCCAGCATATCGAGCTTGCGTCCGGACGGCGCCTGGACGCGCGGCTCGTCGTGCTCGCCACAGGCATGGCGGGAGCGCTCGGCTACAAGCTCGGCATCAAGCGGCGTGTGCTGGCCGAGCGCCATTCGGTGTCGTTCGGCTTCACGATCGCCCGCCGCGATGGCGCGCCGTTCGATTTCGAGGCGCTGACCTGTTACGGCGAGCGCACCGCTGACGGCATCGACTATCTCAGCCTGTTCCCGGTGCCATCAGGCATGCGGGCCAATCTGTTCATGTTCCGCGACCCGACCGATCCGATCATGCGCGAGCTGCGCCGCGAACCGGAAGCGACCGTCCTGCGGCTGCTGCCGGGACTGCGGCCTTACCTCGGCGATTTCCACGTGACCGACAAGGTGCAGAACTGGGTGATGGATCTGACCGTGGTGGAGGGACACCTTCAGCCCGGAATCGTTCTCATCGGCGATGCGTTCCAGACCAATTGTCCCGCCGCCGGCACGGGCGTCGCCCGCCTCCTGGTGGACGTCGACCGCCTTTGCACGGAGTACGCACCGCGCTGGCTCGCAAGCGCCGGCATGGGCACGGAGAGGATCTCGCAGTTCTATTCCGATCCCGACAAGCTCGCGGCAGACCAGCGGTCGCTGAAAATGGCGCGCTTCCGTCAGGCCCTGACATCCCGCAACGATATCGAATGGGATGTGCGACGCCGGTTGCACTTCCTGCGGCGCAGTCTCACGCATCGTGTCGATCAGATGCATCCGGGCTGGCTCGGCCGCGTCCGCGGCGCGCTCCGCGCCTGAGCTCTGAGCTCCCTCGCTTGCGCTTCAGCTAGCGCGTGGGCGTCGGGGTGCGGGCCGGCAGGAGCCTGAAATCCGACAGCCGCTTGGCCGCCAGTTTGAGCCAGGGAGCCTGCTTCAGCGCGAACAGGCTGATGGCGCCCGCGGTGCTGCCGGCCTGCGTGACCATCCACATCGGCGAAGGCTGGCCGCCGAACAATTTCTTGTACGGCTCGTCGCCGATCGTGAAGTCGAGCATCTGATCGCCGCGCTCGATGCAATCCCGCGCCACTTGCTCGAACATCAGAGAGCCCAGGGATTGGCTCTTGTAGCCGTCGATATCGAAGGCGCTCATGATGACGAGGAAGCTGCCGCGATGGCGCAGTCCGAGCACGGCGGCGATCACGCCGCCGTCCATCTTCATGGCGTAGAGTCGGACGAACGAGCCGAGACCGCGGGCCGCCACGTCAGAATAGAAGCTGTAATATTCGGGGCGCTGGAGCAGGTCGCCGTCGCCCTGGGCGTGAAAGCGCGGGCCGCGATATTGCTTCATCGCGTCCATCGCCTCGGAGATCGAGGCGCTGTCGTCGCAGCATGAGAAGCTCAATGCTCCCTTCTTCTGGAGCTGGCGATATTTCTTGGCGAGCTCCTTCTGATAGGAGCGATCCAGCGCGCTGGCGCGCCATTGCTCGAACGGGGCGACGAGAACGGTCGCGTAGGCGTTTGTCTCCATCGAGACCCGGCGTGGCGCGCCGAGGAGGCTTTCGATCGGAAGCCGTCCGTCGGGCAGCTTGGTCATGCGGAGCAGATCGAACGGGCGGACGAGGCGCCGGATCTCCGCGCAGGCCGCTTCGTCCTCCAGCAGGCTGGCAAACACCTCGGGACTGCAGACCGGCGCCAGATAGTCGGATACGCGCAGATCGGCGAATTCGATAGTGCGGATCGGGCCGCGGCGGATTCGGAGCAGGGGCAGCACCATCGCCAGCGCCCCCGTTGTACGGCGGCGGACCACGACGACCAGCGGCGTCGCGCCTGCATGGGATGCGAGCCTGGCGTAGAGGCTGTCCAGCCAGAGCGGATGCTGAAACGCGGTCGCGGCAGAGCTGTCGAACAGCGCCGCGTATTCCGGAGACAGGAAGTCGAACGCCTGCTCGATGGCGATATCGAATGTATTGCTCGGCTTATTCATGCGTGACCACGGAAACCAGATAATCCGGAGAAGTCGATCGAGCCGGATCCCACGCTTGTATAGCAGGGTCGTGACGGCCGAGGCACCAGCGGGGTGCGATTTGCATTAACGCATCGAGCAGGGGCCGTATCGTTATCAATCCCCGAAGTTTCGAGATTTCGTGGTGCCGGGGCCCGGGAGATCAACCCGCAGTAGTAGATAATTAACCAAGCTTAAGGGAAAGTCACCGCATGACCATCCTGCAGACCGAGAGAGACTCCGAGGCACTCACGAGCGCGATCTGGAAGACGCGCAGTGCCGGCGTCGAGAAGATCGCCAGGCTCGCCATCTGCGTATCGATCACCGTCAATGTCGTCGCGTCGATGGGGACATTCAATACGGCGATACTGCCGGCTGGACTGACTTATCTGCAACAGGCGGTCGCCCTGCTGATGTGGAGCGTCCTGATCTACGCAAGCGCGTTCGTACGCCCGCGCCTGCAGCTGGCGTTCAACCCGGATCTGATCGCGCTCCTTGCATTCTACGCGCTGGCGGTCGTCTCGGTGTTGTGGACCACTCTGAATGCCGCAGCCATCATGAAGAGCGCCGCTCTTGCAATGACGACGTTCGGCGCGTTCTGTATGATCACGCGGATCGATATCGACGATGTCGTGAAGGCGACATCCTCCGGGCTCTTCATATTGGTCGCCGCATCGGCGCTTTGCGCACTCGCCGTGCCCGATATCGGAGTAGACCATAGCTGGATGCACAATGGTCAATGGCAGGGCGTCTATGAATCGAAGCAGACGCTGGGCTTTGTCGGCGCGTATCTGATGTTTTTCTCCTGCTACCGGAAGATGACGGGGCAGGGGTGGCTGGCGTTCCTCGTCGCGTTCCTGCTGGCGTCGACCTGCGTTCTCGCGTCGGAATCGCGCGGCGCCGGTGCTGTCGCCCTGGCGGCTTGCGCGCTGCTCGTGACGTCGATGTGGTCGGTCGGCTGCATGAGGCTCTATGCAATCCTGCCCTTCGTCATGTGCATTCTGGCCGGCCTCTTGATCGTCTATTTTTACGCGACGGGATACGACGCCATCCACATTGGCGATGCGACCGTGAATTTCACCGAGCGGACCTTCATCTGGCACTACGCGATAAGCCATTTCGACGATGCGCCGCTGCTCGGCTTCGGAATCAACGGCTTCTGGACGATCCCGTCGATCTACGATTATTTCGAGCAGAACCACGGTTGGGTGCTCGACAACTATCATAGCGGCTATATCGCGATTCTGATGGAAACAGGGTTCCTGGGCTACGTGCTTTTCGCCGCGAGTGTTCTTCTGTTCTCGAACAAGGTTCTCTATTTGATTTCCGCACGATCGATCCACCGGGCGCACTGCGCCCTCATCATCGGATTTGTCGCCCTCAGCTTTCAGACCAATTTCACCGAGACGACGTTCCTTCGTTCGACCATGTTCACGTCGGTGCTCCTCGTGGCGTTCCTCCTTGCAACGTGCAGGCCGGTGCCGGAGACCGATTTCTAACCTTACGGAATGGAAGCAGGATGACCGCTCACCGTGCTCGCTGGTCGAGAAGCTTCAATCTTGCCGCAGCGGCTTTCGTCTTCGCATCGCTCTGCTCCGACGCCCATGGCGCCGGGCAGGTCGTGCCTCGCGACGCGGCAAAATTGGGACGCGGGATCAACATTCTCGGTTATGACGGAATCTGGGAGGGCGGTCAGAACGCGCCGTTCCGTCTGGACAATTTGACGGCGATCAGAAAGGCCGGATTCTCGCACGTCAGGATCAATTTCTTCGGCTTCAAGTTCATGGATCGCGGGAATGTGCTGGATGAGGTCGTGCTGAGAAGGCTTGATGCCGTCATCGAGGAAATCCTCGCCAGGAACCTCGTTCCCATCCTCGACGAGCACGACACGCATGTCTGTCAGCGTGATGTATCCGAATGCGGCGAGAAGCTCAGGGCATTCTGGCGGCAGATCGCGGAGCGCTATGCCGGAAGATATCCCGGGCTCGTCTTCGAGGTCTTGAACGAGCCGGGGGGACAGATGACGTCCGCCAGCTGGAATTCGCTCCTCAACGAATGTATCGGCATCATCCGCCGCACCAACTCCGAGCGGCGGGTCATTGCTGCCGTTCTCAACACAGACGAGATTCCCATCGACGATCTGGCTCTCCCCGCTGGCGACAGGAACCTCATCGTCACCTTTCATTATTACGCGCCGATACGCTTCACGCATCAGGGTGCGCCATGGTCCGAGACGTTCGCGCGCATCGGGCCGCTGGATTGGGGCAGTCCGGACGACGAAGCCAGGGCGACCGCTGATTTCGAGAAGGTCGGCCGGTGGTCGGAGAGAGAGAAACGCCCGGTTTATCTCGGCGAGTTCGGGGTATACGAACGGGCTCCATCCGAGAGTCGCCAGAGATACCTGTCGTTCGTGGCGCGAAGCGCCGACAGACGTGGCTGGGCATGGGCCTATTGGCAGTTCGACCATGATTTCGCGGCCTTTGACAGCGCCCGTCAGGCCTGGAAGCCCGACATCCTGCGCGCCCTGATCCCGCCGGCCCGTTGAAGCCGCAGTTCAAAGCCAATATCGGCCGGATCACGATCGTCTAGCGGTGACGGCTAACCGCCGTCTCTGGCCCGGCAGAATAGATCGATCCCGCCGACCTGTCCGCCCTTGAGCGCGATCTCGATATTCGCATGCGCGCGATCCGACGATGCGCGGTTGAGTGGCGCGCCTTCCGCGAGAGGGGCGATCGCGGTCAGCGCATAGATGCCCATCGCCTGCAGCGCATGTCCGGACGTGTCGCCGCCGGCGACCACGGCGCGCGGGAGCCGCGCGGTTTCCAGAATGGCGTCCAGTGCCTCGCCGAGCCCCGCGCCGATGCGCTCGTTCACTGCGCTCGCCGTTGCGCCGCTCGCCTTGATGGCCGCGTTGAGCGCGCCGATGGCGGGATCGTCGGGGCCGCTTGCGGTGATCAGGAGCGCATCGCGCCCCGACGCGAGTGCTGCGAGCGCACGCGCGACAGCGCGGCCGATCTCCCTGGTCCATTCGGCCGCGTCGACGGCGCGCGTCGCATCGAGCCGCTCGATATCGAAGCCATTGTCCGCGGCATGGGCGATCTGCGCGGCGGTGACGGGCGAGCAGGAGCCGGAGACGCAGGCGATGCGCTCGACGCCGGCAAGGCGCAGATCAGGCTTGCTGTCGGCAATCAGGCCCGCCGACCGCCAATAGGCGACCAGCGCCTGCTCGACACCTTGCGAGCCGGCGACAAAGAGGCGTTCGCCGCGATATTCCCAGATCAGGCGACCGGCCTCGATCAGGGATGGCTGGTCGAGCACGTCGAGCGAGATGATCTCGGTGCCGGCGCCCCTCGCGCGCATGAGCGCCAGATCCGCGCCGCCATTGGCCATGGTGACGAAGTCGATCAGTCCGATCGATCGCGCCGTCTGTTTTGCAAGATGTCGGCCGAGATCGGACTCGTCCATCGGCGTCACCGGATGACGCGACATGGTCGGGTGCCGGTCGAGACGATGGCCGACGCCATTCACGGCCGCGAACAGATGGCCGAACATCTGATAGCGCCCCATCGCCGGCGATCCCACGAGGAGCGGATGCCAGGTGCCGCCGAGCTGCGGCACCGCGAGATCGATCGCACGCCCGATCGAGCCGATCTGCGGCGAGGAGTCGAAGGTCGAGCACACCTTGTAGTGTGCGATCGGCGCGCCGATACCTGCGAGCACCGCGAAAGCCGGCGGAAGGTTTTGCTCCATCCAGGCCGGATCCTTCGCGCGCGCCGTGCCGGCGATGCCGATGCCGCGGAACTGGCTGGCGGACGCGAGACGTTCGGGCGTTGGAGGTTCGAGGAACAGGATTGTCGGCAGGCCCGCGAACGTGAGGGCCTCCATCGCCGCGGACGAGCCGGTGTAATCGTCGCCATAGAAAGCAACGAGTGGACCGTCGGGCAGGGTGGATGCGCCGCTCACGGCTGCGGGCTCGCCATCGCGGCGTCCCATGCTGCGCGCAAATCGGCAACGCCGGCGGCCGGTCCATCGGGATGGGCGAGAATGCCGCCGCCTGCTGCGAAGATCAGATCTGTCGAGCCGAGTGCGCGCCAGGTCGGTGCAGCCTGAGCCGGCGTCTGGCCCGAGGAGAACACGGGCATCGCGATGCACGGCTTGTGCGCGAACATCGGCGTCAGCGCCGCCTTTGCGGATGTGACCACACTGTCATCGGTCTCGCTGAACTTGTTGCCGATGCCGTTGACGTGCATGTGGTCGGCGCCGGCCAGCCGCCAGATCTTGTGCCAGGCCGTGTAATCCCAGCCGAGCGCGGGATGACGGTTGAGCGCGCCCCAGCCGTTGCGATGCGCATGAACGGGAAGCTGGGTGTGGCGGCCGAGCTCGACCATGCCTGTGAGCCCGACCGAGTTGATGCTCGCCATCATGCAGGTGCCGCCTTCAGCCAGCACCAGATCATGCCGGCGGCGCATCTGGTCGATCTCACCGGTGAGGTTGAAGGCGATCATGACCTTCTTGCCGGTTTGATCGGCGTGGTCGTTGACGACGCGCATCACGGCGCGCACGCGCGCGTCGAACGGACAATAGGCGCCGTCCGATTGCAGCTCGTCATCCTTGATGAAGTCGATGCCGGCCTCGCAGAGCGTGGCGACCAGATTGGCCGTCTCGGTGGGGCTGAGCCCGATGCTCGGCTTGATGATGGTGCCGATCAGCGGGCGGCCGTTGACACCGGTCAGCTCGCGCGTGCCGGCGACGCCGAATTTTGGTCCGGGATACGCGGCGGCAAACGCGAGCGGCAGGCGCAGGTCGAGCAGGCGCAGGCCGGTCAGCTGGCGCAACTCCCAGAGATTGCCGGCGATCGCCGTGACGAGATTGGGCAGTGACGCGCCGATATTGTCGAGCGGCCATGACAACGTCACGCGCGCGCGATTCCAGGGGCCGTCGGGGTTGATCGGGCGGGCGACCGGGAGCGATGGCGCGGAGATCGCATCAAGCAACTCGATGCTCTCGACGCGGGCGGCCGCACGCGCTTTCAGCTCCGGCGTTTCGCCGGGCACCGCAACGAACGTGCCGCTCGACTGCTCGCCCGCCATGGTTTCCGCGGCAAGACGCGGATCTTCAGGCGTTTCGATCAGATAGTCGGCTTCGATGCGAACGGGATTTTGCATCACGGGAGCGCAGACAGTCTAGAGCTTGGTTAGATCGGGGAAGGGACGCACGGGGTCGCGCCCGTCCCAGCCCTTGGCGGCGGCGCGGATGAGATCGAACATCTTGCCCTTGGGTCCCGAGACTTCAGACAGTTCGATCACCGTTCCCGGATGGTACTCCGTGTCGAAATAGACGAAACGACCGCGCGCGCCGACTTCGCCGCTCATGACCGGCTTGAAACCCTCGGCTTCGAGACGGGAGAGATCGGCGTCGTAGTCTTCGGTCCAATAGGCGACGTGCTGCAGACCCTTATGCCCGGCTTTCAGGAAGTCGGCATACATCGACGGCGCATCGTTGCGGATCTGGATCAGCTCCATCTGCAGCGGACCGGAATTGGCCAGCGCCACCGAATTGTGCGGCTCATAGGCCTTGCCGCGATAGTGGTAGTTCACGATTGGAACCCGCGGATTATAGAACCACGGCCCGATGCCGAGCTCGCGGCTCCAATAATCCATGGCCTTCTCGATGTCGTCAACGACGTAGCCGGCTTGCCGGATCTCACCAAAAAAACGGCTCATTGCATGATTCCCATGATCTTCAGAATTTGAGGAAGCCGATCGACAGCCACGGCACGGCCGCGACGATGGCGAGGCCGATGAAGAGCGCCGCGACATAGCCCCAGATGTGCTTGAGGCCTTCGTCCGGCGATATCTTGCTGATCGCGCAGGCGCCGTAATAGCCGACGCCGAACGGCGGCGCGAACAGGCCGATGCCCATCGCGAGGATCACGACCATCGCATAGTGCACTTCATGCACGCCGGCCTGCTTGGCAATCGGAAACAGCAGCGGGCCGAACAGCACGATGGCCGGAATGCCTTCGAGCACGCTGCCGAGCACGACGAAGGCCACAATCGAGATCGCGAGGAAGCCGTAGGCGCCGCCGGGGATCGCCGCCATCGCCTTCGCCAGCTGTTGCGAGAAGCCCGATTGCGTCAGTCCCCAGGCCATCGCCGTGGCGCAGCCGATGATGAAGATGATTGCGCCCGTCAGCGAGGCCGTCTCGACGAGCATGGATTTCAGCCGCCGCCAGGGAAACTGGCGGTAGACCACAAGGCCCATCAGCACGGCGTAGGCGATGCCGATGGTCGAGACCTCCGTGGCAGTGGCAACACCTTCGACCACGGCAGTGCGGATCACGAAGGGCAGCAGGATGGCGGGCAGAGCGATCATGGTGAGCTTTGCGATCTCGCGCTTCGAGGCCCGCCGCACATGGCTCAGATCCTCGTTCCGGTAGCGTCGCCACACCACCACGCAGAGCGCGGTGCCCACGACCAGGGCCGGCAGCAGCCCGCCCGTGAACAGCGCCGCGATCGAGACACCGGTCACCGAGCCGATGGTGATCAGCACGATGCTCGGCGGAATGGTCTCGGTCTGCGCGCCGGTGGCCGACAGCAGCGCGACGAGGTCGCCGGGCTTGGCGCCGCGCCGCTGCATTTCCGGCAGCAGCACCGGCGCGATCGCGGCCATGTCGGCGATCTTCGAGCCGGAGATGCCGGAGACCAGATACATGGCCCCGATCAGCACGTAGGACAGTCCGCCCCTGACATGTCCGAGCAGGCTTGCCAGAAACTGGATCATGGCCCGCGCCATGCCGGTCATTTCGATCAACGCGCCGAGGAAAATGAACAGCGGCACCGCGAGCAGGATCAGGTGCGACATGCCCTCATCGAGACGGCCGACCATCACCATCATCGGTACGCTGGTTGTCAGCGCCAGATAGCCGAAGGTCGCGAGCGCAAAGGAGAAGGCGATCGGTACGCCGGCGAACACGTTGGCCGCGACCACGCCGACGAAGAAAATGATGAGGTTGTAGCGTCCGAGCGGGGCGAGCAGCGGTCCGGCAAGCCAGAATGCGGCAATCAGGACGGCGATGGTGATGAGGGCCGCGACGATCAACGCGGGGCGGTGATGCGTCGCGAGCCGGATCGCGGCGACGACGGCCATCAGGGTCATCCCGACGGGAATTGCGGCTGCGCGCCAGGCATTGCTGATCTCCAGCGCCGGGGTGACGATGACTTGTTCCTCGCTCGCATAATCGAAGGCGGGATGCAGGATCAGCGCCAGCAGGGCTAGCGGCGCCACCGCCGCGATCGTGTCGAGAAAGGCGCGTGCGCCCGGGCCGACATGGCTGACGAGCCCTGTCATGCGCATGTGCTCGCCTCGGCGCAGCGCGATCACCGCGCCCAGCATCGAGAGCCAGAGAAACAGGATCGAGGCCAGTTCGTCCGACCAGATCAGCGGGCTGTGGAAGACGTATCGCATGATGACGCCGGCGAGCATGATGCCGATCTCGACCAGCACGACAGCTGCCGCGGCGGTCTCGACCACCGCACCGAGCCAGCGGTCGACGGTGCCAAAGGCGCTCGCAAGCTTGCGCGTGCCCGCAGCGGAAGCAGGGTGGCCGGCCGCCGCCAGATAGTCCGTCATCTGATGCTCTGCGATCGTCATCGCGCTCAGGCCAGCTTGCCGACGGCGCCTTCGAGCAGCGCCCAGGCTTCGTCGCCGAAGCGGCCCTTCCATTCGCCGTAGAAGCCGGAGTCGCGCAGTTTTGCGCGGAACGAGTCCGGTGAAGGCGTGGTGAATTTCATTCCATTGCTCTGGAGATCGGCCTGCACGGTCGCATTGAACGTCTTGATGTCCTCGCGCTGCTTCAAGCCGGCATCGTTGATGGCGTTGCTGACGATGGTCCTGAGATCGGCGGGAAGGGCGTTGAAGGCGCGGGCGTTGGCGATGAACCAGAAGCCGTCCCAGATGTGGTTGCTGATCGCGCAGTACTTCTGCACCTCGTAGAGCTTCGCCACCTGGATGATCGGCAGCGGATTTTCCTGCGCGTCGACAATGCGTGTCTGGAGCGACGAATAGACCTCGCTGAATTGCAGGCTGGTCGGCGAGGACGAGAGCGCCTTGAACATGGAGATGCTGAGCGGAGACACGGGCACGCGGATCTTGAGGCCGTCCATGTCCTTGGCGCTCTCGATCGGCTTGGCGCCGCTGGTGATCTGGCGGAAGCCGTTGTCCCACATCTTCTCGAACGTATGGAGGCCGACCTTGGCCATGGCGGCACGGATATGCGCGCCGAGCCCGCCGTCCATCGCTTTCCAGACCTGATCGTAATCGGCAAAGGCAAAGCCGACCGCATTGATCGCGGCGATCGGCACTAGGGTCGCGACCACGAGCGCGGAGGGCGTAAAGAAGTTCAGCGCGCCGTTGCGCACCTGGGCGAGCATGTCGGTGTCGCCGCCGAGCTGGTTGTTCGGGAAGATGGCGATCTCGACCCGGCCATTGCTCTCCTTGGCGACGCGGTCGGCGGCTTCCTGGGCGCGGATGTTGAGGGGGTGCGTCAGCGGCAGGTTGTTGCCGTATTTCAGCGAGAACTCGGCCGCCCGGGCCGGGCGCGAGAGACCGCCGATCAGGCCCGCGGCGGGGAGGACGGACAGGGCTTGCAGGGCGCGCCGACGGGTCAGGGACATGGGCTTCTCCTCCAACAGCGATTTGATGTTATTTGATGTTTCTGCGACAATGTTGATGCGAAAATTGCGACTTTGAGCTAGCATGTCAAACGATAAAGATGATGGTTTTTGATGTATTCGACGATTGGGCCCCGGAATGAATAGACCAGTGGCTCCTTCGCTGAGCCGCATCGTTGACGTGGCGCGCCGGGCCGGCGTCTCCACGGCGACGGTCGACCGCGTGCTGAATCGCCGGCCCGGTGTGCGGGCGATTACGCAGCAGCGGGTACTCGCCGCTGCGTCCGAGCTCGACTACATGCCGGCCGAGAACATCCTGGCGGCGATGCGGCCCAAGCCGATGCGGCTGCTGTTCCTGCTGCCGGCCGGCACCAACCGCTTCCTGTCCACGCTCGGGCAGCTGATCGCGCATTCCGACGGCCGGCTCGCGCCCTTCAACGTCCATTGTCAGGTCGACACCATCAAGGGCTTCAATCCCGACCTGCTGGCACGTCAGCTCTGGCGGGCCCGCGACAAGGCCGACGGCATCGCCTTCATGGCGCTCGAGCATCCCGTCGTGAGGGAAGCCGTCGACCGATTAGCGGAGCACGGCGTGCCGACGGTGACGCTGATCTCGGATATCCTGAACGCGCGCCGCGCGGCCTATATCGGACTGGACAATCGCTCGATCGGACGCACTGCCGGCTATCTGATCGCGCGCTTTCTGGGCGAGCGTCCGGCCAAGGTCGCGATGATCGCGGGCAGCCGCAGCTACCGCGCGCACGAAGAACGCGAAATGGGCTTTCTGCACGTCTTCGAAGAACTATTCCCGGCCATCAAGGTCGTGGGCCTGCGCGAAGGCCATGATGACGCCGACCGCAACTATCGCCAGACGCGCATGCTGCTGGGCCAGCATCCGGATCTTGCCGGAATCTACAACATCGGCGGCGCCGCCGATGGTGTCGCTCGCGCCCTGAACGAAATGAACCGGGCGCGTGACGTGGTCTTCATTGGCCATGGTCTGACCTCGGATACGCGCGGCTTTCTGCTCGATGGGACGATGGATGCCGTCATCACTCAAAATCAGCTCAACACGATGATGAGCTGTGTCGGCATCTTCGACAATCTGCGCGCCGGCCGCAGCGCCATGCACGGCATCGAGGCGCCGCGTAGCGAGATCATCTTTCGCGAAAATATTCCGGCGCTTGGGGGCTAGGATCCAAGGAGGCGGCTTGCTGGACCCATGGTCGGCCTGGTCGAGCGTATCCATAGCCTGATTGCCACGATGCAATTTTGCCGGTGTTTTGCCCGACGAGTCAAATGACCGGCGTCTGAAGACATCGGGCTCGTCGAGCAGCTCAACGTGCGTTGCAGGAGAGATGCCTCTCGTTCAGCGCGCGCAAGGCAATTCACCCAAGCCTCATCTCGACTTAAGCCGCGCCACCGCGACCGACCGGCCAAGGGCGGTTCTACTGTGCATGGGGTTGTTTTTCAGTTTTTTGTTTGGCGAGGCGTCGGCAGGCGCTCTACAGGCCGGCGGCGACGCCCAGGCGGCCGATGCCGGGGAGCTTGAGCGCCGGCCGCCGGATGTCGATGCCCAGCACCGCGCCGAAGAAATTGATCTCGAACCCTTCGACCCAGCCGACCGTCATGCCGAGGTAACCCGACAGCGAGGCGTAGGCGCCGGTGCGGGAAGGGGTGATGCCGGCCCAGCGTCCGCTGTACGGATAGTCCTTGCCGACCGCGGTGGGTGGAAGGACGGCACGAAGCTCGGGAACGGCGTCCAGCGCCGCCTGCACGAAGGTGTTGGAATTCGGTCCGGGCCAGGCGCTGTAATCGCCGTAGGCGCGGAACTTGTAGGTCTCGACGACGTGGCGGATCTTGGGGATCAGCGCTTCGGCCCGCGCGCCGTCGACCGCCACGACGGTTTCGGGCATGGCGCCGAACCAGCGGCCGTCGGGTGCAAATCCGTTGCTCCGGATCGGGTCGCCCCACGCCGTGTAGTCGTATCGGCTGTAGGTGCTGGCACCTTTCTCCTTGACGACGATCCAGCTGTGGACGGCGAAAATGCTGCGCCACCGCACCGTGCGCGCGGCAAAGACCCGGATCAGCGCGTCCGGATTGGCCGATGCCGGCGGCAACAGGCCGGCGCTCGAGCGATCCGCCGTCTGCCAATTGCCCCGGCCATCGCCGAACAGATAATAGCGTCCGGCCGACAGTCCTATCGGCACGGAGACCAGCAGCAGGAAGAGAATCAAGAGTTTCCTCAAGGGCAGACGGGGGCAGGCGGGACAACACGATTAATATAGTTCGCCCGGCGGGTCGCGCCAGCACGCTTCTGCTCTTGCATTTGGGAGGTGCGCCCCCATGTTCCCGATTATGATGAAACTGTCCCTCATCGAAGACCAAGCCATCCAGGCGCGAATCGCGGGCATCGCGGGCGCCGAGACGTTCGATCGCATCTTCGCCGGCATCCGATTCGACGAGATCGACGGCAATCTGCTGTTCGCCATTGCCAGGGACGAAGACTGCGCGAGCGAGATCGAGGACGAGTTCTCGCATCACCTCGCGGTGGTTGCGACTCAAGTCCTCGGGCAGAGCGTCGACGTGGTCGTGGTGCTGCCGAAGGTCCTGCAGTAGGCCTTATTTTGCCGTGCAAGCGGCCTCCCGGGCTTGCATCCGTGCTTTCCAACGCAATCGTGAAATTGTAATGACGTGCTTGGGCGCTTAGGCCCAGTCCGCGTTGTCGACCGAGCTCTACGGCAGGGCTCGTCGGCGCGCGACTCTATTTCTGAAACAAAGTTGGATACACATTGGCGTCCACCAAAAAAGCCCGGGCCGCGACCGGCGCGAAAAAGACCAAGGCCAAAAGCTCGAAAGGCGAGAGCCCGAAGACCAAGAGCTCGAAGAGCAAGGGTTCAAAGAGCAAGGGTTCGAAGAGCACAGAGAGCAAAGGCTCGAAAGGCAAGAGCGCGTCGCGTTCTGCGGTCTCGTCCACATCGCCGCTCGGCATGCTGGCGCTGCATCTGCGCGAGCAGTGGGAGAAGTCCGGCCGCGACGGCCTCGTCTTCCTCTGCGACAATGAGAACAGGGCGGAGCGGCTGGGCGGCGTGATCCACGCGCTCGACCCTTCGGTCGACGTGCTGGTGTTCCCGCGACTGAACAATCTGCCATTCGATGGTCTGGAGCCGTCGCGCGAGATCGCAGGCAGGCGGAGCTCGGTGTTGCGGCGCCTCGCCAAGGCAAGGAAGCCGGTCTTCCTCGTATCGACCGCAGAGGCCATCATGGAGCGGCTGCCGCTGCCGGCGAGCTGGTCAAAGACCAGCCTCAGCCTGAAAGTGGGCGCGGCCTATTCGGAGGCCGAGCTGGAACGCCGTCTGGATGCGCTCGGCTACGACCTCGACGAAGAGGCGGAATATCCGGGTGGCGTCCTGTTCCACGGCAAGACGTTCGAGGTGTTTCCCGCGGGCGCACTTGGTCCTTTCAGGATCGAACATTCCGACGGTGTTATCCGTAAGATCGTTGCCGTCGATCCGGTCGAGCATGAGGTCGTCTACGAGACCAGGGAATTGCTGATCGATCCGATGTCCGAACAGATTGCGCTCGGAGGCAAGCGCGGACAGCGGGCGACGCTGCCGGATTATTGCGCTCGCGCGCGGTGGATCGTGGATGCCGGCGTACCGGGCCACGCCGATATCTGGCTGGGCACCATCGAGGAGGCCGCTGGCCGCAGGGATGCGGAGCGCGAGTATCTCGGATGGGCGGACTGGAAGCGGCTGAAGAAGAGCATCAGCGTGCTTCCGCAAAAATCGGCCTTCACGCCGACGCCCGATTTCTCGAAGGCCTCTTCGCCAAGAAAGATCCTCCGCGCATTTATTGACGACATGCAACGCGCCGGGTCGCGGGTGCTGTTCGTCGCGGCCGTCGAGGATGACCTTCGCGCAATGGAGCGGATGAGCGGCATCAAGGCGGAGCGCTGCGCCGATTGGAGCGAGGCGACAGAGGGACGGGAGCGCGAAACAGCGTTCCTTGCCGACTTCGATGCCGGCTTCGTCGGGGCCGGCCGCAAGCCTCTCGTCATCGTCACCGCGTCCGACGTGCTCGGCAGCAGAGCCCATCATCCACAGCCCATGGCGAGAGCGTGGACGGCCGCATTCGACCATCCGGACGTTCCGGAACGCGGCGCGGCGGTGGTCCATTTGCAGCGCGGACTCGCTCTGCTCGACGGCTTGCAGACCCTCGCCATGGGGACGGGATCGCGGCGCGAGATGGTCAGGCTTGCGTTCGCGGGAGACAACGCCGTTCTCGTGCCGCCGGCCGATCTTGCCTTGATCTGGCCGTATGCGGCCGAGCCCGGCAAGCTGGCGCGGGACAAGGCGGACGGAAGCACATGGTGGGCGCGGCGGACCGAGGCCGAGGCGGAGATTCAGGTCGCCGCCAAGGCGCTCGCAAAGCACATCAGCCAGC
Organism: Bradyrhizobium sp. LA6.8; assembly: GCF_040547935.1. Taxonomy (NCBI): domain Bacteria; kingdom Pseudomonadati; phylum Pseudomonadota; class Alphaproteobacteria; order Hyphomicrobiales; family Nitrobacteraceae; genus Bradyrhizobium; species Bradyrhizobium sp. LA6.8. The sequence goes on from NZ_JBEPQQ010000001.1 coordinate 529,329, forward strand.
GCCACCGCCGCCGCGCGCCGAAACTGGTCGCACCCGGGCCGCTCTATGAAAGGTTCGTTGCGCGTTTTCCGTATTTCCCGACCGTCGATCAGGCGAAGGCCATTCAGGACGTGCTCGATGATCTCGCGGCAGGTCATCCCATGGACAGGGTGGTGTGCGGCGACGTCGGGTTTGGAAAGACCGAGGTCGCGTTGCGCGCGGCAGCCGCCGTGGCGCTGTCCGGGAAACAGGTGGCGATCGCGGTGCCGACCACGGTCCTGGCGCGGCAGCATGTCGAAACCTTCCGCAAGCGCTTCGGTCCTCTCGGTATCGATGTCGGAAGCCTGTCGCGAGCGACCTCCGGCCCGGAGACGCGAGGGATCAAGGAGGGCCTGCGAAGCGGCAGGCTGAAAGTCGTTGTCGGCACGCAGGCGCTCTCTGCAAAGGATGTGAAGTTCGCCGATCTTGGCCTCGTCATCATCGACGAAGAGCAGCACTTCGGAGCGGCCGAGAAGGCGAAGCTTTCTGGGCTGGCAAAGAATGCCCATACGCTCTGGATGAGCGCGACGCCCATCCCGCGCACGCTCGCTGCTGGTCTTGCGGGTTTCCGGGATCTCAGCGTGATCGCAACGCCGCCGGTTCACCGGCTTCCGATCGTGACCAAGATCGCTCCGCTTTCGGATGCGGCCATTGCCGGAGCATTGCTTCGCGAGCGGCGGCGGCACGGACAGAGTTTTCTGATCTGCCCGCGCATCCAGGACCTCGAGCCGATGCTGGCGCGCGTGCAATCATTGGCGCCCGACCTCCGCATCGTCTGCCTTCATGGCAAGATGCCCGTCGACGACCTCGACGACCGCATGATGAGTTTCGTCGATGGCGAGGCGGACGTCCTCCTGGCGACCAACATCGTGGAAAGCGGTCTCGATATCCCGCGCGCGAACACCATCGTGGTGTGCTGGCCCGAAAAGTTCGGCCTCGCACAGCTCCATCAGCTCAGGGGGCGGGTGGGACGCGGCGGAACGCGCGCCTTCGCCTATCTGCTGACGGAGTCGACCTCGGAACAGTCCGAGAAGCGTTTGGCCGTCCTCGAGGAGTTCAGCAAGCCCGGCGCCGGCTTTGCCATCAGCGAGCGCGACCTGGACCTCAGGGGCGCCGGCGATCTGTTTTCCGAACAGCAGTCTGGGCACGTGCAGGTGTTCGGGCCGGTGCTCTACAGTCATCTCCTGAAGCTCGCCTCGGAAAGAGTGAACGACTCGGGCGCCTTTCTGTGGGTGCCGGATCTCAATCTGCCTGTCGGCGACATGTTGCCTGAAGGCTATGTGCAATCGGAAGCAATGCGGCTCGAGATCTATGGCCGCGCCGCGAGATGCCGGAGCGACGACGATCTGGAAGACCTGGAGGAGGAGACCTCGCGCCGTTTCGGCAGGCTCCCGCCGGAGGCGCGCGATTTCTTTGCGGCCGCCAGGCTCCGGATCGATTGCAAGCGGCGTGGTATCGTCAGGCTCGATGTCGGGCCCGAGGCCGTCGCCGCGACTTTCCTCCCCGGACGGCTGCGGAAATCCAGAGCGCGATCGCTCCAGCGCGACGGCGATCGCGTCGTCTGCGCCGCCCGCGGGCACGCGGACCCGTTCGGCCGGATCGAGGAATTCCTGGAGCTTCTGGACGAGTGAAGCAGGCGGGACCTACTGCGGCTCGATTCCGGCTGCCTTGATGATCCGCCCCCATTTGGCGATCTCCGCCTTCAGGAAGGCTTCAAGCGCAGCCGGCGTCGCGCGCTCGGCCTCGACCGGAGCCATGCTGAGCTCGGCAAAGCGGCTGATCAACGCAGGGTCTTTGAGCGCCGTCTGCAGCGCGCCGACGAGCTGGTCGACCACGGGCTTCGGCGTGCCGCGCGGCGCGTAGAGGCCATACCAGGTCGTCACATCGAATTCGGGAACGCCGGCCTCGGCCGAGGTCGGCACGCCAGGCAGTGTCGCGACGCGCGTCTTGCTGGTGATCGCGTAGCCCTTGATCGTGTTCGACTGGATATAGGGTGTCGGTCCCGTCGCGGGATCGCAATAGACGTCGATATGGCCGGCGATGACGTCGTTCAGCGCGGGCCCGCCGCCCTTGTAGTAGATTTGCGAGAGTTTCGTATCGGTGGTGCTCATGAACATCAGGCCGCAGAGCTGCGAGGCTGAGCCGAGACCGACATTGCCGAAAGTCATCTTGTCGCCCTCGCTGCGGATGCGCGCGATCATCTCGCCGAGATCCTTGGCCGGGAAATTCGGCCGGGCCACCAGGATCATTGGTACGTCCGTGACGAGCCCGATCATGGCGAAGTCGCCGACGGGATCGAACGGCAGTTTTGCGTAGAGCGCGGGCGCGGTGGCCTGGCCGACATGCATCAGGAGCAGCGTGTAGCCATCAGGCGCCGCCTTGGCGACGCGGTTGGTGCCGAGTGTGCCGCCGGCACCGACGACATTCTCGATGACGATGGACTGCTTCAGCGTCGCGCTCATGGCGTTGCCGAGAATTCGCGCGATGACGTCGCCGGGGCCGCCGGCGGAGAACGGCACGATCATCGTGACCGGGCGGGTGGGGTAGTCGTCTGCGATTGCCGCGCCGCAGGGCAAGAGCAGGAGACACAGGATCAGCGATCGTACCAGAGACAACATCGAACACTCCCTGAATTCTTGTTTTTCTAGTCGTCGGAAGGCGCCGCCTCCTTGGCGGCGTTTCGTTCAATCATGTCGAGCGCGGCCACCGCAGCCGCATTGATGTGATCGACGCAGCAGCGCTCGGCGAGATCTGGATCGCCGTTCTGGATCGCGCGCCAGATCGCGGTGACCTCGCGCAGGCTCTTGTTGATCCGTTTCGGCTGCGACATCGACGTGATCCGCAGCAGTTGGATCCGGTCGTGCAGCGGCTTGAGCATGCGCTCGATGAAGGCGTTGCGGCAGCCGCCGATCAGCGCGGCGTAGAAGTCGGTCTTGGCTTCGAGGCTTCCGACGAGATCCTGCTTGGCCGCTGCCGCCTTCAGCCGCGTCAGGGCTTCCCCGATCCGCCGAGCCACTTCCGGATCGTGGAGTCTGGCGCATTCGCGGCCGGCGAATCCTTCGAGCACCGCGCGCGCCGCGTAGAGCTGCCGGGCTTCTTCGAGGCTGATCGTGGAGACCACGGGGCCGCGGTGCGGGACGATGTTGACGAGGCCGTCGGCTTCGAGGGCGCGCAGGGCTTCGCGGATCGAGGGGCGGCTGACGCCCATCATCTCGCAGAGCTCGCGCTCGACCAGGCGCTGGCCCGGTTTGAGTGTTCCGGACATGATCGCCTCGCGCAGCTTTTGCGCGACCATCGCCCGGACGGTCGGGACGTCCTCGATGCGGAGTGTCGACTGCAATTCGCTACGTCTTTCCATGTCCGGACCCTGGTTGGGAAAAGTCAGTACCGGTTTACAGGCAGAATCATCATTTCGGCAATTTGAACGTGCGCGGGCTGGTCCAGGGCGAAGACGATCGAGCGGGCAATATCGGCAGGCTCGAGCGCCATCCTGAACTGGTCGAAATAGTCCTTTTCCTTCTGCCTGTCGCCGCGGTAGCGGGTCAGGATGATGTTGGTCCGGGTCAGGCCTGGCTGGAGTTCGGTGACCCGGATCGCGGTTTCCGCCAGCTCGCCCCGCAGCGTCTCGGTGAACATGTGCACGCCCGCCTTGCTGGTGCTGTAGGCGGCCATATCGGGGACGATGCGGACGGCGTTGATGGAGCTGATGTTGACGACATGGCCGGCGTTGCGCCTGACCATGTCGGGCAGGATCGCGCGGGTGACGCGCATCAGGCCGATCAGATTGGTCTGGATGATGTTGGACCAGTCGTCGGCGGAGCCGGCATCGAACCGCGTCCGCCCGCCGATATCGTGCCCGGCGTTGTTGATGAGGACGTCGACCGGCTTGAACTGCGCGGGAATGGCGTCCGGCAGGCGATCTACGGCCTGCCCATTGCTAATGTCGAGCTGGATCGGAAACACCGCGTTGCCCGCCGTGGACGCGAGTTCCTCAAGCGCCTTGGCGTCGCGATCGACCAGCACGACGCGGCGGCCGCTTTCCAGCAAGGCCTTGGTGATGGCGCGTCCCATGCCGCCCGCGGCACCCGTCAGCACGACACTCTGGCCCGATTGTTCAGTCATCGCAACACTCCCAATGCTTTCATGCGACCGACCAGCCGCCGTCGATCGGCAGGCTGGCGCCAGTGATATCGTTTGCCGCGGGCCCACAGAGAAAGACGACCATGGCGGCGACCGCATTCATTTCGATGAACCGCTGCGTCGGCTGGCGCTCGCCGAGATATTCCTTGGTCACGTCGTCGACCGGACGGTCGCTGTTCGACGCGATCGTTGCGATCTTGTTGAGGATGGCGGGCGTCGGCAGGGTGCCGGGGCAGAGCGTGTTGCAGGTGATGCCGCTCCGCGCCGTCTCGATTGCCACCGCACGGGTCATGCCGAGGATCGCAGTCTTGGTGGTGACGTAGTCGATGCGATCCTCGACCGCGCGGCTGGAATAGATCGAGCCCATGTTGATGATCCGGCCCCAGCCGCGCTGCTTCATGGCTGGCAGCGCCAGGCGGATCAAATGGAACGGCGCCGACAGGTTGACGGCCAGCGCCTGCTCCCAGCGATCGGGCGGAAACTGCTCGATGGCGGAGAAATGCCTGACCACGGCGTTGTTGACGAGGATGTCGATGGCGCCGCAGCGGTCGAGCAGATCGGCCATCATGGCCTCGATCGCCTCGCGCTGGGCGAGATCGGCGCCGGCCGAGACGACCTCGACGCCGAAGCGGGCGCGGAGGTCATCCGCGGCCTGCTTCGGCGCGACGAGATCATGAAGGACGATATTGGCGCCCGCGCCGGCAAGGCCTTCCGCGACGGCGAGGCCAAGGCCCGCGGTCGCACCGGTCACGAGTGCCCATTTGCCCTTCATCGTCGTCACGCTCCGTTATTTCTTGTCGAGCTCGGCGAAGACTTCCTTCGCGTTCCGGAACGCATCCACGCCGGCCGGCACGCCGCAATAGATCGCGACCTGCATGAAGACCTCGCGGATCTCCTCCTTGGTGGCGCCGTTGGCGAGCGCGCCGCGGACATGCGTCTTCAGCTCGTGCGGGCGGTTGAGCGCACAAAGCATCGCCAGATTGAGGAAGCTGCGGGTCTTGCGCGTGAGGCCTTCGCGCCCCCAGACGTAGCCCCAGCAATATTCCGTGGTGAGGTCCTGCATCGGACGATTGAACTCGTCCGCGGATGCGATCGCCTTGTCGACGAACTCGTTGCCGAGCACGCTCTTGCGGATTTCGAGCCCGCGGTCGTAGGTCGCCTTGTCCATCTTGTTCTCCGTTTTTCTTTCGGGCGTTGTCAGTTCTCAGGTCAGTTTTTGGGCCAGAACGGCTGCGCCAGCGCGAGCTGGGGCGGGAACACCGTCACCGGCACGCCGGACTGCCACTGCACGATGGTCATGCCGGCGCCGACGCGGCGGCCCTTCTCGTCGAACTTGATCTCGCCCAGCGGATAGTATTTCGAGGGGCCGGCATCCATGGTGCGCAGCGCCTCGCCGACGGCAACGCGGTCGGCCTTGCCGGCCTTCTCTAGCGCGTCCTTGATCACCCACATATCGCCATAGGTGGAGATCGCGTTCTGCGTCATCCACGGCTCCTTGTAGCGGGTCTTCAATTCCGCGATCAGCGCCTCGTGGCCCTTGGCGCCCCAGCTTGCGACGCAGGTCAGCACGCCCTGGAGCAGTTCGGGGCTGACGGTTTGCAGCATGTCGGGCTCGGCGATCGCGATGCCGAACGAGATGGTCGGAATCTTGCCCTGGCCGAGGCCGAACTCGTTCATCTTCTCGAGCAGCAGTTTCGCGTCCGAGATCACCGTCGGCAGGAAGAACAGCAGATCGGGCTTGGCCGAACGGATTTTCTGCACCAGCGACGTCGCATCAGCCAGCGGCGGCGTGAACGTCTCGTCGACGATCAGCTGCAACTGGTTCTCCGCCAGCAGGCCCTCGCGCATCGCCTTTGCGGAAGCGATCGAGGCCCCCGTGTTGTCGGTCAGGATCGCGACCGTCTTCGGCCGCTTGCCTGAGGCCGTCTCCGCTAGCTTGATGATCTGGGGCAACGCCTGCCGTGCCTGCGAGCCTGCGGTGGCCGCGGTCTGGAACACGTATTTGAATCCGCGGTCGGTGATCAGGTCGGAATAGGAGAGGGTGAGGACGGGCAGGCTGGCGCGCTCGGTGACTTCGGTCACCGCGAGCGTGAACGAGGACAGGTATGCGCCGCTGGCAGCAACCAGATCGGTCTCCTGCGCGACCATGCGCTGGGCGGCGTTCTTGGCCTTTTCCGTGGTGTCGCCGGAATCGAGCACGACCAGCTTCAGCTTGGCGCCGCCGAGGGCCTTGATGCCGCCTTGCGCGTTGATGTGGTCGACCGCCATCTCGGCGCCCTCACGCATCACCGTTCCCGGACGCGCGTAGAGGCCGGAGATCGGCACCAGCAGGCCGACCTTCACCTCTGAAGGTTGCTGCGCCCAGGCGCGGGATGCGATCAGCGTGCCGGACGCGCCGGCCAATAGCGTTCGCCGCGAGATCGTGAACTTGCTTTTTGCAGTCATGACAATTCTCCTCCCTGAAAAATCGCGCGGCGCTTAGGATTTCTTCGGCCAGAACGGCTCTGCTTGCGCGAGATCGGGCGGATAGACGGTGACAGGCACGCCCGATTGCCATTGCACGATGACGACGCCGGCGCCGACGCGGCGGCCCTTCTCGTCGAATTTGAGCTGGCCGCCCGGATAGTATTTCGACGGGCCGGCATCCATGGTGCGGAACGCCTGCGCGACCGAGTTGCGGTCCGCCTTGCCGGCCTTCTCCAGCGCTTCCTTCATCAGCCACATGTCGCCATAGGTCGAGATGACGTTCTGCGTCATCCAGGGCTCCTTGTATTTGGCCTTGAGCTCGGCGATCAGGGCTTCGTGGCCTTTCGAGCCCCAGTTGGCGACGATGGTCATGATGCCCTGCACGGTCTCCGGGCTCACGCTCTGGAGCATGTCCGGCTCGGCGATGGTGATGCTGAAGGACACCGTCGGGATCTTGCCCTGGCCGAGGCCGAACTCGCTGATCTTCTCCAACCCCAGCTTGGCGTCCGACACTGCATTCGGCATGAACAGGAGCAGATCGGGCTTGGTCGAGCGGACCTTCTGGATCAGCGGGGTGGCATCCGACAGCGGCGGGGTCCAGACTTCCTCGACGACAAGCTGGAGGCCTTCCTGTGCGAGCAGCTTTTCCTTGAGTGCCTTGGCGGTGGCGACGGATGTCGCGGTGTTGTCCATCAGCATCGCCACGGTCTTGGGCTTCTTGCCCGACGCGTTCTCGGCGAGCTTCATCAGCGTCGGCAGGCCGAGCTCGGACTGACGGCTCGCGGTCGCGGCGGTCTGGAAGATGTATTTGAAGCCGCGGTCGGTCAGCAGGTCCGAATAGGACAGTGTCAGCACCGGCAGTTCGGCGCGCTCGGTGACCTCGGTGACGGCGAGGGTGAAGGACGACAGATAAGAGCCGGTGGCGGCGACGAGATCGGGTTCCTGCGCTACCATGCGTTGCGCCGCGTTCTTGGCCTTCTCGGTGGTGTCGCCGCAGTCGATCACCACCAGCTTCAGCTTGGCGCCGCCGAGCGCCTTGATGCCTCCTTGCGCGTTGATGTGCTCGATGCCCATCTCGGCGCCCATTTTCATCACCTGGCCGGGGCGGGTGTAGATGCCCGACAGCGGGACGATCAATCCGACCTTGACCTCGGCCGGCGCCTGCGCACGTGCCACGCCGGCGAGGCCGACGGCGGCGGCACCCGACAGCACGGTCCGGCGCGTCAGTCCTTTTGATATCCTGCCCTTCGATGTCTTGTTCATCTTGTTGTCTCCCTGCTCTTTGTTTTTTGTTCGTCACATGCCGAGATAGGCTTTGCGCACGCGATCATCGGCGCGCAGCGTATCGTTGTTGCCTTCGAGCACGACGTGTCCGGCTTCGAGGACATAGCCGTGGTCGGCTGACTCCAGCGCTTCCGCGACGCGCTGCTCGACCAGCAGCATGGTCAGCCCGGACTGACGCCGGATATCGATCAGCCGTTCGAATATGAAGTCCGCTGTCGACGGCGCGAGACCCATCGAGGGCTCGTCCAGCATCAACAGCTTCGGCGAGGAGGCGAGGCCGCGGCCGATCGCGAGCATCTGCTGCTGTCCGCCGGACATCGTGCCCGCGAACTGGTTGCGGCGTTCCTTCAGCACCGGCAGCCATTCGAAGATGCGCTCGATATTGGCCTGCCAGTCGCGCCGGCCGCTTTCGGTCATCGCGCCCATTTCGAGGTTCTCCATCACCGTCAGCGACGGGAAGACCTGGCGGCCCTCGGGGACATGGGCGATGCCGAGATGGGCGCGCTGCGGCGGCGGCACTGCGAGGAGATCGACGCCGTCGAACGTAATTGCCCCGCCGCTCGGCTTCACGATGCCGGAGATCGTCTTGAATAGCGTCGTCTTGCCGGCGCCGTTGGGCCCGACGATCGCGACGAACTGGCCCGCGCCGACATTGATCGACACGTCGTTCAGGACGGGCTTGGCCGAATAGCCCGCGCTTAATCCCTCAATTCGCAGCATGGCCCGCCCACTTCTTGCCGAGATAGGCCTCGATCACCCGGTTGTCGCGCGTCACCACTTCGGGCAGGCCCTCGGTGATGACGGCGCCATGGTCGAGCACGAGGAATCTGTCGACCAGGCGGACCATCGCCTGCATGGTGTGCTCGATGATGGCGATGGTCATGCCGTCGCGTGCGAGCTGCTGGATCACGGCGACGACCTCGTCCGCTTCGCCGTGGCCGAGGCCCGCAAGCGTCTCGTCGAGCAGCAGGATGCGGGGCTGGCCGGCGATCGCGCGGGCGAGCTCCATCAGCCGCAGCTCCTTGGTCGAGAGTTCGCCGGCGACACGGTTAGCCACGGCGGAGAGCCCGACGCGGGCGACCGCGTCGGCGGCAAGCTTGCGTGCCTCTGCGTCGGAGCGGGCGCGCACATAGGCCCCCACCACGACGTTGTCGAGGATCGACATGCGCAGGAATGGGCGCATGACCTGGAAAGTTCGCCCGATGCCGGCCTCGCAGATCACGTGCGGCCGTTGGCCGGACATGTTGCGGCCGTCGATCAGCACCTCGCCCTCGCTCGGCTTCAGAAAACCGTTGAGGAGGTTGAACAGCGTGGTCTTGCCGGCGCCGTTCGGGCCGATGATGCCGAGGATCTCGTTCTTGTGCAGCTTGAAACTGACGTCCTGAACGGCTTTGAGGCCGCCGAAGGAGCGCGAGAGATTGCGAACCTCGAGCATCACCTCGCCAGTGGCCGCACGCTGCCGCGCGGCGGGCTTCAGCGCCGTGACGTTGGCGACCGCCGTTTCCGGAGTGTCGCTAGCCGTTGCCTTGGATGCATTTCGCTTGCGCAGGAGATCGCGCAGTTTCCAGAACAGGCCTTCCGGCGCGAGCAAGATGACACAGACGATCGCCAGGCCGAAGATGACGCCCTGAATGCCGGGGATGCGCGCACCGGCCTCTGCGTGCAGGATCTCGGCGAGTGGGATCAGGATCACGGAGCCGATGACCGGCCCCCAGACCGTGCCGACGCCGCCGAACATCGCGACCGTGAGCGCCTGTGCCGACACCAGCATGCCGAACACCGACTGCGGGGTCACGACCAGCAGCACCTGCACATAGAACCCGCCGATGGCGGCGGCGATCGCGCCGCTCAGCGTGATCGCGCGCAGCTTCCAGGCCAGCGTGTTGATTCCGGCCGCTTCCGCCGCAGCCTCGTTCTGCTTGATCGCGAGCAGCGCCATGCCGAAGCGGGATCGCTCGATCACCTGCGTCAGCACGATGGTGGCAAGCATGATGGCCAGCCCCAGCAGCGTGTAGATGTGGGGATCGGAGAACTGCATATAGGCGATCGGCGCGTCGCGCTTGATCGGAAGCGTCACCTCCTGGAAGCCGAGCCACTCGAACACGTAGAGAATAGCGAGCGGGTAGGCGAGCATCGCGAGCGCAAAGTAGTGGCCCTGGAGGCGGAAGGTCGGAAATCCGATCAGCAGCCCGGCGATGCCGCCGAGCATGGCGGCGACCGGGATCAGCAGCCAGGGGGAGATATCGAAATAAATCTGCCCGAGCGCGGTCGCATAGGCGCCGATGCCGAAGAAGGCTGCGTGGCCGAACGAGATCAGCCCGGTGTAGCCGCTGAGCAGATTCCAGGACAGGCCGAACACCGCCCACACCGGCACCAGCGTCAGGATGAGCTGGTAGTAGGAGTTGGTGACGCCGAGTGAGATCCCAGCGTAAGCGAGCGTGAAGAGCAGGGGAGGCAGCAGTGAACGCATCCGGAGCATGGTCACGTCCTCTCGACCATGCGCCCGAAGAAACCTTGCGGACGGAAGAAAATGATGAGGAGGAACACGGCGAAGATCGCGGCATTTTGCAATTGCGTCGGCAGGATCAGCGTCGACATCTGCTGCACGAGGCCGATCGTCATGCCGCCCCAGAAGGCGCCGATGATGCTGCCCATGCCGCCGAGCACGACGCCGGCATACATGACGATCACGTATTCGAGGCCGACGAAGGGGTGGAACGGATAGTTGGTCGCGAGCAGGCCGCCGGCAATCGCGGTGATGCCGCAGCCGAGCGCGAAGGCGGTGCGATGCGCGCGGTCGACGTCGATGCCCATATAGGTCGCGGCGGTCGGATTGTCGGCGGCGGCGCGGAGCGACTTGCCGATCCGGGTCCGCGTGATCAGCAGCGAAAGCAGAATCATGATCGCGAGCGAAACGATCGCGTCGATGCTGCGCGCCTTGTTGAGGAAGATGCTGATGTCGAAGAAGGGAACGAACTCCCAGGCCGAGCTCGACAGCGGCGTGCGGATCGAGGCCAGCACCGATCCGAACACGATGAGGCCGCCGTTCTGCAGGATCAGCGCGATGCCGAGCGTCAGGATGAGCTGGGCGTAATGGCCTTCGCCTTCCAGTGAGGCGGTGCGTGTACCCGAGACGCGCGAGATCAGGGCCAGATGGACGAAATAGCCGAACACGGCGAGCACGGGGCCGGCCAGCAGGATAGCCACGAACGGCCCGACCGTGTTGCCGAACAGCGCCTGGATGCCGGCGGCGGTGAAGAGATAGAAGGCGGCATACATGCCGAGCATCATGAAATCGCCATGGGCGAAGTTGATGACGCGCATGACGCCGAAGATCAGGCCGAGCCCGACGCACATCAGGCCGTAGACGGCGCCGATCAAAAGGCCCGCAGCGAGCGCTTGAAAGAAGCCTTCCATCAGCCCCGCCTCCGCGCGGCGCGAGCGCCGGCTTGCTGGCGATTGTGCGTCGTCGGCACTGCTAGGCTGGTCTCCCGGTCGACCATGTTTCCCCCGTATTGTTTGGCATTTCTTATGATGCCGATCGTAAAACTCGTTCCGGCGCATCCAGACGACACTGCGCTGCGATGTCGCCGGCATTGCCGAGCTGCTCGCAGCCGTCGATGAGTTGCTCGAGCCGGTGCGCGCGATCGTCGCCAAGGACTCTGGTTGCGGCGGCGCGGAAGCGCGCACGAATATCTGAAGGCGTTGCGGCGATGACGTCGGGCAAAGCGTGCCGGATGGTCCGGCCGCCGCGCAGATGCACGGTCACCTCTGCGCCCTGCTTGCCGGGGAAGGCGGCGGTGAAGCCTGGATCTGCCCCGAGATCGGTGACCGCGACCAGGCGAATGATGTCGGCATCATCGAGTTCGGAATAGTTCTCTTCCTCGATCTCGCCCCGCGTCAGCGTCGCAGCAACGCTGAAGGGAATGCTCATCTTGGCCTGAAGCGCGTTGCGATAGGGCCCCATTGAGTCGCAGCCGGGATAGCGAACGGCGGCATCGGGTGCGCGAATGATGACGCGGTCGATCTCCTCAGTGCTGGCGAGCTCGTGCGAGACGCGAAGCGCTGCTTGGGCCGCGGTCTGCGCGAAATTGCAGGCCGGGACCGGCTTGTTGTAGACGGCCATGATCTCGCTCTCGCCTTCGGGGAAGAGCGTGATGCTGTCGGGCGCGGCCTGGCGGCGATAGGCGGCGAACAGGCCGGCTTCACCCTCCAGTATGGTTTCCGAGCCGAACGCACCAGCAGCGGCAAGACCGACCGCCTTGATCGCGTTGCTGGCTGCAAAACCCGGATGAAAATACATGTCCGAGCCGCCGGCATGCGGCCACTCGTTCAGCCCGCTGGATGTATTGGCCGCGATCGCGACGGCGCTGGTTGCTTGGTCCTCGGACAGGCCAAGCGCAAAGCTTCCCGCCAGCGCCGCGCCCGGCGGCGCCACGAGCCCCGTCGGGCGATAGAGCCGTGCGAGATCGGACGTCAGCAGCGCGCGGCCGATCCGCGCGCCGGTCTCATAGCCGATGATAGCGGCAGCGAGCAGCCTGGCTCCGTGCAGCGGCGTCTGCTCCGACAGCGCGAGCAGCGTCGGCCAGATCACGACGCCGTGGTGCGCGATGCTGGCCGCGTGCATGTCTTCGCGGACGAGACCATGCCCCATCACGGCGTTGGCAAAGGCGGCATCGGCCGACGAGGAGAGTTTTGACGTCCCGATGATCGTTGCAGCGCCGCCGGCTTGTGCGATCGCAACCGCCTGACGGCTCCAGGGATGTTGGCCCGCCTCGAAGGCGCAGGACAGGAAGTCGAGCAGGCAGAGCTTTGCCTTCGCGACGACCTCCGGCCCGAAATCTCCAAGATCAAGCGCAAGCACGCTCCGCGCCATCTGGCGCGCGAGCGAGACCTTGCCTGATCCGGTCGGGCCGATCGTCATCGCAATCGCTCTCCCTGAAGGCTTGCGTGATCAGCCGCGCATCTCGACCCCGGCCCACTCCTCGAGGACCTTGGCGATCGAGGTGAAGTCGGACGAGGCGCCGTACTTGGCGTTGGTGATCGCGAGCATCTGCCGCACCACCGCGCCGCAGACCATCGGCACGCCCATGGCCTCGGCCTCGTCGACGCAGAGCCGGACGTCCTTGTAGGAGAGGCCGGTGGCGAAGCCGAAATCGAACGTGCCGGGCAGCACCGCGCGGGGGAACTTGTCTTCGGAGGCGCTGTTGCGGCCGCTGCTGGCGTTGATGATGTCGATCAGCACCTTGGCATTGACGCCACCCTTGACGCCCATCGCGACGGCTTCGGACGTGATCACCAGCGCCGCGGCCGCCATCAGATTGTTGGCGAGCTTGGCCGTCTGTGCCACGCCGGGCTTGTCGCCGGTGTAGAACAGCTTGCCGAAATTCTTCAGGATCGGCTGCACGGTCTCGTAGGTCGCCTGCGGGCAGGACACCATCACGGCCAGCGTGCCGTTGACGGCGCCCTTGATGCCGCCGCTCACGGGCGCATCGACCAGCGTCATGCCTTTGGCCTTCAGGCCTTCCGCAACGATCTTCGCGGCGCCGGGACCCGAGGTCGAGAGATCGATGACAATCTTGGCGCGGCTGCCGCTGCTGATGCCGTCCTGTCCGAGTGTGACCGCCTTGACGATGTCGGGCGTCGGCAGGCTGGCGAGCACGATATCGGCGCGGGAGGCGACATCGGCCGGCGATTTGCCAAGCTGGGCGCCGCGCTTGACCAGCGGCTGGGTCGCTTCGGTCTGCGTGTCATATATGACGAGCGAATAGCCCGCGTCGATCAATCGCCCCGCCATGGGGCCGCCCATGCGGCCCGTGCCGATTACGCCGAGGATCTCTCCCGCCATCGTCTACTCCCTGTCGCGCGATCCCGTGACGGGCGCGCCTTCTTGATCTCGTTGGTCAATCGCTATCGCCGGCCGGCCTTGTCGGCAGCCGTCGTCGTGGTCGCGGGACTCCGCGCCAACGGGACGGATTGTTATGATTGTCAGACAAGCTGTCAAGCATAACATTTGGGGTCGACAGTTTGCCGCGGATCGTCATATGGTCCGGGAAAACGAGGAAGATGCCCCGCGTGCCGCAAGATTCAATTCCGAGTGTGAGCAAGACGCTCGCCGATTTCGTCGCGTCCTCGTCGTGGGCGGACGTGGAGGCGCAGAGTCTTGAGGCGCGGCGATCGATCCTCAATTTCTTTGCGACCGCGCTCGGCTCCGCACGCGATCCGGTGGTCACGGCCGCGATGCGCACGCTGTCGCCGTTCAGCGGCGCCGCGACATCGACAATCATCGGCCATTCGCAGTCCATGGACGCGCTGTGCGCGTCGTTTCTCAATGCCATCTCGGCGAATCTGCTCGACTTCGACGACACGCACCCTGAAACGATCATCCATCCGGCCGCGCCGGTCGCCGCGCCGATATTGGCGCTGGCGGAGACGCGCAAGCTGACGGGGCGCGCGGTGCTGACCGCGTTTATCCTTGGCGTGGATGTGGAGTGCCGCATCGGCAATGCAGTCTCGCCGCGTCATTATGCCCGCGGCTGGCACATCACCTCGACCTGCGGGATTTTTGGCGCTGCGGCGGCGTGCGCGAAGCTGTTGGGCCTGCCCGCGGAAGGGATTGCGAACGCGATCGGACTTGCAGCGAGCCAGTCGGCCGGCAATGTCGAGAATCTGCCAAGCGCCGCCAAGAATGTCAGCGTCGGCAATGCCGCGCGTAACGGGTTGTTCGCCGCGCTGCTCGCGCAGCAGGGCTATGAGGCTGCGCCCCGCGCCATCGAGGGGCCGCTCGGCTGGGCGCGTACCATGGGGGATGAGCCGGATCTCGCCCGCATGCTCGATGGCCTCGGCAAGACCTGGGAGATCGCGAAGAACACCTACAAGCCCTATCCGGCGGGCATCGTGTTCCATTCGGTCATCGACGCCTGCCTGCTGTTGCGCAAACGGATTGGACGACGCGTTGACCAGATCGAGTCGGTGACAGTGCAGGGCTCGGCACTGCTGCTCGCGCGCGGTGATCGCCCGGTCAACAACGAACGCGATGCGCGCGTCAGCATCCATCATTGTGTGGCTTGCGGACTGCTGCTCGGCGCGGCCGGTGTGGCCGAGTTCGCGCAGGAGACCGTGGTCCGGCCCGATATCGCGCGACTGCGGCAGAGGGTGAGGGCGGAGCTTGATGCTCAGATGCCCGATGGTGCTGCGCGCGTCACCTTGGGCCTGTCGTCTGGTGAAAGTCTCACAGAGACCGTGACGTCGCCGCGCGGCAGCCAGGCTGCGCCGCTTTCAGACCGCGAGATCGAAGAGAAGCTGCGCGAAGGCGTGAGGACCGGTCGAAGCGACTGGGATGCAGACCGCGTCATCGACGCGGTCTGGCGGCTTGATGCGGCGGACGACGTCGCCACGCTGCTGCAGTCACTGCGGCCACCATCGGCGTCGCGCCAAACAATTTCCAACTAGAATCTCTCAAGACCGGAAAGGGACGATCATGAGCAAAACCGAACTATTCGAAAAGGGCCTCAAAGTTCGTAAAGAGGTGCTGGGCGAGGACTACGTCAACAAGTCGATCGCCGGTGCCGACGAGTTCACGCGCACCATGGCGGAGTGGTCGACCGAATTCTGCTGGGGCGCGTTGTGGACGCGGCCCGGCGTCGACCGCCGCACACGCTCGATCGTCAATCTGGCGATGCTGGGCGCACTGAACCGCCCGCACGAACTGAAGCTGCACGTCAAGGGCGCCCTGAAGAACGGGCTGACCAAGGAGGAGATCAAGGAGATCCTGCTCCAGGTCGCGGTCTATTGCGGCGTGCCCGCCGGCATCGACGCCTTCCGCAACGCGCGCGAGGCCTTCAACGAGGTCGATGCGGGGTCCTGAGCCCGCTTGATTGGAGGCCCCATGGCCGACCCGGAATACGAGCTCTTCGCCATCCGCTATGCAACGCGGGATGCCCAGCGGAGCGAGCACTTCATCGGCGGCGATCCGCATGACGGGCCGATGCCGATGGACTATTTCATGTGGTTGGCGAGGGGGGGCGGTCGCACCTTCGTCATCGACACCGGGTTCAACGCCGAAATCGCAAGGCAGCGCAGGCGAACATTCCTGCGCTGCCCGGTGGAGACGCTTGCCGCGTTCGATGTCGACGTGGCCGACGTCAAGGATGTGATCCTCACGCATCTGCACTACGATCACGCCGGCAATTTCGACCGGTTTCCGAATGCGCGGTTTCATCTTCAGGAGCGCGAGCTCGCCTACGCCACCGGGCGCTATATGCAGTATCCGAGGCTGTCGCATTCCTTCGAGGTCGAGGACGTCTGCGGGATCGTGCGGCTGAACTATGCGCGCCGGGTGCTGTTCTACGAGGGCGACGCCGAGATCGCGCCCGGACTGACGGTCCACGCGGCCGGCGGGCATTCGGCCGGTCTTCAGTTCGTCCGCGTCAACACGCGCCGCGGGCCGGTCGTGCTCGCCTCCGACGTCAGTCACTTCTACGAGAACATGACGAGCGAGCGTCCGTTCACGACAGCATTTCATGTTGGTGACATGCTGGTGGGTTTCGACAAGCTGCGAGCCGCGGCGCCGGACGCGGACCACATCGTTCCTGGCCATGATCCGCTCGTCATGAAGCTCTACCCGGCGCCAGGCCCGGATTTGAAGGGCGTAGCGGTTCGTCTCGACGTGGCGCCGTCCAGGTCCGCGCATTCCCAGGACGTTGGGCAAGGCGCAACGTAACCTAAGCTAGAAAAAATCGATTTTCGATTTTCTGTTGACCAGCGGCCGCTGCCTTGCAATCATCCGACCATGGGTCCGCTTCAGTTCCAGTTGTCCGGAAGCCCCGGGGATGGTCCGCGCAGCCTGACGTCGGCGCTGCACGAACGTCTGCGTGCCGACATCTTGGCGACGCGGCTGCCTCCGGGCCAGAAGCTGCATATCGCGGGGCTCGCCAAACAGTTCTCCGTGAGTCTCGCCGCCGTGCGCGAGGCGCTGTCGCGACTTGTCGCGGACGGGCTCGTGCAGGCGTCAGACCAGCGTGGCTTTCGCGTGAGCCCGGTGTCACTCGCCGATCTCGCCGACGTGACGCAGACCCGTATCGACATCGAGGGGCTTGCGCTCCGCCGCTCGATCGAGCGGGGCGATGAGGCCTGGCTCGCATCGGTGAAATCCGCCTGGGCGGATTTGAAGGCCGTTCCCCATCGCTATCCCGACGATCCGACCGTGCACTACGAGGAGTGGGTGGTCCGTCACCGCATCTTCCATCGCGCGCTGGTCAACGCGTGCGGCTCGCCATGGCTGCTCGGCTTCCGCGACGTGCTGCACGAGCAGAGCGAGCGATATCGCCGCCTCTCGATCCGCCGAGAGGCCGGTGGCAAGCCGCGCAACGTCGAAGCCGAACACAAGGCGATCGTCGCCGCCGTGATCAGGCGCGATGCGGATGCGGCAGTTCGCGCCTTGTCAAAGCACTTCGGCACCACCAAAGAATTCGTCGAGCTCGCCGCCTCTCGCATTGCGGAGGTGAGCCGTACGACCTGACGATCCGGAAAAATCCGGCACACAAAAAACAGAGACCGGGAGGAAGCCAATAATGAAGATCAATCACGCGCTGATGTCGCTGATCGCCACCGCAATTCTGGCGGGGCCTGCGAGCGCCGCCGACACCATCCGCGTCGGCCTGCCCACGAAAACCTATTGGCCGACGACGATTGCCGAGACGGCGGTGCGGCAGAAACTGTTCGAGAAGGAAGGCATCCAGGCCGAGTTGACGATCTACCGCAGCGGCGCCGAGACGTTCGAAGGCATGGCTGCGGGCGCGGCCGACATCATTCTCGATCCGCCGTCGCTGGTGTCCGCCGGACGCAAGAAAGGCGTGATGTCGCGGATCGTCGCCAATGCCGCGATGGGCAATTTCGGCTGGCAATTGATGGTCCCGACTAAGTCGACGCTCGACGTCAAGGACCTCAACGGCAAGAAGGTGGCGATCACCGCGGCTGGCTCCGGCTCCGACCTGCTCGCGCTGTGGACCATCCAGGACAAGAAGATCGATTTTACGCGCGTTCCCGTCGGCGGCGGTGGCTTGGTGCCGAACCTGCTGGCCGGCAATGTCGAGGCGGCCGTGGTCTATTCGCCTCTGAGTTTCCAGATCTCGAAGTCCGGCGAGGCCAAGCCCATCCTCGATTACGCGACCGCGGTCCCGCCGAACCTCACCGCAGGCTGGATCGTGCTCGACAAATTCGCCGAGGCCAAGCCCCAGATGGTGCAGAAGGCGGTGAACGCCCTCTACGGCGCGGTCGCGTTCATGCGCGCCAACCGCGACGTCACCGTCAAGCTGATCGCTGAGCTCTATGAAATGCCGCCGGAGATCGCGGGCCTTGAGTACGACAACACGATCATGAAGCTCGAGACCAGCGGCGACATGGGCGCGGCGGACGTCAATGCGGCCGTGCAGCTCTCGCTCGACCTCGCCAAGCTCGGCGGACTCAAGGACATCGTGCCGGTCGAGGACGTGATCTCGGCTAAGTTCAAGCCGGTTCCGACCAAGTAGTCACGATGCAAAGCACGTTCGTCATCAACCTTGCGCGGATCGCGATCATCATCGCGGTCCTGGCGCTTTGGGAGGTGCTGTCGCGCACCGGCATCGTCAATCCGCGCCTGCTGCCGTCGGCGTCCGACACGTTTGCGACGCTCGGCGATCTCCTGCAGCGCGCGGCGGTGCAGAAGGATTTGATGGTGACCGCGACCGAGGTGCTGGCCGCGTTCGCGCTGGCCGTGCCCTTCGGTGCGGTGATCGGCTTCCTGGTCGCGGAGAACCGTTACTTCGCGGACGTTGCCAAGCCGCTGCTGTTCTTTGCCTTCAGTATCCCGAAGTCGATCTTCCTGCCGATGTTCATCCTGGTGTTCGGGGTCGGCTTTGCCCAGAAGGTGGGCTTCGGCTTCTTCTCGACGATCTTTATCGTGATCATGTCGACCACCACGGCGGTGGAATCGGTCAAGGTCGAGCACTTGACGGTGGCGCGCTCCTATGGCGCTACGCCGATGCAGACGGCGTTCCGGGTCTATCTGCCGAGCATGCTGCCGGTGCTGCTGGAGGCGTTGCGGATCTCCATGATCTTCAACCTCACCGGCGTGATTTTGGCCGAAATGTACGCCTCACGCGACGGCATCGGTCACCAGATCGCGACCTGGGGCGAGAACTTCCAGATGAAGCAGCTCCTCGCCGGCGTCGTGATGGTGGCCGCGATCGCCATGACCTTCAACGAACTTGTCAGATGGGTGGAAACGCGATGCAGCCATTGGCGAACGTGACCCCGTTGAAGCCCGCCGCGCGGGCCGGCGCGATCGAGGTGAAGAACGTCGGTCAGGTCTTCAAGACGAGGTCGCAGGACGTCGTCGCGCTGGAGGACGTCTCGCTCGAGGTCAAGCCCGGCCGCTTCGTCGTGCTGGTCGGCCCGAGCGGCTGCGGCAAGTCGACCCTTCTGATGATGATGGCGGGTCTGCGCCAGCAGACCTCCGGCACGATCACCATCAGCGGCGCGCCGATCCTGCAGCCCGACCCCGACAGGGTCGGTGTGGTGTTCCAGGAAGCGAGCTTGTTCCCGTGGCTGACGGCGGAGGACAATGTCGAGTTTCCGCTGGCGCTGCGGGGCGTGCCCAAGGCCGAGCGCCGCGCCAAGGCGCAGGATGCGCTCAAGCTGGTCGGCCTCGACGGCTTCGGCAGGCGGCATCCCCACGAATTGTCCGGCGGCATGAAGCAGCGTGTCTCGATCGCGCGCGGGCTGGTGCAGGACCCGCCGGTGTTGCTGATGGACGAGCCGTTCGCCGCCCTCGACGAGCAGACGCGCATGACCATGGGCGACGAGCTGCTGCGGATCTGGGCTGCGACCGGCAAGACGGTCGTCTTCGTCACGCACAGCCTCACGGAGGCCGTTTATCTCGCTGACGAGGTGATCGTGATGTCGGCGCGGCCCGGCCGCATCGTCGACCATCTCCAGGTCCAGCTGCCGCGGCCGCGCACCTACGAGATGCTGAGCGGCGACGCCTTTGGCGCGCTGCGCGACCGCATCTGGCGGCACATCCGCAAATCGGCGTGAGGCGGAGATGAGCGCCAGAATAAGCGCGACGACGCTGCGATACCTGATCGTGACCGGGCTGATTGCGTTGTGGGAGCTGTTGCCGCGCACCGGGCTCATTCCCGAACTGTTCCTGCCGTCGCTGTCGTCGACGCTGATCGCCGGATGGACCGACGCTGCCGAATACGGTCATGCGCTCGCGGTGACGCTCTACGAGGTCGTGGTCTCCATGGCATTCGCTTGCGGCGGCGGCATCCTGCTCGGCGCGATCGTCGGCAGCCTGCCGCGTCCGCGCGTCCTGATCATGCCGATGGTGTCGAGCCTGTATGCGGTGCCGCTCGTGATCCTCTATCCCGTCTTCACGGTATGGCTCGGCATCGGCTCGGAGTCCAAGATCGCGTTCGCCTCGATCTATGGCTTCCTGCCGACGATGCTCGCCACCGCCGCCGGCATCCAGACCATCGATCCGCAGCTCCTGCTCGCGGCACGTAGCATGGGCGCCACGTTGAGCCAGCGGCTGATCCGCGTCATCATCCCGGCGGCGATTCCGACGGTGCTGTCGGGCCTGCGTGTCGGCGGTGCGCTGGTCATCGTCGGCGTCGTCGTCTCGGAGATGCTGATCTCATCGGCCGGCATCGGCTATCTGATCTCGCGCTACCGCACAATTCTCGATAGTCCGCACGTGTTCGCGGGCGTGCTGCTCGTGCTGTTCCTCGCCATCGCCTTCAACGCTGCGATCCGCTGGATCGAGCGCAAGGCGGCGATCTGGCAGACCGGCACGCGGGCCGGTCAGGCCAATGACGAGATCGCGTCGCGCGCGATGCAGCCGGCGACCTGAGGTACTGGCGTGTACGATCTGACCCTGACATTCGACAACGGCCCCGATCCGGGTGTGACGCCGCGTGTGCTCGACATTCTCGCCGAGCGCGGCATCAAGACCACCTTCTTCGTCATCGGCGAGAAGCTCGCTGACCCCGCGCGGCGCGGCCTTGCGGTGCGTGCGCACGGGGAGGGGCACTGGATCGGCAATCACACGTTTACGCACACCATTCCGCTCGGTGAGCAGGCGGATCGCGAGACGGCAGAGAACGAAATCGGCCGCACGCAGTCTGCGATCTCCGATCTCGCGCATCCCCAGCGCTGGTTCCGGCCGTTCGGTGGCGGCGGCAATCTGGATGCGCGGCTGTTGAAACCCTCCGTCGTAGACTATCTCGCCCGCAACAAGCACAGCTGCGTGCTCTGGAATGCGATTCCGCGCGACTGGGACGACCCCGAGGGCTGGACCGAGCGCGCACTCGACCAGTGCAGCCGGCAGCCCTGGACGCTGATGGTGCTGCACGATCTTCCGACCGGCGCGATGGACCATCTCGAGCGTTTCCTCGACGCTGCCGAGGCGGCCGGCGCCCGCTTCCGCCAGGACTTCCCGCCGCAATGTGTTCCGATCCGCAACGGCGCGATCGCGCTTCCGATCAACGACTATGTTTCCTCCATCGAAGAGAGTGTTTGACTGATGAAAGTTGCAAGCTTCACGATCGCCGGCACCGCGAGCTATGGCATCGTCACCGACAAGGGCGTCATCGATGCCGGCAAGCGCCTGAAGGCCTATCCGACGCTGAAGGCGCTGCTGGCGAAGGGATCGCTCGACGAGCTCAAGAAACTCGCCGGCGAGAAGCCCGACTACGCGCTGCAGGATGTCGCGCTGCTGCCGACCGTGCCCGATCCCGACAAGATCTTCTGCATCGGCGTCAACTACGCCACGCATCTGGCCGAGAGCGGCCATCCGACGCCGGCGCATCCAATGATCTTCACCCGCTTCGCGAACAGCCAGGTCGGCCATGGCCAGCCGATGATCCGGCCGCTGGAGTCCGAGCGTTTCGATTACGAAGGCGAGATGGCCGTCATCATCGGCAAGGCTGGTCGCCGCATCTCGCGCGAGGCTGCGCTGAACCATGTCGCCGGCTATGCCTGCTACAATGACGGCAGCATCCGCGACTGGCAGCGCCACACCTCGCAATTCGCGCCTGGCAAGAATTTTGCCGGCACCGGCGGCTTCGGGCCCTGGATGGTCACGACCGACGAACTGACCGACGTCACCAAGCAGACGCTCATCACGCGCCTCAATGGCGTCGAGGTGCAGAAGGCCCCGATCTCTGATCTCGTTTTCGACGTGCAGGCCTTGATTGCTTACTGCTCGACGTTCACCGAGCTTGCGCCCGGCGATGTCATCGTCACAGGCACGACCGGCGGCGTCGGCGCCTATCGTACGCCGCCGCTGTGGATGAAGGGCGGCGACGTCGTGGAAATCGAGATCTCCGGCATCGGCATCCTGCGCAACCCCGTCAAGGACGAGGGATCGGCCACGGCGACGCGCGCGGCCTGAGAGCCGCGCTCCACAACAATAAGAAGGAGAATCCCATGCCCATGCCAACGCATATCCTGCCGACCACGGTGGTCGGCAGCTACCCGCAGCCGGAATGGCTGGTGAATCGCGCCATGCTGTCGAAGGTGGTGCCGCGCACGCGCCTGCACGACATGTGGCGGTTGCCGGCGGAGCATCTGGAGGAGGCGCAGGACGATGCGACCATCGTCGCGATCCGCGACATGGAGCGCGCCGGCATCGACATCGTGACCGACGGCGAAATCCGCCGCGAGAGCTACTCCAACCGCTTCGCCACTGCACTCGACGGCATCGACGGGGACAATCCCGCGATGATCGTGGCGCGCACCGGCAACACCCAGACCCCGGTGCCGCGCGTCGTGGGCCCCGTGAAGCGGAAGGGACCGGTCGAGCTGCACGACATGCAGTTCCTGCGCAAGAACACCGACCGTGCCGCCAAGATCACGTTGCCGGGCCCGTTCACCATGAGCCAGCAGGCCAAGAACGAGTTCTACAGGGACGAGGAGGAGCTCGCGATGGCGCTGGCCGAGGCCGTCAACGCCGAGGCGCTCGATCTGCAGGAGGCTGGCGCCGACGTGATCCAGCTCGACGAGCCCTGGGTGCGCAACAATCCGGATCTCGCCAAGCGCTATGCCGTCAAGGCGATCAACCGGGCGCTGAAGGGCATCACGGTGCCGACGGTCGTGCATCTCTGCTTCGGCTATGCCGCGGTCGTGCCGGGCTCGAACAAGCCGGCCGGCTATTCCTTCCTCGCCGAGCTCGACGACACCATTGCCGACCAGATCTCGATCGAGGCCGCGCAGCCGAAGCTCGACCTCGGCGTGCTCAGGGACCTGTCGTCGAAGAAGATCATGCTCGGCGTGCTCGACCTCGCTGATCCCGCGATCGAGAGCGTCGACACTGTGGCCGCCCGTGTCCGGAACGGCTTGAAATACGTCTCGCCGGACCGCCTGGTCGCGGCGCCCGATTGCGGCATGAAGTACATGCCGCGCGCAACCGCGTTCGGAAAGCTGAAGGCGATGTGCGATGCGGCGGCCATAGTCCGGCGGGAGATCGGCTGAATGGAGCTGGGCCGGCGAGGATCGTTCGTTCGCCGGCCATCGCCTGGCTGTGGCCAGCCTGGTCGAAATCTGCGCGGGCGTCAGCTGCCGTTCAAGCCGACAGGAATTTGGTTAGAAGCTCCGTTGTGTCGGTAGGGTTTTCCTCAGGAAAGAAGTGACCGCCCTTGACGGCCCGACCTTGTACGTTGTCGGCCCACTTCTTCCAAATTCCCAATGCGCCGCCATTCTGCTCGTAGAATGTATCGAGTGGCCCGCCGGAGGCCCACAGGTGCAGCATAGGGCACTTAATGCGCCTGCCTTCCTTCTGGTCCGCCTTGTCATGCTCGATATCCAGGGTTGCGGCCGCGCGGTACTCTTCGCAGATCGCATGCACCCGGGCCGGATCGCGGTAGGTTTCGATGTATTCCGCTTTCACTTCGGGGCCGAATGAGCCTTGGCCGAAGGGATTGTCGAATACCGCGTCCGGCGCACCGATCAGGTATTTTTCGGGAAGCGGTGCTTTCTGCGAGAGGAGGCTCCATGGCCAGTAGGTCATGGCGAACTTTGCGTCGGCGTGGCCCCAGGCTTCCGAGATCGGCAGCACGTCAAACACTGCGAGACGCTGCACCTTCTCCGGGTGATCGAGCGCTAGACGGTAGGAAACGCGACCGCCCCGATCGTGTCCAACCAGATCGAATTTGGAAAAGCCAAGCTTATCCATCACGGCGACAAGCTCATTCGCCATCGCCCGCTTTGTATAGGGATAGTGATCCTCCGTGGAAGCGGGAACGCCGCTGCGGCCATATCCACGAAGATCGACGCAGATGACCGTGCGATTACCGGCGAGGCGCGGCGCGACTTGACGCCACATCAGGCTGGTTCGCGGAAATCCATGGACCATGAGCAGTGGGGATCCGCTCCCGTAGCGCCTGATGAAAATGGTGTTGTCATCGGTCTTGATCTCCTTTGTCTCGAAGAGATCGGAAGCGTTCGAGGCGGAATTGTTTGGGGATTGGCCAGCCGCGCGTCGCGGTAGAAGCGCCAGTGATAGAGCGGCGCTCGATGCAGCGGTCATCACCTGGACGAAGGTGCGGCGCTCGATGTTTGTCTTTTCTGTCATCCCTGAGGTCCTTCGAGGTTCGCGCGACGCTCCTGGCAAACGCCCCCCTCAATGACGACGCGGTGAGACATGTTAGCACCTGCGTGGAAGCGCGCTTTCGCAGGATTAGCGTCACTGAACCGTTCGTGCTGATGATTTCGGTCATCCCGCTGGCGCGATGGGGCAGAGGCGGGGGCAGTCGGGAAGTGATCGCTGGAATGATCCTCCGCCTGTAACCAATTTGGTCGCGTCGCCGAATAGCGGGAGGTCAGGGTAAGCGGAGGTGCGTCAACGCAAGCCGCCAGAGCAATGGAGGATCCATGTCCGACGAAATCAACCACGATCGCCGGCGTTTCGTTGGTGCTGCGGCAACGACTGTTGCGGCAGCACCATTCGGCGTGATCGCGCCGGCGGTTGCAAATGCCCGAGCGAGCAAGAAGGTCGCCCGCGACGTCAGCAGAAGATCGGAAGCTGCGGGGACGGACGCCACCGTCGTTCTCGTCCACGGCGCCTGGGCCGACGGTTCAAGCTGGGCGCACGTCATTACGCTACTGCAGTCCGAGGGACTAAAGACGATGGCGGCGCCGATCCCGCTCACATCGCTATCGGATGATGTTGCGGCGCTTGAGCGAGCGTTGGAGCGGACCGACGGGCCGGTTGTCCTTGTCGCGCATGCCTATGCCGGCGCCGTCATTGGTGCGGTCACGCAGGACAGAGTGCGGTCGCTGGTCTTCATTTCGGCTCTCTCTCCCGACGAAGGCGAAACAGTCGCGCAAATATTCTATCGCGACAAGCCGTCGCCGGAGGCGCCGAAACTCACCCCCGACAGTCATGGTTTCCTCTGGATGCCGAACGACCGGTTTGGCGCGGCCTGGTGCCAGCATGCCCGACCTGAGCAGGCTGCGCTCCTTGCTGCGATCCAGCGTCCCATTGCCGTCGCGGCAATCCAGGAAAAGGCTCCGAAAGCGGCATGGAAGGCAAAGCCGTCGTGGTACCTTGTCGCCGAGGAGGATCGAATGATCAATCCGGCGACACAGCTATTCCTGGCACGACGGATGGGTGCGCAGGTTCGCTCCGAGAAAGTCGATCATGCATCGCCGATCACCGCGCCGAAGCTGGTCGCCGGAATGATACGCGAGGCCGTCACCAACTCACGTCCGAGCGTCACGCAGCAACACGGCTGAACTGTCGCGGTGTGAGCTGATTGAAAGTGCCATTGGCATCTTTCCAATAGGCTTCGCGACCTCGGCTTGTGCAAACAACTGGACGGAGCCACCCGCTGACTCTTAGTCAGCGGGGCCCAGGTTCGAGCTCTGGTCCCGCCCACGACCCTCAAAGCATCTCACACCCAGCCGCCATCCACGACGTAATGTTGAGAGGTGCAGGCGGAGGCCTCGTCGGAGGCAAGGAAGACGGTGAATTTCGCGATCTCGTCCGGTACCAGCCGGCGCTTCAGGCACTGTCGCTGCTGCAGTTCGATCTCGCCCGCCGGCGTCATCCATTTCTCGAGCTGGCGCTCGGTCATGATCCAGCCCGGCGCGATCGCGTTCACGCGGATGTTGTAGGGACCGTAATCGCGCGCGAGGGAGCGCGTCAGACCGACCACGCCCGACTTGCTGGCCGTGTACGCGGCCATGCCGCCTTGTCCGGCCATCCACGACACCGAGCCGAAATTGATGATGGCGCCGGCATTCGCCGCCTTCATGTCCGGCAGCACGGCTTGCGCGGCGAAGAACTGGTGCTTCAGGTTCACCGCGATGCGGTCGTCCCAGTATTCCGGCGTCATCTCCTCGGTGTTGTGCCGTTCGTCATGTGCGGCATTGTTGACGAGGATATTGATCGCGCCGTGTGTCTTGCGCGTCTCGGCGACGCCGGCGCGCAACGCGGCGATGTCAGTCAGGTCGACGCGCTGGAAATGCGCAGCCAGACCCTGATCCGACAGCTCGCGTGCGAGGCGTTCGCCCTCGTCGGCCTTGATATCGAAGAACACGACATTGGATTTCTGCTGCGCGAAGCGCCGCACGATCGCAGCCCCAATCCCCGATGCGCCACCGGTGACGAGAACGACCTTGCCGGCAAGGTCGGAATAAACGGCGGCCATGGGCACCTCTCAAGTTGCGTTGCGGGCGGTGCGAGGCGCCGCCCAGTTGTCCCGCCAACCTTAGCCATTCCCCGCGTGAGGTGCATAGATCAGAATTTTAGTTGCGTACCTCAAAAATCGAAGGCAGGATTGCAGCCAAAGAATAAGAGCCGGTTGGGAGGAATGTGATGAGACTGCTCGGGAAGCTGGGACTCGCCGCCGTCGCGTGCCTGCTTTGGGCCAACTCCGCCGCGGCCGACACGACGGTCAAGTGGCTGCACATCGAAGCCAATCCGGCCCAGGTGAAGATCTGGGAGGAGGTTGCGCGGGCCTATGAGGCGTCGCATCCCGGCACCAAGATCGAGATGCAGTTCCTCGAGAACGAGGCCTACAAGGCCAAGCTGCCGACCATCCTGCAATCCAAGGACCGGCCGAACATCATCTACAGCTGGGCCGGCGGCGTCCTGAAGACGCAGATCGAGGCTGGCGTCCTCGACGACATCACCGATCAGGTGAAGGGTTACAGCGACAGCCTCACGCCGGCGGCGCTCGCCGCCTTCACGGCCAACGGCCGCGTCTATGGTCTTCCGACTGCGCTGTCGCAGGTCGGCTTCCTCTGCAACAAGGAGCTGATGGCGAAGGCGAAGGTCGATCCCGCAGGGATCAAGAGCTGGGACGATCTGCTTGCCGCGGTGAAGACGTTGAAAGCCGCCGGCGTGACCCCGATCGTGGTCGGCGGGGCCGACAAATGGCCGCTGCACTTCTATTGGACGCATCTTGCGGTGCGCGTCGGCGGCAAGCCGGCCTTCGACGCGGCGCTGCGCGGCGAGGACGGCGGCTTCGCCGGCGAGACCTTCCGGAAATCCGGCGAGCTGTTCAAGCAACTCGTCGATCTCCAGCCGTTCCAGAATGGCTTCCTCGGCTTCAAGAATCCACAGGCGGTCGGCTATTTCGGCGATGGCAAGGCGGCGATGACGCTTGCCATCAGCACGGTCTATCATTTGCAGCGCGCGCTTGCCGCCGACAAGGTCGGATTGAGCGAAGACAAGATCTGCTGGTTCGACTTCCCGGTCGTGGCCGGCGGCAAGGGCGCCCCAACCGATACGCTCGGCGGCATCACCGGCTGGCTGATCACCAAGGGCTCGCCGAAGGAGGCCGTCGATTTCCTGAAATACTTCGTCTCCAGGGACGTGCAGACGCGGCTTGCTGCGGGCAACTTCATCATCCCCGTGGTGCAGGGCGCGGATGCCGGCCTCAACAACGCCTTCATGAAGCTGATCGCGGCCAATCTGGCGAAGTCGAACTACCACCAGAACTTCTATGACCAGAGCCTCGGCCCCTCGGTTGGCCGCGTCGTCAACGACGTCACCGCCGAGATCGCCGGCGGCAGCATGACCCCGCAAGACGCGGCCAAGGCGATCGAGGCGGCGTGGAAGCAGGGTAACTGACGGTGGCACGCCGGGCCGCGAGCGTGTCGGCGATGGACGTTGCCGGTGAGCTCCCGCAGGTCGCCGAGCGCGGCCCGAGCTGGGACGGCAGGCTGACGGTCCTGATCCTGTTCCTGCCGCCGGCGCTGCTGTTGTTCACGCTGTTCGTGGTGCTGCCGATCGGCGAGGCGGCCTGGTACTCGGCCTTCAACTGGAACGGGTTCGGCAGGCCGACCAACTGGATCGGCTTCGACAATTACCGTTTCGTGTTGGAGACACGCGCCTTCTGGCTCGCGCTGCGCAACAACGGGCTGATCATCGCTGTTTCGCTCGCCATCCAGCTGCCGCTTGCGCTCACGCTGGCCTTGATGCTCGCCGAACGCTTTCGCGGGGCGGTGGCGCTGCGCATGCTGTTCTTCATGCCTTATATCCTGGCCGAGATCGCGACCGGGCTGATCTTCAGCTTCGTCTATGACGGCGATTACGGCCTTGTCGCCTCGATCTGGCGTACCTTCGGCGCCGAGCCCCCGCATCTGCTGGCCTCGACCGATACGGCAATGCTGGCCGTGCTGATCGTCGTCGTCTGGAAGTACTTCGGTTTCCACATGATGCTGTTCATCGCGGCGCTCCAGGGCCTCGACAAGAGCCTGATCGAAGCCGCGCGCATCGACGGCGCGACGCGTTCGCAAGCCCTGCGACACGTGGTCATCCCCTTGCTCTATCCGACGATTCGCCTCTCGGTGTTCTTCGCCATCGTCGGCTCGCTGCAGCTGTTCGACCTCGTCATGCCGCTGACGCGCGGGGGGCCTGCGGACTCCTCGAACACGCTGGTGAGCTTCCTCTACAACAACGGCATCTCCCGCATGCGGGTCGGATATGGCAGCGCCATCGGTGTCATTCTGTTCACGATCTGCGTGACCTTTGCCTTCACGTACAAGCGATGGTTCATGCGTGATGAGTAGCACCGAGACCAATCGTACGCCGTTAGATCCTGCCGTGCTGTTCAAGGCGGTGTTCCTCGCCGTCGTTGCCGTCTTCGTGCTGGTGCCGCTGCTCGCGACCTTGCTCGGCGGCTTCAAATCGCTCGGCGAACTACGCGTCAATCCGTTCGGCCTGCCGCGTCACTGGGAGTGGCAGAACTATGCCGACATCCTGTTCTCCGCGCGCTACTGGCAGCTCTTGCGCAACTCGCTGATCATCTCGACGCTTACGGTGACCCTGACCCTGATCGTCGCCTCGATGGCGGCGTTCACTTTCGCCCATGTCAGGTTCTACGGCTCATCGATGCTGCTGAGCTACCTGACGCTCGGCCTGCTGTTTCCGGCCGCGACCGCGGTGCTGCCGCTCTTCATCAAGGTACGCGATCTCGGGCTGCTCGATACCTATTTTGGCGTGGCGCTGCCGCAGGTGGCCTTCAGCCTCGCGATGAGCGTGCTGCTGCTGCGGCGCTTCTTCAAGGACATTCCCTATGAACTGCTCGAGGCCGCGCTGGTCGACGGCTGTAGCTATATCAAATTCTTCCGCTATGTGACGCTGCCGTTGTCGCGACCGATCCTGGCGACCGTCGGGACCATCACTTTCGTCAACAGCTGGAATGCCTATCTGTTGCCGCTGGTGATGCTCAACACCGATGCGCTCTATCCCTGGCCGCTCGGCATCATGGTTTATCAGGGCGAGTATTCGTCCGAGTGGCACCTGATCCTGGCCTTCATCACGCTGACCATCCTGCCCACCATCATTCTCTTTCTTCTGGCGCAGAAGCACATCGTCGCCGGCCTCACCGCAGGCGCGGTCAAGGGATGAACGATACCTTACGGAGATCACAATGAGAAAAGTCGGCATCGGAATCATCGGCTGCGGCAATATCAGCACCGCCTATCTGAAGGCGGCCCAGCGCTTTCCGGTCATGGAAATCAAGGCGCTCGCCGACATGCGCAGCGATGCGGCAGAGCGGCAGGGCGCCGCCTTCGGGCTGCCAGCGATGCGGGTCGATCAACTGCTCAAGCGGGAGGATGTCGAGATCGTCATCAATCTCACGGTCCCGCTCGCCCATACCGACGTCAGCCTCGCCGTGCTGAATGCCGGCAAGCACGTTCATTCCGAGAAGCCGCTCGGCATCAACGTCGCGGAAGCCCGCAAGGTGATGGATCTCGCCGCGCAAAAGGACCTTCGCGTCGGCTGCGCGCCCGATACGTTTCTTGGCGGTGGGCACCAGACCGCGCGCAAGCTGATCGACGATGGCACGATAGGCACGCCGGTCGCGGGCAGCGTCTTCTTCGGCTGCCCTGGCCATGAGCGCTGGCACCCATCGCCGGGCTTCTATTACCTTCGCGGCGGAGGGCCGATGCTCGACATGGGGCCGTATTACATCACGGATCTCGTGCAGCTGCTTGGCCCGGTCGCGAGCGTGATGGGCTCGACCGCGCGTCCGAAATCCGAGCGGTTGGTCACCAGCCAGCCGATGAACGGCACCCTTATCCCGGTCGAGGTTTCGACCCATGTCGCCGGCACGCTCGAATTCGAGAGCGGGGCGGTCGTCTCGATCGCGATGAGCTTCGACGTGCCGAAGCACCGGCACGCGCCGATCGAGATCTATGGCGACAAGGGCAGCATGCTGGTGCCGGACCCGAACCGGTTCGGCGGCGAGGTGCAGGTCGCGAAGACTGGCGGTGAATGGGAGCCGGTGCCGCTGACCCACGGTCATGTCGATGGCGAGTTTCGTTCCATCGGGGTCGCCGACATGGCCTCCGCGATCCTGAACAACCGTCCGCATCGCGCCAGCGGCGCACTCGCTTTCCATGTGCTCGAGGTGATGGAGGCGTTCCAGACCTCCGCCGACGAAGGACGCCGGGTCAAGATCGGGAGCTGCGTGGAGCGGCCGGCGATGCTGCCGGCCGGACGTGAAACCGGACAGATCGACTGAGGGAATGACCATGCGCAAGGCAATGATTGTATGGGGCGGCTGGCCGGGACACGATCCCGATCTCTGCGCCTCGATGATCCGCGGCTGGCTGAAGGCCGAAGGCTTCGAGGTCCGGGTCGAGACCACGACGGCGGCGTTCGCCGATCCCGCGATCCACGATCTGTCGCTGATCATCCCGATCTATACCATGTCGAAGATCGAGAAGGCGGAAGCGCTCAATCTCTGCGCGGCGGTGCGTGGCGGCGTCGGGCTGGCCGGGCATCATGGCGGCATGTGCGATGCGTTCCGCGAGTCCGTCGACTACCAGTTCCTGTGCGGCGGGCAGTGGGTCGCGCATCCCGGCAACATCATCGACTACAAGGTCGACTTGACGAAGCCGGATGACCCCATCATGAAGGGGCTGAAGAGTTTCGAGCATCGTTCCGAGCAGTACTACATGCATGTCGACCCCGCCAACGAGGTGCTGGCGACGACGACCTTCACCAGCGAGCACGCGCCCTGGATCGACGGCGTGGTGATGCCTGTGGTCTGGAAGAAGCGATACGGCGCGGGCAGGGTGTTCTACTCCTCGCTCGGCCACCGCGCTTACGAGCTCGACGTACCGGAGATCCGAACGTTGATGACCCGCGGCATGCTGTGGGCCGCGCGCGAATGACAGCCGGTGCGACGCAGCCGGCCGTTCGCGCCACGCTCGAGGACGTCGCGCGTGCGGCGGGCGTTTCGCTCGCAACCGTCGACCGCGTCGTCAACCGGCGCGAGGGCGTGCGCGCCAAGACCGTCGCACGTGTCGAGGCCGCGGTAGCAAAACTCGGCTATCGGGGCGATGTCGCGGCCGCGCGGCTCGCCCGCGGGCAGACGTTCCGCTTCGCCTTCGTGCTGCCGAGCGGCAGTAACAGCTTCATGACCAACCTGGCCGAACAGGTCCAACGCACCGCGGACTGGCTCGCCGGCCACCGCGGCTTCATCGATATCCTCCATGTCGACGTGTTCGATCCGGATGTGCTCGCCGGTGCGCTGGAAAACCTGTCGCCGGCCTATCAGGGCGTCGCCGTCATCGCACTGGACCATCCCAGGGTGCGCGCCGCGATCGACGAGCTCGCCGCGCGCGGGGTCGCCGTGGTGACTCTTGTGTCGGACGCGCCGAGTTCGCGCCGGCTCCATTATGTCGGTATCGACAACCCGGCCGCGGGGCGAACTGCGGCAACGCTGATGGGACGTTTCCTCGCCGGCAGCGAAGGGAAGGTTGCTGTGATCGCGGGATCGTTATCGCTGCGCGATCACACCGAGCGGCAGTTCGGCTTCCACCAGATCCTGTCCAGCGAGTATCCGAACCTGCTCGCGCTGCCGGTGATCGAAGGCCGCGACGACAGCGAGCGCACCCGGGAGCTCACGGTCGCACTGCTGGCGCGCCACGCCGATCTCCGCGGCATCTACTGCTGCGGCGCCGGGAACCGCGGCATCGCCAATGCGCTGGAGGCCTCGGGCCGCGCGCGCGAAGTGGTCTGGATCACGCACGAGCTGACCCAGTACACGCGGCGTTTCCTGGTCCGCGGCACGCTCGATGCCATCATCAACCAGGATCCCGGTCACGAGGCGCGGTCTGCGGCGCGAGTTCTGCTCGCGCATTGTTCGGGTGAGCCCATCAGCCCCGACCAGGAGCGCATCCGCATCGATATCTTTCTGCGGGACAACCTGCCGTGAGTCGCGTTCGCAGGTGATGCGCAGCTTGCTTCGATAGGTGTCGCGAAGTGCCGCAGCGGCCTCAACGGTGCTCAGAAGTTCGCTGCCATTGCTGCGAGGTGCTGATGGGCTCTTTCGCGGGCAGCCTCGATGGGCTGTTGCGGCCCGGTGGTTGGCCCGATCGGCACGAAACGGACATTGCTGATACCGATAAAGCGCAAAATTTCCCGCAGGTAAGGCGTTGCCATGTCGATGCGCCCGCGGTTCATTCCGGTGGCGAAATCGCTGCCACTGGCGAGGATCACCGTGGTTGGTCGGTCCTTCAGCAGCGGGAGATATCCCAGGGAGGGATCGAACCGAAAGGTGAGCCCGGGCTGGACGATGACATCGAACCATTGCTTGAGCTTGTAGGGAATGCTGAAGTTCCACATTGGCGTCGAGATCAGCACACGATCGGCCAGTGAAAACCGCAGCGCCATCCGCTCGGCCTCGGCAAAGCTGTCACGTTGCGCGTCGTTGAAGGGCTGCGCCTTCATACGCGCATATTTGGCTTCGACGATGGGACCTGCGAATTCCGGCAGCCGCTCGCGCCAGAGATCCACGACGTCGATATCCCAGTCCGGACGGGCCTGCCGAAACCCGTCAAGAAAGACGCGCGCGCCGGCGCTCGACTCGGAGTCGGCACGGGGCGAGCAGGAGAGGTGCAAGAGCTTTGCCACCACTCATCCCAGCGCTCTGATGACGGCATCCGCCCGGGTGACGATTGCGACGTTCTGCATGGCAAAGTTGATCGAGGCGGAGTGCCAGTCGGCATTCATGGTCGAGCAGCAGTCTTCCGGCACGATCATGAAATAGCCCTTGTCGGCGCCGGTGCGTGCGGTGTGCTCGACCGACATGTTGGTCCATGCGCCGGTGTTGATGATCATGTCGCGGCCGGTGGCTTTCAGGATCGTCTCCAGCCGGGTGCCTTCCCAGGCGCTCATCCGCATCTTCTCGACGACGAAATCGCCGGGCCGCGGCTCGAGGCCGGAGACCGGGGCGGCGCCCCAGCTGCCGCGCACCATCGCCTTGCTGTCGACGAGACCCTCGAACAGCGGTGCGTTCAGCGTCACGCCGGGGGCGCCGGGCTCGACCACGAACCAGACATGGATGATGGCGACGCCGCGCGCGCGAGCTGTCTCCGCCAGGCGCCGGACGTTCTCGACCACATGCTGTTGCTTCGCATGCCCCGGTGCGCCTGACTCGGCGAACGCGCCGCCATCCATGATGACGTCGTTTTGAAGATCCTGAATGATCATGGCGCAGCGGCCTGGATCGAGCCGCATCTCGCCATCGGCGAGGATGGGTGTGGCAGCCGCGGGACCGGCACTTGCGCCGCCGCTGCCGCGTTTGCCGCTCATATAGGGCTCATGACGCGGCCCGGCCTTGGTCGGGATGGCATAGACCGAATGCGTCGACGTCAGATAGAGCGTGCGGAAATCCGGGCCACCCCAGGCAAGGTTGGCGACGAGCTCAGGCACGCGGACCTTCCCCAGCAACTCGCCGCGCGGCGAATAGACCCAGACACCGCCCGGGGCGGTGACCCAGACATTGCCATGCTGGTCGCACTTCATGCCGTCGGGCAGGCCCGGCTCCAGCTCGGAGCGGATGCCGCTCGCGAACACGCGCGCGTTCGACAGCGAGCCGTCGCCGTTGACGTCGAATACGCGGATCAGCGCCTGCACGGTGTCGTTGACATAGAGCAGTTTCTCGTCTGGCGAGAAGCACAGCCCGTTCGGCTGGTCGAACAAATTGCGGTCCACCACGAGCTTCGGCTCGCCGCCGGGCATGACGCGATAGACGCCCTGGAAGCCGAGCTGGCGCGGCCGCTCGACGCCATAGACCGGCATGCGGCCATACCAGGGATCGGAGAAATAGATGGCACTGGAGGAGTGTACGCAGACGTCGTTGGGGCTGTTGAGCTCCTGTCCCTGGAAGTGCGAGGCCAGCACCTCGCGCCGCCCGTCCGGTCGCTCACGGATCAGCGACGAGGTCGCGTGCTCGCAGACGATCAGATTGAGCTCGGCATCGTAGGTCATGCCGTTGCATTTGTTCGACGGGCGCTTGACCTCCGCGACGCCGCGCCGCGCATCCCAGCGCCGGCGTACGTCGCCCGGCATGTCCGAGAACAGGAGATAATGATCGACCGGATGCCAGATCGGCCCTTCCGTGAAGTCAAAGCCCGTTCCGACCTGCGCGACCGGCGCGTAGGGGTCGATCAGGGTCTCGAATTCGGAGCGCAAGGTAACGTGCGTCATCGGTCGATATCCTCAACTCACGTCAGGCAGGGAACCAGTTGCGCGCGGGCAGCGACTGCACGATCGGGCCGGGGACCTGGTCGTGCAGCCGTCCAACAACCATGCCGCCCTCGATCTTGGCCGGCCTGTCGTGCACCGGCAGCAGATAGCGCGAATTGCTGAGCAGCTTCTTGATCGACGCCTTCTCGGCCCGCTTGCTGGTGCCGTGGTTTCCCGTCGTCCGCGGCTCCCAGTCGTGGATCTCGTTGAAGGGCGTGACGATCTGGTCGTTGAAGTCGTAGATCACGTCGCCGCAGATCGTCGCGATCCCGTCGGCAGTCTCGACGATGACGTTCATCGAGCCTTCGGTATGTGCGTTGGCCGCATCGCAATAGACGCCGGGCATCAGCTCGATAGGGCCTGTGATCTCGAGGTCGAGGAAGCGCAGCGCACTCTTGGTGTGCAGTCGGTCGATGAGATGCTTGATGTCGGGCGCCGGATATTGCGGATGCATCAAGCCGGAGACGGAATATTCGAGTTCTTTCCGGTTGAGGACGACGGTCGTGTTCATCGGAAACAGATCGTCCTTGCCGGCGTGGTCGATGTGCAGATGGGTGTGGCAGACGAAGCGGACGTCGCCCATGCGCACGCCGTGGCGGGCGAGCTGGTTCTCGATCATGTGCTCGTGGTATTGCAGGCCGCGCATCCCGAGCGTTTCCATGATCTGGTTGGAACGGTAACCGGTATCGACCACGACCGGATATTTGCCGCCGAGGATCAGAAAGCCGAGGGTGAGGACGCGGCGAGTGCGGCCGCAGTCGCGGCCGAGGACCAGAAAGCTCGATTCCAGCTCGATATCGCCATAGTCCAGGATCTTGATCTCCAGCGCCATTCGTTTCCCTCCCTGTTCTGTTCTTGTCTGTCAAAGCCGGTAGACGCGCGTCGCCGTCGTCCTGAAAATTGCGTCCTGCTGCTCGGTCGTCAGCCTCGCGGCCGCGGCACGAAAGGCGCCGACGAGCTCCCGATAGCTGGTCCACAATTTCTCGATCGGAAAATTGGAGCCGAACAGGCAGCGCTCCGCGCCGAAAATCGCGACGGTATCGGTGAGGACGGCCGCGATATGCGCGGGATCGTTGCGATGGATGAAGGTGCCGAGCCCGGAGAGTTTTGAGACCACGTTCGGACAGACTGCGAGCCGGGCCATCCCGGCGCGCCAGGCGGCCCGGCCCGCGGGCGAGAGGTCCTCCAGCATGCCGGCATGCTGGAGGATGAAGGTCACCCTGGGGCAGGACTCGGCGAGCTGCGCCGCGTCCGGCATCTGCGGCGTGAAGACCTGGAGGTCGAAGCTCCAGCCGTAGTCGGCCAGGTATGCGATGTTGCGGCGGACCATGGGATCGACGCAGAGATCGGGCTTGGCCGCGAAGCGATAGAGCGGATTGTCGTGCCAGTGCAGCTGCATGCGCACGCCGCGCACGAGCGGATAGCGCTTCAGGCGATCGAGCTGCGGGCGCACGTCGTCGACGGCGAAGTCGGCGTAGGCGACGATGGCATGCGGCCAGCCGTGCTCGTCGGCGGTCTGCTGGACCCAGGCTGCCTCGTCCTCGAAACGGTCGTTGGCCCAGTTGGTCTGGACATAGACCGAACGGGTGACGCCGGTGCCCTCGAGGTCGTCGAGATATTCCCGGATCGGATAATCACGACGGATCGGCTCGTAGGGTCCAAAGATGCGCGGCTGCATCGGGCCGGTCAGCCAGGGCAGGTCGGCCTGTCGCCAGATGTGATGATGGCCGTCGACCATGTCGCTCACGCCGTTCTCCTCCGTCCCAACGTCAGAATGTGCGCGACAATCGACGCGCTTGAACCGCCATCCACGAGATCATCGACGAAGCGCTCGATGGCCACCAGCGCCTCGGTCTGCGGGCGGAAGTCCGGGCCCGTTGCGAGCGGTGTCAGCCAGCTCACGCGCCAGGCGCGCCGCGACAGCTTTGCGACCGCGTCGCGTAACGCATCGACTTCGCCGCGCTCCAGCCCGTCCGACACGACGACGACGGCCGCGCCTCGCGCGTAACCGCCGAACCGCGGCACCGCGAGGAAGGCTTGCAGCGCGTCGCCGATGCGGGTGCCGCCGTCCCAGTCGCTGACGAGGTGCGCCGCCGCGTTCAGCGCTTGCTCGCGACGCTTGAGACGCAACGGGCGGGTGACGCGGGTCAGCCGCGTGCCGAAGGTGAAGACCTCGACATTGGGCGCGGCCTGCACCAGCGTATGCGCCAGCTTCATATTCTCTTCGGTGCGAGTCTTCATCGAGCCGGAGACGTCGATCAGCAGCAGGAGTTTTCGTCGGCGCTGACGCCGCTTCAGGTGCCCGAGCCGCAGGATTTCGCCGTCGCTCCGCACGCTGTCGCGCAGGGTTCGGCGTAGGTCGGCAAACGGCCCGCGGCGGGCGCGCATGCGCCGGTGGCCGCGACGCTGCGGCAGGCGTCGGGAGGCCTCGCGCGCCAGGCGCCGGAGCGCGTCGGTGGCGGAGAGCTGGGCGAAGCGGCGCTCCACCAGCGCCTCGGTGCGCGTCGCGGCGAGGCCGGATTCGTTGGCGTCGTCGGAGAACAGGGGGTCCTGTTCGCCGCGGCCCTCTTCCTGGAGCCGGACAGTCTCGTCGTCCTCACCGTCATCGACATGTTCGATGGCTTCGTTGCCGCGGAAGTGCAGGTCGAACAGCCGGTCGAAGGTCGTGCGGCGCTCGGGTGGCGGGGCGAGCGTGGCCAGCGCCGATTGCCTGATGTCGTTGAGATCGCGCGGCCCGAGCAGCTCGATCGCGGCGAGATAGGAGGTGGTCTGCTCGGGCGCGACGGTAAAGCCGTTGGCGCGCAGCAGCGCGACGAAGGAGACGAAGATGCGGGCGGCGCGCGGAAGCTCCGGCTCGGTGCTCATGCGGTTGCCTCCGCGAGCATGACGTCGAGCCGTGGCGAGATGAAGTGCAGGTCTTCCTCGTCTTTCAGCGCCACGCCGATCGAGCGCTTGAAGGCGTCGGGCCAGCGCGCACCGCCCTTGTGAAGGAGCGTCGCCGCTTCAGCCCAGTCGACGGCCTCTGCAATGCCCGGTGCCTTGCTGAGCGGCTCGCGGCGCAATTTGCCGACGGCCGCGACGACAGCCCGCGCAGTCGCCTCGGCGACGCTGGAGGCCCGCAGCATCACGATACGCGCCTCCCGCTCTTCGGTGGGATAGTCGATCCAGTGATAGACACAGCGGCGGCGCAGGGCTTCGTGCAGGTCTCGTGTCCGATTCGACGTCAGCACGACCACAGGACGTTCGGCCGCGCGCACTGTGCCGCGTTCGGGGATCGAAATCTGGAAGTCCGAGAGAAATTCGAGCAGGAACGCCTCAAATTCCTGGTCGGCGCGGTCGATCTCATCGATCAGCAGCACGGTCGAGTCGGGCGCGCGGAGCGTCGCCAGCATCGGCCGCTCAATCAGAAACGTCTCGCCATAGATGTCGATGCTCTCGTCGCCGGCCTGACGGATCGCGAGCATCTGGCGTGGATAGTTCCACTCGTAGAGCGCGGCCGAGGCGTCGATGCCCTCGTAGCATTGCAGGCGGATGAGGCGGCGGCCGAGGACGGCGGCGATGGCTTTCGCGGCCTCGGTCTTGCCGACGCCGGGGGCGCCTTCGAGCAGGAGCGGTTTGCCGAGGGCAAGGCCGAGATAGGCCGCGGTCGCGAGCCCTTCATCGGCGAGGTAATAGGCTGCCCGAAGCGCCTTCTCCAGCGCTTCGGGGTTGTCGATGCCGACGATGTTGCTGCGGACTGCCATGGCCAGTCTCAGCGTCGCGCCTGTGGCCGCGCGCCGCCCTGGGTCTTGATCGCGCGCAGCACCTTTTCCGGCGTAATCGGCAGATCGTCGATGCGTACGCCGACGGCGTTGAAAATCGCATTCGCGACAGCCGGCAGCACGGGATTGGCGCACATTTCGCCCGGTCCTTTGGCGCCGAACGGGCCATCTGGCGCGGGGCGCTCCAGCACGGCGATATCGTGCGGGCAAATGTCGCCCGGGCCGGGCATCAGATATTCGACGAAGTCGCGGGGGCCGTGAACGGGGTCGGGATAGTGAGGCTCCGTCGTCTCGTAGAGCGCGTGGCTGATGCCCATCCAGGCGCCGCCCACGAGCTGCTGCTCGACCAGGCGCGGATTGAGCGCGCGGCCGAGCTCATAGGCGGAGTCCATGCGGACCATCGCGACTTCACCGGTCTCGTCGTCGACCTCGACCTCCGCCACGAGACAGGCATGGGCGTAGCAGGTCGCCGGCGACATCTCGCCGGTTTCGGGGTCGACGTTGGACAGGGGCACGAGGAATATGCCGCGGCCGGAGATGGTCTTGCCCTGCTTGAACTGGGCGGCGATGGCGACGTCCTTGGTCGAGATCGAGCGATGCGGCGCACCCTTGACGTGGATGTTGCCACGTCCGTCGGTTTCGAGATCGGCGGCGTTGACCTCGAGCTCCTCGGCGGCCGCCTCCATCATCACGCCGCGTGCCTCGCGCGCCGCGGCCATCACCGCATTGCCGACGCGATGGGTGCCGCGCGAGGCGAAGGAGCCCATGCAATGCGGACCGGTGTCGGAATCCGCGGTGTCGACATAGACGTCCTCGACGGGAACGCCCAGTGTCTCCGCGCAGATCTGCCGCGTCACCGACTTCATGCCCTGGCCGAGGTCGATCGACGACAGCGCCACCGTGAACTTGCCGCTCGGGTTGGAATGAACCAACGCCTGGCTGGGATCGCCGCCGAGATTCATGCCGATGGGATAGTTAATCGACGCCATACCGCGTCCGCGATGCCGGGTCATCAGCGCCTCCTGGTGCCGAACACGGAGGAGAAGCGGGGCGCGCCATGCGAGGGCGCGGCCGGCCGCGGTGGAGGTGGCGACGGCGCAGGGGGCGGCGGTTCGCGCGGTGGTTCGCGGGTGACGGTGGGCGAGAGCCGGTCATAGCTGGTGCGCTGCTGGACTGGCGCGGCCGGTCGGCTGCGCGAATCCGTCGGTGTCGGCGGGATCACGGCGCGGCTGCCGCCGCCGTCCTTGCGCGATGACGCTCGCTTAAACTCCTCGCGGATCGGCCATTTCGCCTTCTCGGCGGCGACCTGGACGCACTCGATCAGCGCGGTGTTCTTGGCTTCGCGCCGATGCGCCTTCATGTCGCCGTCGCGATAGGCATTGAGGATCCGGAACTCCATCGGGTCCATGCCGACGAGGTTTGCCAGCTTGTCCATCTGGCACTCGATCGCAAAATCCATCGCGGTGACGCCGAAACCGCGCATCGCCGTCGCGGGCGTCCGGTTGGTGAAGACGCAATAGACGTCGCCATAGACATTGGGGATAGTGTATGGCCCGGGCAGATGCGCGGCGCATTTCACGGCGGCGTAGCTGGAAAGCCTCGTATAGGCGCCGCTGTCGAAATAGGCGCGGATTTTTCGCGCGATGACACGGCCATCCCGCATCACGCCGTCCTTGATGTAGATGCGCTCGGCGCCGCGGGGCGGACCGTATTGCATCTCCTCCTCGCGCCCGAACACGTAGCGGACGGGACGCCCGGTCAGCATCGCGCCCAGGATCGCGAGCGGCTCGGTCAATGTATCCACCTTGCCGCCAAAGCCGCCGCCGACCGTGCCGCCGATGAAGTGAAAGGTGTTGGAAGGCAGGTCCAGGATCTTGGCGCAGGTGTCGACCG
The DNA here is from genome assembly GCF_040547935.1 of Bradyrhizobium sp. LA6.8. NCBI lineage: Bacteria > Pseudomonadati > Pseudomonadota > Alphaproteobacteria > Hyphomicrobiales > Nitrobacteraceae > Bradyrhizobium > Bradyrhizobium sp. LA6.8. Next base: position 569,928 of record NZ_JBEPQQ010000001.1, read on the forward strand.
AGAAGAACAGCGCCTGCGTCGAGGTGTAGACGACGTAGCGCCCGTTGGTGTCGGGCGCAGCGATCGCGCCATTGGTTTCGGTTGGCGCGTGCTCGATCGGAGACATCTGGTAGCGCTGTTCGAGCACGTGGTCGGCGGTCGCGAGCGCGGCGTCGGCATCGCCGAAGCGCAGCTTCTGGTGATCATGGACGTCGTGATAGATGAAGGCGTTCTTCGGATAGGTCTCGTTGACGACGGGCGCCCCGGACTTGAGCGCGTCCTCGACGTCGAGCACGACGGGCAGCGGCTCGTAGTCGATCCGCACCTTTGCGATGGCCTCGAACGCCTCGCGCTCGCTGTCCGCGACGATGGCGACGACCGGCTCGCCCTTGTAGCGGACCTTGTCCGCCGCCAGCGTGGGCTCGTCGTCCTTGCCGAAGTTGATGAGGCTGAGAAGCGTGTTGAGATTGCGCGGCACGTCGGCGCCGCGGATGATCCGGCGCACGCCGGACGAGCGTTCGGCTTCCGTGGTGTCGATATGGCGCAACCGCGCGTGGGCCTGCGTCGAGCGGACCACCTTCAGATGCAGCATGCCCTGAAGCTTGTGGTCGTTGAAATAGCTCGACGTGCCCGTGACATGGCCGAGCATGTCCTGGCGCTGCGTGCCCTTGCCGATCTCCTTGAGGTTGTCGTCGCGCTCGTCGGCGAAAATGTCCTTGCGCAGTTCCAGCATGACAAGATCCTTTAGGCGCTGGCCCGGCCGCCTGAAGCGGCGAGGATGGCATCGATGATGGGTTCGTACCCGGTACAGCGGCAGATGTTGCCGGAGATCGCCTCGACGACCTCGGCGCGGCTAGGCTGCGGATTGCGATCGAGCAGCGCCTTTGCGGCCATCAGCATGCCCGGCGTGCAATAGCCGCATTGGGCGGCAAAACTGTCGGCGAAGGCGCGCTGGAGCGGATGCAGGTTCGGGCCCTGCTTGAGGCCGTCGAGCGTCTCCACCGATCGGCCGGCGACGGTCTCCGCCAGCGTCAGGCAGGACAGGTGCAGCTCGCCGTCGATCAGCACACTGCAGGTGCCACAGCCGCCCTGGCCGCAGCCGAATTTCGGCGTCATATCGCCGATCAGTTCGCGCAGAGCCACCAGCAGATTGGTGCCGCCATCGACGAAGATCGCGACGTCGCGGTCGTTATGACGAAATTGCAGGGCGGTCTTGGCCATGACGAGCTATTCCTGACCCGAGAGGAGACGGCGCAGATGGACGCCGGCGATCTCGCGGCGATACCAGGCGCTGCCGAGCGCGTTGTCGAAGGGGGAGGTGCCCTCGGTAACGGCGGACGCCGCAGCTCCGATGGTCGCGGCATCCAGCGAACGTCCCTCGAGCACACGCTCGGCGGCGCGTGCCCGAATCTGGGTCGGCGCCATCGAGCCCAGCGCGATCCGTGCCCCGGCGATCCGTCCGCCGCTGATCGGCAGATGGGCTGCGAGCGTAATGACGGAGCCGCCCTTTGGCTTGATACGGGCGACCTTGTGATAGCGGAAGGCGTCCGCGCTCGCCGGCCGTGCGCAGGACACCGAGAGCACCAGCGTGCCGGCCTGCCGCTCGCGCGACTGCAAGAACTCTTCGATGGCGATGTCGCGCGTGCCAAAGCCGCCCTGCACGGCGACGGTGGCATCGAGCGCAAGCAGCGCCACCGTGAAGTCGCCATAGGGACTTGGCGCGAACAGGTTGCCCCCGACCGTGCCCATGTTGCGCACCGCAGGTCCGCCGATCGAGCGGGCAGGGGCGTGCAGGAAGCCGAGGTCGCGCTCGGCGAGGACTCTTGCGAAGGTGATGCCGGCCCCGAGCGTCACGCGCGGGCCCGACGCGTCGATCCGGGTCAGGGCTTGGTCGCTGGCGCGGATGACGGTCGAGACCGAGACGTCACCCTCGTTCAGCGCCCGCATCACCAGCGTGCCGCCGCCGAGATAGCGTGCGCCGCGATCTGCCGACAGCGCGCCGGCCGCTTCGCTGGTGCTGGCAAAAGTCTTCACTGTCACGGCCATTGCTATACCGCCTCCTTCAAGTGCCGGCGGATCGCCTCGAAGCCGGCTTGATAGATGTCTTCTGCGACCATGTGGATGATGCGATCGCGGTCCTCCGGCCTGGTGCTGAAGCGCGACTCCCAGTGCCAGAAGGTGCGGTCGCCGTCGGTCACCGGCAGCAGGCGAACGTGCGCCACGTAGTTGAACATCGGCACCGGCGTATCGAGCAGGCAATAGCTGAAGGTCTGCTCGAGATCGGACAGCGCCAGCAATTGCTCGCGCAGCTCAGATCCATCCTGCAGCTTGAAGCGCCTGACACAGCCGATCTTGTCAGGGGAGTGCGCGCGCTCGATCGTGGAGCTCGCGACCGCCGGATGCCAGCGATCGTGTCCGTTGAAATCGCGCAGCACGTTCCACACCGCATCGGTGGACGCATCCAGGATCGTGCTCTTGACGATATGCGGCACGAAGCTCACCCTCCGAACTGGCGCTTGAGGGCGTCGAAGCCGCCCTGGAACACGCCGCCGCCGATATTGCCGACGAGCTCCGCTTCCCGTTCGGGTGCGCAGTCGAACTCGGCGGTCCACTCCATGAAGGTCTGGTCGCCGTCGGTGACCGGCGTCAGCCGCAACGTCGCGACGTAATTCTCGACGCCCATGGGGGATTCCAGGATCGAATAGGTGCAGAACATGTCGTAGTCGGAAAGGCCGAGCAGCTTTTCGCGGATGCGGTCGCCGTTGCGCAGGCGAAAATCCCTGACACAGCCGATCTTGTCCGAGGGCTCGCCGCCCTCGATCCGGCTTTCCGCGATCGCGGGATGCCAGTTCGGCATGCCGTTGAAGTCGCGCACCCGCGCCCAGACGCGATCGTTGCGCGCATTGACGACGGTTGAGACATAGACGCGGGCCATGATGCGACCTCAGCTCTTCTTCCGGGGGCTGCGCTCCGCGGACGGTTCGCCCTCGGTGGAAGGCGAGGGAGCTGCAGCCGGCTTCTCGCCGCCTCCGCCTCCACCGCCGCCCTTGCGGGCGGACTCCTTGATGCCCTGCATGTCGCGGGCCTCGCGGATCAGGCCCGGCATCTTGGCGAGGCTGCCGCCCTCGACGCCGATATCCGCCAGAAGCGAATCGATGAGCGGCGCCTGGACGCGGTAGCGCAGCGCCGAGTCGATCACCTCGTCGGTGGCGCTGCGGCCGCCATTGCCACCATGGCCGTTGCCGTTGAGGCCGTCGACCTGGAGGATGCGGATGCCCTCGATCTTCTCCATCGGCTTGACGCTCTCGCGCACGATGCCTTCGATGCGGTCGAGCAGCTTTCTGCGGAATAGGGAGTAGCGAGCCTGGTCGGTCAGCACGTTCTCGGCCTCGTTGAGCAGCCGCTGCGCCTCGGCCTCGACGGCCGCGCGCACGCGCTCGGCTTCGGCGGCAATTCGGGTCTCCTCGGCCTGCTTCTCGGCGATCACGATTTCCACGCTCTTTCGACGCCTGGCGATCTCGTTTTCACGTGCGGTGATGACGCGCTCGGTGGCCTCCGTCGCATGTATCCGCGCTTCCTCGGCCGAGGCCCGGGCGGCGGATTCTTCCAGCGACTTCAGGTGGATCGCGATCGCCTTCTCCATCAGAACGGTCTCGACCTCCTTCTCGCGATTGACTTCGAGCTTCCGCAGCTCGCGCTCACGGCCGATGCGGGCTTCATCCAGGCCGCGATCGGAGGCAATGCGGGCGCGCTCGACCTCCTCGCGCGCGGCAATCTCGGCTTCCTGGAGCGACTGGACGCGGGCGACCTCGAGTTGCTCGATCGAGCGGCGGCGTTCGATCCGTGCCGCCTCCAGCGCCTGCTCGCGCGAGACGTCAGTGGTCTCGACGTCCTTGCGTGCGACGATTTCGGCCTGCTTGACCTGGCGGTCGGCGTCGATGCGTTCGGAGCGCTTGGTGGAGAGCGCGATGACGCGGTCTTCGTCCGCGATCTCGATTGCCTTCTTCTGTTCGATATTGAGCACTTCGCGCTTCTTGGACGAATTGATCCGCTCGGACTCCAGCGCGAGATCGACGCCGATGCGCTGGCGCTCGATCACGTCGCGCCGCTTGAGGTCAGCCGCCTCGACTGCGGCGGTCCGCTCGATCTCCAGCGCCTTGGTCTCCCTGTCGGCCTGGATCCGCTCGGCCGCGATCGCCTTCTCCTGCGCGATGCGCGCGGCCTCGATCGCTTCGCGGGAGGCGATATCGGCTTCCTCGACGGCGCGGTTGCGGGCGATCTCGAGCGAACGAACTCGTTCTTCCTGGGCGATGCGGGAGGCTTCGGTGGCTTCGCGCGCGCTGATTCCCGCGACGTCGAGTGCCTGGTTCCGCTCGATCTCCAATTGCCGCGTATTCTGCTCAGCGGCGATGCGCTCGGCGGCAAGCGTCCGCTCGCGGGCGATGCGCGCGGCCTCGACCGCGCGCTGGGCCTCGATCTCGGCTTCCTGGATCGTGCGCACCTGCTGGATCTCAAGCGCGCGGGTGCGCTCGTCTGACGCGATGCGCTCGACATTGACAATCAGGGTCTGGGCGATGCGGGCCTTTTCGGTCGCTTCGCGGGCGGCGATCTCGGCTTCGTCGACGGCGCGGGTCCGCTCGATCTCGCGGCGCCGTGTCTCTTCTTCATTGGCAATACGGGCGTCGGTCACCACCCGGTCCTGCTGGATACGCGCTTTCTCGATCGCCTCGCGGGCGGCGATCTCGGCTTCCTCGATAGTACGCATCCGCTCAATTTCGCGCTGGCGCACCTCGCGCTCAGAGGCGATGCGGCTGGTGTCGATCGAGCGCTGGTTGGCGATCCGGGTCTTCTCGACCTCCTCGCGGGCGAGCAGTTCCTTCTCCTCGATGGTGCGGGTACGTTCGATCTCCCGCTGGCGTGTCTCGCGCTCCGAGGCGATACGGGCTTCCGCGATCGCTTGGTCGTTGGCGATGCGTGCCTTCTCGATGGTCTCCCGCGCGGAAATCTGCGCCTGCTCGGCCTCGGTCTCGCGCAGGGCCCGCTCACGCGCGACCTCGGTGCGTTGCAGGGCGCGGCGCATCTCGATGTCGCGTTCCTGCTCAAGGCGAGCCGTCTCGCTTTCGCGCTCAATCTCGAGGGCCTGTCGCTCGGCCTCCAGATTGCGGGAGCGGATCTTGATCATCGAATCCTGCTCGATGTCGTTGCGCAGCTTGCGCTTGGCCTCGATGTCCTCCATCAGGCGTGTCAGACCTTCGGCGTCGAAGCGGTTCGAGGGATTGAAGAATTCGAGATCGGTCTGGTCGAGATCGGTGATCGCGACGGACTCCAGCTCGAGTCCGTTCTGAGCGAGGGCCTCGGCCGCGTTCGCCTTGACGCGGGCCACATACTCGCCGCGTTGCTCGTGCATCTGTTCCAGGGTCATCTCCGAGGCAATCGAACGGATCGCGGAGATGAATTTGCCGGCGAGCAGGGCGTGGAGCTTCTCGGGCTCCATGGTGCGGCGGCCGAGCGTGGCGGCGGCGATGGACACGGCTTCGCGGGTCGCCTGAACGCGGACATAGAAGTCGGCCTCGATGTCGACGCGCATGCGGTCCCGGGTGATCACGGCGTCCTGCCGGGAGCGCACGATGCCCATCGGCTGCACGTTCATGTTGACCGGCGTGTAGTCGTGGATGAAGGGCAGCACGAACGCGCCGCCGTTGATCACGACGCGCTCGCCGAGCAGGCCGGTCCGGACGAATGAGGTCTCCTTGGACGAGCGATGGTAGAGCCAGTTCACGATGTAGACGCCGACCACGATCACCACGATGGCGACGATCAGCCAGAGGATCAATTCACCGACCAGAGTCCCTGACATGCTTCCCTCCCTCGACCTTCCGGCGTTATCGCGCGCCGATCGCCTTGAATTTGCGTACCTGATCCGTCAGCGCCCGCTCGACCGGCAGCCGCTCCATCGAGGAGGCGCCGTAAAAGCCGTGGCAGTAGCGGGTGTTCTTCATGATGAAATCGGCGTCGTCCGGATCGGCGATCGGTCCGCCGTGGGCGAGCACCAGAATGTCCGGATTGACGCTGAGCGCGGCGGAGGCCCAGGTGTCGATGCGCGCCGGGCAATCCTTGAGCTTGGGCGCGGTCTGCGCGCCGATGGTGCCCCCGGTCGTGAGGCCGAGGTGACAGACGATGATATCCGCGCCCGCGATCGCCATCGCGGCGGCTTCCTTCTCGGTGAAGACGTAGGGCGTCGTCAGCAGGTCCTTCTCGCGCGCCTTGGCGATCATGTCGATCTCGAGCGCGTAGGACATGCCGGTCTCTTCGAGATTGGCGCGGAACACGCCGTCGATCAGGCCGACGGTCGGAAAGTTCTGCACGCCGGCGAAACCGAGGGCCTTCAACTGGTCCAGGAAAACGTCCATGTCGCGGAACGGATCCGTGCCATTGACGCCAGCGAGCACTGGCGTTTTGGTCACGACGGGCAGCACTTCGCCGGCCATCTCCAGCACGATGGCGTTGGCGTCGCCATAAGCCATCAATCCTGCGAGCGAGCCGCGGCCGGCCATGCGATAGCGGCCGGAATTGTAGATGACGATGAGATCGACGCCACCGGCTTCCTCGCACTTGGCCGACAGGCCGGTGCCGGCGCCGCCGCCGATGATGGGCTCGCCGCGCTTTGCCATGTCGCGGAAGCGTTTCAACAGTTCTGCGCGTTCAAACCGGGCCATCGGTCACCTCGCTAGTCTCCGGCGCGCCCCGGTGCGGCCGAACAAGGTCCGGAACGCGCTGACAATGGTGGAGGCGAACTCGGGATCGTTGATGTTCTTGGGGACGCGGATGAGCTGACGGTTGGCGGTCTGCCGCACGTTCCGCTCCAGCGCGCGGAACAGCGCCGCATCGGCATCGGGATCCCAGAATGGCTGTCCTCGTGCGTCGAGCGCGGAGACGCCGCCCTCGGGCAGGAAGAAGCGCACCGGGCCGTCCATCTGGTTGAGCCGATCGGCGATCCAGCGGCCCATGCGTTCGTTTTCCTCCGCCGTGGTCCGCATCAGGGTGACCTGGGGGTTGTGGACGTGGAATTTGCGGCCGCGGTAGCGCTCCGGAATGGTGTCCGGGGCGCCGAAATTCACCATGTCGAGCGCGCCCACCGAGCCGACGTAAGGCAGGCGGCTGCGGATGATCGCACCAAAGCGATCGTCGGTTGCCGGGAACACGCCACCCATCAGGAGATCGCAGATTTCCGTGGTGGTGAGATCGATGACGCCGGCGATCTGCCCGGAATCGACGAGCTTCTCCATTGAGCGGCCGCCAACGCCGGTGGCGTGGAAGACGAGGCACTCAAAATCCTCGCGCAGGTCGGCCGCGATCTTCTGGACCGCCGGCGTGGTGACGCCGAACATGGTGATGCCGACCGACGGCAATCCGCCGTCGCCACGATCCTTCCGCGCGTGCTGATCGAGCCGCGCCCTGACCATGCCGGCCAGCGCATGGGCGCCATTGGCGAGCACGGCACGCGAGATCGAGTTGAGGCCCTGCACGTCAGTGACCGAATGCATCATGGTGATGTCGGCCGCGCCGACATAGGGCCCGACGTCGCCGGAGGCGACGGAGGAGATGATCAGCTTGGGCACCCCGACGGGGAGGGTCCGCATCCCCGGCGCGACCAGTGACGCCGCGCCCGAGCCGCCCGCCGAAATCACGCCGGCAATATTGCTCTGGCGTCGCAGCCAGCTGGCAAAGGCCTCGGCCATCGCGGTGACGGCGGCGCCGCGGTCGGGTCCGAACACCGCCGATCCGCCGCGCCCATGGTTCAAGGCGATCTCCTGGGCCGAGACGTCGCTGGTTGCGTGCCGGCCGCTGGTGGAGACATCGACCAGTCGCGTGCGCAGGCCGCTCCCGGCGATGATGTCGCGGATGAAGCGAAGCTCCGTGCCCTTGGTGTCGAGCGTGCCGACGACGAGCACGACCGGGGGTCCCTGCGTTTGCGCCGCGACCGGCTCGCGCCGGCGCCGGGCGGTCTCGTCGAGACGCGCTACCTGTGTCGAGAGCGTGCGGGCGGCGGCCTCGATGCGGGCGATCGGGACCGGCTGCGACCAGCGGGTGGGCGGTGTCGGGTTGGAGATGTAGACACGGATCGGGCCGCCTGGACGGGACGGCTGCGGTGCGGCCTTCGCCGCGGTGCCTGCCGCCGGCATGTCGACGGCGGGCTCGAGCTCGGCGTGGAGGCCGACGCCGAGCAGGCGCTGCTGCAACCCCCGGTCCGCGGCAAGGCGCGCGGAATCGATGATGCGGTTGATGCGGCCGTTGACCATGATCGCGACGTTGCGCGAGACGGCCGTGGCCACACCGATGTTCTGCTCGATCACGAGCACGGACATGTCGCCGTCCTCGCCAAGCCGTACCAGCATCTCCTCGACCTGGGCGACGATGACGGGCGCAAGCCCCTCGGTCGGCTCGTCCATGATCAGGAGCTGCGGATTGGTGAGCAGCGCGCGGGAGATCGCCAGCATCTGCTGCTCGCCGCCGGAGAGCTGGCCGCCGCCATGGTCCTTGCGCTCGGCCAATCGCGGAAAGGTCTCGTAGATGCGCTCGACCGTCCAAGCCCCGCGCCGCAGGCCCGCGGCAAGCTGCAGATGCTCGTCGACGCTGAGCGAGCGCCATAGCCGCCGGCCCTGCGGCACGTAGCCGACGCCGAGCCGGGCTATGTGGGCGGGCGGCCGCCGGGTGATGTCGTCGCCGCGGACGCGGATCGAGCCGCCGCTGACCGGCACCAGCCCCATGATCGCCTTGCACAGCGTGGTCTTGCCCATGCCGTTGCGACCGACCACCGAGAATACGCCGGCTTCGAGCGTCAGGTCCACGCCCTGCAGCGCATGCGAATGCCCGTAGTAGACGTCGAGGCCGCGGACTTCGAGGGCGGCGGCGGCCGAGCGGCGGACCTCATTCATGGCCGCCTCCGAGGTAAAGCTCCTGCACCTCGGGATCGGACTCGATCTCCTGCGGCAGGCCTTCCTTGAAGATGCGCCCGTTGTGCATCATCGTGACGCTCTCGACGACGCGTAGCGCCACGTCCATGTCGTGCTCGATGATGATGTAGCCGATATGCGCCGGCAGCGAGGTCAGGATCTCGACCAGCTCGGCACGCTCGGTCGGAGACAGGCCCGCGGCCGGCTCGTCGAACAACACGAAGCGCGGCGCGCCGGCGAGCGCCAGTGCGATCTCGAGCTGACGCTGCTGGCCATGCGCAAGCTCCGCGACGCGCTGGTCTTTCACGCCTGTGAGATGGACAGCCTGCACGAGATTGTCGGCCGCGCTCATCAGCGCGTCGTTCTGTCCGGGGCGCAGGAACGAGAAGCGGCCGCGCGAGACGCCGCGGCAGGCGAGGTAGACGTTGTCCTGGACGGTGAGACCGGGAAAGAGCGCGGAGATCTGGTAGGTCCGGCGCAGGCCGCGGCGGATGCGCTCGTAGGGCGGGAAGTGGGTGACGTCCTCGCCGAAGAAGCGGATGGTGCCGGAGGAGGGCGGGAAATCGCCGGTGATGCAGTTGAACAGGGTGGTTTTTCCGGCACCGTTCGAGCCGAGCACCGCGCGCCGCTCGCCGGGGCGCACCGTAATGGTGACGTCGGTGAGCGCAGCCAGCGCGCCGAACAGGCGCGTCACGCCGCGAAGCTCCAGCGCCGCGCCGGCGCCGACGGCTGAGAGGCGTTGCGCGACGCTATCCATGACCGGATCCTTGACCAGATCCTCGGCCGTGACGTTCGCTTGAACGGGCCGCGCCGGATCGCTGGCGCTGTCGCCAGCTTTGCCAGAGCCCGATCACGCCGTCCGAGGACCAGAAGACGATGGCGAGGAAACCGAGGCCGATCAGCAGCCGGAAGCGGTTGCCGTCGAGCCCGAGCTTGACCAGGAAATCGAGCGCGAAGGTGCGTAGCAGCACGAAGATCAGCGCGCCGATGAAGGGACCGATGGGACGCGTGATGCCGCCGACCACGGCGATGATGAGGATATCGATGCAGGCGCCGACGCTCACGGATCCAGGCGAGATCTGCCGGTAGTTCCAGACCTGGAGAACGCCGGCCAGCGCCGCGACAAAGGACGCGAAGGCGTAGGCGGCGACGCGGTGCGCATTGACGTTAAAGCCGAGCGCCGCCATGCGGCGGGGATTGTCGCGCACACCTTGCAGCGCCAGGCCGAATGGTGCGCGGGATATGTATTCGGCGGCGAAGTAGCACAGCGCGGCAACCGCGAGCACGATATAGTAGAAGGGAATGTCGGCGCGCCAGTTGACGCCCCAGAAATGCGGCGTGGCGACGGTGTTGATGCCGGTATGGCCGTTGAAGATCGCCCAGTTCTGATTGGTGAAGTAATAGAACGCCGCGCCGATCGCGAGCGTGATCATGATGGTGTAGATGCCCTCGGTGCGCACCGCCAGCGCGCCGCCAAGCGTGCCGAACAGGGTCGCGAGTGCGAGCGCCATCGGGACTGCGAGCCACCACGGCCAACCCAGGCTGATATTGGCATTGCCGCTGACGCCGAACACCGCGACCATATAGGCGGAGAAGCCTGCGATGGTGAGCTGCATCAGGCTGACCATGCCGCCGTAGCCGGCGAGGAACATCAGGCTCAGCGCCATGATGCCGAGGATCAGCGTGGTCGCAAAGATCTCGATCAGGAAGAAGCCGTTGGCGATCAGCGGCATGATCAGGAGAATGGCCGCGACGATCCAGGCTGCAGGATTGTTGATCTCCGGCCATCCGCGCAAGGTGGGGCGCTGCGCCGCTGCGGCGGGACGAACGGTGACGTGGGCGTCGTGGGCGAGCGACATCTCAGCGCCTCGCCAACAGGCCTTGCGGCCGGACTGCCAGTACCAGCACCATGATCAGGAAGGTCACGACGATGGCGTAGGTCGGGATGTAGACCGAACCGAGCTGTTCGGCGAGGCCGATGATCAGCGCGCCGAGCGCGGCACCGGGGATCGAGCCCATGCCGCCGACGATGACGACGACGAGCGAGGCAAGCAGGAAGCGGATGTCTTCGCCAGGCGAGAGAGACTGGAAGGTGCCGCCGACGACGCCGGCGATGCCGGCAAGCCCGGCACCGAGCGCAAAGACCAGCACGAAGACGAGCTGGATCCGCACTCCGGTCGCGGCCAGGATGTCGCGATCGTCGACACCGGCGCGGATGATCATGCCGATGCGTGTGCGGTTGAGCGCCAGCCACATCGCCAGGCCGATCACGACGGACGCGGCGAAGATCACCAGCCGGACCAGGGGATAGCGGAGATAGACCGGTTCGCCCGAGGATTTCACCGCAGTGACCAGCGGCAGCTCGATCGGGCCGATCAGCCAGTTCGGCGTCTGGATCTGATAGAAGTCGCCGCCGCAAGCCCACAGCATCAGGTCGGCGAAGACGATCGAGAGCCCGATCGTCACCATGGTCTGCCGCAAGTCCTGGCCCTCCATGCGGCGGAAGACGATGAGCTGAAGCAGGACGCCGACCAGCGCTGTCAGGATGAAGGCGACGATGAAGCTGAGGAGCCAGGAGCCGGTCGAGGCGCTGATGGCGTAGCCGACATAGCCGCCGAACAAATACAGCGAGCCGTGCGCGAGGTTGACGTTGCGCATCAGGCCGAAGATCAGGGTGAAACCGCTGGCGACAAGGAAGTAGAGGCCGCCGAGCGTGATGCCGTTGAACACGGCGTTCAGGAAGACCCGCTTGCGGCCGATCGCCTCTTCAAGTCCGGGCGGCCACACCGCCAAGGTCAGCCACAGTGCGAGCGCGATCGCGACGATCACGATCAGGGCCCAGGCCGGATGACGTTCGACGAAGCGCGTCATGTCAACTGCCTCATCCCCGCCTCGCGCCCCCGCAAACGGGAAGAGGGCGCGATCAGGCCGCTTCGACCTCGCCCTGCCTCATGTTTTGAACGCTGGTCGAACAGCCTTGCGCAGGCTGCGTACCTCGCCATGGACGTGCGTCCTCCCGGACTTGCGTTCCTCTTTTCGGGATCGCGTTCCGGCCATCTTAGCGAGGGCACAAGGGGAGCGTTTGATCGTCAGTATCTTTTCGCGCGCGGTCAGGCCCGCAAAACCTTGGCGGCGCGGCGGTAATCGGTCGGCGCCATCCCGACATTGGCGGTGAAGAAGCGTGTGAAGCCGCTTTGCGAGGAGAAGCCGAGGTCGAAGCCGATGTCGGCGATCGGTGCTTCGCCGGCGACAAGGGCTTCCAGCGCCTGTTCCATGATCAGGGTGTTGAGGTAGAGATGCGGCGTGACGCCGGTCTGGGTGCGGAATAGCCGGTAGAAATGCGGTCGCGATAGGCCGGATTCGCGCGCGATCGTGTCGAGCTCCATTTCGGCGCCCGGACTTTCCGACATCAGCTTGATGCATTTGCGCACGCGGAAGTCGGTGACGGCGCCGGCCGTGCGCGCGTCGCGCGCGATCTCGGCCTGCTGCCAGCTTTCGTCGTAGCAGATGTCGATCAGCCGCCGCAGCTCGGCATCGAGGCTGGAGAGCGACGGTGCGCCGCACACAAGCGCGGCGGTTCGTCTGATGTGCTTGTCGAGTGCGACCGTGCGCTTGAACTGGGTGCGGCCGAAACGCAGGCGGTCGGCGCCGGGCGCGTCGGGCGCGAACCACTCCGGATTGACGTAGAGCACGAAGAAGATCGCGCCACCGTCGAGATCGGACGGCAGGAAATTGTGAGGCTCCCAAGGATTGACCGCAACGATGGAGCTTTCCGTAAGGTCGTAGTGCCCGTTACAGACGTCGATGCATGCGGACTGGCCGCCAACATGGAAGATCAGATGACCTTCGCGATGTGCGTGCACGTTGAAGGGGCGGTTCAACTGATAGACCGTCGCCCGACCGAACCGGCCGTGAAAGACGGCAAGCGCCCGGCTCATGCCTTCCCTCCCGAATGTTCTTGTCTTTTCAGTCAGCGTTCAACAACCGGGGCGAGATTGCAAGAGCGCAAGATATCGCGCCTGCAAATCGCTCCCGGTTGCCGGAGAGCATGCGAAACGAGCGACGGTGAATGCGTCAGTACTTCTTACATTCCGGGACCGTACGGCTCGGCAGCCCGATCTTGGCGAACACCGCCGGATCGTAACCAAGCGTCTGGTTCACGTTCGGGATTACCTTAACGACCTTGCTGAACAGCGCGCCCTTGCCGTCATCGACGACCTCGGTGACGAAGTTGGTGCCGATCGCCTGGCGGTTGGCGTCAAGCTTGATCTTGCCGTTCGGTGCGTCGATCTCGATCTTGGCCAGCGCCTCCTTGTACTTGGCCTGGTTATTGGAAAGATCGCCATTGACCTCGCGCAGCGCGAGGATCAGCGCCATGGTCGAGCCGTAATAGTTGGTCGCAAGAAGCGACGGGCTTGGGAAGCGCTTGTTGGGCGGGAAGGCGTCCTGATAGGCCTTCACGAACTTCTGCCAGCCCGGATCCTCCCAGGTGTCGGCCTGGCCGCTCGCCGCGATGGTGCCGACCAGCGCATTCTTGGCGTTGCCCTTGGACGAGAGGATGGTCTGGTCGATCATGATGGAGCCGCCCATCAGATGCGCCTTGCCGCCGGCCTGCTGGTATTGGTTCAGGAAGTTGACGGCGTCGGCGCCGCCGAGGCCGAGATAGATCGCATCGACATCGTCGGGCAGGGCCGCGATGACGGAGGCAAAATCCTTGGTGCCGAGCGGCACCCATTGCCGGTTGGTGACCTGACCCCCGGCGCCGCAGAATTCGAGCACGAGGCCGAACACCTGCGTATAGATGAAGGAATAGTCTTCGCCGACGGTCGCGATCTTGCGATACTTCTTGTCCTCATAGGCGTATTTGCCGAGGCCCACCTGCCACTGTGCGCCATCCATGTTGTAGCGGAAGAAGTTCGGGGCGGGATCGACATAGGTGGTTTCCTGCGCGCCGGAGGCGGCATTGATGAAAGTCAGCTCCGGATGGGTCTTGGCGAAGTTCTTGACCGCAATGCCCTCGTCACCGGAGAGCGGCGACAACAGGATCTGCACCTTGTCCTGCTCGATCAGCTTGCGCACGGCGCGCACCGCGGAATCCGGCGTCGCGTCGGTCGAAGCGACGATGAATTCAAGCTCTTTGTCGCCGACCTTCTTGCCAAGCACATTGAGCGCCGTCTGGTGGCCGCGCATGCCGTCCTCGCCGAGCACCGTGTAGGTGCCTTCCAGCGTTGCCGTGACGCCGACCTTGATCTTTTCCTGGGCGATTGCCGCGCCTGAAAGAAAAAGGCTGCTTAGCGCGATCAGTCCCACACTGCATTTCAACATTGCATTCCTCCCTCTGTAGCCAAATTTTTCGCTGAATTGGCGCGGCCGCCGTAGCTCCCGAAAGGCGCCCGGCTGTTGAACCAAGGCTAACCGAAGTCGGATGCAGTGCACGTATAGGCGCATCGTGCGGCTTGACGGGCAGTCTCATTTTGAATGTTGCGGCGCAATTGGCTTCGCGGTGCAATAGGCGGCCGGCTTGCCTAATTTGAAGGGCGGTGCGTGAGGGGCACGATCCTCCGCTTGGTCCGTGCATGGAGCCTGACCCAGCACAGGCCTGGTCCGGTTCAAATCCCCAAGGGAGGTGGGGCGGAAACAGCCCCCCGGCGGCGGGATCCAGCTTGAATTTGCCGACAGGGTGCCACGGATCGCGGCCAGCCGGGCCCTGGTCCCGCGGCCGCTATTCAACCTAGGGTGAATTTGCCCCGGATTTCCATTACCATCTGGTGGAAATGAATCACCATACGGCCTCTCACGATCCCGTTCTTGTGGCGCTGTCGATCCTGATCGCCGCGCTCGCCTCCTACACAGCGCTCGACCTCGCGACCCGGATGCGTGCCGCGTTCGGGCGGGCTCGTCCGGCTTGGCTTGCAGCCGCGGCCACCGCCATGGGGGGCGGCATTTGGTCCATGCATTTCGTCGGCATGCTGGCTTTCAGGCTGCCGGGGGTCGAGATCTCCTACGATCCATTCCTCACCTTTCTATCGCTTGTCGTCCCCATTGTTGTCGCGGCCGCGGCCTTTGCCGTGGTCGGAAGACGCCCGCAGGCGCTCCTGGTGTCCGGCCTGGCGATGGGGCTCGCCATATCCGGCATGCACTATACGGGCATGGGCGCGATGAGAATGGCGGCATCCGTCGCGTACGATCCTCGGTGGGTCGTGCTCTCGGTCGTGATCGCGATGTGCGCTTCGGTCGTGGCGCTGTGGCTTGCCTTTCGCAAGACAAATGCGACGCAGCGGCTGTTTGCAGGACTTGTCATGGGTCTCGCGATCTCCGGCATGCATTACGCGGCTATGGAAGGTGCCTCGTTCGAGCCTGCGAACACCATGGCGGGACACGCTGGACATTTCGTGGGTCGGGCGCCGCTGGCATTTCTGCTCGCCGGCGCCACCATCTTGATCCTGAGCATTGGGATTGCCGCTGCCGTCTATGATCGGGCCTCGGCGGAGCGCGCCCAACGCGAGGCCAGCGCGCTGAGGCGAAGTGAAGAACGCTTTCGGCTCCTGGTGGAGGGCATCGCCGATCACGCCATGTTCATGATCGAGCCGAATGGGGCCGTGGGAAACTGGAATCTCGGGGCGCGCCGGTTGATGGGATATGGCGACGACATCGTAGGGACCAGCTACGCGATCCTTCATACCGACGAAGACCGCGCGTCCGGGGCGCCAGCACGTGCTCTCCTTGAGGCGGAGCGGTACGGCAAGTCAGCAGTGGAAGCCTGGCGCGTGCGCCGGGACGGCAGCCGTTTCTGGGCAGAGGCAACCCTGGTCGCGGTACGGAACGAAAGCGGCTTGATCACCGGGTTTGCCAAGATCGTGCGCGACATCAGCGAGAGGAGGCGGGCACAGGAAGCGCTGGATCGGGCACGCGAAGCGCTGACGCTGTCGCAGAAAATGGAGACCATCGGTCAACTTACGGGCGGCGTCGCCCACGATTTTAACAACCTGCTCGCCGCCGTTCTCGGCAGCCTCGAGCTTCTGAAAAAACGCCTGCAAACAGACGATCCGAAGATACAGCGTCTCGTGGACAACGCGATGCAAGGCGCGCAGCGGGGCGCACTGCTAACCCAGCGCTTGCTCGCCTTCGCTCGCAAACAGGATCTCAAGCCGGCTGTCGTCGATATCGCCGCACTGGTGCGGGGCATGGCGTCACTGCTGAAATTCGAGGCAGGCGTCCGTATCGACACACTCTTTCCGCTGGACCTGCCAAACGTAAAGATTGACGCCAACCAGCTCGAACTGGCGATCCTCAATCTCGCCGTAAACGCGCGTGATGCGATGCCGGCCGGCGGCCTGATAACCATCTCCGCCAGGGACGAGCAGCACGAAGCTGGCGCTCCCCGCTACGTCGCGCTCTCGGTGAGCGACACCGGCTGCGGCATGGACGAGGAAACGCTCAAGCACGCTCAGGAGCCGTTCTTTACGACGAAGGGTATCGGCAAAGGCACCGGGCTCGGACTATCGATGGTTCACGGCCTCGCCGAGCAGTCTGGCGGCAGGCTCGTCTTGAAGAGCCGCCTTGGAGTGGGCACGACGGCCGAGATCTGGCTGCCGGTAGCCGAGGAGGAGGAGGCCGCGGTGCCAGCGCCGCGCGCGGAGGCTCCGGCACCGATGCTTCGGGCCGACCGCCGGCTTTCTGTGCTTCTGGTCGACGACGATCCTCTCGTGCTCGAGAATACGGCGGCAATGCTGGAGGATCTCGGGCATGCGGTGGTCGAGGCACGCTCGGGCGAAGAGGCACTGGATCTCCTCCGCCGCACGCAGGCCATCGAACTCGTCGTCACCGACTATGCGATGCCGGTCATGACCGGCCTGCAGCTTGCTGAAGCCGTGGTCGTGGAGCGTCCCGGTACGGTCATCCTCCTGAGCACCGGGTATGCGGAGCTTCCCATCGACGCGCGTTCCAATCTGCGCCGCCTGTCGAAGCCGTTCGATCAGGCCGCCCTTGAGAAGGCTATCGAGGGAGCGATGCGAGAGCGGGAACACGCGAGATCTGTCGTCGCTTGACAGTGTCTGGCTGACGGCCGCCGATCGGCGCCGCCAGCACATTTGCCTCCAGCTCCCCGACCAACCAATATGATTGCGTTGAGCCATTAGATCGTGTTTCGACCGGAGAGAATAACGGCGCCTCAGCGACGAGAGATTTCCGCTGTCCCGGTGAAAGCATGCCGGTGCTTGGCAACCGTGTTGCCGATTCGATAAACGGCTAAATTCAAGTCAGCGTCGCGCGCGGATTCACAACCGTGTACCCCCTCAAAGAACGCGCGTGTATTCTCGTTGCGCGTCCACCTGAGTTGCCGTCGTACGCCATCCAAACGTCGCCCCCGATGTGCTGCTCGAGGACGAAAACGTGCCCGCGTCTTGCCGCGACCATTCCTGGTGCCGGCGACGTACGCGGAAATCTCAGCCAGTTTGCCGCAAGATTCAATTCCGGAACGATGCGACCAAACAGGCGCAGGGCTGCGGCACAACCGCAGAATGAGGAGGGGCAGCCCGGGGGGCGGCCGCCAACGATCCGAGTGCTGACGGGACTATCAGACGCCGCAATATTTGTATTGGCGACGACGGCGAGTTGCTTGGTTCGGTGTATCCGCAATGAGTCTCGCACCTCTCTTCGCTGGTTCGAGATTTGCGCGTAATTCGAGAAGTCGCATGGCATGGTGACGTTGCACTCGGAGGCGTGCTGCATGCGATAGGGTCGTGCATCGGAATTGAGCGAGGTGATCACAACGAGGCAGCACGCAGAAATAACTTGCTTGAACATCGCAGGCTCCGGGATTGATGGATCCTGCCCCGAGCAACGAGCAACTAACAAAGATTGGCTGAAATGGGTCAAAAGAGCGGCCCAATGCTGGATCAGGGGCCGGCTATACTTCTGGAGTAACTCAAAACGCGTCGTTGAAGAGCGCCTTCTGCCGCAAGTGGGGCCGTGAACGCTGCGCCCGCTTCACGTGTCGATCATGGCCACGTAGTCCACGTGAAGAGTAATTGGTCCCTTCGATCCGTCCAGAATGACGCGGAGGCTCTTCGGATAGTATCCGGCCCCAACCACGGTCCCGGTCTTTCCAGATAAGCGAGGACCGGCTGCCGGCTTTACCTGAATTCGTGAACCCGGCGGAAACTTGAGGTTCGTTTGGGCCGACCCTGACATGACGTCCTCGGCAGCAAATGAGCTGATTCTACTCGAAAAATCGCCAGCGCGCGGCACAGCGAACGGGTGGGACAAATTCGATGCGCGCGCGCTATCAAAAAGAGCTCTCCAGCCACGGTGCTAAAGAGCGGCAAGGCAACCCAGCGCCTAATACTTCCGCGATTCGCAATTGCCCCCGCAAACGAGCTCGCCTTTGGTGCTAAAATACCGGCTCACAGGAGCGCTGATCCGCTTGGATTTTCTCTCTATTTGCGCCACGCCCTTTACTGAACAACGGAAACGCTTCGATGAGAACATCCGTCATCGGAGGTAATCCACGGACATCAATCCGGTTTGCTGCCTGCTACCGGCATTGAACAATTTCGTCGGCGTTGTGCCAGATTCAACATTGATCTTCTCGGCCTCGATTGGCCGCATATCGTTGAATCGTCTTTCAAAACAAGTTTTCCCGCAGATCCGGCGATCAGCGTTGGCGCGTTGTTGTGCAAACTTTCAGCACAATAATCCCTTGGTTACGCCCAATGGAACGGAGATTCCTGCCTCAAACGTAAACATACGTTCACCTCGGTGGGACGCACGATCGGTTGTCGGGCGCTCAGACCTACAGGTCACTGGGGGCTTTCAACACTGACAGGGGAATATCATTGGCAACATTACACTACGCTGCGGGCGGGGGTCTGGACTCGCAAGGTAACTTCGCACCAGCTGAAGCTGGCTTTAATCTCGCAGATGTCCAGTATGTCGACCAGGTGAATGCACTGCCCGACGGTGTGCAGGGTCTGGTCTGGCTCGATCAGTACCACGGCGTGACTCAGGACTTTATCGACCAGGTGACGCCGTTCCTCAACAATCCGAAAGTGTTCGGCTTCTACCTTGTGGATGAGCCTGATCTGACCGGTCAGTGGGGACCGCAAGCCGACCCCGCGGATCTGAAGGCTGAATCCGACTGGATTCATCAGCACGATCCCGGGGCCAAGACGTTCACCGTCCTGATGAACACTGGATCATCGGACGATCCGAACTACATGAACAGCTACAACCAGGCGAACACCCACATCGACTACTTCGGTCTCGATTGGTATCCGGTGTGGACGGACCGTCCGAACGTCGACCTCAGCACGATCGACAAGTACGTCTCTGCCGCTGAGCAAGCCGGAATCCCGCTCGACTCCATCGTTCCGGTTTATCAGGCGTTCGGCGGCGGCGGCTGGTCCACCGAAACCGGCAGCAAGGTCGCTGTGCCGACTGCCGCGCAAGAGCAGGCAATGATCGATCATTGGGCGGACCTCGTTCCCAATCCGGCCTTTGACTATGCTTACGCGTGGGGATCGCAGAATGGCGACACTGCGCTCGAGAATTTGCCGGCACTGCAGCAGGTGTTCCTTGCGCACAATACGAGCCATGGCACGGGGGGCGCGACCGCTCCGCCTGTTACCGATCCCGTTACCGATCCGGTGACCGACACGCCGCCGCCGGTGGACGCTGGCGGTAGCACCGGCACGGACGGCAGCACGCCGCCGGTTGACAACGCTGGCGGTAGCACCGGCACGGACGGCAGCACGCCGCCGGTTGACAACGCTGGCGGTAGCACCGGCACGGGCGGCAACACGCCGCCGGTTGCGGACGGTGGCGGTAGCACCGGCACGGACGGCTCCACGCCGCCGGTTGCCGATGCTGGCGGTAGCACCGGAGGCACCCCTCCCGTGTCGGGCTCGGACGGAACGACTGATCCGTCAACTGGCGGTTCGACGGATACTGGCGGCTGGGGTGGTCATCACCACGGCGGCGGCGGCGGCGGCGGCTGGTGGGGCGGTTCGTCCTGGCAGGCGGGCAACGGCGGTGGCGGGCACAACCACAACGGTGGTGGGCTCGATTTCTCGCAGTGGCTCAATAATGCCAGCACGTCGTCCGCATCCGGAGATCATTCCTGGTGGCGGGGTCACACTGCGACGTCGAACACGACTGCGGATGCCGATTCTGGGCAGACGGATACGCCGGACACCGGCTCGTTCGTAGCGCATCTGACTGATTGGATGTCTCACCACAACAACGATCATCACGGGTGGCACTCGTAAGCTCGTAGGTCGTCTACATCGACAAGGACATGCGCGCGGTGCGCTGCGCGCATGTCCACTCTGGGGAGTTCCTCGCGATCACCGGGGCGGTCGAGAGGCGGGGTACCATTTCGCGCACGGCGGAATGTTGAAATGCGGGCGTCTTGACGCTCGATCGCATGCAATTTTTCAACCGTTTACCGCCGCCCGGCGAAGGGCGGCCCGGATATGCACATGCACGCTTCGGCAAAACAGTCTGCGCTCGCGGATGTCTTCCGTCGGATACGTCCCGGCCTGCTCGCGGCGGGTGGACTATCCATCTTCATCAATCTGCTGGTGTTCGTGTCGCCGATCTACACCATGCAGATCTACGATCGGGTGCTCACGAGCCGAAACGGGATGACGCTGCTACTGCTCTCGCTCATCGCGCTCGTGCTCTTCATCAGCTACGCGACGCTCGAGCATTTTCGCAGCCGGGTTCTCGTGCAAACTGGATTGCGCTTCGACCGGTTCGTCTCGGGCGAGACGTTCGAGACCGCGCTCGGACAGGCGCTGAGCACGAGCAGCTCGCATCACGTTCAGCTGCTGCGCGATGTCGACACCTTGCGTGAGGTGCTGTCGGGGGGCGTCATCACGTCGCTGATGGATGTGCCGTGGACGCCGATCTTCCTCGCGATGTGTTTCCTGCTCCATCCGCTGATCGGTCTGGTCGCCCTGATCGGCGCGATCATCATCCTGACGCTCGCCTTCCTCAACGAGCGGGTTACGAAGGCGCCGCTGAATGCGGCCGCATCGAAGAACCTTCACGCACTGGACCGGTTGACGTCCTCGCTGCGCAACGCAGAAGCGATCCGCGCGCTTGGAATGGGACCCGCGATCCGCGCCGCCTGGGCGGTAACTCATGGTCAGGCGTTGCTGGAAAGCGCTACGGCCGGAGAGCGGGGCGGGACCTTGCTCGCCATCTCCAAATTCCTGCGCATGGCGATTCAGGTGGCCATCATGGGAGTAGGCGCGTATCTCGCGATCCAGCAGGAGATTTCGGGGGGCGTTCTGTTCGCGGCTTCGCTGATCATGGGACGCGCGCTCGCGCCCGTCGAGGCTGCGGTGTCGCAATGGAAGGCGCTGGTTGCCGCGCGCACATCATATGCCCGGCTGGATCGCGCGCTTGCGAACCGCGCGACTGAGCGACAGCCGACACGGCTGCCGCCCCTGGTCGGCGAAATCTCCGTCGAGGCCGCGACAGTGCTTGTCCCTGGATCGCAACTGCCGGCCATCGCCGACGTCACGTTCCGGCTGGCCCCTGGCGAAGTCGTCGCCGTGGTCGGCCAGTCCGGCTCCGGAAAATCGTCGTTGGCGCGGGCCCTGGTCGGCGCCTGGCCGCTGGTGCACGGCTGCGTGCGCATCGACGGCAACGACGTCAGGCATTTCGATGCCAATTTCCTTGGACAGAACCTCGGCTACCTTCCGCAGGACGTCGAACTGTTCGCCGGTACCGTGCGTGACAACATTGCACGTTTCCGCGACGACGCCTCCGACGAGGCGGTCGTCGAGGCAGCGCAGCTGGCGTCGGCGCACATGATGATCCAGCGTCTTCCCAAGGGCTACGACACCGTCATCGGGGATAATGGCGCAGGTCTTTCGGGCGGTCAGCGGCAGCGCATCGGGCTCGCGCGCGCACTGTTCGGCAAGCCGGTGCTGGTGGTGCTCGACGAGCCGAATGCAAATCTCGACGGCGACGGCGATCGCGCCCTGGCCGATGCGATCCAGCGACTGAGGCAGAGCAAGGTGACAATCGTCATCATCAATCACCGCCCGAACCTGCTCGCCGCGGTCGACAAGATCGTGTTCATGCACGAGGGACGGCTCGGGCAAATCGGCACGCGCGAGGAGATGTTGCCCGCGCTGCTCGGCAAAACGGTTGCGCCGATGCGGCGCGACGTGCGCGAGCCCGCTGAACATCATCGCGCCGATCGTCATCACCATGCTGACGGCAACCATCGAACCGATGGCGCTCACCGTCCGGCACAGCTTTCAAATCAAGTGCGTCAGGCGCACGCGACGAGGCAATAATGGACAAGATGTTGGAGCGGGGAACGGACGCTCTTCACAACGAACTGGCGGAGCTTCTGAAGCAGTTCAACAAAGCAGATAAAGTGGCGCAGGAGCCGCTACCTCCGAGCAAACTCCTTGCGAAGACGGAGACCATGACAAGGTCGCTGGTCGATCTTGCCAAGCTGGTAGATCTTGCCAAGCTGGTCCATCTTGCCAAGACGAAACTGCCGACCTTGTGGCCCCGAGGGCCGGTGGGCAACGATGAGGATCCGTCGGGCGATTGGCAGACACCCGCGCGGCGAGGCTTCCTGGTCGTCTTCCTGACCTTCGGCGTATTTGGCGGCTGGACCGCCCTCGCATCGATCGACGGTGCCGTGGTGGCCCCCGGCTCCGTCGTTGTCGAGAGCGACCGTAAGGTGGTGCAGCATCTCGAGGGTGGCATCGTCCAGAACCTGTTGGTCACAGGCGATTCTCATGTCGCGGAAGGTCAGGTCCTGTTGCGGCTCGATCCGACCCAGGAGCGGGCCAAGGAAGAGATCGCTCGCTCGGCGGTGTACTCGGCGGTTGCCGAGGAGGCGCGCCTGCAGGCGGAAGCCGAAGGCAAGGACAGCATCACGTTTCCGACCGAGCTGCTCCAGAAGACGTCCGATCCGAACGCGATACGCGCAATGGGCGACCAGAAGCGGCGCTTCGATGAACGTCGCGCTGCGCGAAAGATCGAGATCTCGATCCTCGAGGAACGTATCGCGCAGGCGCAGCGGCAGATCCAGGGGAATACCGCGCAAAACAAGGGCGCGCGCGCGCAGTTCGACAGTGTCAGTCAGGAATACACCAAGCTCAAGCCGCTCGTTGATCAGGGCATCGTTGCGTTCGCACGCGTCGCCACGCTGGAGCGCTCCAGAGCCGAACTCGAGGGCAAGATCGGCGCATTTGAAGCGGATATCGCTCGCTATGGCCGCATCATCGACGAGTCGCGGCTCCAGATCGATCAGGTCGGGCAGAAGGTGCTGGAGGAAGCGACCGGGAAGCTCACCGACACGCGCGCCCAGCTTGCTGATGCGCGTGAGAAGCTGCGCGTCGCGGTCGATGTCCTGGCCCGGATGGAAGTACGCGCACCGCGATCGGGGCGGATCGTGAACCTCAAGCTTCACACGATCGGTGCCGTGATCAAGGCGGGCGACGTGCTGATGGAGATCGTGCCGGACAACGACGTTCTCGTGGTGGCCGCAAGGGTGTCGGCACTTGATATCAACCACGTCCAGCTCGGCCTTCCGACCGAGGTGCGGCTTCCCTCGTTCAAGGCGCGCTCCACTCCGATCGCTGTCGGCGAGGTTCTTTCGATCTCGGCCGACGCCACGCGCGACGATGTCACCCATCAGCCCTATTACGAGGTGAAAGTCTCGGTCCAGGTGACGCAATTCCCCGACAAAGTCCGCGAGAAGCTCAAGCCGGGCATGATGGCCGACGTCCTGATCGCAACCGGAGAACGCACAATTCTTGCTTATCTGACCCAGCCGATCACGGACGCGATCCGGCGCGGGATGCGGGAGAGCTGAGAACGTGTAGGCTGTCGCTGACCGGCCCGTGCAAGGGCCGCTGGGTTCAGGGTGCTACGCTGCAATGCCAACGATCATTGTGGAGGAAGTGCTCGAACCCGGCTATCCCTTCGCGTACGCCATGACGACGCGACCGGCGCCCGCGTCGTCCAAGACTACGCTGACATTCTCGTAAGCGTCGTTGCGTTCGAGCAGGGTTGCCACCTGTCGATCCTGGTCGCGGCCCACCTCGAACAACAAAAGTCCTCCCGGCCGCAAGTAGCGAGGTGCGTCTTTTGTAACGCGCATATGGATGCTCAGTCCGTAGGGCCCGGCGGCGAATGCCTCGCGCGGCTCGTTCATGAGTAGAGAGGCGCGATCGCCTTTGAGCCGGGATTCCGAGATATAGGGTGGGTTGCAGACGATCATATCGATGGTTTGCTCGAGTTGCAGGCCTGCGAGAGCTTCGAACAGATCGCCCTGGAGCACGGTGATGCGGGTCTCGGCGCCCTGGCTCGCGGCATTGCGTCGCGCGAGCTCGACACATCCGTCAGTCAGATCGCTCGCCCAGACGCGAGCGTCGGGAATACTGAGCGCGATCGCGCATGCAAGATTGCCGGCGCCGCAGCACATGTCGACGATCCGCGGCGAGGGGAGGTGTGCTCGGCGCAGTGCTTCAACCGCGGTCCTGCCAAGCAACTCCGTCTCCGGCCGGGGCACTAGGGCGCCGGGAGCGACCTGCAGTTCGATTCCCATGAATTGGGTACGTCCTCGCTCGTAAGCCTCGGTTACATTGATCGTCTCGCTCATCGCATTCACACCTCTCGCGTGACGTCTTCCCTGTCAGCCGTGCAGTCCGACTTGCGGCTATTCAGCTGGGCGGCCAGGTGCAGACCTTTGCAAATCGCCGGCGAACGGCGTCCAGACCTGCCAGTTCAAATGTTTCCTCGTAGGGCGCAGCCGTTCCAGCATACACTTTGGTCAGAAGGCGGCCCACCCCTGGCATGGAGCTCATGAAGCGGGCGGCGTCGCCCGGAAAGGCGAGACTTCGTCCGCCATCAACAACCCTCCAGCGCTGATCGACAGGCGGTTGATCATTGATCTGGAATACGACCCTCATGTCGGTGCCTGGAGTTTTGGTCCAGGAACTCGCCGCGGAAAGCAACACCTCGGTCCGATTGGCGCGACAATGAATGGCGAGCGACGAGGGCCCATCCTTCGCGCCGGCTCGTGCGGTGGTCCGGGCGGCGATCTGCGGCTTGTGGTCCACCGGTGATGTCGTTTCACTCAAGATCCAGTTCGGACTTGGCGGCGGAGCTTGGAAGGACTGATCAGGTGCTTCCCCAATCTGCTCGTCGACGCATGTCATGTGCTCCATTCCCTGAAACTGCGCACATGCCCTCGAACGATCTGGCGTGTCGCCGGCTTGCGCGCAGCTTAGATGACCGGTACCCACGAGAAAGACGGCCGCAAGGGTACCGGTTCGCTTCATCGCGATAGTCCGACTGTCGCGCTGGGCGAACGATCGAGCCATTCCTGCGCCGGACCAAACCGGGCCAGAGTGGGGACGCTGGCGCGGAGATTCACGTCCTTCCATTTTGTATCGAAGCCAGCGGATTGCAGCCGGTCGAGCCGTCCGAACAGGTGGTCAACAAAGCGCACCATGCGCCGATAGCGATCGGTCTGCGGCTGCCAGTTGTAGGCCGCAAGAATCGTCGGGACGGCAATGGTCGCGACCCGCTTGCCCGCCGGCACGAGGTTTGGATAGTCCTTTGAATCGAGGGACGACGGAAGATAATAGTCTTCAAATCTGGGGTCGTATTCGATCGGCAGGAACTTGAAGCCATCATCCCAACGTCCTTTCAAGAAGGCGTCGACCGGCTTTGATGTGATGAAGACGACCGCTGCGATTTCGCCGCTCTTCATCTGCTGCAATGCGACCTGGTGGGGAATGAACATCTTTTCGACGTTCAGCCCCAGCCGGCTGAAGATCAGCGGACCAGAGTATGCGGCTGCCGTACCCTGGGTGTTGAAATTGACCTTCTTTCCCTTGAGGTCGTCGAGCGACTTGATCTCGGGACGCACGAAGACGTGCAGCTCGGCCGGGAAGAGGTTGAGAACATAGACGATGCGCTTTTCGATCGACGGAACCTGCGCCTTGTACTCGTCAAGGGCATCCATGTTGATGATCGCGGCATCAACGCCCTTGAGATAGAGCAGCGAATTAACGTTCTCGGTCGCACCGGTCGTCACGATGGGAATGACGTGAAGCTTGTCCTCCTCGTTGGCGACGCGTGCGATCTCTGCGGCGAGCCGAAGCGGTGCGCCCTCGATAAGTCCTCCGGCGAGCCCCACCGTCCATGCATTGATACGTTCCTTCGCGGCCGTATCGGCATTCCGTGGCGCGGTCGGCGCCGGCGGGTCGCGCGGCGAGCGAGATTGGGCATTGGCAGCAAGCTGCAGGCCGACCAGTGCCAATGCGACCGTGAACGCGAGCTTACTCAATGACATGGGGCCTCTCCACTCTCTGGTCTGGCTTCCGGGGCTCGCTCCAGCCGCTATTTGAGCCCCTTGATCCGTCCTTCTGCATCTCGAATGCCGCCGGCCTGGGCGCGTTCATACAGCTCGCGCGCCTTCGCGGAATCGCCGGCGACGCCGCGAGCGTCCCAAGATTGCAGCATGTGAGGATCGTAAGTTTCGGCCAGCATAAAGGCTGCTTGCGCGCTGCCATGTCCAAGCACGTATTCCAGCAAGCCGCGGGCACCGTTGATGTCGGACTGCCGCAACAATGCGCTGGCGCGCGCAAGCAGTCGCTCCTCGTTCGCAAGCGGGCGCGGTGCTCCGCTCGCGGCGACCTGTCGCTCCACCGAAGCCATGGCCTTCGAGTCGGCGCCGGGCAGGGCAGCCCCCTTTGTGATCTGCGCGCTCGGTGGCACCGGGGCGGAGGCTGACGGTGCGGGCGGAGGCGAAGCAGCGGGCTGGAGGCTGCTCTGGCTCGGTGCGCGGCCGGTGGGCTGACGCGAGGGCGCCGCCACAACCGCGGAGGCATTCCATGCGGCCAGATGATCCCGGACGGATGCGAACGTTGGGAGCGTTGCCGCGCCGCTGCCCGGTTGCTCCTTTTCGCGCTTGGCTGCGGTCTTTGCGGCGGCCTCGGCGGTTCGTGCAGCCTCCGACGTTTCAGCCCGCGCCAGGTCGCGTTGATCCTTCAGCGACGCCGCCTCGCGCGCGAGAGCGTCCGCGCGACCGCGCTGCTGTTCGACCTCGCGTTTCAGTGCCAGTTTTTGCTCGGCGTCTGTAGCTCGGGCGGCAGCCAACTCGGAGCTCGCGGTTTGCGCTGTACGGAGTTCAGCCTGAAGGGGCTGCAGCTGGCGGTCCGCGCTTTCAGCTCGGTCGCGCTGCTTCTCGACCTCTCGTTTCAGTGCCAGTTTTTGCTCGGCGTCTGCAGCTCGGGCCGCAGCCAACTCAGAGCTCGCGGTTTTCGCTGTGCGGAGTTCAGCCTGAAGGGGCTGCAGCTGGCGGTCCGCGTTCTCAGCTCTGTCTCGCTGCTTCTCGACCTCTCGTTTCAGGGCCAGTTTTTGCTCGGCGTCTGCAGCTCGGGCCGCAGCCAACTCAGAGCTCGCGGTTTTCGCTGCGCGGAGTTCAGCCTGAAGGGGCTGCAGCTGGCGGTCCGCGTTCTCAGCTCTGTCCCGCTGCTTCTCGACCTCTCGTTTCAGTGCCAGTTTTTGCTCGGCGTCTGCAGCTCGGGCCGCAGCCAACTCAGAGCTCGCGGTTTGCGCTGCACGGAGTTCAGCCTGAAGGGACTGCAGCTGACGGTCCGCGCTCTCAGCTCTGCCCCGCTGCTTCTCGAGCTCGCGCGTCAGCGTCAACTGTTGATCGACATCTGCAGCGCCGACCTTCGCGGTCTCGGAGGCCGCGTTCCGAAGGGGGCCGAGTTCGCTGATCAGGGCTTCTGTCTTGTCCTGCTCCTGCTTTAGTTCGCGCTCGAGAGCCTGCCTTTGTGCGGCCTCCGCCGCGGCAGACTTCGCGGCTTCGGATGCTGCGTTGCGCGAGGCCTCAAGCTCCGAGCGAAGCGAGGCAAGCTGGAGGGCAAAGCGTTTGGCCCCATTCCGTCGGTCGACCGGACGCTCCTGCTTCGGTTCGGGTTCGGGCGCCTGCATAGCCTTTGAAGCCGCAACCCTTGCGACGTCGAGCTCCGCCTTCAGGAAGGAGATCTCACGTGACAGATGATCGGTCTTTTCCCGCTCCTGTTCGAGCGCCTGCGTTTGCTGAATACCAATCTCCATGGCGCGGACAGTGTGCGTCTGGGTCTGCCGCGCCGCGTCGAGCTCCACTCGAGCCGCAGCCAATTCGCGCGCAAGCTTGTTCGCTCGTTGCCGCTCCTGATCCAGCAACAGGTTCTGGTTGAGCCGCTCCGTCTCGGAAGCTGCTTGAGCCGCATTTGACACCGGGGGCGGCGTAGACGTCATGTCCTGCGCAGGGGCATCGGCAGCCGCGCGGGGCTGCTCGGTCGCGGTCCTCGCTCCGCGCGGTCCGGTCGCGGCGGGCCTGCTTCCAGCGGGCTGTGTCGCGGCGGGTCGCGCCTCGTCCGCGCGTTGGACGAGCTTCAGTCTTTGTTTAATCCCGTCGATCTGCTCTGGTCCGCGCGTACATCTGCACAGATCGAGCATCGCCGGTGTGATGTAGGAGGCACCCCGGTCGCCGTCGTCCTGGGATTTGGCATCGGCAGTTCCAGTCAGAACCGGCAGAAAGCAGGTGATCAGAACCACCATGAGCCGGCCGGCTCTGTCGCATGCGCGCGAGCCGTCAGCGATGTCGAACAATCCGAGTTCGCGGAACGCAAATTGCCGGTGCCTGGGCCGGCGCGCAGCTTTGCTCAGCGCGACGGCTGTTCCTTTCGACAAGTCGAATCCGTGTACCCCCATTGCGACGCCCAACTGCTTGGTAGGGACCATGATGCTTGGTAGCTTGGTAGGGATCATGATGCTTGGTAGCGATCATGGCATGTCGTTTATGACGGCGCTTTCATCGACGCGATGTCGATGTCGCAGTTGCGGTAGCCAAAACGGAGTAGTGCGCCGACAATGGGAATTAAGTAGATCGGGCGGGGCTTTGGCCAAAGCTGCTTGCCCCCACGGTTGCGCTTAAATAGCTTGCGACGTGCACGCTTCATCACACACGCAGGAAGCACAGTCATGAGCAGATCATTTGCCGTTTTTGCCGGCGTGGCGGCTGTCGGACTGGTTCTCATTAGCGGCATCGAAACCCGCGGTTCTGCGCAATCCACCCTCTCCACCAAGAATCCCGGCACTACCGCCAGGAACGCAAATGCCAAGATGGGTGTTGCGACACCTCGGAAGCAGCCGCCGCATCGACTTGTCATCCATGTCGACGTCAACGATCCGGCCGTCATGAATCTCGCTCTCAACAACGTCAGCAACGTCGTTCAGCACTACGGCGACCTCAGTCAAAAGGTCGAGGTCGAAGTCGTCGCTTACGGGCCAGGACTGCACATGCTGCGAGACGATACCTCGCCTGTGAAGGGGCGCATCAAAATGATGAGCGAAACAACGCCCGAGCTTACGTTCTCGGCCTGCGGAAATACACGAGAGAACATGACCAAGAATGAGGGCAAAGAAGTGCCTCTCATCACGCAGGCGAAGGTCACCAAATCCGGGGTTGTTCGCCTGATGGAGCTTCAGGAGCAGGGCTGGAGCTACCTGCGGCCCTGATGATCGTACGCGACACTCCCAAGCGCGAGACGGCGGGTTTGAGCCAGGTTTGAGCCGAACCCGCGTGATCTCTCCGTGCTGGCCTGTGGTGGGCAGGACCGGCCCCCCAAAAAGCATTGTGTTGTGGATCAGGAGCAGGACGCCCCGATCGCGCGCTCGATGACGGGGCGATTGATCGAGAGATGGGGCTCGACCACCAGATCAAGATGTCCGCCGGCGATCGGAATCACGTCCAGTTCTTCAAACAGGGAGTCCCATCCGAGGCGCGGCGTCACGCCAGGCCGATGACAGGCAAAGACAGTCCCCTTGATGGCTAGACGAGGCTTGGCATCCTCGACCCAGCGTCCGAACGCGCGCATCCGGAGAATCTCCTCGAGCTCGAGCTTGAGCATGAAGCGCGTATTTGCCAGGCGAGGCCATGTAATGGTGTCGATGAGCCTGCAGAATCGAGCCTCCTGGCCCAAGCGAGCGGCGAACTTCGCCACCGAGCGACAGAACATGCGGTAGATCGTCACTCGATGGGATCGAATCCGCTGTAGCGTGCGAGAGAGGGCTTCTCGGTGATTTGCTCTGCGAGGGCCGACATTGGTGTCGAGGATGCCCAGGAATTTGACGGCACGACCTTGTTCGATCAACCGGCTTGCGACTTCGAAGGCGACGCCGCCGCCCAGGGAATAGCCGATCATTCGGACGTCGCCGCGTGGTTGGACTGCATTGATCTGTTCGACGGCCATCGCGGCCATCTCCTGCACGGAATCGCGTCCCGCGAGGCTCCAGCTCAGATCTGGATAGCGAATCGGAATCACCCGCGCCACCTTGCCGAGCTGAGCGCCAAATGCGGCCATGCTCGGGCCATACCCCATGGAGCCGGGCAGTATGACAAGACCTGGGAGAATCTGGTCGTTTAGACGCTGCCGCACCGGTGGCTCCACCGTCGCGATAGCCCGGATCATGTCTTCAGCGCTCATATCGACCGTGAACGCTTCCATGCTGACTTCGCGGCCGATGAGGTCTTCGATATCCATGACGCAGCGCAGGAGCTTCAGGGAATCACCGCCGGCCTCATCCCAGCGTCCGGCAGCTTCCGGCACGCCGAGGATGCTGCTCCACACCTGCTGCACGATCCTGTTGGCCTCGGCCATTCCTTGCATCGTCGGCACGGGCGCGGGCGAGGTCGTTTTGCTCTCGAGATCGAGCAGTTTCAGCTTGGCGTGATCGATCTTACCTCCTGGAAGGCGCGGCATCTCCGGTATCTCGTGCAGCCTGGTCGGATGCAAAGCCGCAGGAACAGCCTGCCGGATGCTGTTGCGAACGTCGGTCCGGAAGTGCGCTTTTGGTGGATCGGCCGGCGATGCAAACAGGACCAGCTCGTTCGCATCCGTCACGACGGCGACAGCGTCCTTCACATAGGTGAGCTTGCGCAACGCACTCTCGAGCTCGGCCGGCTCGACACGCTGGCCATTGATCTTGAGCTGGCGTCCCTTCCGTCCAACGATCCGCATCAGTCCGTGCGTATCCACGGTGACGAGGTCGCCGGTCCGATAGATGCGAGACTTTGGGTCATCCGGGGAGGGCGATGCCGGAGAAAGCCGACCGTCTTCCCAGTATCCGAGCATGACGTACCTGCTCTTGATCACCAGTTCGCCGACTTCACCGTGCGGGACGGGCTTCCCGCTTTCGTCGACCACGGCGTACGATATGCCGGGAAGCAGGTAGCCAACAGGAACGCTGACGCCGTCCTCTCGCCATTGCTTGGGAAGAAACCACTGGGTGCCGGTGGTTTCCGTCGACAGATAGCTGACCTGGATGAAGCAACCGGGTGGTATCGCTCGCCGAACGAGCGCGATATCGGTCCACAGGACCTTCTCCCCGCCGATGCGGATCATGCGAAGCGAGTCGAGATCGCCTGACCGGCTTGCGTTGATTAGTGCACGCACCAGGGCTGGTACAACGTATGTAATCGTGACCTGTTGCGTGGTGATCTGGCGAAGAACGCCGCGCAATCCGAGCGCCTCGACGTCGACGATGTGCAGTCTTGCCCCCGTCAACAAAGCCGACAGCATCTCCCGGCAACCAGCGATCGTGGTGGGGCCGCTCAGAGGCATGAAGACGTCTGCCGCACCTATGTGGCAGGCGTCCACATATTGCTGGACGCGCTGGAGCAGGTTGCGTTGGCTGTTGACGACCCCTTTCGGAGCTCCGGTGCTGCCGGAGGTATAGAGCACTACGGCAGGCGCATCGACCGAAACCTTGGGGAGTGTTGAAGTTGCTGCGGAAGGTTCGCTGGCGCCGGCGACGTCGAGCCAGCGCAGGCCGTGCTGTTGGATCCACCCGGCGGAGCTGTCGCCGTCTTGCCCGATCAGCACGGAAATCCGGGCGGCCGCGGCGATAGCCGTGAGCCGCTGAACTGGATCGCGGGGATTGAGTGGGACGAGGACTCGTCCGGCTGCCATGCACGCCAGCATGGCGATCGGCTGCCAGGCCGAGCTGCGCAAGAGCCATCCGACGGCTTCCTGCTCCGGGATCAACGCGCTGATCGCCTGGGCCAAGGTCAAGACGCGGGACAACAGCTGCGCGTAGGTGAAGCTGTGATTGCCGTCGCTGATTGCGACCCTGTCGGCGAACTTCGCCGTAACCGCAATCAGGTGTTCGATGGCGGGGACGCACGCAAAGCCGGCTTCCAGGGGATCGAATGATCGATCGACCGGACCGTTCAGATCGAGAGGGACTCCCACGGGGCTCAGCCAGCTCGGCGTCGCTGGAGCTTGCTGAACGGTCGAGGGCAGGTGCGCGTCAAGGGCGTCGCATGGATCACCCGACGGATCGCCAGATATCTGAAGCCGCATCACCGTACCCGTCATTTTGCTGTCCCAACGTACTTAATCAGGCCTGGGCACGCATACTTCAAACGAAGGATGCCGGTTTCGCAGCCACCGTCTGGTCGATCGGCTGGCTGCCATATCGAAAGACCCGGGTGATTAACCCAGGCCGCCTGGGTGTCATTGCCGTGGTCTCAGGCCAGATGCAGCGTGGTCGGAAACATTGATTGCAGGTTCGATGCTTGTCCACCGTACCGCCGTTGTTTTGAAGCGGCGATAGTAATGCATCAAAGTCGATGTTGATGACGGCTCCAGATCCGAAGGCGCGAGCTCGGACGGTACTCCGTGCGTCAGGACACACCAGAGCTTGACACGAGAATCGAGATCCGACGTCCCGGCAAACCGGGTCAAAGTGCTTCGCACGACGTCGCGGCTCGTGCTTCCGGCGCGGACGGCAAGTAGAACGTGATCCGCCCAGGAGGCGAGGAGGCGCACTTCCGGCGCATCATCCAGCGATGGTGCGTTGATGACGACGAGATCGTAGGTGTTCCTGAAGTGCTCGAACAGCGAGGCGACTCTCGGACCCGCCAACGGTCCCAGGCGACTGCCCTCGGACAATCTTGACGATATGTAGTCGAGTCCGAGCTCCGGGATGTGCTGGACGGCCTTGGCGGCCGCTCCGTCGTGGGCCAACAGCTTGAACAGATCTGCAGCCTCACCGCCGACGCGCCGGGGCAATTGAGAGAAATCCAGGAACAGAACGCGCTGTCCAAGTTGCGCCGCACAAAAGCCGAAACTCCAGGCGATCGCGCTCTTGCCTTCACCGTGCAAGCTGGATGTCACCAGGATGACATGCGGCGTCTGTGGCGAGACCGGATCGGCGGCCATGAGGGATACGACGGTCGAGCGAACGGCCCTGTTATGCGAGACAGCCGATTGCTCTACGAACCGCTGCGGCGAGATGCTCAGCTCCGGCGGGATCGAGGGGATCAACCCGACGCACGGGATGTCCAATGCCTCTGCAGCTTCCGCCTCTGTGTGCAGACTTCGATCGAAGTACTTCAGGATGATCGCGACGAGGCATGCCAGGAGAGCGAAGATAATCGTGATCGGTGGAACAAGGAGGAACGGGTTCAACGAGCTCGGAAAGTCGGGTGGCGAGGCGTCCGCGATGACGGTCACGTCTGGCTCGGCGACCACGCCCTTCGTGGTGAGATCCTGCCGCTTTCGTATCAGTGTTTCATATTGCTGCGCCAACGTGGTGATTTTCCACTCCAGCGCAGCGGCGGCCTGTGCGGCTGCCGGTGATGACGAGGTCTGACCTGAGTGACTGGCGTCCCATTCCGCCTTCGCCGTCGCCAATTCGCGCTGAACATTCGCCGATTGTGCTGCGATGGCGTCCAGAGCCTGGAGCTCCACAGCGCGCTTCTGCCGGACAAGCTCGTCAGCGTAGGATCGGGTGACCAGGTTTGCGACGTCTGCGGCCCGTTGTGGATTGGGGTCGCTGGCAATTACGCTGATAACTCTGGACCGGCGCTCCTGGCTGACCTTCAGGCGCCCTTTCAATGCTGCCACCGCCGCGCCGTCGCTCGGGTCTTTCCGGAAGGAGAGGAACCCCTTTATCTTTGACAAGGCAGTGCGGAGCACCGAACCGTTCTCGTTGGCCGGGTTGTCGAGCATCCTCAGTGCCGGCAGGAGCCGCCGCAGATACGCATCGGATGACATGACCGTTACGTGCGTATCGATCGTCGGGTCGTCCGAACCGCCAGTCGGCGAGGAATTTCCGGATGCACCGGCATTGTCGGCCGCTCCGCTTCGAGCGCTCACGACAAGCTGTGCCGTTGCGAGATAGGTGGGCGACATAAAAACACTACCGAGCACCGCGAGCAGCGCGCCCGCGCCGATCATTTTGACGATGAAGAGCTTGTATCGCCTGATGCTCTCGAAGACATGCTTGAATGCCGCGATGGCGTCATCGGGAGGTGACTCGTCGCCCTTTGACCGGCCCTGGGTCAGGACAGTCACCGGCAGAATCCGTTTATTTGTGAACGCTTCCATCGCCTGCTCCTTATTGCGCCGGTTCCATCACGCCTGCTGTTCGCGAAGGCCCGGAGGTAACTGCTGAGTCGAGCCAGGACTGCAGCATCAAGACAGCCCACAGCGGTCGTGAGAAATCGCGGCGACCGCTAAGATGTTGAAGCCAGCACTCCTGCACGCGGGAAACGTCCAGAAGATGCTGGTTGCGAAGGCGCGACTCCGAAAGGAGGTCCGACGCCCACGAACGAAGCGGTCCCTTCAGCCAGGAGCCGATCGGCACGTCAAAGCCCTGTTTCGGTCGCTCGAAGAGGTGGCGCGGCAGGTAACGGCCAAGGACCTGGCGCAGGAGCCATTTTCCCTGGCCATGACGCACCTTCGCCGAATTCGGCAGCGCCCAGCTGAACTCGACAACGCGATGATCCAGAAGCGGGCAGCGAGCCTCCAGGCTCGTGGCCATGCTCGCGCGATCAAGCTTCACGAGAATATCGCTCGGGAGATATCCAAGCATATCCCGAACGATAAAATCAGACAGCAGATCGTTGAGCGGCGGGATCGTGTCCGGCTCCGAGCCTGCCTGGGTCCGCGTCAACTGCAGTTCGGAGAGCCGCGTCGACCGACGGTACATCTCGCCGACGTCGTTGCTGCCGATAAGATCTGCCAGGCGGTTGATCCGGTCGCCGTGTGTCATCCTCTGCAACCAACCTGGAAGACGAAGTGTTTCGACGACGCTTTCGCGCATGCCGCGCCCGAGCAGCGCCACACCGCTCGCGGCCATGGTCCGGATCGATCGGTTGGAGTTCAGCAGAGGCGCTAAACGGGCGGAAAGTACGTGCCTGGAATACCCTCCGAAGCACTCGTCACCTCCGTCGCCCGAAAGCGCAACGGTGACGTCCTGCCGTGCAAGTCGAGATAGAAGCAGTGTCGGGATCTGCGATTCATCGGCAAACGGCTCGTCCCAGATGGTTGGAAGTTCGGGGATGACCGCTCTGGCGTCCGCGGAGGTGAGACGTAGCTCGGTATGGCTGGTGCCGAGGTGCCGCGCCACGGCCGCAGCGTTAGCCGTTTCATCAAAGGCGCGCTCACCGAATCCGATCGTGAAGGTCCGTACCGGGCGCGCCGATTGGGCCTGCATCAGGGCCACGACGGTCGAACTGTCTATTCCGCCCGACAGGAACAGCCCGACCGGAACGTCGGCAACCATTCGGTCGGCGACCGCGGCCTTGAGCAGATCGCAAGCCTGGGAGACGAGTTGCTGGTCATCTGCAGTGGCGAGCGCTGCGCGGCCCGTGTGCGCGACATCGGCCAACGACCACCAGGAGCGCGCGCGTTCTTGTAGAGCTGCGGCATCCCGGCAGACCAAGAGGTCCTCGGCACGGATCGATAGGGCGCCCCCGGGTGGAATCTTGAAGACGCCTCGCCATATGCACTGGTCTTCCGGCAACCATCCGCGCGATAGAAACTCCGCAACCGCGCCCGGGTCGATCTCCTGGTGAAAGTCGGGGAATGCCGCGATGGCCTTCAACTCCGACGCGAACACGACCGCATTTGACGTCCGCGCGACGTAGAGCGGCTTTTTCCCCATTCGATCGCGGGCCAGGTGCAGCGTGCGGTTCCGGCGATCCCACAGGCCGATTGCGAACATACCATTGCAGCGCTGGAGAGCCTTCTCCAGGCCCCATTTCTCGATCAGGGCCAGCAAGACCTCCGTATCACTATTGCCGGTGAAGCGCTTGCCTGCGCCCTCGAGCTCTTGCCGCAATGGCTTGTAGTTGTAGATCTCGCCGTTGAACGTAATGACGAAGCGGCCGTCGCTCGAAAGCATTGGCTGCCGGCCCGCATCGGAGAGATCGATGATGGACAGCCTGCGATGCCCGAACGCAACGCCGGCGTCACGATCGCTCCAGAACCCGTCCGCATCAGGACCGCGGTGGCGCAGGCGAGCCGTCATCGGCCCGATCGCCGCCAGGTCGGCGGATCGAGAAGCATGCGGCGTCTGAAGTATTCCTGTAATTCCACACATTGCTTAACTTCCAACTCGCGCTTGCGCCAATGAGCGCCGATCCGAGCCCAGGATGAGGCCCAGCGTGACGGCAAACCACACGGTCGGGTGCCGCAGAATGAAATGGCTGATGCTGAAGACGGCGAGTGCAAAGATCAGGACAGCCAAGGCGTCGAGCCGTGCGCGAAGCAGGAGCGCAAACGTGCCGACAAGCAGGCTGACAATGGCGATCACGCCAGGCAGTCCACCTTGGGTGAACACGTCCAGGAGGGTGCTGTGAGCTTCCACCGGGAGTGCTACGCCTTTGTCCGTGATTCCGGTTGGCTTCTCCAGATGCGGCCCGGGCCCAAGGCCAAGCGACCCGGACTCCAGTCCGGCATGCAAGGCGTCTTGCCAAAGACTTAGCCGCAGATTGGCGGTTGCCTTCGTTGCCTCACCGCCACGATCCTTCATCATGCCGGCGGCCAGCCCCTCGACATCATTCGCCGTTGCCATCCCGTAGGGGAGCAGTGAGAGCGAAAGGGGAATTATGGCGACAACGACGATCGCTGCAGCTGCGAAACGCAAACTCCATCGATGTTCGGGGGATGTCAGCCAGCTTCGCAAGCGCAGCGCAATGAGCAGCGGTATCGACAGCGACATCGAGATAAGAAAGGTATCGCTCTTCGTCAGCCGGCCGACGACGAATGTTATGATGCAGCTAAACACTGCAACGATCCGGCCAAACTGCTTGGCCGTCAGAGCCATGTGAAGCGAGAGTGGTGTCAAAACCGCACAGTAGATTGCAAGCTGGTTTGGATTCTCCGACCACCCGCGGAACCGGTCCCAATACCATGGATCGACCGACGAGATGCTGAGGTAGCCCCAGCCCAATGCAAGTTGCACCGCCACGGCGACGATCCAGAATCCGATCAGGAACCATAGCGATTGGCGTAGGGTATCCTCGGGTCTCAACGTTGCAGCCACCAGGCACGTGAGGGCCGCCACGAGGAGATATGCGAAGATGTCGTGCACGACGAGCTCTGGGTCGACGATCTCCGGGCGTAGCAATGCAAGGAAGCCCCCGAAACTCTGAATCAAGACAAAGCAGCCCCAGAATACAACGAGCCAGAGCAGAGCTTGGGGGTTGTAAATTCTTGAACCCACCAAGAGACGCAGGGATGCGAGACCGAGCCAGAGGACGAGGCAGGCTTCCCCGATGCCCAGGGGGAAGCTGGGAAGACGCAGCTGCGAGGCTGTCCCAAGCACGAGGCCAAGCGCGAGAAGGGCACTGCCGATCATTGTATTTCACTGCTGCTGTGCGCCGCCGGCCGCCAGCCACTGGAATAGCTGCGGGGAAGCAGCTGCGTGTAAAGCTCGGCATAGCGATCGGCGACGACGTTGAGGTCGAACTCCTTGCGCACCACGTTGATCGAGCGTTGACCCATCGTCTTTGCACGCGCGGAATCCTGAAGAAGGTCGAGAATTGAGGCCGCGAGCGCGCGCGGGTCGCGCGGCGCTACGAGTTTGCCGTTCCAGTCCTCGCGGACCACGTCATCGCACCCCGGCATGCGGGAGGCGACGATTGGCACGCCAGCCAATCCGGCTTCCAAGAGAACACGGGGAATGCCTTCACGATATTCGGTCGGAAAGGCAAAGAGGTCGGCGATACCCAGAAGCGCGGGAATATCCGATCGGGCGCCGGTCGCAATCACATATGGTGCGTGCGCCTCGATCAGCGCCTGACCTACGGCGAACGGGCCCTCGCTTTCGCGCGGACCGACGAGCAGAAAGCGGACATTCGGGCGCACCTCATGCACGAGCTTCGCCGCTTCGAGGAGCGTTGTGATTCCCTTTTGTACGGTTAATCGGCTTACTGTCAGGACAATCTCGGCATCGCCGAGCCCGAGTTCGGCGCGCAGTTCGGCAGGCGAGGCCGTTCGCGCTTGCGCCGCTTCGAACGCGCCGACATCGATCCCCGAGCTTCCGATGATGACAGATGAGCTCTTTCCAAGCAGGCGGTGTCGTTGAAAGAAGCTGCTGTCGGCCTTGTTCTGGAAAACCGTCGCCGCGGTCCAGCAAGCAGCCAGGCGTTGCATCGCCAGATAGACGGGGCGGAAGGCCAAGGCTCTCAGTTCTGTCGATGAGAATACCCATCCCATTCCGTTGATCGTGCGCACAACCGGTACGGAGCCGCGAAGCGCCAGCGGCGCAAACAGGTTGGGCTTGGTATCAAACGTCTGGATCACGTCGGGCCGAGCGCTCTTCACGAGCCGCGCCAGTTGACCCATGGCCGCGCGATCGGCAAAGCCGACGCCAAATCTGTCGAACTGATATTGATGATACGGGATTCCGGTCTTCGCGAATGCAGATGCTGCACCAGTGCCGGCCGCGCTCACGCGCAGGCCGCGGTTCTGCAGAGCCGCTAGGAACGGGATACGCAAAGCGTGATCCTCGCCTCCTACGCAAAGCAAGTGCAGCGCCATGTTGGTTCCTTCCAGCCCTTTGAGTAATTCCGCCAAGATGTTAGTCTTTGCGGAGACCCCCGGTTTTCCCGGCGAAAGTTTGACAGGATCAGGTTAGGACGTGGCCGCGGCCTGTCTTCATTCATTCGCATGACAGCGGAAGTGAGCGGTTGGCGGAGGTGCTCGAACAGGGCTGAAAAGACGACGCGGCGCGAGTGCATGTTTGCTGAACGCGCCGCGAAGCACGTCGATCTCCGACCAGTCGAGACAACGCGACACCGTATTCCGCGTCCACGCTAGGGCAGGACGGCGAGGCGGCCCAACAACGCGATCAGGTCTGCTTGCCGGCGTGTCTGTGTTTTGACAAACAGGGAAGCCAACTGGGAGCGTACTGTCGTTCGACTCAATCGTCGCGAACGAGCAATGTCGATCAGGTTGTTGCCTCGCGCCAACTCGAGAGCAAGCTGGGTTTCGGCAGCGGTGAATCCAAACAATCGCTGCAGCGTCCGCGGCGAAGGCTCCGGATGCGCGTCGAGATCCAGCAGGATCAATGCGATGGTCTCGTCGGACCACGCATTCGCGACCTGGTTGATCAGCGCGGTAAATCCTTCCTTGGTGGATGTCGCCAACCAGGAAGTCGAGCCTGCCGGAAACTGTGCGCCGGCGCGGTGGACCAGTTGCTTGACGGCGCCATAGAGCGTTTCGTGGCTCGCATCCACGCGCGCCTCGCGTTCCAATATTGCGCGGCCGGCCGGACTGAGTTCGATGACCTTGCCGCGTCTGAGCAAGACCTGTCCGCAGCCGATCCGCGCGAGCACCCCGCGCAAGCCGTCCTGCTTGGGGTTCTGGGCTTCAGAGTGAGTAGATGAAACGGGATTGGAAATATTGAATATCGATTCAGAAGAATGACGCTGTAGAGCAATGGTAGACCTTGGCAATGCTTGGCTTAAGTTCAACATTTTATTCCCCCGGCCGCGCTGACCCGATGGAGTGAACGTGCCACAAAGATTCCCAACTTCTGCCACGCCTGGCAACGTTGAATGGGGGGTAACCCCGCGGCCGTCGGAGGGGGTGAAAGTTGCCGATCTTCCGGGCATCGACCCGGTTGTGATCAACGAAGAGGTAGCAACGCGGGTTGAAGGGGTAGCAAGGCGGGTTTAAGCCTCGCGGGAGCAGCCATGGGGGTATGCGGAAGCTACTCCTGAAGGAGCGCCCTGCTTACTCTTAAGGGAGTACCTCTGTTCGTGCTCAGTTCGAGAAGGCCGGCGCAGGGCGCAATGTGACTTCGATCACATCGCCGGGCTCCACGTCGAAGTCGACGGATGCGGTTATCCTGTCCCACTGCTGACCGAGCCGCCGCACGACGATCACGTCGGGATTGAGCTCACCCGAATTGACGGGGATGGCACCCGAGCCGCCGATGGGCTGCAGCTTTTGACTGAGCGCCTGCATTCTCACGCGCAAGTCCGCCAATCGAACGTTCGAGT
Source organism: Bradyrhizobium sp. LA6.8 (assembly GCF_040547935.1). Taxonomy (NCBI): domain Bacteria; kingdom Pseudomonadati; phylum Pseudomonadota; class Alphaproteobacteria; order Hyphomicrobiales; family Nitrobacteraceae; genus Bradyrhizobium; species Bradyrhizobium sp. LA6.8. The sequence goes on from NZ_JBEPQQ010000001.1 coordinate 610,212, forward strand.
CCTTCTGCTCCCTGAGCAGATTGATCGTGCGCTGGCTGGTGACACGTCCCGCTTGCCGCAGGAAGTCCTCACGCTGGCGCTGGAGCCGCATGAGTTCGACGCTCGTCTGCAGGCGTCGGGTCGAGGACAGCAACAGGGCGCGCCGGCTTTCGCTGACACGAGGACTTGCAAGCAATCCGGAGCCGAACGCCTTCATGACCCGTTCGAGCTCCTCTTCGTCGGCCTGCACGCCCTTCTCTTCACCTTCCTGTTGCTTCTTGAGCGTAGCGAACTGCGCGTCCGTCTGCTTTACGGCGTCGTCCAGGAAGCGTTGTTCTGTGCGGTAGTCGCTTTGCGAGGTCTTCAGAGAGTCCTTCTCGGCTTGAACGACCGAACCGATCACGCCCGCGGGCAGCGAAATGTCGCTTGGAGGTGTGGCGTCGAACGTGTCGCGGCCATCGAGTTCCGCGCCGGTTCGGACGATATGGAAATATTCCTTGGTGTATTCGGTGGCGAGAGACTGGTAGTCCCGTACAAGATCCGCAGGGTCGGTGGCGCCGGGTTGCAGGCCACGCGACCGCAACAGGCTGAAACCGCCGGCCACTGCCACGGCCTGGCGCACGGTCATTGAAGCCCGATACGTCTGCTGTCCGGGCGTGAGCACATCGCCGGAAACATAGACCGGCCGATATTCAACGACGCTTGCTATGACGTCGCCGGGCTTGACCACGAATGCCTGGTCGCGACCGTCGGTCAGGCGTTGACGCAGTATCCGTGCCTGCAGCAGCGTCTCGATGCGGTTCTGCATCTGCGCCGGGGTCAGGCCGGCAACTTCAACCGTCCCCCCGCCCGGAAGCGGGATGGTGCCGTCGATCTGGATCTGCGTGCGGTTGCGTTGATCGGGGAGGCCACCGATCGAAATCTCGATGGTATCACCCGGTCCCAGCTTGTATGGCGCGGCAAGGGATAGCCCGCTTGCCGCGAAAAACAGAACTGCCGCGCATGAGCCCAGCAGGAGGGTGGAAGAGGGTCTGCCTTGCTTCTTGCACTTCATGGACGAACTCCCGATGTAACCGAGCCTTCGCCGCTCGCGATTTAGGGACACCGATATCGGATCCTTCAGCCGGCTCTCTTCAAATCCGGGATGAGGGCGGTCGGAAGGAAGATCTCGTAGTTTCCGAAGAAGTGCCTCTGCTCCTCGACGTGGTCGAACAGGCCCTGGCTCAAGGCAGCGAGGATTTCGCTGATCCCTTGCTGAACGCTGATCTCGGGCGTGAAATTCAATACCCGACGGATCTTGTCGAAGTTCACGCGGTAATTCCGGGGATCGGCGCCGCGCTCCTGATAGGTCACCTTCGATCGCGGAATGTGCCGCATGATCTCCTCAACGACCATCAGCTTGGTGAAGTTGTTTTCCTCGCAGCCCACATTGAAGACTTCGAAGGCGACCTTGCTGGTGGGCGCGCGGAGCACTTCCTCGATCGCGCGGGCAAAATCACGAACATGGCAGTAAGGACGCCAGGTGTTGGGATCGAATACCAGCAGTTCTTTTCCCAGGTGCAGTTCACGCACAAATTCGTTCACCGTGAGATCGAAGCGCATTCGCGAGGAAAGACCAAAGGCCGTCGCAAAGCGGAGAACCGTTGGATGGAATCCAGCCTTTCCCTTGAGACCCAGGATCTTCTGCTCCATCTCCACCTTGTGCTTGGCGTAAAGGGAGAGTGGTGCGAGCGGGTAATTCTCGTCGACGGCCGTGTCTACTTCCACTAGCCCATAGTTCGAGCAGGTGGACACGAAGATCAGCCGATCGACCGGATGGTGTTGCATCGCGTCGATGAAGGACGCGACGCCATTGCGATTGATGGCGTGACTTTCATCGGGGTACTTGCTCGTGATCGGATCGCCGACGAGCCCGGCGAGGATAACGACGTCATCCACACCCTTCAATGCTTGATTGGCGAAACGGGGATCGCGAATATCGCCTTGCATGAACTCGTATTGCGGAACGCTCAGATAAGGCCAGGCACAGCTCTCGTTCTTGTAGATGAGCTGATCCAGGCAACGGACGTGCCAACCCTTTCTCAGAAGATGGCCCGTGATCACTGAGCCCACGTAACCAGCACCACCTACCAGAAGCACAGTTCGCTTTTCAGTCGCCATTTGATCACCCGTCTACTTTTGAAATAAGTTCGCACCGACAGACCCGCCAGTTGGCGCTATGCCGCTCTGGCTCTCCGGTCGGGGTCTTCGCATGCGGTTGAGAAGCGGCTCCCCCACGGCGATCCAGCCGGCCTGAACGATCCACCGGAGATCGGACGTGACGGTTCGATTGGAATAATAGGCCAGGTCGATCTTCGCCTTGGCGGGAAACAGAACCTCCCGATAGAAATCCGCCACATTGCCGTCCGGCGGGAACAGCTCATTTTCATGCCGGAAGAGAACCTGGCACGGCCCGACGAGGCCTGGCCGGTGTTCCAGGATCTTTTCGAATCCGTTCCTGAAACAGTCGGCAAATACGAGGGTCTCGGGTCGCGGGCCGACGAAAGACATGTCACCCCGCAGGATGTTCCAGAGCTGCGGCAGCTCATCCAGCTTGAATGCAGCCAGCAGCCCGCCGATCGTCGTCATGCGGTTGTCGTTCACCATCGTGAGCGGACTTCCGCGATCGTCGCAATCGGCTCTGAACTTCCGGAACTTGTACATGCGGAACGGCGCCCCGTTCAGCCCGAGACGGAGTTGCGAATACAGTATCGGTCGCCCGCCTTCGATCCAGACTGCAAGCGCAATGACCAACAGGATCGGCAGCGAGACGAATATGGCCGTCCCGGCACCGAGGACATCGATGACGCGCCGCAAACGCACCGCCGGAGCTGCCGGCCCAGCGCATCCCGCATTGACCGTTTCGCTCATGCCTGTTCGACCTCCGCGGGACAGGTTGCCCGAAGTCCATCCGCGAGGCTGTCTGCCACGTGATCGACGTCGGCGGGAGTCATCGCGGGATGGAGCGGCAAGGTGAGCTCACGTCCGCAAAAATCCTCAGTGTTGGGGAGGCTGATGCCCGGATACTGATCCTGGTAGAACGTCAACCGATGCACCGGGGGATAGTGAATGGTCGTCTGAACGCCGCGCTTGCTGAGCTGCTCGATCAGGGGCTGCCGCGCGCTTGCCGCGGGGAGAACGACCGGCATGAGATGGTGGGCCGATACCCACGACGCGTTGAATGGCACCAGGACCGAAGGGCAACGCTCGGCGAGCCGCCGCCGATAGTGCAGCGACAGATGCCGCCTGGCGTCGTTCCAACCTGCCAACTTACGCAGCTGCACCAGGCCGACCGCGGCGCGCAACTCGTCCATGCGGTAGTTGAATCCAAGAAGTGTCACGTCGTATTCGGGGCTGCGGCTGACGAGGCGCTGGCGCGTGTTGGTGGTCATGCCATGCGACCTGGCGCGCTTGATCATGTCGTTCAAGATCCGGTGACGCGTTATGATTGCGCCGCCTTCAGCAGTCGTCATGTTTTTGTTGCCGTAGAAGGAAAATGCGGCTGCATCGCCAAACGTGCCGACCCCCTTGACGCCGGGCGCATGCGCGGCGTCCTCGATCAGAAGCAGACCCTTGCTGCGAGCGAAGGCCTGCCACTCGTCTCGATCAGCGAGGTAGCCCCCAAAATGCATGAGGATCACCGCTTTCGTCCGCGAAGTGCACTTGCGGAGCGCATCGGCCGCGGACATCAGGGGAACTGCCCCGGATTGGACATCGACGAACACGGGCCGTGCTCCGACGTAGAGCACGGCATTGGCCGTGGCAACGAACGTGAGAGATGGAACGAGGACTTCATCGCCGGGGCCGACTCCGAGCGCATGCAGGATGAGGTGAAGTGCGGCGGTGCATGATCCGACTGCAATTGAGTCCTCGGCGCCATGCATGCGTGCAAACGTCTGCTCGAACTCCCGTACGCGATCCCCCATGGTGATCCAGCCGCTATCGATCGCGGCAACAAGAGCTTCCTTTTCGTCAATTCCCAGGGCCGGTTCTGATACCAACAGCATGTGTTCCTCTTCCCGTTCAGTCCCCATGCGAAGGGTGACGCTGCGTCACGCAGCCGCAGTTGCGAATGCAGTCGATTGCTCGTCCCACGCAATGTCCTGGGCTTTCAGGAAGTCCTCGACCCGGCCAATGTCGAGCCACAGGCCAGTGTGCTTGAAGACGTTGACGCGGGCTTCTTCCTCGAGCATCTGGAACATCAGGTCGTCGAATCCGAAGGGGACGCCCGACGGAATGCGCTCGAGGACGACCGGATTCATGCAGTAGATTCCCATGCTGACGAGGTTCGTCAGCTCCGGCTTCTCGCGAAATCCGGTCACGCGTCCATCGATTTCATCAATCACACCGAAGTCCATCTTCGTGCTCCGAACGGAGGTTCCGATGGTGATGTTGGCGTCGGATTTTCGGTGATTGTGGATCAGCTGGTTCAGGTTCAGGTCTGTCAGGACGTCACCGTTGAGGACCAGGAACGGCTCGTTGAGCTGTTCTCGCAGCAATGACAGCGGGCCGATTGTGCCGAGCGGCTCGAGCTCCTGCGTATACGTGATCTGCATGTTCCACTGGCTGCCGTCACCACAGACGCTGCGGATCAGATGGCCCAGATAACCGGTGGTGACGAAGACCTCTCCGATCCCGTTCCGTCTCAACCATTTGAGAACGAGCTCGAGGACGGGACGGGCGCCGATTGGCATGAGGGGTTTTGGCAAAATGGACGTATGTGGACGAAGTCGAGTTCCTCTGCCGCCGCACTGAACTACCGCTTTCATCTGAACCTCCATGTACTCAAAAAAATACGCTTCAAAAAAAACGAGATATGCTTCTCACGGAAAAAGGTAGGAGCAAACCATGCCTGCGTCTTCGTTCGTTTGCATGAGAGCGTTGGAATCGGACGGCAGAGGAATGCCGGCGGGTAGTCCACGCAGTCGTGCAGTCGAGGCGTACCTCTCCGGAAGACACGGGATTCGCCTTGACCAAGGGCTCATGCGGAGGGGTTCGCGAAGGGCGAAAAAACGCCGCACTCGGCGGCCGGGTGGACCCCCGGGGCGCCAAGCCGCGATCGAGTCACAGGACAGCTCGTTTCCTCTGTTTGCCGAACGCGCCGGTCGGTCAGGTATCGGCGGCCAAGTTAACCTTGCTGGCGATGTAACGTGCCATGCCCCGAATTGAATCGAGATTCTCGGGCAGGATCTCATTGTCGTCGACGGCGATGCCGAAGGTCGTCTCGATGAACCCGACCACCTCGAGCACTCCGGTCGAATCGATGATCCCCTGGTCGAGCAGGGAAGCGTCGTCGTTCAGCGCCGCGATGTCGCTGATGTAGAAATTCGACGTCAGAAAAGCGCGGATTTGCTCCTTGCAGCGGTCGGGTGCCAAGACCAGTGTCATTGCGTTGGTGCTCCATTTGAAAGCGGGTGCGTCGATTGGTCGTCCACAAGCTATCCTGTGATGAGCTCTCTCTTGTTGATCTTGCCCGTATCCGTGCGCGCCAGTTCCGGCACGATAACGACGTACTTGGGGACCATGAAACTCTCGAGGCGCTTGTGACACTCCCGCTGGATCTGCTTGGCGTCGATCGGCCGCACCTGGTCGATGACCACGAAGGCCTTGATCGCGTGACCGAGCAGATCGTCGGGAACGCCGACGACTGCCGCTTCCCTTATGCCGGGAATGTCCAGCAAAGCGCTCTCCACCTCCTTGGGCGCGACCTTCTCGCCGCGAGATTTGATGACCTCGTCGCTCCGGCTGACGAAGTACAGATATCCGTCGGCGTCCATCTGGCAGAAGTCGCCGGTGTAAAGCACCTGCTCGCCGGGAAGCGGTCCGGGCTTGAGTTTCTTCGCAGTAGCTTCGGGCTTTCGCCAATAGCCCTTCATGACGGTCGCACCGCGGATCACCAGCTGGCCGGCGACGCCGGCGCCGACCCGTTGATCACGCTCGTCGACGATCCACATTTCGGTATTCGGGATGGCAATTCCTACGCTCGACGGCTTCCGATCGAGATCCTCCGGCGGCAGGTAGGTGCAGCGTTTGCATTCGGTAAGACCGTACATGGAGTAGATGCGGGCGCCGGGGAACGTGTGTCTCAGCTGCGCCAGGTGCCGGACCGGCAGTGCGGCACCGGTGCTTGTCACGTAGCGAATGCTGGATAGATCGTAACTCTTCAACGACTCTAGCTGCAGCAGAGTCGAGAACATCGTCGGCACGCCGGGAAAACCCGTCACTCTCTCTTCTGCAATACGCCGGAGCGTCTCGGCGGGGAAAGCAAACGAGCGCTCGAGAACAAGGCGCGCCCCGGCGCGTACGGCCATGATCATCTGATACAGGCCGTAGTCGAAGGCGAGCGGCAGAGCGTTGAGGATGACCTCATCGTCACGGACGTCCAGATACGACGAAACCGACGTACACGCCGTCATCATGTTCCGGTGCGTCAGCATCACCCCTTTGGGCTCGCCGGTCGAGCCCGAGGTGTAGACAATGGCGGCGAGATCGATATCGATGCAGCGGCGTGCGGGTGCTGCGTCGTGCTCGGTGGCTGTTACAGTGCTCCATCGCACGGCATGCGGCAGTGCGTTCAAATCCGCGTCGTCGATGGGGCCGAACACGATCACGCGGCGCAAGGACGGGCAATGTCGCGCAGGTTCGCGGAACGTCGCATAGAGGCGCGTTTGCGTAATGAGCGCAGTCGGCTGGCAGTCGTTGAGGAGATAGCCGAGCTTGTCGGGTTTCGTGAGAGGATTGATGAGGCATACGATCGCGTTGGCCTTGAGGACGGCCCAGAAACTGACGGCTGCCTCGACGGTGTTGTCGGCAAAGATCATCACACGATCGCCGCGCTCGACGCCGGCCTCGACCAGGTGGTGCGCGACCGCATTCGACCACGCCTCGAGCTGGTCGTAGGTGACCCGATGACCGTCGCAGACGAGCGCGACCTTCGCGCCGTCTTGATGGGCCGCGTGGATCAGGTAATCGTGCAGGAGCGGCACAGGATCGTTGATCATGCGTAAACTCCCGGTACGTCCTGGTGGTCGACGTCCACGCTGAGCTCGAGACGGTGCGGTGCTTCCTGCCGGTCCGCGACGAACTGCTGGAACAGGAGCTGAGTGGACAGGACGCCGACGAGCGCCATGTTGTCGAAATTGGACAGGTCGCCATCGCCGGCGTGTGCATGGGCTTGGCATTTGGTGCGCAGCCGCTCGACCGCCACCGGGTCGAAGATGTTGGCGGCGCGGACGCTTGCAGTTGAAAGAGCTTCGTCGACATAAGGGGGGGCATCCCTGTCGACGAAGCAGAGCGCATTGGGGGTCCGGTAGGGCTGCTTCTTGCGTGTGACGATCTCTGGTGGAACCTGCGACTGCGTGACACGCTTAAGGACGTGCTTCTCGTCGAGGATACGAAGTTTGCAGGCGTCGGGAAGGGAGTTCGCGAGCTCGACGACGTCGTCGTCAAGGAATGGAAAGCGTCCCTCAACCGAGTGCGCCATCAGCATCCGGTCTCCCTGGGAGGAGAGCAGGTACCCGGCCAGGAGCGTCTTGGTCTCGAGGTACTGATCTTGTGCAAGCGGCGTCCAGCGGGAAAAATCCGGTGGCAGACGATCGAGCAGTTCGGTCACCGGGTCGGCTCGCGAAGTCGCCGCGCGCATGTCTGCGGAGAACAGGCGCTTGATCGCGCTCGTGCTGCGCCAACGCGGAGAGTGAGCGAAGCCGGGCGTATCCGGGGCAGAAATGCCGTGTCCGAAGAACTTTAGCGCGATGGCCTGCATGTGGACCGGCGATCGCGAGATGTAGGGATAGAGCCGGCTCAGGAGGGCGGCGCGCCGCGTTGAAGCCGGCTGGCGGCCCCAGAAACGGCGGATCTTGCCTTCGCGAAACACATCGTAGCCGGCGAACATTTCATCTGCGCCTTCGCCGGTCAGCACGACCTTGATGCCGCGCTCGCGTACGAGCTTCGAGAGCAGGAACAGCGGTGCTGGGGCGGTCCTCAGGATTGGCCGCTCAGTGTGATAGATGACCTTGGGAAATACCTCGGCGATATCCTGCCGCGAGACCATGAGCTCGTGGTGCTCGCTCGCAATCGTGCGTGCCATTAGGCGTTGATATGAGGTCTCGTCATACTCAGCGTCGGAAAAGCGCACGGAAAACGTCTGGAAGCGCCTGCCCGCAAACCGGCTCCCCAATGCCGCAACAAGCGAACTGTCGAGGCCACCGGAGAGATAGCTTCCCACGGGGACGTCGGACCGGACCATTCGGAGCGCCGTAGCCGCCTCCAGTGCACTACGCACAGAATCGATCACATCGTCATTGCAGCCGGCGGACGAAACGCGATGGTCGTCGGACCGGGTCGCATAGCACGGAGTCCAGAATGCGCGGTCCCGGACCGCGCCGCGCACGTAACTGCGGACGTGTCCCGGTTCAATTTCCGTGATCCCCTGAAACACGCTTTGCGGCGGCACGCTACTCCAGAAGGTAAAGGTCTGGTCGATGCCTGCTGGATCGAACGCTCGAGGGATTGCCGGATTTGCCGCGAAGATGGCCTTGATCTCACTGGCGAAGTAGAGTTGGCCTTGGTGGTTGCAGATATAGAGCGGGCAGATTCCGGTCCGGTCACGGGACAAAACGAGGCGGTTGGCGGAGGCGTCCCAGATGGCAAGGGCCCATTGCCCGTTCATCCGTTCGAATGCTGCCTCGCCCCAGGCGCGATAGGCCTGAATCACGACCTCCGTGTCGCTGCGGGTGCGGAAGCGATGGCCGAGCGAGATCAGCTGCTCGCGCAGCTCGACATAGTTGAAGATCTCGCCGTTGAACACGATCCAGGCGGGGCCGCCGGGATCGGAGAGAGGCTGTTGTCCGCCCGCTATGTCGATGATCGAGAGCCGGGCGTGCGCCAGGCCCGCGCGTTGGTCCCGGTAGAGGCCTCGCTCGTCCGGCCCGCGATGTGCAAGCGCCCCGACCATCCGCAAGAGCGCTCTCCGCGAAGGACTCGGAGCGTTCGCACTCAGCGCCACGATGCCGGCGATGCCGCACATGCCGTCTAGTCCTCGATTACCGCATCAACGAGTAGAGGCGGGCTGTGAAGATAGCGCGTCGCCCGTCGCTTGGAAGTGATGTCCTTGAAGACCTTCTGCACCTGCGCTGTGGCCAGACCTACGGCCTCGGCCACGTTGTCGGCGGAAATGCCGTGGTTGACCGCGTACATGCAAACATCAGTCAATCGATAAGGGGCAGCGAAATAGAACTCCTCCTGGCTTTGCGGCAGCGAGAATGTGTCGGACGTCGGCGGCCGTCGCCTGATCTCGTCGTCGATGCCAAGGTATTCGGCCAGTTGGTAGACCTGGCTCTTGTAGAGATGCGCAATCGGCATGACGTCCGCATCCCCGTCACCCTGCTTCACGAAGAAGCCCTGATCGTGCTCGAGCCGGTTTGGCGTACCTATCACGGCATATTTCAGACGGTCCGCGTGATAGTACTCGGTCATCTTGCGGACCCGTTGTTTGTAGTTGGTTGCAGCAACGATCTGCAGGTAGACCTCGGGCGGAAGACGCACGGTGGAGGTTTCGCCGTCCGGGTCTTGTACGGTCAGACGGGTGATGTTGAGGCCGGCGCTCTCCGAGCCCGAGCCAAGCACCAGCTTGCACTTCCAGTCGATTCCATACTCGGGTACGACGGCTTGGATCGCCTCTCGCTGCCGGCGGTATGCGCCCAATGCTTCGAGAGCCGGTGCGATGTCTTCGACAACCGTCGTGAGGCGCAGTTGCGTGGCGACGGCCCGGCCGAGCCTCAGCGAATCGGAAGACGAATCGCGCTCGGGCATCAGCAGACCAAGGACCTTCGTATTTCCAAATGCGCGCGCACAGAGCGCTGCGACCACCGAGCTGTCGATGCCGCCGGAAAGCCCGACGATGGCTCCGCGTCGGCCAAGCACGCCAAGGACACGGTCGCGCAAGAACGCGACGATGCGCGCGACTTCGGATGGTGCATCCAGGACCAGGGCGTCTTTACTGAACGCGGGTTCGGTTTGGCTGTGGGCTGCTTGCAAGGTCACTTGAACAATCCGCCTCTCTCTGGGGAAACTCGGCCGGTGAGTAGGTTTGCGACAGCGCCTTCTGGACGAGGTGCAAGTTCATCGCGAGGTAAGGCGGCATGACCAGATCGGTGTGAGTGCCTGCGCTTGGGACGACATCGATCTGGGCAAACGCACGATCCCATCCCAGAGTTTGCGGCATCTTCTTTCGCTGGCATCGGAACAGAACGGCGGAGAACGGCAGCATCGATTTCGGCTCCGCCAACCAGCGGAAGTAGGCCTTCGCGCGCAAGACTTCCTGCAATTCCTGCTTGAGCCTGAAAGACGTGAGATCGAACTGCCCCTTCGCGCGGCGATCAAGCATCCGGGCCAGGTTAGCTTCATGGCCGATCGCAACGGTTGCCTTGGCGAGGGCCCGGCAGACCATCCGGGGCGCGGTGACCCGGTTGTTGCGGATTCGACGGATCGTGCGGGTCAACGTCTCCCATGCAGAACTGCGCTCGCCCATGAGGCTGGTATCGAGAATTCCGAAAAACTTCACCGAGCGGCCGGCGGCAAACATTCGCGTCGCGACCTCGAAGGCGACCGCCCCACCGAGGGAATGACCGAGAAGTCTGATGTGGCCGCGCGGCTGGATGCGATTGATCTGCTCCACGGCAGCAGCAGCCATATCGCAAACGCTGTCCTGACCCTGCAATATCTTGCCGAGATCCGGGTAGCGGATCGGAACGACATGTGCAATTTCGCGGATTGAGGCTGTCAGGGCGGCGAGGCTGGCTCCATAACCAAGTGAGCCGGGCAGTAGGAAAAGCACGGGCGGCGCCGCCGCCACAATGCACGAGGGCGGAGAAGCCAAATCCTCGCCTGTATCAATCAATGGCCGTAGCTTCATTGGCATGCAACCGACTGACCGAGCTCCAAAATTGGAGTATGAAGACGTTGAAAATCCTCTCATCATTCATTTGCATGAAGCACATGGTCGCGCCCAGGAAATTGGTTATTTTTGCTCCAGCGCGTCTGTCGTCCATGTGCCGCCTCCTCGAGCGGACGCGAAGTTCGGGGCATGCTCTCTCGACCCTCTGGGTCACACAGGCCCATTGATCGGTGCGCCCGACGTCCGCGCGCCGCCAGGCCCATTCAAGAGAAACAGCGCCACGATAATTCCCAGGGCGTAGCCGGTAGCTCCTCCGGCGGCCATCATGTAGATCACCTGCAACGGGTCGAGGCCGAGGTGAGCACCGATGAGAAGTGGGCCAAATACAAACACGGCCCGCACCAGATCAACCAGCAGACGCAGTTCCTGACGGCGAAAAAGAGTCGGAACTTCCTGAATGGGCGTCGACAAGGCTTGTGCGGCGCACATGAGCGCCAGGGCGCCCATGATCTGACCCGTAGGTATCCAGGATTCTCCGAGCAGCGGAACGACGACGTAGGGGGAGATAAATCCAAGGCCGAGCACCGGCAGAACGATCAGGCCGGCCGCAACGACCAACAGGCCGCATGCGGTGCCGAGCAGATGATGACGGTCGAAGTCTTTGCTGGCCTCGGCGACGAAGACATTGCTGAGCGGCAAGGCGATCAGGGTGACCGGACCGGTCACGAGACGGGCGGCGACGCCAAAATGCCCTGCGAATGCGGTACCGAATAGCGAACCTATGAAGATTGCGGGGAGATTGATGATCGCGAATCCCGCAAGGGCGGAGGGCAGCTCGAACAGGGGAAATTTGTACTCTCGCCGCGCCGTCGCCGCGACCGAACCCCACGGGGCTTGCGCGATGCGGCGGATGTCCTCCCATTTCAGGAGCCGGACGCAGAGAAATGCGATCAACACAGCCTGGCTCAGGATGTGGGCTTGGATCATTGCGCCGTCCCCGAGGTGCGCGAGGCCGAAGCTCACCTGGAGCACTGCCATCGACGCCGGCAGGATCAGGCGGCCCATGCCGAAGTCACGCATATGATTGAAGCGCAAGCACCAACAGTTCATTGCGTCGGCAACGCCAACCGCAGCCATCCCGATGGGTACGAGGTAGGTAAGATGTTGCAGTCGTGCTGGCACCACGTCCGACAGCAGGTATCCCGCGGTAAGCACAACAGAGGTTGTAAAGCAGACCGCCACGAGCGTGAGCTTGAGCGCGACCAGCGCGTGAGCTCTGTCCTCAACCACATACAGAGACGTGCTGAAGCGAAGTCCGGCTATCGCGCCGACGATGTTTACGATTGAGAGATAGATCGTGAAGATTCCAAAATCCTCCGGCGAATAGAGCCGGGTGAGGATAGGAATGGCCGCTACGAGCATGAGCTGGCCGGTGAGTGCGAGGGCGGAGACGCCCGCCGCTGCACGAACAAGAGCCCCTGTCCGCGTCGGACCGGTCGCCGGTTTCGCGGCCATGAAGAACTTCCTCGGTCCAGAATTCATTTCAAAAACGGCAAGATCGTCGCGACGACGGTGCGATCTATTTCGATTCGATCGTAGGATGGAGAGGGGTGCGCGCCATCATTCGTTCGCATGACGCTGACTGAAGTGTCGCGGAATCGAAGGAGAGTTTGCATGAACAGCTCGTGCTTGCGGAATAGACGACGCATGGAGCCCGATCGTGGGGCCGGAACCCAGCTGTGATGCGCGTGGCTTGTGGGCGGATGATGGATGCTCACGCAAGCCGCGCCGACGGGAGACGCCGATCTACAGGCGATGGGGACGTGAGCTGTGCAAGCCGAAGGCCGGTCCGCGCGAGCAAGTCCGACAAGGCGGATGGTCTGACGGCGATCAGGTTATCGTCGTCCGGTCCTGGTATGTCGGGAGACGCCGGCTCGAGTCGTCCCGCCCTGAGATGGAAGAGCTCAAACCCGTGATCGGTCAGTCGGTCATACAGCTCCGCACGCGAGGTGCCGGCCCGCCGAAGGTTGAGCTCAGAATCCTCTATGTACAGACATCGGCAATTGGAAATGGTCTGGGCGGCGCCCTTGAGAAGATCGACTTCGAACCCTTCGACATCGACCTTCAGGAGATCGATCGCCCGATTTCCGACGATCGAATCGAGCGTTCGTACTGGAACTCGGAGCGCCGCGATGCCGGCCGGAGGAGTAGCGCATGCGAAGTTCATGTCGTCACTCCGAAAGTCCGTGAAGACGAGCTCGCCTTCCGTGCTGCCGATCGCGGTGTTGTGGACCTCGACGGTCAATCCGTTCAGGCGAATGTTGCCCAGCAGGTATTTGCAGATGCGCGGATGTGCTTCGATAGCGATGACTCGTCCGGATCGGGCAACCCGCATGGCGGCCGCGAGGCTCAACTGTCCGACATTCGCGCCGACATCGACGAAGGTTTCTCCGGGCTGCAGGTAAGATCCGACGAAGTCGGCGTCTTCGGCGCGAAGGTTCCGGTTGCGCCAGAGTCCTGCGGACATGGAGCTGGGATAGAAACGCATTCTGTATCCGGCAGGAAAGCCGAAGGTGATAAAGCGGCACAGTCCGCTCACCCACAGTCCGCGCGATAGCAGGAACCGAGCCTTGTCGGGCTCCTCTTGAATTCGAGCGAGCAGTTGATGCAATTTGTGCAAGGGGCCACCCATCTCTAGCGGTTAGCTGCTCGGGAGAGCGTAGGCTGACCGGAGCGCCCGGCCATCCTTCATTTGCATGATGGTATCGATCGTTCGATTCCGGATCTCCCGGCTCCGCCGTGATCCTGCCGACCGAGCTGGCCGTTTCGAGACCTCGTGTCTGGGGATGGTCATCGTCATGCGAATGAAGGATGACCAGTCCCATGCCGCTACCTAGCGTTCGTCGTGTGTAATTCGGTCGGTCTTGACGTTCACTGCTCATCAAGAAGGACGCGGTGCAACGCGATGAGGTCGGTTTTCTGCGGAGCCGATCGCGGGTTCGTCAGGGTCGACTGCTTGAATGACATGAACTGAGCTCGAGGGAAAAGCGATGAACCTGTTGCAGCACGACGGGTCGGAGGGCATTCGAGATCCGGACGCCCGCCCCATGATTTCGGTGGCCATACCAACCTTCCGTCGACCGGATATGATACGCCGTACGATTGAAAGCGTGCTGCAGCAGAATTACGCCGACTGGGAGATGGTGATCAGCGACGACGAAGGTCCAAAAGGCGTCAGTTGGAGCATTCTGTCTGAATACGCTCAGAGCGATTCCCGTATTCGAATTGTCCAGAACCACCGAGGACGGGGCCAGGTTGAGAATACGAACAGCGCGATGCTCGCATGCCGCGGCCACTGGATCAAAGTGTTGCATGACGACGACTGGCTGGTGCCGGGATCGCTCGAGACTTTTGCGGAATTGGCGAGGACGTACCCCACCGCTGCGTTCATGACCTCCACATCTCATCTCGTTCAGGATGAAGGCATAAAATACCGCCGGGGAGGGCAGGTCACGCGGTATTCGAGCCAGCAGTGCCTGACTGATCTCTATTTGGTCGGCAAGACCCGGGTGCTGGGAATTGTTCCGTCGACCCTGCTGATCAACAGCGAGGTCATCCAGGCGGGTTGTCTGATGCGAAACTACAAGTCGATCCGGTGGGGAGTGGACCAGCTGTTCTTCGTCGACCTCGCCTGTCATGGCGACATGGTGGCGATCGACGACGGCCTGATCTTCTACGATATGACGGACCACGCGAACATTACCGCTTCCAAATCGTTCTCTCAGATCGATGAGGAGACCCTCGATCTCAAGAATCTGACCTGGAGCCTGGTCGAGGACAAGCAAGGGCTTCCGGATCCTGAGACGGTCGTGCGTGCATTGCGGGTTGCAAGATTGCGCGGAAGATTTCGCCACCAGTCCTGGGGCGCGACGATCCGGGACGCGCTCCAGATCCTGCGCCCCTCGGTTATCAAGGCAGCCAACAAGGCGATCCGGGCGCGAGCGCGTACATCGGCAGCGGGCTCATTAGCTCGTGTGGGTCACGCCTGACGGAGCCGCCGCCGATCATTATCGGGACAAGGCGCTGGTCCGATCGGGGGCATCGAGACGTGTTACGAAGTCGAACACGGGGCCGCCCGCTACCCCCCAATTGCTCGACCAGATCACCTGGGAACCGTCAGGCGACGGCGAGCCGTGAGTCTCGCTCCAGTAGTCGTGCGGGACGTTGCGTGTGTACGCGATGCGTCGGAATTCGCCACTGCCGTCAATTCGCAGAGCAATGACTTCCCGAGCGAAGGGCGCAAACTTTGGTAGCTGGGCGATCTCGGCTGGATCGCCACCATAGCTTAGAATCACCCAGCCGGGCCAGTGGATCGCGCGCGTGGACGCATGCGAGGCCTCTCCACGCGGAGCAAGGGCGGTAACCACGCCGTCATCCAGCCGGCGCTTGATCACCTGGTATATGTCGGGATCAGCTTTGCTGATTCCGACGTATACCTCGCGTCCGTCTGTGTCCACGGCCATGTCGCCATGACTCGGACGATGATGTTCGGTCCAGCTCTGCACCAGATCGCCTGCGACGGTATAGATGAATGCCTCATCCTTTCCGTCGACCCATCGGCTGCATCTGATGTAGCTGCCCAGGGCAGATATCTCGCAAACGCCGTCTCGCCCGGGCAGTTTTCCCACTTCGATATCCGGAAACTTCTGTCGGCTCACGAGGTCAAACGCGAATGCGACGACGACGCCGTCGGCGCGCGTGCCTCGCACGGCGATGCGCCGGCCGTCCTGAGAGGGATTGCCCTTGCCCGGTCCGAACTGAAGGCCGCGATAGCCCTCGGCCATCATCATGATCTCTTCGGCATTGGTTCGCGGCGTCCAGAGCGAGATCTTGCGTCCGATCACGCATATCATGCGCTCGGGATCGCGCGGGTGCCATTCGCACTCGTCTTCGCGTTGCCGACGGAACAACGGAACGTAAGTCCGTCCGTCCAGAAAGCAGAGCCCGTTACAGCCGTTGGCGATCAGAAGCAGAGTCTGGTCGGCGTTCCAGGCCTGCGCGCTCGAATATCGGTGGGTGCAATAGGCTCGTTGGCAGGCCAGGCCAGCGCCCAAGGGCCCCGGGGTTGTTATCCGGACGATCGTGGCGCCGGTGTCGGGATCGGTGACCGGAACGAGATAGTCGGGCAAGTTCATGCTGCTGGCAGTAGTCAGCTTGGTCTTTGCAAGCGTCTGTGCGGCGGCGATGCCCGCCAATGCAAGCACGACGGCCACGGCGCCGGCCAGGCCAATTCGCGTGTAGAGGGACGGAGACATCCGTATCTTGCTCCATGGCAAGCAGGGGGCTCGGATCATCCGGGTGGGCAAGCGATCGATACAAGGTTCGATGCTTGCCGGTCACCAGGCTCCTGCGGGGACCAGGACTATTGGTTCGACGATGCGTTCTAGCCGCTCGGTCCCAGCGCGCATCATTTGAATGCAGGAGACGCCCCACGAAATGTTGCCGCTCCACGGGCAGGTTCTGATCCTCTCGATCGATAGGTCAGTCCGGCGCGGTTAGCTGGGCGGCGCGTATAGGCGCCGCCCGGCATTTGTTGAGGGCTTGATGGGCGTCAGGCCGATCCGCCAGGCTAGTCCGGCTCTGCGGCGCCGATTTCGTGACGTCCGCGGTCGCTTGACACGAGGCTGAGCGTAGGTTCCCGATCGATTGACAACGGCAGCGCGTGACCATTCGAGACCCGCACCAGTGATCCGTTGTTCATTCCCCAAATTGCGGCCTGCGTCCTGTTCTGGACCCGTATCTTGCGCAGGATCGCCTTGACGTGAACCTTCACGGTCGCCTCGGCAATATCGATCTTTCGCGCAATGCACTTGTTGGAATTGCCCTCGATCAGATAGGAGAGAATCGCCCGCTCTCGCGGTGACAGATGAGGTGCTATCCGTTCTTCGGCCGCAACGAGGAGATTTGATCGCTCTTCGATCACTGGCTGAAGCTGAGGCTCGCGATCGAAACCGCTATCGAGCACGAATGACAGAAAAGCCGGTGGAAACACCGTCTCGCCCATCGTCACGAGTTCGATGGACTTGATGAAAGCGTCGCATGAATTGACGTCGACGAAATAGCCGCTGGCGCCGGCCTTGTAGGCCGCGATCAACTCATCCGGCCGGTAGTGGTCCGAAACGATCGCTACGCGCGCATCCGGATAGTTCTCTCTTACAAATCCGATGTGCTTCATGGCTGCATCGAATTCGCCGGTGCTGTGGATAATCACAAACAGGAGCTGCTGATGTGCCTGGAGTGTGCTTGTAACTTCATCGGTGCTCGAGGCCGACACCGCAATTTGAAAATCTGCCGCATGCAGTATTTGAGAAATTCCCTCTCGCAGCAAAATGTTTCGTCCGATCAAAACAACTTTGCAGGATTGCCGCCTCCTCATCTTACCCTCCGCAACCAACGCAATGACACAACTTGAATGAAAAACACGCAGGAAAAGGAACAAAGCATTCCATAGCCCGTTTTTTCTGATTTACAGAAGTCGGGCGCCGTTTAGTTAATAATTGCTGAAGGTTAGATTCGATCTTTCGATTTTGCCTATATACCTTTCGTTATAGGCCGATGGGTCCCCAAGCTGTTGGTGAATGGTCGTCGGAGATTGACTTGGGGGCGAAAGAGAATACTGATTCAACCTTTGAATGTTCGCCCTGAGCGGGTGAATCCGTTCGCGAAAGCCTTGCTCCATCGCGATGCTTTCGAACTTGCCAAGTGGCAAGACCGCTCTCCAGCGGTTGTGAGCCGTGACCACCGGGTTCATACGGCCCTTTGATCCGGCGAACTTGATGTATATTGCGATCACAGACTCGTGCGGTCATTTGCCTCATAGGTCCGCTACGCCAAATGATACTTTAGGGAATTGCTCGAAGTTTATTTGTTGGTGATCAATTGATGTTGGAGCGGCAAGGGCGGGGGCCTGTAGCTTCAATCGCGGGAATTTTGGGGGCGGCAGGTTAGGGAGCGCCCGATGCGTCGTGCGACTGTAGTGATTGCAGACCGACACCCAATGGTTTTGCAGGGTCTCGCAAGTGTTCTCGGTTCAGAATCCGATTTTGAGGTCGTTGCATCCTGCAGCGATGCTGCGAGTTGCATCCAGGCAATTTTGACGCTTGCGCCCGACATAGCGATCATGGATGCGGCAATGCCGGAACTGACCGCGCTGATGAACAATTCGCTCAGCCATTCGGACAGCCGACCAACGCGGTTTGTGTTCTTCGCGCCCAGCGAGGACTATGATCTTGTGTTGGCGGGCGCCCCCGCCGGGTACAGTGTCCTTCTCAAGGAGATGACAGGCCAAGCCGTGGTGCAAGGCTTGCGAGACATTGCCAACGGCCAGACCGTTGTTCCGTTATCACCCACCGATCAGGCCGCGCCTCGCGAGCAGAGTCCGAATCCGGAAAGTGCGCTCGCGGTGCTCACCGAGCGCGAGCGGCAGATCATGCGCCTGGTCTCTCGTGGTCTGTCCAACAAGGAAATCGGCCGCCGGCTCAACATTGCAGACGGCACCATCAAGGTTCACCTCCACAACATTTTCCAGAAGCTTGAAATCGGCAATCGCACTGCGCTTGCGGCCCTCGCCATCTCGCAGGATGACCGCGCCAATTCGGCGCAGGACAAACCGGCGCATGCTGGATCGGATCCGGTGCACGGGGAGCGCTAAGACATCATCTCGCACTGTTTGCAGTGCGATATGCGGGCATTTCGCCGAAGCCGAGCCGAGCGACTATTGCACCTTCAGATTGCGCAAGCGCCGGCAAAGCTGCGTTTTCGGTCTCTTATCCCTCGATGGAGAACTGAAGAACGAACAGCGACCGGCCGCCAAGCTCGGGGCTGTCGCTGACTTCCACCTGCCAGGAAATGTAATGCAGGAGTGGGTCCATCACGTCGTGCTTGAGGATCTCGCCGCTCAGTTCGATCGCAGTGGTCCGCGCCGCGGAAATGTCGGGGAGATCAAGTCCGACATCGTCGAGCACTGAATGACCGTCGTGGATATGAAAGAAATACCGCGGCATGGATGTCTCCGGACAACGCGAACATTCCGATGACTGCAGCGAGCCCCCCGCATCACGGTCAAGATTTCGCATCGCAGGGGCGCGCATAGCAAGCGGCTATTCTAGGAGGGCTCAATCATCATTGATGGGTACCCCGACGTTGATCTCTATGATCACGAATTCAGAATGAACAATTGCTTCTCGAGGACTACGATGATGTTGCGTCGACGGAGCCCACTTCGGCGCAGCGTTGCGGCCCCGGCCCTGCGAATCCCCAATGCCCCCGCCGGGGCCGCGCTCTTTTCTTCGCAAGTCCCGCTTGGTCGTCCATCACCGCCGCGCAGAAGTTGCAGCCGATACTCCGATCGATCGGGAGCGGACGGTCTGACCCTTGGGGAGATGATCTCGAAAAATCATATCCGGTAGTAGTCGCGATACCAGCGGACGAAATTGGATATGCCGGTTTCGATAGGGGTGGAGGGCGAAAACCCGGTATCGCGCATGAGATCGCCAACGTCGGCAAACGTTTCCGGAACATCCCCAGGCTGCATTGGCAGCATTTCCTTCGCCGTGGTTCGTCCGAGCTCTTTCTCGATCAATTCGAGGACGTGCATCAGCGCTTCCGGGCGGTTATTGCCTACATTGTAGAGCTTGGCCGGTGCGCCCGCCGCATCGGCGTTGTCCTCCGGAGCGCGCTCGATCAGCCGCGAGATGACGCGCGTGACGTCGTCGACATAGGTGAAGTCGCGCCGCATCCTGCCATGGTTGAAGAGCTTGATCGGCTTGCCTTTGACGATCGCGTCGGCGAACAGGAATATCGCCATGTCGGGCCGGCCCCACGGGCCGTAGATAGTAAAGAATCGTAAGCCGGTGACCGGGAGTCGGTACAGGTGGCTGTAAGAATGGGCCATCAGCTCGTTGGCTTTCTTCGTCGCGGCATAGAAGCTGACAGGGTGGTCGGCTTTATGCCGGGTCGAAAATGGCAACTCGGCATTGGCGCCGTAGACGGACGATGATGATGCGTAGATCAAATGACCACAGGCGTTATGCCTGCAGCCTTCGAGGACGTTAAGGAATCCCTCAAGATTGGCGTCGACATAGGCGTGCGGCTGATCGATCGAATGCCGGACGCCGGCCTGAGCGGCTAAATGGACCACTCTCGCAAAACGATGTTTTGCGAACAACTCGGCCATCGTCGACCGATGTCCAAGGTCAATCTGCACGAAGGAAAAACGCGGATCGCGGCGCAGAATGTCGAGACGCGCGCGCTTCAAGGCGGGATCGTAGTAGCTGTTGATGTTGTCCAATCCGACGACACGACGCCCTTCATCGAGCAGTCGACGGGCAACATGAAAACCGATGAAGCCAGCAGCTCCGGTCACCAGGACGTCGTCGGCAACTTGCTCTGAGCGAGATGACATTCGCTGTCCAAGTTAGATGGAGTTCGAACGGCGAAGAAGGCGCCATCGATCGCAGTAAGTTAACTCTCAATCGCGCCGCATCTCGATTGCGCAAATGAGCGCAGCTGACGATGGCGGCGGAGCCTAGCTGCCAGCGGCCGCTCGAACGGATTACTCCCGTGCATCCTCGCCACTGTCTCAAATTCCAGGGGCGTAGCGTATGTAATGTCCGAGCGAACCCCGTCATCATCCATTTGCATGAAGATGAAGCCAGGCAAACCTGCAGAGTTGTTTCAGCGGCTGGCTTGCCCGACGTGGCCGTCGGCTTGGAGTACGCGCTGTCGAACGATCGACGTCGGTGACTTGAGCACAAACGGCGTGGTCAGGGGTGCTTGCGATGAAGATGGTCCGTGTTGATGCTCTCGGCGCGAATGTATCGAGCATCGGTTTCGGCTGCGCGTCGCTCGGGGGGCGCGTTGGGGCTCGCAGAGGAACCGAGGGGCTCGAGCGCGCGTACGACGCCGGAATAACCTGGTACGACGTGGCGCCTTCGTATGGCGATGGGATGGCCGAGTCTATTTTGGGCCAGTTCGTATCCAGGAAGCGCCGCAGCGTCCATGTCTGCACAAAGGTCGGGATGCGCCCGCGTGATACCTCCGCCGTTAAGCGGATCCTGAAGCCGATCGCGCGCGCCGCTCTTGCGGTGTTTCCCGGGATCCAACCGCGCCTCTCCGCAATGAAGTCCAAGCCCTTCAAAGTGCCGCTATCGGCCGAGCTGATCAGCACGAGCATCGAGGACAGCTTGAGGCGGCTTCGCACCGATTATGTCGACGTGCTTGCTCTCCACCGTCCCACGCGCGAAGAGGTCGTTCGCGAAGACATCATTCGAGCGGTCGAGCGCATCGTCCAGGACGGGAAGGCCCGCGCCATTTCGATTGCGGGCAATAACGAGGGTGGAATTGACGACCTCCATGAATCGCTACCATACCGGCTGATACAGATCGCGAATAATCCGCTCGAGCCGAATCTTCAGAGGTCGACGGAGATTGCGCGGCGCAGGACGTTTGTCACGTATGGATCATTTTCGAGCGTCGATCCGCTTGTCGCGAGGCTGGGATCGGAGAAGGAAATACTGAACGGCCTTTACGAGATGGGATACCGGGGTGACCTCACCGAGATCGCTGCTGCCTTCGTCGTGGATTATGCGCTGGCAACGAACTCGGCAGGGATCTCACTGTTTTCGATGTTTCGGAAAGAGCATCTCGCGTTCAATCTGCGCCGGTCAGCGCAAATCCCGGCGCTTCATCAGCTCAATCGCATCGTCGCCGAGCTCTCGAACGGGCCGCGGCAAACCGAACGATTGGTCATGCGTGCGTCGGTGTAGTGATCAAGTGCGGAGCTTATGGGCATGAGGTCTACTCCGTCATCATCATACAATCGGCGGCTGCGCGTGCTAGAATTCGCGTCCCACGATACTACTCGCCAATGTTGTCGACGATATTCGCCAGGCGCGCGGGCGGCCGGGAGGCGGCTAGCTTGAGCGTCTCGCCGAAGCATGCGCAGCAGGGCAGGCCAAAGGTGAGGGGGCCAGGCCGATGCCGTCGCGTTAGGAGATTGCCCGCAATCGTGGTTGCGCTTGGTGGGCCCGTTGGTAGTTGCTCGGAGAGAGGCCATGTGCGGAATTGTTGGTGTCGTCGGGCGGGGCCCAGCCTCTGCTCTTCTTTTGGATGCGCTGAAGCGGCTTGAATATCGCGGATATGACTCAGCCGGTATTGCCACTCTCGAGGACGGTTCGCTGACGCGACGTCGTGCGGTCGGAAAGCTCGTGAACCTCAAGAGTCGGCTCGACTCGGAGCCGCTTGCCGGGCGGGTCGGAATTGGTCACACCCGCTGGGCAACGCACGGCCGTCCCGATGAGACGAATGCGCATCCTCACATGGTTGATGGTGTGGCGATCGTGCACAATGGGATCATCGAAAACCATCGAGAGTTGCGCAATGATCTCAAAGCGGCTGGTGCACATTTTGCGACCGAAACCGACTCCGAAGTGGTCGCGCATCTCGTTAGCCGCGAGCGGAAGAACGGATACGAGCCGGTCGCAGCGGTGCGTAAGGTGCTCCCGCGCTTGAGCGGAACGTTCGCGCTCGCCTTCCTGTTCGAGGGGCACGACAATCTCCTGATCGGTGCCCGAAAGGGCTCGCCGCTTGCTGTCGGCTACGGTTGCGGCGAAATGTTCCTGGGTTCGGATGCGATCGCGCTCGCGCCTCTGACGGATATTGTCGCCTACCTTGAGGACGGCGATCTCGCCGTTGTGACCCGAGAGCAGATCGAGTTTATCGACGTGAACGGCGCGCGCCTGCGCCGTACGTCGGCCAAAATCGCCGGTGCCGCCGTGATTGTTCACAAGGGCGAGCATCGCCACTTCATGGCGAAGGAGATTCACGAGCAGCCGAAGGTGGTTGGGCAGACGCTTGCGCAATATATCGCGCGCGACGGGACAATCAGGTTGCCGGCGGGCGTGGATGCGGACCTCAGGACAGTCGATCGCGTGTCGATTGTAGCTTGCGGGACCTCCTTCTACGCCGGTCTGATTGCGAAGTACTGGTTCGAGCGCTACGCCAAGCTCCCGGTCGAGATCGATATTGCTTCGGAGTTCCGCTATCGCGATGTTCCGTTCGGCGCGGGCAATCTGGCGATTTTCGTGTCGCAGTCCGGCGAAACGGCCGACACGCTCGCTTCGTTGGAGTTCGCCAAGACCCACGGCCAGCGCGTTCTCGCTGTCGTCAACGTGCAAACCTCGACGATGGCTCGTTCGAGCCACATCGTAATGCCCACATTGGCCGGTCCGGAAATAGGGGTCGCATCGACAAAGGCGTTCACCTGTCAGCTGGCAATCTTGCTCTGCATTGCAATCGCTGCCGGTCGCAGTCGCGGTGTGCTCTCGGCCGAAGAAGAGCGCTCACTCGTCCGGACCCTTGCCGAGATTCCAGACTATATGGCCCGCGCGCTCGAACTGGAGCCGAAAGTCCATGAGCTCGCGCGTGAGATCGCCAGGGCCAGAGACGCTCTATTCATAGGCCGGGGCACCAATTATCCGCTGGCATTGGAGGGAGCCCTCAAGCTCAAGGAGGTCACTTACATTCACGCAGAGGGCTATGCGGCCGGTGAGCTCAAACATGGACCGATCGCGCTGATCGACAAGGGCTTGCCGGTCATCGTCATTGCGCCGTACGACGCGACGTTCGAAAAGACCATGTCGAACATGCAGGAGGTGATCGCCCGCGGGGGCCGCATTATCCTCTTGACCGACGAGAGAGGTGCTTCACTCGCCGCGTCCAGTGGTTGCTCGGTCCTGGCCTTACCGGATATGCCCCCGATCGTGGCGCCGCTGGCTCTCGCGGTGCCGCTACAGCTCCTTGCCTATCACAGTGCCGCGATTATGGGGACCGACGTGGACCAGCCGCGGAATCTCGCGAAGTCGGTGACCGTCGAATAGTCGGTCCGGTCGCGCCACTTGCGCTTCAGAAAGAGGTGCTGTCGAAAGCAGGATGCTGGTCTGACAGACCGGGACGCTCCGAAATGGGTGCCTCTTTCGACCAATCCGCGTTCTCGGCGGCTCGGGGTAAAATCTGGTGGCCTTCGGGCCCAGGTTAAGCACCGACGTCCGTAGGGCAGGCGGCCCCGCTATATTGTAACCGCGTTGGCGGGGCCGCTGCTGCCAAGAAACGAGCTAGGACCTGTGCGGCTCGGACTTGAGATACGCAACTCCTCAGAACCAGGCGCCTTGCGCGCGCTCCGCAGCCGGATCTTCGCAGACTCTTCGGCATCAGGCCGCAAGGGCAGCCCGATCAGGGAGTAGTCCTTTCGGGTTATTGGAAGACCGTTCCGCTTCGAGATAGCTTCAGACAAGCGCGTCCGGTCGACGAGCTCGTTTGGCATCCTACGTGCGCTTCGCGAGGGATCATGTCGGTTTTGACGGGAACAGCCGGCGCGGACATTCGACGTGGTGATATGATTAAGGTGATCAAAGGGAGGCTGTTCCCGGCGCTCCTTTACGAGCAATATGAGGGCGGCGCCGCCGAAGATATTCCCGAGGGCGCCCGTGCCTATTGCCTCAAAGATAAAGTCTGGCGAACGATGCCTCCGGGCTTCCGCCCCTCCTAGAGCTCATTGGCGAAGCAGCATCGCAAATGGCCGAGCCAGGCTCGGCCAAATCGTGAGCGGGCGGGCGCCGCCGCAACCTCCGCGGTAGGTTCTGGACCCCGGCGGAGCGCTGTGTGTGCAAACTAACTGCAGCTCAGCGGCAACGGCTGGTCGGGGTGCAACTCGTACCAATCGTAGCAATCTGGATAGGCGCCGTAGAATCCGTATCCGGGTCGATCGCGACCAAAGCGGTGGAACGCATGTTGGCGCAGGCCGATGCCGCCGTTGCCGGCATGACCGCCGAATCCGAGATGTTCGCCGCCAAAGCCTCCATCACGCGCCATGCCGCCGAAATGCGCGCCGCCGCCGCCGAAGCCCATATGTCCGCCGCCAAAGCCACCACCGCCAAAACTGGCGTGGCCGCCGCCGCCAAAGCCACCACCGTGGCCGCCGCCGCCGCCACCGCCGTGCGCCTCGGCCGCTCCGATGGCCAGGGTCGAGGCAAGCGCCGCCGTTGCCAAAATCATGATTGCTCGTTTCATGGGACACTCCTTTCGTGTCGATCTGCCTGGTCATCCATGCAGTCCGCTTCCGCGTCGTGCCGTCGCCAAAAGCTCCTGATGACAAGGCTCGTGATGAAAGGAGAGGTAGGAGCGATGCGCGGCAATCCCACTAAATTCGACTTCAGGAACGAGGCGCACCGGTAGGGAAGTTGACCCTGCCGCGGGGGCCGCGGCTCACAGAAGGGGGCGGGCTGAACGTTCCAGCCCGCCCCCTTCGTTCGATGAGGAGCGGCCGACCGAGGCGCCCGGCCGGCCAGGGAAATGCCGTGATCAGAAGCTGCCCGTGCCGGGCTCGCAAGGCACGTTGTTGCCGGTCCACGGCGCCGTCGCGAAAGCGCCGACGCGCGGCGCAGGAACGCAGACGCGGCCTCCCTGCTGATAGAAGGGCGCATCCGGTGCGGCCGTATCGGTTGTCATCGCGGGCTGTCGCATGACGGAATGGTGCTCGCGCGCCATGACGGGTGCCCCGAGCACGGCGGCTGCAATCAATCCCGTCGACAAGAGTTTGAGAGTGGTCATTTCGGCTTCTCCTTTGATGACATCAGGCCGACCAAGCGGCTCACCATCAACGTATGGACGGCCGGGCGTCGTCCAAATGCACGAATTGCTCACCTGATTTCAACGGCCTGTGACCCGGCGCGGCGCTGCAAGCACGATCGTGCGAATGCGCAACATCCGTTGCCTTGAGAGTAACGGGGAGCGCATCGCAGGCATATGTTCATGAAAGCGCAGTTCAGAATGGAGGCGGAAGATGATCACGACGACAGCGAGACGTATGGCCATCGCGCTGGCCCTGTTGGCGACGGGCTCGGCGCGCTTCCTGAATCGCTATTTAGTGGTGCCCCATGCTCCGCAGGACTATCTCGTCAGACAACGAGTGGCCTATGGCAGGCTGGCGCGGCGCCGCGCGTTCAGAGCGGGCGGGCATTGAACATGACGCTCCGGACCGCCGAGCCCGTGCTCCTCCGCCGCAGGCCGAAACGCCTCGCAGAACGTGGGAGCAGGATCATGACGCGGATTCTTCTGATCGAAGATGATGCCGAAACCGCCGAGGTGATCGTCGCCGAACTCGCCGATCGCGGTTTTGACGTCCAATGGGCCCCTGACGGCGTCGACGGTCTCGATCGGGCGCGCGCGGCGTGTCCGGATGCCATGATCGTCGATCGCATGCTGCCCGGAATGGACGGGCTGACCGTCATCGAGGCCCTGCGCAAGGATCGGGTCGGGACACCGGTGCTGGTTCTGAGTGCGCTCGGCGCCGTGGACGATCGGGTGCGCGGATTGCGCATGGGGGGAGACGACTATCTCACCAAGCCGTTCGCGATCATCGAGCTTGTCGCACGGATAGAGGCATTGCTGCGCCGTCCGATGGACAGCCGCGAGACCACGTTGCATGTCGGGCCGCTGGAGCTCGACCTGATCGAGCGGACCGCGCGACGGGACGAGCGCGAGATCGACCTGTTGCCGCGCGAGTTCCGCCTGCTCGAATACATGATGCGCCGGAGCGATCAGTTGCTCACGCGCGCGATGCTGCTCGAAGAGGTCTGGAACTACAAGTTCGTTCCGGCAACGACGAATCTGATCGACGTGCATATGGGCCGGCTGCGCCACAAGGTCGATGGTCCCGGCGATACGCAGCTCATCCACAATGTTCGCGGCTCCGGCTTCATTCTGCGTTCGCGCGCATAGAGACGCGAAACCCAGGGGCTCGCGGAGCACATCTCGGACGAATATCGAGTAGCCGGTTCGATGCGCCAAATTCAGTTCATCCGTTCGAACACGTTCCTCTGGGCCCTGGCGGTGGCGGCCGCGTTTGCGCTGTTCGTGGTCGGGCTGTTCGCGTTCATCTATTGGAAGCTCGATGACTATCTGATCGCGCGATCCGACCGCATGATCATGACCCGG
Organism: Bradyrhizobium sp. LA6.8; assembly: GCF_040547935.1. Lineage (NCBI taxonomy): Bacteria > Pseudomonadati > Pseudomonadota > Alphaproteobacteria > Hyphomicrobiales > Nitrobacteraceae > Bradyrhizobium > Bradyrhizobium sp. LA6.8. Next base: position 637,177 of record NZ_JBEPQQ010000001.1, read on the forward strand.
ATCAATTTCATCGCCGATTTGCCGTCGGCGCGCCGCATCGGAGCGATCTCCGATCATCTCGAGCAGGATTCCAGAGGCGTGCAGTACGCGGGACTTTTCAACGGTGCCGGCACCCGGCTTGCCGGCAACATCGACAGCTTGCCGCGCGCACTCGATCTCGGCGGAGCGGCGCAGGGTGTGCGGCTCGACCTCATTGAGAAATCGGCGGTCCACGGACCGGTCATCAGGGTCGTGGGCAGGCGTCTTGAGAACGGCGATGTCCTGGTGATGGGACGGAACGTCGATGAGACGCGCGAGATATCGAGTGTCGTAGGGCAGGCGCTCGCGCTTGGCCTGCTGCCGGCGTTCTGCCTCTGTCTGCTGGCCGGAGCCTGGCTGAGTGTTCGCGCCCAGAGACGCGTGGAGGAGGTGAACCAGCGGGTACAGCGGATCGTGGCCGGGGAGTTGCGCGAGCGGCTGCCGGAGGACAATTCCGACGATCCGTTCGCGCGACTGGCCAGGATCGTCAACGGCATGCTCGCCGAGATGGAGACCATGATCAACGCGCTTGCCGGTGTCGGCAACGATATCGCCCATGATCTCAGGACGCCGCTCACGCGCGCACGCCTGGCGCTGGAGCGCGGCCGAACGCATGCGACCACCCTGGAGCAGCTCCAGGAGGTTACGGACAAGGCAATGGCCGGAATCGATCAGTCGCTCGCGATCGTCACCGCCTTGCTGCGCCTCACCGAGATCGAGAACAGCCGCCGCACCGCCGGCTTCGGTAACGTTGCGCTCGACGAGATCCTGCGCGAGGTGTGCGACGTCTATGAGCCCATCGCCGAAGACAAGGGCATCGGGCTTGGCGTCGTCATCGATCGCAATGTGCAGGTGTGGGGCGATCGGGACCTGTTGTTCGAAGCGATGGCCAATCTCGTGGACAATGCCGTCAAGTTCACGCCGCCCGGCGGCCAGGTGAGGCTCGAACTGGTGTCGGAAGACGACACGGCGCTCGTGCGCGTAAGTGACACCGGACCCGGCATCGGCACGCAGGAGCGCGAAGCGGTGCTGCGGCGATTCTATCGTTCCGACAAGATGCGCAATACGCCGGGGGTTGGGCTGGGACTGAGCCTGGTGGCTGCCATCGTCAAGCTGCATGGCTTTCGATTGATCATCGGTCCGGCTCCCGGCGGGCGGATCGAGATCCTTGCCTGGACCGGGAGGGCGAGCAAAGCCGCCGCATGCCGGTCCCGGACCCCAACTCTCGCAACCGTCAATCAGATGTGATGCCCCTCATGATGCGTGATGTTCTCGATGCCATGACATGCCGAGTGACATGCCGAATGTCTGAAGGCGAATTCAGGTTTGTTACGCTCAATTCAGTGGCCTCCGCCTTCGGAGGCTTCCTAGAGTCCGCTCGCCGGTTTCGTATGTGGGAGTGACAGATGCAGATCCGCCCCGAAGGCGTGAGGAATGGTGCCATGGCTGTCGCGGCCGGAGCCCCATCGCCCTCCTTCCTCAGCGCCTATTCCGCGGCCATCAAGCGCTATGAACTGCTTGAGCCCGGTCACGAGCAGCAGCTTGCACGCCGCTGGCGCGAGACGCGGGACCGAGGTGCCGTGAACGCGCTCGTCACGAGCCATCTCCGGCTCGCAGCCAAGGTGGCGCGCGGCTACAAGGGGTACGGTCTGCCCTTGGCCGATGTGATTGCGGAGGCAAATCTCGGCCTCGTTATCGCGGCGTCACGCTTCGAACCCGGCCGCGGTGCGCGGTTCTCCACCTATGCGGTTTGGTGGATCAAGGCCTCGGTTCACGAATACATCCTGCGCTCCTGGTCTCTGGTCAGGATCGGCACGACGGCAGCGCAGAAGAAGCTGTTCTTCAAGCTGCGTAGCGAGATGAGGAAAGCCGCGGGTGGCGCGATGGCGGCGCTCACGCCCGATGTCGCCGAGACCATCGCGGAAAGGCTCGACGTCACGGCGCGTGAGGTGATCGAGATGGATTCCCGCCTGAACGGTGACATGTCGCTGAACGCGCGCGTTGGCGACGACGAGCAAGGAACCGAATGGGAAGCGTTGCTGGTCGATCAGGCGATCGACGCGGAGACGGTGCTCGCCGATCATGAGCAGACGGAGCGCCGTACCAACGCCTTGCGCGTTGCGCTGGGCATGCTCACGGCGCGCGAGCGTCATATTCTGGAGGCAAGGCGGCTGGCGGAATGCCCGGTTACGCTGGACCAACTCGGCTTCGAGCTTTCGATCTCCAGCGAGCGGGTTCGGCAGATCGAGATCCGCGCCTTTGCCAAGGTCAGGCGAGCCGCAATTCTTGCCGCGCAGGATGCGGCACGCAAGCGCCCCGACGGCGCCTCGGGCTCACGGCCGCGGGAGCTCACCGCTCCATGAGCGATCGAGAAGCGGTGATGCCGGTACGAATGATGTCTGTCCTGCCGCGGAGCATCTGAATTCGTTTTCATTTGAACGGATGCTCTCCCGTCCTCATCTGTTCAATGATCCCGCGCAACTTGCTTCAGGCAGAACCACCAATGGGAATTGTTCGCTTCGCGCTACGGTTTCCGCACACGTTCTATGTGCTTGCGGCGCTGATCCTGTTTCTCGGCGGCATCGCGATCTGGTCGATGCCGACGGACATTTTTCCGGAGATCCGCATTCCCGTCGTCACGGTGGTGTGGAGCTACACCGGCCTGTCGACGCCCGAGATGGAGCAGCGGGTCAGCACCTACAGCCAGTATTCGATCAGCGCCAATGTCAGCGGCATCAAGAACATCGAGGCGCAAACCCTCAACGGCCTGTCGGTTCAGAAGATCTACTTCCAGCCGGACGTGAATCTCGATCTCGCGATCTCGCAGATCGTATCGGCAACCAACGCGATCCGCGCCCTGATGCCGCCGGGCATTCAGCCGCCGATCATCGTGCAGTTCAATGCGTCGAGCGTGCCGGTGCTCCAGCTCAGCCTCGAGTCCAATAGTCTGAACGAGCAGCAACTTTACGATTTCGGCATCTACCGTATCCGGCAGCAATTGGCGCCTGTTCCGGGCGTGACGCTGCCCACGCCTGCCGGCGGCAAGTACCGCCAGATCATGGTCGACATCGATCCGAACAAGCTCCTGTCGCGCGGATTGACGCCGCTCGACATCGTCAATGCGGTGAACACCCAGAATCTGACGCTGCCCACCGGCACGACGAAAATCGGCGACACCCAGTACACCGTTCGAACCAACGCCACGCCGGCCTCGATCAAGGATCTCAACATGATCCCGGTCAAGTTCGTGAACGGGGCCACGATCTTCCTGAAGGACGTGGCCCAGGTCCGGGACGGCTCCCAGGTCCAGCAGAACATCGTGCGCGAGGACGGTCATCGCGCCGTCCTGCTCAGCGTGATCAAGAACGGAAATGCCTCGACGCTCGCTGTCGTCAACGGGGTGAAGAAGGCCTTGAGTTCGATTCGCGCGTCGGCTCCTGCAGGGCTGAAGATCAACGAGCTGTTCGATCAGTCGGTCTTCGTCACCCATTCGGTCGATGGCGTGCTGCGCGAGGGCGCGATCGCGGCCGGCCTCACGGCACTGATGATCCTGCTGTTTCTGGGATCGTGGCGATCGACACTGGTCGTCTTGATCTCGATCCCGCTGGCGATGCTGTCTTCGCTGGTCGTGCTGTATTGTCTCGGCGAGACCTTGAACACGATGACGCTCGGCGGGCTAGCACTCGCGGTCGGCATCCTGGTCGACGATTCCACGGTGACGATCGAGAACACGCACCGGCTCTGGACCGAGGAAGGCATGCCGTTGCCCGATGCGACGCTGCACGGGGCAGCCGAAATCGCGGTGCCGACGCTCGTCTCCACGCTCGCCATCAGCTGTGTGTTCACCTCGGTCGTCTTTCTGGAAGGGCCGGCCAAATACCTCTTCACCCCGCTGGGTCTGGCGGTGGTGTTCGCAATGCTGGCATCATATGCCTTGTCGCGAACACTGACGCCGATCACCATCGGCCTGCTGCTGAAAGGCGAACGGCGCCATGGTGAGGGCGGAAGCCCTTCGGGCATCTTCGGTCGCGCCTCTGCGATGTTCGAGCGCGGATTCGAACGCCTGCGCAACGGCTATTCCGACCTGCTGTTGACGTTGCTTCGGCGTCGCGTTGTCGTGCCGGTCGTCGCGGTGCTGGTGCTGGCGCTCGGGGCCACCATGTTCGTCTATGTCGGCAGGGACTTCTATCCCCTGATCGACGGCGGCCAGATCCAGCTCCACGTTCGCGCGCCCGCGGGCACCCGCATCGAGAAGACGGAAGCGATCTTCCAGGCGGTCGAAGACAAGATCCGCCAAGTGATTCCGGAGCGGGACCGGGCGCTGATCGTCGACAATATCGGGCTTCCGGCGCGTCCCTACAATCTCGCATTCACCGACGGCTCGACGATCGGTGTGAACGACGGCACCATTCTCGTGTCGCTCAAGGACGGACACAAGCCGACCGCGGACTACGTCAGGAAACTGCGCCAGGTGCTGCCGGCGGCATTCCCGGAGGACACGTTCTATTTCCAGGCGGCCGACATCGTGACGCAGATCCTGAACTTCGGTCTTCCGGCGCAGATCGATGTCCGCACGGTTGGCTATGGCGACAACAATCTGGCCGTGGCCAAGGAGCTGCAGAAGAGCCTCGCGGCGATCCCCGGTGTCGTCGATGCGCATCTGCAGCAGGAAGTCGATGCTCCGGCGTTCTATGCCGACATCGACCGCACGCGGGCGGCGCAGCTTGGGCTCAACGCCAGCACGGTGGCGACCAATATCAATGTCAGCCTCAGCTCGTCGGCGCAGGTCTCGCCGAACTTCTGGACCGATCCGACGTCGGGCATCCCGTATTACCTGGCCGTGCAGACGCCCGAATACAGGGCCAATTCGCTGAACGCACTGGGAAACACGCCGGTGTCGGCCTCGCTTGCCGCGAGCGGGCAGACGGTGCCAGGCCTCCTCAGCAATGTCGCGACGTTCAAGCGGGGGAGTGTCCCCACCAATTCGAACCAGGCCAACGTCCAGCCGGTGTTTGACGTCTATGCGAGCGTCCAGGGTCGCGATCTCGGCGGCGTCGCGGCCGATATCAACAAGGTCACGTCCACACTCCAGAAGCAGCTCCAGCCGGGTAACTCGATCCAGGTCCTGGGACAGATCCAGAGCATGAATCAGTCGTTCCGCAATCTCGGAATCGGCCTGCTGTTTGCCGCCATCCTGGTCTACCTGCTGATGGTCGTGAACTACCAGAACTTCGGCGATCCCTTCGTCGTCATCATGGCGCTGCCGGCGACCTTGTGCGGTATCTTGACGATGCTGTTCATCACCGGAACGACACTGAACGTGCCTTCGCTGATGGGGGCGATCATGGCGGTCGGCGTTGCCTCCGCGAATTCGATCCTGCTCGTGACGTTCGCGCGTGATGAGCAATTGAAGGGACATTCCGCGTTCCAGGCGGCGCTGAGCGCGGGCCGCACCAGGATCCGTCCGGTCCTGATGACTGCTGCCGCGATGATCGTGGGCATGATCCCGATGGCGCTCGGAGGTCCGGGCGAGGAGCAGAACGCCGCGCTCGCGCGCGCGGTGATCGGCGGACTTCTGTTCGCGACCCCGACGACTTTGCTGATCGTGCCGTACCTTTTTGCCATGCTGCGCAAAGGTAACGATGGCAAGCCTCACCACGGCGTATTCGAGGAGCAACCGGAATGAGCGACGTTCGTGTGCGGACCAATGATGACGAGGCGAGGGACCCGCCCGATGCGGAGAGCCGCCGCATCGTCGAGCTCCCCGGCAAGGCCGCACCATCCGGACGCCGTTACGGCGGCGCGCTGCTCGGAGGAGGGATGCTGCTGCTGCTCGCGGGCGGTCTCGGCATCGGCGGCTGGCGGCACTATCAGGCGGCGCGTGAGGTCGCTGCAGTGGCGGAGCAGGTGAGAACCGCCATTCCGGAAGTGCGGGTGGCGGTGGTCCGGCCCAGCGGCGACCTGATGAAGGTTACCTTGCCGGCGACGACGACCGCGTTCGAGGCAGCCAATATCTTCGCGCGGACCAGTGGCTATATCGAAAAGCGCTATGTGGATATCGGCGATCGGGTCAAGAAAGGCGATCTTCTCGCGGCAATCACCGCTCCGGAGCTCGACCAGCAGATCGCCCAGGCCCAGGCGACGTTGGCCCAAAACCAGGCCGCCTTGCAGCAGGCCCAAGCGAGCCGGGAGCTTGCCGACGTCACCAACGCGCGCGACAGCAATCTGGTCAAGCAAGGCTGGCTGACGGCACAGCAGGGCGACAACGATCGTCTCACCCTGCGCGCACAGCAGGCGGCCGTGGGCGTCGCCCAGTCGAACATCACGGCGCAGGAGGCCCAGATTCGGGTCCTCCAGCAGGAGAAGGCTTATCAGCGCGTGGTGGCGCCGTTCGACGGCGTGATCACACAGCGCAACGTGGACAATGGCAGCCTGGTGCAGGCCGGGTCGACCTTCATGTTCACGCTGATGCATTCCAACGTGATCCGAACCCAGGTCTTCGTGCCGCAGGACGAGGCCTTCGGAGTCGGGCCGGGCGTCGACGCGGATATTCGCGTCCCCGAGATCCCGGGGCGGACGTTTCCGGGGAAAGTCACACGCATCGCAAGCGCATTGCAGCCGGGAAGCCGGACTCTGCTGACCGAGATCGACGTGCCCAATCCGGACGGTGCCTTGAGTCCCGGTATCTACTGCACGGTCGAGCTGTCGATCCCGCGCAAGACACCGTCGATGACCGTCTCGTCCGATGCGCTCGTCTTCGATCAGAACGGTCTTCATGTCGCGGTCGTGCGGAATGGCACCGTTCATCTGCAGCACGTCTCGATCGCGCGGGACTTGGGCACCACAATTGAAGTGCGCGAGGGCCTACAGCCCGGCGACCAGGTCGTGCTCAATCCGGCGGTGAACCTGGCGGAGGGCAGCAAGGTCACCATTCGCAAGGTCGAGGTCAGTTAGGAGCATAGAGATGATCCGGATCGTGCTCGCAACAATGATTGCGCTGCTGTTGGGTTGTTCTTCGAGTGAGGCGCAGGTCTCAACGATGGGCACCACGGCGATGGGCCTTCCAACCGTACCGGGTGCGATCGTGACCTCGCCGCTCAATAGTCCGGGGCCCTTTTCCGCAACAACCGAGCCTGGCGTTCCCGACACGACGCTGGCGCCTGTTCCGCTCGCCTCGGATCCGACGACGCCGGGTACGGTCGTCGTCTGCGCCACGCCATTGACGTCCTCGATGCCGGTGCCGGCGACCCCGATCGTATCGAGCATCGGCTCGTCAGCGTCAGGCATCGGCGCTCCGTTATTGCCGGTCACAGGGCAAACCGGCAGCTCCATCGGAACGATTCCCGCAGCGGCACCGGCGGGAACGGGGACGACGGTCGCATGCAGCTCGACGCCGGGAGGGCTCGCGACAAGCGCTGCGTCCCTGCCACTCTCGATCCCGCAAGTGCCGTCCAGTCTCGCGCCCGGCACGATCCTGGCGGACACCAGCGCCGCCGGCGGTACCGGCATCGATCCAAATGCCGCCGTCATGCCGAGCCCGAACAGCACGGCCTGCGCGGAAGGAGTCTCGATGAACCTCGCAGCGCCTGCGACCGTGTTGCCGGCCAACGCCTCAGGCGCGGCGCCAACGCCGGGAGTGTCGCCGATCTTGCCGCCGGGATGCTGAGGCGACGCCGCTACAGGACTCTCGTCGCACCGCGTGCGGATCGGGGGATGACACGTCGGCTGGCGTAGCCTTGGCCGTACCAGCGCTTCACGTTGCCGGGCGTAGCTTCAAAACTTCGGCGTCGGGCGGCAGCATCGTTCCACCGTCCCGGTATTTCCAGTCCACCATCACGCCCTTGTTGCCCCGTACAGTGGTGCGGCCGACGAAGGTCCCCATGGTGCTCTGATGGTCGATGGAACGCCAAATCGCCGGGCCGAATGGCGTTTCGAAGCCGACATTGCCAAAGCCGTCGGCCATCGCCTCGGTATCGAATTTCCCGAGCTTTGCGATCGGCGCCGCGATGGAGCTGATCAAGGCGTGACCGACCACGGATCCCATCGTGGGAGCCTCGCCATATCGCGCGGAATAGGCCGACACGAAGGCGCTGTTGGCGTGATCCAAGACCTCGGTCACCGGATAGCCGGTCACGATCCATCCCTCCGGTGCGTCCTGCCCGAGGGGAAGAAGGTATTCGGGTTCGCCGGTCGTGAACGACACGACGTGTCGCCCTTCGAACAGGCCGCGATCATTGCCTTGCCGGACAAATCTGGCGAGATCGGGTCCGAAGGTGACGTTGAGGATCGCTTCGGGTTTCTGCTGCGCGAGGGCGTTAACGACCACGCCGGCATCAATGGCGCCCAGCGGCGGCCACTGACTGTTGATGAACTCGACGTCGGGACGGCGGCGGCTCAGAAGCTGCGTGAACCATCTTACGGCCGACTGTCCGTATTCGTAGTTCGGCGCGATCGTCGCCCACCGCGTCGCCTTCAATTGAGCTGCCTCCTCCACCAGCATGGCTGCCAGCATGTATGTCGAGGGGCGGAGCCGGTAACAATATCGATGCCCTTGCTCCCAAACGAGGGCGTCGGTGAGCGGTTCGCTCGCCACGAAGAGGATCCGGTTTTGCCGGGCGAAGTCGCTGATTGCCAGTCCGACATTCGACAGATATGCGCCTGCCAGAAGATCGACGTCATTCCGCCGCACCAGTTCTTCGGCGGCACGCAGCGCGACGCTCGGCTTGCCTTCGTCGTCCCGACTGATGACCTGCAGCTCACGCCCGAGGAGACCTCCATTCGCATTCAGCTGTTCGACCGCCAACTGCCAGCCGCGACGATAGGGCAGGGTAAACGCGGGCGCGCTGCTATAGGAGTTGATCTCGCCGATCCTGATCGGTCTCGTGCCCTGGGCGCGGATGATGCCGGGCGAAAACACCGACGCGCCAACACCGCCTAAGACCTGTCGTCGAGAGATGCTCATCTGGTACGATCCGGAGGATTGAGTGTGAGGGTTGGTCCAGCGCTGCAGGACATGTCGTGCCGGTCGAAAGATCAGCAACCTAGTGGCAGGTGCAGGACGGGGGCCGGTCGTCGCCGCCTGTCGAAATCGAGATGCCCGGACTTGCAGCGAGACCGCGCGCAAAGGCGAGCGCGGGAAGATCGACCTCCCGATCGAACAGAGCGCTGACTGGACCGACCAGATCAAGCGCGGTCTGCTGGCGGTCCGACGCCGCCATGATCCTTGCCCAGGCTGCCGCGACCTTCAGCTCGTAGAAGCGGCATTGCTGCTCTCTGGCAACGGACAGGCCCTCGGAGAACAGGACTTCCGAGCGGGACCGATCTGACGAGCCATCGGCAAGCAGGATCTCGCCCTTGATCCGCAGCAGATCAGCAAGGCACCACAATTGCTGGCCTTGCCGGGAGATGGCCAGGGCATCTTCCACGGCGGCCAGGGCCTGCGCACTCTCGCCGACCGCGAACAGTCCTTCGGCGAGCGATCCGAGAAATTCGGGATTGCGCATCAGCCAGCCGTTCTCGGCCCGCGCTTTCAGTCCGCTGCGCAGCAGATCTATTCCATCGTGATGTCTGCCTTGCAGGACGAGCAACTGCCCCTTCAGGCAGGACGTCCAGCTCGTCCAGAAAGCTATTCCCTCGCGCGTGACGAGCTCGAGGAGAGACGCTATCGCCTGATCGGCAGTGGCGACATCATGCGTCATCAGCGCAATGGGGCACACGGCGTTCCGCAGCGCGTAAGCGATCGCGAGCTTGTCCTTCTCACGCTGCGCCTCCTCGAGGCATTCCGCGGCCAGGGATCTGCTCTGGGCGATCTTTCCCTGGAGCAGCAGCACGCGGGCTAACATGGCCTTTGCCAGGACGGTCTGGTTGAGCAGGAACCACATCTGGTTCGCGCCGTCCTTCAATCCGTGAGCCGAGTGGTTCAGGGAGAGGGTCAGTTCGCGTCGAGCTTCCTCCTGCGCGCCGTAAAAATGGGTGGCGGCGCCGATCAGGCGGCGGCCGACCGTCTCGTTGGCGGGGTTTCCCGTGCGAAGGGCGATCTCCAGATATCGCTCTCCGACACTCTTGGCCGCGTCGTATTGGCCCGAGTTGAGATTATAGCTCCACAGCGTCCAAACAGCCTTGAGCTGAAGCTCGAGATCGGACAGCTCTTCGCCGAGCGCAAGGCCGATGTTCAGAGCCGCCTTCATGCGCTCCGCCGAGCCTGTCGTATTGAGAAGCGCGAACCCCAGCGCGACATAGAGCTGCGCCTTGAGCCTTGGATTGCAGGTCAGCTCTCCGTCAAGATGGGCGAGAGCGTGCTCGATCCGGGTCGAGCATTCCATGAAGGACAGCAGTTGCATCCACACCGGCACAAAGCCGGCTGTCAGCTCTACGCCGAGCGCGGCATCGCCGCCGGGTGCGAAGGCCCAGTCGAGCGCCGCATGCACGTTTCCAATTTCCTGGGCAAGGCGAGTGAGATCGTCGGAGGCGGGGGAGGCATCGCCAGGTGGCATGATGAGCTGCCTGAGAAAGCCCGCATGCCGTCTGCTGGCCTGCGCGCAGAGCCCTGCTTCTGCCAGCTTCTCCAGAGCATAGGCGCGGGTGGTCTCCAGCAGACGCCACCGCCCTTCGAAGGAGGGATCGAGCGAGACCAGCGATTTTCCGACCAGATTGAACAGTGTTTCGATGACGTCCGACCGGGACAACGCGTCGTCCATCATTGCAATGGCCGCATCGAGTGTGAAACCTGCTGGAAACACCGCGAGCCAGCACAACAGCCTTTGCTCGTCGGGCGATAACAGATCGTAGCTCCAGTCCAGCGTCGCTCGCAGGGTCTGGTGCCGCGGCAGTTGGTCCCTGCGGCCGCCGCTCAGCAACTCCATTCGCCTGTCCAGGCGAAGCAAGACCGTGTCTACCCCAAGATTCGCGGTCTGAGCCGCGGCGAATTCCAGCGCGAGCGGAATTCCGTCGAGCCGGCGACAGATGGCAGCCACTTTCAGCAGATCGTCCGCGCCTGGAGAGAAGTTCGCGCGTAGCGACTGTGTGCGAGCGACGAAGAGCTGCACGGCGCTTGCCTGCAACAGCACACCGGGATCACGCAAACCAGAGTCCGGAACCGACAGCGGCGGGATGGCCGCAACGTATTCGCCATCGATGCGGAGGCCTTCCCGACTGGTCGAAAGAATAGTGACATTGGGACAATAGCGAAGTGCAGCACTCGCGATCTGTGCAGCGATGTCGATGACATGCTCGCAATTGTCCAAGATGAGAAGCAGACGCCGTGACCCGATAGCCTGCGCGATGCAGGCGGCCGAAACCTCCTTGTCACTCAGGGCAAGCTTGAGCGCACGCGCGGTGGTCGATGTCGCAAGTGCCGGATCATGCAAGGTCGCGAGCTCGACCAGCGCCACCGCACCATCGAATGAGGATGCGACCAGGCGCGCAAGTTCGATGGCCAGCTTTGTTTTCCCGATGCCTCCCGGGCCGACCAAAGTCACGGCCCGATATGCGAACATAAGTTCGGCAATTTCGCTCAGGCAATCCTCGCGCCCGATAAGAGGAGCGCGCGTGTTCGGCAGGTTGTTCGAAAAGGATTCGATGGCCGGGACGGATACCGATGTCGCTGCGGGCTGATCCAAATGCCCGCTTCGCCAGGTCCCGGCGAGGGTGTATCCACGGCCCGAGATCGTCTTGAGGAGATCGCGATCTTTGCCCAGCGCCTTGCGGACGGCGGAGATATGGACCTGTAGCGTGTTGTCCTCGACGGCCAGGCCTGACCAGACACTTCCGATCAAATCATCCTTGGTCACCAGGTGACCGGCGCAACCCGCCAGTTTCTCGAGAATCTCGAATGCGCGGCTTCCGATCGGGACCGTGATGTTGTCGCACTTCAGCTCTCTCCGCTGGCAATCGATGAGCCAGTTACCGAAAGAGTAGGTTCGTACAGCGGGCGAAGGCGACATAAGGGGGTCCGTGGATCAGCTTCACTGCCGCAATCTAGGAGAGTGACGTGACCCCCAAAGATCACCGCCCCTGGCAAGATTCTGAAAGCGTCAGTATGCCCAGGTGTCCTACAGGGGAGGCCGTTGGGGTGTCAAGGCGACCTTCTCAGTAGTCGGCTGTTCGCCATGGCTCGATGCAGGCGTCCGAAACGCTCTTTGCTTGCACACGAATTCGTGAGGACGAATGGGAGTGCCAAAATGGGAGAGCGGCCGGAAGGAGCGTGCAGCACACAGCAACACGGGGCAGGGGATTTCGCGTCGCGACGGTTCAGAAGCTCGGCAGCCTGCTTGGTCTCTTCGTTATCGAGCGGTCGAAGCGACACCTGTTCACATCGCGAGCTGCAGGATATCGCGCGGCATCTCGATTGAATGGATGGCACGACGCATCGCTTCGACGGTGTCGGCATGTCGGCGAAGGAGAGCCTGAAGTTTCCTGATTTTGCGCCTCTTCACTCGCGATCGGGCCATAGCTTGCTACCTTACTCTGCGATCGATGCGCTTCGCCGGAATGGAGCATCATCGTTTGGATTGTCCTTGCCAGAGTAAGATCATGTCTCAGCCATTATTACTGTCGCCACAACCGAAGCATGGCGACACCCAGGCGACCGTCACCGCGGACGAAACAGATTTCCGCTCGGCCATCGCAATGGCCTCGATCGCGCCGCTTCCGAAGGTCATCGCGCCTACCACCGTTTCGCGCAGGGACGATCTGTCCCCCCTTGATGCAACGACGATTGCCTTCGGGCGGCTTGGTCTGGTCATTGCGATCGAAGGGCAGCCACGGCGCAGCTCCAGCATATCCCCGTGTAATCCGGCGCGCGACACCGGCTGGCTGCGCGTCGAAATCCCGTGGCAATGCGCGGCCATGACTGCACCTAGCTCTCTGACAACTGCGCCCATTTGTGACGACGATCCGGTAGTTCAGCGCCTGTCCGAAGCTCTCGTCGCGATGGAGCGATTGAAAGCCACCGATAGCGCCCTTTGCGTCGACGCCCTGCGATTTGCCGTCATTGCCCGGCTCCTTGCCTTGCGGTCCGAGGCGCAGCCGAGGTTCGACGAGCGAGCCCGCGTCGGCCAATGCACTTCTGAAAGGCCGGTCCACGGATTGCAGAAGTGGCGGCTCAAGCGGGTGCTCGACTATATCGAGACTCACTTCCGCAAGAAAATCGTGCTGGCGGATCTTGCCGCGGCCGCGGGCCTGAGCCGGATGCATTTCGCCGCCCAGTTCCGCGCTGCGACGGGTTGCAGGCCTCACGAATATATCTTGCGGCACCGGATACAGCGTTCCAAGGATCTACTGCGGGAGTGCGAGATGCCGATTGTTGAGGTCGCGCTCACAGTGGGTTTTCAGAGCCAGGCCCACTTCACGACGACGTTCAGGCGCTTCGCGGGTGACACGCCGAGTCGATGGCGAGATGCCGCTGCGGCGGGATTCGATCTTTGATGCCCTTGCCTCGAGCGAGTAGGCCTCTGCCCCGTGGCGCCTGAGACCGCAATGGCGAGGTTGGTGAATTCCGCGATGGAGCTGGCATCGCCATCCATCAATCCACATTTTTAACGTATGCGCGGCAGATGCCGGGCCACGCTGTTGGTACGGATCAATGCGCCTCGGATATGGCCAGTCGGAAGAACGGGGCTTCATAGGGCCGCCATTCTTCCTCCAGTCACGTCCGTGAGATGGAAGCCCCCGAAGCGCCGAGATGAACCTCTTCAAGTCCGCGCTGACGATTGCCTTGCGGCAAGGGGGCTCGCTCCGGTTGGCGTGCTCAATAGCCCGACTTGGGCTCGCACGGAGGCCGACGCCAGGGGTCGCTCGCGTACGCACCGACGTCGGGAGCGCGAACACAGTTGCGCTTGGACGTCACCGGAACGCGCTGAACCGACGCATAGGCGTCGTCATTGGTTTGGCGCGCGTTGTTGCTGCCTTCGCGAGCCATCGCGGGGGAGGCGATCATGGCCGAAACCATCAGTCCGGCCGACAAGAGCTTCAGTGTAGTCATTGCACGTCTCCTTGACAAAGCGACGCCGGGAACGCCTCGGCTCGCCTGCCAGACATGTGTACGCATGTGTCGGATGAGCAGTATCAATTGAACGATCATTTTCGCCTTTGCACGAAGTCGGCGCCCGCGCTTCATCTCGAAAGCGATTGCTCGCTAGTCGGGCGAAAGCGTTATCTGGTCCGAATGGCCATTCATGAGCGGACCGAACCATTCCCACTTCTCGCCGGTGAAACGCATCATTTGGAGATGCTCGATCGGGCGAAAGTCCGTCGGCGATGTCTTGACCCGGACGCCGGGAATATAGGCCGCCCCCTCGATGTCGAGAGTCGTCGCCACCTGCATGATCCTCTCGCGCGTGAGATCGTCGCCACAGCGCCTAAGCACCTCAACGAGCGCGCTCGACATATTGAATGCCACCAGCGGGCCGCTTTCGGATCGATCTGCGTCCGGATAGTATTTCGCCATGAACGCGCGAAAATGCTGCATGCCCGGGTATGAGTCCCACTGCGGGTCGGTCACGTCCATCTGGTACCCGGCACTCAGGACTCCCTTCGCGTTGTCCAGTCCTGCGAGCTTCAACACTGAGCCGACCGAAACCGAGACGTTCGTCATGATGTGGACGGGATGCCAGTCCAGCTCGGCGAGCTTCCTGATCGCCTGAGCCGCGAATTTTGGCGTGGCGACATTGATGAAAATGTCGGGGGCGGCCGCCTTGATCGCCACGATCTGCGAGTCGATTGTCGGCTCGCTGATTTCATATGGCAGGCTCGCAACCACCATTTGCGCGTACCTGTCTTGCAGCACCTCCTTCAGGCCAGCCAGATAATCGCGTCCGAAGTCGTCGTTCTGGTAGAGGATGCCGATCCTGGCGCCAGGGTGATGCGTCAGGACATAGTCCGCGTAGATGCGTGCCTCGGTTCGGTAGCTCGGTAGCCAGCCGATCGTCCACGGAAAGTGGACGGGATCAGCCCAGCGAGATGCTCCCGAAATGGCGAACAATTGCGGCACGTGGCGATTATTCATGTACCTTTGAATGGCGGCGTTGCTCGCGGTGCCGAAGGGGGCGAAGATCGCGAGCACTTCGTCGGCCTCGACGAGCCGCCGTGCCTGCTCGACCGCTCGGGACGGATTGTAGCCATCGTCGTAGGAGATGAACTCGACTGTCCGGCCGTTGATGCCGCCATTGTCGTTGACCATGCGAAAATACGCACTCATCGTCCTGCCGATGATGCCGTAAGCCGATGCCGGGCCGCTATAGGGCATGATGTTGCCGATCCTGATCTCGGTGTCGCTCGCACCGGGATCGTATCGCTGTTGCGCAGAGGCGCTGGCTGCGCCGGCCGCAAATATGACGGCGACGATCGCTAGTTTTCGCAGGCGCCTCGCAATGTCCGGACTCAAATGGCCACTTCCATCAGTGATCAAGCGATGCCTCCATAGCGCTGCTGGTCATCGTGCCTGCCGGGCGGCGGTATGGCGCCAATGGGGGGCCTGCTCGTCCAACAGTCGATAGCCGGAGTGTAGCGCGGGACCCGACGCGAGCCGGATTACAGAAGCTGAAGAACTGTGAAGTTTTACAATGGTGTGCGTAGAATTGACCCGTCACCGGCGCGCGATCTGGGGGAGCGTTCTACGCCGTCGTCGCGAACAAACGTTCGGAGCCGATGATATCGATCGAGGCTCCGGACCCGCGGGGTGCGCCGCATGGCGCGGTCGCACGCCGAGCGGGGTCACGGACAGGCATGGTTGCGCGGCAATTTGCCTTTGCGTATTGCCGCCGCTCACCGATGCCCGTGGCGGTTGTAGATGTGGCCCGCTCCGAACACCGGAGCCGCGCCACCGGACCGCTCGAGACCCATTCGCCCTGCCGGCGTCAATGCGCCGCCATTCAGCACGTCGCGATTGGGATACATTGATGCAAATGCGGCGGGCTCCTGATCGGCAAAGGACCAAGCCGCGGAGGCGGATGATATCGTTGCCGTTGAGAGCAGCACTGCGGCGATCAGGGTTTTGAATGCACTCATAGCGAATCTCCATTGTTCGTGACGTGCGGAGAGTCGCTTGGCGATGATCGCTGCTCGGCTGATGGCGTTTCCGGAATTGTTTTCTATACCGGGCTATATAGGCAGTCCGGCCGGAAAACCCTGCTTGTCACGCATCACTCTTGCGAGAAGATGACGGGAATATCAGGCAGAGCGCGCGGTTACGAAGGTCTGATGCGTCTTCGAAGCCGAACTCTGTCACAATTGTCATAGTTGCTCGCGCGATCGTGCATGGTCGAATCGTGTGCGACGCCCAGTTCTAGGTGCAGGTCATACAACATGAGGAGTGTGAGCCATGAGACTGCTCTGGTTTCTCTGCGTCGTTGCCAGCCTTGCGCTCTCGGGCGTTGCATCTGCCCGCGGCGGCATGGGATCTCACATGTCGATGGAGAGCGGCGGCGCGCTCGGTACCAGCGCTGCTGCGCCGGGAACGAACTCGCTCGGCACCGCGCTCCCGTCATCGGAGGGGGTTGGTCATCCGACGAAGGGACCGCTGCTCGGCTCGGATGCGACCATCGACAAGGAGGACGCACGGGTCGAGAAGATGCTGGAAGGATCCATCTGTCGCGGCTGCTGACGTGCGAGCATTGCGATATTTGCGGCGAGTGTCTGGCGGCCTTGGTCGCCGGACAGATTGTGTATTTTGAAAGCGTTGGTGATACGCTGGGCGCAAGATCAAACAACCGCCTGGGGCTATGCCGATGATGGCCGAGCCAAACCAGCGCCCCGTCTACGCCTGCGCTGAATGGGAGATCGATCTTGCCAGACGCGAACTGCGCTCGATGGGAGAGTCCGTTCCTCTGGGCGGTCGTGCCTTTGAGATTCTTGCGGAATTGGCTCAGGCCGAAGGCGGGCTGGTCACCAAGAATGACCTGACAGAGCGTGTCTGGCGCGGCGTCTTCGTCGAGGAGAGTGCACTTCGGGTCCATATCGCGGCGATCCGGAAGGCCTTTGGTTCGGATCGTGACATGCTGGCGACAACGGTCGGCCGGGGCTATCGCCTGCTGGGTTCATGGCGGACCCGGCAGATGGATGCCCCGCTACAATCTGCCGCACCCCAGCCACTGCCGTCGACCAACATTCCCAATGCATCATTCGTTCTCATCGGCCGCACCACCGCGGTCGCGCGTTTGTGGGAGCTTCTGTCGGCTTATCGCGTCGTGAGCCTCGTCGGGCCTGGCGGGATTGGCAAGACAGCCCTTGCACTACAAGCCGCCAGAACGCTGCCAGCCGGTTTTGCGGCCGACCGGTTGCTGGTCGAATTGGCCTCGCTGCCCGATCCCAAGCTCGTGCCCTCGGCCGTCGCCAGCATGCTCGGTATCAAGCTCGAAGGGGAGGAGATCACCCCGGGCTCCATAGCGCGCGCGATTGGCGCCAGGCAGTTGTTGCTCATTCTCGACAATTGCGAGCACGTCGTTGATACCGTGGCCCAACTGGCCGAGACGATCGTCAGCCAGTGTTCCGGAACGACCGTCCTGGCGACAAGTCGCGAAGCGCTGCGCATTGACGGCGAACATGTCTATCGCGTTCCGCCCCTGGGTGTGCCGCCCGAAGTCCGGCTCGGGTCTGACGCCGCATCGGCCTACACGGCAGTGGAATTGTTCACGACCAGAGCGAAAGCGCTGGGCTCCAGCTTCGCGCTCGACGAAGAGAACCTCGATGCCGTCGCAGCCATCTGCCGCCGGCTGGATGGCATTCCACTCGCGATCGAGTTCGCGGCGGCACGCGCCGTGATGCTCAGTCCGCCGAAGATCGCGGCACTTCTCGACGACAGGTTCAAATTTCTGACGACCGGCCGGCGTACTGCGTTGCCCAGGCAGCAAACGCTTCGTGCGACGCTCGACTGGAGCTACGATCTACTGCCGGACGCCGAGGCGCGGGTCCTGCGGCGGCTCGGCGTGTTTGCCGGAGAGTTTCTGCTCGATGCCGTGATCGCGGTCGCCGGCGAAGGGATGGGCGATGTCACCGCGGAGCTTGCCAACCTGGTGGCAAAGTCGCTCGTCCTTGCGGATATTCGCGGCGAGCGCCCGTACTATCGCCTGCTGGACACCACGCGCGCCTATGCACTGGAAAAGCTTCACGCCAGCGGCGAATTTCCCGGCGCAGCGCGCCGCCAGGCCGGATACTATGGCGGGTTCTTTGCGAATGCGGAAGCTGACAGCGAAGTGAAGCCGCAGGCGGAGTGGCTCGGCTTCTATGGCCAGCACATCGACAACGTACGATCCAGCCTCGATTGGGCTTTCTCGCCCGACGGAGATGCGCAGATCGGAGTGGCGCTGACCGCAGGGGCCGTCCCGTTATGGGTACAATTGTCGCTCCTCGCCGAGTGCCGCGA
Organism: Bradyrhizobium sp. LA6.8; assembly: GCF_040547935.1. Taxonomy (NCBI): domain Bacteria; kingdom Pseudomonadati; phylum Pseudomonadota; class Alphaproteobacteria; order Hyphomicrobiales; family Nitrobacteraceae; genus Bradyrhizobium; species Bradyrhizobium sp. LA6.8. The sequence goes on from NZ_JBEPQQ010000001.1 coordinate 655,553, forward strand.
GCGGACCGAACTGGCGTTGGCCAGCCTCGACGGCAGCGCCGCTGGCGCATTGCGGCTCCGCATGCAATTGTCGGCCGCGCTTGGCTGGTCACTGATGTACGGCGTTGGCAGGGCTCGAGAGGCCGGTCCGGCCTGGGCTGCGACCCTGCAGCTGGCCGAGCAGCTCGGCGACAGCGACTATCTGTTGCGTGCGCTTTGGGGGCTCTGCATCGATCAATTCAACAACGGCGAGTTCCGCAAGGCGTTGGAATTCGCGCACCGCTTCGCGGATATCGTGGCCGATTCCCAAAATTCGGTCGACCGGATGATGGGCGATCGGCTGCTTGCCACCACGCTGCACTACCTCGGTGACCAGCGGTTGGCGCATCATCACATTGGGCGGACCTTATCTCGCCTTTCCGATCTGGCGGCGAAGCCGCAGGTGATCCGTTTCAGGTTCGACCTGCGAGCCTCGGCACGCTATTTCCAGGCGCGCATCCTGTGGCTTCTCGGGTTGGCGGATCAGGCACTGAACGTCGTCGAGCGCAATGTCGAGGAGGGCCGAGCGAGTGGTCATGCTCTGACCTTCTGCAGCGTGCTTGGCCAGGGCGCCTGTCCGATTGCTTTCCTGGCCGGCGATCTCGATGCTGCGGAAGGCTATTGCACCATGCTGCTCGAGCACACCGAACGTCATCCGATCCGTCTATGGAACGTATGGGCGCGCGCCTTCAGGGGCATGGTCATGGCGCGGCGTGGCGATGTCGCCGCCGGACTGACGTTGTTGCGCAAGGCGCTCGAGCTGGCGGGCGAGGCGCGTTTCCTGCCGCGCTTCCTGCTTCCTCTCGGCGAACTGGCGGCGTGTCTCGGAGAGGTCGGCGAAGTATCGCTGGGGCTTGCGACCGCGGACGAGGCGCTCGCGCGCTGCGAGGCGAGGGATGAGCGGTGGTATGCGGCCGAGCTCTGGCGCATCAAGGGCGAGTTGCTCCGGCATCCCGGCGAGCGTCGCTCGGCTATCGCTGCCGAGCAGTGCTTCGACAAGGCGTTCGAAGTCGCGCGCGGCCAAGGTGCGCTGTTCTGGGAGCTGAGAGCGGCCATCAGCCTGGCACGGTTGAGGACGAGTCAGGGCCGTCCCGCCGATGCGCACCAAATCCTGGCTCTTGTGTACGGCAAATTCACCGAGGGTTTCGAGACCACGGATCTCAGGCTCGCGAGAGCGATGATGACGGAGTTTTCGACCTAATAGTACGGGCGGTGCTCCAGGATGCCCCGGGGGCGGCGTCCGATACATGTCATCGGACGCAGGTGCGGCCTCGGCGAGCGCCGCATCCCCCGTGCTCCAGAACGTTGGCTTCGAAGTCCTATTGCCGGACCAAGAATGCGCCGGCCCCTCGACGCGGTCTTTCCATGCCGCGCGCTTCTATCCGGATTGCACGGCATCGCCGCCAGCCGCACGACCTGGGCCACTGCGGGTTCGCGCCCCCCACGCGAGTGTGTCAGGGCTATCAACTCGCGGCGAGCGAGCCCGAAGGCGGAGACGCCAATTCGGCCAGCAATTCGCTGGCCGCTTTCAGGACGGACGTATTGAACCCCTCGGTGAATCGTCCATAGATGGGCGCAAGCACGTCTTGCGCTTCACTGCGGCGGCCCCGCCGCTGTAATAGCCCTGCAAGACCGATTGCCGTGCGCAACTCAAAACCGAGCGCCCCCTGATGTCGGGCAAGGTCAAGTGATTGCGCCAGGCTCCGCTCCGCCTCCAGGAAGTCGGGATTGTCCTTGCGGATCAGCACTTCTGCCCTTGCCCGCAACATGTCCGGCATCTCCACCATGAAGTTGCGACGCCGGCCCCGGGCAATCGCCTGATCGAGGATGTCGAGTGCTTCATCTCCACGACCTGTCGCCGCCAGAGCTTCCGCGAGCGGCACGCAAAGTCCGGCCGCCGCGCCGTAGCGCTGGCTCTGCAGCTTCTTGACGGAGGCGTTCAGCATGGCCAGCCCGATATCACTCTCGCCGCGCGCCAACAGCGCAATCCCTTTCATGGCGTCGCCGACCGTCTGGAGGGTGGCGAGATTATGCTTGCGGGTCTCCACGAGGAGCCTGTCAATGTGCTCTTCGCACACGCCCACATCCCCGTTCCAAAGGAAAACACCGAATGCCCAGGGCAGCGCTATGCACAATATGGTCGGATGGTTGATGGCGATCACATCGGAGATGGCTTGGCGCGCCGTCGCCGTGGCCTGATCGGGATGTCCCTCGAGCCATAAGATGCGGGCGAGGGTGATTTGAGGACGCCTCGGGTAATCGGACGTCAGGCCGCCACGGGAGTCGCCTTCCAGGCCCGGATGGGACAGCGCCGCTTCGACGTACGAGCGAGACGCGGCAACCTCGCCCAGATAGTGGCACGACGTTCCGAGCAACATGCGCATGCGCGCCACTCCGACGGAATCGTTGCTGGCGAGGGCAATCGCTTCGCCGCGCTTAGCGGTGGCCAGCGCATCGTCAAAATTGCCGACCAGCAATTGGAGCAGATGCAGTCGGCCAATCAGACGGATTTGTCCGGCGACATCGCCAATTGTCTCGGCCAACCCGACCGCTCTGTCGAGATAGCCGACGCCCAATTCGTCGATTTGTCCCGTCAGCATCCGGGCCGACGCCAACGCCGCATGAAGTGCGAGGTCGTGCCTGACACTTCCGCCCATCTCATGAAGCGCTTCGATTGCGCGCGTGACCCAGAACTGGCATTCGGTGAAGAGCGACAGCTTGAAGAACAGGGGGATCGCTGCCGCAGCGAGGCCGACGCCGGTTCTGCGGTCGCCTCGATCCGAGAAGCACCACGCCAGCGCGCTGCGTATGTCGCCGAATTGATCGGCCATCGACGACAGGCCTTCATTCGGCTCGTCGGCCGTCTTTTCAAGCAAATCCCGAAAGTAGGAGGCGTGGCGTAGCGGCACGATCTCGGCGTCGGGGCTGGCGGCGAGCTTCTCCTGCGCGTAGGCCCGCGTCGCGTCCGCGAGCCTGTAGCGCATCGATTGCGAGCCCTGGTTCAGGGCAAGCATCGACTTGGCCACGAGGTTGTCGAGCGCAGCCATGGTCGTGTCGTCGCTAGTGGGATCGCTGCCGGCGATCGCTCGGGCGGCTTCGGCGGTGAAGCTGCCGACGAACACGGATAGCTGGCTGAGAACCACCCGTTCGGGCTCGGATAGAAGATCGTAGCTCCACTCGATGGTTGCGCGAAGCGTCCGGTGCCGGGGCAGCGCCGTGCGTCGTCCTTCCCACAGCAGATTGAAGTGCTTGTCGAGGAGTTGGACCATGGCCTTGACTCCGTATGCGGTCACATGGCCGGCGGTGAGCTCGATCGCGAGCGGGATGCCATTGAGCCGACAGCAGAGGTTGCCGACGTCCGACGCGTTCGCATCCGTCAATCCGAACTCACCTCCAGCTGCGGCCGCGCGCTCCACGAAGAGCTTTACGGAGGGGTAGGCAACCGCGCTCTCGGCCGTCAGAACGGCATTTTCCGGCGGGCTTGTCAGAGGCGAGAGCCGATATGTGTGCTCGCCTTCGACCCGCAGCAGCTCCCGGCTCGTGGCCATGATGTGCAACTGCGGTGCCTCCTGGTAGAGCCGTTCGGCCAGCGCGGCTGCGGCGTCGACGACATGCTCGCAGCAATCCAGAATGAGCAGCATCCGCCGGTCGCGCAGGAATGCCACAAGGTTGTTTGAGGGATCGTCCGATCGCGCCCGCAGCCCGAGCGAAGATGCTGCAATGGCCGGTACCAGAGCGGCATCGCGGGTCTCACCGAGACTGACGAAGTGAACCTGGCCGGCGAATTCCGCGAGAAGGGCGTGGCCCGCGGAAACAGCGACCGTCGTCTTGCCGATGCCGCCCGGGCCGACGACCGTGATGAAACGCTGGGCTTTGAGCCTTTCCGATATATCCTGGATGGTTTGCTCGCGGCCCACCATCTGCCAGGGATGTGCCGGCAGGTTGTGCGCGCGAACAGGCTTGGTCGGTGCAGGTTGATTCTGCTCCGGGCTCGCGGCCGAACCGACGAAACAGTAACCCTGTCCCGAGACCGTGCTCAGATATTTGGCGCCCGCATTGCCGTCCCCGAGCGCCTTGCGGAGTGCTGCGATATGGACGCGCAGGCTGTTGTCATCGACGCTGGAGCCTGGCCATGTCCTGGCTATCAGATCGCTCTTGCTGACGACGTCGCCCGCATGCCGGATCAGTGTCAGCAGCAGGTCAAATGCGCGAGCCGACAGTTGGACCGGATTGCCACCTTTCTCGATCCGTCTCTGCGAGGCGTCCAGACGAAACGGCCCAAAGACGAAAATCTCTTGAGCGGAGCTCTCCTGGGGAGAGGGTCCGGTCGTGGCTGTTGTGGCGTTGCTCTGCCAGCGGTGGACCATTTGGAAATATCAAATCCGACGACCGACTCGTCGTACTCTATGACTTGAACTCGGGCCGAAACGTGTGACCGCGGTGGCAACTTCAAACGTAACATCCGGCCGTATCGCGGTAAAGGATCACCGATGGATGTCGCCGATCACTTTCGTCCGGAGGGCAGGGAACTCCGGGGAGAGTCCTGATTTTTTGGGAAACGACCGTCGATTGGGGAAATCTCCGCCGATGGGTGATCTCATCGGATCAACACGGGCTTGAGAAGATCCTCCAGGCCGATCCGGCGGAACAGTTCCGTGCGAGCGCGGTCGGCGACGGCGTCGACAGCTGCCGCCCCATCGTCATCCGGGCCGAAATGAACTTTCAGCGGACGTTGTCCGAACGGCATGTTCACGACATTCGCAACTGTGCTTGCGACATCTTGTGGAGCCGTATCCTTCGGCGAAAGCTGCGCGAGTCCCGCAAGCGCGATTTCACTCACGTCGGCGGTCGGACCATCCGCGTATTCTTCCGCCCGAACAGTATCCTGCGGCCGGCCGGATCGGACATAGTGGCCGGGTCCGAGAGCGCTGGGAACGATGATGGTCGTCTCGACGCCCCAACGCGCGAGTTCGCCGGCGTAACTGAGTGCCAGCGAATCCAAGGCGGCTTCCGTTGAAGCACAGGCGCCGAGGAACGGAACCGAGCTGCCCCGCGCGCTGCTTGACGTGATCCATATCAGCAAGCCCTGACCCTGCTTGCGCAATTGTGGCAACGCCGCGCGATTGAGGCGCTGTGCGATCAGGACGTTGGTATCGTAGAGCTCGGCAAGCTGCTCCGGCGTGAAGGCTTCTGCGGGTCCGTAAACGACTTGCCGGGCATTGTGCACGACCACGTCGAGGCGGCCGTTTTCGGCGATGATGGTCTCAACGGCCGAGGTCACTGAGGATTCCGAAGAGACGTCGAACTCGATCGTGCGGAGATCGGCGCCGGGCTGGCCGGGATTTGATCCAGCCTCCTCGATCCCTTGCGCAATAGGGCCACTCATTTCCTGGCTTGAAACGTAGACCGTGTGGCCTGCCTGCATCAGTTGCCGGCAGGTGGTTCGTCCGATGCTGTTTGCAGCACCCGTGACGATGATCACTTTGCTCATCCGATTCCCAATCGCATTCCAGCCTCTGCGGCGCTGGCGGCCCCGTCGCGACACGGTCCATCGTTCGGGAGTCGACCGCCGCCATCGTGCGAAGCGCATCTGGAATAGGGCGGGGCGCAGGGTGGGTCTTTTCGGGCATCACGATCGATTGTCAAATTGCACGAAAAATTTCGAGAATGCCCGAAGCCGGCTCCCGGGTCCGGCGAACGCCGAAGGCAGCTCAGGCGTGCCTTCGCGAAATTGGCGGTGGGTTCGAAAAGATCGGGCCTTGGCCGCCGGCTACAAGGAAGCTGCGTCGCTCGAAAGAGCGTCGCGCGCACCCGATCGCCAGGCGGTCTGCGCATCGCAAAGGAGACCGGATGAATCAAGGCAAGCTACCACGTTCGGGGCTTGGGTCCCTCGTCCTGATTGCGGCCGTGGTCGGCGGCGGCGCGGCTGCCTTCGCATACACTGCGGGATGGCTCTCGCCGGGGCGTCTGACGCCGGAACGGATGATCGCGGCGCTGACGCCTCCGAGCGGCCCGCCGCTCGGGCACCGGCGAAATCATGCCAAGGGAATCTGCTTCACCGGGACATTCGAGGCGAATGGAAACGGCGCGGAACTCTCCCGGGCCAAGGTCTTCGCGCAGGGGCACTATCCGGCCCTGGGCCGTTTCAATCTCGGCACAGCCGATCCGAACGCGGTCGATGCGACCGTGCGCGTCCGCGGCCTGGGATTGATGATCACGACGGCAGACGGCGAAGAGTGGCGCATGGCGATGATCAACCCGCCGTTCTTTGCGGTTTCCACGCCGCAGGCATTTCACGACCTGCTGATCGCATCCGGCAAGAAGGATCCGGAGGCGATGAAGGCGTTCATTCAGGCCAACCCGGAATTCGGCCCCTTCGCGGCCTGGGCCAAGACGGCGCCCTGGACCGGCAGTTATGCGGAGGAGCCCTATAACGGCCTCAACAGCTTCGTTTTCACGGACGCCGGAGGCGGCGACCACACCGTGCGATGGTCGCTGTTGCCCTCGGCGCAACCCATTCCGATCTCGCAGGCCGACCTCGAAAAGCGCGGGCCGGATTATCTCGAGCAGGAGATCACCGAACGGGTCCGGACCGCCGGTCCACTGCGATGGACCATGGTCACGACCGTGGCCGATCCGGGTGACCCGACCGCGGATCCGAGCAAGGCCTGGCCCGAGAGCCGTCGCAAGGTGGCGGTCGGAACGCTGATCGTGCAGCGGATCGAGCCGGAGCGCGATGGACCATGCCGCGACATCAATTTCGATCCGGCGGTCCTGCCACAGGGAATGCGGGTGTCGGACGATCCGTTCCCGGCTGCACGCTCATCGGTCTACCGCAAATCCTACGATCTGCGTGCGGCCGAAGCCAGGGACTATCCGCGAACCGAGACCGCCAAGCCATGACCAGCGTTCCTCATCGTTTTGCCCTGATCCAGCGCGTTCTGCACTGGCTGATGGCGGTCTGCATCCTCGCCATGCTGTTCATTGGCGTCGGCATGGTCTCCACGGTCGCGCCGAAATATCTGCCGCTCATCCTGGTCCACAAGACGATCGGCGTCATCCTGCTGGTCCTCGTGCTGATCAGGCTGGCGTTGCGGCTGCATTACGGTGCGCCGCCATTGCCGGCCGATCTTTCGAGACCCATGAAGTTTGGAGCAAGATTGTCGCATCAGCTCCTGTATGGCCTCATGATCGTCATGCCGTTGCTCGGCCTCGGCATGCTCTGGGCTGCGGCCTATCCGGTCGTCCTGTATGGCGGGATCCGAATTCCCGCGCTGCTGCCGCAGAGCGACCTGATGCACACGCTGCTCTGGAATGCCCACGTCTATCTGGGTTTCGCGTTCTTTGCCCTCGTGCTGCTGCATCTGGCGGCGGGGCTATTCCACGCATTGATCCGTCGCGATGGCGTATTCGCATCGATGTCGCTTCTGCCGCTGCGGGACAGGGTGACACAAGTGAAATGAACCCGCGGCGCGCCAGCGGGCGCCCCTCGCAGGCGTGCGATCCCAAAAGGATCTTTCACGCTGGAAAGATTCCTCGCGCACCGCGCGGTTAGATGTTTCCAACCTCCAACACAAGGATGCCGACCATGACCAAAGCAGACCTCCAAAGCCCGACGGATCTCGGAGCGAATGCGAACCGGGACGTTCCAGCCGCGCTGAGAGCGCTGCTCGCCGACGTTTTCGCTCTCTACCTGAAGACCAAGAACTTCCACTGGCACGTGTCGGGCAGCCACTTTCGCGACTACCACCTTATGCTCGACGAGCAGGCCGACCAAATCTTCGCCATGACTGACGACATCGCCGAACGCGCACGCAAGATCGGCGGCACGACGCTGCGCTCGATCGGCCACATCGCGCGCGAGCAGCGCATTCTCGACAACGATGCCGACTATGTCGATCCGCAGGACATGCTCGCCGAGCTGCGCAGCGACAACCAGCAGCTAACGCGGGAAATGCGCCGGGTCCACGAGCTCTGCGACGAGTACGGCGATGTCGCCACCGCGAGCGTCCTGGAAAACTGGATCGACGAAACGGAACGGCGCATCTGGTTCCTCTACGAGACCGGCCGAAGCGGCCAGAACCCGTAAGTGCAAAGCACGCCGTTGGGCCGGGAGGCGCGTGAAGGATGAGCAGCCTCTCGGAACTCCCGCCGGATGGCGGCGTCAAGGCGGAGCGCCTGCTGCTGCGTGAGCTCGCGCACCGGATCGACGACGAGCTCGCCTCGGCGATTGATCTGGTGGCACAGGCGGCCGATCGTTGCGACGGCATCGAAGCGAGGGCGACCCTCGCTTCCGTGCAGGACCGGCTGGAAGGTCATGCACAACTTCACCACGCGCTGCAAATGCCGCAGTTCACCACCACCGTCGATCTGGCGGCCTATCTTCAGCAATTATGCCGGTCGATCAGCCGCTCGAGCCTCGAAGACAAGGGTATTGCGCTCTCGCTGCTGCTGCATCCGCTGCAGATGAGCTCCGAGCGCTGCTGGCTGCTGGGGATGATCGTCTTCGAACTGATCACCGGTGCGGTGCGCCACGTGTCCCACTGCGGGGCAGGCGCCATTCGTCTCGAAGTATGGCTCACGTCGACGTCGGTTGCGTGCAGCGTCATGGACAACGGCTCGTCCGACGAAAGTCGGTACCGGGAAGAGGACCGCTCCATCGTCGAGACGCTTGCGGCGCGTCTGCACGGGACCGTCGACGTCCGCGGCGGCCCCGACGGATTCAGGACCGTCGTGACCATCCCGCGCTAGTCGCGACTCTCGCGCAACGGTCCGTATCGTGCGGATCAAATAATATCGCTGCGACCTCGAAAGATGAGTTGGGACAGATCTCGATACGCTTGCCCTATTCATGATCTGCGGATCGTCGTGCGAACAAGGGTCAAGCCATGACGGACATGTCGAACTCGAAGGCCTCGCTCGGATGGGCCATCCACGCCATCACCGGAAAATGGGGCTGGTTCGTTGCGCTGGGTGTCGGCGAACTGATCCTCGGCGGTGTTGCATCTGCCAATCTGATGGCGGCGAACCTCGCGTCCGTACTGGTCATCGGCGCCACCATGGCGGTCGCCGGCATTTTCCAGATCGTGCAAGCGTTTTCAGTGCGCGGCTTGCGGGGATTCCTGCTTTGGCTACTGGCCGGGATCGTCTATGCGGCCGCCGGGGCCATCATACTCTACGATCCGATCCTGGCTTCATTCACGCTGTCTCTCGCAGTGTGTGCCTTCCTGGTCGTAGCCGGGGTGATAAGGATCTGGGCCGGGTTCCATATCCGGCCGGCCGCGGGCTGGCGTTGGATCGTGGCTGCGGGCGTCCTGACCTTCTGCGTCGGTGTCATGCTGGTGGCGGCTTGGCCCGCCATCGGTTTGTGGCTGCTTGGTGTGATGCTGGTCGTCGACCTGATCTTCCAGGGATGGGGATTCATCGCATTCGGGGTCGCGCTCAAGAGCCGCGCGTCCCGCCATTCGTCCCAGCCGGCGACGGTATGAGTCATGGCGAAAGGCTCGACATTCACGCGGCATTGGGAGATTGCCTGGCGCGGCGGTCAGACGAAGTCGACCTCGCGGCTGGTTGCCGAGGAGACCGCGATTGCGCTCACCTATAACGGCTCGACCCAGGCGGTGATGATGGGCACGCCGGGAGATCTGGAGGATTTCGGTATCGGCTTCAGCCTCACCGAGGCCATCGTCGAACGTGCGAGCGAGATCAGCAGCATCGAGCTGATCCCGAACGATCTCGGCGTCGAGGTTCGAATGTGGCTCGATGGTGACCGCGCGGCATCCCTGGCTGCACGGCGCCGAACCATCAGCGGCCCCGTTGGCTGCGGGCTATGCGGCATCGAGAGCCTCGAACAGGCTCGCCGCGCGCCGGCGCGGGTGAAGGGCCGGGGCATCGTTTTTCACGCGCGCGACTTGCTGGGCGCCATGCAGGCCCTTTCTCCGCACCAAATCCTGAATCAGCAAACGCGGGCCGTCCACGCGGCGGCCTTCTGGCATCCGCGGGCCGGCATCGGCCTGGTCAGAGAGGACGTCGGCCGGCACAATGCGCTCGACAAGCTGGCCGGCGCGATCGTACGCGAGGGGAGATCGGCGTGCGATGGCGCGGTACTGCTGACCAGCCGCGTTTCGGTCGAGATGGTGCAGAAAGCGGCGATGCTCGGCGCACCGGTCATCGTGGCCGTATCCGCACCCACCGCACTCGCGATCAAGACCGCGGATGAAGCGGGGATCACGCTGCTCGCGATCGCTCGCGATGACGGATACGGCGTATTCACGCACCCGCGTCGCGTTCTGCTGCCGGATGAGGCCGCAACGCACGCCGGCTGCTGACCTCGCGGGGCGGCGCACATGGCGATGCAAGCCGTATCTCCGGAACCGGTCGCCGAGACCGGAAGCGTCGTCCAAGCGCCGGAGCGATCGGTTCTCGTGGCGTCTCTTCTGAGCATGACGGGCGGTTTTCTCGACGCCTTTACATGGCTCTCGCTCGGCGGCGTGTTTGCAAGCTCGCAAACCGGCAATGTCGTCTTCCTCGGCATCGACGCCATGTCCGGGCAATGGCGGCAGGCAACCCATCATCTTCTTCCGCTTGCCGCCTTTCTGCTCGGGGCATCGCTGGCAATCCGCCTCAAGTCGCCGCTGCTCTGCCTCGCCGGAGAGATCGTCTGCCTGGTCGCGGTGATGCTGTTGTATCATCGGATTCCGGACATGATCACGATCCTCGGAATCTCCTTCGGCGCCGCACTGCAGTCGGCCAGCTTCAGGCAGGTCGAGCGCTGGAAATATCTCTCCGTCACCGTCACCGGCAACATGCTCCGTGCCCTCGATCAATCAGTTGCGTCCGATCGCGATGCGGCGCGCGGCACCGCAGTCATGCTTCTGGTCTGCCTGATGTTCCTGTCGGGGGCCGCCATCGGGGCCTGCGTGACGAAATGGCTGCACGCCTGGGGCCTTGTCCTGCCAATCGCATCGTCGGTGAGCGTTCTTTGGCTCTGCCGGCCACAGCTGCGAAGCTGAACCGTCGATCTACGTCCCATGATTTTGCTCGTTGACGGTGCGGAGCGCGCACCATGCCATTCGGCAAAAGGACGTTCATTCACGGAAGCATGCGCCTCATGCGGTGCATACACTTTCTAACAGCGCCGAGATGGCCTTTCGACGTCAACTGCCAAGAGGCACGGATGAACAACCTTCGCAAAGAGACGGACAGCCTGGGTGAAGTGGACGTTGCCGCGGATAAGCTCTGGGGGGCGCAGACGCAGCGTTCGCTCGAGCATTTCAGCATCGGCAAGGACCCGATGCCGCGCGAAATGATCCAGTCCTACGCGATCCTGAAGAAGGCGGCCGCGAACGCCAATTGCGCCGGCGGCCGTCTCGACGGCAAGATTCACAAGCTGATCGCGCATGTCTGCGACGAGATCCTCTCCGGCCAGCATCAGGACATGTTTCCGCTTCACGTCTGGATGACGGGCAGCGGAACGCAGTTCAACATGAACGTGAACGAGGTGATCTCGAACCGATGCTGCCAGCTTGCGGGCACGCCGCTCGGGAGCAAGCATCCGGTTCACCCGAACGATCACGTCAATATGTCGCAATCCTCGAACGACAGCTTTCCCTCGGCCATGTACATCGCAGCCGCGATGAACGTGACCGAGCGGCTCGTTCCGGCGGTCGAGGCGTTGCACGACGCAATCGCGGCAAAATCGAGCCAGTGGGACGACGTCGTCAAGATCGGCAGAACCCACATGCAGGACGCGACCCCCCTGACGCTCGGGCAGGAATGGTCCGGCTATGCCGGCATGCTCGCCGACAATCTGGCCCGCATCGACGACGCGCTCAAGGGCGTCTTCCGGCTCGCCCTGGGCGGCACGGCCGTCGGCACCGGCATCAATGCCGCGCCGGGCTTCGCCGAGGCCGTCGCCGCGGAAATCGCGCGGCTGACGGGGCTGCCCTTCGTAAGCGCACCGAACAAGTTTGCCGTCCAGGGTGCGCATGACGCGCTTGTGCAGCTATCCGGCACGCTCCGCACGCTCGCGGGATCGCTCTACAAGATCGCGAACGACATCCGTCTGATGTCCTGCGGCCCGCGCGCGGGCTTTGCCGAATTGCTGATCCCCGAGAACGAGCCGGGCTCGTCGATCATGCCGGGCAAGGTCAATCCGACGCAGGCCGAAGCGCTGACGATGATCGCCGTGCAGGTGATGGCGAACGACGTCGCCGTCGGGTTCGGCGGAGCCGGCGGCTATCTGGAAATGAACGTCTACAAGCCGCTGATCATCCACAACATCGCGCAGTCTGTCACCATCCTGACCGATGGTTGCACCAATTTCCGCACCTTCCTCGTCGAGGGCACCGAGCCGAACCACAGGAAGATCAAGGAGTATGTCGAGAGATCGCTGATGCTCGTGACTGCGCTGGCGCCCGTGATCGGCTACGACAAGGCGTCGCGGATCGCGCACTATGCGATGGACAACGACCTCACGCTGAAGTCGGCGGCGCTCAAGCTCGGTTTCGTGACCGAGCCGGAGTTCGACCGCATCGTGGATCCCGCCAAGATGGTCAAGCCCTATGTGGCCGAGATCAAGGTGCCGCTCGCAATTGGCGCGAAGGCCGGCTGAAGGGACGGCGGCAATGATCCGGTGCGTCAGACTCTGGACGGGTGCGGATGGCAAGTCGCACTTCGAGGATGGCGTCGTCGAGCTCGCGCGCGGGGCGAGGGGCGATGCGCTCAGCGCAAAGCTTCGGATCGATGCCGCTTCGTTTCACGAAACGGATGCAGACCCGAAACTCGGCTGGCATCCCGACGCAGCGCGCCAGCTCGTCATGTCCCTGAGCGGGACGTTACGGTTCGAGACGGCGGACGGAAGCTTCACGCTGCGCCCGGGCGATGTCCTGTTCACGGAAGATACCGGCGGGACGGGCCACAATTGGACCATGACGGACGAGGCGCCGTGGCGGCGGCTCTACACGGTTCTCGAGCCGGACGCCGAGGTGCCGTTCAGGTCCGAACGACGCCGCGCAAGCGGCGTAACCACAATGCAAGGAGAGACACGATGATCCGCTGTGTGCGCCTATGGACCGGAGAGGACAACAACTCGCATTTCGAGGAAGGCTTCCTCGAGCTGGAGCCGGGACAGCGCGGCGACTTCCTGACCGGAAAGATCGATGCCGCCAGCGTCTCCTTTCAGGAAACGGAATCGGGCGGAGCTTTCGCCTGGCACACCGCGCCGATCCGGCAGCTGGTGATCACGCTCAGCGGAACGCTCGATTTCCAGACGCGTGACGGCCACCACTTCCTGCTCCACCCCGGCAACATCCTGCTGGCGGAGGACACCGCCGGCTCGGGGCATAGCTGGAAATTGACCGACGATTCATCCTGGCGCCGTGCCTACGTGATCCTGCGCCCGGGAGCGGACGTGCCGTTCCGCGCCAAGGTGCGGCAATCGGTGCGGGCCTGATCGAGCCATCCAAAGCAGCAACACCCGACGAAGGAAATAGCCATGTCAGCAGCTTCCGACCGCGAAACTGATGTCGTCCTCATTGGCGCCGGCATCATGAGCGCGACCCTCGGCGTCTTTCTCAAGGAGCTCGAGCCCTCTCTGTCGATCCAGATGTGCGAGATTCTCGGGGATTGCGCGCAGGAAAGCTCCGACTCCTGGAACAATGCCGGGACCGGCCACGCGGCGAACTGCGAGATGAACTATACGCCGCAGCGGCCCGACGGCAGCATCGACATCTCCAAGGCGCTCCAGGTCAATGTCGAGTTCGATCTGTCCCGGCAGTTCTGGTCCTACCTGATCGGTCGCGGAGCGATCGCGGATCCGCAAGCGTTCATCCATCCGGTGCCGCATATGAGCTTCGTGCACGGCGCGGAGAACGTCGAATTTCTCCGGAAGCGGTTCAAGGCGATGTCGGCCCATCATTGCTATGAGGGGATGGAGCATACCGAGGATCCCAAGAAGATTGCCGAATGGGCGCCGCTGGTGATGGACGGACGGGGTGGCGACGAGCCGGTTGCCGCAACGCGGATCATCACCGGCACCGACGTCGACTACGGCTCGTTGACGCATCTGCTGGTCAAGCATCTGGTCAGCCAGCCGGGCTGCGCCGTCCACTACAACAGCTGTGTCACCGGTCTTGACCGGGAGCAGGGCGGCCGGTGGCGCGTCGAAGTGCGCGACACCGCGAGCGGCGAGACGCGATCGGTGCGCGCAAAGTTCGTCTTCATCGGTGCCGGCGGCGGTGCGCTGCCGTTGCTGGAGAAATCCGGCATCCCGGAGGGGCGCGGCTATGGCGGTTTCCCGGTCAGCGGGATCTGGCTGCGCTGCGATGATCCCGAGATCAACAAGCGTCACCATGCCAAGGTCTACGGCAAGGCCGCGGTCGGCTCTCCGCCGATGTCGGTGCCGCATCTCGATACACGGGTGATCGGCGGCCAGCATTCGTTGTTGTTCGGTCCCTATGCCGGCTTCTCGAGCAAATTCCTCAAGCACGGCTCGCTGCTGGATCTCTTCGAGTCCATTCGTCCCGCCAACGTCAAGCCGCTGCTTTCGGTGGCGCGCGACAATTTCGATCTCACCGAATACCTGGTCGGGCAGGTGCTGCAATCCGAGGGACACCGGCTCGCGGCGCTCGACGAATATTTCCCGAAGGCCGACCCGAAGGACTGGAGGTTGCAGGTCGCGGGCCAGCGCGTCCAGATCATCAAGCCCAATGTCAAGCGTGGCGGGTTGCTCGAGTTCGGGACCGAGCTCGTCGGCGCGGACGATCATTCGCTGGTGGCCCTGCTCGGTGCTTCACCGGGGGCTTCCACCGCCGCGTTCATCGCCATCAGCGTGCTGGAGAAGTGCTTCGCCGGCGAGCTGACGGCAAGCGCCTGGCTGCCCAAGCTGAAGCAGATCATCCCGTCCTATGGCGTGTCGCTGATCGACGATGCGGATTTCTGTCGCCAGATTCGTACAGCGACAGCCGCGGTCCTCAAGGTCGACAACATTCCGCAGCCGGCCGCACGCGCGCCGGCTGCCGCGAAGCGGGCGTGAACCAACGGAGAATGTTCGATGGACCCGACGGCGCTCCTTCTGTCGCGGCTGCAATTCGCCTTCACGATCTCGTTCCACATCATCTTCCCGGCGTTCACGATCGGGCTTGCCGCCTGGCTCACCGTGCTCGAAGCGATGCACCAGTACAGTGGCAAGCCCGTCTACCGGACCCTGTTCGCGTTCTGGCTGAAGATCTTCGGCGTGGCCTTCGGCATGGGCGTCGTATCGGGCGTGGTGATGGCGTTTCAGTTCGGAACGAACTGGAGCGTGCTCTCGAAGATGTCGGGCCCGATCCAGGGCCCGCTGCTCTCCTACGAGACCTTCACCGCCTTCATGCTGGAAGCGGCATTTTTCGGCATCCTCATCTTCGGTCGCCCCCGGGTGCCGCCGTGGTTCTACCTGTTCTCGACGGCGATGGTCGCGCTCGGGACGACGCTTTCGGCGTTCTGGATCATGGTCAACAACAGCTGGATGCAGGTGCCGACCGGCTACGTCCTGCAGAACGACCAGTTCGTGCCTGATGACTGGACGCAGATCATCTTCAATCGCGTGGTCTGGGTCCGGTTTCCGCATATGCTGCTCGCGTCCTACCTGACCGGCGCGTTCTGCGTGGCGGCAACCGGCGCGTGGTATCTGCTGCGGCGGACCTATCGCCCCGAGGCTCATGTCATGCTGCGGATGGGACTTGCGCTTGCGGCGGTGCTGCTGCCGGTCCAGCTCTTCATCGGGCATCTCGTCGGCGACTATGTCCACGATTACCAGCCGGCCAAGTTCGCCGCGATCGAGGCGCGCTGGCATGACGAGCAACCGGCCTCCGAGGTGCTGATCGCGATCCCGGATTCGAGCGCCGAATCGAACAAATACGCGATATCGATTCCCGTGCTCGGGAGCATCATCGGCAGCATGAGCCTGACGTCGAAAGAGGTCGGCCTCACCAGCTTCGCGCCGCAGGACCGGCCGCCGGTGCTGATCCCGTTCTTTGCCTTCCGCATCATGGTCGGCTGCGGCTTCGTGATGCTCGGGCTGGCCTGGCTCGGGACCTGGCTCGGCCTCAAGCATCGGCTCGATCGGAACCGCCTCTTGCTGTGGGGCATCTTCCTCAGCTTCCCGCTGCCGTGGGTCGCGATCCTCACCGGCTGGTACACCGCGGAAGTGGGGCGCCAGCCATGGACGGTCTATGGCGTGTTGCGGACTGCAGACGCCGTGACGCCGTTCCTGACAGCGTCGGCTGCGATGACTTCCTTGATCCTGTTCGTCGCGGTCTACGCCTTCATCTTCTCATTCGGGACGTATTACATCTATAAGCTGCTGCGTGCCGGCCCGGCGGGACTCGGTGGCAGGCCGCTCCACGTTCCCGTGCCCAATCGGCCGATGTCGCTCGCCGATCAGGTGCCCGCCGCACGCAGCTATCTCGGGGCGGGAGAATAGCCATGGTGATGTACTGGGTTGCCCTTCTTGCCATCAGTATTCTGATCTATCTCCTTCTCGACGGTTTCGATCTCGGCGTCGGCATGCTGTTCGGCGCGGCCGGGGGCGAGTCGCAACGGGATGCCATGCTGAGCACGGTCGCTCCGGTCTGGGACGGCAACGAAACCTGGCTGATCGTCACGGGCGTGATCATGTGGGGCTCGTTTCCCGTGGTCTACGCCATGGTGATGTCGGCCTTCTATATCCCTGTTCTCGTGATGCTGCTCGGATTGATCCTGCGCGGCGTGGCGTTCGAGTTTCGCGGCAAGGCGCTCAGTTCGCGCTGGGTCTGGGACGTCAGCTTCGTCGTGGGCTCGTTTGCCGCCAGCTTCATGCAGGGCGCGATGGTCGGCGCTCTCGTCGAAGGACTCCAGTTCTCCAACGGCGATTATACCGGCGGAACGCTCGGCTGGCTGACCGCCTTTTCCGCGCTGTGCGGGATCGGGCTCTGCTTCGGCTATTCGCTGCTCGGCGCCTGCTGGCTGGTGCGGAAGTGCGAAGGTCCCGTTCGGGATGCCGCACGGCGCCAGATCCCGCCGCTGGCGATCGGCGTCCTGGTCTTCCTGGTGGTCGTCTTTGCGTATGCGCTTGTCGAACATCTTCCGATTCTACAACGCTGGACCGACCGGCCCTATCTGTTCGTGTTTCCCGTGATCGGTGCCGGTGCGGCCGCGATGCTGGCCAAGAGCATCCTGCGCCATGACGACTATTGGCCGTTCCATATGGTCGCCCTGATCTTCGTCGCGGCCTTCGCCACGCTCGCCCTGTCGTTCTGGCCCTACATGATTCCGTTCGTCGTCACGATCGACGAGGCCGCGGCGCCTCATGCAAGTCTCGCATTCATGTTCTGGGGCGCCGGCCTGTTCGTATTCCCGCTGATGCTGCTCTATGTGGCGATCGGCTATCGGGTCTTCCGCGGCAAGTCGGCCCCTGCTGCCGATCACTACTGACGGCTGCACGCTCGAAGTTGCCGTGAGCTGTCACGGATAAAAGAAAGGCGCCGGTTTCGGCGCCTTTCTCGTTCAGAACTCCTGCGGACCTGGTTCAGGATTTGGGCATGACGCCGGGGCTGTTGTCCGGCCATTGGGCGATCAGCTTCTCGTCGATGTTGAAGTGCTGGGCGACCAGTTTGGGTGGCGTGTGCGTCAGCCAGTAGGAGAGCGACACCTCCTCGTAGCGAGGGGCCCGAAACACGCCGACGAACTGCAGCTCGGTGTCGCCGACGTTCTCGACATAGTGGCCGAGATTGCGCCGGACATAGCCGATGTCGCCGGCACCGAAGTCCGTCGTCAACGCATTGGGGCCGGTGTCGAACACCGTCATCCGCGCCTTGCCCTTGATATAGTACTGCCACTCGTCGGCATTCGGATGCCAGTGCATCTCCCTGACAGCCCCCGGCGGCATCGACACCAGCGCCGCAGCGACGGTGGTGGCAACCTTGAAGGTGGTGCTGTCGGCGACGCGGATGCTGCCGGCGGAGCTCTCCTTGACCGGGGCCGAGCCGCCGAGCGAGTGGACGAAGGGGTAGGGCGGCGCTTCGGCGTGCTTTGCAACGGCTGCGCGATCGGCGGCGAGATCGCCGGGCACGGTCCCCTGGAAAATCCAGCGGTTGTGCAGCGGGATCTTTGCGAACGCATCGGCCGGAACACCGAAGTTCTTCGCCAGCACCTCGGGCGGCGTGTGGGCGAACCAGTCGGTCACCAGGAGCGTGTTGAATTCATTGGCGTGGCCGTCGTCGAAACAGATCACGAACTCGCAACCATCGGGGCCCAAGCCCTGCAGCGAATGCGGCGCGCCCGGCGGAAAATACCAGAGGTCGCCGACTTTGAGGTCGCCGACATAGGGGCGCCCCTGCGTGTCGAGCACGGTGACGCGGCAGGAGCCGTAGGTCAGGATCGCCCATTCGGCAGCCTGGTGCCAATGCAGCTCGCGGATTCCGCCGGCAGCCAGCCGCATATTGACGCCGGAGATCTCCTTCGAGATGGCGAAATCCTCGACCGTGACCTGACGGGCCCAGCCGCCATTCTGGATGCGCCTCGGCGCATTGTTGAAGGAGGCCCAATCCATCGGCAGGCCGCCGACGTCCGTCGGGGGCGGGGTTTGGGCTGAGGGGAAGTGCTTGGCAAGGTCCGGATCTTGAGGACCGGGATCGGACAGGCTTCCCGGGCTCTTGGCGTTCACGGCGCCTTGCGGCGGCTCGTCCGGATTGCCGAAAGTTGCGGCCTGCGCGCTGGAGCCGACCATGGCGGCGCCTGCCGCGGACATGGCCAGCAAATCACGTCTTGAGAACATCTTGGGTCGCTCCTGAAAAATGTCGAAAGCCCTCCGTAGCGACGGGGCTCCAACTGACAAACCTAGTTTCCGGTCGCCGTTTCAGCTTCCGTGAACGCGCTCTTTTTGCCGGAATGCACTGGCTGCTGCGGCCGGCTCCGAACATGTGCAATTGCGAAATTCGGCTTCGTTTTGAAAAGACGGCTCTGCCCGCGCAATCCTTAACTGGCCCGGAGAATTGCCATATCGCGAGATATCGAGATGACCACGAAATCGGTTCGTCCCTACCGTGAACCCGCCGGCGGCTGGGGCGCGCTCAAGGCGCTCAGCGAGGCGCTTCTGGTGCAGCGGGCGCCGCTGAAGGGCGCAGCCACGCTCAGCAGGATGAATCAGCCGGAGGGCTTTGATTGCCCCGGCTGCGCCTGGCCCGATCCGAAGCACACCTCGTCATTCGAATTTTGCGAGAACGGCGGTAAGGCGATCGCCTGGGAGACGACATCGAAGCGCTGCACGCCCGAATTCTTTGCCGAGCACACCGTCACGGAGCTCGCGAGCTGGAACGATTACGATCTCGAAATGGTCGGTCGGCTCGCCCATCCGATGGCCTATGACGCCGCATCCGACCGCTATCTCCCGGTGCAATGGAGCGATGCATTCGCCATGATCGGCCGCGAGCTCAATGCGCTGCCGGATCCGAACATGGCGGAGTTCTATACGTCCGGGCGAACCTCGAACGAAGCCGCCTTCCTCTATCAGCTGTTCGTGCGCGAGTACGGCACCAACAACTTTCCCGACTGCTCGAACATGTGCCACGAGGCGACCAGCGTCGGCCTGCCGGAATCGCTCGGCGTCGGCAAGGGCACCGTGCTGCTGGAGGATTTCGACAAGGCCGATTGCATCTTCATCTTCGGCCAGAATCCGGGCACCAACAGCCCGCGCATGATGACCAGCCTGCGCAACGCGGCCCGCCGAGGGGCCTCGATCATCTCGTTCAATCCGTTCCGCGAGCGCGCGCTGGAGCGCTTCCAGGCGCCGCAGAGCCCGGTTGAGATGATCACGCTGTCGTCGACGACGATCAGCTCGAAGCTTTTCCAGGTGCGTGTCGGTGGCGACGTCGCCGTCCTCAAGGGGATCATGAAGATCCTCGTCGAAACGGACGAGGCCGCCCGTGCGGCCGAGCAGCCGGAGATCCTGGACTGGGATTTCATTCGCGGGCACACCGCCGGCATCGACGCGCTGATCGACGACCTCAAGCGAACGCAATGGCCCGACATCGAGCGCCAGTCCGGCCTGACGCGCGAGGACCTGGAATATGCCGCCGCCGCCTATATGAAGGCGGAGCGCGCCATCCTTGTCTACGGCATGGGCATTACCCAGCACCAGCGTGGCGCGCACAACGTGCAACAGATCGCCAATCTTGCGCTCTTGCGCGGCAATGTAGGACGCGACGGCGCCGGCGTTTGTCCGGTTCGCGGTCATTCCAACGTGCAGGGCGACCGAACCGTGGGGATCACGGAGATCCCCAAGGCGGATTTCCTCGAGCGCCTCGAGCACCGCTTCGGCTTCAAGCCGCCGAGCGCGCCGGGACACAACGTCGTGACGGCATTGGAGGCAATGATCCGCGGCGAAGTGAAGGTCTTTTTCGCGATGGGTGGCAACTTTGCCGCGGCCATACCCGACTGGCAGGCGACGCAGGCCGCGCTGCGCAAGCTCGATCTGACCGTCCACGTCTCCACGAAGCTCAACCGCAGCCATCTGATCCATGGCCGCGCCGCCCTGATCCTGCCGTGCCTCGGGCGAACCGAGATCGACATTCAGGAATCGGGGCCGCAGTCGATCACGGTCGAGGATTCGATGTCGATGGTCCACGCCTCGGGCGGTCGCAACAAGCCGGCATCCGAGCATCTTCTCAGCGAGGTCGCGATCATCGCAGGCCTCGCCAAGGCGACGCTCGGCGAGCGCACGGTGGTCGATTGGGACGGCTTTGTAGGCGACTACGATCGCATCCGGGATGCGATCGAGGCCGTCTTCCCTATCTTCGAGAGCTACAATGCCCGGATCCGCATTCCCGGCGGCTTCCATCTGACCTCGACCGCGCGGGAGCGCATCTGGGCAACGCCGTCCGGCAAGGCCAATTTCCTGGTGTTTGAGGGCTGCGGCGAGGACCCGCCGCAGGCCGATCCGGATTTCCTGTGGCTCAGCACGATACGCAGCCACGACCAGTACAACACGACGCTCTACTCGCTGTCGGACCGCTATCGCGGCGTCTTCGGCCAGCGCGACGTGGTCTTCCTCAACGAATATGAACTGAAGAAGCGCGGGCTCGCGGACGGCGATCGCGTCGACCTGATCACGGAGTCGACCGATGGCGCCGAGCGGATCGTGCGCAACTTCCGCGTGGTTGCGTATTCGTTTCCGACCGGCTGCTGTGCCGCGTACTATCCGGAGACCAATCCGCTGGTGCCGCTCTATGCCCGTGACCCCCTCAGCTTCACGCCGTCATTCAAGGGCATCCCGATCCGCCTGGTGCGTTCGACCGCCCCGGCGCAATAGAGCAGGCGGGGTCAGGCGTCGGCGTCCCGACCGGATGGCGGCGATGACGCCGGCGTCGCGATAGGCAGCGTAAACCAGAACCGGGCGCCGCGATCGGTGCCAAGGCCTTCGGCGCCAAGTCCTTCGGTGCTAAGTCCTTCGGCGTCGATGCGGCCGCCATGCGCTTCGACGATGGACCGGCAGATCGGCAGTCCCATGCCCATGCCGGACTCCTTGGTCGTGAAAAAGCTTTCGAACACCCGGCCGGCATGTTCGGCGGAGATGCCGGGACCGTTGTCCTCCACGGAGCAGCACAGGGTCGTCACGTCCTGCGCGGCGGTGGTGATGACGATCTTGCCATGGTCGCGTCCCGCCTGCGCCATCGCTTGCACGGCGTTGATGGCCAGATTGACGATCACCTGCTGGAGCTGGGTGCGGTCGCCGAGCACGAGTGCAGCTTCCGCGTCGGGCCGGTGCAGGATCGTTACGCCGCGGGATTCCATCTCGTGGCGCAGGAACAGAAGCGCCTCGCGAATGACATCGTCAAGCGACAGAACGGCACGCTCCGGCGCCTTGCTTGAAGCCATCCCGTGAACACGCGCCACGATGTCCGCGGCCCGCCTCGTATCCGTGGCCATATTTTCGATTGTACTGCGGACCTCGGCCATGTCGGGAATCGGCCTGTTCAGCCAGCGCAGCCCGGCAGCGGCGTTGGTCGCGATGGCGGCCAAAGGCTGGTTGACCTCATGCGCGATGGAGGCGGTGAGTTCGCCGAGCATCGAGACGCGCGCCGCGTGCGCGAACTCCGCCTGAACCTGCCGAAGCCTCTCCTGGGCGCGGACGCGTTGCGAGATGTCGATCGTGGCGACCAGGCTTATTTCGAGATCATTGATTGGGCCGACGCGGGCCGTTGTGAAGAGAACGTCGACGACGCGGCCGTCCCACGTCACCATCTTGGTTTCTTCCTCGAAGTTCGTTTCACCGCGAAAGCGGGACTCCATGGCCCGCCGAAACGTATCCGGGCGTGCCTTCCAGGTGTCGGACATGGAACGCCCGACATAGCCGTCGACGCCTCCTCCGAACATCTGGATGGCCCGTTCGTTGGCTTCCTGAAACGAGAGCGCGTCCATGCAGGTCCGGAGAAAGTCGGGATGGCTGTCGAAATAGCTGCCGAGGTCCTTGATGCCCTCGGCTCGCAGTTTTCGGAACAGCACCACCAGTCTGCTGGCATCGAGCTGACGGAGGGCGATCGGCATGCGGCCGAACAGGTGGCGGTAGCGCTGCTCGCTCCGCTCCAGCTCGGTGTGGTCCTTCTTCTGGGCGGTGATATCCATGACCGCGCCGATGAACCGAAATTGTCCGCGCTCTTCCGACGTTCCACGGGCGACCACGCGAATGTGCCTGATCGAGCCATCGCTCAGGATCAGCCGATGTTCCAGGGAAAAGTCGTTCCTGTCGTTCGTGGCGCGATCGAGCGCCTCGCGTACGGCATTGAGATCGTCGGGATGCGTACGCTTCAGGATAGTGTCGAGCGACGGCGGCAAGGTCGGCTCGAGATCGAAGATCCTGAACGTCTCTTCGGACCAGAACAGCTCGCCGCTGGCGACGTTCCAGCCAAAGCTGCCGGTGTGGCTGAGCTTCTGAGCCTCGGCGAGATAGGCAACCTGACGCCGCCGCAAGATGTCCTCTCGCTCGAGCCGGTGTTGCCGCCTGACCAAGCCGGCGATCGCAAGCAGCGACAACACGACAATGACGGCCAGCAGGGCGAGGGCGCTGGTGGTGAGGTCGATCCCGAGCAGGAAGCACGTGAATGACAACACGCCGAGCGCAACGCCTCCCAGGACCCAAAGGGCGGGATGGGCGTAGCGCGAATGGTCGGGCCACGATGCGCGACAGAGCGTCTCCGTGTGGCGGGCCGTCGCGGGTTCCTTGCCTTCGTGAGCGAGTCCGGGCTGGGCCAGCAGATTGAAGAGGTCCAAGAGATACTCGCCGGGCATGAGACCAATTCCCGAGCCCGGATGTCCGGACGCGGGATCCAAGCGATGTACCGCACCGTGAAAAACCGGTCTTTTGCTTTTTCGCGGACCCTTTGTCAAAACGCACGGCGTCACCAAGCGAGCCTGCGCGCAGATCCGGGATGTTGCCGCCGGAAGGATTCCGCGACCTTAGGCCAACGCCGCGGTGGGCCTCGTCACGCCGAATCGCTTCTCGAACTGGGCGACATCGACGACACCGCGCCGATGGGTCCCGTCGCCGATCTTGCGGCCGCCGTCCCAGGCCTCGACTTCGAACAGGACGCTCCTGGCTTCGACGGCGACGACCCGTGCGACCGCGCGCACGGTGCGGCCGACCGGCGTCGCCGCCAGATGACGGACGTCGACCATCATCCCGACGCTGACATAGCCGGTCGGCAGGGACGGCTGGATCGCCGATCCCGCCGCCATCTCCATGTGCAGGATCATCATCGGCGTGCCGTAGACTTCAGGCATTCCCGGGACCACGTGGCCGACCGTCATCTCCGCCGTGACGGTCACCAGCTTTTCCGCCGTCATGCCGACGCTCACCTGATCAAGCGGACTCATGGCCCAATCCGGCATCTGCTTCACTCGTGGAGGGGGCGGGTGTCTCGGCCGCATGTGGCTTGCGGTTGGTGAACCAATTGCCGAGCCGGTCGAGATAGAGATAGACCACGGGCGTGGTGTAGAGCGTCAGGATCTGCGAGAGCATCAAGCCGCCGACGATCGTGTAGCCGAGCGGCTGGCGCAGTTCGGCGCCGGTGCCGTTGCCGAGCATCAGAGGCACACCGCCGAGCAGCGCGGCCATGGTCGTCATCAGGATCGGACGGAAGCGGAGCGTGCAGGCCTGGTAGATCGCTTCCTCAGGGCTCAGCCCTTGATTGCGCTCCACCTCGAGGGCGAAGTCGACCAGCATGATGCCATTCTTCTTGACGATGCCGATCAGCAGGATGATGCCGATGATGGCAATGACGCTGAGATCCATGTGGACTGCCAGCAGTAGCAGCAGCGCGCCGATGCCGGCGGAAGGCAGCGTCGACAGGATCGTGATCGGATGGATCAGGCTCTCATAGAGGACGCCGAGGATGATGTAGATCACGATCAGCGCCGCCCCGATCAGCAGCGGCGTGCCGGACAGGGACGACTCGAAAGCTTGCGCGTTGCCCTGGAACGAGGTCGACAGCGAGGCGGGCTTGCCGGTGTCCTTCTCGATCTTCTGGATCGCCGTCACCGCATCGCCCAGCGCTACGCCGGGCCGCAGGTTGAACGAGATCGTCACTGAGGGAAACAGGCCCTGGTGATTGATCAGAATCGGCGCCGGCATGATCACGCTGTGGACCAGCGTGCTCAAGGGGACCTGTTGGCCGGTCGCCGAGTTGAGATAGATGTCCTTGAGCGCGTCGGGCCCATACTGGAAGGCTGGATCGACCTCCATGACCACGTGGTATTGGTTCAGCGAGGTGAACATGGTGGAGACGATGCGCTGACCGTACGCGTCGTCGAGGGTGTTG
Organism: Bradyrhizobium sp. LA6.8; assembly: GCF_040547935.1. Lineage (NCBI taxonomy): Bacteria > Pseudomonadati > Pseudomonadota > Alphaproteobacteria > Hyphomicrobiales > Nitrobacteraceae > Bradyrhizobium > Bradyrhizobium sp. LA6.8. Next base: position 680,401 of record NZ_JBEPQQ010000001.1, read on the forward strand.
TCGATCGTCGTGGGCAGGATGCCGAAGCTCGAGGCGACTTCGCGATTGACGGTGACCTGCAGCCTCGGGCCGGCATTGGCCTGGTCGCTCGCGACGTCGGTGACGAGGTCGAGCGCGCGGATCTTCTCCAGGAAGATCGCCGACCAGTGGTTGAGTTCGTTGGAATCGGCGTCCGTCAGCGTGTACTGATACTGCGTCTTCGACAGGCGTGCGCCGATCGTGATGTCCTGGGCCGACTGCATGTAAAGCTTGATGCCCTGGATATGGGCGAGCCGGGGTTCCAGCCGCGCGATCACCTGGTCGGCGCTTGCCTTGCGTTCGGGCTTCGGCTTCAGGACGATGAAGATGCGCCCCTGGTTGAGGGTCGCGGTCGGGCCGCCCGGACCGATATAGCTCGCCACCGACTGGATCGCCGGATCCTTTGACAGGATGTCGACGACCGCCTGCTGGCGTTCGGACATGGCGGGGAAGGAGATGTCCTGGGCAGCCTCGGTGATGCCGACGATCTGTCCGGTATCCTGTTGCGGGAAGAAGCCTTTCGGGATGATCACATAGAGATAGCCGGTCAGCGCGATCGTCGAGAGCATCACGAGCAGCGTCACGAAACGATGGCGCAGCACGATTCGCAGGCCGCGCGCGTACAGCGCAAGCAGGCCATCGAAGCCGCGCTCGAACAGGAGATAGAGCCGGCCGTGCTTCCTGCGCGATTCGTCCTTCAGGAGGCGCGCGCACATCATCGGCGTCAAGGTGAGCGAGATGACCAGCGACAGCAGCAGCGAGGCGGTGATCGTGACGGCGAACTCCTGGAACAGCTTTCCGACGTAGCCGCCCATCAGGAACAGCGGGATGAACACCGCGATCAGCGACAGGGTGATGGAGACGATCGTGAAGCCGATTTCGCTGGAGCCTTTGAGCGCAGCCTCCATGGGCGTCATGCCCTGCTCGAGATGGCGCACGATGTTCTCGATGACCACCACGGCGTCGTCGACCACGAATCCCACCGCGATCGACAGCGCCATCAGCGAGAGGTTGTCGAGACTGTAGCCGAGTACGTAGAGGACCGCGAAGGTGCCGATCAGCGCCAGCGGAACCGTGATCGCCGGGATGATGGTGGCCCAGAAATTCCTCAGGAATAGGAATATGACCATCACCACCAAGGCAACGGTCAACAGCAGCGTGAATTGCACATCGGTAACCGCGGCGCGAATCGTGGCGGTGCGGTCGGCGGCGATCGTCACCTTGATCGCCGGCGGAACGGAGGCCTGCAGCTGCGGTAGCAGCTTCTTGATGCGATCGACGGTTTCGATGACGTTGGCGCCGGGGACGCGCTGGACGGCGAGGATGACGGCGGGGTCCTTGCCGTACCAGCCGGCCAGCAGGTCGTTTTCGGGCGCCTCGATCGCCGAGCCGATGTCGCGCAGCCGCACCGGCGAGCCGTTGCGATAGGCGATGATGAGGGCTTCATAGGCGGCGGGCTTCAGCAACTGGTCGTTGGTATTGAGCGTATAAGTGACGCGCGGGCTGTTGAGCGTGCCCTTGGGCAGGTCGACATTGGCGCCGGCGATCACGGTGCGGACGTCTTCGAGGCCGATGCCGCGGGCGGCCAGCGCCTGCGGATTGACGCGGATGCGGATCGCGGGCTTCTGCTGGCCGCCGATACCGACCAGGCCCACGCCAGGCACTTGGGAAATCTTGGGCAGCAGGATGTTTTCCGCGTAGGCATCCACCGTGGTCATCGGCAGCGAGTCCGACGTCAGCGCGATCAGCATGATCGGCGTTTCCGCCGGATTCACCTTCCTGATCGTCGGCGGGTAGGGGATGTTCTGCGGCAGGTACGGGCTCGCAGCATTGATCGCGGAGAGCACGTCGACCGCCGCGCTGTCCACCGTGCGCGACAGCTCGAACTGCACCGTGAGCTGGGCGACGCCGAGTGCGCTGGACGAGGTGAGCTGCGTGACGCCGGGGATCTGGCTGAGCTGCTGTTCGAGTGGCGTCGCGACCGACGAGGCGATGGTTCCGGGGTCGGCGCCGGGCAGTTGCGCTGAGATCTGGATCGTCGGGTAGTTGACGTTCGGCAGCGCGCCGACCGGCAACAGGGGGTAGGCCGCGAGGCCGCACAGCAGCAGGCCCGCCATCAGCAGAGCGGTTGCAATCGGCCGCAGGATGAAGGGCGCGGACAAGTTCATGGGAGCGCGTCCTGCACGGAACTTTGCAGGTCGGCTTCGCGCGCGGCCTTGCCGTGCAGTTCCCGAACCTGGCTTCCTTCCGTCAGCCGATACTGACCGTCGACGACGACGGTATCGCCTGATTTCAGTCCCTGGTCGATCAGGGCCTGCCCCTCGCTGATCTGCGCGACGTGAACAGGACGCAAGGAAGCGGTCTGGTTGGGAGCGACGACATAGACATAGCTGCCGTTCGGGCCCTGCTGGACTGCGGAGCCGGCGACCGTCAGCGCATCCTTCTGAATCTTCAGCAGCAGCCGGGCATTCACCAGCTGTCCCGGCCACAGCCGGTGCTCGTGATTGGCGAATGTGGCCTTGAGCTGGACGGTGCCGGTCGTCCCTGCGATCTCGTTGTTGACGAGCAGCAGCGTGCCTTCGCCGAGCTTAATCTTGTTGTCCTGGCTGTAGGCGATGACCTTCAACTGGCCTTTTGCTTCGTGTTCCTGGATCACGGGCAGATCCGTCTGCGGAAGGGTGAACAGCAGCGAAATCGGCTCGATCTGGGTGACGACGACGAGACCGTTCGGGTCGGTCGGATGAATCACGTTGCCGACATCGATCTGGCGGACGCCGGTGATGCCGGGAATGGCCGATGTCAGGCGCGTGTAGCTGAGCTGGACGTTGGCCTCGTCGATCTGCGCCTGGTCCGCTTTCACGGCGGCCTTGAGTTGGGCCACCTGCGCGGTCTGGGTCTCGATCAGCTGCGGGGTCGCATAACCCTTGTCACCGAGTTTACTGTAGCGGGAGAGATTGGCTTCGGCATTGGTGAGTTGGGCCTGATCTCGGTCGCGATTGGCCGTCAATTGCTCGATCTGGGCCTCGTAGGGACGCGGGTCGATCTGGGCGAGCAGATCTCCGGCCTTGACGGTCTGTCCCTCGGTGAAGGCGATCTTGACGATCTGTCCCTGAATCTGGCTGCGCACGACATCGGTGTTGTAGGCGATCACGGTGCCGATGCCGCGCAGATAGATCGGAACGTCCTTGCCGGTGACCGCGGCGGTGACCACCGGTACGGCCGCGGGCACTGGCGCGGCGGCGACGACCGGCTTCCGGTCCGCGGCGAAGAACCAGAGGCCGGCTCCGACGAGAATCGCGGCGAGAGCGACAAGCGCGATGGCGAGATTTCGTTTCATGAGATCGTCCTGGATGTCAGGGATTGCTTGAGCCGCTGATCGAAGTCGTGCTGTCGGTTGCGGCAGGGCCTTGCACCGGAACGGACGGACTGATTCCGGCGCCGCCGAGCTCGGTGGCTCCGAGCGGTATCCCGACGCGTCCGACCGTCGATGCTGAAGGCAGCGGAGACGCCGCCGTGATGCTGCCGTTGCAGGTGACGGATGAGCCCCCGGACAGTCCGCCACCGTCGAACAAGGCTCCGGACGAGGCGGTATTGCCGGATCCGGCGCAACCTGTCGTGCTTTGCGCCGGATTAAGCGGCGAAATGCCGGGTGTTGCGATCTCGGTCGATCCCAGCGGAACGCCGACGGGCCGCGATTGCGGGTTGAGCGGCGACGTCGCCAGCATGCCGGTGGAAGGCTGCATTCCCGGCATGGTCGTTTGAGCGATCGTCGCAGCCGGGACGAGCCACAGCATGCCGGCCGTGAGCGCCACGGCGGGCTGCATCAGGGTGAACCGGCGCGAGCTGGATCTTCCCGAGCCGACGTCGTTCGATGGGTGCTGCTCTCGCATGAAAAATGCTCCGGCTGAATGCTGTCGAGCACTAGAGAGGTGCGGAACGGTGGGGTATTTCCAGAACGCACGTCCCGCTACCCGGCAGCACGACGACAACGGGCATTCGACGCATCGTAAGCGGGCATTCGTCTTCGTTCGGCCGCGTCGCCGAGTTGCCTCGCCGATGACAGCGCCGTTGGCCGGCTTTGGCTTCGGCTCGCTTTCGCTATTTCAGAATGGCCCGCACATGCGCGAGTTCCCGGCTGCATGTGCCTGTGTCGCCGTTTTGTTCGGCGGTACGTGCGCGATCAAGCGAATCCAGCGCATCCGCGAAAACCGCTCCGCGGCCGCCTTCGGCCTCTGCAATCGAGCGAGGCGTCGGTTGATGACTGCGCAGCGCGCTGAGGCTCTCCCGCTGCCAGCCGTGGGCGCCCGCGTCTTTTTCTATGGCCTGATCCAGCTGGATCTGGGTTTTCGCGATGTCGTCCGCACAAGTGCCTGCACGCGCGGGCGAAGCTGCGCACAACAGGATGAGAAGCGCGATCTGGAGATTTGCTGTGGATGTCATGTGTCCGATCCCATGCATGGAGTTCAATCAGCATCAGATGCGACCTCTTGAATGCCAAAGCGGATCGTTCGTCTTTCGCGTATGAACGCCGGCCGTTCACAGTAATGAGAGGTCTGTACGCCTGACATATGCGCTGCGTTTTGAAGTGCGCGCCTTAGCTAGGCAGCGTCCCGGGGATGCACGAGCAGCCGTTGTCTCGATCGGCATGTCCCGACGTGCGAAGTGGCAAGGGCCGTTGTTTGCCGAAATACGCCGGCAAGTGTCGACACTACTGTCGCACCATTCCAACCCGGAGTGATCCCGACATGAAACACCTCAACGCTGGCCTCGCCTTCGCTGCCACTCTCTCCCTGTTCGCGACCGTCGCCCCGGCGCGCGCTGAACCCCCGAAGAACATCGTCCTGGTGCACGGCGCCTGGGTCGATGCGTCCGGCTGGAGGCCGGTCTACGAGATCCTGGTCAAGGAAGGCTTCCGCGTCAGCATGCTGCAGGAGCCCGAGACGTCGTTTGGCGATGATGTCACGGCGGCGAAGCGGCTGCTCGATCTCCAGAATGGCCCGACGCTTCTGGTCGGCCACAGCTATGGCGGCTCGATCATCACCGAGGCGGGTGTTCATCCCAACGTGGTCGGCCTGGTCTACGTCGCTGCGCATGCGCCCGACGTCGGAGAGGACGAAGCGGCGCTGGGCAAGAAGACGCCGAGCGTACTTGGAAAGACCGAAGGCGCCATCAAGGTCACGCCCGACAAATTCACCTATCTCGATCCCGTGCAATTCCCCAAGCTGTTCGCCCCCGATCTGCCGCGCGAGCAGGCGGAGTTCGAATCACGCTCCCAGGTTCTGGCCGCGACGCAGGTGTTCAGCACGCCGCTGACGGCGGCTGCGTGGAAGACCAAGCCGAGCTGGGGCATCGTTGCCGGCAACGACCAGATCATCAATCCGGATCTCGAGCGCTGGTATTACGAGCGGGCCAAGAGCCACACCACCGTGATCCCGGGTGCAAGCCACTCGGTCTACGAGTCGCATCCGAAGGAAGTGGCGGAGATCATCACCCGTGCCGCTCGCAGCATCGATCAACCGGCCACCCGCTGACGCGTTTTGCCGGTCCTGACGCACGGCCGGCAGAAGGAAGGACGGCGGGAGAGACAGCACTCCCGCCGGCCCGACTGCCCCTCCGGAGAATTCCATGAGCATGATCGAGACGACCGGCACGATCCTGGACTGGGACGTGACGACGGTGAAGCGGGCTGGACTGAGCCGCGATCTGCCCTCCGGCAATCCGGACCTGATGTGGGTCGCGAATTCGTCGACTTTGATCTACGGCGAGCGGGATGCCATCCTCGTCGACACGTTCCTCACCGCCGGGCAGTCGAAGACGTTGCTGGATTGGGTCGTGTCGCGGGAGCGAAATCTGACCACGATCTACGTCACGCATGGCCACGGTGATCATTTCTTCGGTCTCGCGCCGCTGCTCGATCGCTTTCCGCGGGCACGGGCCGTGGCCGTTCCCGAGGTTGTCGACGAGATGAAGACGCAGCTTTCGCCGGCATCGCTCGACGGTTTCTGGCGCAAGCGCTTTCCGGGCGAGATCGCACAGCGCCTGGTCGCTGCGAAGCCTCTCGAAGGCGAGCTCACGCTCGAGGGGCACAAGCTCGTCGTCATCGACATGGGACGAACCGATACGGCGCGCTCCACCGCCCTTCATGTCCCGTCTCTCGATTTGATCGTCGCCGGCGACACCGTATACAACGGCATTCATCCTTATCTCTCCGAAACCGACACGCAGAGCCGGCTCGAATGGATCGCCGCGCTCGATCGGCTCAAAGCGTTGAAGCCGCGCTTCGTGGTGGCCGGACACAAGAAGCCGGAGAACGATGACGATCCGCGCAGCATCGCGGACACCCGGCAATATCTGCTCGATTTCAACCGCCTCGACCAGGCGACGATTTCTCCGCGCGAGCTCTACGAGGCGATGCTCGCGCTTCATCCCGACCGTGCCAATCCGGGATCGCTCTGGAGCGGAGCCAACGCCGCAAAGGGGCCAAGGTCATGACGAGCTGGCAGAACAACCGCGCCGCGCGCGATGTCCGCATTGCGGCCGGTGCTGGACTTGCCCGCGGCAAGGTCGTGGACGCGTCCGACGCAACGCGTCTCTTGGAGGCCGTGATCCGGCCGGGCGACCGGGTTTGCCTCGAAGGCGACAACCAGAAGCAGGCGGATCTCTTGAGCCGCGCGCTGCTGGCGGTCGATCTGTCCAAGGTCAACGATCTGCACATGGTGCAGTCGGGCGTCGTTCTGCCCGAACATCTGGACCTGTTCGACCGCGGGGTCGCGAAGCGGCTCGACTATGCCTATTCCGGGCCGCAATCGGCGCGCATCGCGCGCATGCTGTTCGGCGGCAAGATCGAGCTGGGAGCAATTCACACCTATCTCGAACTGTTCGCGCGCTACTTCATCGATCTCACCCCGCACGTCGCCCTGATCGCCGCCGTCAGCGCCGACCGTGACGGCAACCTCTACACCGGCCCGAACACCGAGGACACGCCCACCGTGGTGGAGGCAACGGCGTTCAAGGACGGCGTCGTGATCGCCCAGGTCAACGAGATCGTCGAGACGGTTCCGCGGGTCGATATCCCGGCGGACCGCGTCCATTTCGTCGTCAAGTCCGACAAGCCGTTCTTCGTCGAGCCACTGTTCACGCGCGATCCGGCGGCGATCACCGAGGGGCAGATCCTGACCGCGATGCTCGCGATCAAGGGCATCTACGCGCCCTATGGCGTGCAGCGGATCAATCACGGGATCGGCTTCAGCACGGCCGCGATCGAGCTCCTGCTGCCGACGTTCGGCGAGAGGCTGGGCCTGAAGGGCAGGATCGCAACCCATTTCGCCTTGAATCCGCATCCCGCGCTCATTCCCGCAATCGAGTCCGGTTGGGTCCGGCAGATCCACTCGTTCGGCTCGGAGGTCGGCATGGACGAGTACATCCGGGCGCGATCCGACGTCTATTTCACCGGCCCCGACGGCTCGCTGCGCTCCAACCGCGCCTTTTGCCAGACCGCCGGGCTCTACGCCTGCGACATGTTCATCGGCTCCACGCTGCAGATCGATCTTCAGGGAAATTCCTCGACCATCACCACCTCGCGCATCGCCGGGTTCGGCGGCGCGCCGAACATGGGCGCGGATGCGCGCGGGCGCAGGCATCCGAGCGAGCCCTGGCTGAAGGCCGGCGCGGAGGCCGATCCCGACAGCCCGGCGCCGTTGCGCCGGGGTCGCAAGCTGGTGGTGCAGATTGGCGAGACCTTCGGCGACAAGAACGTCCCGTTGTTCGTCGAGAAGCTCGATGCGATCGAGCTCGCCGAGAAGCTCAACCTCGAGCTCGCGCCGGTGATGATCTACGGCGACGACGTCACGCACATCGTCACCGAGGAGGGCGTGGCGAACCTCCTGTTGTGCCGTACGGCGCAAGAACGCGAGCAGGCGATCCGCGGCGTCGCCGGATACACTGATGTCGGTCGCGGGCGGGATCGCAGCATGGTCGCGCAGCTGCGCGAGCGCGGCGTGATCCGGCGGCCGGAAGATATCGGCATCAATCCGCTCGAAGCGGATCGCAACATGCTGGCGGCGCGCTCGATCAAGGATCTCGTGCGTTGGTCGGGCGGGCTCTACGCGCCGCCGTCGAAATTCAGGAACTGGTGAGGACAGGCCATGGAAGATCTCAGCTTTCATCACCCGGTTCGCGAGCGTGCGGGCGGTATCAGGCAGAGCGCGATTGTGGGCGTGGTCGCCTCGGGCAATCTGGAAGTGCTGGTGGAGCGCGTCCTGCCGGATGCGGAATGCGCGATCGAGATCAAAACCGCGGCGATGGGCTTCGGCGAAGTCTGGAGCGCCGTCATTGGCGATTTCGTCGAGCGCTATTCGCCCGGCGGGCTGAAATTCTCCATCAATGACGGCGGCGCGCGTCCCGACACGGTCTCGCTTCGGCTGGCGCAGGCGGTGCGATTGATCGCGGGGAGCGAGCAATGACCGCGCCGCTCCCGCACATCGCCCCGGCCGAACGGGCCCGCAGCACAAGCTTCAACGAGGCATCGGCGCGGACGAGGCTTGATCTGCTGCTTGATGCCGGCAGCCTGGTCGAGTTCATCGGGCCGGAACAGCGCGAAGTCAGTCCACATCTGGAGATATTCGGCCTTCCCGAGCAGTTCGATGACGGCATCGTCGTCGGCCATGGCCGGCTCGGCGGCGCGCCGGTCTTCGTCGCCGCGCAGGAAGGACGTTTCATGGGCGGCGCCTTCGGCGAGGTGCACGGCGCCAAACTGCTGGGTCTGCTCCGCGCGGCGCGCGAGATCGGATCGATCCCTGTTCTGATCCTGCTCGATACCGGCGGCGTCCGGCTGCAGGAGGCCAATGCCGGTGAGCTCGCCATCGCCGAGATCATGCGCGCGGTGATGGAGGCGCGCAGTGCTGGCGTGAAGGTCATCGGCTTGATCGGCGGGCGCTCCGGCTGCTATGGCGGCGGCGGTCTGATCGCAGGCTGTTGCTCCGCGCTCGCCGTGTCGGAGGCGGGACGGATCGCGGTTTCGGGCCCCGAGGTGATCGAGACCAATCGCGGCGTCGAGGAGTTCGACTCCCGTGACCGTGCCCTGGTCTGGCGCACCATGGGCGGCAAGCACCGGCGGCTGCTCGGCGCAGCCGACGTCTTCGCCGATGACACCGTGCAGGATTTTCGCGAGGCCGCACTCGAGCTGATCGGGTTGATTGGCCCCTTCGGCCTCGACCGGCTCAGGGCGGAGCAGGAGCGTCTGGCCGACAGGTTGCGCCGCTTCGGCGCTTGCCAGGACGCCGTCGATATCTGGACCGTGGAAGGTGTTGCGCATGCGGAAACGGTGCCGGAATTGCCGGCCGACCAGTTCATTGCGCTCGCTAGCAGGATCGGGAGGAGCAGCCGTGACGCTCGATGACATTCTCGCCTCGCTGTTTCCTGACGGCCATGAGGTCACGAACGATAATGGCGTCCTTGCCGGCGCGGCGACGCTGCGGTCCGGCGGCAGGATACTCGTGATTGGTGTTGCGGATCGGACTGCGCTCGGCGTCGACGAGGCGATCAGGCTTTCCGCGCATGTCCTGGAGTCGATCGACCGGGGGAGCGGACCGATCCTGGTGCTCGTCGACAGCGACAGCCAGCGCATGAGCAAGCGTGACGAGCTGCTCGGGCTCAACGAATTCCTCGCGCATCTGGCGAAAGTGTTGATTCACGCGGACATGCACGGTCGCCCCACGATCGGTCTTCTCTACGGCCACTCGGCGGCGGGGGCCCTGCTTGCGACGGGCCTTGCGACGCGCGTGCTGGTCGGATTGCCCGGTGCCTCTCCCGCGGTGATGGATCTGCCGTCGATGGCGAAGGTCACCAAGCTGTCGATGACCGCTCTTGAGGAGAAAGCCAAATCGACGCCGGTGTTCGCGCCGGGGCTCTCCAATCTCGAGCAGATGGGTGCCGTTCATATGACATGGAGCGACGCCACCTCACTCGCAGACCAGCTGGAGGCGCTGCTCGCCGACATGCCGGCTGCGCGGGATCGAAGAGATGCGCTCGGCAAGGAGCGCGGTGGCCGGCCGAAGGCCGCCGATATCGCGGAGCGCGTTCGTGACCTTGCCCTGCAAACCCGCTGAACCGCCGGTCGGTCGCCACGACCTCGTCTTTGTCAGCCCGCAGGGGTGGCGCGCGATGATCGGGATCCGCGGCGATCTCGCAACCGACCCGCTGGTTTCGCGCTGGTCCGAAATGGGATGGCCGACGATCAGGCGGCGCGCTCTCCCTTGCGAAGCGACCGGCCTTGCGCTCGGCCTGCCGTTGCCGCCCTCCGCCGGCAAGAAGCGGCTGTCGTTTCTCGCGGATATCGACCACGTCACCTCGGTCGCGAGGCCGCCCGCGCTGCGGCAGGTGCGCGCCTCGGCGCCGCACAACTGGTGGCCGACGCTCGATCGGCTCGACGGGCTCGCGCTTCGTCATTCGGTGGACGTGCGCGTGTTCGGCAGCCTCGCATGGCAATCGCTGACCGGGCTCGATTACGTGACCGCTCGTTCCGACCTCGATGTCCTGTTCGCGTTCCCCCGCGAAACCGATCTGGATCGTCTCGCCGCCGACGTGGCTGCGATCGAGACCGATGCGCCGATGCGGCTCGATGGTGAATTGATGCGCGCGGATGGTGCAGCGGTCAACTGGCGCGAATTCCATGCCGGCACGGACCAGCTTCTGGTCAAGACCATCGGGTGCGTGGCTCTGCTCGACAGGGATCGATTCATTTCGGGAGCGATGGGATCATGATCACAGCGGCCGCGCGAAGCATCGAACCGCTTGTTGCCAGCCGGGGGCAGATGCCGTCCGGTATCTGGGCCATCGGCGGCTTCGCTGCCGATTGCCTTGCCATGGAGCTGGAAACCTGGCCCAAGCCGGGGCTCGTGAGCCATGTCGACAATGGTAGTCACGTCGACATGGATGCCGGCACGTTTCGTCGCAGCGCTGCGGCCATCAGGCCTTATCTTCAAAGTCTTGCCGAAGCGGGCGCGCTCGGCTGCGGCATGGGAGTGCTGCGGGTCATCGGCCTGGAGGCCGAACGGGCGATGCTCGAGGCGACCGCGGGCGTCAATACGCATCGGGGCGCGATCTTCGGTCTTGGCCTGTTGTGCGCGGCGGCCGGTGCGAGGGCCGGCGGGCTGGTCGATCCGGCACTTCCGCTCGGCGACGTCGTGGCACGCCTCTGGGGCGCCAGCGTACTCGACGGTCCGGTGTTGCTGCACAGCCATGGCAGCGCTGCTCGCCGCCGCTTTCGCGCGGGCGGAGCCCGTATCGAGGCGGCGAGCGGGTTTCCCAGCGTCTACCGGATCGGCTTGCCGGCCCTGCGGAGAACAATGCCTGCCACGCCCGAGGATGCGGAAGCGGCTCGGGTCGAAGCGTGCTTTGCCCTGATTGCGTCCGTGGAAGACACGAATCTGCTGCATCGTGGCGGGCTCGAGGGGCTTCGTTTTGCGCGTCGCGCGGCACGTCGCTTCATCGACACCGGCGGCGTGCGCGCTCCCGGCTGGCGCGTCAGCGCGCGATGGATCCATGAAAGCTTCGTCGCCCGTCGTCTCAGTCCCGGTGGCTCGGCTGACCTGCTTGCGATGTCGCTCTTCGTCGATGCCCACGACGCGCCGGGGCCATGATGTCCAATGCAATCCTGATGGCGCTGGTGCCGGTGTTCTTTGTCTTGCTGCTTGGATACGCCGCCGGAAGGTTTCATGTCGTCGACAATCTTCATGTCGATGCTCTCAACGCACTCGTGATGGATTTCGCCGTGCCGGCGTCGTTGTTCGCCGCGACCGCCTCGGCGTCGCGCAGCGAGATGATCGAGCAGGTTCCGCTCTTTCTGGTGCTCGGCATAACGATGTCGTTGCTCTATGCCGCCTGGTATCTTGCCGCGCGCAGGTTGTTCAAGGTGTCGCGGCCCGATGCGTCGATTCAGGCACTCACGGTTGGCTTTCCAAATCTTGCCGGCGTCGGTCTTCCAATCCTGACATCCGTCGCGGGACAGGCGGGCGCCGTTCCGGTCGCCGTCGCATTGGCAACCGGTTCGGTCCTCATCAGCCCGGTGACCCTGATCATGGCGGAAATGGACGCCGCCAGGTCCCGTGGCGAGGAAATGGCGGCGCGGCAGATGCTGACGGCGGTGGGACGTGCGATCACCAAGCCGGTCGTGCTCGCGCCCGTGTTCGGCATCCTGTTTTCGGTGTCGGATCTGAGCCTCGATGCGCTCGCTCATGCGTGCCTCGCGCTGATCGGGAGTTCGGCCGCCGGCGTCGCGCTGTTCCTGACCGGAGCCATCCTGTCGGCACAGTCGTTCCGCCTGGACTGGAAGATCGCGGCCGCAACCGTGGCCGCGGACGTGGTTCGGCCGCTCGCAGCCGTTGCAATCACTCACGTCTTTCCAATCGCTCCCGACACAGCGAGGACGGCCATTCTGCTCGCCGCGGTGCCTTCCGGCTTTTTCGGCATCCTGTTTGCGGTCAACTACCGGCTGGACTCGGCAGCGGTCGGATCGATGGTCATTTCGAGCACCGGATTCAGCGTCGCGACCATGGCGGTCGCGATCGCCGTGCTCTTTCCGCACTAGGCGGCGATCATGACACTTGCGATCCTGTGCTCGGGACAAGGCGGACAGCATCGGGACATGTTCGCCCTGACGGGCGATGCGCCGGAAGCGACGCACCTGTTTGCACACGCGGCAACGTTGCTGGGCGGCAGGGATCCGCGTGATTTCGTGCGCAGCGAATCTGACGAGGCTCTGCATCGCAACCGGTCCGGCCAGATTCTATGCACGTTGCAGGCACTGGCCGCCGCTGCCGGGCTCGGGGACATCATTCCACATGGCGCCATCATCGCAGGCTATAGCGTCGGTGAGGTGGCGGCATGGGGCGTGGGAGATCTGTTCGAACCGGTCCTCACGCTCGACCTCGCAGTGCGCCGCGCGGAAGCGATGGACGCCGCCACCTGCGCCGGTGACGGGCTGATCTTTGTCCGCGGTCTTTCACATGACGATATTAAGCGCCTTTGCGAGCGCCACGGTGCGGCGATCGCCATCGTCAATCCAGGCGATGCCTTCGTGATCGGCGGTGGCCGGGAGGCATTGAACGGAATTGCCGGAGAGGCGAGGGCGATGCGCGCCACAAGGATCGTCGATCTGCCGGTTCGGGTTGCCTCCCACACCGGACGGCTCGCCGAGGCGTCGGTCGTGTTTCGCGAAGTCTTGCGGTCGGCGCCGGTGGCGTTCCCGTCGGCCGCCGGTGCGCGCATCCTGAGCGGCATCGATGGCGGTTCGGTCGTCTCCGCCGAGGCGGGCCACGACAAGCTCGCCGCGCAGATCTCGCAAACCGTGCAGTGGGGAAATTGCCTGCAAAGCTGTCTCGAAGCGGGTGCCACGGCATTTCTCGAATTTGGACCTGGACATGCACTGAGCCGGATGGTTGCGAGCATCGAGCCCGGCCTTCCGGTGCGGTCGCTGGACGATTTCAGGAGTCTTCAGGGCGTGCGTAACTGGCTTGCGCGGCATCTCAGCGACTGAAATGGTAACAGCTTCGTTCCGGAATCGGACGGACGGCGCGCTCCGGATCGACGTGCGGCGAGGCAAAAAAAGGGGCCGTCCTTGTGGGGAGGACGGCCCAATGCTCGCATGCCTGGGAGGAGAAGGCTCGAGCCGTGACTTGGGGGTCTCAGTCACTAACACTGCCAGCGTCGCCGATCCGGCGTGCAAAGTATTTCACGTCCCCACGCTGTTTCTCATTTCGCATGATTCACGAAGGTCCGCCGGCAGGACATGAGACACCGGCTCGCGTGACGGAACCGGGTCGCATTCGGCTAGCCTGGGTGACGCCAATGCGTTCCGGCTGGTGCATCGCCAACGTGCCGGCGTGTCGCCTGTCAGACGTTTGAAGACGGTCGAGAAATGCGCCTGCGTGCAGAAACCGACGGCCAGCGCCGCCTCGACCAGCGGCGTCTCGGTATTCGACAGGAGAGATTTTGCATGCTCGATGCGCTGTTGCAGGAGATACTCGCGCGGCCGGTATCCAGTCGCGGCGCGAAACTGCGCTGCGAAGTGCATCCGGGACAATCCCGCGACGCCGGCGAGGTCGGACAGGCTGATGGAGTGGTCGAAGCGCGCCCTGACATACTCCTCGACGCGTCGGAGCCGCCATTTCGGCAAAGCGTTGACTTTCGTACGCGGGGGTTCGCGCCGAGCGACGTGCATCACCAGCGTCTGGGCGATGCAGCACGCAAATTCGCGATCGGCCGAATGGCCTTGTTCGGTCAGCGCCTTTGCGAGCTGCTCGGCGAACGGGTCGCGCAACAGAAGGAGATCGTTCAGGCATTCGGGCGCGAGCGGCTCCGTTCCCTGCTGTGGAGATGGAAAGCAATTGGCCGAGATGTGGAAGTGCAGGAAATCGCACGGCGCAAGAAACTGCGCGCGGAGCGGCTTCGACGGCGCGCCGACATAGAGCGTACCTGCCGGCATGGCGCCGTCGAAAATGGTCTGACTGCCTCTGGTCAGCTTGAGACGTGTGCTCTTCAGGGCGATCGAGAAGAAATACCGGTCGGGAGGCGTCGTTGCATCCTCGCGCCTGACGGCCGTCTGGGCATAGGTAAAGCGCGAGATCGTGATGTCCTCGCGCGCGACGCCTGCGCGTTGCTCGGGCTGGCGCCATTTTCGTTCGTGGGGGAATGCGCGTGCCCCCTGAGAGAAATCCGGTTCGCGGGCGCCGGGTTGATGTGTCAATCGGGCGCCGGCCGCTTGCATATCGGTGAGCATCGTTCGTCCCGTCTTTTGGATTCCGCTGCCGCCGTGACGGCTGCTGAATGCCATTGGTTGACGCTCGAACGATATGTCTGATGCCGCCACAAGGCCCGTTAGCGTTGCTGAAATCGTGTTAGATTTTGCGAAAGCTGCAGGTGCGTCGGAACGTCGCGAAACTCCGAATTAAGCAAGAAAAATCAAAGGCCTGCGCTGTGAGCTCCGATGTTGCGGCGCGATGCAGCTCTCTTCAGGTCGGGCGATCTGACCGGATTCAGGGAAGGCGTGGCGAGGCATCGATGCCCGGGGTGAGGCCGGGCGCGATCTTCTCCGCCGGCGGAATTGCGGGCACCCGCGCGTAGGGAAGCGCCGTCACCTCGGGAGGCTGCTGGGATGGGGATTGGAGGCAGTTGGGGCGCGGCGGATCTCCTGCGCCGAACACATCGAACATTGGGTCCACGAAGGTCGTGCGGAGCCGATGAGGCCAGGTCTGGCGATCGACCGCATTGGGCTGCCGGATCGTCACCGTGGCCGTCATGCCGGAGACCAACGGCACGCCCGGCGGCACCGTGTCGATGGCGACACGAACCGGTATGCGCTGTGCAAGCCGCACCCAGGTGTAGATCGGGTCCACGTTGGGCAGACCTTGCGTGCCCGCCGCGGCGTTTGACGGGCTGATGCCGCGGGTCACGGTTTTCACATGTCCCAGGATCGGCTTGGAGTAACCGATGAGCTGTGCCTCGACGCGATCGCCGACGCAGACATGCGCCATCTTGGTTTCCTCGAAATAACCGTCGATCCAGAAGCTGTTGGAATCGATGATGGAGACGTTGGTGACGCCGGTCAGCGCATAGTCGCCGACGCGTAGCAGGAGATTGGTGACATAGCCGTCGACGGGGCTGAGCACATTGGTGCGCTTCAGGTTCAATTCCGCCTGTGCAAGCTGGTGAGCGGCCGCTGCGTAGGCGGCCTTCGCCTGCGAGGCATTGCCGGCGAAGATCTGCTGCTCCTCTGGCGTCGTCGCGAGGTCGGACAGACGCCGGCGCCGGTCGGACTCGGCCTGCTTCACCTCGAGGTCCGCCGCCCGCTGGTCGACGAGGGCCTTGCCGATGCGAACGGCTACGTCGAAGTCGAAGGGATCGATGACGTAGAGCAAGTCACCCTTGTGGACGAACTGGTTGTCGGCCACCCGCAGCTCCACGATTTTGCCTGCGATCTGCGGCGCGACATTGGCGACCTGCACGCGCACGCTGCCATTGCGCGTCCAGGGCGCGGTGACATAGTGCTGCCAGGTTGCAACCGATATCAGGATGGCGACCAGGGCGATGGCAAGAGTGGCGAAATGCTTGCCGACGCCGGCCATGAAACGCCCGGCGGCCTTGCGCAGCGACCGCGTCAATGGCGTCGCCTGCCGGGAAGCTTCGCCATCGTTCGCGGCGCGGTCGCTGGTCGCGCGCGCCGCGGCCTCCGTCAGGCTGGAACACGCGACGGCGTCGGCTGCGCCCGCCCGTGCTTCGGCTGAAGATTCGGGGTGGGGCGGAAAGGCCGCATCTCG
Source organism: Bradyrhizobium sp. LA6.8 (assembly GCF_040547935.1). NCBI lineage: Bacteria > Pseudomonadati > Pseudomonadota > Alphaproteobacteria > Hyphomicrobiales > Nitrobacteraceae > Bradyrhizobium > Bradyrhizobium sp. LA6.8. The sequence goes on from NZ_JBEPQQ010000001.1 coordinate 696,732, forward strand.
AGGCAGAGCCGCGTCCATGATTGTCTCCTTAGCAAAAGAGCGCGAGCAGGCCGAAGATCGACACGTAGAGGCAGAGCTCGGCCAGCGACGGGTTGCTGAAGATTCTTGTAAAACCCACGAAGCGCAGCACCGGGCGGAGCAGCAGGAATGCGAGCAGCGCCGTGGCCGCATAGGACACGATCGGGGCGATCAGCACGCCGCCCACGACGAGTTCACGATAAGTATTCGTCACGGATGCGTCCCCTGGCCGGAACCGGCGAAACTCCGCCATGGTTCGAGGACGATGCTGGCCGGAACGAGCGCGGCGAGCACCGGCTCGACGGACAGGTTGCCTTGGGCAGCCGTCTGGCGCAGCGCCTCGGCGGCAGTCAGGATTGCGCCTCCATCCCGTAGGGTGAGCGCGGCTCGCGCGGCGCGCGCCGCGTCGCCGAGTGAGGTCTCGGCCAGGCGGTCCAGTTCGGCATGGCACCGTCGCAGCACCACGGCCTCGTCGAAGCAGCGCAGCGCTTCCGCGACGACCCGAGGGGGAGGTGCCGTGGCGCCCTTCGTCGTCAGGATCTGCTCGATCCGGGCGGCATCGCGAAACGCGGCTTCCTCCGGCGCGAGATGCCGGGCTCGCCCGGAATCGAGGCGGCTCAGCTCGCGATGGGCCTCGTCCAGCAGCAGCCGGATCCTCCGTTCGCCGGACAAGGACGGCAGCAGGAGCTGCGCCGCGAAGACCAGAACCGAGGAAAGCTGGGCAAACAGACACGTCACAAGGAATACGTCGGGGTCGTAGCTCTGCGGATTGCTCGGTGCGAGAATGACAAGCGTGAACACGAGGGAGAGCCGGCCGAGCGGCGGCAGGACGCCGCTCGGCAGCGTGATCAGCAGCGCTGCGCCGATCACGAGAGGCGCAAGGCCGATCGCCAGCAGTTGGAACTCGGATACGCCGTTGAAGACGAGGTATTTCAGGACGCCGGCCAGCAGGCATGCGATCGGCATGGCAAAAACCGCCAGTGTCGTGAAGGCGCGCGGATCCGGAGCCGTCGCGCTGAGGCCGATGATCACTGCGGCAAGCGAGAGGCAGAGCGCGGTGGTCGGCCATCCCGCCATCACGAAGATGATTGCAATGAGGATGAAGTGGATCGCGGCCCTGACGCCGGCTGCCGCTGCAATGCGAGGCGAGCGGTAAAGCGGCGCGCGCCATTGCCGGAGTGGATGGTTTCCGGCCCGCAGTGCCTCGAGGCTGTCGCGCACGTCTGCATTCCTGCGGATGATCTGATCGCGCAGATGGGTCCGGCAGATCGCGATCAGGCCGGAGGCGTCGGGGTTTCGGTCGTCCCGGGACGTCGCGGATGCGGCCGGCAGCGCGGCAAGCGTACGGGAGAGCGCGAGCTCGCTCACGAGGCCCACCATCGCAGAGCGTGCGGCTGCGGTTCTGGCCGGGCCGCTGATCGACTCCGTGACGAGGCTCGCGATCTCCGGATGCAGGGCCGCGACATCGCGCAACATGTCCGCAGCAGCGGTCGCGGATGAAGCTTCACCGCGGACGGCGCGTTGCGCGAACTCCGTGACCCGGCGATGCAGTGTTTCGAGGCGGCTCGCCAGAACCGGATGATAGTCCGGCGCGGCGAGCACCTCGTTGACCAGAGCGACCGCGAGGACGCCGATGGCGATGGCGGCGCCCCGGGCGACGCCGGTCGGAAACACCTGCAACGGGCTGTCGATCTGCTGAATGGCAATCAGGGCAACGGTGATGCAGCTGAGAGCCGCCGCATAAGCGCGATTGCCGTCCAGCATCCCGGCGACGTAGACGCAAAGTCCGACCCAGATCCCCAACACTGCGGGCAGGAGCGCGCCGGTTTGGGAAAAGGTGCCGGCGATGGCGATCGATGCGATCACGCCGATGGCGGTTGCGAGGAGCCGGTAGCCTGCCTTTTCCATGCCCTGCGCGCGCGTGGGCAGCGCCAGGATTGCCACGGTGACGGCTGCCGACGAGGGGGATTCGAGTTCGAGCCAGAAGCTCACATAGAGTGCGAGGAGCATTGCCAGCAGGACGCGCAGCGCGAACGCCCAGGAACTCACCGGGAAGCCGGCGAAGACCCGCGGGCGGATGTCGTCGGCAGCGCTGGTGGCGTCACCTGGCAATTATGCTCCCTCCATGCGCGGCAAAGCGTGCGGCCTGCCGGCGTCGCGAAATCAAAGGGGAGCATGAGCTGTGCCGGCCGGTATTTTCGGTCCATCAACCTGCTTTCGGGAACGCACGCCGGGAAGGCGCAGTTTGCCCGAGCCGGGGCCCGACTATTGCGGCGCGTGGCCCGCCAGGGCCTCTTCGAGGCGGCGGATGATCTCGTCGCCGCTGGACGGCTTTCCGAGATAGCAATGCGCGCCGGCTGCCATGACGCGCTGGCGCACGGGTTCGCTGGGGAAAGCGGTCATGAAAATGATCGGGAAATGGCGGCCGGAGGCAACCAGGCGCGCCTGCAATTCATCGCCGGTAATGACCGGCATCTGAACGTCGGCGATCATGCAGGCCGGATCTTCTCCCGCCGGTTCCCGCAGGAAGGCGACGCCGGACTCGTAGGCGTGGGCTTCATAGCCGAGCGAACGCACGAGGCTCGCCAGCGACGCGCGCACGCCTTCGTCGTCGTCCACGATCGCAATCACCGGGGTTTTGGCCATTGGCACACATCCTGACCGCTGTGTTCCGCAGGGAGGATATCTCCCATTGGGCGGCCGATGGGGCCTTATGCACCGTGCGGCAGTCCCGCCGGAATTATACTCAGGTTTGGTCCGTAGTCTTTCGGTTCTGGGAAATCCCGAGCGCTTCGGCCTTGCGAACGAGGTCGGCCAGCGACCGGACCTCCATCTTGCGCATGACGTTGCCGCGGTGAATCTTGACGGTGATCTCGCTGAGGCCGATCAGGCCTGCCACCTGCTTGTTCATCAAGCCGGCGGTCACATGGCCCATCACCTCGCGCTCGCGCGCCGTCAGGCTCTCATACTGGATGCGGATATCTTCCTTCGTCGCGGCTTCCGCGCGGCGCTGCGCATCGCGCTCGAGGGCTGCCGTCACGGCGTCGAGCATGTCCTGATCGCGAAACGGCTTGGACAGGAAATCCACGGCGCCCGCCTTCATGGCGCGCACCGACATTGGGATGTCCCCATGACCGGTCATGAAGATGATCGGATATCTGATGCCCTGGCGGGTCAGTTGACCCTGGAGATCGAGGCCGCTCACGCCCGGGAGCCGGACGTCCAGCACGATGCAGGCCGGTTTGTCGGGCATGACGCCGCCAAGCAGCTCGGCCGGTGAGCCGAACAGGCGTGTCTCGAGGCCGACGGATCGGAACAGGCTGTCGAGCGAGGCACGAATGCTCGCGTCGTCATCAACGATGATGACGACTGAACTGGAGGATTGGGCCGGCGGTTGCGCTTGGTTTGGTCGTGTCATGGCAAGGCGTGTTCTTGGCTAAATGGCAGTGTCAGGTGAAATTTCGCGCCCGAGCCCGGAGAGCTCTCCACGGACAATCGGCCGCCGTGAGCTTCCACCGTCGTTCGGCAGATCGCAAGTCCCATGCCCATGCCGCCGCCCTTGGTGGTGAAGAACGGATCAAACAGGCGCGGCAGGTCGTCAGGCTGGATGCCCGGGCCGCTGTCCTCGACCGTGATGGCGAGGTTTTCACCGTCCACGGTTCCGGCGCGCAGCGTGACGGTGCGGGAACCCGGCCGGCCTGACATGGCTTGGCCGGCATTGATCAGAAGATTGACCAGGACCTGCTGAAGCTGGACCCGGTCGCCACGAACCGGCGGCAGGCCATGCTCCGTCTTGACGATGAGGGTGACGTCGTCCTTGACGAGCTCGCGCGCGACCAGGAGGGTCGCTTCCTCGATGATCTCGTCGATCTGCAGCAGATCCTGCTGGGTAGGGGCCTTCTTCAGGAAAGTCCGGATCCGGGTCACGATCTCGCTGGCGCGGCGGCCCTGAGCAACGACGTGACCGATCGTCGTCGCAACCTCCTTGAGATCGGGCACGTCGCGGCGCAGCCACCGCAAGCCAGCCTCGCCGCTGGTGACGATCGCTGCCAGAGGCTGATTCACCTCGTGGGCAATGGACGCGCTGAGCTCGCCGAGGGTGGCGACGCGCGCGGCATGCGCCAGCTCCGCCTGCGCCGCGAGCAGCGCATCCTGTGCCTGCTTGCGCTCGGTGATGTCGATGACGAAGGCGAGCACGTTGCGATCTCCGTCGGGCTCAGCCGGAAAGGTGATCGTAAACAGGACGGGAACCTTGCGTCCGTCGAGGCTCACGAGATCGGTCTCGCCTTCGTGGAACCGCTCTCCTTCCGCGAATGCGACCAGCGCGCCGAGGAAACTGCGGTCGTTCTCGCCCAGAAGCCTGTCCACGTTCGCGATGAAGGCCGCAGAGCCGCTTGCTCCCGCCATCTTCTGGAGGGCCGGATTGACGTCGGAGATTCTGGTGAGCTGGCGGGCATGCCGCACGAATTCAGGATTTCGTGCAAGGTAGTCCCGCAACGTGGCGCCTCCGGTCTCCAGCGAATTCAGCGCGGTCCGCACTGCGCTCCAATCCTCCTCGACGACGCCGACCCGGCTTGCGTCGAACATCCGGCGGTATCGCTGCTCGCTCTGCACCAGCGCGTTATGTGCCGCGACGCGGTCCGTGACGTCGGTGTGGGTTTCAAGGACTCCAACGGGTTTGCCGAGATGGTCGTGCTGGAGCGCCCATCTTGCATCGACGGTGAGTGCGCCGCCGGCCTTCGTCCGCTGCTCCAGCCTGCCTTCCCATCGGCCGATGTCGAGCAGGCCGGCCTCGATGGCCTCTCGCCGGTCGGGATATTTGGTTCTCAGCAGCGCGTCGGCGAGTTGCCCGACCGCCTCGTCGGCCGACCAGCCGTAGGCCTGTTCCGCGGCCCTGTTCCAGAAACTGATCACGCCGCCGCGATCCCTGACGAAGATCATGTCATGCGAGAGATTGAGCAGGCGCGCCTGCGCCGCGAGGCGCTTCGTCGCCGCCTGATTCTGGAGCGCCAGCAAGGTCGTGATTCCGATGGCTGCGAGGCTCACCAGCGCACGAAGGGCAGGCGAGGCGATCGCCTCCAGATCGTGCGACAGTAGATAGGCGGTTATGGTCAGGACGCTGCAGCCGACAGCGGCGGCGATGATGTCGTTAAGCCGGTGCGTCCTCGCCGCGAGCAGGATCGCAACCACGTAGAGAACCGCGACCGCGCCCTCGAGCGGCGTCAGCACATCGACCAGGAAAACCGCGAAAGCGAGGACGGCAGACCAGAACCGCAAGCCGGCGCGGCTCATCGATGAACCCGTGGCCCGATCAAGACTGGTCATCGTCGCTGGTGGTCGCTCTGCTCATTTTCGGTCACGTTGATGCCGCGATTTGATCGGGCCGACAACATGCGGCAACATGATTTTCGTGCTCTCTTGAAAGACGTTGCCGCGGTTTGATCCCGCGCGCGTGCCGATGAGGCACATTCCCCGGCAAAAACGGGGTTTTGCGTGAGTTTCCGACCATTGGCGAGCGCGTCAACTTACCGCAGGGCGAGATCAGTTCCGCCATCGCGGCGAACGGGACGCCCGTGCGGCCGGCGACGCCGCGGTCATACCTAGGTATGACGCGATCAACCCGAGAACCTATCCGGTGCACCCGCGCGTAGAATGGAGCGCGGGGACCGCCGAACTACTCTGCTCCCACATTCGGACGAGCCATTGGGTCTCGCCGGATCGAAAATGGGACAAGGAGTTCGACGATGTCGCTACAGATGTCACACCCGCTAGGCGCGAAGGATCATGTCGTCGGCTCGATCGGCGTCTCGGCCATCGATGGTTGCCAGTCCGGGCTTGCGGAACGTCCGGATCGCGCCGGCGAAAAGGCGATGACGCTGTCCCTCGTTCACCTCGATGTTGCTCTGGCCATCGAGACGCCCCCGCCGGGCGTGCGGAGATGCGCCGGCGACGGGCCCAGCTTCAGGGTATCGGCGAAACGCCTCGCGCGCATCTCCGTCGAGACCGATCGGGAGGCCGGTGCAGGCGAGTTCCCGGACCCGGTGATGCGAAGCCTCTCCGATGCGCTCGCGGCAACCGAAGCGGCCCATCATCCTCACTCCGCCATCCTTGCGGACGCCTTGCGTCTTGCCATCCTGACCCGCAGAGCCAGCCGGCCGACGGCCGTCGCGCGCAACGAGACCGATCAGGCCGACGAGCGGTGCCGGTCTGTGCGGTCGTTGCAAAAATGGCGCCTCAAGCGCGTGCTGCAATATGTCGACGAGAATTTGGCTGGCAAGATCACCTTGCAGCATCTGGCGGCGGTCGCCGGCCTCAGCCGCATGCACTTTGCCGCGCAGTTCCGCGCGGCCGTCGGCATGCGGCCTCACGACTTTCTGCTGAAGCGGCGGATCGAACGCGCCCAGGAACTGCTGAGGCGCGCCGACGTCTCGCTGGTCGACGTTGCCTTGACCGTCGGATTCCAGACTCAGGCGCATTTCACGACGGTATTCAAGCGTTTCGCCGGCGATACGCCTTATCAATGGAGGAGCGCCTACCTTGCGCAATTCCTGCCGCTGCCTCGCGCCGAAGTTGGGCCGTCATGAGCAGTGTTGGCATTGAGGCCCTGATGCTGCCGCTGGCCGGCATTCACCTGGCGATGACGCAGCATGAAGTCACGGGCGTGCTGGAGATCGCCCGTGCTCTCGGTAACTCCTATCGCCTGGCATCGTCAGATCCGGGATCCGGCGCTCTCTATGGCCGGTTCATTTTCGATTTCTGCCGAACCATCGTCACGGTTGTCGCGCGATAGCCTCGAGCCCTTTACAAGCGGGGCAGGTCAAGCGTTAACACTGCGATGGCAAACCGCAGAGCGAGAGTCATGAGAGCCTACAAAGTCGTCGACGCTTTCTCCTCCAAACCCTTCCTGGGAAACCCCGTCGCAGTCGTCCTTGATGCCGAGGGGCTGGCGACGGCCGAAATGCAGGCAATTGCCCGCTGGACGAACCTGTCGGAAACGACATTTCTCTTGCCGCCCACGAGTTCCGAGGCGGACTACCGCCTGCGCATTTTTACCCCCCGCAGCGAACTGCCGTTTGCCGGGCATCCGACGCTCGGCAGCGCCCATGCCGTGTTGGAGGCAGGCCGCGTGATGCCCCCGGGCGGTCGTCTCGTCCAGGAATGCGGTGTCGGGCTGGTGCGGATTGCCGTGGAGGGCGACGGCGCGGAGAGGCGTCTGACGCTTGCGTTGCCGCCGGCGAAGGTCACGGCTCTTTCAGCCGCAGACGTCGACGAATTGGAGGCAGTCATCGGGCATCGGGTCGTTCGCGAGGTGGCTCCAGCGATCGTGGATGTCGGGGCCGTCTGGGTCGTCGCGCAACTTGCCGACGCGGACAGTGTGCTCGCGCTGACCCCGGACTTCCGGCGCTCGGCTGCCTTCGAGAAGCGGCTCGGTGTGACCGGGCTCTCGCTTTTTGGCCGTCACGCTGATGGCGAGGCGGCTATCGAGGTGCGTTCTTTTGCACCATCATGCGGCGTCGAGGAGGACCCGGTATGCGGCAGTGGAAACGGTGCCATCGCCGTGTTCCATCGCGACCGCGGTCTCCTCAAGGCCGGGACGAGCTACACGGCGGCGCAGGGGCGCTGCGTCGGGCGCGATGGCCGCATCGCCTTGGCGATCGAGGCAGACGGCGAGATCAGCGTTGGCGGCGCTTGCGTTACGTGCGTGGATGGCAGGATTGCCGATTAAGCCACAGGTCGATGGTCGATCATGCCGCGCTTCGGCTGCGGTATGCATATTGAGTCAGACCCGCTAACGCACCGCGACCGCGACGGCAGACAAGGCTGCCGGAAGGGACCAGGCCCAGTCTCCCAGCACTGAAACAGCCGCCGCGGCGGCGACACAGCCGAAGATGAAGCCGAGCAAACGATGGAGCGAGCGACCCAGCGGCGTTGAATCATGCGGCAGCAGAGGGGTGCGTGGAGCGAGCAGGTCCATCGCCGACAAGACGGCATTGGCCAGATTGCCGGTCATCACCGCGGTCGAGATCGCGCCCGGCAGAGCGAGGCGAAGGAGCGCGTACTGGCAGGCCATGGCCGACACGGCGATCATCGCGGCCGCGCCGGCCCGGGATCCAGCCGCATCGGCAGACGGCCTTGTGATGACGCTGAAGATCAACAACGCGGCCAGCACGAGGAACTGAACCCGAAGCAACAGTCGCGCCAGGCTCGAACCGTGCCGGCCGGAAGCTTGGGCGATCAGCCAGACGGTCGCCAAGGTCAACATGAAAACGGGAATCGCCAACAGCTGTGCCCAATGAAACGAGCCGCCATCGACGGCAACGACGGCGGCCAGCACGATGTTGCCGGTCACGTGAGCCGTGAAGATATGACCCAGCGTGAAGAAGCCGGTGAAGTCGACCATTCCGGCGATGACGCTGAGCAACGGTGGCAGTCGCGCCTCCAGGCGCGACAGCTCCGTTGCGTCATCCGCTGAATCCGCGGACCTTTGCAGCATGAGGAGGTCTCTGGCGAGCAGGGACATCTTTGGCTACTCCGATGCTGGCCGTTCGCATGGGCCGCTCACTGACCGCCGGCTACTGTGCCGTCCATCCGCCATCGACCGCGATCGCGGTGCCCGTGATCTGGTCCGCCGCGGGCGAGCACAGGAAGGCCACGGTGCCTCCAAGCTGCTCCGGAGAGACGAACTCGGACGACGGTTGTTTCTCGCCCAGGAGTGTCGTGGCGGCGTCCTTTTGGCTGATGTTCTTCTGTGCGGCGATGTCGCTGATCTGCTTTTCGACCAAGGGCGTCCGCACCCAGCCGGGACAGACTGCGTTGCAGGTCACGCCGCTGCCGGCGGTCTCCAGGCCAACCACCTTGGTCAGGCCGATCAACCCGTGCTTGGCGGCGACGTAGGCGGCCTTGTGTGTCGATGCGACGAGGCCGTGGGTGGAGGCGATGTTGACGATCCGGCCCCAGCGCTGCTTCTTCATCTGGGGCACCGCCGCCGCGATGCCGTGAAACGCGGCCGACAGATTGATGTCCAGGATCGCATGCCACTTGGCCGACGGAAATTCTTCCACCGGCGCGGTGAACTGGATGCCGGCATTGTTCACGAGGATGTCGAGGCGTCCGAACGTCTCGATTGTCGCGGCGATCAATCGGCGCACGGCATCGCCCTTCGACATATCGGCGCCGTCGTAGACCACGCGCACGCCGTGCTCGCGTTCGATCCCGCTGCGGATGGCTTCGATCTCGCCGGGGTCGCCGAAGCCGTTCAACACGAGGTTGACGCTGAGCCTGGCCAACTCTCTGGCGATTCCGAGCCCGATACCGCTGGTCGATCCGGTGACGATAGCGACCTTATCCTTCAACATGCGTGTTCCTTTCGACGTCAGGTGGGGTGGGGGACTAGTGGGTGCCGCCGGCCTCGATCTGGCCGGGTTTCTTCAGCATCATGGACGCGGCGAGTGCGACGATCAGCGCGACACCGAGCAGGTAGAACATGTCGCCGAAAGCCAGGATGAAGGCCTGCTTCTGCACGATCTTGCCAATCGCGACATAGGCGCGGTGAGCGGCGTCGATGCGATCGGTCACGCCGTGGCTCATGAAATACTGCGTCAGCTTCTCGAGTCTGGCCTGTGTGGCCTGCTCCAGCAGCGAGACCGACTGCGTCAGCACGTTGGAGTGATATTGCTCGCGCTTGGTGAGCAGCGTTTGCAGCAGCGCGATGCCGACGGCGCCGCCGAGGTTACGCATCATGTTGAACAGGCCCGAGGCCGAACCCGCGTTCTCCGCCTCGATGCCCGATGTCGCGACAGCGGACAGCGGGGCGAACACCAGCGCCTGACCGAAGGCGCGGACGACGTTCGGCCAGAAGAGCTGGTCGGTGGCGTAGTCGTTGGTCATCGAGATGTTCATGAAGTTGGAGGCTGCGAACAGCGCAAAGCCGATACCGATGATGAGCCGCGCGTCGAAGCGCCGTAACAGCTGCGGCACCAGCGGGATCAGCAACAGCTGCGGCAGCCCGGTCCACGCCAGCACCATGCCGATCTGCTCGGCGTTGTAGCCCTGGATGCGCGATAGATAGACCGGCAGGATGAAGACCGAGCCGTAGAGCGCGATGCCGAGCAGGAAATTGGCGAGGATACCGAAACCGAAATTGCGACGCGCCAGGAGGCGGAGGTTCAGCAGCGGCTTCCTCGCCGCCAGCTCGATCCACAGGAAGGCCGACAGCGCGATCGCCGCGACAATCGACAGCTTGACGATGAACGACGAGCCGAACCAGTCGTCCTTGTTGCCTTCCTCGAGCACGGTCTGTAGCGCGGCGAGGCCGATCGCCATGGTGGCAATCCCGGCCCAATCGCCCTCGTGCAGCAGCGACAGCTTCATCGGTTGCGACTCGAGCGAGACGAACAGCAAGCCGATCATGACCGCGCCCGGCACCAGGTTGACGTAGAAGATGTACTGCCAGCCCCAGTTCTCGGTGAGATAGCCGCCGATGGTCGGCCCGATCGCGGGCGCAAAGGTCGCGGAGATCGCAAACAGCGCCAGCCCGATCGGCTGCTTCGCCTTTGGCAACAGCGCGATGATGAGCGTGAACGCCATCGGGATCAGCACGCCACCGGTAAAGCCCTGCACGGCGCGCAACACGATCATCTGCGACAGGTTTTGCGCCAGCGCGCAGGCCGCCGAGAACACCAGGAACAACGTCGCATTGGTCAGGAGATAGATGCGGATCGAGAACGCCTGCGCCAGCCAGCCGGACAGCGGAATCACCACAATCTCGGCAATCAGGTAGGAGGTCGAGATCCAGCCGCCATCATCGATGCCGGCCCCGATCGCGCCCTGGATGTCAGCCAGCGAAGCGTTGACGATCTGGATGTTGAGCACCGCCATGAAGGCGCCGAGCGTGGCGCCGGCGATGGCGATCCAGGTCTTGGCGGAGACCGCCGGGGCCGGTGTGGTGACGGACCGCTCGCCTTCGCCGGCGGGCACGGCATCGATGGCCGGTTGCAGTGTGGTCATGGTTGTCTGCTCGTCACTTGCGAGAGAAGCATTGCCTGAACGGACTGTCCGGGAGGACACAACCGCCAGGGACGCGTGTTCATTCAACTGCGAGGCTCGGGGCGGCGCGATGCAAGGCGCTTCTTGCTTTCGCGTTCGGCGATCGCCGCCGATTTGGTGTTGATGGTCGGCTCGGCCGACATGCCGGGACGGAGCAGGCCGCTCAGGCTGCGGTCGTCGAGGACGATTTTTACCGGCATGCGCTGTACGATCTTGGTGAAGTTGCCGGTCGCGTTGTCGGGCGGCAGCAGCGCGAACTCCAGGCCGCTTGCCGGGGACAGGCTGTCGACATGGCCGCGCAGCCTGGTGCTGCGGAAGCTGTCGATCGTCAACTCGACGGGTTGGCCGCTGCGCACATGGGTGAGCTGGGTTTCCTTGAAATTGGCGACGATGTACACGGCATCGAGCGGAACGACGGCCATCAGCTGCGTACCGGCCTGGACGAACTGCCCGACCCGGAGTGAGCGCGCACCGACGGTGCCGTCGACCGGCGCGATGATGCCGGTGTAGGAAAGGTTCAATGCCGCCTGCTGCTCGACCGCACGGGCGCGGTCGCGCTGCGCGACTGCCCTGGCGCGTTCGGTGGAGAGCACGTCGACCTTGCGCTCGGCCGCGAGCAGGCCCGACTTGGCGTGCTGCAATTGGGCGGCGGCAGCGCGCAGCGCCGCATCGGTCTGCTGCGCGCGCTGCACCGTGCCGGAGCCCGTCTTCATCAGCCCGTCGTATCGGACCTGCTCTTCCTGCGCGAATTTCAGATTGGCCGTGGCGGCAGCGACATCGGCCGTGCCTTGCTCGATGATCGGCTGCTGCAGGGCAAGCTGTGCATCGAGATTGCGGACAGCGGCGTCGGATGCGGCGACGTCGGCGCCGGCCTGGTCGAGCGCGGCGCGGAAATCGCGATCGTCGATCTTTGCCAGCAACTGGCCGGCCTTCACGGCTTCGTTGTCGCCGACCAGGACCTGCGCGATATAGCCCGACACTTTCGGCGAGATGATCGTGGAATCCGCCTTCACGTAGGCGTCGTCCGTGGTCTCCAGATAGCGGCCGATGGTGAGATAGTGGTGGCCGAACTCGGCCGCGGCGGCGACGCTCAGGGCCAGTGCCAAGGCGAGGGCGGCCCGCTTGATCGCCCGCCCGGATGGCCGAAGGCTGGTTTTGGCACCCTGCTCGGGAGCATAGGGAATGGAAGACATGGTATTCTCCGAAACGAGGTGGGCGGTGAGATTCAGTCGCGGCGATGGACGTCGTGGGTGACGATGCCGAGCTCGGGAGCCGGCGGGTCCAGGCGTCGCGGATCGGCCAGCGTGCGGCGGATATCGTCCAGTCCGCTCTGCCAGTGAGCGCGCATCGCGCTCAGCCCGAACTCGTAATCCCTCGAATGACCCTCGTGGATCTTGGTCTGATAGATCAGGTGCACGATGTTGTAGCAACGATGGCGCGCCATCTCCGCGATAGCGCGGATCTCGGGATCGTGCCTGGCGGCGTCCGGCAATTTCGCGATCGTGCGCTGCAAGGCCTGACGCATTTTCTGCATCCGCAGCACCTGGTCGGTCACGGCGCGTGTGCGGCTCGAATACTGGATGTCCTTCTGCCGGCTCGACACTTCCATCATGTCGTGGGGAACGTGGCCCTTGGCCGACCAGAGATCGATCTGGAACGTCAGCGTGTCACACGGCTCGCCGGACAGCACGCGAGATAAAGGCGTGTTCGAAACCACGCCGCCATCCCAATAGTGCTCGCCTTCGATCTCGACGGCGGGGAAGCCCGGCGGCAGCGCACCCGATGCCATGAAGTGCTTCGGTCCCAGCCGGCGCTCGGCGGTGTCGAAATAGGTCAGGTTGCCGGTGCGGACGTTGACCGCGCCGACGCTGACGCGCACGTCGCCCGAGTTCAGCCGGTCGAAATCGACGAGCCTTTCCAGCGTCCGGTGCAGGGGTGCCGTATCGTAAAAGCTGGTCGCGGAGTCGCCCGAGAACGGTGACCAGAGCGGCGAGGGGAAGCGTGGCTTGAAGAAGCCAGGCTGGCCCTGGATCAAGGCCCGCGCCGCCGCCATCGCGTTGCGTACCGAGTTGATGTCGAACGCAAACGGCAGGGCGTTGGCGAGCCCTTCGCCGGCGGGCCACTCGATCGAAAACGCGCAGATGGTTTCCCAGAACTCGCGCAAGCGTGCAACACGCTCGCCTTCGGGCGAGCCCGCGATGATTGCGGCGTTGAGCGCGCCGATCGAGATGCCGGCCAGCCAGTTCGGCCGGATGCCGGCCTCGTGCAGGCCTTCATAGACTCCGGCCTGATAGGCGCCGAGTGCGCCGCCGCCTTGCAACACCAGGGCGACGACATCGTAGGGCAGCGAATTGCTCCGCTGCGGCACAGGATTGGTTTGCTCGCGCATCACGTTCAGCATTTTGAGGACTCCCGATGGTACGGATGATGTCGATCAGCCGGCATTCGCGTCGACCAGGGTTTCGGAGGATCCGCGCCGCCGCACGATTTCGTTCGAGGCCAGATAGTCGTGGACCACGGTGCCGAGCCCGAGCGTCAGGTCGGCGACGATATGCTTCGCCGAGAGCACCTGGAGGACCGGCAGCTCGGCGACGGGGGCGAGGGCGTGCGAGTACAGGTCGAGCGCTGCCGGCCCAGTCCAGGCGCCCTTCACGGTGATGTCTTCGAGATGGAAGCGCACCAGCTCGCAGATGCGCGGCGTGCCGTCGACATGCGGAATGATCTTGAGCAGGAAATTCGGTGCGGCGAGCTTTTTTGCTTCGGCCGAGGCGTCGAGGGCCCGGTGCTTGTAGCCCATCGTGCCCGTCGCGATGCGGACCGAGCCGTAGTTCAAGGTGCCGACCAGCGTGTCGGTCTCGACCTCAAGCTTCGGCTGCGCCAGCTTCTTGGGAAAGCCCCAGAGCTCGCGCCCGCCCGCAATTGGCGGATGATCGTTGAGGAACATCTGGTGGACGAAGCTGCCGGCCTTGCCCTGATAGGACACCGGAATGACCTGCCCACTTTCGGTGTAGTCGCCGAATCCGGTCGAGTCCGGCATTCGGATGAACTCATAGTTCACCACCGGTTCGGTGATTTCGAGTGGTGCAGGAACGATCCGGCGCAGTGCCGCGGGATCTGTCCGGTACTGGATGATGAAGTATTCGCGATTGATGAAGCGATAGGGGCCGGGCGGGAAAGCCGGGCTGGTCAGCGGCATGGCGAACGCGCTCGCGCGCACGGTCTCGTGTTTCATCATGGTCGGCTCCAATTGGTAAGGGGAGATCGGGCCGGGCCCGCGCACGATCGGCGCGGCCCGGTTTCGCGCGAGGCAGCTAGACCTCGCCGACGTGCTCCGGATCGGCCGAGGCCAGCGCGGCCGCGCGTTCCGCTCGGGGCGGATAGATCCAGACAGTATTGATCTGCTGCTTGGTCCGCTTCGCCTCGTCGCCGACGAGCTCGAGCTTCCGATCCCAGCCTCGCGTGAAGATCGCGCCGGCTTCTCCCAGATCGAGGCATGTGGCGTAGGCCTTCTGGTGATAAGGCCTGGTCGCGACACCCAAAAGTTCGGCAGCAGCATTGTTGCCGGCAAACGCGCCCATTCGCGTGGCATGCTGGCACGACATCAGCGCGTGGTTGCCGACGTCATCACACGCTGCTTTGGCGGCGTCGCCGGTGGCGAAGACGCCGGCGACACCAGGGACGCGCAAGTCGCGGTCGACAAGGAGGCGGCCCAGATTGTCGCGCTCGGCCGGGATCTGCGCGGTCAAAGGAGCGGCGCGCATGCCGGCAGCCCAGATCACGGTCTCCGCTTCGATGTGTTCGCCGCTGGAAAGCGTGACGCGAGACTTGTCGAGCGAGGTGACACCGGTGCCGAGGCGGGTCTCCACGCCAAGCTTGCGCAGCGCATCCTCAATGACGGGGCGGGAATCCGCGCCCATATCGTGAGCGATCGTGCTGTTGCGATCAACGATGACGACGCGCGCCTTGGCGTTCTTGCCGAGGACCGCACGCAGCCGCGCCGGCATCTCCGTCGCCGTCTCGATACCGGTGAACCCGCCGCCGGCCACGACGACCGTATCGCGTCCGTTCCTTGCAGGCCGATCCGCCAGATCATGGAGATGCCGCTCGAGCGCAATCGCATCGTCGAGCTTGTCGACGCTGAAGGCGTGTTCGGCGATGCCGGGGATGTTCGGTCGGAAAAGCCGGCTGCCGGTGGCAACGACCAGCCGATCGTAGGAGAGAGGCTGCTTCGTGCCTTTGGCCGTGACGAGCTCGATCACACGAGACTTGGTATCAATGGTCCCGGCGCTGCCTTGCACGTAGACGACGTCGATGGCCTTCAATACGTCTTGCAGAGGTGCCGTCAGGGTTTCCGGCTTGCTTTCGTAGAGGCGGGGCCGGACCACGAGCGTCGGCTCCGGTGCAACAAGCGCGATCTCGAGTTGTTTGGGCGAAGCGCCCTGAATGTCCCGCAGGCGCGCGGCAGAAAGTGCTGCGTACATGCCGGCAAAGCCGGCGCCGATAATGACGAGTCGCATTTGATGATCTCCTGTGGATTGAGCTTTCCGGGCATGGGCGCGTCACCGCCGCCGCCACTCTCGTGGCGGATCGTCGAGACCGATGACGCGAAGACGTGAAGTGAGATTGCGAATTCTCAGGGAGAGGGACAGCCTGGCATCGAAGCTATCGGCGGCGGCCAGCGGTGACGAAAGAAAATTGGCTCGATGGCGTACGGACGCCAGTCGGCGTACGGAAGCTGGCCGCCATCCCTGTCGATGACGGGCATCACCGGACTTGCGTTGTGTAGGGACTGCGCCGGTATCTCCACTTCCTCGCCGGTTGCCGAGGTGAAGCGAACGGCCAATGAAAGTCCGTACATGATGGCACTTGCGGCCATCCTTCGTCGCGGCACGAGTTTGACCGGACTAACGAAGTTCTTCCAGGTCATTGTTCGTCTCCGTCTATTGGATCGAGGGCACCCTGATCATTTAGCGGAGCGGACCTGCGGTTGCGCCAGAGCGATTGCTCTGCCTGCAGAGTGATTGCTGCTTAGCGCATGCGACGTCGCCAATCGCTCGGCGTTTCTCCCGTCAATCGTCTGAACGCGGCGGCAAAGGCGGTTTGAGAGGCATAGCCAAGCTCAGCCGCCACCGTGGCGATCGAGATGTCGGTGTCGCGCAGCGTGTTCATGGCCTGCTCGAGCCGATGCTGGCGCAGCCAGCTATGCGGCGAAAGACCGGTGCTTTCCTTGAAAGCACGACAGAAGTGGAAGCGAGACAGGCCGGCGTCCGAAGCGAGCGCCGCAAGAGAGACGTCGGAATCGCTGTCCGAACGCAAGCGTTCGATCGCGCGTCGCAGAGCTTGGGGAGCCAGCCCGCCTATGATCGGCTCGATGGCGGTCGGCTCGCCGATGTGCGCGGCCAGGATGCGCGTGGCGATGATATCGGTCAGTCGCTGCCTGAAGAGTGCATCCAGAACCGCGTTGCCCTCCAACACATCCGCCCCGCTCATCAGCAGTCCGGATGTGACAGGGTCGAGATGCCCGGTTCGCTCCAGAAGATCACCGGGAATGGGCGCGTCGGCTTCGCGGGCGACGCGTTCGAGCGTTGCGTGCGGAAGATACAGCTGGACGACATCGACAGGACCGGGAATATCCCATCTGGCGCTCGAACCAGCCGGGATGATCGTCACGACTCCGGAACGGGCCGTTCCAATCGCAACCGATTTTCCGGCGCGTCGCTCCAGGCGCTGAACGCCTGTCGGGTACGTCATGATGACGTGGTCGGTCATGGGCTCGACGACGTCGTGCAGAGCGCCGTGCTTCCAATGCGCGATGCCGCCATTGGAGGGGTCTGAAGCCATCTGCAGCGGCGCGGTCTTCAGGATGCGCGCCATCTCCACATCGGCACGCCGCCGCTCGACGTTCGGCGAGTCGCTATGGCGCGCACCGGGTGCGGCAAGCAGAGCCCCCAAAGGATCGTGCAGGATTGGCTTGTCCATGGAGCTAGTCTCGCGTTCGGAAGGCACTTCGGGACCCGCGGAGCGATTGCTGCTAACGCACGCGTCGTCGCCAATCGCTCGGCGTTTCGCCGTTCAATCGCTTGAACGCCGCGGCGAAGGCCGTTTGCGAGGCATAACCAAGCTCTGCCGCAACCAGGGCGATCGATGCGTCGGTATCGCGAAGCAGGTTCATGGCCTGCTCGAGCCGGTATTGGCGCAGCCAGGCGTGAGGCGAGAGCCCGGTGCTTTCCTTGAATGCGCGGCAGAAGTGGAAACGCGAGAGGCCGGCATCGGAGGCGAGGGCATCGAGGGAGACGTCGGTATCGCTGTCCGAGCGCAAGCGCTCGATGGCACGGGCCAGGACCTTGGGCGAAAGCCCACCGATGGTCGGCTGGAATGGGGCTTGCGAGCCGGTATGGGCAACCAGGAGACGCATCGCCAGGAGGTCGATCAACTGATGCCTGAACAGCGTGTCCAGGGCCCCATTGCTCTCCAGCGTGTTGACCGCGCTCAGGATCAATCGGGACGTAATGGGATCAGGATGCGCCGTTCGCTCCAGGAGTTCGCTCGATGTGCCGCTCGCGGCTTCGTCGGCGACGCGTTTCAGCGTTGCGTGGGGGAGATAGAGCTGAACGA
Source organism: Bradyrhizobium sp. LA6.8 (assembly GCF_040547935.1). NCBI lineage: Bacteria > Pseudomonadati > Pseudomonadota > Alphaproteobacteria > Hyphomicrobiales > Nitrobacteraceae > Bradyrhizobium > Bradyrhizobium sp. LA6.8. Next base: position 714,411 of record NZ_JBEPQQ010000001.1, read on the forward strand.
CGTCGACGGGCTTCGGAATATCCCATCGGGAGCTCGATCCTTCGGGAATGATGATCACAGCCCCGCGACGAAACGTTCCAATCGCAACGGACCGTCCTGACCGCCGCTCCATGTGCTGCACCGCGCCGTTGTAGGCCATGATGACGTGGTGGCTCATGGGCTCGACGACGTCGTGCAAGGGTTCGTGTTTCCAGTGGGCGATCCCGGCACCGGAGGAGTCCAATGCCACGCGAAATGGTTCGGTGTGGAGCACACGCGCCATCTCGGCATCAGCGGCACGCCGCCCGGTCACCGACGACCGGCCTTGGCTTGGCTCGGATGCGGCCGGAGGATTTTCACGCGCAGAATTGTGCGAGATCGGTTTGCTCATTGGACGTGCTCGTCTCAGGGGCCTTGCACTCGCGGCTGAGCGCGATTTGCGCGCCCGGCGTGAAGCCATCGCTTCTTTTGCGCCCGTACGGGTGCCGCAGCGCGCCGCGAGCGCTCGGTGTGGTTTTCTAGGCACGTGGGACTACGGGGTCTTTCCTGAAACCGCGGTGCTTGTCCTGATTCTGCTCAAAGCGCTCGGACGCGAGATCTTGTGATCGGCGATCCTTGGACGACTGTGGAGAATCAAGCTCATGATTTACGCATTAGATATTGAAATCGCTTCTGAAAATGGCTTTGCCACAATCGACCGCGGCGCCCCGTCGCAATCGCAAATCACGCCGCGACGCGACTGGACCGCCGTACTCTGAAGCGGATAATGCTACCGACCTCCAGGGCGACGGCAGTCAGATGGGTTGCCTGGTCAAAATTCCACGGATGGGTCGATCGAATGGCACTGGCGGGCACCTTCGGACAGAGGGTCAAGCGGCAGTTGAGCCTGGCGGATGCGCCGCCTTCGCTGATCACGCGGTCGCGGCGAGGCGTCGACGTTGCGGTCACCGAAACCCTGAACAGTGAGCCGGTAGAGGGTCTTTCCGGCTCGCTTGCCGACGACGCCTATCTCGTCAGCCTGAAGCTGCAGGATTATCCTGACTGCGAGCTCTGGGAGCACGGCAAGTGCTTCACGAAGACGGATGTCAGAGCCGGCACGACATATCTGTACGATCTCCGGCACGATCCCCGCTTCGTCATCGACAAGCCGTTCCATTCCGTCCATTTCTATCTTCCCCGTCTGACGCTCGACGGAATCGCGCGAGAGGCTCGCGCGCCGCCCATTGGCGACCTCGCATGCCGGTATGGTTTCGGCCATGACGACGAGATCATGCGCCATGTCGGCGCCCTGATGTTGGAAGGACTGAGTCGTCCGGCAGAGGCCAACCAGCTCTTCATCGACCACATGATGCTCGCGTTCACGGCCCACATTGCCCAGACCTATGGCGGATGGCATCGCGTCGCGGATGCGGCCCGGGGCGGTCTTTCCCCATGGCAGGTGAGGCGAGCCTGCGAAAGGCTCGACTCGGATCTGGGCGGGACGCTTTCACTGCAACAGATCGCGGCCGAGTTTGGTCTCTCGGTTAGCCATTTTTCCCGCGCGTTTCGAATCTCGACCGGCCTTCCGCCTCACCAGTGGCTGCTCCGCCAGCGTGTAAAGGCGGCAAAGCAGTTGATGACCCTGCGCGACCTGCCGCTGTCCGAGATTGCGATCTCGGTCGGGTTCGCCAATCAAAGCCATTTGACGAAGGTGTTCTCGGCGCAGGTGGGCGTCAGCCCGGCGGCATGGCGCCGCGAAGCGCTTGGCATCAGGGACAGCGAGACGTGATCGTCCGATCAGCGGCGCTGCGCCAGTGAATTGGCATAGGCGGCGCGGCGCGCCGCGAAGATCTCATCCGGCGGATAACCGATTCCTTCCGCAAGATTCGCCGGATCGAAGCCGGAAGTATCGCACGTCTCGTCCGCTTCGATCGCGGTGATCACGATCGTTCCGAGCCGTACGGCTTCCCGGCTGTCCTCATACGGCCACTGGATCGTGACGTCCTGCGTCGGGTCGTCGGGACGGCCGAGCAGCGCCATCAGGCTGAACCGGATATCGCGTGTCGCGATCCTTCCTTTGAGATCGTCGTGCAGGACGTCGGCGGACGTCGTCCTGACCTTGCCCTCGATCATCGCAAGTTCGCCACCGACCGGGACGACCTTGAATTTGATGAACTGCGTCTCGCCCTTCGAATTCGTTGCGGGGAAGGCGTGGACGGCCCAGTAGGTCGTGCCGGCAAAACTCGGGGGAGGTGGATGCGCGGCGATGTAGTTCGCCTGACGCAGCGTTTCGGGATTGGCGGTGGAGAACGCCTTGATCTTCTCCAGGTCCGGCCTGCCGTCGCGTCCGGGCATGCGCGAGGTGAGGAATGCCAGCATTTGATCGAGCGTCCTCGCATAATGAACCGGAGCGCTCTGTGTGAGGATGTCGGAGCGATGCTCGTCGTTGCCGAGCCTGAAGCTGAAGCCGCGCAGCGTGAGATCCCCGGTCTCGGATCCGCGGGGGCCGCCGTCCACCGAGAAGCGCGCCAGCACGCGCGATGGTGTTGTGAAGCTCCGCGACTTCGTGACCTCGTCGGCCCGATCCGAAGGGATGTAGGTCCCCCGGACGCAGCGGCCTTTGGCAAAGCTCGCGCGTGCCTTTGGTGGATTGCCCAGAACGGCTTTCTGAGCCTCGACAATGGAGGCGGGTGTGGCGGTGCCGCTCGGGGACAGGGACATGGCTTGGTCTTGGATTTGCTACCCTCAACCGTTAGCGGCGTGGATGCTTCCCCGCTCCAGAGCGATTGCTGTGCTTGCAGCGCGATTGCTGTCTTCTTGCGCGGTCACCAGGGCACTGAACGCGGCGTCGGCGGGTCGTCCGAGATGGAATATCTCAGTAAAATGAATGGCTTGAGTTGAGGTCTTCCCACGGCCCATGATGGATCGGGGCGGGCGCTCAAAGGCGGCGTGTGCACGGGCAGCAAAGTCTATTGAACGCGCGGCCGGCCGTTCTTCGGAGTGATCCGTCATCCGCTGAGGCGTGGGCAACCTCGGAGGGGGCAGCGCCAACCGTCCTGCACCAACGAGACGCGCCTCGGACTGCAATCCGAGCCTGAGCCCGCGCCGGCGATTGACAGCTAATTATTACATGTCTAAAAATATGCAAATTCATATAATTCGTGAGATGCCTGAATGGACACGCATCCGCTCAAGCTCAAGGTCAGATCGTATGCCGCGGAGACGCCGTTCATACGGAGCCTTGTGTTTGGCGTGGAGGACGGCGTCGCGCCGCGATGGCAGGCGGGCGCCCATATCCGCGTGGCGCTCCCGAATGGAGGCGACCGGCCGTACTCGCTGATGGCTCTGCCGGGTCTCCCCGAGGGTACGCTGGCGCTCGGGGTGCTGCGCGAGGAGGCTTCGACCGGCGGCTCGCAGTTCATGCACGCGCTGAAGATCGGCGATGTCGTGAAGGCAACGGCGCCGGTCAACAATTTTCATCTGCATGAGGGAGCGGCGCCCGCGCTGCTGTTCGCCGGCGGCATCGGTGTCACGCCGATCCTGTCGATGGCGGCGAATCTCGCGGCCCGAGGAAGCCCGTATCGCTTGCACTATGCGGGCCGCACGCAAGGCCTGCTCGCGTTCCTGCCGCACCTGCAGAAGATATGCGCCAAGGGCCTGTCCATCCACTACGACAGCGACGAGTCCCGCCTGGACATCGCAGCGGCGCTCGGCGATGCCGCTGCAAACGCCCACATTTACGCCTGCGGTCCGGCCGGCATGATCGAAGCGGTGAAGGCGGTTGCGCTCGGCAGGGACATTCCGGCAGACCGTATCCACTACGAGCTGTTCAAGGCCGAGCAATCGTCCTCGGCCGACTTGCCGTTCGAGGTCGAGCTCAAATCGACCGGGCAGGTCGTCAGCGTGGCGGCCGGTCAGACCATCATCCAGGCGCTGGAGGCCGCGGGTCTCGACGTGCTGTACGACTGCCAGCGCGGCGATTGCGGCATCTGCCAGTGCAGCGTGATCGAAGGGGTGCCCGACCATCGTGACGTCATCCTCAGCGACGACGAGAGGGCGTCCAACAAGGTCATGCAGATCTGCGTATCACGCGCGAAGTCGGAACGTCTGGTGCTGGATCTCTAGGGGAGGCGAGGGACGTCATGGCGAAATACGGACAGAATGCCGACGCGATCGCGGCGCTGGTGCGCGATGCCGAGGTGCATCGCGACGTCTATGTCGACCCCGAGATCTTCGAGCTCGAGATGGAGCACCTGTTTCCGAACAGCTGGATCTATGTCGGGCATGCAAGCCAGCTGTCGAAGCCCGGCGATTTCATCACCGCCAATATCGGCCGTCAGCCGGTGCTGGCGAGCCGCCACGCCGACGGCTCCATCCACGTCTTCTACAACCGCTGTCCGCACAAGGGCGTGAAGATCGCCTCCGAGCCCTGCGGCAACACCGGAAAGTTCTTCCGCTGCCCCTATCACGCCTGGTCGTTCAAGACCGACGGCTCGCTGCTCGCGATCCCCTTGAAGAAAGGCTACGAGGGCACCGGCTTTGGCGACACGCAAGCGAATGAGGGGCTGTCGAAGGTCAGGAACGTCGTGATCTATCGCGATTTCATCTTCGCCCGCCTGAGCGACGACGGCGTGTCCTTCGAGGATTATTTCGGCGAGAGCCTCTCGACCATCGACAACATGGTCGACCGCTCGCCGGAGGGGAAGCTCGCAGTCCAGGCGACGCCGATCCGCTACATGCACACCTGCAATTGGAAGATGCTGGTCGAGAACCAGACCGACACCTGCCATCCGATGGTCGCGCATGAGAGCTCGGCCGGCACCGCGGTCAAGGTCTGGAAGCGCGAGCAGGGCGATTCCACGGAGACACCGATGGCGGTGCAGCTCTACGGTCCCTTCATGAGCCCGTACGAGTTCTACGAACAGAGCGGCATCAGGATCTGGCCGAACGGCCATGGCCATACCGGCGTCGCCAACTCCATCCATTCCAACTATTCGGACATCGAAGGCTATCTCGGCCAGATGGTCGCGGCCTATGGCGAGCAGCGGGCGAACGAGATCCTCGGCGAGGTCAGGCACAACACGGTGTATTTCCCGAACATCATGGTCAAGGGCGCGGTGCAGATCCTGCGCAATTTCATCCCGATCGCGGTCGACAAGACGCTGGTCGAGAGCTGGGTCTATCGCCTGGTCGGCGCGCCGGACAAGCTCTATGAGCGGGCGCTGATGTACAACCGCTTCATCAACGCGCCGACCTCGATCGTCGGGCACGACGATCTCGAAATGTACGAGCGGGCGCAGGAAGGACTGAAGTCCAACGGCAATCAATGGGTCAATCTGCGGCGCCTCTACGAGAGCCATGAAGAGCAGGACGTCACGGCCGTAATCAACGGCACGTCCGAGCGACAGATGCGAAACCAGTTCCACGCCTGGTCGAAATTCATGACCATGGACATGGACAAGCGTGTCGAGGCCGCGGAATGATCGACGAGAAGGCCATCACGGACTTTATCTATCGGGAAGCCGAGCTGCTCGACACGATGCAATGGCAGGCCTGGCTCGATCTGTTTCACCCCGAAGGGCGCTACTGGATGCCGCTCGAATGGCAGCAGCAGGATCCGGTGCTCCAGCCCTCGTTGATGTACGAGGATCTGCTGCTCCTGAAGGTGCGGGTCGAGCGGCTCGCCGGCGAGCGGACCTTCAGCCAGAAGCCGAAGAGCCGTTGCCATCATCTTCTCCAGGCACCGCGGATCGTGGCGTGCGACCCGGCTGCGGGCGTCTACAAGGCGCGGACGTCCTATATCTACACCGAGACCCGTGGCGATCTGCTGGAGCGCTATTCGGGATGGGCGTCGCACGAATTCGTAGAGGTCGGCGATGCCCTGAAGATCAAGCTCAAGCGGGTCGATCTCGTCAATTTCGACGCGCCGTTCGGCAACATCCAGCTTTTCATGTGAGTACGCCTTGACCGCTGCGACCACAGTCTACGCCCGCTTTCGCGAGACCGCCCTTCGCCGGGAGGAGGCAGGCTTTCTCAACGTGCTGCCGGAGACCGCCGATATCTATGGCATCGCGGCAGGCGAGATTTCCTACCGCACCATGCTCGATCGGGTCGAGCGCTGGCGCTCGGCTTTTGCAAGCCGGGGCTATGGCGAAGGCCACAGGGTCGGGCTGCTGCTCCAGAACCGGCCGGTGTTCATCGAGCTGTGGTTCGCGCTGAACGGGCTCGGCGTCTCCGTGGTGCCGATCAATCCCGATTTGCGGATCAGCGAGCTCGAATACATCATTGCGCATTCCGAGATGAATGCGGCGTTCGTCCTCGCCGAGCGGCGCGACGAGGTCGAGACCGCGGCGCGCCAGGCCGGCCGGCCGATCCCGGTCGTGACCTGCGAAGGCGACGTGCCTGCCCCATTCGGCGGCACGCGGCCTTCGAACACGGGTGACGGCGCGACCGAATGTGCGCTTCTCTATACATCCGGGACGACCGGACAGCCCAAGGGCTGCGTGCTCACCAACACATATTTCCTGCATTCCGGAAACTGGTATCGCGATGTCGGCGGGCTGATCGATCTCAAGCCGGACTGTGAGCGCATGATCACGCCGCTGCCGCTGTTTCACATGAACGCGATGGCGGTGTCGCTGATGGCGATATTGTCCGTCGGCGGCAGCCTCACCATGCTCGATCGCTTCCATCCGCGTACCTGGTGGGCGTCCGTCCGCGACAGCCGCGCGACCTGTCTGCATTATCTCGGCGTGATGCCCTCGATGCTGATGAGCGCGCCGCAATCGGAGCAGGACCGCGCGCACACCGTGCGCTTCGGCTTCGGCGCCGGCGTCGACAAGCTCCTGCATGCGCCGTTCGAGGAGCGCTTCGGCCTTCCGCTGCTGGAGGCCTGGGCGATGACCGAGACGGGAAGCGGCGGCGTCATCGCCGCCAATGTCGAGCCGCGCAAGATCGGCACGAGCTGTTTCGGACGCCCGGGCCCCGAGGTCGACATTCGTATCGTCGACGACAGCGGCAACGACGCGCCGGTCGGGACGCCGGGCGAGCTCCTGGTGCGGCGCGCGGGTGCGGACCCGCGTTACGGTTTCTTCCGCGAGTACCTGAAGAACGAGGCCGCCACCGCCGAGGCGTGGGCCGGCGGGTGGCTGCACACCGGCGATATCGTGTCGCGCGATGCGGACGGCGACCTTCATTTCGTCGACCGCAAGAAGAACGTGATCCGCCGTTCCGGCGAGAACATTGCCGCAGTCGAGGTCGAGTCCGTCCTCAACCGCCATCCCGCAATCAGGCAGGCCGCGGTTGCCGCGACGCCCGATCAGGTGCGCGGCGACGAGGTTGCGGCGGTCATCATCGCCGAGGCGGCCGGTGCCGACCGCGCGCGCGCCGAGGAGATCGTGCGCTGGAGCCTGGAGCAGATGGCCTACTACAAGGCGCCGGGCTGGATCTGTTTCGTCGACAGCCTGCCGTTGACCGCGACCGAGAAGATCCAGCGCGGCGGCCTGAAGGATTTCGTCGCCAGGCTGATGTCTGACGGTGCGTTCTTCGACCTTCGCGACCTCAAGCGGCGGCAGGTTTGATCATGAGCGAGATCCGCACCACACTCATCACTGGCGGCAATTCGGGGATCGGCGAGGCGCTGGCGAAAAGGCTCGTCGAGAGCGGGCAGCGCGTGGTCTCGGTCGGGCTGGAGAAGCCGGACTGGACGCATGATCTGCTCGCGGCCTATCGCGCCGATCTCTCAGATATCGAGGAGACGCGCGCGATCGCGCAGGAGATCTGCCGCGATCACGCCGTTGATCGCCTCGTGCACAATGCCGGCGTGATCCTGCCGAACCTGCTGCCCGATGCTAAGCCGGAAGACATTTTGATGCTGGCGCAGCTGCATCTGGGCGCGCCGATGCTGCTGACCCAGGCGGCGCTGGAGGGGATGCGTGCGCGCCGCTTCGGCCGCATCGTGTTCGTCAGCTCGCGGGCCGCGATGGGCGCGGCGACGCGGTCGGCCTATTCGGCGACCAAGGCCGGCGTGCACGGCATGGCGCGCACCTGGGCGCTGGAGCTCGCCGCGAGCGGCATCACCGTGAATGTCGTCGCGCCAGGGCCGATCCTGACCGACAATTTCTGGGGCATCATTCCCAAGGGCTCCGAGCAGCAGGAGCGGATGGCGCGCAACGTGCCGGTCGGGCGGCTCGGCTCGCGCGAGGATGTCGCGCACGCCATCAGTTTCTTCCTCGACGAACGTTCGGACTTCGTCACCGGGCAGGTGCTCTATGTCTGCGGCGGCACCAGCCTCGTCGGCCTTGGTCCGTGAGCATGATCCGGACCCGGAGGGCCGCGTTAGCGCAAAGTATGAAGCGGTTTTCCGAAAAGATCATGCTCCAATAAACAAGATCAGATCTGGTTTTGGCGGATGTTCTCGACCATCTTGGCCAGCACGCGCGCGCAGACCTCGATGTCGTCGGGCTCGATGCCTTCGATCAGCTTGTCGTAGTTGCTCGCCATGATTGGCCAGATCTTGCGCAGCAGCGCCTCGCCGTCCGCCGTCAGACCCACGACGCGGCGGCGCTGGTCTTCCTCCGCGATCTCGCGCTTGACGAGGCCCGATGACACCATGGACTCGACCATGCGGCTCGCCGTCGACTGCTCGGTCACCGCGAGAACGGCGACCTCATTGACGGTGAGGGTCTTGTAGATGAACAGGACCGACAGCGTCCGGAACACGACATTGTTGATGCCGTGGTCGCTCAGGTCGCGGTTCTGATCTAGATTCCAGCGATTGGCGAGCCGGTTGAACAGATACGGGATGTAGGTTTGCAGCTGGTCCCGCGTCCTCGGCGGACCCGACTTCCATCTGCTCTTGGATTCTCTGGCCATTATCTCTTGCGACTTTGCTTCTTGCTCTCGGTATGAAGTTTTGAGGAAAGGGATTTCAGTACGGACAGCGCACCGTCCAGCTCTTGGGCCGAAACATTCTCGAGCCGTTTGCCGAGATGCTTCTTGTGGACGTCGGCCGCCTTCCTGAACAGCGCTTCGCCCTTCGGCGTCAGGCGCACGATGAAGGAGCGCCGGTCCTCGCTCGACATTTCCCTGCTGATGAGGTCGTCGGCGAGAAGACGCTGCACCAGCCCCGAGACATTGCCGCCGGTGACTTTCAGATTTTGCGACAACTGCCCGAGCGCGAGGCCATCCCGGTAGCGATCAAGCTGGGCCAGCACGTCGAATTTTGCGAGCGACAGGCCGAACTCGGAGTTCAGCATCGAATTCAGCGACGCGAACAGCTCGCCATGCAGCGACAGCAATTGGAGCCAGAGCCGGGTTTCGATCTGACCAGGGACGGGAACAATGTTCTCTTTGAGTGCTGCCGGCATTGCATGACCATCGAGTACAAGATGTCTCGTCGATTGGAGGGATTATCGCGGGTCTTTCGCTCCGATTAACAATTTGAGAATCGTAGTCAAGTCGCCTGATCCTGACGTCTTGGGGGGTCGAACGGCAATCCACCCGGCGTTCCCCCCGATGGAATCATGCAAAAGTCTTGATGGTCTGGATCACGCCGTCGAGCTCCTTGCCGGCGCTGTCCTTCAGCGCGGCCTCGCGCAGGCGGCGCGCCCAATCGGCGGCATCCTCGCGTCGTTCGACCAGCTTGATCGCCGCCAGCGTCCTGTCGAATTTCGACAGCCCGCGGCTGTGGGTATCGGAATAGCCTTTCACGAGGCGTCGGCATTGCAGGATCTCGACACCGAGCTGGTAGTTGGCGGCGACCGCGTCGGTTGCGGCCTTGAGCCATCCGTCCCGATGCGCGGTCTCGACGGCGTGACGCAGCGAGCGGCGTCGCAGTCCGCGTAGTCCGGCCACGACGTAGAGGGTCAGGAACCAGGGCAGCGAGTAGGTCCGCACCCGGCGTCCCCGGTTGACGCGGCGATCGAGCCAGCCGAGCAGGCGCGGCCGCGCGCCGAGCCAGCGGCTGAAGCCCGCGGGCAGCACGCCCATGACCTCCTCCATGCGCGGATGCATGAACTCGGTGGTCTGGAGCACCTGTCCCTCGGACATCTCGAGCTCGCTCTCGATGCGCGCGCGGCGACCAGCGCGCGTCTTCAGGTCGGCCACGCGGATGACGTCGTCATAGCTCATGGCGTTGGCGAGGTACTTTGCCGCGGTCTCCGTGAAGGCATAGGCGTGCGCACCACCGCCGGCGCTTCGGTCGGCCGCGTGCAACGTCTTGAGAACGTCGAGATACTCGGCGCCATAGGCGACGTCCTGGAAGTCGACGACCTTCCTCAAGCCAACGCGCGCCATGGTGAGCGCAGGCTCGGGCAGCTCCTGCTTCAGTCTTGCGATCAGCCCGGCAAGATCTGGATCGGGCGTTGCGGGAGAGGGGACGTGATCGGCCTGCTTTGATGGCGCTGGCGCTGCGACCTCGGGTGAGCCGGTCTTGACCCGGTCAAACGCGGCTTCAAACGTCTCCACGCTGGCCTTGGCGCCCTTCCCACCTGCGCGGATCACGTCGAGATAGCTGTCGCGGCTGAATGGCAGCACAGCGGCCGCCGCGAGCGCACCGAACATCGCGGCCGAGATGACGCTGCCATGCGCGATCGCCAGCGCGTTCAGATCGAAGATGATCTCGGACTTGGCGGCAACTCCGATGGCGCTGGTGACGGCGCCGCCGTCCGCGATGCCGTTGCCCGGTGCGATCTTCTCGCCGATCGCAAACGACCGGTGGTTGGATGCGATCAACGTGGTGCGATCCGGCGTCACGAGGCCGCGCAGGATCGATCGGCCGGCCTCCATGAACTCCGCCGCCATCACCACGTCGACGTCGCCGGGCGTCGGCATCAACGACAGGATCGGCTTGCGGCCGTCGAGCGGCGGCATCGTCTCGATATAATAGATCGTGGCGCCGGTGCGCTGGGCGACGCCGGGCACCGAGGTCGATTGCGCGACCCAGCCATGGTTCTCGGCGAGCTGAACGATCCAGTCGGTCAGGACGCCGCCACCCTGGCCACCCATCGCGACGATCGCGATGGAGATTGGCCGCTCGGTTGCCTCACCGGCGGCGGGGAGGGCCAGCCGGACCGTCTCGTCTCTCATGCCAACGCCTCGAGCGCCGGACGCCGGCGATCACGCCGCCGTTGCAACCAGCCGATCACGGCCATCGCAACCTTGGATTTGAACCTGTCCCAGCCGGTCGGATTGTGAATGACGTCCGCGCGATAGAACGAGGGGCAGAGCACGGCGGCCTCGGAGACCTCGCCGCAATTGCCGCAGCCGACGCAGGAATTGTCGATCGCCGCAACGGGATCGTCGCGCAAGGGGTCGTCCAGCTGCTTCACCGAAAGCGACGGGCAGCCCGAGAGCCGGATGCAGGCATGGTCGCCGGTGCACACGTCCTCATCGACGCCGAAGCGTTCCTTGACGATGCGCACTCCGTCCTTGATCGCCTTGTTGATCTGCGGCTTCACGCGGCGCTGCTTGTTCAGCATGCATTCGGAGGAGGCGACGATGACCTTGGGGCCTTCCTCCTTGGTCGTCAGCGCTTCCTTCAGCGTGTCGCGCATCTTGCCGACGTCATAGGTGCGGTCGAGCTGGCGCACCCACTGGCCGCCGATGCCCTTCACGGCCTTGACGATCGAATTGTTGGTGTCGCGCCGCTTGTTGGTCGCGCGCGAGGACAGGATGTCCTGACCGCCGGTCGCCGAGGTGTAGAAATTGTCGACGATGACGAACACGCCGTCGTGCTTGTTGAACACGGCATTGCCGATGCCGCTGGTCAGTCCGTTGTGCCAGAAGCCGCCGTCGCCCATCACCGCGATCGAGCGTTTGTCGGCCTTGACGTTGAAGGCCGAGGTCGAGGCCGGGCCAAGGCCGAAGCCCATGGTGGTCGCGCCGATATTGAAGGGCGGCAGGATCGAGAACAGATGGCAGCCGATGTCGGCCGAGACATGATGCTGGCCGAGCTCTTCCTCGACGAGCTTCATGGCGGCGAAGATCGGCCGCTCCGGGCAGCCGGTGCAGAGCCCGGGCGGGCGTGCCGGCACAACCTGCTTCAGCTTCTCGACCGCGGGGTGATTGAGCACGGGAACGGCGTCGGGCGCCGGCGGCCGGTTGCCGAGCAGCCGCGGCTCGGTCTTCTCCAGGAAGTCCCGGACGCCGCCGAGCAGAACCTGCGCGGTGTAGTCGCCGCCCATCGGCAGCACGTCCTTGCCATGGATGCGCGCCTGGATGTCCCTGCGCCGCAGCACGGTGTTGATCGCCTGCTCCAGATACTCCGGCTGGCCTTCCTCGACGATCAGGACGGCGTCCTTGTCGACGCAGAACTCCGCGACCTCGGTGTCGATCACGGGGTAGGTGACGTTCATGACGTAGAGCGGAACCTGCGTGTTGCCGTAGGCATCCGACAGCCCGAGATATTGCAGCGCGCGGATCACGTTGTTGTACATGCCGCCCTGCATGATGATGCCGACCTTGCCCTGCTTCGGCCCCATCCATTCATTCAGCTTGTTGTCCCGGATGAAGCCGATCGCCGCGGGCATCCGCGTCTTGATCTTCTCCTGCTCATGCTCATAGGCCGCCGGCGGCAGCACGATGCGGTTGACGTCGCGCCTGGGGTTGTTGAGCGCATCCTTGATAGTGTGCGCCGGCTTGACGTTGTCCTTGCAGGCGAAGCTGCCGTGCATGTGGCAGGCGCGGACACGGACCTCGAGCATCACGGGCGTGTTCGAGAATTCGGAGAGCTCAAAACCCTTCTCGATCAGATTGACGATGCATTCATGATCGGGGCGCGGGTCCAGAAGCCAGATCTGCGATTTCATCGCGAAGGCGTGCGTCCGCTCCTGCATGATGGAGGAGCCTTCGCCATAGTCCTCGCCGACGATGATCATGGTGCCGCCGGTGACACCGCCCGAGGCGAGGTTGGCGAGCGCGTCGGAGGCGACGTTGGTGCCGACCGTCGACTTCCACGCCACCGCGCCGCGCAGGGGATACATCACCGAGGCCGACAGCATCGCCGCCGCAGCCGCTTCGTTGGCGGAGCTCTGGAACACGACGCCGAGATCGTCGAGCACGTCCTTGGCGTCGGCGAGCACGTCCATCAGATGCGAGATCGGAGAGCCCTGGTAACCGCCGACATAGGCGACGCCGGACTGCAGCAGCGCCTTGGTGATGGCGAGGATGCCTTCGCCGCGGAACGTATCGCCATCGCCGAGCCGGAGATCCTCGACTTCGCGAGCAAAAGACCGTTCAGCCATTGCACCCTCCAGAAATATGCGATAGCATACGTTTACATGTGAAGTAAGTCAACGCCGCGCCATGCTATCACGCTTGCGGACCTCTGCTCCGGCAAGGCGATCATGAGCCAGCGACAGGGTAGGGCCAATGCTGAAGCTGCCTCGCTTTAGAGCCGCCGCCGTCCAGGCTTCACCTGTCTATCTCAACCCGGGCGCGACAGCCGACAAGGCAGCTTCACTGGTCCGTGAAGCCGCAGCCAATGGCGCGAAGCTCGTCGCGTTCCCCGAAGTGTTCGTTCCCGGCTATCCCTACTGGAACTGGATCACCGATCCTGTCACGGGCAGCGCATGGTTCGAGAAGCTCGCCAAGGCATCGGTGCTGGTGCCGGGTCCGGAGGTCGATGTCGTCAGGAAAGCCGCGCGCGATACCGGCTGCTACGTCGTGCTCGGCGTGAACGAGCGCAGCCCGGTGTCGCTGGGCGCGATCTACAATACCCTGGTTTTCATCGGGCCGGACGGCGCGGTGCTTGGCAAGCACCGCAAGCTGGTGCCGACCTGGGCGGAGAAGCTGACCTGGACCGGCGGTGACGGATCGAGCCTGCGCGTCTATGATACCGAGATCGGGCGTCTCGGCGGGCTCGCCTGCGGCGAGAACACCAACACGCTCGCGCGCTTTGCGCTGTTGGGTCAGGGTGAGCTCGTGCATGTCGCCAGCTACATCTCGCTTCCGGTCGCGCCCCCCGACTACGACATGGCGGAGGCGATCAAGTTGCGCGCGATCGCACATTCCTTTGAGGGCAAGATTTTTACGATCGTCTCCTGCTCGACCGTGTCGGAGGAGATCATCACGGCGATGGAAACGGTCGTTCCCGACGCGCGTGCGCGCCTGCAGCGCAAGTCGAGCGCGTTCTCCGGAATCATCGGACCTGACGGCCGCGTGGTCGGCGATCCCCTGATCGACGATGAAGGCATCGTCTACGCCGACATCGATCTCGACCGCTGCATCCAGCCGAAGCAGATGCATGACATCGTCGGGCACTACAACCGGTTCGATATTTTCGATTTGCGCGTCAACCGACGTCCGCTGGCACCGCTCGGCCTCGCAGACAGTGAGGGCGATGACGCGGGGCAGGGCTTCACGCCGATCCCGCTGAGATCGGAATAGTGGTTGGGCGCGTCGATAAAGCGGCGCCACGAGACAGGACTTGGAGGATAGGATGCGCGAGAACGTCGTCGGCCGGGCCAATGTCGAAGATACCCCCGAGCTCAACGCCTATTACAAGGACCTCGAAAAGTACGAAGCCGGCGCGCTGTGGACGGTCGCCAACAAGATCGAGCCATGGGCGCCGCAATCGGCGTCGGTTCCCGTGCTCTGGCGCTACGACGATCTGCGCGAGCACGTGCTGCGCTCGGTCGAACTCGTCTCGCCGGAGAAGGCGGGGCGGCGGGTGATCTATCTCAACAATCCAGGCCGCCGCGACGTGTCGGCCGCGGTCGGTTGGCTCTATTCGGGATTGCAGGTGATGCATCCCGGCGAGGTCGCAACAGCGCACGCGCACTCGGCTTCAGCCCTGCGCTTCATCATGGAGGGGTCGGGCGCCTACACCATCGTCGACGGGCACAAGATGACGCTGGGGGCGCGGGATTTCGTGCTCACGCCGAACGGCACCTGGCACGAGCATGGCGTCGAAGCCAACGGCTCGGTGTGCATCTGGCAGGACGGCCTGGACATCCCGCTGGTCAACGCGCTGGAGGCGAATTTTTTCGCGGTCCATCCCAAGGTGCAGCAGGAAGAGTCCGGCTATCCCGTGGACGACATGACCAAGACCTGGGGCAATCCCGGGCTTCGGCCGGCGGATTCGAAATGGTCGAAGGACTATTCCCCCATGTTCAAGTACGAGTGGGAGCCGACCTTCGAGTCCTTGCGCAAATATGCCGCCGCGACCGACGGTTCGCCCTATGACGGCATTCTCATGAACTACGTCAATCCGATCACCGGCGGGCACGTGATGCAGACGATCGGCGCGAGCATGCAGTTGCTGCGGCCGGGCGAGAAGACGAAGTCGCACCGGCACACCGGCAGCTTCATTTACCAGGTCGCCAAGGGGCGCGGCTATTCGATCATCGCCGGCAAGCGCTTCGAGTGGCAGGAGCGCGACATCTTCTGCGTTCCCTCCTGGGCCTGGCATGAGCACGGCAATGCCTCGGGCAGCGAGGACGCCTGCCTGTTCTGCTTCAACGATCTGCCCGTCATCGAGAGCCTCGGCTTCTACCGGGAAGAGGCCTATGGCGACAACGCCGGCCATCAGCCGGTTGCTGCCTGACGTCCCCGCACAGAATTCAACCGAAAGAGCCGGATAAAGCTTCATGCGCCTTGTTACCTACACCTTGGGCTCCAGTGGTGCCCGCCTCGGGGTCCTCGTTGACGGATTGGTCGTGGACGTCGAGCACCTCGGTGCGTCGCATGGCTTTGCATGGCCGAGCGACATGCTGTCGTTCATCGACAACAGCGTGACGCTGCTGCCGGCGCTGAAGGAGCGTCTGGACGATGCCGATGGACGCTTGCCGGCCGGCTCCGCCGTTCCGCTCGAGGACGTGAAGCTACAGGCGCCCATCCCGCGGCCCCGCAAGAACATTTTTGGCATCGGGCTGAACTACCGTGCGCATGTGGCGGAGTCCGCCAAGAGCCTGGACACGGACAAGGATCTGCCGAAGCAGCCGGTCGTCTTCTCCAAGCCGCCGACGTCGGTGATCGGCCCGGGCGGCGCTATCCAGCACAATGCGAAGATGACGCAGCAGCTCGACTGGGAAGTCGAGCTCGCCGTCATCATCGGCAAGACCGCAACCCGCATCGCGACCGACAAGGCGATGGACCACGTCTTCGGCTATTCGGTGATGATCGACATCTCCGCGCGCGACAATCGCCGCGCCGGCCAGTGGATCTTCTCCAAGGGCATGGACACCTACGCGCCGTTCGGCCCCTGCATCGTGACCGCGGACGAAATTCCCGACCCGCATGACCTCCGGCTGTGGCTGACGAAGAACGGGGTCATGAAGCAGGACTCCAATACCAAATACATGATCTTCGATATTCCGGTCCTGATATCGGACATTTCATCGGGCATGACGCTGGAGCCGGGCGACATCATCGCAACGGGAACGCCGGAGGGCGTCGGCGCCGGCAGGACTCCCCAGGAGTGGCTATGGCCGGGTGACGTGGTTGAAGCCGGGGTCGACGGCGTCGGTGTCATCAGGCATCCGGTCGTTGCGATCTGATGACGTCGTTCTCGTTCGATCGCGAGCTGAGGTTCGGAGACTGCGATCCCTCGGGGATCGCGTACTTCCCGTCCTACCTGAACATCCTCAACGGGGTCGTCGAAGACTTCTGGGCGAGAATTGGATTTCCATGGCCGGAGCTGATCACGGTCCGGAAAATCGGGACGCCCACGGTGCATCTGTCCTGCGACTTTTCCCGGCCGTCGATGTTCGGCGATCTCTTGACGTTCGGATTGCGCATTAGCCGGGTCGGCGGATCGTCGCTCCATTTGGAGCATGTCGTCTCCGGCGCGAACGGCATGCGCTGGCGCGCGCGCCAGATCCTTGCGGCGACGTCGCTGGTGGATCACCATGCGATCCCGTGGCCGGATGACATTCGCGCCGCGCTGATGGCGCATGTGAGCGCGGGAGAGGGCGCTGAGGCAACGCCCGCATGATCTCGCTGTTCATGACATTCTCCGATCCGGCAGGCGAACGGCGAATTCGTCCTGACGAGGTTGACGCCGTAGCGGAGCTGGTTGGATCGATCCTTGATATGACCGAGGGCCTGCTGTTCACGCCGCTCGAACAGTCGGTCGATCATCCCTACAAGGCCGATGGCTCCGGCCCGGTGTTTGCGCTTCAACTACGATTTCCGGACCTGCTCGCCTGCGAGGCGGCAATGGACCGCGGTGGCATCCTTGCCGGTCTCGCGACGGGGGCCGGACTGGCGAGCCTCACCGGATTGGACGTCACGCACCAGGTCATGCTGACACGCGCGTTTCCCGTCGACGTCGCCGCGCATCCGGCAGGCACGACCACTCCGTGCAGCTACCTCGTGCACTATCCTGGCCCGGCCGAGGACATGAACGCCTGGAACCTGCATTATCTCGAGCATCATCCATCGATCATGCGAACCTTCCCTGATGTTCGCCAGATCGAGATCTGCACCCGGATCGATTGGGTCGACCGGCTGCCGTCGCAGCGCGTCGAGTACATGCAGCGCAACAAGCTAGTGTTCGACAGCCCGCAAGCCCTCGCGCACGCGCTCGGCTCCGACGTGATCAAGCGCATGCGCGCGGACTTCGTCCAGTTCCCGCCATTCGCAGGCGGCAACAAGCATTTTCCGATGCTGACGCGGGTGGTGCGGCCGAAGCGCTAGAGCCGAGAGCGTGAAAACGATGGCGTGAGCCGTGAATTGAGATGGATCGCCAGATGTCCGCTTTGGCCGTCAGATCGCGCCGGACTCGCTATGCCGGTAGCCTTTTTAAACACCCCAAGGTTGCGACGAAATTACCCAGCAATCTTAGCGCCTGCTCGTGTGAATTCTGCTATCATCGCAACGTGGGGCGACTCTGATGCGGGGATTGTCATGCCTCCAGGGAGGGACCGACCATGACTACGATAGCGAAACCATTTGCTCTCGTCGCCCTGGTTGCGACCATGAGTGTCGGAGCACTTGCGCTCAGTATCGCCTCTGCCTCAGCGCAATCGTCTGCAGCATACAAGAACTACTGCATCACCAGGATCAAGTGTAACAACGGCTTTCTATGGAAGTGCAACCGTTGTGACGGCCGCTATTCATGGCGGCAGGGGTGCCGTCCCACCTTTAAGGCGTGCTGACACTGACGTAGTTCGTAGGATGGGTAGAGCGAAGCGAAACCCATCAAACCTGATCCTCGCAACGGCAT
Source organism: Bradyrhizobium sp. LA6.8 (assembly GCF_040547935.1). NCBI lineage: Bacteria > Pseudomonadati > Pseudomonadota > Alphaproteobacteria > Hyphomicrobiales > Nitrobacteraceae > Bradyrhizobium > Bradyrhizobium sp. LA6.8. The sequence continues at coordinate 732,538 of NZ_JBEPQQ010000001.1, forward strand.
TGAGCTAAAGAATGACACGGGCGCTGCATCGGCGTGCCGGGGGCGATAGGTTTCGCAAGAGCGCTACCCATCCTACATCTTGGCGCAAGCGACGCCGGTTTCGGCACGGCCTCTATTCGACACGATGGGGCGCGATTCCGAGTCTTGCCATCGCCTCCCGCTCAGCGCCACGCGAGCCCTTAGGATTGCAGCCGTCACCAACAGAGGCATAGCGACCGTGGTCACCGAGCGGGTTTGCCGGCATCGACGGTTGACGTCCGCTTTGGGGCAGATGCTGACAACAGCCGCGGCCCGCCTTGTCGGCGATGAGCCCATTTGCAGATTTTCGGCGTCGTGGGCGATGGCGATCCCTGCAAACTATGGGGACGGCAAATCGAGGCCGTTGGGTAACCTGATCCAAAGAACGGTTTGCTCGTCTGGGGAATGACGAGACAGATGGCCCTTTCCGTGTGTGTCCTCCACCAACACGAACTCGCCCGCAGAGACGTGCCGCACCTCGCCGTCGCTCGTCTCGTATTCGACCGCGCCAGTCAGTCTCACAGTCAATACCCGCGCGGGAACGGTGTGCCAATCGACCTGTCGCATACCGGCAGGAATTTGAGTAACCTCCATGCTTGACGCGGGATAGCGCTGGGACACCTGAAACGGCTTGGCACCGGGAGCGACGGTCAGCTTTGCCGTCATGGGGATTTCCACCTCACCGAAGTGAGATTCACCGTCCGGGGTTGCGTATATCCGAAGACACTTCATCGGCTGTCACCTTTTGGCTCGCCAGCAAGAACAAGACCACCCTACCATGACCGCGGCGAGGGTGATCACGGCTCTGATGGGATGGTCCGCTACGGGCGACGGCCTGCTTCGGGCCAAAAGCCTCCATCCCCGCCAAATGCGGTTTGTCCTTATCGGGCCCCCGGGCGACGTCCGAGGCCGTATCGCGTCGTATCAGCGCCGACATCCTGATGCTAGATTTCACAACGGCGGGGAGCACCTGCTTCCTGCTTCAGACCGAACAGGAGGACGATATGCCTGATAGCGTCTACAAGGTCATTGAACTGATCGGTACCAGCAGTGACTCATGGGAGAAGGCGGCCGCCAATGCGGTCGGGCAAGCTGCAAAAACTCTCCGGGATCTTCGCATTGCAGAGGTCGTCAAGCTCGATATGCAACTGGATGAGAAGGGAAACGTCGAGTCCTATCGCGCCAAGCTCAACGTCTCGTTCAAGTTCGAGGGGTCCTGAGCCTCGGCACCTCGCCCCCGCTTGCGGGGCGAGGTTGGCTCGCTGGAGAAAGGCGCGCGGCCGTTCGGGAAGCAGCGCTCTGGTCCAACCGGGACCCGGTATGCTTTGATGCGTGGGGCGGGAACTGTAACGCGCGGTGACCTCATGTACATCGTCATTCGCAAGTACACCAAGGTTCGTTCGGTTGCGGACGCTGCTCGTCGCGCCAAGAGCGGCGTCGGTCAGATCCTGAGGCAATCGCCCGGATTCAGATCTTACTACGTGCTGGATGGGGGCGACGGCGTCGGTGTCGCCGTGATGATATTCGAGGACCGCGAAAGCGCGAATGCAGCGAACGCCAGGATAATGGAGTTTATTCAAGCAAGTCTGCATGACCTCGATCTTGGGGATCCCGAAATCACTGCCGGCGAAGTGTTGGTAAATATGGAACCTGATGCGTCCTCGGCATGAAGTACTCGTAAACGCCGCCAGTTGTGTGGGGTGCCGGCCCCTGCCGCTGCCGTGGATCTGATCGCCGTCGCGCAGGGGCGATCGCGCCCTGGACATCCGGATGTCGTCGGTCAGGAATATTCGACTGCTCATGCTTTTCGAGGAGTAACAACATGAGGCAACACGATTTCGAAGCATTTTTCATCACGGCGACCGTCTGGACGCCGCTCGTAGCTATGGGCACCGCGATGCCGCCCCGAGATCCTGATGAAGACGACGAGGACGAAGAGGGCGACGAAGAGGAGGATGAAGCCGACGAGCCGGCGGTCGTACGCGAGCCGGATGAAGACTAGGCCGTGAACCCATAAAGGAGGGAGGACCGGCGCTGCATGATGCCCTGTATTCGACGAACCTTGTAGATATCGTGTCAGAGCGATAGCAGCAGGTGTGGAAATCTCGCTCCTGCGAATTAAGGCACTTAAGCCAACGTAAGGACACTCAAGTATGCTCACTGTCTATGGCGAAGGTCGTGGGTTCCGTGTCGTTTGGCTGCTCGAGGAATTGGGGGTGGCTTATCGGCTGCGCCCGGTCGATCTGTTCGCTGTCGAGAATGATCCCGATTTTCTTGCGATCAACCCCGCCGGCTTTATCCCGGCGCTGCAGGACGGCGAGATGATCATGGTCGAGTCGATCGCGATCCTCGAATACCTGCTCGCCCGCCACGGCCCGAGCCCGCTCGCCGTCGCCCCGGATGATCCGGCTTTCGCCGCCTATCTGCAATTCCTCCATTTGGGAGAGGCCGGGCTCGCTGGACCAATGAACGCCGTCATCGTCGGTCGCGCATTCGCCCCCGCAGCAGAGCGAAACGCCCGGGTCACAATCTGGGCACTGGAGACCTTTCATAGCCGGCTGGGATTGGTCATCCAGCGTCTCGCAAATCGTCCATTTCTCGCCGGAGACCGGTTCACTGCTGCTGACATTTCAGTGAGCTACGCTCTCCTGCTTGGTCTGCGAACCAGCAACTATACCCCGGGTTCAGTCGAGCGTGCCTATCTCGCCCGCACGACGGCACGCCCCGCCTACGCCCGGGCGATGGAAATCTGCCAAGCCACCAAGGCTTGGGCGGAGCGATCACCGGCGTTGTAGAGCCAAGTCGTGAATCCATAGAAGGGATTCCCACGAGCGGCCTGGACTAGCCAGTGTCGGCCAGTCCGCGCTATAATCTCTCATGGGCTGGGATGCGAAAGACGTAGCGCTGCTCAAAAGGCTCTGGGCCGCAGGACAGAGCGCGGCACAGATTGCGCGCCGTCTCGGGTGTAGCCGTAACGCGGTCTGCGGGATGCTAACCCGTTCGGGCTTGAAGCGTGGCCACAAGCCGCCAACAGCAAGACCCAAGATCAGGCCGCCCCCGAAGCCAAGGCCGGCGTCGTCGGCCGCCCTGGTACGTCGAGTAGAGAAGAAGGTGTCGCGAAGCACCGCAGAGAAGCAGCAGCCCAAGGAATTCAGCAAGCAGCAGCTGTACGCCATTCTAGCTGAGGCGGTCAGGAACACTGGCTAAGCGCTAACCACGACGGGCGTTACGCTCCGCGTCCGTGCCCTGGTCCAGCTCGAACGGCTCGGCTGTCGTGACCATTCCCCAGGCCCAGGTCTGCTTCGGGTCAATCGCGTCGGTTTGGTTCTCCCGAGACGACTTCCGGTCAGCCCCAGTGAGCGGACATCTTTAGTACCCCTCGCCAGGTCTCAAACGGGCCAATAGCCGACATCAACCCTGGCATCCCGTCAAGGCGTGCTTGGCACTGCCGTCTGATCCGTCATACAGTGTGCTGTGGGTTGGATAGCGTGCCATGGCAGAAGAGCGGCCGGTCCGGGTCGAGCGCAGGTTGTCGGCGATATTGGCCGCCGACGTGGCTGGCTATTCGCGGCTCATGCACCATGACGAAGAAACGACGCATGCCAAACTGACGGCACTCCTAGCGGACGCTGTTGAACCGAGTATCGCCGAGCACGGTGGCCGCGTGGTGAAGAACACCGGAGACGGGTTCTTGGCGGACTTTCCGAGTGCGGTCCAAGCGGTTCGGGCTGCTGTTCAGTTTCAAACCCGCATCAAGGAACTTACAATTGGTGACGCGGAAGACAGACGCATTGCTTTGCGCGTGGGCGTCAATATCGGCGACGTAATTGTCGAGCCCCATGACATCTTTGGAGATGGCGTCAACGTCGCGGCGAGACTTGAGAGCATCGCAGAACCCGGCGGCATCTGCATCTCGTCTTCTGCCTACGATCAAGTCCGAGGCAAGGTCGGGGTTGAGTTCACCGATCTGGGCGAGCAGAACCTCAAGAATATTGCTCGTCCGATCCGAGCCTATGCCGTGGCCCGAGAGGGACTTAGCCCGGTGACAAAGGTCGGCAGCACGACGCCAAGCTCGCTTTCAGCGCCGCGTCTGTCCATGGTGGTGCTGCCGTTTGCGAATATTGGTGGCGATCCCGAGCAAGACTATTTCGTTGACGGTGTGACCGAGAGCCTGACCACAGACTTGTCGCGCATCAATGGCTCATTCGTGATTGGCCGACACACCGCATTTACGTTCAAAGGCAAAGCGGTTGATCTCAAGCAGATCGGGCGCGAGTTAAACGTCCGCTACGTACTGGAGGGCTCGGTGCAGCGTGGTGGCAACCGGCTTCGCGTGAATGTTCAGCTGATCGACGCCGAGACTGGCAAACACCTGTGGGCCGAACGGTTCGATAAGCCAGTCGCTGATCTATTCGATATGCAGGACGAAATCGTATCGAGGCTCGCCAACACGCTAAATACTCAACTTGTTGAAGCTGAGGCGCGGCGGGCGGAGCGTTCGCTGCATCCCGATGCGATGGATTTGATTTTCCAGGGCATGGCTTGCTTAAACAAGGGAAGGACTTCCGAGTATCTTGCGCAATCGCGCAGCTTTTTTGAACGCGCCTTGGCGCTCGATCCCAAAAATGTCGAAGCGCTGGTCGGATTGGCAGTTGTTGATGCGGCAGCTGTTGGCATGGCTTTGACCGTTGAGCGGGCCGCGCGTCTCGCAGCGGCTGAGACGGCCTTGATCAAGGCTCTGTCCCTGGCCCCCCAGCACGCAAGCGCCCACTGGCTTCTAGGAAACATCAAAATGTTCACAAACCGCGCGGCCCAAGGCATTGCTGAATGCGAGCAGGCATTGGCGCTGGATCGAAACCTAGCTAATGCGCACGCCTACATCGGTCGCGCCAAGTATCTTCTCGGTCGCGGCGAGGAGACTGAGGCCCATGTCCAAGAGGCACTCCGCCTCAGTCCTCGTGATACGGAGGCTTTTGTTTGGATGATGTTCGCGGGCTTCGCCAAGCTGCAGCTCGGCGCCGACCAGGAGGCGGTCGCACGGTTACGTCGCTCGGTCGAGATCAACCGAAATCATCCACGCGCGCATATCTATCTTGCCACCGCGCTAGCGCACCTCGGTCAGCTTGATGAGGCGCGATCCGCGGCCCAAGCAGGGCTTGCGCTCGACCCGACTTTCACCATCTCCCGCTTCCGCGCCAACGTGCCGAGCGACAATCCGACTTACCTCGCTGGACGCGAGCGCTTCTATGAGGGCATGCGCATGGCCGGGGTGCCAGAGGGGTGATGTCGGAGATGGGTCACAAGGCGCGGTCGAAGTGAGCACGGCCCCGCGTCCGGTCTGCCGCCGATAGCCGACACTACAATGGTCTCAGCCTTGTTCGGCTAAGGGCCAGCAGCCGACATGCGCTTGGCAAGGAATTGTCTGGGCGAACTGAGTGAGCTGGAGGATTTCGGGCGCTCTCTGGAGAGCGCCCGCTTGTTGAAAGACGGACCGGCTATTGCCCTTGGTGTGCTTTGATCTTCTCCTCAATTTCCCTCTTTACGGCTTCAAGGTTGAAGCTCGCCGGTGCTTGCATAGGAGGATAATCGATGGCGCTTTGCGCCAGTTTGGCAACTTCCTGTTGAACAACAACGAACCGCCAGAACTCGCGGCCCATGAAATCGTTCATGTAGCCTCCGCCGGCATTGTTCAGGCTTTCACCTCGGGTTATCGGCGTCCGCTCAAACGGGTCCTGGCGGATGTTAATAATGGTCGGCATATCGGTCGTAACTTTTTCGCCCGGCCACCCGTAGGGCTGCTGGAAGAACTGGAACTTGAAATCATCCATGCGGACGGCACCGAGATGCGGACCGGCAAAATAGAGGATCTCATGGCGAGCGGAGGGTCCCTTGCCCGTCAGCAGGTCCATCTGATTGTAACCGTCGAGATGGTTCTTGTAGGTGCGGCCTTCCAGCGTCACGCCCTTGAGAAGCTGGTCGGTAATGTTCGGGTTTCCTGCCGCGGCGGTCAGGGTTGGCAACCAATCCAGCCCGGAGAAGATACCGTTCTCCACTGAACCCGGCTTGATACGGCCCGGCCAGCGAATGATGGCCGGCACGCGGAAGCCGCCTTCATAGCTGGTCCCTTTGGTGGCCTTGAACGGGGTCATGCCGCCATCCGGCCAAGTGAACACCTCGGCACCGTTATCCGTTGTGAAGATGACGATGGTGTTGTTGGTTTCGCCCATGTCGTCGATATGTTTAAGCAGGGCCCCGACGCTGTCATCGAGCTGGGCCATGCCGGCTTCCTCGAGACCGTAGTTCGTATCGTGGTTCTGCATCGCACTGTATTTCTTCGACAGGAACGTCCAGACGTGCATGCGCGTCGTGTTGTGCCAGACGAAGAAGGGCTTGCCGTCGCGCTTGGCCTTGTCCATGAAGTCACTGGAGGCTTTGACCAACACCTCATCGAAAGTCGTCATGTCATACTTCGCCTTCAGGAACGGTAGATCGTGCATGTTCGGCACGTTGGACATATCGGCGAACGGCGGCAGCGGCCCCTCGTCGACGATCCGCTGCTTGCCGATCTTACCCCAGCGCGGCATCTCGGTCGGGTCGTCCTTGTCTGTCGCGTAACTATGGATCAGGCTGCGCGGGCCGTACTTGTTGTAGTAGTCTTGGTTGGCGGGGAACGAGTACCAGTACGGGTCTGACATGGCGTCGAGGTGATACAGGTAACCGAAGAATTCGTCGAAGCCATGCACCGTCGGGAGATATTTGTTGAGATCTCCAAGGTGGTTCTTACCGAACTGTCCGGTTGCGTAGCCGAGTGACCTGAGCACTGTAGCAAGTGTCACGGCTTGGTCAGGTATGCCAACATCGGCGCCGGCCTGACCGACAGTCGTGAGTCCCGTGCGGATTGGCAACTCGCCGGTGATGAAGTTGGCACGTCCTGCCGTGCAGCTCGCTTCGGCGTAGTAATCGGTGAACATCATGCCATCGGACGCCAGCTTGTCGAGGTTTGGCGTTTTGCCCGACATCATTCCGCGGTGGTAGGCGCCGATGTTGAACCAGCCGACATCATCGCCCATGATAACGAGGACGTTGGGCTTCTGACCTGCCGCTTGCTGCGCTTGGACGGTTTGAGTTGATGTAGCGGAGTTAAGTGCCGAAGCGGCGGCGAGCGCGGTGCCACCGAGTAGCAAGTTGCGACGGTCGAGTAAGCGGTTTCTTCGCTTGGGCCGATTATCCTCCTCACGGGTACGCGGCATTTGAGACTCCCTTTTTTTGACGAGACATCGGAAACAATGGCGGATACCAAATGCCGCAGGCTTCAGTTGATCTAGATCAAAGGTCCGCCACGGATCATTCCTCAAAGGCGCGTTGCTTGGCGTCCCGAATTTGCATGGCTTGTGACAAGGCGACAGCTGAAAGAAATGGGTCTGCGCGTGGTAGCCACTGACGCGGCGGGCGAGGTCGCAAACGCCCAAAACGTCGGCTTCGGGTCAAAAGCAGCAGTGGGCGCCAAGCTGTATCGGCGTCCGGTTTGCCCCTGACAGCCGACATGACACGCGCTCAATTGACCTTCGGCTAAGGGCCATAAGCGAGCGCGGCAAGACATGCCAGCGCATGCTCTGGCAAATGCTGTTGGTCCACGCCTGGGCGGGGTTAACGCTGCACCGGCGAGCCAGAAAGTCCTTGACGCAACAGAACACCATGGATTTGGATCGGTCGGAAGACCTTGATTGCTCGATGGACGGAGCCGACCCGTGGGATTTTTGCTGAGAATTATGCTCGTAACAGCTCTCGTGAACCTTACTCCAGCCGTCGCCCAGGCGCCGAAGAAAGCCGTCGCTTCTCCTGCCTTGCAGAAGGAATTCGATGGCTTCATCGAGAAGTTTCGCGCGGCGCTGAGGACAAACGATTCCGCCGCCGTCGCCGGTATGACACGATTGCCGTTCATGAACGACAGCGCAATTCGCGACGCCGCGCAATTTCGCGCAAAGACCTATCCGACCTCGTTCACGGCGAAAAATCGCGCGTGTATCCAGCGCGGCAAGGCCGTCTACGATCGCAATCAGGAGAACAATGACAATTACTTCGTCTTCTGCGGCGAGCTCATCTTCGTCTTTACCAAGACGCCCGCGGGGTTCCTTTTTACGGAGGTCGGCGCGAATGACTGATCAGGCAACAATGCTATCCACTGCCGCCGGACGTATGATCGGCGCCTCGCTCAGCGACGTATTGGATACCGCAACCTAGGCGATGGGCCGCACTCATCAACGGAAAGACTCGCCGCGAGCACAACGAGTCGGCTCAGCTCCCCATTAACGGACATGCAAACGGACAGCGGCGACTTCGCCTTCGGGTCACACCCGGAAGAACTCGGGATGAGCATATCAAGTCTGCTTCACCCCCAAGGAGCGGATATCTAGCGGACATCTAGCGGACATGCCGGGTCGACCGCTTGGGGCCACAAGCGGACCATCTGACCCAAATTACGAACAGAAGAAGAGCCCAGCTGTGGTGGGCTGGGCTCTCGTTCAGCGATTGATGGCCGCCTCAACAACCATCTTTACGGCGACATCGGGTTCAGGATCATTTGATTTCCCAGGACGTGTTGTGCGGGATGTCCATCGCAAAATAATCGCCAGAGCCAGCCAGCGCAGGCATAGCTATGCACGCAAATGGTTCGCTTCCGGTGATGCCCTTATACTTACCGGTGCCGCCGGTGATGATATGCGTTCCACAATCCATCTTCGGCTGGGCCTTGTCGAGGTCTCGAGTATCGAAGGTCGAGAAAATCTTGTCGCCGTCGCTGTCGGCGAGCACGCAAGCGCCGTCAATGTATTTCTTGTCTCCAGACGCGACGTTCAGCGCCACGCAGCGTGCTGACATCTTGTCCAGCATCTTCTCTCCCTTCATGTTTTGAGTGGTCCCGACCGCCTCCAGCGTAGTGGCCTTGCCGAGTTCGGCGGTGTCAATGCTCATCAAGGGCCGAAAAATAAAGTGCGTCACATAAGGAGTAGTCCCCTTCTTTTCAATCGGCTCTCCCGCGACAGCCGCGGGGGCAAAGGACACGAGCGCTGCAGCAAAAGCCGTTGCTTTGGTGAGTCTCATCGCTGCGGTGACTGTGGGGACTATGCGCACGTTGATGGAGTTCATGAGTGCCTCCTTAGATCAAGCGGCGGTTCAGGTCTCCGCCGTGAACTGCCGCGAGTTGAAATCGACCTGCGTATGCTTTCTCCTGTCAAATCGAGTTTGCACGCCGGCGCCGAGCGTCAACGTGATCATGCTTTCTTGATGCTTCGCCTTGGACTGACGAAGTATGTGGGGATGGTGGCTCCAATCATCGGTTTTGACCTCAATACAAGGCTCGACCGAACGACCTGGAATATTAGCATAATAGCATGGAACGCGGCGAACGTCAGCGTCATGCCCGGAATACGCAGCGCGCACCGTCAGCTGTCCTGACCGAATGCGCTGCAAAAAATGCAATTCTCCTGTTGTTCGGATGAAGCACGGGGCACATGGGTGCAGCGACTCTGTGCCGCTCTTCATGCTTTGCGTCGTTCCGCTTGCAACTCAGGAGGTGAGCATTGAGTCACGTCGATTTCCGCAGCCACCAATATCCGTAATGTCCGCTTCGGGTCACGAGGGGACGTTCGCTCTGAGCGCGGGAATGTCAACTAACGGCCAAGAACGGACATCCCACTTCAAAACCTGCTACTGCAGCGTCCGCCTGAAGAAGGCGACGATGTCGTGGTCGAAGCGCTCATGAAACGCAGCGCGGTCGAAGCCCGGCTTGCTCGTGCAGATTGCCGGCATGCGGGTTGCCAGGTCCGCAGAGCACGGCTTCAGAAAGTCGTAGTGCCCGGCGTCAGTCACGACGTGCGTCTCGGGTGGCGTCGGCAAAGCGAGCCGAACGGCTTCCGCATAATAGGGGTGTGGTAGCACTTGATCATCCTCGGCCCGCCAGAGCTGCACCGGCTGGAGGACCGCTGCCAGACCGTTGGTCCCGAAGGCAAAACCGAGAGCGGGCGCGGCGGAGACCACCGCCTTGATTCGCGGATCGTGGGTCCAGACGATATCGGTATCCGGCAGCAACGGGTGCTCTTCCATGATCTGACAGTCTTCGAAGGCGGGATGCGCCTTGCAGTGACTCGGAAGGGTCCGAAGGTCCGGCTCGCCGCCGGCGGCCGCCAGCACGGTCAAGCCGCCAGCCGAGAAGCCGAACGCGCCAACGCGATTGGCATCGAGGCGCCCGTGGTCGCTCCACGCGCCCAGCATGTAATCCGTGAGCAGCTTCAATTGCCGTGGCCGTTCCCAGATTGCGGTAGGACGGCTTTGGTCGCGCCAGCTATCGCCATTATGCGTAAGAGCGGCGACGACGAACCCTGCATTGGCCAGGGCCGTGGCGGTGTCGAGGTGCCCGGCATAGGAGCCTCCGTGACCGTGAGATATGACCACCAGCGGAAGACCGGTGCCCTCAACCGGCGCGTCGCGGGCGACCATCTGTTGATCGGTCTCGACCGCCTCCGGCTTCGGGGTCATCGTGGTCGGATACCAGACGCCCACCTCGATGGGTGGGCCTTGCGGATCGTCGATGCTGAAATGCCGGAACCCGACCGCGGCGTCGGCCTGGCCGGCGGTGACTGCGATGAGTACGGCGAAAAAATATGCAATCGTGTAGCGCATGGGAACCTCTCGGCGAGTGGGACGCCAAGGATCCAGCAAACGGCACAGGCCTGCGCCAGCACTTGTTCGCCAACGGGCGAATGGGTTCGCCGGCGGGCAAACCGCCACTATAATGGCCTTATGAGCGAAGCGCGTCGGAGTGACTTTCTGCGGGATTGGGCCGTTGACCTCGCGATCGCGAGCGTCTGCGCCATCTTTTTCGGCCTGATCGGACCGTTTGGTAGCTATCTGAACGGACCGACCTGGCAGCGCGTGGTGTTTCAACTCGCCTGCTTCTTACCCGGAACCCTCCTTTTCGGATCGCTCATCCGGGTGGTGCTGCGGCTCCGCCTGAACCCGGCGATGACCTGGATGTCGATCTTTCTCGGCGTCGTCATCCCATTCCAGATCTGGGTCGTGTCGATCGCCGTATCGATATGGCCCTTCCTGAGAATCTTACGACCGCTCGATTGGTACTTGCAGGGGCTGATCACCGCCTTGCCGATTGTGCTGGGTTTCACCCTTCTCATGCAGGCCCGGTTACATCGCCGGCAACAGGCCAAGGAAGCCGGCGAAGCGCCGCCAACTGCTTTCGGGCTACTCGGTGCGCCACCTTCCGCGGTGCTTTGCCTGCAGATGGAGGACCACTATGTGCGCGTCCATACCGCCGGCAACTCTCGCCTTGTACTGGCAACGCTCAACCAGGCGATGACGGCGCTCGAAAATGCCGATGGCCTGCAGGTACATCGCTCCTGGTGGGTCGCGAGGAGGGCGGTTGTGCGGGCCATTACCGAGGGCCGCAATCTGCGACTGCAGCTCGTCAATGGAATCACGGCCCCCGTCGCCCGGTCAGCCGTCGCCATCGTGCGGGACGCGGGCTGGTTGACGAACGAGAACTCGACGGGGGGCCGCAGCACTGAAACAGAAATATTGCCCCTATGACGGAGGCCATGTCCGTTGTGGGTCAAAAGCTGGTGGTCGGCAGCAGCGTGGCAACGTCGGTTGTGGGCCCATCAGCAGACATCGCGGCTGACTTTCGCACCACCGTTCGAACGCCCGGCCGGTCTGCTTTGGGGGCGCGCTAGACGCGCGTGCGCGGTAGCGAGGTCGAGCCGAACCGATTGTCGCCAGGCCGTCCGGGAAATGCACTCAGGATTGCCGCCAATAAAAGATAAGGAAGCCAATACGGAATGCTGAGCGCGTCGACGAGGAGAGGAATTGCGAGGATTGTGAGCGCCCACCAACCCGAGATGTTGAAGTCATGTAGTCGCTTCACAAGGATTGCAGCGAACGGCCAGAGCGAGATAAAGAGGACAGCCGGGACGATGGGCCAGTCGAGCGGAGGGTTGACGCTATAGTATTGGGGTCCTGAATCAGTGAGCTTCCTCGCGATGCGCACGACGAGCATGTCGACTAGCACAAGTCCCAAAAGTCCCAATCGAAATTCCTGCGGACCGATGCGGCCTTTCATGGATAAGAAATACCAAATGAAAGCTGAATGCATGCGCCTCCGAGATCATCCTGTCCGATAGCTGTAGTGCAACGCTTAAGCAGCATAGGCTATTCAGCCCAACACTATCCGAATAGATAACCTAAAATTGTGCGCACGGGCGGACAATCGCCGACGGTCACAATAGGATCAGGCCAGCAGCGTCGCATAGGACGCCAGAGGGCGATGCCCCCCGGTCGGCGCCGGGCTGATCTGTGCTAGGCTTCGTCAACACATGGTTGGCTTTTGGCGGAGGCGGTTGTGAGGCGACGTGAGTTCATCGCGCTCCTCGGCGGCGCGGCGGCAATCCGACCACTCGGCGCGCATGCGGAGCGTCCGCGAGAGCGCATCCTCTATTTCACATACTCCGCCGGCTACCGGCATGATGTCATACCGCTTTCTAAGGTTATCCTGACCCAGCTCGGAAGCCATTCGGGTGTTTTTGAAGTCACTGCAACGGAAGACACGTCGGAATTTTCTACTGAAAACCTCGAGCGCTACGCAGCGGTGATGTTCTATACGTCAGGAGAACTTCCGATGAGCGACGCGCAAAAGAGAGCTCTTCTCGACTTTGTGCGCTCGGGCCGCGGGTTTCTCGGCGTTCATTCGGCGACGGACACATTCTACACTTGGCCGGACTATCTCGATCTGGTCGGCGGCTACTTTAATGGTCATCCTTGGCATCAGGCCGTGAAGATCGAGGTGGTTGATCCCGGCGATCCCCTGGTGGCTTTTCTCGGGAATTCGTTGCAAGTCGAGGACGAGATCTACCAAATCAGCGACTTCGACTATCGTGGTTCACGCGTGCTCCTGCGCCTCGACCCAAGCTCGGTGGACCTTGGCAAGACCGGCGTACATCAACGATTCTATGGCTGGCCTCTCACCTGGACCCGATTCTATGGCGAGGGACGAGTATTTTACTCGGCGCTAGGCCACGAGCCGTCAGTTTGGCGGGACGCCCGCTACCAGCGAATTCTCACGAACGCTATCCTGTGGTCTATGCGAAGGTCGCCCTGGTAGACGCCGCGGCACTTCGCATTTGCGGTCAGCCCAACGCCTCCATCCAGCCGGCGACGGCCCGTCCGATCTCGTCCGGCGAATCTTCCTGGACAAAATGGAGTCCCGAGATCGTCACCTCGGTCTGTGCCGGGAGGCTGCGGGCCAAATCGAGAACCGGGCCATGGGCGAGGATCCCACCGGGCTCCGCCCTCAGGAACAACTTGGGTATATGGCTCGTCTTAAGCCAGTCAGCGTAGGCGGTCACGATCGCAGTCACGTCGGCGGGCTCGCCCTCGATGGGGATTTGCCTTGGCCACGTCAGCGTCGGACGCCGGCCCTCGCCGGGCTCGGCGAAGGGCCGTCGGTACTCCGCCATATCCTCGTCGGACATTTTGCGAAGGATGGCTCCCGGCAGGATCTTCTCGATGAAGAAATTGTCTCGCAAGACCATTTCCTCGCCTTTCTCGGAACGCAGCCCCTGCAAGGCGTGACGCATTTCGAACTTGTCCCAGTGGTCCCAGTATTGCGGCCCCATGATCGCCTCCATGTACGCGATACCCTTCACGGCCTCGCGGTGGCGGTTGGCCCAGTCGAAGCCGAGCGCCGAACCCCAGTCATGGATGACGAGGGTGACCCGTTCGCGCACGTCCAGGGACTCGAGCAGGGCGTCGAGATAGCGGCGGTGCTCCACGAAGCGATACGAGTTGGGACCGCTGTCAGGCAGCTTGTCGGAATCGCCCATGCCGATCAGGTCGGGGGCGATGCAGCGACCCAGCGGCTTCAGGTGCGGCAACACATTGCGCCAGAGATACGACGAAGTGGGATTGCCGTGCAGCAGTACGATGGGGTCGCCCTTTCCCACCTCCACATACGCCATCTCGCGGCCGAGGACCCGCCGCCGCTGCTTCTTATAGGGAAATGCCGCAGAGATCATGTTCGCTCTCCCGTTTACATGTGGGCGCAGCGAGACTGCGAAGCCTGCGCAACAGCGCGCCGCTGGGCTCGAGAGTGATCTTACTAGGGCCTTGCATCAATCGCTTGCCCGCCATTGATGCTGTTGTGCTAATCTTGCTCAGAAGATCACCCAAGCAGATGCTGGGTATCAAGCCATTGATATGCCGCGCGTTAAGCGGATAGTTCGACGGCGCTTGCCCACTGCCCAGATCAACGTTTAAGCTGCTTTCCTGGAGCGGTTCCCTGATCTGATGCTGAGATTTTCTTAGGATTACTCAACCGACGGGGCAGGCCGTGATGGCCGAGCAAGGCCTACGAGCCGTCTATGAGTCGAACGGGTGGGAGATCGATCTTACCCAGCGTGAGCTGCGGTCCCAAGGTGTTTCCGTTCCGATCGGGAACCGTGCATTCGAGATTCTGGAGATTCTGGTTCAGTCGGGCGGCGAGCTTGTCACCAAGCGCGACCTTATAGATCGGGTGTGGCCGGTTGCGACGGTCGAAGAAAACACGCTCCAGATTCATATATCCGCCATTCGCAAGGCGCTCGGCGCAGATCGCGAGTTGTTGCAGACGGTGTCCGGCCGCGGCTATCACCTGCGCGGCATCTGGACCATGCGGCCAGCAACCGGACCGGGACATCCACTCTACCTAAAGGAAAGTGCGTCGGCGCAGCCATTAGCGTCGACCAACCTGCCGCAGCCGGTTTCAGCGTTGATCGGCCGCACCGCCGAGGTCGAGGAAATCTCGAAGCTTGTCCGTGCCGGCCGGCTCGTCACCCTGACCGGGGCGGGGGGCATCGGCAAGACACGGCTCGCGCTCGCGGTCGCCCGTGAACTGCTGCCGCATTTTCCAGAGGGCGTGTGGCTGGCCGAGTTCTCGCCGCTCGCTGATCCCAGTCTGGTTCCCATAGCGCTCGCTGTCGCGATCGGACTCAAGTTCGGCGGAGGTGAAATTTCGACGCAGCGCGTGGCGCTGGCACTGGCAGCGCGGCGCTTGTTGGTGGTGTTGGACACCTGCGAGCATGTGATCGACGCCGCGGCGAGGATGGCTGAGGGCGTGCTGCGAGCCGGATCCTCGGCTCAGATCATCGCAACCAGCCGCGAGCCGCTCCGGGCCGAGGGGGAGCAGGTCTACTGGGTGCAGCCGCTCTCGATTCCGACGGAGGACGCGGACGATCTCCTGGAATACGGCGCCGTCAGACTATTCATCGAACGTGCGCGAGCAACCGAGGCAGGGGCGGTTCTGGATGGCTATCAGGCAAAGACGATCGCGGCGATCTGCCGGCGTCTTGATGGCATACCGCTCGCGATTGAAATGGCGGCGGCACGTGTTACGGCACTCGGTGTCGAAGAACTCGCCGCTCACCTTGACGATCGCTTTCAGCTGCTGACCGGAGGGCGGACGGCGCTGCCGCGGCACCAAACTCTGCGGGCGACCTTCGATTGGAGCTACGAGCTACTGACTGAGCCTGAGCTGGTGCTCCTCCGCCGGCTCGCGGTCTTCGCCGGCGCCATCGACCTGGAGGCGATCTGCGCGGTGGTAACGGGCGCCGGGATCGCTTTGCCGGACGTGGTCGATGGAATTTCCAGCCTGGTTTCGAAGTCGCTCGTTGTGGCGGAAATCGATGCCACCACGGCGCGCTACCGCTTATTGGATACGACCCATACGTATGCCCTCGAAAAGCTCGGCGAGAGCGCGGAACGGGAACGGCTCGCACGTCGCCATGCCGAATATTACCGGGACTTGTTCGAGCGGGCTGAAGCGGAGCTGGAGATGCGCCCCACGGTCGACTGGATGGGCGACTACGGACGGCACATCGACAACCTGCGCGCGGCGCTGGGTTGGGCCTTTTCACCCAGCGGTGACGTGCAGATTGGCGCGGGGCTGACCGCGGCCGCAGTGCCCCTATGCGTCCATTCGTCGTTGCTGGAGGAATGCCGCGGCCGCGTGGAGCGGGCGATCGCCGCCCTTGGGGCTGCCGTCAATGGCGACGCGCGCCTCGAGATGAAGCTGTATACCGCGCTCGGTACGACCCTGATATTTGTCACCGACGCGAAAATTCCCGCGCTCGGCGAAGCCTGGACAAAGGCGCTGGAGCTTGCAGAGAGGCTTGACGATGTCGAGCACCAATTGCGGTCGCTGCTAGGCCTGTGGTTCTTTCACCGGGTTGCCGGCCGCCTTCGCGCCTCCTTGACCGCCGCGCAACGATTCAGCGCCCTTGCGGCAAGCCGGTCAAATTCCAACGATCGGCTGATCGGTGAGCGATTGATCGGCATCTCGCAGCAATGCCTCGGCGATCAACCAAGCGCGCGGTATCACCTCGAACGCATGCTCGCGCACTATGTTCCTCCCGTCCAAAAGTCGCGGATCAGCCGCTTCCGGAGCAACCAGCGGGTGACCGCCGGCGCCTTTCTGGGCCGGACCCTATGGCTGCAGGGATTTCCGGATCGCGCAATGCACGTCACCGAAACATACCTGCATGAGGCATCGGCCAGCAGACACGTCAACTCGGTGTGCTACATCGTCGCCAACGCAGCATGCCCGATCGCGCTGTGGAGCGGCCATATGGATGTCGCAGACCATTACGTGGCAAGGCTGATCGACCTTTCGACCAGGCATTCGCTGATGCGCTATGTTGCCTTTGCCCGCAGCCATCAAGGACTGCTTGCGATCAAGCGCGGAGATACCGCCGGCGGCTTGCCGCTGGTGCGGTCAGGCATCGACGAACTCGGCGACGAAGTCAACGCATCGCATCGCTATTTCCTGTTCGTTGGTGAGATGGCGGAAGGCTTGGGGCGCGTCGGGCAAGTGGGCGAGGGACTTTCGGTGGTACACGATGCGATCGCGCGCGCAGAGGAGACCGAAGAACGCTTGAGCATCGCCGAGCTGCTGCGCATCAAGGGCGAACTGCTGCTGTTGCAAGGTGCGCCCGGCGCTGCGGCAACGGCCGAGGATCAGTTTTACCAGGCGATGAAGTGGGCGAGCCTGCAGGGCGCTCTGTCCTGGGAACTACGCGCCGCCACAAGCTTGGGACAGTTGTTTCGCGATCGGGGCCGACCGGCTGAAGCGAAGGCGCTGCTGCAACCGATTTACGACCGGTTTACCGAAGGTCTGGACACCGCCGACCTTAAGCGAGCAAAAGGTCTTTTGCGTGCTCTCGGTTAAGCCAATTTCCGTTCTTAGCGAGGCTCTGATGTTTGGGGGAAGTTTTGCTTGTTCAATTGAGGAGGCAAGTACCTCAGCTTCCCGGGCGCTGTACTGGTCTCGCTGGTAGGGAAGCCCGCGAGGTGCAGGCGTCCCCCAGCTTCCGCGCGAAGCGGCAGCGTCTGCTCAGGGCCAGGAACGGACGTATCGGTGGCCGAACTGAGCGCGGGAAGGCCGTTGCCCGTTCATACAGCTTGCTGAAACGCCCCCGTTGAATGGCGCGCGAAACGGAGGAAGAACCTCTGCATTGCCTGATCCGCCTTGGTTCGGGCTGCGACCAATGCATCAGGACCAAGGGCCGATCCTTCAACGGAGAAGAACGTCAAATCATGCAGCCCGATGGTGCCGAGGATAGCTTTTAGATACGGCGTGAGAAAATCGGGCTGATGCGCGCGATCGCCGGAAAATCGTCCGCCCGAGGACACTGCGACAAAAACCGGGCGGTCGCGCAACGCCCCCAGTTTTCCCTGGGCAGTCACGTCGAACGTTCGACGGACTCGAACGACGTGATCTATCCAAGCTTTGAGAGCGGCAGGCACGGTGAAGTTATGCATCGGAGTTGCGATGACGACGAAGTCCGCGCTCTCCAGTTCCTGGATCAGTTCTTCGGACCGGGACATGGAACCCTCGACAAACATTTCCAGGCAGGATCGCTCGGTCGCGCCAAGAGCAGTTGCGTAGCCTTCGTCGATGTCGGCGACGCCGCTGATCGGCCGAATTATGACGGTTGCCGTCGGCTCGCCATCCAGCAAGTGGCCGACGATTTTCTGAGACAGCCTGTAACTCTCCGAGGCCTGCCCGCGGGGGCTGCAAATCAAATGCAGTATTTTCGTCATCTGTTTTCCAATCGCTGCTGTCCGAACTCTGATCATCAACAAAGAGCAATTTCGGCCTGCATCCAAGGACCATGAATGAGCTTTGCGACTGGTCCATGATTTGCTGGCGCAGGCTTGACCGCTGTCGCGTGCGAGAACTGGAGACCGATCCGAATCGTTATGGCAGAGTGGGTTTTTCGTTCATCGAGAGATCGGACCGGGCCATGCCTGCCGCGAATCCCCGAAAGCTCCCGCCGCTTGATCCGAAGGCGGCAGCACCGTTCTACCGGCAGATTTACGATCGGTTTCGCGACGCTATCGCCACTGGAATGTTGAAGCCTGGTGACCGCATTCCGTCGGTACGGGCGTTGACCAAGGAATTGGGGCTGGCCAGAGGTACCATCGACACGGCTTATTCCTTGCTGGCCGCTGAAGGGTATGTCGAGGCGCGCGGGCAGGCAGGAACCATTGTAAGCCCAGATCTTACGCCGCGAATATCCATTGCGAACCCGACGCCGCGGGCGGATCCCCGGATGGACGCAGTCAGTTTTCGTCCGGATTCCATCCTGCCGTTCCAGATGGGTTTGCCTGCCCTGGATGCGTTTCCCCGGAAGATCTGGGCGCGCCTTGGCGCGCGTAGTGCGCGGGCCATGCAGCCTTCCGATATGATCCATCCCCCTGTGTCCGGCTTGCCTTCGCTGCGTGCTGAAATCGCGAGATATCTCCAGGTCTCGCGTGGGATCAACTGCTCCCCGTCTCAGGTGTTCGTTACCTCGGGATACCGCCAAACCGTGGAGCTGATCGGTCATGCCCTGCTGAAGGCGGGCGATCGCGTCTGGCTCGAAGACCCGGGATATCCGCCCACGCGAGAAATTTTCGAATATATGCAGATCGAAGGCATCTCGGTGCCGGTCGATGCGGAAGGCATGGTCGTTTCCGATGCCGTCAAGCTCGCGCCCCGGGCGCGCGCAGCGGTGGTCACGCCTGCGCATCAGAGCCCGCTCTGCATGTCCCTGTCGTTACCCCGGCGTCTGGCGTTGTTGGACTGGGCCGCGCGAAACAAGGCATGGATCATCGAAGACGACTACGATGGCGAATACCGCTATGTCAGCCGCCCCCTCCCTGCATTGAAAAGCCTCGATCGTGATAGGCGGGTGCTCTATGCGGGTACCTTCAGCAAGGTACTTTTTCCAGGCATGCGGCTGGCCTATCTCGTCGTGCCGGAAGCGCAGGTCGAGCGGTTTGAGGAGGTCACCGAAAGCCTTTCAACTGGCTCTCCGGGGCTTACGCAAACCATCGTCACTTCATTCATCGCCGAAGGACATTTTGCGCGCCATATCCAGCGGATGCGGAGGCTCTATGCCGAGCGCCGGGCGGCAACCGCGGCGGGGCTGGAAAGCGTGCTGGGAAAAAATGTGCGAATAGATTTACAGCCGGGGGGCATGCACCTGATCTTGCGTCTGCGAGGCAACCGTTCAGATCGCCGGCTCGCTGCGAGCATGCGGGAACAAGGCCTGTACGCGGAGGCACTTACGGATTGGACGAGGCGCAATGATGGGGCTTCCGCCCTTCTTTTGAACTTCACGAATATCGCCTCGCGGCGCACGGCCGAAAATTTCGGACGGCGCATTTTGGGATTGATGTGACTGAAGCTCGAGCGTGATCTGCCGGATTATGGAAATCATGGCCCAGCTATAAATGCCTATCATGGACCTTCTTGAATAGGCCAAGATGCGAAACGATGGAATCCTTCAACCAGATGAGGATTCAATCATGAACAAGCGCATCGATTACGCCAAGGCTTCACCGGAAGGCTTCAAGGCTTTTGGAGGGGTCTACGTCTATCTTCAAAAAAGCGGCCTTTCAAAGCAACTTGTCGACCTCGTCTATCTGCGGGTTTCGCAGATCAACGGCTGTGCCTACTGCATCGATATGCACTCCCGCGACCTGCTCAAGTCTGGTGTCGCCGCGGACAAGCTCGTGCTGGTGCCTGTGTGGCGAGACGCGGGGGAAGTCTTTAGTGAGCGCGAACGCTCTGCGCTGGCCTGGACCGAAACCGTGACGAGGGTGGCCGAAACCGGCGTTCCCGATGCCGACTACGAGGCCGCCGCCGGCGAATTCAGCGACAAGGAACTCGCTGACCTCACCTATGCCATCGGCTTGATGAGCGCGTTCAATCGATTGGGAATTTCGTTCCGCTCGATTCCCGCTGCCGCCAGTAAGGCTTGAGGCGCCCATCAGCAAGCATGTCGCGCATGGAATCCTCCATGCGCGTCCAGCCCCTCACAAGCGGCCCGGCGGTAACGCCCGGTGACCAGCGAATGGATTGACCCACATGGCATGGATGATATTGGCCTCCGCCGGCCTTCTCGAGATCGGATTCGCCTTCGGCATGAAGTGGTCCGCAGGCTTCACGCTGCTGATACCCGCGCTGTTTACGGCTGCCACCGGTTTGTCGAGTGTCTTTCTTCTCTCGCTGGCGCTCCGCACACTTCCCGTAGGAACGGGGTACGCGGTCTGGACCGGTATCGGTGCCGCGGGTACCGCCGTTCTGGGTATCGCAGTGCTGGGCGACTCTGCGTCGCCGGCGCGGATACTTTGCATTGCTTTGATTGTGGCCGGCGTGATTGGACTAAAGCTTGTCTCTGCAAACTGAGGATGCCACTGACGCTCGGTTGCCCGTTTCGGCCTGACCGTTTGATGCTAAGGCGGATCCGGCGACCACCAACGCAGGGCGGCCCAGGTCAGAACATTCATGGCGTTCTCCTTCTGCAGCCGGAGATGGCGCAATCTTGCCGGCGGTCCGCCAGCGGCCTGCCCACCGGGCGCCGGACGAGTGCGCCGCGATTCACTCCGACTTGGGCGGTTATTCCGGCACGACCAGAGCCTTGTTCGTGCGCAGCGCGCTCATCACCTTCGGGTCGAGTTTGAGATGGGCTTGCAACAGTCCCGGAGGTGTTGCCGCCATCCAGGTATCGAGCGAGAAATCGATAAAGCGGTCACTCTTGAACGTCTCGAGAAATCGAAAGCTGGTCGAGCCGGTATTCTCGAGATAGTGGCCCATCGCCACCGGGACGTAACCAACGTCGCCGGCCTGCAGATCAAATGTGCGCGCCTGCCCCTGGCCGGCAAACACACCCATGCGCGCCTGTCCCTCGATGACGTAGAGCCACTCGTCTCCGTTAGGGTGCCAGTGCACCTCGCGCAATCCGCCAGGTTCGAGTTCAACCAGGGCCGCTGCGGTCGTGGTGCTGATTGGAAACAAACGGGAATCGGTGATCCGCACCGTTCCGCCCTTCGTCTTGATGGGCACCTGCTCCATCATCCGCCACGTGTAGCTCGTCTCCGACGCCTTTGCGCCCGATATGGCTTCCGATCCGAGCGGCCCCGGCAACGGGGCCAGGAAAATATAGCGCTCGCTTTCATCGGGGGTGTGGCCGAACAGCGAGGCAGGCACTCCGAAATTCTTGCCCAGCACATCGGTCGGTATGCGCTTGAACCAGTCGTTGAGCAGGAAGGTGTTGTCTTCGTCGAAATCGCCATCGTCGAACACGAGAAGAAATTCGCAGCCGTCGGGGCCGAGGCCCTGGATCGAGTGGGGGGTTCCGCCCGGGAAGAACCAGAGATCTCCGACGCCGACGTCATCGACGAAATAGCGCCCCTCGGAATCGACCGCCGTCACGCGAGCCTTGCCATAGAGCATGTAGGCCCATTCTGACGCCTTATGCCAATGCAGCTCACGCACACCGCCCGCGTTCAGGCGCATATTCACGCCGGCCATGGACTTGGCAATGCCCAGCTCACGCTGCGTGACCTGGCGGGTCCAGCCGCCCGGCTCAAGCCGCATATGGGCGTCCGAGAACGAGAAGCGCAGGTTCGGCAAGGTGCCATGATCGGTCGACGGCGGTACCAGCAGATCCGGGTTCTGCTGATCCCGCATCAGATTGCGCGGACCGGGATCGGTGCCGCCGTGACCAGGTCGCTGTGGCTGAGGAATCGCGCCGCCCGCGGTTTGCGCGTGCGCCAGCCCAACGCTCGTTAGAAGACCTCCGGTAGCAGTCGCTGCCAACATATGGCGACGAGAAATGGAATCCATGCGCGGTCCTCCCATGATTCCAGGCTACAATGCTTCTGCGCACGACACCTGCGCCTGACGTCTCCGAGAGTCGTCCGTTGGAAGCGGTTCACACTATCAAAGCAGTACACTTCGATATTTCTCGTTAGCACGAGTTCCAGCGGCTTCCGGCAGGGCGAGCGCTAACATCGGCACTGTCCGCCTCGATGCTTCGATAACCGTATCGGTTTTCGAACCAGGCCGTTGACCCATACCCCCGCTGCGATCGACGAAAGACCCGGGATCACGATGCGGTGCTCTATGCTCGTACGGATGCCATCCACGATGCCTTTGGCGGACAGTTTGCTGCCTTCACTAAGGACGGCGAGGACAACAAAACGCTGTTCGTAAAGACTGGAAAATTGCCGATGCCGGTCCTGGCTATCGGTGGCGATCACTCCTTCGGCACATTGATGAACTCCGACTTGGCCGATGTCGCGAGCGCCGCCAAGAATGCTGTCATAACCAATGCGGGCTTTTTGCCTAATTGTCTCCGGAACTGCTTGAGGTCAGCTTTGGGTTAAAAGAAGTCCTCGGCTGAACCGATCGGGCAGGTCAGCTATGGGCCAGAAGCGGACGACGAGACCGAGCGTCTTGGCATCCCCAGGGCCAACGATAAGCTCGAACTTCTCCGGTGGCTGCGTCCATCAGGGCTTGCCTTACGAACCCACTGACTACACGCTACCCAAATGAGCAGATTCCACGCCCGAGGTAAGGTCATGATCGGCGCCACGGCACTCCGTGCGCTTGTGCTGACTGCAGCTTTTTTCGCGGCGTTGTCGCCGGCCACCTGCCTTGGCGAAAACAGCAACCGCTTGCCGGCCAAGGCTACAAAGGAGCTACCACCCGAGTTGCTCTCGCTGCTCCGACAAAAGAAGATGCCAAAATACTCGCCTATCCTTGTGCGCGTCTTCAAGCAAGAGGCGGAGCTCGAAGTCTGGAAACAGGACACCACCGGCCTCTTCAAAATCCTCAAGGTGTACCCGATCTGTCGGTGGTCGGGGGATCTCGGGCCGAAACTGAAGGAGGGTGACCGTCAGGCTCCAGAGGGGTTCTATACGATTACTCCCGAGCTGATGAA
Source organism: Bradyrhizobium sp. LA6.8 (assembly GCF_040547935.1). NCBI lineage: Bacteria > Pseudomonadati > Pseudomonadota > Alphaproteobacteria > Hyphomicrobiales > Nitrobacteraceae > Bradyrhizobium > Bradyrhizobium sp. LA6.8. The sequence goes on from NZ_JBEPQQ010000001.1 coordinate 755,868, forward strand.
TCCCAACTCCGATTACCATCTCGCGGTCAACGTCGGCTTTCCCAACAGCTTCGACAAGGCAAACAATCGCGACGGCAGCTTACTCATGATCCATGGCGACTGCTCATCGAGCGGTTGCTATGCCATGACCGACGAACAGATAAGCGAGATCTATTCGCTAGCGCGGGACTCCCTCGGCGGCCGACCGTCCTTTCAGGTCCAGGCTTATCCATTCCGCCTGACGCCGGCAAACCTGGCGCAGCATCGAAATAGCCCGAACCTCTCCTTCTGGAAAATGCTCAAAGTCGGCAACGATCACTTCGAGACGACGCATCTCGAACCTAAGGTGGACGTGTGCAATCGACGCTATGTGTTCGATGCGCAAGCTCCACCAAATTCGCCGTATCCTCTCGTGTTCAGTCCCACCGATAAATGCCCCGCGTTTGTTGTGGATTCCAAAATTGCGCGGCGGGCGCTTGAGAAGCAACGTACCGACGAACTCGAATTCGCGCGATTGCTCAATGACAACGTGCCGGCAGCCCCGATCTATAGCGGACTGGACGGCGGAATGAACGAGGCTTTTCTTGCAAAGTATCTGGTCAGAGTGACGCTTGCGAAAGTGATGCCGTATGCATCTTATCTGCCGCAACTGCCGCCAATCCCCTGGGTCACCAACGATGGTTCGTTGACGAGTAGATGGTTTGGCACCTCGTTCTCGAAACCGATTGCATGTGATCTGGCTCGTTCCAGCTTCCTGTCGACCGTCGTGGAAGGAGACGACGGGTGCTAGAGCGCCCACACATCCACCAACCGCTGCTTGGGGCCAATAGGCGACATCGCCGATCAGCCTTTTGCATTCAATGACCTCGTCGTTTCCATCAACACCTGACGGGCAGGTGAGCTTAACCATCCAGAATCGGTCAAGTGCATTGCCCCTTCGGTGCAAACTGTCTTCTGGCGAGAGATGGGCGTCAACGGTAACATTGCGCACACTGTTGGAGCGGGGAGAGACGAATGATCTCTGCTTGTTGGCTTGCCGTTTGGATCGCGTGCTTCGGCTTAGGAATGGCCGTGGTCTTCCGGACGGGGCTTGGTATTGAACGTTGGTCTCCCGCTCTCGGCTTGGCCTATCTCGTAATCATTGGCCCTTCGGTTCCAATCGTAGCTTGGTTGGCCGCGGATCAGATCGTAACTGTAGAGCAGGCCAGTTGCGCGGAGTTGGACCCAGCAGCGGATCGGCTGAACGGCATGTCGCCATCCGAATTCCGCGTGCGCTGTATCGCAACCCAAGACAATTCGGGTTGGCTTGCTCGTCGCAGAACATGAAAGCTCTGGAGACAAATCATGCCGGAAGCGCTTGAAGTCGAGATATCTGCCTTCTTCAACAAATACATGCAGACATTCACCACCTGGGATGGTGATCAAATCGCCAAACTCTACTGCGCTCCCTGCATCACCATGCGGGGTGACGGGTCGATACATTGTTTTCAGTCACGTGACGAGATTGCGCGGTTTTTCCAAGGAGTGGCCGACACCTACCGACGCGAAGGGGCCGAAAGTGGAACTCTGCACGATGTAGTGGCTGTTCCTATAGGCGAACGCAGTGCTCTCGGAACTGTAACGTGGAAAAACCTCCGACCGGATGGAAGCGTCACAAGGCAATGGCGGCAGTCGTACAACCTTGTTCGCTCCCCCGACGGCTGGTGCATCCTTGCTACGACATTTCACCTAAGCGGGGTACCGAGCTAGTGATTTCCGCTTTGGGTCAAAAGCTGCGGTCAGCCCAACCATCGTGTGACGTCCGCTTTCCCGTAGACAGCCGACATCGCGACGCCTCTTGCGCTGGTCAGCTGGCGTGATTCTGCTCAACCAAAAGCGGTCATGTGTCGATCTCGGTTCTGAAGATGAATGGAGCTCGATGAGATGTTTCGCATTTTATGGCACAGGTAACCCTTGCGCGCCGGTTTCGCCGAGCGCACTCTTGCAGAGCGCTTTCACAAGAACTACGGAGGGTGCGACCATGCCACGGGTCAAGCAAGCTTCGAAGCAGAAGCGCACAGCCAAAGCCGCCACCGTGAAGGTGCTAGGTGCGGCCGGACTGGGTCTTTCGCTGGCGAGTAGCGCATCCGCATCCACGATGCCCGCTACCGGTATCCCGCAATCCAACACCTCGCCAAATCAGCGCTTCTTTCTTGGCGAAGAGGAAATGGCCGACGTCAGTCTGGCCACGTTCCATCTTTTCGATAGAGAAAACTTTGGCGGCGGCGTGCAGCTAGCGCGGGGGTGCGGTGGTTGCGGGTGCGGCCATGGTGGCGGGGGGTGCGGCGGCGGCCGAGGTTGCGGCGGCGGCGGGTTTGTTGGCGGCCGAGGTTGCGGTGGTGGTGGGTTTGTTGGCGGCCGAGGTTGCGGTGGTGGTGGGTTTGTTGGCATCCGAGGTTGCGGTGGTGGCGGGCTCGTTGGCATTCGAGGTTGCGGTGGTAGCGGGTTCGTTGGCATCCGAGGTTGCGGTGGCTTCCGTGGTTGCCGTGGCTTCCGTGGTTGCGGTTGCGGCGGCTGCGGGTTCAGCATCGGATTCTATGACGACATCGGGTTCGATGACTGGGGGTATGGTGGCTGGGGGTTCGGTGGTTGCGCGGGTTGCTGCGGATCCTGGGGAGCGTGCCGCTTGTGCTAAGTCCCACCAAGGACTCTGCTAAGCTGCGATCAGCCTCTCGCTGGTTACGAGTTTAAGGTCGACTTCGGGTCAAAATGCGAAGAACTCAGAGCGAGCAAATCCAGTCCGCACCGCCTCGCTAAGCGGACCTCCTTGAGCGGTGTCGTCACTTCGCTGATGGGCCAACATCTTCCCAAGAAGACATGACGCAAAGTGATTGCCAGCCGAAGCCGGGGCATCTCCGTTCCTCGGGCCAGAGATGCTACCTGCTGCTGACAGTATGCTGTCAGTAGCACAGCGATACAGTCCTCCCGAACTTATAGGGGGAGATAAAGCTGTGAAGTTGTCTTCAACACGCCTGATCTCCGCTGATATCAAGGCTCTCGTCAACCTCTACGAGGTTTGGGCCAGCGTTGGCGCGACCCTTCATCTCTGGCGGCAGCGTTATCGCGATCGCCGGGAGCTCGCGCGCTGGACCGAGCCCGACCTGCACGATATCGGCGTCTCCCGGAGCGACATCGCGCACGAACTCGAAAAGCCGTTTTGGCGGGCCTAGCGACGGCAGCCGCGCCGGTACCGGGTTAAGGGGATTCGAGGTTTAGCCGCCCCCATAAGGTGCTGCCTGCACGTTCCCGAACCTGTTGAAGTTGTTCTCCGGATTATACCCGGAGTCGCGCAGGTTCTTGATGTACATCTCGCGGTCGTTGGAATTACCTGGGCCCACAGCATATGGGCTCAGCCCCCTCGACCCCTCGCTCGGCGACGGCGACGGCGCAGGCGACGCGCGGCCATGATGGGTCCTCTGTGCGGCCAAAGCGCCAGAAGTAGAAATTGCGAGAATAGCAACGATGACAAGAATGCTTTTGGCCATAGATCAGCTCTTCGATAATCCACGGGACTGGCATGACCGGCACTCATCGGCCATGGTCGAGGGATGATTGCCATACCGTACCAGGGGCTCGCCCTGGCACCCGTACCCGCGCCCTTCCGCCCAAGCAGGCGGCGCAAGCGCGGCAATCGCCAGTAGTCTGGTCTTTTCGTGGCTGGCGATTTCTGATCACTATACGATGGGGACGACCGCTCTGTCTGGCAACACGAGGTCCTTCAAACTAGCGCGAGGACCGGTCGAGCCTAAGCCCAATGCCTGCGCGGCGAACGGGTGGTCCGGTCTGGGTCAAAAAAGGCGACCTTCGGGCGCGGCTGATTTAGGTCCGTTCAACCCTCAACAGCGGACATCGGAACACTGCCGCCGCAGGTCCGAAAAGTGCCATAAGCTGCCATTGAAGACGAAGGCACATTTGTTTCTCGATCCTGACCGGCTTTCTTCCCGATGTCCTAAAGTCTATCTTGGTTGAAAAGACACGAGAGGCAGCGAAATGCTACCGGCACCAATCACTTGTTGCTTCTACCGTTGTCGCGGACTCTGCCTTCAGACTTGGATCGTCGCGACTTTCGCAATCATGATGGCCTCCGCTCCACTGCAAGCCTCAACAGCACCAAAAACGTCAGCGTGCGGATACCTCGCTGGTCTAATTAATAAGGCACCGCCATCAGGGCCGTTGCTCCTGCCCAGCTATCCGACCGTCGAATCGGGGCCTCTGCATGGCGCCGCCTACCTCTATGACAATGCGGTAGCCGCCATCGCGTTGGTCGGTTGCGGTGAGCAAGACAAAGCGTATCGGATTGGCTCGGCGCTTCTCTGGGCCATCGACAACGACCGCACCTGGCATGATGGACGGCTCCGGAACGCTTACGCCGCGGGCGTGGTGGGGAATGGCCCCGTCAAACTTCCGGGGTGGTGGGACAATATTCAGAACAAATGGTTAGAGGATCGATATCAGGTGGGCAGCGATGTTGGTAACATGGCATGGGCCATGTTGGCGTTGCTGTCGCTTGATGATGTGAACGCCGGCTCTCGGTTCCGCGATGGTGCAGCACGGCTTGGCGCCTGGGTCGCGCAATGGGCCGATACGCGCGGTACTGGCGGTTTCACGGGTGGTACGTTTGGGCACGAACCGACGCCGGAAGTGCGGACGTGGAAATCGACTGAACATAATACTGACCTCGCCGCCGCGTTTGGCCTTCTTGCGATCCGTACAGGGGATTCGCGCTGGCGCGATAAGGCAACGGTCGCTGAGTACTTCGTAAATACGATGTGGGATCCGGCATGCGCCTGTTTCGCCGCAGGTACCGCTGAAGACGGTGTCACGCACAATCCGATTTTGGCTCTCGATGCTCAGGTCTGGCCTTTAATAGCGCTCCACGGAGCGGTCGAGAAATTTGCATCGGCAATTACGACCGCCGAACAGCGAATGAGTGTCGATGAGGGCTTTTCTTACGGTGAAGACCGAGACGGTGTGTGGACCGAAGGAACGGGCCAAATGGCTCTCTTGATGAAATTGCTCGGCAGGACTGGGAGAGCAGACTCGTTGATCGCTGTAGTCGAATCCCAGAGGTCGCCGGATGGTGGGTTCTATGCCACAACTGCCCGCGAGTTGCCGACCGGGTTCGTGTTGGACACCGATCCGACCAAACCGCGGCTCTATTTCCGATTGTCACATCTTGGCGCAGCTTCGTGGGCTGCCCTCGCGGAACGTGGGTTCAATCCCTTTACGGTGACAAAAGGACTCCCGTAGTTGGGTCGCGGTGCTTCTCGTCCGTTTCGGTCTGTTTTGATTTCGATATGTCCGTTCCGGGTCACAAGCCGACATCTGAGCAAAGACTACAAAGCGTCCGCTTTGGGCCAATAACGGAAGTCGCGATTGGACAACAGGTCCGCGGCCATGGGCGGCAAAGTATCGTACGTGAAGTGGTTCACAAATGGACGGTTCAGACCGCGATAGGCTAAGCAGGCTCTTCGTGCGCCTGTGGGATCAGCGGATTCGAGATCGAATATCGACGTCCACCGCTCCGTCGCACGTATCGTATTTCGCAATGCTGGCTCTATGAACTGTCAAGTTTGGTTCGATGGCATTCTGTGCGGCCGAGAGCCCAAGAATGACCAATCTCTTCACGCAATTCAGAAAGTTGATTGGAGAATAAGCCACACGAAAAATCAGATGGAGGATCCGATGGTAAAGAGAGCGATTGCGCTCGGCGGAGGCGGTCCGGCAGCAGGATTGCACATCGGGGTTCTGGAAGCCCTTGCCAACGAAGATATAAGGTTTGACGTGTGGGCTTTGTCCTGCATCGGCGCTTGGGTTGGGATCGTCTACAATCAGTTTGATGGAGTTGAAAACAAAGCCAGGGCGGAAAAGACCTATCAATTCTTCAAGAATGGCGTGTTTCGAGACGACGAAGGCTATAAGCGCTTCCCCATAAACACCGTGTTTGGTCCGGATTGGGCAGGAAGCATGAGCAGGGCTCTGACCAGCTTCGTCATGGATCCCAAGAACTATCTGCATTTATGGGACCCATCGACCATGGTGAATGCCTTCAGGGATTCTATGTCGCTCTGGTTCCCTCAACAGAAGTTCACGATCCCGGACGACGGAGACATCAACAGATGGATCCTTAATCAGGTCCTGGCACCCAATCCCTTCGTTCGCTATCTCACGTCAATGATGTACTTGTCCCATGTCACTGGCCTCTCCAAGATCAACTATCCGAATAGCCAGTTCATGAAGAGCATAAAGTTCGAAGCGCTCAAAGAGCCTGGAAAGCCCGTCATATTTCACAACGCCTGGAATCTTGATGACCATAAGCTCGCGTTGTTTTCCAACCGACCAATGATCCAGCAAGCCGACAAGAAAGAGTACAAAGGGCCAATCAGCGCGTCCAGCCTATGTGCGTGCTCAGCTCTTCCCTTCATCGAAGAAACAGTTGAGATCGACGGAGTTACGTACTGCGAAGGAGCGCTGATCGACACGGTCAACTTCGAGAGCTTGCTCGAGGAGCACCGTGATCTGGACGAAATATGGGTGAGCAGGATCGTCGATTCGAAGCAGGTCCGCAAACCGAAAGACCTTCATGATGCCCTGGCGAATCTTTGCCAGTTATTCGCAGCGACCGTTGGCGAAGATGACGTCAGGATCTTCAAATATCACGTGCAGTACGACGAACCCAAATGGGAAGGCATAATCGTCGAGATCCAGGTGCCGGGGCACATCAATTTCAAATGGAATCACAGCAACCTCTATAACGGGCGAGTGTTGGGAAGAGCCGCTGCGGAACAAGCAATCAAGAGGTATCACGCACATGCAGACCTCGACCCGCATGATGGGCCACACTTCATAAATGAGCATCCAGAGAAGAACGACAAGGAGGGATGGCAAGAGGTGAAAGATACGTATCGTAAATGCCAAGAGCGAGCGGATGCCTAGTGCCAAAGGCAAGTAGCTCTGCGACCGCTGAACCAGACTCCAATATCTGTGATCCGGGAAAAATTACTGCAGTCGATCGAGCAGTGCCTTCGCTTGCTTTAGATCCTGCGTTTCAAAACCCTCGGCGAAGCCGGCGTAGATGGGCGCGAGCAGATTGAGCGCGTCCTTGCGTCTGCCCTGATCGACCCACAAGGCGCCGAGGTCCACTGCAACTCGAAGTTCAAGGGCCTTGGCGTGTTGGCTTGTTGCAGTTGTCAGTGCGCGCTCGAACAGTGATTGCGCCTCGGTGCCGGCTCCCGGTACTTCATCGAAGAGCAGCGCGCGCGCCTTCAGTCGGTACAGTTCGGCCTCAAATATCCGCTCGCTATTGCGGCTGGTTGTGGCAAGGCCCTGTTCGATCAGCTCGAGCGTGGCTTCGCGCTGACGGCTCGACAATAGGGCCGGGCTCAGGAGCACGTATAGGGCCGTGATGCCGAGCTGATAGCCCGCGTTGCGATATTCGTTCATCGCACCCTGGATTTCCGCGAGCGCGGCGGACGAAGGATCAAGAAAGGTGGCACTTATCCCCCGAACGGCGCGCGCCAATCCTCTCCATTGCCGGAATCCGTGCTCCTCCGACAAGGCAAGACAGCGTTCCGCATAGCCGTGCGCAGTCAGGAACTCGCCCCGAAGAGCGTGGAGAATGGACGCATAGTAACATCCATAGGCCTGCGAATGCGGATGACCAATGGCGTCGGCACGCCGAATGGCGGTATCCAGTCGTGCGAGCGCGGTATCGGGGCGGCCCAGCAGCCAGAGCACCCATGACATCAGGGCAAGGTCGGCCACGCCCGCATCCTGGCCGGCGGCACGCGCCGCCAATCTGTCCTGCTCGTTGCTTGCCTCGAACGCTTCGAAGGCCCGTACGATCACTTCGTGGGCTCCTTCGAGATGTCCCATGAAAAGTCGAATCATGCCTTGTCCACGCATCGCGTTGAGCAACGTTGGTCGATCGCCGCGCGCCTCCGCGAGTTCGAGCAGCGCCGAGATCATTTCCTCGGCGACCGGCAACTCACCACGAATGACGCTCGCGGTGGTCAACCAGAACATGATTTGTAGTTGCTCGGGGGGATCTGCGAGGCGCTGGCACAGCTCGCGCGCGCGAGCGAAGATCGCCACCGCATGTGGCGATGCCGGTCCCTGGGTAGCGATCAGGCATGGTCCCAGCGCGAACTGGAAATCAAGCTCTCGTCTGTCCTTCCGAGCACCGTCGGCCAAATGGGCCAACACCTCGATGCCCTTCCGCAGGTGTGCGATAGCTTCGAGGTTGGCGGAGCGCGTGGCCGCCTTCCTTCCCGCCTGAAGCCAATATTCTCCTGCCTTTTCGAACAGTCCCGCCTCCGTGAGGTGGAGCGCGAGAGTCTCGGGTTGAGCCTCCACGATTTCCGGGAACTGTTGCTCGAACACGTCCGCGATGGTGGCGTGCAGCGTAGCGCGTCGGCTCTTCAGAAGCCCGGATTCGGCAGCGTCGCGTACGAGCGCATGCTTGAAAGTATAGACAGCCCGGGGTATCTCGCCCCGGCAGAATATCAGCTCCGCCCGGACAAGCTGGGCAAGCGCTTCCTCCAGCGTCTGCCTTGGCAACTCGGCAACGGCGCTCAGCAGTTCGTAGGAGAACTCGCGCCCCACGACGGCGCCGATCTGAGCCACGTATTTCACAGGAGCCAATCGGTCGAGCCTGGCCATCAGCGATGCGCTCAACGTCGTCGGAATCGCCATCGATGGTAGCGGACGGCTGAGCGTGTAATGGTCGTCCCGCTCCTGCAACAGCCCGGTTTCGAGCACGGCCTTCGTCAGTTCCTCGACGAACAAGGGTACGCCATCGGTACGGGCGAGGATTTGGTGCATGACCTCCTCGGGGAGCGTCTTGCCGGCGGTGACGCGCTCGACCAATGCTGCCCCGTTGCGCCGACTGAGCCGCGTGAGCGAGATCGTCGTTACATGGGCATGACCAGGCCAGGGCGGCGCGAACTCCGGTCTCGCCGTGATCAACAGCAGCACGCGAAGCCGCGGCAGCTTTTCCAGTGTAACCGCGAGCAGTTCCAGCGAAGTCGGATCCGCCCAATGGGCATCTTCGAAGATGACGAACACCGGCTGACGCGCCGCCAATGCTTCGAGCTGGGCCAGGAACGCTGCCAGCGTCATGTCCTTGCGGGTCTGCGGAGTCATTTCGGGAAGGCGATAGCGGTCGCAGAGCGGAAGCGACAGAAGATTGGCCAGGGCCGGCACCACGCGGTCTGCATCGGCGCCAAACCGCAAGAGCAGAGCTTCAAGCTTGGCAAACTTCTCCGTCGGCGTCTCGCCTCGCTCGAACCGGGCGGCACGTTCGAGGTTGGCGATGAATGGATACAGCGCACTGTTGGCGTGGTGCGCCGAGCAGAAGTGCCGTACCGTAATGTGTGGTTCGGCCTGGAGCCGCTCTTGAAGCGCCAGCGCGATATGCGACTTACCGATACCCGGCTCTCCAGTTAGAACCACGACGCAGCCTTCGCCTGACGCGGCATGCCGCCAGCGCCGCAATAGCAGCTCGATCTCCTCGTCACGCCCGATTAGCGGTGTCAATTGCGTCTTGTGCTGGGCCTCGAAGCGGCTTTCCACTCCACTGATCCCGAGCACCTGCCATGCAGGTATTGGCTCCGCCCATCCCTTGAGCGCGACAGAACCGAGATCGCGGTACTCGAAATGTCCATCGGTGAGCTGGTGTGTGCTCTCGGAAATCAGCACCATGCCGGGCTCGGCGAACTGCTGCAGGCGAGCGGCCAGGTTCGGTGTCTCACCAATCACCGCCTGCTCCTTGGCGGCGCCTTCGCCGGTCAGATCGCCCACGACGACCATTCCGGTGGAGATGCCAACGCGGACCTGTAGTCTCGTACCGATATCTGTCTGGAGATTGGCCACGGCATCGACCAGTGTCAGCCCCGCGCGTGTCGCCTGCTCGGCATCGTCCTCGTGCGCCTGGGGATAGCCGAAATAGGCAAGCACGCCATCCCCCATGTACCGCGCGATTACGCCCTCACTCCGGGCGATAACATCCGCGATGCAGTCGTGATAGGCGCCGATGACTGCGCGCAAGTCCTCTGGATCCAGTCGGACCGAAAGTGCCGACGAATCCACGAGATCGCAAAACATGACCGTCAGTTGGCGCCGCTCGGCACTGTCCCGCGGCGCTGGTTTGGCGGCTGTTCGTGCTGATGCGAGGACTTCACTCTTGAGTTCTGCAATTGCGCGCAGAATTTTGCGCCGGTGCCCAAGCAGGACGCCAAGGTCCTTGAGGTCCTGCTCCGTGAGATCGCTAACGACCGAGAAATCGATGGCGTTCTCGGCGAAACGCTGGGCGTACTCCCCCAAACCGATCGATGCGAGCCACTCTGCAGTACCTGTCATGGGATACCTATGGCCTATGCGATAAGAATAGCACATTGGAATAGCCTGCGAAGGCGCATCTATCGCCGGAAGCGCAGATCGCCGGACCTCTCGCCCAATTGAAAGGGCTCCAGCGAAAACTGGATGCTGCCAAGCGATGTCGCAGTTGGGTCAAAAGCCGACATCAAGCAGACGGCGACGATAGGTCTGCCATGAGCCAATAGCGGTCCTCGGCGAGGCCGGACGTAATATGCACTTTGTGCCAAGATGCGGATTCAAGATGGAGCGCAACTGATGTTCGATTTATCGCGCTGATTAGAGCATCATTGATTTGCCTTTGCTGTCGCCCAAGATGTGGGCGCGCAAGCGGCGCCATTTCATCGGGTGATGGTATGCTCCACCGTTCCCAATTGTCGCGGGCGGGCTTTAGCTTGCTGATCCCCTAGTAACTGGGATGTCCGAGTTGGCGATGGAAGCCATCGGCTATCCATGGGCAGCGATGATGGGTTTTGTCCGACGCATCAAGTTGATTTCGTTAAATCCGCAGTTGCTGGGTATCAAGCCATTGATATCGCTGTCGCCAGCTACTGTGCATGGGGTTGTTTTTCGATATTTTTGTTGTGCGGCTCGCCGAGCCTGATCCGAACCAGCGCTAGTGCCCGCCGAGATAGGCCGTGATCAGCCTGGGATCGTGGATGAGGTCCTTGGCCGGGCCCGACTGCACGACCTCGCCAGTCTCGAGCACATAGCCATAGTCGGCCGTCTCGAGCGCGGCGCGGGCGTTCTGCTCGACCAGCAGGATCGACACACCGAGGTCGCGTAGCGACGCGATGGTGCGAAAGATCTCGCGCACGATCAGCGGCGCCAGGCCGAGGCTCGGCTCGTCCAGCATGAGCAGTTTCGGCTTGGCCATCAGCGCGCGGCCGAGCGCGAGCATCTGGCGCTCGCCGCCGGAGAGCGTGCCTGCCGCCTGGCGCTGCCGCTCCTTCAGCCGGGGGAAGCGGTCATAGACCTCGTCCAGCGTCTTCTGGACGCCCGAGCGGTCGCGCAGGCTGTAGGAGCCGAGCAGGAGGTTGTCCGCGACCGTCATGTCGGAGAACAGCTCGCGCTTCTCCGGCACCAGGCACAGCCGGCGCTCGACGCGGTCTTCGACCGACATCCTGCCGATGTCGTGACCCTGGAAGACCATGCGCCCGCGCGAGGCCAGCAGGCCGATGGCCGCCATCAGCAGCGTGGTCTTGCCGGCACCGTTCGGGCCGATGACGGTGACGATCTGACCTTCCTCGACCGACAGCGACACGTTGCGGACCGCTTCGACATTGTCGTAGCAGACCGTCACATCCGTCATGGACAGCATCTGACTCACGCGACGCCTCCGAGATAGGCTTCCTGGACTCGTTCGTCGCTGCGGATCGCGGCCGGCGCGCCTTCGCAGAGTTTTGAGCCGAAATCGAGCACCACGATGCGGTCGACCAGCGACATCACGAACTCCATGTCATGCTCGACGATCAGGATCGTCAGATGGTCCGCCCGCAGCGAGCGGAGCAGTTCCGCAAGCCGCAGCTTCTCCTGGCGGCGAAGGCCGGCGGCCGGCTCGTCCAGCACCAGCAGCGCAGGGTCGGCGGCGAGCGCACGCGCGATCTCCAGAATGCGCTGGTTGCCGAGTGGCAGGTTGCCCGCGAGCTCGAACGGCTTGTCGCCGAGCCCGACCCGTTCGAGCTGCATCAGCGCCTCGTGCCGGGTACTGGCTTCCTCGCGCCCGTTGAGGCGGAAGGCGCCGGCGAACAGGCCGGTGCTCGTGCGCGCATAGGTGCCGAGCATCACGTTTTCCAGCAGGCTCATGCGCGGCCTCAGCTTCACATGCTGGAAGGTCCTGGCGACGCCGGCCTTGGCGATGCGGGACTGCGCATCATGCGTGATCGGGCGTCCCGCAAAGACGATCTCACCCTTGTTGACCCGGAGCGCGCCGGTCAGGCAGTTGAACATCGTGCTCTTGCCGGCGCCGTTGGGGCCGATGACGGCAAGGATTTCGCCAGCGCGGACCTCGAAGCTGACATTGTTGACCGCGACGAGGCCGCCGAACCGGCGCTCGGCACCATCCACTTTCAGAAGCAGCTCCCCGGGCGTCGGTTGCGCGCGACGGGGCAGGGGCGGCGCCGGTTGAGGTCGCTCGCGTTTGGCCTTGGGCAGATAGCGGGCGACGAAGGGAACGATGCCTTGCCGTGCCCATTGCAGGAACAGGATGAACAATGCGGAGAAGGCGACGATCTCGAGCTGGCCGGAGGCACCCTTGGCTATCAGCGGCAGATAATCCTGCACGCTGTTCTTGAGCAGCGTAACGACCGCGGCCCCCACGACACCGCCGAGCAGGCTGCCGGCGCCGCCGACCATCGACATCATCAGATATTCGATGCCCATGCCGGCATCGAACGGACCCGGGCTGATGAAGCGGCTCATATGTGCGTAGAGCCAGCCGGAGAGCGAGGCGAGGAAGGCCGCGATCACGAAGGTCACGAGCTTGATGCGGAAAGCGTTGATGCCGAGGCTCTCGACCAGCGTGTTGCCGCCGCGGACCACGCGCATGGCGCGGCCGAGCCGGGAGTCCAGCAGGTTGTAGCCGAGGAAAAGCACCGCGGCGACGATGCCCCAGATCAGGAAATAGATCTGGGCGCTCGTGACCAGCGCAATCGAACCGAAGCTGATCGGCGGGATCGACGAGATGCCGTTGAAGCGGCCGAGCCCCTCGACATTGCCGAACAGGAAGCCGATCGCGAGGCCCCAGGCGACGGTCGAGAGCGACAGGAAATGGCCCTGAAGTCGCAGGGTGACGACGCCGAGAACGGTTGCGACGCCGCAGGTCAGCGCCACGCCGAACACGAGGCCGAGCCACGGGGAGTATCCGTTCAGCGCGGAGACCCACGCGGTTGCATAGGCCGCGACGCCGACGAACGCCGCCTGACCGAAGGACACGATGCCGCCGACGCCGGTGAGGAGTGCAAGACCAATGGCGACCAGCGAATAGATGCCGATATAGTTCATCAGCGTGATGCTGAACGGACTGAGCACGAAGGGAGCCACCGCGAGACACAGCACGGCGAGGACGGCGGCAAGCTGGACGTGGAGGCGCGTCATTCCTCGATCTCCTCCTCGGAATGCAGCGAGGCGAGGGATCGCCAGATCAGGATCGGGATCAGCAGCGAAAAGACGATGACGTCCTTGAGCGCGCTGCTCTCGAAGGAGGCAAAGCTTTCGAGGATGCCGACGCCGACGGCGCCGATCGCCGCACCGGGATAGCTGGTCATGCCGCCGACGATGGCGCCGACAAAGGCCTTGAGGCCGATCAGGAAGCCGGAATCGTAGAACACGGTGTTCACCGGAGCGATCAGGATGCCGGATACGCCGGCCATCAGCGACCCCAGCAGATAGGCGATCGTGCCGGCGCGGGCGGGGCGTATTCCCATCAGCCGGGAGCCGGTCCGGTTCACGGCCGTGGCGCGCAGCGATTTTCCGACCAGGGTGAAGTCGAAGAAGAGGTAGAGGAGGCCGCTGAAAACGAGTGCCGCGATCACGATCAGCATGGTCTGGCCCGAGATCAGCACGCCCGCGAACTCGGTCGAGAGCGAGGTCAGCGGCTCGGTTCGAACCCCTTCGGGCCCGAAGAACAACAGGCCAAGGCCGACCAGCGCGAAATGCAGCGCCACGGACACCGTCAGCAACAGCAGCACGGTGCCGTCAGCGATGGGACGGAAGACGATCCGATCCAGAAGCGGAGAGATCGGCGTGATCAGCATCAGCGCCAGCACGAGCCTGACGGCAAGCGGCGGGTCCAGGCGCATGACAAGCCAGGCTGCACCGACTACGGCGAGCGGAAGCAGGAGATAGAAGGACACCGCGCGGGGCAGCAGGCGGAGTTCGCCGGAGCGCACCAGCGAGATGATCTCGATCAGGGTCGCAAGACAGGCCAGGATCACGACCAGCGCTCCCGTGCCGGGAAAGCGTTTCGCGTCGAGGGCAGCCAGCGTCAGCGCGGTGAAGGCCGCGATGTCGCCGAAGGGAATGAAGATGACTCGCGTCACCGTGAAGATCAGGACGGTCCCGATCGCCACCAGGGCGTAGACCGCCCCGGTGGCGATCCCGTCGATCGCGAGAATGGCTGCAATGTCGCTCGTCATTGAGACGTCGTTGCTCCCTGTGATGCCGGGGCCATTGATCCGGTTATGGCGCGTACTTCCAGGTGCCGCCGGTCAGGCGCACCACGACGAGCGAGCGCTCGTCGACGCCGGTGACCGCACCGGGCTTGAAATTGTAGACGGCATGCACGCCCGGGAGCTCCTTGGTGCTGAGGATCGCGTCTCGCAGCGCCGTGCGGAATTCCGCCGTTCCGGGCTTGGCGGTCTTGAGCGCGCGCTCGGCAGCGTTGGCGAAAATCAGCCAGGCGTCGAACGAATAGGCGGAGAAGCCGTCGGTGGTCGGGATGTTATGGGTCTTCTGGTAGACGCTGCGGAAATCCAGCGCGATCTTCTTGGCGAAGTGCTCGTCGGGAAGCTGCTCGGCGACGATCACGGGACCCGCGGAGACCTGAATGCCGTCGGCCGCCTTGCCGCCGACGTTGACGAAGTCCGGATTGACGAGTGCCACCGTGCCGTAGGTGTTTCCCTTGAAGCCCCGCTCGGCGAGCGTGAGGAGCGGCAGCGCGCCTTGCGTACCCGAGCCGCCGTCCAGCACGGCGTCAGGACGTGCGGCCATCACCTTGAGAATCTGCGCGGTGACCGAGGTGTCGGTGCGGGCGTAGCGCTCGTTGGTCTGTATCTTGATGTCGCCGGCGGCTTCGGCGGCCTTGGCGCCGTTATACACGAGGTCGCCCCAGGCATCGGAGAAGCCGACATAGCCGATGTTCTTCATGCCGTCGCGCTTCATGCGGTCGGCGACGATCTTGACGAGGAGAGAGGCCGGCTGCGGCACCGACACCACCCACTGCTCCGGCGTATCCGGCAGCTTGCCGATCGGCGAGACCGCGATCATCGGCACTTTCAGCTCGCTCGCCACCGCCGCCATGGCGATGGTCGAGGGCGCCGTGGCCGTGCCGATCAGGAGGTCCACCTTCTCTTCTTCGACCAGCTTGCGCGCATTGCGGGTCGCGGCCGACGGGTCGGAGCCGTCGTCGAGCTGGATCAGGCGAATGGTCTCGCCGTTGATGGTCTTCTTGTATTCATAGGCGGCATTGATGCCGCGCCCATAGGGGATTCCGATCGACGAGCCGTTGCCGCTCAGCGAGGTGACGAAGCCGATGGTGATGTCGGCCTGCGCAGCCGGCGCTGCGAAGAGTCCGGCGACAAGTGCGAGTAGGCTCAGAGTCTTGCGCATACGCGTTCTCCTCCGTTGGTGCGGGATAGGAATGCCTCGAAACTGCCGTGCGGGGAGCCCGAACGACGAATGAACCGATTGAAAGCTTTGCTGCAGCGCCGAAATCCGGGCGCTCTCGAAGAGGGTTTACTCGGCCGGATCTCAGCGGCCATGGCGCTGGTTGCCGCTCGAACGACAGGCCCATCGACAGATGCGGGCGGGACTTTCCTGAAGCAACGAAAGGCCGTTGACCCGGCCGCGCTGCGCGGCCGGCGATGCTGTTGCTGCCGGCTGTTCGAGCACGGCGACTGTCCACACGATCGAGTCTCTCAAAATCGGTGCCCTGCAACATCCACCGGTCCCTGGCCGGCGAGGAATTACTTAAAGCCTAAAGTATTGTTGGTGGAGCCGTCAACACGTGTCACGGCTCTGTCAGAAAAAATGTTGTTGCATACAATTTCGCCAGAGTGCGCCGCCTCAGTGCCGATCGAGCGTACAAAATGGCCGGGCTTCCCTTGCGGTGGCGGTCGCCGTCGGCGGCGACGCCGAGCGCATTTGACGCGTGAATTAGTTTATGATTGAAATATATTTATCGGCCGTCGACGACCGATCCTCCGATCACCGCCTGAGGAGAAGGACGATGCGCATCTTCTGGCAGAGCTTCGTTGATGCGAGCGTGAACGCGCCCTACATGGCGCGGCTGTCGGAATACCTCAACAACATTGCTGCATCGGGCACGACAGTTCACGTCGAGGGCATTTCGCCGCCCGACCGGGAGTTCGGACGGCTCGCGGAATTGCGCTGCGCCGTCCAGGCGATCGACAACGGCATCGCGGCCGAGGAGGGCGGGTTCGACGCCTTCGTGATGGGACATTTCCAGGATCCCGGACTCTACGAGTTGCGCTCGACGCTCGACATTCCCGTGATCGGGACCGGCGAGGCGACATTGCTGGCAGCCTCTCAACTCGGCCGGAGGCTCGGCCTTGTGACGCTCGATCCCGTCTTCGAGGTCTGGCACTACGAGCAGGCCGAGCGTTATGGCCTCGGCGATCGCGTGGTCCATGTGACCGGCCTTGGCTGCAAGCCGGCGGATTTCGCCGATGCCTTTGACGGAGATCAGGCCGCGCAAGCCCGCATGATCAAGGACTTTGTCGCCTGCGCGCGCCCGCTGATCGAGCACGGCGCCGACGTCGTGATCCCCGCCGGTGTACTGCCGGGCCTTCTGATCGGAAGGGAGCATGGCCTGAAAGTCGGGCACGCGCCGGTGGTCAATTGCGCGGCGGTGGCGCTGAAAAGTGCCGAGATGTGGGTGCAGCTCCGGCAGCTCAATGGCACCGAGCCCAGCCGCGGGCCGAGCTTCAAGCGGGCCAGCGCCCAGGCGCGCGACGATTTCCGCGCACTGCTTGCTCGCAACAGCCGCTAGGACTGGAGAATGAATTATGATGACTCCCGAAAAAATCCTGTACGAGACCGAGGTGACGGCGATCGGCGGCCGGGACGGCAAGGCCGCCAGCGCCGACGGCCTGTTGTCGGTATCGCTGTCCGTGCCGAAATCGCTGGGCGGTCCCGGGGGCGAAGGCACCAACCCCGAACAGCTCTTTGCGGCCGGCTACGCCGCGTGCTTTCTCGGTGCGGTCAAGCTCGTCGCGCGCACCCGGAAGGTCGTCCCATCCGCTGAGCCGTCAGTGACCGCGAAGGTTGCGATGGGTCCGGTTCCCGTCGGATATGCGCTCGCCGTCGAACTGAAGGTCAATCTGCCCGGTGTCGAGAGGTCGGTGGCCGAGGAGGTCGTCGCGGGCGCGCACGAGCGCTGTCCCTATTCGAATGCAACCCGCGGCAATATTGCCGTGAAGCTGACGGTCATCTGAGACAATGAACGAGGCGGGCGGTTAGTGACCAATACCTTGCGCACACCGTACGACGGCGTCGTGATTGCGGCGCCCGTCACGATTCCCTATGTGCGCTACTCCATCGAGAGTGCGCAGTGGTGGATCGGGCGGGCACTGAGCACGCTCGTTGCGCAGGCCGGCATCAAGGCTTCCGACGTCGACGGTCTGTGCGTCTCCAGCTTCACCATGGGCACCGACAGCGGGATCGGGCTGACGCAGCATTTCGGACTCTGCGTGCGATGGCTGGATACGATTCCGCTCGGTGGCGCCAGCGCCATCGCAGGCTTGCGAAAAGCGGCGCGCGCGGTTCAGGCGCGCGACGCCGACATCGTGGCGTGCATCGCCGGCGATACCAACCACGTCGATTCCTTCCGGCTGACGCTGGAGAACTTCTCGCGCTTCAACCAGGATGCCGTCTATCCCTATGGCGCCGGTGGCGCCAATGCGAGCTTCGCGCTGATCGCCCGCAACTACATGCGGACCTTCGGCGTCACGCGTGAGGATGTCGGCAGGATCGCCGTCGCCCAGCGCGCCAATGCCCTGCGCAACCCGCATGCGCTGATGAAGACGCCGCTGACGATGGAGCAATATCTGGCGGCCCGGCCGATCTCCGATCCCATCCATCTCTTCGACTGCGTGATGCCATGCGCCGGCGCCGAGGCCTTCCTGGTGATGCGGGACGAGACCGCGGCTTCGCTCGGGCTGACAGCTGCACGGCTGCTTTCGACGATCGAGCGGCACAATGCCTTTGCCGACGATCCGATGCAGGTCCGCGGCGGCTGGGCGATGGACGTCGGCGAGCTCTATGCGATGGCCGGCGTGAAGCGCGACGATCTCGATATCGTACAGACCTATGACGACTACCCCGTCATCACGATGATGCAGTTCGAGGATCTCGGCTTCTGCAACAAGGGGGAGGGGGCCGAGTTCGTGCGCCAGCACGATCTCACCATCGACGGCGACTTTCCGCACAACACGTCGGGCGGACAGCTCTCGGCCGGACAGGCTGGCGCCGCCGGCGCCTATCTCGGTCTCGTCGAGGGACTTCGACAGGTTCTGGGGACTGCAGGCCCCACGCAGGTCGAGAACGCGAGCCTCGCCTTGGCCTCGGGGTTCGGTATGATCAACTATGACCGTGGTCTCGCCTCGGGCGCCGCGATCTTTGCAGGGCCGTCACGATGATAGAGCCGATCAAGCCGCCCCGGCGCAAGAACCCGCTGCTGCGGACGCGGCTGCCTGCTTCGCCGCCGCGACCGCGCAGCAGGACGTCGCATGGGTTTACGCGGGCAGCCGCCGAGGGCCGCTTCATGCTGCAACGCTGTGACGCCTGCGGTTCTTTTGCTTATCCGGCGCGGGAGGCCTGTCCGTCTTGCCTGTCGGCCGGACTTGCCTTCGTTGATGCGCCACGACGAGGTGTTCTTCTTGCCGAAACGACTGCGCGCGTGCCGAGCGATGTCTATTTCCGCGAGCGGGCGCCCTGGCGCATCGGCCTCGTGAAGATGGATTGCGGTCCGACGATTGTGACGCACCTCCATGCCGACTGCGTGGAGGGCGCACCCGTCCGCATGTCGTTTCAACTCGACAAGAGCGGCCAGGCGGTGGCTTTTGCCCATCCCGAGGGGGAGACTCCCAACATGGCAGACGACAAGCAATGGCGGGAAATGACGGCCGATCCGAAATTCCGGCGCGTGCTGGTGACCAACGGTCGGAGCGTGATCGGTCAGGAGGCCGTCGCCGCCTTGAAGGCCGCAGGCGCCAAGACGGTGTTCGTCGGGGTTGCCGAACCGTGGCGGCCTTTCGCCGGCGAGCAGCTGCTGCGCGGCCAGGACGGAATCGAGATCGTGACCCTTGACGCCGCCGACGAGAAATCTGCGGCCGATCTCGCGGCCGACATCGGCGGCAAGGTCGATATCCTCGTCAACACGACGGAATATGTGCGGCCGGGCGGCCTGCTCGACCGCAGGGGCACAAGCATCGCGCGCGACGAGATCGACCAAGCCTATCTCGGCTTCATCAACCTCGCGCAGGCCTTCGGCCCCGCGATGCGGATGCGGGGTGCCGATGGCACCAACAACAGCGCCGCGTGGGTCAACATTCTCTCGGTCCATGCGCTGGCGAACTGGCCTGCCTTTGGCGCCTACTCGGCCTCGCAAGCGGCGTGCCTGTCGCTCTCGCACTGCCTCCGCGCCGAGCTCAGGCCCGGCGGCGTCAGGGTGATGAACCTGTTCACCGGGCCCGTCGACACCGAGTGGTTCCAGACCGTGCCGCCGCCGAAGGTCGCGCCGCGCGCCATCGCGCAGGCGATCGTGTCGGGGCTGAGAGGCGGGCTCGAGGAGATGTATGTCGGGGATGTCGCCGAAGAGATCAGGCAACGTCTCGCGGCCAATCCGAAAGCGCTCGAGCGCGAGCTCGACAGGTGACATCGGGATTTCAACCAAGCCGGAGGACGTGACGATGCAGAGCAACAATCTCCTGGAGCTGGCGGGTGCGGTTTCTTCCGGCGCGGTGCGCGTCGTCGACCTGACATTTACGCTCAGTCCGGATTTTCCGGTCATCGTGCTGCCGCCCGAGTTCGGCCAGGCCGCGCCGGTCCGTATCCAGGAAATCTCGCGTTATGACGGTCGCGGTCCGGCCTGGTACTGGAACAACGTCACGTTCGGCGAACACACCGGCACGCATTTCGACGCGCCGATCCACTGGTTCACGGGCAAGAACCTGCCGAACAATGCCGTCGACACGATGCCGGCCAAGGACATGATCGCGCCGGCCTGCGTGATCGACTGCTCCGCGCAGGCGGCGCAGGATCCCGATTTCCTGCTGACCGTCCCGCTCGTCGAGGGCTGGGAAGCAAAGCACGGCCGGATCCCCGAGCGGAACTGGGTGCTGCTCAGGACCGACTGGTCGAAGAAGGGCTGGCGCGACTATTCCAATCTCAGGGATGACGGCGCACACACGCCGGGCCCCAACGCGGCCGTCATGAAGTGGCTAGTGGAGGAGCGCGGCGTCATCGGGTTCGGCACCGAGACTATCGGTACGGATGCGGGGCAGGCCGGTCATTTCGAGCCGCCTTATCCAGCGCATCATTTCCTGCACGGCGCCGGACGCTACGGCCTGCAATGCCTGTGCAACCTGGATCAGCTTCCACCCACCGGGGCGGTCATCGTGGCCTCGCCGCTGAAGATCCAGAACGGCTCCGGCAGTCCGCTTCGCGTCATCGCGCTGGCTGCGTCTGCCTGAATCCAATCCATGGCGCTTGCCAATCGGAACAGACATCCTCACGAAAGACAGGTGCCATGAACTTGATCAAGAGCCTGCTGGCTTCCACCGCATTGCTTCTCGCCGTCCCGCAACTTGCGCAGGCCGAGATCCTCGTCGGCTTCGTCACCGGTCTCAGCGGGCCGGTATCCTCGATCGGCATCCCGAATGCGAAGGGCATCGCCGCGGGAGAGGCCTATGTCGGTGAGATCGGCGGCGAGAAGGTCCGCGTCATCCAACTCGACGACGCTTCCGATGCCACCGCCTCGGCGCGCAACGCGCGCAAGCTCGTCGAGCAGGAGAAGGTCGATATCCTGATCGGAACGTCGGGCGCGCCGCAGACCCTGGCGATGGCGACCGCCGCGATCGAGATGAAAGTGCCGATGATCGCGGTGTCACCGATCGCGCCGGTGCCGCCGGGCGATGGCGGTCCCTGGGTCGTCCAGACGCCGCAGCCGACGCCGCTTCTCGTGCAAGGCATCGTCGATCACATGAAGACGAAGGGCCTGAAGACCGTCGCGTTCATCGGCTTCTCCGATGCGTTCGGCGACCTCATGTACAACTCGCTCGAGCAGAGTGTGAAGACGACCGACATCAAGATCATTGCCAACGAACGCTACGCCAGATCGGATTCTTCGGTGACGGCTCAGGTGCTGCGCGCACTCGCCGCACGTCCCGACGCGATCATGCTCGGCGGCACTGGAACGCCCGGCGCGTTGCCGGTCATCGCCTTGTCCGAGCGCGGATATAAAGGGCCGCTATACGGCAATCATGGGCTGATCAGCGCCGATTTCCTGCGTCTCGCCGGCAAGGCCGCCAACGGCATCATCTGCCCGACTGGACCCGTGACCGCGGCGGAGCAACTTCCGTCGAGCAATCCGATCCAGAAGGTGGCCCTGGATTTCCGCACTGCCTTCGAGAAGGCGAATGGCGAGGCGCCGACGGATTCATTCTCGTCCTATTCCTTCGACGGCTGGCTCGTGTTCGCCGATGCCGCCAAGCGCGCGATGGCAACCGGTGCCAAGCCCGGTTCGCCGGAATTCCGCACCGCGCTTCGTCAGGCGCTGTTCACGACCAAGGAGGTCGTCGGGACGCAGGGCGTCTACACCTATACACCGGCGGATCGGCATGGCGTCGACGATCGCTCGCGCGTCCTGGTCCAGATCGAGAACGGCAAGTACAAGCTGTTGCCCTGAGACGGGAGCATGACCGTGACGGAGAACGCGCCGGTGAACGTCAGCGACGCGGTCGGCCAGGAGAACGTGACGCCGGCCTGGGCGTGTGCAGTGACGTCGTTTCCGCCGTCGGACCGCATCCTCTCAACGATCCTCACGCGGCAGGCCGAGCGCTATGGCGAGCGCGTGCTGCTTGTCGCCGGTGAGACGCGCTGGAGCTTTGCGCAGACCGCGGCGATCGCGGCCGCGTCGGCCCAGGCGCTTGTCGATGCCGGGATCAAGCCGGGCGATCGGGTCGCGCTGATGTGTTCGAACCGTCCGGAGTTCCTGCAGGTCTATCTCGGCTGCGCGTGGCTTGGCGCCATCGCAGTCCCGATCAATACCGCGCTGCGCGGCTTCCAGCTCTCCCACATCTTCCGCAATTCGCGTCCCGCGCTCCTCGTCGTCGAGGCTCAGTTCGTCTACGCGATCGAGAGTGTCGAGGCGGGTGTCGACCTGCCACCTCGCACCTGGATCGTCGGAGCTGCCGCCGGTGCAATCGACGCCCGGCTTTCCGCGGTACCGTTGCCGGCGCTCGGAGCCGCGGCGCCGGCGGGTGCCGTGCGTCCCGGCGATACCGTTGCGATCCTCTACACGTCGGGCACGACGGGGCCAGCGAAGGGTGTGTGCTGTCCGCAGGCGCAGCTGTTTTGGTGGGGCATTTATTCGGCGCGGGCGCTTGGTATCCGCGAGGGCGATGTGCTGTTCACGACATTGCCGCTGTTCCACACCAACGCGCTCAACGCATTCTATCAGGCGCTCCTGAACGGCTGCGCCTACGTGCTGGAGCCAAAATTCTCCGCGTCCGGCTTTTGGGCCGCCGCGCAACGGCACAAGGCGACGGTCGGCTATCTGCTCGGCGCGATGGCGTCGATGCTGCTGGTGCAGCCGAAGAATGCGAACGATACGGCGCATCCTCTTCGCGTCGCGCTTGGCGGCGGCGTGCCGCCGCAAATCCACGGTCCGTTCCTCGAGCGGTTTGGCGTGCCGCTGGTCGACGGCTACGGGTCGACCGAGACCAACTTCGTATTCGCGGGCACGATCCCGTCGGATCGTCCGGGAACGATGGGCTATCTGGCCGACGGAATCGAGGCGCGGATCGTCGATGAAAACGATTCGGCGCTTCCTGACGGACAGGCCGGCGAACTCGTGCTTCGCGCCGGAGAACCTTTTGCCTTTGCCACCGGCTATTTCGGCATGCCGGAGAAGACGGTCGAGGCCTGGCGAAATCTGTGGTTTCACTCGGGCGATCGGGTCGTTCGGGATGCTGACGGACATTATCGCTTCATCGACCGCATGAAAGATTCCATCCGCAGGCGTGGCGAGAACGTATCCTCATGGGAGGTCGAGCAGACCATCCAGTCCCATCCCGCGGTCGCCGCCTGCGCGATCTACCCCCTGCCGTCGGAGCTGGGCGAGGACGAGGTTGCGGCTGCGATCCTGCTCAAACCGGACCAATCGCTGGAGCCCGTCGACATCATCAGGCACTGCGAAGGCCAGATCGCCTATTTCGCCATCCCGCGCTATGTGCGCATTCTGAGCCAGATGCCGTTGACTGAGAACGGCAAGATCAAGAAGGGCGTGCTGCGCGAGGCGGGCATCACCACGGATACGTGGGATCGCGAGGCGGCCGGAGTGAAGGTGCGGCGCTGACTGTCGGTTCGCTCAAGGATTTTGCAGGGCGTCCCTGACGGCAGCCTTGAGGTCGTCGAGCTCGCCGATCAATCCGTCGAACCGGTCCGCCGGGAAATCCGCCAGCAGCTCGGCAAGCCACGCGCCGTGGCTCTTGGCCATCCGCCTGAAGGTCTTGCGGCCTTCGACCGTCATGCAGACAATCTGCACGCGGCGGTCGAGGTTCGAGGGCGTGCGCGTGATGTATCCGTCCTCGACCAGGCGGTCCACGATCGGCGTGAGGTTCCCGGCCGAGACCATCAGGCGCTTGGGCAATTCTCCCAGCACAAGCCCGCTCGGTTCGCGGTCGAGCTGGGCCAGAACATCGAAGCGGGGCATCGTGAAATCGAACTCTTCGCGAAACCGGCGCCGCAACTCGCCTTCGATCAGGGTCGTGCAGGCGAGCAGCCGGAGCCAGACCCTCGTTTGAGCCCTGTACTCGGCGTCCTGATCCGCCCCATTCTTTGAAACAGGCGTGGACTCCTTCGCGAGTGCCAATTGAATCTCCCGGGCTTGGTGGCCTGACGAAAGCCGGCGCAGCTGTCGTGGTCATTGGCAAGATAATTCGTGCCAAAAGTAAATTCAAGGCTGCGCCCGAGCGGCTCAGAATCGGCGCTGCCGTGTGTCCAATTTACACTGAATCTCCAGATCGACGCCGCGGAGACCAGCCCGTGGGCCGGGTCTTTGCAGAACCGCCTTGACAAGACGCGCGCCGAGGAAATATTTTATGCTTAAAATAATTTGGGTGAAAGCTCGGCACACGGCGCGACGCGCGAAAGCGAGGGATCATGCGCATAGTCTGTATCGGCGGCGGCCCGGCCGGTCTTTATCTGGGCCTGCTGATGAAGCGCCGGCACCCGGAGCATGTCATCACGGTCGTCGAGCGCAACAAGCCCTACGACACGTTCGGTTGGGGCGTCGTGTTCTCGGATGCCATGATGTCCGCGATGCGCCTTGCCGACCCCGAGAGCGCGGCCGAGATCGAGGACGCCTTCAATCACTGGGACGACATCGAGCTCGTCTTCAAGGGGACGCGCCAGCGCACGACGGGCCATGGCTTCATCGGTATCGGGCGCAAGCATCTGCTCAATATTCTTCAGCGGCGCTGTGAGGCGCTGGGCGTCGAGCTCGTCTTCGAGCGCGAGGTCGAGTCCGATCTCGAATACCCCGACGCCGACCTGATCGTCGCCTGTGACGGCGTCAATTCCAGGATCCGCGCTCGCTATGCCGAGCAATTCCAGCCCGACATGGTGATCCGGCCCAACCGCTTCATCTGGCTCGGCACCAAGAAGGCGTTCGACGCCTTTACATTTGATTTTCAGAAGACCGAGCACGGCTGGTTCCAGGCGCACATCTACAAGTTTGATGCGGAGACCTCGACCTTCATCGTCGAGACCACGGAAGAAGCCTACAACGCCCACGGGCTTGGCGAGCTCGATCAGCAGGCCTCGATCGAGTTCTGCGAAAAAATCTTCGCCGAGACGCTCGATGGCGCGAAGCTCCTGACCAATGCGCGCCATCTGCGCGGCTCGGCCTGGCTCAATTTCAGCCGCCTGATCTGCGGCAAATGGAGCGTGTTCAACGGCAAGTCTCATGTCGTGCTGATGGGGGACGCCGCGCATACCGCGCATTTCGCGATCGGCTCGGGCACCAAGCTCGCGCTCGACGACGCCATCGAGCTTGCCAACCAGTTCGATCGCCATGGTCACGGTCGCGCCGGCATCGAAACCGTGCTGGACGCGTACGAGGAGGTGCGCCGCGTCGACGTGGCGCGCATCCAAAATGCGGCGCGCAACGCCATGGAATGGTTCGAGGTGGTCGGCCACCGCTATGCCGATACGCTCGAGCCGCCGCAGTTCTTCTATTCGATGCTGACGCGCTCGCAGCGCATCAGCCACGAAAACCTTCGCCTGCGCGACCGCTCCTGGCTGGAAGGCTTTGAGCGCTGGTTCGCCGAACGCTCAGGGATCGCGGTCAAGGACGGCGAACGGGTGCCGCCACCGATGCTGACGCCACACCGCGTGCGCGGCCTTTCGCTTGCGAACCGCATCATGGTTTCGCCGATGGCGATGTATTCGGCACAGAACGGACTCATCGACGACTTCCACATCGCCCATCTCGGCGCGCGCGCCATGGGCGGCGCCGCGCTGGTCTTCGCCGAGATGACCTGCGTCTCGCCCGATGCACGGATCACGCCGGGCTGCCTCGGGCTCTGGAACGATGCGCAGGCGGCGCAGTGGCGCCGCTTGGTCGAGCTCGTCCATGGCGTCGGGCATGCCAAGGTGGGGATTCAGCTCGGCCACGCCGGCCGCAAGGGCGCGACCAGGGTGCCCTGGGAAGGGATCGATCAACCCCTTGAATCCGGAGAGTGGCCTCTGATCTCCGCGTCGGCCTTGCCGTATCTGCCCCACAGCCAGTTGCCGCGGGCGATGGACCGCAGCGACATGGAACGCGTGCGCGACGATTTTGTCGCGGCGACACATCGTGCCGCTGCCGTCGGCGTCGAGTGGCTCGAGCTCCATTGCGCGCACGGTTATCTGCTGTCGAGCTTCCTCTCGCCGCTGACCAACCGGCGTACGGACGAATACGGCGGCAGCCATGAAAACCGCGCGCGCTTTCCGCTGGAGGTGTTCGAGGCGATGCGCGCGGTGTGGCCGTCCGAGCGGCCGATGTCGGTGCGCCTGTCCTGCCATGACTGGACCGACGGCGGTAATGTTCCGGCCGATGCGGCGATCTTCGCTGCGATGTTCAAGGAGGCCGGGGCGGACCTGATCGATTGTTCGTCGGGGCAGGTCTGGAAGGACGAGCGGCCGATCTATGGACGCCTGTTCCAGACGCCGTTCGCCGACCTGATCCGCAACGAGGTCGGCATTGAGACCATCGCAGTCGGTGCGATCTCCGAGGCCGATCACGCCAATTCGATTCTCGCGGCCGGCCGCGCCGATCTCTGCGCCATCGCGCGGCCGCATCTTGCCGACCCGGCCTGGACGCTGCACGAAGCCGCGCGCATCGGCATCACCAAGGTCGAGTGGCCGAAGCAGTATCTATCCGCCAAGGGACAATACGAAACCAATCTGGCGCGCGCCGCGGCAGCTAGCGCGCAATGAGCGGAGGAGGGATCAGATGAACTCCACGGCGAAAGTGATCCGGCGCGAATGGCTCGACTGGCCGTTTTTCGAGCCGCGCCATCATGCCATCGGCGAGGCGCTCGACCGCTTCGTGCAGTCGGGGGCTCTCGACACAATCGATCACAATGATGTCGATGGCGCTTGCCGCAAGCTGGTGCGCGCGATGGGCGAGGCGGGGGTGCTCGATTGCGCCGTCGCGGCGCCCGACGGCGATGCGACGACGATCGATTCCCGCTCGATCTGCCTGTCGCGGGAGTCGCTGGCCTATGCCGATGGCCTCGCCGATTTCGCCTTCGCCATGCAGGGGCTCGGCTCCGGCGCGATCGCGCTCGGCGGCTCGGCGGACCTGCGCAAGGCCGTGCTGCCGAAAGTTCGCGCCGGCGAATGGCTAGCGGCCTTCGCACTGTCCGAGAAGGAGGCAGGATCGGACGTCGCCGCGATGTCCTGCACGGCGCGGGCCGACGGCAACGACTACGTCATCGACGGTGAGAAGACCTGGATCTCCAACGGCGGTATTGCCGACGTCTACACGCTGTTTGCGCGAACGGGCGAGGCGCCGGGCGCCCGCGGCATCTCGGCCTTTGTCGTCTTCCCGGACGATCCCGGCTTCGGCATCGCCGACCGTATCGACGTCATCGCGCCACATCCGCTGGCGACGCTGCGCTTCACCAATTGCCGGATTCCGGCGAGCCGTCGCCTCGGCGCGCCGGGCGGCGGGTTCAAGCTCGCGATGCAGACGCTGGATATCTTCCGCGCGTCTGTCGCCGCTGCGGCCCTCGGCTTTGCGCGGCGTGCACTGGACGAAGCGCTGTCGCACGCGCGCAGCCGGCATATGTTCGGTGCGACGCTGGGAGATCTCCAGCTGACCCAGGCCGCGCTCGGCGACATGGCGACGGAGACTGACGCCGCCGCGCTCCTGACCTACCGCGCGGCCTGGCGCCGCGACGTCCAGAAGCTTCCGACGACGCGCGAAGCTGCCATGGCGAAGCTGACGGCAACCGAGACCGCGCAGCGCGTCATCGACCGCGCCGTCCAGATGTTCGGCGGCCGCGGCGTGCGCAAGGGTGAGATCGTCGAAAGCCTCTACCGTGAAATCCGCGCGCTGCGCATCTACGAGGGCGCGACGGAGGTCCAGAAACTGATTGTCGCGCGCGATCTCCTGAAGCCGCGCTGAGAGGATCGAGAACTCCGCATGAGTACGATGATGAAATCAGAAGCCGCCGCGACGAGCGGTCTGCAAGTGCTTCAGCCCGGCGGCTGGCCGCAGCCGAAGGGATATGCCAACGGCATCATGGCCGAAGGACGTCTCGTTGTGACGGGTGGTGTCGTCGGCTGGGATGTCGCAGGTCGGTTCGCCGACGGGTTTGTCGCGCAGGTTCGGCAGACGCTCGAAAACATCGTTGCGATCCTGGCGGAAGGCGGCGCCCGGCCGGACCATCTCGTGCGCCTGACATGGTATGTCGTCGACATGGATGAATACACCACGAATCTGAAGGCGCTCGGCAAGGCCTATCGCGAGGTGGTCGGCACCCACTACCCCAGCATGGCGCTCGTGCAGGTGGTGCGCCTCGTCGAGCCATCCGCGCGCGTCGAGATCGAAGCGACTGCCGTCGTCCCGCGCTGATGAGGGTGCTGCCGCCCGTCGCGCGGGCTCATGGGCCGCTACGCGACCGGAATGAACGCATATCCTTGCCCTTCTTCGACCACTCTGCCGATGCCTGGTCGACCTAAATGAGCGCCGGCCAGCCACGTCTGCGCATTGGCTGCGTCCCGAAGCAACCTGATCCGGGTAGCCCTCGCCACGGCTTCGTCATCGTCATAGGCCCAGGTAAGCTCGGGACGGGCAAACTGTGCGGCGGGAACGTGGATAAGGTCGCCGCAGAACAAGACATCGTCCTCGTCAGTGTTGAGGAGATAACCCATATGGCCCCGAGCGTGCCCAGGTATATCCACCGCCAGTAAATGATCGGCCAGCCGATCTCCACCGTTAACGGGGGTAAGGAGCGAACGAAACTGCTCCAGCAGGGGCTCGGCAAGAAACTCCCCGACGGCGTCTGCCCCTATCACGATCTTCCTCAGGCCGTTAAACGCGCGTCGACCGTCGGGCATCAGGAGACCATTGATGTGGTCGCCATGAGCATGAGTGAGGGCGATCATCGTGATCGATGACGTGTCGATGCCTGCCTCCGCCATCGCCTCCGCCAGGTGACCCATGGACGGGTCCCAACTCCCGCCGGCTCCACAATCGATCAAAACGCGATCCATGCCAGAGCGATCGAATAGGAAGCAGTTGACCGACAATCGAACCAGCGAAGCGTCCCGCTGAGGCGGTTCGGTCTGCCTGCCTACTTTGTCGTTTGGATATTTGAGGGATTCGGCGGGCAGGTCGACATATCCATCAGAGAGTGACCAAATCCTCCATGATCCCGAAGCGCAGCCCAAGGTGTTGGGGCTTTGTGATAGAGCTTTCACGGACAACCTGACGAGCGTTTGATTCACTTTCTCAAAACGGCACCGAAACCGTCAGAGTTTCGAAGTCATCACTTTCTGAACGATCTTCCAGGTTCCGTCGACCTTCAAGCACGACAGCATGTCGGTGAAGTATCGCGGCGGAATTTGCAACTTCAGCTTCAGAAGCGCGAGCTCTCCTTCAACGTCAATTGAGAGGATCTGATCTTGGCGCTCCAGGCCATGTTGCTTCGGAGCTTTCAAATTGCGGACGGCTGCCAGCCACGTCGCAATTGGCGTCACGCTCACGTTGCCGTCGTCGCCGACCTTGGTCACGGAACTCGAGGGATCAAATATAGACGCGAATTTGTCAGCATCCATTTCATAGGCACTGTCGAAATAGGTCTGCGCCAGGGAGCGCAAGGCATGAGCATCGGTATCCATAGGCCTGTTATCCATCAGCTTGGGAATGGAAAGAAGCTGCGCGTGGCTGGAAAGCCTGGTCTCCGGCCGAAACCCGCAGAATGTTGCCTCAAGTCTTCCTTGCTGACCGAACCTAGGACAAAGTAGCTTATGAGGATAGGCATGTTGAACGACATGAGCTTATGAGGAATATTCATAAATCATGAGAAACGAACTGAACGAACTCGCTACGTTTGTAATCGTCGCCAGGGAGCGAAGCTTCACACGAGCGGCGGCAAAGATCGGTGTGTCTCAGTCTGCCCTGAGCCACACGATCCGCGGACTTGAGCAACGGCTCGAGCTGCAGCTTCTTGCTCGAACGACCAAGAGCGTCGCGCCAACCGCTGCAGGCGCAGCCCTCTTGAAGGAATTGTCTCCGGCACTCGAGCAGATTGCTCGTGCCATCAACGAAGCCCGAAACGTTCGGCACCGGCCTGCAGGGCGCCTTCGGATTGTAATGTCCCGGTCGGCTGCCGTGATGGTATTGTTGCCGCGGCTCACGGCATTCGCGGAAGCTTACCCCGACATCGTTCTTGACGTTGTTACCGTCACTGGCCCCGTCGACCTCGTTGCGGGTGAGTTCGACGCCGGTATTCAACTTGGCGAGTACATTCAGAAAGACATGATCGCGGTGCGGGTCACCCAGGAGTTGAGATTGGCGGTGGTCGGATCGCCCGGCTATTTTTCATCACGAAGCATTCCCCGGAAACCCAAGGATCTAAATGACCATCGATGCATAAGCCTGCGTCTTCCGGGCGGTCCATACAGGTGGGAATTCGAGAAAGGACGAAAGGCGGTCACGGTCGGCGTGAATGGCCCGCTCATCATCGATGATACCCACCTGGTGATTCAGGCGGCACTCGCTGGCGCCGGCCTCGGGCTCGCATTCGAAGAGCAGGTCGCGGAGCATGTTGCGAAACGTCGCCTTGTTCGTGTGCTGGAAGATTGGACGCCGCCAATTCCCGGCTTCTTCATGTATTACCCCAGTCGTCAGCATCAGCCGGCTGCGCTGTCTGCACTAACGAACGCACTGCGAGCCTCTTAAGTTCGACGCGACGAACGCCATCAGGGCCCGCGTGGGTCGCGATGCAGCAGTCGACAATCCGTCGAGCGTTCAACGCCGGGATGTCCGGAAGCCAGCCAGACGCGACCGCCGCGGCGACAACGACCGTCGTGCTGTTTCAGGAGGCTTGCCTCGGGCTTTTGCGGTGGCCTAGGTACCGAACGGCCAATTTGATGAAATTGCGCACGACCATCGACGTCTCATCCTCTCGGAACACCAAGAACACATCGGCCGAGGGTGGCGAGGGTCTGATGGGCCGGAATACAATGTCGGCTGTCGTGAAGCGCGCAATGGACTGGGGCACCAGTGCCACGCCGAAGCCCGCCACGATCAGGCTCGGAATCGACTGGGCGTCGACGACCTGCTGGGATACCCGCGGCAAAAAGCCGGCATCGACACAGCATTTCTGGATGTAGCGTGCGAACTCGGAGCTGTTGGGGTCGAGGACGATGTGATCCTCCGATGCTAGCTCGCTAAGCGCAACGCGCTTGCGCCCGGCCAACGGGTGCGCGTGCGGCAGTGCGAGGACCACCTCTTCGCGCCAAGCAAGCTTGCTGGTCAGGCCGTGTTCGGTCGGAACGCTGCGAATGAGACAAATGTTGGTCGTGCGGTTGAGGAGTGCTGCGATCTGCAATGCAGGCGCCTGCTCATGCACCGTGGTTTTCACCGACGGAGCAACCTTTCGGTAGGCGGCAAGCAGTTCCGCCAGCCGACCGCGCAGGATGGAGCCGGTTGCACCAACGTCAAGCGTGCCGATAAGGCCAGCGCCGATCGACTGAACTTCGTCTTCCGCGAGCTTGATTTGCTGGAGAATGGCGCGACCTCGGTCCAGCAGGGCCTCACCGGCCTTAGTCAGTTCGACCCTGCGGCTGGTCCTGTGGAGAAGCTGCGTCTTGAGCTCGGACTCCAGCGTCTGGATGTGATGGCTCAGCGGTGGTTGGGAAAGGTTCAGTCGCCGAGCGGCGAGGGTGAAACTGCGTTCTTCGGCGACGGCGATGAAATATCGGAGCTGGCGGAGATCCATTTGGAAAACCTATCAATCGTGTCGTTCTATATATTGGACTTGAGATCCGCGATGGTCAACGAATGACCGACGGAGCCCTCTGCGAGCCGGGCCTAGTCCGCGATCACGGCAAGCTCGCTCCTTTGTGCGTACGACGACACGTCACCATCAAACAACAAGATAGGCGGAGGCCCGAAGGCCCACCAAGCCGCGCCAGCCGAAGACCAGCCAAGCGAGGAAAAGCCGTGCCCAAGATCTTCAAGTCACTCTTCTTCCAGGTCGTCATTGCGCTCATGCTGGGCATCGCCCTCGGCATGGCTAATCCCGACCTCGCCCTTCAGATGAAGCCGCTCGGCGACGGCTTCATCAAGCTGATCAAGATGCTGGTGCCTGTGATCGTGTTCTGCGTCGTCGTGCACGGTATCGCCGCGGCGGGAGACCTGTCGAAGGTTGGAAGGGTCGGCATCCGCTCTCTCCTGTATTTCGAGATCGTCACCACCGTCGCACTGGTGTTCGGCATTGGGCTTGCCTACTATTTCGAGCCGGGCGCAGGAATGAACATCGACCCGAAGACGCTCGACGCCAAGGCCCTTAGCGGGTTCAGCCAGACCGCGGCTCAGGTCGCGGGAGGCGGCGTCTCCGAATTCCTGATGAAGCTCATCCCCTCAACGATTGTGGGGGCCTTCAGCTCCGGCGACGTCCTGCAGGTGCTGATCGTCTCGATCATGTTCGGCTGCGCCGTGTCCTTGTGCGGCGAGCGAGCGAAGCCGGTCGTCGAGTTCATCGAGCGCGTGAACGAGATCATC
This sequence comes from Bradyrhizobium sp. LA6.8, assembly GCF_040547935.1. NCBI lineage: Bacteria > Pseudomonadati > Pseudomonadota > Alphaproteobacteria > Hyphomicrobiales > Nitrobacteraceae > Bradyrhizobium > Bradyrhizobium sp. LA6.8. The sequence continues at coordinate 788,506 of NZ_JBEPQQ010000001.1, forward strand.
TTCAAGATGATGAATTTCGTCGTCCGGCTCGCGCCGATCGGCGTCTTCGGTGCCATCGCCTTCACGGTCGGGAAGTACGGTGTTGGTTCGCTCAAGCAACTCGGCGGGCTCGTCGGCCTGTTCTATCTGGCCGTGGTCCTGTTTGTGATCGTGGTGCTCGGCGCGATCATGCGACTGTCCGGCTTCAGCCTGTTCAAGTTGCTCGCCTACTTGCGCGAAGAGCTGATGATCGTTCTCGGCACCGCCGCAGGTGACAGCGTTCTGCCGCAAACCATGCGAAAGCTCGAGCAGCTCGGCATCAAGCGGTCGACGGTTGGTCTGGTGATACCGACCGGATACTCGTTCAATCTGGACGCGTTCTCCATCTACTTGACCCTGGCCGCAGTCTTCATCGCACAGGCGACCAACACGCCGCTTGCGACGGGCGATCTCCTGGCCATCCTTGGCATTGCGTTGCTCACCTCGAAGGGCGCGCACGGCGTTCCGGGCTCGGCCATCGTCGTGCTCGCTGCGACGCTTGCCGCTATCCCGGCTATTCCGGCGATTGGCCTTGTGCTCATCCTGTCGGTCGACTGGTTCATCGGCATTGCCCGCGCCCTCGGCAATTATGTCGGAAACTGCGTTGCCACCGTCGTCGTCGCGTCCTGGGAAGGCGACATCGACAGGGCAAAGGCGCATCGTATCCTGAACGGCGAGATTGATCCCTCAAGTGAGGGGCTGGTCGATGCCGTCGGCGGAGATGAGCCCGTCCCGAGTGCACAGACGGCGTGAAGCGCGAGTGTTGGTTGGAATATGGCGATGCTGACGCTTTCGATTGAGCCTCTAACGAGGAAGGCATTTGCGCCGTTTGGCGATGTCGTCGATACGGATGGGTTGACGCCCCTGCCGATCAACGAAGGCTATGCCCGGCGCTTCAACGATCTCGCCACTATCGATGTCACCGCGGAAGGCGGACAGATCAACATCAGTTGGTTTGTCGCCTCCACCCGGCCTGCGCCGATCACGATCCGGCTGATGGAGCGCCATCCGCTAGGAAGTCAATTGTTCATGCCCTTGAACCGCAAGGACTGGCTGATCGTCGTCTGCACGGATCCGCATATCGCCTCGACCTATCGGGGCTTCGCTGCAACGGGACACCAGGGCGTGAACTATGCTCGCAACTGCTGGCACCATCCGCTGCTTGTTCTGGAAGACGCCAGTCCGTTCTTCGTCGTCGACCGGAAGGGTGGGGGCGACAATCTTGAGGAATATTGGCTGGAAGAGGTGATGCAGCTCGATCTTGCGCCGGACAGCATTCTCGGAAAATGACGCGCGGCAAGCAGAGCCGCGCAATGACATACCACACGGGAAACCTATCGGAGGCCACGACCATGCGATCGCAAACCTATCACGTGCCGCAGGGCGGCCATCCGGCCCAGACGGAGCTCTTGAGCGGCCGGGCGGTCTTCACGAACGCATATGCCGTCATACCCGGCGGTGTGCAGCGCGATATCGTCGTCAGCCATCTGCCGCATTGGGATAACACGCGTGTCTGGGTGCTGGCGCGACCGCTCTCCGGATTCGCCGAGACATTTTCCCATTATCTTATGGAGGTGGCACCGGGCGGGGGAAGTGAGCTGCCGGAGCCGGACAAGGATGCCGAAGGCGCGCTGTTCGTCGCGGGTGGCAAATTGAGCCTCGAGGTGGCGGACAAGGAGCGGGAGCTGCGGCCCGGGGGCTTTGCCTATCTTCCGCCCGGCCGCGGCTGGAGCATTCGCAATCGCAGCTCGAGCCCAGCTCATCTTCATTGGATCCGCAAGCTGTATCAGGGCGTACCGGGGCTTGCTCACCCCGACGTCATCGTGACCAACGAGGACTCGGTCGCATCGACGCTAATGCCAGATACGGATGGGAGATGGAGGACCACACGCTTCATCGATCCGGCCGATATCCGATATGACATGCACATCAATATTGTCACGTTCGAGCCGGGCGCATCTATTCCCTTCACAGAGACCCATGTCATGGAGCACGGTCTTTACGTTCTGGAGGGCAAGGCCGTCTACCGGCTCAACCAGGACTGGGTCGAGGTCGAGGCAGGAGATTTTATGTGGCTGCGGGCGTTCTGTCCGCAGGCGTGCTACGCTGGGGGCCCAGGTCGGTTCCGTTATCTCCTCTATAAGGATGTCAACCGGCACATGGATCTGCGGCCCTTCACGGCAGCGTAAGTTGGAGGCGCTTTTTGGCGAGCTATCGCGGACGGATCATCCGGACGATGCTGATAATTGCACAAAAGCTCGGGGTTACATCGGCTCGATGCCGATCTTCTTGATGACCGCAGCCCATTTCGTCGTTTCCGATGTCATGAAATCCTTCAGGCCTTGTGGGTCCATCACCATGGGCTCAGCGCCTTGCTCGACGAAGAGGGCGCGCACCTTCGGATCGTTCACGGCTTCCGCCATCGCCGCATAGAGCCTGTCGAGTACGGCCTTGCCTGTGCTCGCGGGCGCGAGCAGAGCAAGCCAAGCGGCGCTCTCGTAATTCTTGAGGCCCGCCTCCGCCGCGGTCGGCACATCCGGCAGCGCGGTCATGCGCTTGTCGCTGGCCACCGCGAGCGGGCGTGCATCGCCGCTCTTGATCAGGCTGATGACGTTCGGCAAGAGCTGGAAGCCAAGAGGGACCTGGCCCGCGATGAAGTCCGGCGTATAGGCGGCGATATTGCGATAGGGAACGTGCGTGATCTCGGTGCCCGTGAGCTGCTCGAAATAGGCGGCCGCCAGATGCTGCGACGAGCCGACGCCGACCGTTCCGTAGTTCAGCTCCCGCGGATGCGCCTTGGCATAGTCGATCAGCTCGTTCAGTGATTTCGGTGGCAGCCTCGAATTGATCACGATGACATTCGGTAACGTCGCGAACAGGCCGATCGGGACGAGATCCTTCTGCGGATCGTAGGGCAGCTCCTTGTAAAGCGACTTGTTCGCGGCCAGTGGACCGGAGGTGCTCATAAGCAGCGTGTAGCCGTCGGGTGCGGCATGTGCCGCAGCCGCGGTGCCGATATTGCCGCCGGCGCCGGGACGATTGTCGACCACGAAGGCCTGCCCGAGTGACATGGACATGCGGTTGAGCAGGATGCGGGTGATGACGTCGCTGGCGCTGCCGCCGGCGAAGGGCACAAGCACCTGGACCGGGCGGGTCGGATAGTCTTGCGCGTTTGCATGCCGCATTCCCGTTGCTGCGAGCAGGGCGCCACCACCGAGCGAGAGCAGCGACCTCCGGTCAGGACGAAATCCCTCGTTCTGCTGATGAGCGCCATCTGTGATCTTGCTGCGACCGAACCGTGCCATCTCGGACTGAATCTCCCGACTGTGTCTTGTTCTGCGAGCCCAGGGAGCGTCCGGGACGGGAGTCGTCGGGGATGAGCGCCAGGTCGCATTTTTCTGCGCCTGGACCGTAGTTAGCAGGCCGCTACGACCGTCATGCCTGCACGTCTCAAAACTTACCAACCCGTCTCATTTTGCAGTGGGCGCGACATCTTGTCCGAGTACGACGACAGCGACGCCTAATCCAGCCCGCTCTTGCCCGGCGCCCAATAGGCTTTGGTCTTGATCCGCGATGATGTGACGCCCGCAGCTTTCAGCGCGCGGCTGACGCGTTGGATCGATGAGGCCTTACCTGTCAGGACGAACTGCGCTCCGTTTGCAGCAAGGCGCAGCATTTCCGCCTCAACGGTCGCGAGATGGTCGTCGCTGTCGCTGCGAGCGATCAATCTTGCTTGGCCGAGGCCAATAGCCTCGAGCGCCTGCCGCGACTCCGCGGCATCAGTGGCTTCGAACATGTGGAGCGCGCCGCCGGCCTGCAAATTGTTGCGGAGAGCTGCGGCAATGCCGAACGAGGTCTCATCGCCGAACAGGACGACTGGCGCCTCAAAGCCGGCAAGATCGAGCGAGCGGCGCGGCCCGAAGAACTGGAAGGTATCGCCTTCGCGCAAGCCACTCGTTCATCGGCTGCCGGGGCCGTCGCCATGTACGAAGGCGACGAGGCGTGTTCTGCCGTTGCCTGTGTCCCACGACATCGGCGTATAGGTGCGCGCACTCAGGCCCGCGCCCATCGCGATCTGGATCTTCTGGCCGGCGGTCCATTTGACGTCCTTAAGCGCTTCGCCTTCGAGTTCGATGAGCCGAAAGCGCGGCGAGAGTGTCTCGATGGCTGCAACGCGCGCAGGACGCATCAGCCATCGCAGTAACATGCGTGTGACACGTCCCTGCGGTGCCTGTGATGACTCGGAGATTTGTGGTGCCGGGCTGGGCTCGATCAAGGCTTGGCTCCCGGATTATCTGGTCTTGATCGTGAGTTCATTGCCGCGGCCGGGGTCGAACGGCAGCGACAGCGAGAGGTAGCCATTCTCGGGATCTCTGACGTAGTCGATATAGCCCGAAGCTTCCTCGAACGCGTTCTCGCCGACGATGAGTGCGCCGGGCTTGAGCTGCGGCTCCAGCAGCTTGAGAATGGGAAGATAGAGCGTGAAGGCGCCATCGAGCATCACCATGTCGATCTCGCCGAGGCCGGAGCCGAGCGTTTCGCGGGCATCGCCGAGCCGGAATTCGACAAAGTCCGCGAGCCCCGCGGCGGCAACGTTCGCGCGGGCGCGCTCGATCTTGCCGGACTCGAGATCGGTCCCGATCAGGCGGCCGCCGCCCATGTCGCTCAACGCTGCCGCCATGTAGATCGCCGAAATCCCCATCGAGGAGCCGAACTCGACGATGCGCTTCGCCTTGCAGGTACGGGCGCACATGTAGAGGAAGCGTCCGAACCGCGGAGAGACGCTCAGGAAGTTGTCCGCAAATCTCTGGTAGACTTCATTGAGATCGCGGCTTTCGGCCGCGATGGCCTGGCTGATCATCTCTTCGCGACTGCTGGCCTCACGCGCGAAGGTCTGCATCAGCGGCGCGTCGGCAATCTTCGCCTCCTGGTGAAGGCGATGAAGGACGTCTGCGACGAGGCCCGTGCTGAGTGAATCCATCTTGGTCGGCTCCTTGCAATGCGCCCACTGGCGCTTCGGAGCCTCGATACGAAATCGTGCCTCTGACCGCATTCCGCGAACGGGACAATCGATTGCGATTTCCGGTCAGTGTACGCCGATGCGACGCTCGGCGAGATAACGTGCCGGCGGCTTGCCCAGCGCCTTGCGAAACATGGTGACGAAGGCGCTCGCGCCCTCATAGCCGAGATCGAGCGCCACGGCCTGGACGGAAGCGCCCTGGTCGAGGCGCTGAAGCGCGATGAGGATGTGAAGCTGCTGGCGCCAGCGGCCAAAACTCATGCCGGTCTCGCGTTGCAGGATGCGGGTGAGGGTTCTCGGGGCAACGGCGATGCGCCGGCCCCAATCGTCGATCGTCGCGCGATCGGAAGGATTTGCCATCATCGCGCTGGCGATCCGGCGCAGTCTGGCATCTACAGGCATCGGGAAGCGCAGTTCCTCGACGGGCGCCGTCGACAGCTGGTCAAGCAGCACCGTAGCGATCCGGCCGTCGGCGCCATCGACATCGTACATGACAGGCATGTGGGTCGCATGCACCAGCAGATTTGCCAGCAAAGGCGAGATCGACAGAGCGCAGCAGTGTCTCGGCAGCCCTGATGCTGCATCCGGCTCGACGAACAGGCAATACATCTCGACATCGCCTACGACGGTCACGCTGTGCGGGACACGGCCGGGAATCCATACCGCACAGCGCGGCGGTACGATCCAGACGCCGTGTCCGGCCTCCAGCCTGACGATGCCCCGCAAGGTCAGGACAAGCTCGTCCTTGCGATGCTCGTGCATGGCCAGCTCCATGCCCTTCGTGACCATGTGACCGCCGAAGGCGGCGAGGGCGCTTGGCACGGTCTCGGGGTCGAAATCCCCGAGATCATCGGGGCGAAAATGGTCGTCGTTGAGCCGGAAGAAAGGCATTGGGCGGTGATTGGTCCGGACGCGGTGGCGTGCGTCAGACAATATCGGCCTGCGATTGAGAGTTTCAACGCAGATGGCGCGAATCTCGATCAGTTCTAACCAGCTCGCTTCCGCGGCTTCCTGCGCTCCTTGCGGGAGGGCAAGCTAGCCCCGCCGGCGGAGGGCACCACAAACTCTCTCGCCACCGCGGCCGCTTGCGCAAGATCGTGGCTGATGACGTCGAGCACCGCCTTGGCCGCGACCGACACCGCTCGCCGCGGGTGATGCACCCAGGCAATCGAGCGCACGATCCGTTGCTGGTCGAAGCGATGCGCCCGGATGGCGCCGCTCGCGAGCGATTGCCGGAGCGCGATGGTCGGCAGCACTGTGGCAAAATCGGTGGTCGCGATCACGTCGCAGAGCGCGGGGAGGGTGTCGAGCTCGAGCCGCGGCCGCAGGTCGATGCCGACGGCGGCGGCGTGCTCATCCAGGATCAGCCGCAGGCCGTGGCGCTTGGACGGCAGCACGAGGTCGAAATTCGCGACGTGGTCGAAGCGTAGCTTTGCCGGTGGCCTGACCGGGCTGTCCTTGCGGCAGGCGAACACCATCTCCTCATCCATGATGTGATGCGCGGACGGCGGCGTCTTCCGGCGCGGCACGTTGATCAGCGCGAAATCGAGCTGGCCGGTGTTGACCCAGTCCACGAGCGTCTCGGTATAGCCCTCGCAGGCGGACAGCGTGATCTCGGGATAACGACTGGCGACCGTCGCCGACGAACTGGCCATAGTGCTCTGCGCCACCGACGTGATGAGGCCGACCGAGACCCGCCCCGAAATGCGCCCGCCGAGCTGCGCCATCTCCTGCCGCGCGTACTCGGCGTCGCGCACGATCGGAGCGGTTAGCCGCACCAGCGCCTCGCCGGCGCTGGTCAGAGTCATGCCCTGGACGCTGCGGTCGAACAGCTTTTGGCCGAGCTCGGCCTCGAGCTTGGCGATCTGCATGCTCAGCGCCGGCTGCACGATGTTGAGCTGGCGCGCGGCGCGGGTGACGTTCTTTTCCTCGGCCAGGCAAAGGAAATATTGCATCTGCCGGAGTTCCACGGAGCTGTCCTTTGTTCGCTGTTGCTTGCGCGCGGCCATCATCACGGATGATGAATGATATAATCAATCATTATTTGTAGTGATGGGTGGGATTGCCTAGTCTCGTGACGGACCGCGAGGCCTCGAGGGCCGCGCCGTCTGGGAGCGAAATCAGACATATGCAGGACGCCACACCCAAACGGATGATCATCGGCATTTCCGGCGCCTCCGGTGTCACCTATGGTGTGCGCCTGCTGCAGCTCCTGCGCAATGCCGGCGTCGAGACGCATCTGGTGATGTCGAAGACCGCCGAGCAGACCTTTGCCTACGAGACCGATTTGAAGATTGCGGAGGTGAGGGAGCTCGCCAATGTCTGCCATGCGATCGACGACATGGCCTCGGCGATCTCCAGCGGCTCGTTCCGCACCGCCGGCATGATCGTGGCGCCGTGCTCGATGCGCTCGATGTCCGAGATCGCCTCGGGCGTGACCACGACGCTTTTGACCCGCGCCGCCGACGTCGTGCTCAAGGAGCGCCGGCGCCTGGTGCTGATGGTGCGCGAGACGCCTCTGCATACCGGGCATCTCAGGACGATGACGGCGCTGTCCGAGATGGGCGCGATCATCGCACCGCCCGTGCCGGCCTTCTACGCAAAACCCGAGAACCTCGACGACATGGTCGAGCACACCGTCGGCCGTGTGCTCGACCTGTTCGACATCGATATCGGCGTTGTGCGCCGCTGGGGCGAGGACGAGGCGCTCAAGCGCCGCTCGCCGCCGCTGCGCAAGATCGCGCCTTGACCTGAAGACCTGAGGAATGACCCGTATGCGAATGGAAAATGTTGCGAGGAGAGGCGCGAACACGCCCGCCGATCTGCGCGCCTGGCTCGCGTTTCTCGCCGAGCGCGGCAAGCTCGCCATTGCGCGGGAGGGCATCGCCCTTGCCGACGAGCTCGCCGCCGTCGCCAAGAGGCTGGAGCGCGATAGCGCGGTGCTCTTCCCGCGCCCCGATGGGCATGAAATTCCCGTCGTCGCCAATCTCTTCGCGGGCCGCGACTGGGTCGCCGATTCCATCGGCGTGACCGAGGACCAGTTGCTGTCACGGTTCCTGGCTGCCGCAAACCATCCGCTGCCGACGCATGAGGTCGCGAGCGGACCGGTGCAGGACGTCGTCCACGAGGACGTCGATCTGCTCCGCCAACTCCCGGTGCCCAAGCACAATGAACGCGACAGCGGCCCCTACATCACGGCCGGCCTGCTGATCGCGCGCAACCCGAAGACCGGTGTACAGAACGTCTCGATCCACCGCTGTCAGATCAGCAGCAAGAACCGCATCGGCGTGCTGCTGCTGCCGCGGCACACCTTCTCCTACTACCGCCTCGCGGAGGAGCTGGGCCAGGCGCTGGAGATCGCGATCGTGATCGGCGCGCATCCGGCCTTGATGTTGGCCTCGCAGGCGATCGCCGCGCTTGACGAGGACGAGATGGCGATTGCGGGCGCGCTGCTCGGCGCGCCCGTCGACGTCGTGAAGTGCCGCACCAATTCAGTCCGCGTGCCCGCCCACGCGGAGATCGTCATCGAGGGACGCATTCTTCAGGGCGTGCGCGAACCGGAAGGTCCGTTCGGCGAATTCCCCCAATATTACGGTCCGCGCGCCAATCGCGAGGTGATCGAGGTCGATGCGATCACGCATCGTGCGAAACCGATCTTCCATACCATCGTGGGCGGCGGTTTTGAGCACCTGATCCTCGGCGGCGTGCCGCGCGAGGCGACGCTGCTCCAGCATCTGCGGCGCAGTTTTCCTGGCGTGATCGACGTCCGCCTCACGCGCGGCGGCACCTGCCGCTACCACCTCGCGATCAAGATCGACAAGGCGAACGACGGCGAGCCCAAGAACATCATGATGTGCGCGTTCGGCGCCCATTACGACATCAAGCAGGTGATCGTGGTGGACAAGGATGTCGACATCTCCTCGTCCGAGGAAATCGAATGGGCGGTGGCGACGCGCTTCCAGGCCGACCGCGACCTCATGGTCGTCGCCGGCGCGCTCGGCTCGAAGCTCGATCCGACCACCGACAACGGCATCAGCGCCAAGATGGGTCTCGATGCGACCGCGCCGGTCAACGCGCCCGAGCTCGCTTTCAAGCGCATTCGCGTCAAGGGCGAGGAGGAGGTCGATCTCGCCACTGCCTTGCAGGCCGACCCCGGCGCTGCGGTCGCGCGGTTTCTTTCGGAGACGCGCGCATGAGCGGATTACCGCTCGGAAGCAACTTGCGTCGGTTTGCGCCGTTGGAATATGAAGCGGGTGCTGCTTATAGTGCCGCGCCAATGAAGCAATCATTTTGCAGCGCAACGCTGCCGGGAGGAAGGAACTGATGTCGACGGCCCTGCGCATCGCTCATGGCGCTTTCGGCAGGGTCGCTCTGCTCGACATGGACCGTTCGCTGGTCCGCCACGCTCATCATCACTGCCACGTCCTGCTCAAGGTCGAGGGCTCCGACACGCAGTTTCTTGTGGGCGACCAGGTCGCGCCGCTGACGGATACGGCCGCCGTGCTCGTCGACGGCTGGAAGCCGCATGCCTATGTGCACGACGCCAACCGTCCGCGCACGCTGATCATGGCGCTCTATATCGAGCCGGAATGGCTGAAGGAGTTCCGTCCCGGCTGGGCGGCCAGCGGTGCGCCGGGCTTTTTCGAGCGGCCGTCGGGCGAGGTGTCGCCGCGCATCCGTCAGCTCACGCTGCATTTGGCGGCCGAAATGATGGCGAATCCGGATGCGGTGCGGACCCACGAGCAGACGCTCTCGGATCTCATGATCGCGGTGATCGAGCGCTTCACGCCCTGGCGCAGCTTCCCGACCTCGATCCGCGGCATGAGCGCGGTGAGCTGCGATTGGCGCATCCGCCGTGCGATGGATGCGATGCGCGTGCACGATTCCTATGCCAACGTCGATCAGTTCGTGAAGGGCGCAGGCCTCTCGCGCGCGCAGTTCTTCCGCCTGTTCGAGACCTCGCTCGGCGTCTCGCCAAAGCTGTATCTCAATGTCGTCCGGATGGAGCGCGCGCTCGATGCTGTCATGCGCGAGGACACACCGCTCGGCGAGCTCAGCGAGCGCTTTGGCTTTCCGGAGCCTGCGCATTTCACGCGCTTCTTCCGGGATCATGCCGGCGTCAGCCCGCGCGAGTTTCGCAACGTCTCGCGTCTCGCGGGTTGAGTCTTGCGGGCTGATATTGCGCTGCACGCTCTCGAATGAGACGATTTGGTAAGTCGTGAGAGCGGGCGGTATGGCTCCCGCACCCCCAGTCCTGACAAACGTCATCGTCGCGTCAAAGAACGCGTCGGGAGGTATGCCGGGACATGTTGCAGGCGGTCAAATCCGCAAATCCGGGAAGTGGCGATGAGCCGTGGGTCGGGCGTTCGATCGAGCGCGTCGAAGACGCCGCGCTGCTCTCTGGCCGCGGCCGCTTCATCGACGATCTCGGTGTCCAGCCCGGCACGCTGCACGCGACGATCCTGCGCTCGCCGCATGCGCATGCCGATATTCTCTCCATCGATGTTGAAGCCGCCAAGCGTCTGCCGGGCGTTGCATCCGTTCTGACCGGCAGCGACGTCAAGGCCGTCACGACAACCCTCGTCGTTGGCGTGAAGGCGCCGGTGGAGTGCTGGCCCATTGCGATGGACCGCGTGCGCTATGTCGGTGAACCGGTCGCTTTGGTCGTCGCAACTGACCGTGCGCGCGCCGAGGATGCGGCCGAGCTGATCAATGTCGAATATCGCCCGCGGGCTGCTGTCGTCGATCCGCTTGGGACGCTCGCACCGGGCGCGCCCGTGCTCCACGATGGCTTTCCCGGCAATCTCGCCAGCGACCGCCATTTCCGCTACGGCGATCCTGAAAAGGCCTTTGCGGAGGCGCCGCATCGCTTCTCCATCGACATCCGCTATCCCCGCAATTCCTGCACGCCGATCGAGACCTATGGCGTCGTCGCATCGCACGATGCGGGCGAGGATGCCTACGAAGTCCTCGCCAATTTCCAAGGCCCGTTCAGCATTCACACCGTAATTGCGCGCGCGCTGAAAGTGCCTGGCAATCGGTTGCGGCTGCGCACGCCGCCTGATTCCGGCGGCAGCTTTGGCGTCAAGCAGGGCGTGTTTCCCTATATCGTGCTGATCGCGGCGGCAGCGCGCGTCACGGGACGGCCGGTGAAGTGGATCGAGGACCGGCTCGAGCATCTGACCGCGTCGGTGTCGGCGACCAACCGCGCGACGACGTTGGCGGCGGCGGTTGCGGCCGACGGCAAGATCCTAGCGCTCGACTGGGACCAGGTCGAGGATTGCGGCGCGCATCTGCGCGCGCCTGAGCCTGCCACGCTCTACCGCATGCACGGCAATCTGACCGGCGCCTACGACATCCGCCACGTCAAGATCCGCAACCGTGTCGTCGTCACCAACAAGACACCGACCGGTCTCAACCGCGGCTTTGGCGGCCCGCAGGTCTATTTCGCACTGGAGCGCCTGGTGCAGAGGATCGCGATCGGCCTCGGCCTCGATCCGCTCGATGTCATCAAGCGCAATCTGATCGACGCCGGCGCGTTTCCTTATCGCACGGCGACCGGTGCCTTGCTCGACTCCGGCAACTACCAGGAAGCCGTTGCACTCGCTGTCGAGCAGGGCAGACTCGCTGAGCTCAAGGCGAAGCGGGACGAGGCGCGAGCGCAGGGGCGGCTCTACGGGATCGGCTTCACCGCGGTGGTCGAGCCCAGCGTCTCCAACATGGGCTACATCACGACGGTGCTGACGGCGGCCGAGCGCCGCAAGGCAGGTCCCAAGAACGGCGCGCAGGCGACGGCCACCGTCGGTCTCGATCCGGTCGGCAGCGTCACCATCCACGTCGCCTCCGTGCCGCAGGGGCAGGGCCATCGCACGGTGCTGTCGCAGGTCGTCGCCGACGTGTTCGGCCTCCAGCCCAGGGATATCCGCGTCAACACCGAGATCGACACCGCCAAGGACGCCTGGTCGATCGCGTCCGGCAATTACGCCAGCCGTTTTGCGGCGGCGGTGGCGGGCACCGCGAAGATCGCCGCCGAGCGCGTTGCCGGCCGTCTCGCCCGCATCGCCGCAAGCCAGTTGAACGTCGAAGCCGCCGACATCGTGTTTGCGAAAGGCTTCGTTGCCTCCAGGCACAATCCGGAGAACCGGATCGCGTTCTCGCGCGTCGCGGCGCTCAGCCATTGGTCGCCGGGCTCGCTGCCTGATGATGCCGGCCAGACCATCCGCGAGACCGTGTTCTGGACGCCGCCGGAGCTGACGCCGCCCGACGAGGACGACCGCATCAACTCCTCGCTCTGCCACGGCTTCATCTTCGATTTCTGCGGCGTCGAGATCGATCCGACGACGCTGGAGACGCGAATCGATCGCTACGTCACCATGCACGACTGCGGCACCATCCTGCATCCCGGCATGGTCAACGGCCAGATCCGCGGCGGCTTTACCCAGGCGCTCGGCGCCGCGCTCTACGAGGAATATGCCTACGCCGAGGACGGCAGCTTTCTGACGGGAACGCTCGCCGACTATCTGCTGCCGACCACCACCGAGGTGCCGGAGCCGCAGATTATCCACATGGAGACGCCGTCGCCGTTCACGCCGCTCGGAGCAAAAGGCGTCGGTGAAGGCAATTGCATGTCGACGCCGGTTTGCCTTGCCAATGCGGTCGCGGATGCGCTGGGCGTTGCCGACATCACCTTGCCGCTGGTGCCGGCGCGGCTTGCAGAGCTGGTGCGCGGTGCCGAACCGCCGCCTCCGGCAGGTGGAGCGATTGCCGCGCCTGTGCGCGAAGGCGACCGACGGCTGCGCGGTGAGGGGCAGGCCTCGGTGAAGGGGCCGCCCGAGCAGGTCTGGGCGATGCTACTCGATCCCGCCACTCTGCAATCGGTCATTCCTAGCTGCCAGCGCGTCGACAAGATCACCGACACGCATTTCCGCGCCGATGTCACGCTGGGCATCGGCCCCGTCAGCGGACGCTATCGCGCCGATGTTGAGCTGTTCGATCTCGACCCGCCGCGCGCCGTCACCTTGCGCGGAGGAGCCACCGGCGCACTCGGCTTCGGCAACGCGGAGGGACGCATTACGCTGGAACCGGACGGCAACGGTGGCACGCGGCTCAGCTACAGCTACGACGCCGCGATCGGCGGCAAGGTGGCGAGCATCGGCGGTCGCCTGCTCGATGGCGCGACGCGCGTGATCATCGGCCAGTTCTTCACCGCACTGGCCCGCAAGGCTGGCGGCGGTGGTGCGAAGGGCGGCTTCTCGCTGTTCGCGCTGCTGGCAAAGGTGGCGAGCCTGTTCGGGGGGCGCCGATGAAACCGCCCGCATTCGACTATCTCCGTGCCGAAACCCTTGGCGATGTCCTCGAAGGACTCGCGCAGCAGGGCGGCGATGCGCGCGTGCTCGCGGGTGGGCAGTCGCTGATGGCGATGCTCAACATGCGCCTCGCCAAGCCAAAACTGCTGATCGACATCATGCGCATCAGGGAGCTGCGCCAGATCGAGCGGAGGGGCGATGCCGTCACTATCGGCGCCGGCGTGCGCCAGGCTGACCTCCTTGCATGGCCTGACCTCGCCGAGGCGCTGCCGCTGGTCGCGCTGGCGCTGCCATGGGTCGGGCACGTGCAGACCCGCAGCCGAGGCACCATCTGCGGCTCGCTCGCGCATGCCGATCCCAGCGCCGAGATGCCGCTGACGCTGGTTGCGCTCGGCGGCGAGGTGTTGCTGCGCAGCGCCAAGCGGCGGCGGCGCGTTGCCGCCAAGGACTTCTTCGCCGGCATGATGCTGACCGCGCGCGCCGATGACGAACTGATCGAAGGAATCTCGCTGCCCGCCGTCAAGGGATCGCGCTTCGCCTTCCGCGAGGTCGCGCGCCGCCATGGCGATTTCGCCATTGTCGCCTGCGCGGCGATGAAGACACCGACGGGCGTGCGTCTCGCCGTTGGCGGCGTCGCCGACGTTCCGACCGCGCGCGACTGGCCGCGGCTGGAGGGCAGCGCGCTCGACGATGCCCTCAATGCTTTCGCCTACGAGCTAGGTGCCCGCGACGACGTCCACGCCACCGCGCGCTACCGGCGCGACCTCGTGCGCATGATCGGTCGCGATCTGTTCGGCGAGGTGCTGCAATGACCTGTCTCAAGGCAGATCAGCGCCACGCCGTCCGTTTCTCGCTCAACGGCAAGCCGGTCGAGGGCGAGGCGGAGCCGCGCATGCTGCTCTCCGATTTCCTGCGCCACCAGCTGGGAGCAACCGGCACCCATGTCGGCTGCGAGCACGGCGTCTGCGGCGCCTGCACTGTTGTCGTCGACGGCATGCTGACGCGGTCGTGCCTCACGCTCGCTGCGCAGGTCGATGGTTGCGAGCTCAGGACCGTCGAAGGCCTCGCACCGTCGGCGGACCGGCTCGGCGTGCTGCAGCAGGCGTTCCGCCGCAACCACGCGCTCCAGTGCGGCTTCTGCACCGCCGGCATTTTGATGTCGCTCGACCACTATCTCGCCAGGAACCCGGCGCCGACCGAGGCCGAGATCCGCGACCTCCTCAGCGGGCATATCTGCCGCTGCACCGGCTACACACCGATCATCCAGGCGGCGCTCGAAGCCGCCGCCGAACTCGCTTCATCCAAAAAAGAGACGTCCGATGCTTGATCTCGCCAGCAGCTTCATCGCCAGCGCCGCGCGCGATCCCCATGCGATTGCGATTGTCGACGGTGATCTGCGCCTGACCTACCGCCAATGGTACGGCGAGATCTCCGCACTGCTGGCGTCGTTCGACCGCCTTGGCCTCAAGCCCGGCGATCACGTCGTCACGCTGCTGCAAAACCGCCGGGAGGCGGCGACGCTGCACTGGGCTTGCCAGTTCGCAGGGCTCGTGATTACGCCGATCAACTGGCGCGCCAAGGCCGACGAGCTCGATTACTGCATCGAGAATGCCGAAGCCTGCGCGATTATCTATCAGGATATCTCTGCCGAGGCGGTGCAGGGCTCGGGGTTGGCAGGCAAGCTGCTGCGCGTGTCCGTCGATCCCGGGACGGGGGAGGCCACCAGCTTTGCCGATCTGATCAAGGACAGCGCGCCGGACGCCGAGCCGCGTGTCGGCACCGATGCATGGTCGATCATGCTCTACACGTCGGGCACGACCTCGCGGCCGAAGGGCGTGCCGCGGCGGCATCGCGCCGAACGTGCTGCTGCGATCGCCCATGTCGCGCAAAATCTCTACGGCCGCGCCGAGCGCACGCTCGGCGTGATGCCGCTCTACCACACCATGGGCGTCCGCTCGCTGCTGGCGATGTCGCTGATCGGCGGCACCTTCATCTGCCTGCCGCGCTATGACAGCCGGCAGGCGCTGGCGCTGATCGAGAAGGAGGAGATCACCAACCTCTATCTGGTGCCGACGCTCTATCACGACCTCGTTCATCACGAGGCCTTTGCCAGGACCGACGTCTCCAGCGTCCGCAAGCTGGGCTTCGCCGGTGCCTCGATGACCGACGGCCTTCTCAAGAAGCTGAACGAGGCGTTCAAGCCAGAGTTGTTCGTCAATCACTACGGCAGCTCCGAGATCTACACCTTTACGATCGACCAGAACGCCGCCGCAAAGCCCGGCTCAGCCGGCAAGGCGGGGCTGAATCAGCACGTCAAGGTCGTGCGCATCGGCGCGAAGTCGGTCGCAGAGCTTGCCGCGGTCGGCGAGGAGGGCGAGATCATCGCCACGCTCGCCGGTGACGAGGCCTTCGAAGGCTACTGGCGCCGCCCCGAGGCCGATGCCAAGTCGCTGCGCGAGGGCTGGTATTTTACGGGCGATACCGGCTTCGTCGATCCCGACGGCGACCTGTTCGTCACCGGGCGCGTCGACGACATGATCATCACCGGCGGCGAGAACGTCTCGCCGGTCGAGATCGAGAGCTGCCTGTCGCTGCATCCCGCGGTCGACGAGGTCGCGGTGGTCGGCGTCGCCGACGAGAAATGGGGCAAGGTCGTCGCCGCCTTCGTCAAGCGCAATCGCCCCGTGTCGGACGTCGAGCTGGAGCAGTTCTGCCGGACCACGGGCCTTGCCAATTTCAAGCGGCCGCGACGCTACGTCTTCGTCGACGCCATTCCCAAATCGCCGGTCGGCAAACTGCTGCGGCGACTGCTCGTCGCCGGTGAATACGAAGCCGAGCGCCTGCCACCATCAGACGCCGCCTGATCATCAATCATCAACAGAAGGAAGCACCGATGCCATCACCCTACACATTTGCCGATCCGCGGCTCGCCAAGCTCGACGGGTTCAAGGTCGAGATCGACGAGGCGCATGAGCGCGCCGACATCATCTTAGGGAGGCCGCCCTACAATGTCGTGGCGATGCCGCAGCGCGACCAGCTGCGCCTGACCTTCGAAACGCTGGACGAGGATCCGCGCGTGCGCGTCATCGTGGTGCGCGGCGAGGGCGAGCATTTCTCCAGCGGCGGCAATATCGGCGGCTTCATGGAAGCGAGCCCCGAGCATGTCTCCAAGCTCGCCTGGAACATCGCCGCGCCTGCGCGCTGCGCCAAGCCCGTGATCGTTGCCAACCGCGGTTATTGCTTCGGCGTCGGCTTCGAGCTGTCACTCGCCTGCGACTTCCGCATTGCCTCGGAGACCACGCAATACGCGCTGCCGGAGCAGAAGCTCGGCCAGATCCCGGGCTCGGGCGGTTCGGCCCGTCTGCAGAAGATGGTCGGTATCACCCGCACCAAGGACATCGTGATGCGCTCCAAGCGTATCTCGGCCAAGCAGGCCTATGACTGGGGTATCGCCACCGAGTTCGTGCCGGATGCAGAGTTGGAGAAGGCGACCGACAAGCTGGTCGACGAGCTCCGCACCTTCTCGCCGCTGGCGCAACGTACCGCCAAGAAGCTCCTCAACGACACCGAGGATTCGACGCTCGCTATCGCGATCGAGCTCGAAGGCCATTGCTACAGCCGCCTGCGCCAGTCGGAAGACTTCAAGGAAGGCGTCGAAGCCTTTAACGCCAAGCGTCCGCCGAAGTTCACCGGGCGCTGATGCGCGACAAGACTGCCGCGGTTCGCAATGACGTGAACCGCGGCTCTATCAAAACGGGGGAGGTAAAACAACATGGCTGAGATGGATATGCCGGTCGCCGGCGCGCAAGCGTCGGCGGATAACAAGCAGATGGTCAATGCGATCATCGCATCGGTGCTCGGATGGGCGCTGGATCTGTTCGATTTGTTCATTTTGCTCTACGTGGCGCCGGTCGTCGGCGCGCTGTTCTTTCCGTCGAGCAACCCAGCGCTGTCGCTGGCTGCGGTCTACGGCTCGTTCGCCGTGACGCTCCTGATGCGGCCGCTGGGCTCGGCGGTGTTCGGGCATTATGCCGACGTGCACGGCCGCAAGCAGGCCATGCTGATCGCCATCATCGGCGTCGGCATCAGCACGGCGGCGTTCGGCCTGCTGCCGACCATCGCCCAGGTCGGCGTGATCGCGCCGATCCTCTTCCTGATCCTGCGTCTGGTGCAGGGCATCTTCGTCGGCGGCGTCGTGGCCTCCACGCACACCATCGGCACCGAGTCGGTACCGGCGCAATGGCGCGGCGCGATGTCGGGCCTGGTCGGCGGCGGTGGCGCCGGCATCGGTGCGCTGCTCGCGTCCTTCATCTTCCTGATCACGTCGTCGATCTTCCCCGGCGATGCCTTCGCGGTATGGGGCTGGCGCTTCATGTTCTTCTCGGGGCTGCTGAGCTCGCTGCTCGGCTGGTTCATCTTCCGCAACCTCGAGGAGTCGCCTTACTTCAAGGAGCTCAAGCGCCAGCAGGGTAACAAGCAGGCGAAGGTCTCGAAGGCGCCGGTCAGGGACGTGTTCTCCGGCGAATATCGCGGCGTGCTGCTGGTCAACCTTCTCATCACCTTCGGCGGTGGTGCCGGCTATTATCTGACCTCGGGTTATCTCCCGAGCTTCCTGAAAGTCATCAATGCGGTCCCGAACCAGACCTCGTCGTTGATCCTGATGGGCGCGAGCGTGTCGGCGTTCTTCTCGGCCGTGCTGGTTGGCGCGCTGAGCGATCGTATCGGCCGCAAGAAGACGTTCCTCATCATCGGCGTCCTGGCCGCGGTGCTGCTGCCGCTGTGCTATCTCAATCTCGCGGCGACGAAGGACACGACCCAAATCACGCTCTATGCGCTCGCCATCGCCTTCATCGGCAATGCCGGCTATGCGCCGGTGCTGATCTTCCTCAACGAGCGTTTTCCGACCGCGTTGCGCGCTAGCGGCACGGGTCTGTCGTGGAACATCGGCTTTGCGCTGGGCGGCATGATGCCGACCTTCGTCTCGCTGGTGAGCGGCAGCCCTGCGGAGATCCCGTTGTCGCTGGCCTACTTCGCAGTCGGCGTGTTCGTGATCTACCTGATTGGTGCGGTCGTGATCCCCGAGACCAAGGGTAACTTCCGCTGAGCCAAATCGGCGCGGCCGCATTCGTGGCCGCGCCGATCCATCGAATTGCGCGATGAGACGGGAATGGATGGGCTGCATTTCGACGACGTGATCGTCGGTGGCGGATCGGCGGGCTGCGTGCTCGCCAATCGGCTTTCCGCAGACGGAAGCCGCCGCGTGCTTCTGATCGAAGCCGGGATGGACACGCCGCCCGAGGCGACGCCGCCGGAAATCCTCGACAGCTATCCGATGACGCTGTTCTTCGGCGACAAATACATCTGGCCGGGCCTGTCAGCGGCCGCCGGCCGCAATGCCGAGGGCAAGCCGGTCGTTCGCGCCTACGAACAGGGGCGGGTGATGGGCGGCGGTTCCAGCATCAACGTGCAATCGGCCAATCGCGGCCTGCCGCGCGACTATGACGAGTGGCTCGATCTCGGCGCGCGGGGCTGGGGCTGGGCGGATGTGCTGCCGTACTTCCTCAAGCTCGAGACTGATCTGGATTTCGACGGCCCGCTGCACAGCAAGCACGGCCCGATCCCGATCCGCCGCATCGCGCGCGAGGCGATGCCGCCGTTTGGCAAGGCCGTGGGAGAGGCTTTGTCGGCAACCGGCCTGCCGTTCCGGAAAGACCAGAACGCCGAATTCGAGGACGGCATCTTTCCGCCGGCGTTTTCGAACCGTAACGACCGGCGCGTCTCGACCGCCGCCGGCTATCTCGACGCAGCAACGCGCGCGCGGCCGAACCTGACCATCTGGGCGGACAGCGAGGTCGAACAACTCCAGCTCGATGGCCGCCGCGCGACGGGCGTCGTGGTCGCGCGGGGCGGGCAGAAGCTCGCCGTCGCCGCCGGCCGCGTCATCCTCACCGCAGGCGCGCTGCAATCGCCGGCGATCCTGATGCGGGCGGGCATCGGCCCGGGTGCGGCGCTGCAAGCGCTCGGCATTGCCGTGGCGATCGATCTGCCGGGCGTCGGCAGCAATCTGCGCGATCATCCCGCGCTGACCTTCTGTCAATATTTGCCGCGGCGGTTGCGCTTGCCGCTTGCCCGGCGGCGTCCCAATTTCGCGGCGATGCGCTTCTCGTCCGAACATCCCGGCTGCGACGCCTCCGACATGTACATCACGGCCTCGGCGCGCGGCGGGTGGCATGCGCTGGGCACGCGGCTTGGTCTCTACTTTCTCTGGTGCAACCGGCCGTATTCGAGCGGCTCGCTCACGCTGGCGAGCAGCGACCCGAAAACCTATCCTGTTGTCGATTTCAACCTGCTGTCCGACCGACGCGATCTCGAACGGATGGTCGCGGCCGTCCGGCTGCTCGCGAAGCTTGTCGTTCATCCCGCGCTCAACCCGGAGGCGGGCGATTTCTTCCCGGCCTCCTTTTCTCCGCGTATCAAGCGGCTGAGCCGGTACGGCACCGGCAATCGCATCGTTGCGTCCATCCTCGGGCCGATGCTCGACATACCCGCGGGCCTCAGGGCGCTTCTGATCCGGCTCGTGCTACTCAACGGCACGGCCTTCCAAGCGACGCTTGCCGACGACCGTGCCCTCGAAGTTTTCGTACGGCAAAGCGTGTTCGGAGTCTGGCATCCAGTGGGGACATGCCGCGTGGGCGATCCCGCCGATCGGATGGCGGTGGTCGATCCCGGGGGCCGAGTGATCGGCAGTGAGAACATTTTTGTGGCGGATGCCTCGATCATGCCACGGCTGCCGACGGCCAATACCAACATCCCCGTGATCATGGCGGCCGAGAAGATCAGTGATGCCCTGCTGTCGCGAAATTAAGCTCTGTGCTGCGCCAGCGCGGAAACGCCCTCCTGCGTTAGGTATTCGAGATCCACGAGGTCACTCCATTGGATTGACTCCTGAACAGGAAGCTTCAATCAGTTAAAGGGCGGCGTGTGCATGACGTGTGCACCGGGAGATCGAGAAAAATCTTGCGCAGGCCAACGTGAGCAGGCGTTTTTGAAGCAGGCGGATTGGTCGCGGAAAGCGCAGCTTCTTTGCACTCACGCAGCTAACTGCGACCTATTCGATCAATGACGCGACGTCCTGGGATGAGACCAACTGGCTCTTAATCAGCGGGGCTCGGGTTCGAGCCTTTGCCGCGTCGGGCGCGAGCCCCCGCAGAGGCGCCAGGGCTCCAGAGACAAATCCTTTTGTCTTGCCGAAGCGCGTCGTCCTCTTGTTGCAAGACACCCGTCATCTTTGAAAAGACTATCTTGCCGCAAACGCCTAGCATACCCGGATCGTTGCCATCGTGACTGCGTGACATGAACACTCCCCGAGTTGAAAACCAGCGCGCCTCCACCAGCGTGCGATCGCCGATCATCGTCAATCAGCTTGGCCCGGACATTCGTGCGGCGCTGGTCGATCACTGGTCGCGCCCGCTGATCGTCGATCATCCCGCCGATCGCGCGCCCTGGGAGGTTGCTCCCGAAGCCGACGTGCTGCTGACGCGGCCGCTCGCCGGATGGCACAAGGCGCCTGCGGAGAAGCCGGCCGGCTGGCCGTTCGGGCTACGCTGGATCCAGACCGCTTCGACGGGAGTCGACTTCTTTCCGGCGTGGCTGCTCGACGGTCCCGTGGTCACGGTCGGCCGCGGCATCTCGGCCGATCCGATCGCGGAATATGTGCTTGCGGCGATCCTCGGTTTCGAGAAGCGTATCCATGACATCCGGCCGCGCAATCGTGAGCAATGGAAGATCTCCCCGCTGGGCTCGCTCAGCGGCAAGACGATCGGCATTGCGGGCTTCGGCGCGATCGGCCGCGCAGTCGCCGAGCGGGCCAAGCCGTTCGGTGTCAACATCAGGGTTCTCAGGCGCTCGGCCTGGCCATATGTCCTTCCGGGTATCCAGCCGGTTGATAGCATCGAGGAGCTAGTCGCGGTTTCCGATCATCTCGTCCTGGCTCTGCCGGCGACGACCAAGACCGCGCGTCTGATCAACGCCGATGTGCTGGCGCGGGCCAAGACGTCGCTGCACCTAATCAATGTCGCGCGTGGGCGGATCGTCGATCAGAGTGCGCTGTTGCAGGCGCTCGACGAGGGGCGGATTGCCGGCGCGACGCTCGACGTCACCGATCCCGAGCCGCCGCCGGAGGGCGATCCGATCTATCGCCATCCCAAGGTCGTCCTGACCCCGCATGTGTCATGGACGGGTGGCGAGGATGCGAAGCGGCTGGCAGATAAGACGCTGGTCAACCTCGACGCCTACGCGCATGGCGTGGCGCTGGCCGACGTCTTCGACAAGAATCTCGAATACTAAAAAAGGAAAGACAACAATGAACAAGGTCGTCGAGAAGCCCAAGAAGTACTCTCTGGTCGAGCGCACGCCGGCCGCGACGTTCGAGGAAGAGCGGCTGCACCGCAAACAGCGGCTTGCCGCAACATTCCGCCTGTTCTCGCGCTACGGCTTCGATCAGGGGCTCGCTGGCCATGTCACCGTGCGTGATCCGGAGTTCCCCGAGCGGTTCTGGATCAATCCGCTGTCCAAGCATTTCAGTCAGATCAAGGTCTCCGACCTTCAACTCGTCGACCATGACGGCAACATCCTGATCGGTGACAAGCCGATCAACCAGGCCGGCTTCGTGATTCACTCCGCAATCCACGCCGCGCATCCTGAGGTGATCGCGGCCGCGCACACCCATTCGACCTATGGCAAGGCCTGGTCGGCGCTCGGCCGCCTGCTCGATCCGCTGACGCAGGATTCCTGCGCCTTCTACGAGGATCACGTGCTGTTCGATCCGTTCTCCGGCGTCGTGCTGGAGGCGGAAGAGGGCCGCAAGATCGCGCAAGCGCTGGGATCGAAGAAGGCGGCTATCTTGCAGAACCACGGCCTGCTCACGGTCGGACCGACCATCGAGGCCGCCGCCTGGTGGTACATCGCCATGGACAATGCTGCGCGTGCCCAGCTGCTTGCGGAAGCCGCCGGAACGCCAAAGCCGATCCCGCACGAGATCGCCAGCCTGACCTCGCGGCAGGTTGGCACGCACAAGGGCGGTTATTTCAGCTTCCAGCCGTTGTGGGACTGGATCACCGAGGCGGAACCGGATCTATTCAATTAGGGATCGAGGCTTCCAAGCCGGGCCGATGACCGGCTAGCCGAATTGCGTCATGCTCTAACATCGTGAGATATAGCGGCAAGCGTCTTGTCACGCTTGTGTAGGCTGCCGCAGCAACGGTGAGGAGCAGGGCGACATGGTCAATGGTCTGCCAAGCGAAGTTGAAGTCATCACATTGTTCGTCGATGACATTGCGTCGTCGAAAGCGTTTTACGCCAAGGTTTTCGCGTCCGAGACGGTCTGGGAAGATGCGGTCTCATCCGTGCTCAGATTTTCTGGACTCCTGATCAACCTTCTCGACGCGACTCAGGCACCGCCGCTTGTCGAGCCGCTGCGTGTCGCGCAGTCCTCCGCAGGGGCGCGCGCACTCCTGACGATCAGGGTCGTCGACGTCGATCAGGTGTGCTCAGCCCTGCAGGAGATTGGCGTCGATCTGCTCAATGGCCCGATCGACCGTCCGTGGGGGCGAAGAACTGCGTCCTTTGCCGACCCCTCAGGCCATGTCTGGGAGATCGCGCAGCTGATTGAGCGGAAATAGCAGCCTGCTGCCGGCCCGCCGATCGCTACAGCGTCCCGCAGACTCGATTGACCAGTTCGATGAACCAGCGCAGCGCCGGATTGGCCATGGCGCGGCGCGTGTGGAGAAGGTCGATGGTGAATGGCTCCACATCGTAGGGAACCGGAACGACGGACACGCCGGCGGCTGTCGCGAAGCGGCGCGCGACGCGCTCGGCCATGGTTGCCACGAGATCGGTGCCGGCGACGGCAAACGGCACCGCGACGACATGGGCGAGCGTGATCGCGGTCCGGCGCTTGTGTCCGTGCCGGCTCAGCATCGTGTCGATTGCGCCGGGAAGCCCGTCGCCGCCGGCGGAGGAGAACAGCACATGCGGAAGCCGCATGTAATCGTCCTTGGTGAGACGGGCTTTCAGTGTGGCGCGTTTGGCGTCGCGAATGCAGACGAATCTCTCCGTGAAAAGCGTGGATCGGATGATGCGCGCGGAAGCGGGAAGATGGCCGCCTATCAGCGCGTCGACATCGCCGTGTTCCAGGCTCGCGACACTCGCGGCCGGATCAATGATGGGGCGCACTACGAGATCGATACCAGGCGCGTCCCGCCGCAACGCCTCGACCAGTCGCGGCACCACGACGAGGTCGCCATAGTCGGTCGCCGCAATAGACAGGCGATGGCGGGCTGTTGCCGGATTGAAGGCTGATGTGGGTTCGAGCACGCCCCTGATCTGGCCCAGAGCGTCGCTGATCGGCCGCGCCAGCGCCAGCGCCTTGGCCGTCGGCTGCATGCCGGAGGCCGAGCGCACGAAGAGCTCATCGCCAAACAGCGCACGCAGCCGCGTCAGCGTGCTGCTCATGGACGGTTGCGCCAGGCCGATGCGCTGGCCGGCGCGGGTCACATGGCGTTCCTCCATCAGCGCCTCGAAGGCGACCAGGAGGTTGAGGTCGACGGAAGCCAAATTCATTTGAACGATGATAGATATGGTAATAATCGATTTCAAGAATGATGCGGGGTGTGGTCTCTTGGCGGAGACGACATGATTGGGCGCGGCGTATGCGATCCTCACTCCTGCACTTCATCCCGCGCGGACCGACCTTGCTGGCGCTTGGCGTCCTGCTTGGATTGGTCTTTCCGGCTCTTGCGGACCTCGCTCGCCCCCTGATGCCAACCACGATCTTCCTGATCGTGCTGGGAACGCTGTTGCGGATCGACAGTCAGGCCGTCGTCGCAACGCTGCGACGGCCATCGCTTTCCGTGCTCTTGCCGGCCGTCGTCATGGTGGCCTGTCCACTCGTCATCGGTGTTGCCGGTCACGCCTTGAACCTTGGTCCGGAGATCGCGCTCGCGGCGGTGCTCGCCGTCTCGGCGCCGCCATCGAGCGGAACGGCAGCGGTGGCACGCATGCTCGGGCTCGACGGAGCGGTGCCGCTCGTGGTGACGGTGTTGTCCATGGTGCTGGCTCCGGTCACCGTGCCGCTTCTTGCAGGCTGGTTCGGCGGACTCGAGATCAGCGCGCTCGAGCTCGCGCTTCGTCTGGCGCTGTTGATCGGCGGCGCCGAAGGGGTGGCCTTCCTGGTCCGCCGGCATGCAGCCCCGGTGCTGGCGGCCCATGGCGGGATGGTCGACGGGATCATCGTCGCGGCGCTTCTCGTCTTTGCGGTGGCGACGATGGCTGACATTCGCGCGCAGATCGCGGCGGATGTGCAGGCCGCCACGCTCTGCCTCGGGCTCGCCTTTGCATGCAATATCGCCCTTCAAGCAGCCGGTGCCGTGCTGCTGCCGGGCAATTTGGGCCAGCGGCTGACTGTCGGGCTCATCCTCGGCAACCGCAATGTCGGCCTGGTCTGGTCGGCGCTGGGGGCTGCCGCCTCGCCACGCATGGCGCTATACTTCGCCGCGACGCAATTTCCGATCTACCTCCTGCCGCGCCTGATCGAGACATTGATCGGCCGGGACACTGGAAAGGCCAAGCCGTGACCACGCCCCGTCTTACCCGCGAACATGCCTCGCATTTTGCCAACATCGCGCTCGGCCATGTCGGGCGCGAATATCCCAATAACGTTGACCACGCGCTGGCTGAACCTGCGGATGCCCGCACGCCGAGCCAGCTGCATCCGATCTTCTACGGCAGTTATGACTGGCATTCCTGCGTCCACAGCTATTGGATGCTGGCGCGACTGCTGCGCAGGTTTCCCGACTTTGCGGCAGCCTCCGACATCCGCGCTCTCTTCGATACGCAATTCGTGCCCGAGAAGGTCGACGCCGAACGTGCTTACTTCGCCCGCCCGACTGCCCGCGGCTTCAAGCGGCCGTATGGCTGGGCCTGGCTCCTGAAGCTCGCGACTGAACTGGCGCTCCACCCTGACGATCGCTGGAGCCGCAATCTCGCGCCGCTGACCGAAATCATCGCGCAACGCTTTCGCGACTTCCTGCCGTTGGCGTTCTATCCCGTACGCGTCGGCACCCATTTCAATACGGCGTTTGGCCTGCGGATGGCGGCAGACTACGCCGGCATCAAAAAGGATGAAGCGCTTGCCAGGTTGCTGCACGAGACTGGCCAGCGCTGGTATGGTGAGGACACCGACTGTCCCGCCTGGGGTGAGCCGAGTGGCGACGACTTCCAGTCCTCGGCTCTTATCGAGGCCGAATGCATGCGGCGGCTGTTGCCCTCGGACGCGTTCCTGCCCTGGTTTGATCGGTTTCTGCCGCGGCTGGTCGAACGACGGCCGGCAACGCTGTTCAAGCCTGCGACGGTCACCGATCGCACCGACGGCAAGATCGCTCATCTCGACGGACTCAATCTCAGCCGCGCCTGGTGCTGGCGCTCTCTCGGCGACGCCTTGCCGGCAGGCGACCCCCGCCGCGTCGTTGCTCACGAAGCGGCGCGCGAGCATCTGGTCGCAGGCCTCCCCCATATCGCCGGTCACTACATGGGAGAGCACTGGCTCGCGAGCTTTGCCGTGCTTGCACTGGATGATGAGAACTGAGCGGGCAGGGGCCTTCCGCGGCTTATTCAATCTGCGGTCATGATCAACCGAAGGCGCGCGTGCGCATGTGTGCGATATCGTCGCCACCCGACGGGATCGACGCCAGCAGCGACCTCGTATAGGGCTGCTGAGGGTTGTCGACGATGTCGGCGACGGTCCCGTGTTCGACGATGCGTCCGCGATGCATCACGGAGACGGTGTGGGCGAGCTGACGCACCAGCGCCAGGTCATGAGACACGAACACGTAGGTCAGGCCCAGATTGGCCTGTAGCGAGAGCAGGACTTCGACGATGCCGGCCTGGACGCTGACGTCGAGCGCGGAGGTGGGTTCGTCAAGCACGATCACGTCGGGCTTGAGGACCAGCGACCGGGCGATGGCGACGCGCTGGCGCTGGCCACCTGACAGGGCCCCGGGCTTGCGGGAGAGCAGGTGCTCGCCAAGTCCGACATCGGCCAACGCTTCGCGGACGCGCTCATCCCGTTCCTTTCGCGTTCCGATCTTGAATCGATCGAGCGGCTCGTGTACGAGCCGCTCGATCGTCCAGGTCGGATCGAGCGAGGTGAATGGGTTCTGGTAGACCAATTGAAGGTGGCGCCACACCGTCCGCAGTGCCTCGGGCGAGCGGCCGGTGATTTGTTCGCCTGCGACTGAGATGCTCCCGGTGTCGGGTCCCTCCAGCCCAAGCAGCAACCGGACCGTCGTGGTCTTTCCCGAGCCCGATTCGCCGACCAGCGCGTGCGTGGTGCCAGCAGGGACGCTGAACGACAAATCGTCGACGGCCGTCAGCGCCTTGCCGTCGACTGTGAAGGTCTTCGTGACGGCGCTGACCTCGATCTTCGGTGCCTGGCCGGTCTTGAGGGAACGGAAGCCGGTGTCGCGCAGTGCGGCGTAACGGTCGGGGTTGAGGGCCGGGACATCCGCGCGCAGCCTCTTTGCGTAGGCCGACGCCGGCGAGGAGAAGACGGAAGCGGTCCGGCCAGCCTCCTGGATGACGCCGTCCTTGAGCACCACTAGCGCGTCCGCTCGCTCGGCGGCGATCGCAAGGTCGTGCGTGATGAGCAGCAGGCTGATCTTGAGGTCGTGCTGCAGCCGCGTGAGCAGGTCGAGGATCCGCTTCTGGATCGTGACGTCGAGCGCGGAGGTCGGCTCGTCCGCGACCAGCAGTGCCGGCCGTGGCAGGATCGCAAGGCCGATCAGCACGCGCTGGAGCATGCCGCCGGACAGCTGGTGCGGGTAGGAGTCGTAGACACGCAGGGGGTTGTCGAGCCCAACCTGGGCGAACGTCTCCAGGATGAGCTGCTTGCGGATCGCCTTGTCGGGCTCGTCGAGCAGCGCAGCCGCCTCCTGCGCCTGGGCACCGATCGTCCGCACCGAGTTGAGTGAGTTGGCGGGGTCCTGCGGGACGAACCCGATGGCTCGTCCCCGCAGCGGCCGGAAGCCGCGCTCGGAAATCCCCAGCACCTCCTGGCCGTCGAACGCGACGCGGCCGGTGGCGTGCCCGCCGCTGGGGAGTAGCCGCAGCACCGCGCGGGCGATCGTCGACTTGCCGGAGCCGGACTCCCCGATGAGGGCGAGGCTCTCGCCGCGGCCGAGTTCAAAGCTCACGTTGGTCACGACCTCGTGCGGCCCATAGGAGACCGACAGGCCGTCGACCCGGAGCTGCGGAATCGACCGCAGCGGCGTCGGCGCGACGCGCTCGGCGCGGGTGAACGTGGCGGTCAGTCTGTCTTGCGGAGCCATCGGCTGATCCTGTTTGCGGAGAGGACGGTCGCGATCGTGACGAAGGCGGGGGCGTACACCAGCCACGGCCATTTGAGGTAGTCCTTGCCGATCGAGATCAGCAGGCCCCAGTCGGAGGCGGGAGGCGGATCGCCGTAGCCGAGGAAAGCAAGGCTGGCGATCACCAGGATCGACAGGCCGAACTGCAGCACCGCGAGCGGGAGCACCGAGCGCGATGCATTCGGCAGCACGTGCCGCAACAGAATGTGCCAGCGCGAGCCGCCCATCAGGAACGATGCCTCGACGAAAACGGCCTGCCGGGTCTTGATCACTTCCGAGCGCATCACCCGCGCGAACACGGCGACCGCCGAGACGCCGGTCGCAACCGCAGCGTTCGTGGTGTCGAAACCGATCGCGGTGACGACGATGACCGCCAGCAGGAAGTTCGGGATCGCCAGCAGCACATCCACCAGGCGGGCGAGCACGATGTCCATCCAGCCGCCGAGGAAGCCGGCCAGGAGGCCGATGAGCCCGCCGGCAACCGCGGCGATGACGACCGCGATGAGCGCGCTCGTCACCGAGGAGGCCGTGCCATAGACGACCCGGGTATAGAGGTCGCGACCGAGGTGATCGGTGCCGAACCAATGCGCTGAGCTGGGGCCGAGCAGCTTGTCAGCGGGGACGCCGCTGGCGGGATCATGACTCGTGAACAAGCTCGGCGCGAGCGACCAGGCGATTACGATCGCGATGACCGCGAATGCGAGCGCGACGGTCGGCGGCACCCGAAGGGCTGTCAGCCGGCTGATCGCCGTGATGCGCGAGGCCGGCGAGACGGAGGCGACGGTCATGGCGCCACCGCCTGGGAAAGATTGGTGGAACTCTCGTCGGCGGTGGTCGGGCGGACCTTGCGACCGCCGATCAGCTTCACGCGCGGGTCCAGCAGCGGGTAGACGAGGTCGGCGATCAAATTGACGAGCACGAACACCACTGCCGCAAGCGAGACGACCGCTTGCAGGACAGGCAGGTCCTGCGTGCTCACCGAACGCTGCACCAGGCTGCCGATGCCGGTGCGTCCGAACACCGTCTCGGTGATCAGCGAACCGCCGAGCAGTTCGCCGATGGCGAGTGCGATGACGGTGATGACCGGGAGCGAAGACGGCTTGAGCAGGTGCTTGGCAAAGAGGCGCATCTGCCCGAGCCCACGGCTGCGCGCAACGGCGGCGTATTCCTGCTCGGACTCGTTGTCGAGGTTCGCGATCAGCACCTCGGTGATCCGTGCGGAGATGGGGATGCCGAGCGCGACCGCGGCGAAGAAGGTCGCCCAGAAGCTGTCCGGCGCGATTACGCGAAAGAACCCGAGCTGGAAGCCGAAAATGTGGATCAGCACCAGGCCGATCACGAAGTTCGGCACCGACAGGAACAACGATGGGAAGCCACGCAGCAAGCCCTGGCCGAATCGTTTCGGAAGGAACTGGGTGCCGTAGGCGATCGTAGCCGCCAGCAGCAGCGCGATGGCGAAAGCTGCAGACGCAAGGATCAGTGTCGAAGGGAGAACCTCGGCGATCAGGGTTGTCACAGGCCGGTTGGATCGCATCGACAGGCCGAGGTCGCCGGTCACGAAGTTGGACAAGGACGCCCAGAGCTGGATCGGAATCGGCCGGTCCAGGCCTTGAGCGGCGATGATCTCCTTGATCTGATCCTCGCTGAATCCATTCTGCGGGTCGCGCAGCACGTTGGTGATGGGGTCACCAGGCAAGATACTCACGACGACGAAGGTGAAGACGTAAGCCAGCAGGATAACGACGACGGCCTGGGCGAAGCGCTTCGCGGCATAGGACAGGTAGGCGCTTCTCATGCCGGTCGCCTCCTCACGCTGCTTGTTTGCACTGCGGATTACTCGCCGATCGTTGCCGTGTAATAGCTGGCGTAGGCGATGCCGTTGTAGACCTCTCCTTTGAGCTTCGGGGACTGCACGTAGATCCGCTGGACGATCTGCGTGCGCGGGATGAAATAGCCCTGCTCGAGAACGTAGGTCTGCAACTCGTCGAGCAGCGGATTGCGAATGTCGAAAGAGGCAGCGCCGGCGATCTTGTCGCGCAGTTCATTGAGCTTCTTGTCGCTGTCGCCGAGGTTGAACCAATTCTCGCCGTTGTTGGCGTCGGTGAGGATGCTGGCCACCGTGCCGGCGTCGATGAAGCTGCGCGTCACCTCGTAGGCCGGCACGGCCGGCCCGCCGAACCGGACCTTCTCGCCGAACGTCACGACGTCGTAGGCGCGAATGGTGACCTTCCAGCCGAGCTTGCCGAGTTGCTGGGCGATGAGCTCGTCGATCGACTTTGCCGTCGCAAGATAAGGGTTGGAGTGGAGCGTCAGCGACAGCTGCTTGCCGTCCTTGGTCCGGATGCCGCCAGCACCCTTGATCCAGCCGGCTTCGTCGAGAAGCTTCTCCGCCTTGCCGGGATTGTAGGCCAGGAGCTCGCTATGGTCGGTTGCACCCGGCACGTTGCTCTGGATGAAGGACGTCGCCAGCTTCCAGTCAGGCGTATAGACGGTGTCGATGATCTCCTTCCGGTTGATGCCGGCTTGAAGAGCCTGGCGCACTTTCACGTCATTGTATGGCTCCAGCTTGGTGTTGATCGCGAGGCCGTTGACGAAACCGAGATAGCGCGGGGTCGCGACCGTGAAGCCCGCTTCCTTGAGCGATTTCAGTTCCTGCGGTGAGGGGCTGTAGGCGACATCGGCCTGTCCCGACTGGACAGCGGCGACCCGCAGCGACGGTTCGGTCACGAGTTTGTAGGTGATCGAGTTGAGGTAGGCCGGACCGGTGTGGCCGACGGCTGCCGGCCCCCAATTGTAGTCCTTGCGCTTGACCAGCTTGACGAAGTCGCCCTCTTTCCAGGAAGCGACCACGTACGGGCCGCTGCCGGATGTCTTGGCCAGATCAGCCTGCTGCGCGGCGGGCTGCGCGATCGTCTTCGGGGAGATGAGGATCGAGCCGTGATAGCCGAGAGTCGGGATAAACCCGAGCGTCGGCGCCTTGAAGACAACCTTCACGGTGGCGGCATCGACCGCCTCAGCGTGGTCGTAAGTCTTCGGGAAGAGGCCAATCGGATTGATCCCCTCATTCCGCCGGCCTGCGTACCAGATGTCGAGATTGGCGACCACGGCTGACGCGTCGAGCGGTGTTCCGTCGGAGAAGGTCACACCCTTCTTGAGGTGCAGGGTGAACTGTGTGGCCTCGCCGTTCTGCTCCCAGCTTTCGGCGATCCAGGGGCTGACCTTGCCGTCAGCATCGACATAGACGAGCTTGTCGGTCACGTGGCCCCAGATGTGGCCCTGGAAGCTGGAGATCGCGCTGTTGTTCGGAATCCAGGTGCTGCCGAGCGAGTCGATGAGGAAGGTGATGTCGCCGCCGTTCGGTGGAGCGCCGGCACTTCGCGCTGGAGAGAGACCTGCCATCGCCGTCAAAGTCGCTGCTGCAATCACGGAGGCCGTAGCGAGGAGGCGGCGCCGGGAGAGCGAGAACATTGGGAAACGTGCGGTCATGAAGAGCCCCTGATGATTGATGCG
Organism: Bradyrhizobium sp. LA6.8; assembly: GCF_040547935.1. Classification (NCBI taxonomy): domain Bacteria; kingdom Pseudomonadati; phylum Pseudomonadota; class Alphaproteobacteria; order Hyphomicrobiales; family Nitrobacteraceae; genus Bradyrhizobium; species Bradyrhizobium sp. LA6.8. The sequence continues at coordinate 819,783 of NZ_JBEPQQ010000001.1, forward strand.
CGATCAGGTCACCGTTTCGCGAAAGCGTTACGGCACGATCAGCGTTTCCTCGTAGGAGAAGCGAAACAAGGGGACCTGGCCATTCCAAATTTCACTTGGGACAGACAACAAAAGCGTCGGGGGCGGGGCAGTGGACGCGATGGTCATTTTGTTTTCATTGCGAACCCGCCCGATCTAGGTTTGCCCGTGACCGAACAGCGCAACGATTGCGGCTTCATTCGCGCGTCAACCCGAGTTCGGCGTCGAGGCGGTCCTCTCAGGCGCATTATGTCGCGCGGCGCATCACCAAATTGAAAAGACATTCTGCAGAAAGCCGAGCGCTGGTGTGCACCGGGAGATCAAGAAAAATCCCATCAAGGCCACTGTGAGCAGACATTGAAAAGTGGACTAAGCGCTCTTCGAGCAAGCCGCGCGATGTCTGAGAGCAGCGGGATATGTGGCGTGGCGACAGGCGATGGCAACTGTCCGTTGGTAGGCTCACCAAAAAACTCTAGTCTAAGGGGTAGCGTCAGTCGGGATGCTTTGGTGCGCTATCGGTAAACTCGTCGCGTGACATAGGCTCGCGGTTCGTCAGCATTTATTCCACCGTCACAGCCGCTGGAATCGGCAGCGCCGTGATCGACTTGATCTTCTCCATCGCAAAGCGTGAGGTGACGTTCTTCAGCGGCACGGCGTGGATGAGCTTCTTGTAGAACACGTCGTAGCTCTGCATGTCGGGGATCACGACGCGGAGCATGTAGTCGACATCGCCGGCCATCCGGTAGAATTCCATCACTTCGGGCATGGCGCTGACGGCCTCGGCGAAGCGTTTCAGCCAGGCATCCGAGTGGTCGGAGCTCTCGACGGAGACGAATACCGAAAGGCCAAGCCCGATCTTGTTCTGGTCGACTAGTGCAACCCGTCTCAGGATCACGCTGTCCGCTTCCAACCTCTGAATGCGCTTCCAGCACGGTGTCGAGGACAAACCGACGCGGTCGCCGATTTCCGCAACCGAGAGTGAAGCGTCTTCCTGGAGGACCGCCAGGATCTTGCGGTCGATGGCGTCGAGACGGCGGCCGGTGTCGGCGAGCTGCAACGCAGCGTCGGTCATGTCATAAACCTCAGTGTGATGAAAAGTTGGACGCGTTGCCGGGCGTCAGCCGTGGGGCCCGAACAGGAAGATCTCGTAGAGATCGTCCTGCGTGTTGTCCGAGCCGCCTGTCCGTGGCCGCAGCGAGCGCCGGAACCATCCACGTGCCTGTTCGATCAAACGAGCGAAGCCTGAATGCAGCGAGATGACGTAGCTCATGTTCGCTCCGGACGACGGTGTAGGACGAGAACCCGGAAAAGCTATCACGGCAGGGGTGGAATTGAACATTGCTACACACTCGTCGGAATCAGTTTGGTTGAATCATGCTGGCGTCGTCGCGAGCGCGGCTGGAAAATTCCACGATGCTCGGCTGAGATGGATGATTTTGATGTCCATCACCGCGCCGAAAGCATGGAAGGCATAGTCTTGCCGCTAGTCGGCCGTCAGTAGCGCAAGCGCTTCAGCCTGCCGGAGCCGCGGCACGGAACCGAGGTTCGATGGCCTGCGACAGGACTCCGATGCGGGATAGAGCATGGGCATACCCATGCCCCCCGACACGAGATACGGCAAAGCGTGGTTTGCTCGTCCGTTCAAATGAGCTCCTGTCATGATGCCCAGTGCGAACAGGAAGATGATCAGCAGGACCAGCGGGAGGACGAAAGCCTCCTGGAAACGAAGCTTATCGGTCATCGCTCGCGCGTCGATCGCGCGCTCGGCGGCGGAGCGGCGGCTTGCCCATTCAAGCGTGAAATCGAACATGCGCTTCGCTCACTTCATGTAATCAGGCAAAGTGAAGCCGTCATAGAACCGATCGGCCCGGATTGCCGTCTTGAACGTCGGCGACTTGTAACCGGCGACGATGTCCTGAGCCCATTCGGCATTGGCGTTAGCCTTCTTCACCGCGAGCACGTTGATGTAGGGCGTGGTCATCTTCTCCAGCGCAAAGGCATTGGTCAGCTTCAGCCCGCTGAAGATCGCGAAATTGCCCTGTACGGTGGCGAAATCGACGTCGTCGAGCGCCCGTGGCGCCTGTGCGGCCTCGAGCGGCACGATCTTGATGCCGCCGGGATTTTTGATGACATCGAGCTCGGTGACGTCGACCGACTTGCTATCACGGATCTCGATCAGGCCGAGGTCACGCAGCACCCACAGCGCGCGCTGCAGATTGACCGGATCGTTCGGCACGGCGACGCTCGAGCCCGACTTGATCGGCGTGCCCAGCGGATGCTTCTTCGAATAGAGGCCCATCGGCGGGGTGGGGACGTGGACGATGCCGACGAGATCGGTCTTCTGCCGCTCGTTGTAGGAATCGAGAAAGATCGTGTGTTGCATCACATTGGCGTCGATCTCGGATTTGAATACCGCATTGTTGGCTTCAAGGCCGGTCGAGAACTCGACATAGCGGATCTTGTAGCCTTTCTTCTTCAGCTCTGGCTCGACGCCGACCTTGAACTCGTCGATATACGGCCCCGGCACGAAGCCGACCCGGAGCTCCGGCTTCGCGGGCTGCTGCGCCAAGGCGTCTTCGGCGGCGAAAGGGGAAAGAGCCAAAAGGCCGGAGAGGAGAAACAACGCTGTCTTCATGTCTTCTTACTGGTCTCGAGTTGGGATGTCAGTGCGGAAGCGGTGTCAGGCGATCGCCTTGACCGCGTTGGAGTAGATGCTGGCGGGACGCGCCAGGCCGTAATGCTCGCGCAGGGTCGTACCGGTGTAGTCCTCGCGGAACAGGCCGCGCTTGCGCAGGATCGGGACGACCTGCTCGGCGAAGACGTCGAAGCCGCCGGGCAGCCAGGGTGGCATCACGTTGAATCCGTCCGCCGCACCGCCCTCGAACCAGGTCTGGATGTTGTCGGCGATCTTTTCCGGCGTGCCCGCAATCACCCAGTGGCCGCGGGCGCCGGCGAGGCGCTGCACCAGCTGCCGGATCGTCGGTTTCTCACGATCGACGATGTCGACCACCAGCTTGAAGCGGCTGGCAACGCCGCGCGCGCTCGCGGTGTCGATGAGATGGCGCGGGACGGGGCCGTCGAGATCATAGCCGGTGAGATCGACGCCGATCATTTGGCGCAGCTGGGTCAGGGAATATTCCGGTTGGATCAGCGCGTTGAATTCGTCCTGGAGTCGGTCCGCCTCGGCCTGCGTGCTGCCGATGATGGGACTGATGCCGGGCAGGATCTTGATCTCGTCGGGACCCCGGTCGAAGGAACGAGCCCGGTGCTTGATGTCCGCATAGAAAACCTTGGCCGAGTCCAGGGTCTGGTGCGCGGTGAAAATTGCCTCCGCGAAACGGGCGGCGAAGGCACGGCCGTCGTCGGAGGCGCCGGCCTGGACATAGACCGGCCGGCCCTGCGGCACGCGCGAAATGTTGAGCGGACCGCGTACGCGAAAGTGTTTGCCGACATGGTCGAGCGTGTGGATCTTGCTGGTATCGGCAAAAATGCCCGAGATGGGGTCGTTGACGAGCGCGTCATCCTCCCAGCTGTCCCAGAGCCGCGAGATCACGTCGAGATATTCGCGGGCGCGCTCGTAGCGTTCGTGATGCGGGGGATGTTCGGGCAGGCCAAAGTTCTGCGCTGCTTGTGGCGCACTGGTCGTCACGATATTCCAGCCGGCGCGGCCTTGGCTCAGATGGTCGAGCGAGGCGAACAGGCGCGCGAGGTTGTAAGGCTCGGTATAGGTCGTCGATGCGGTTGCGATCAGGCCGATGCGCTTGGTCACCGCGGCGATAGCCGCGAGCCATGTGATCGGCTCGAAACGAAAGCGCTGGGCGTAACGGACATTGTCCGCCAGCGCCGGTCCGTCGGCAAAGAAGATGGCGTCGAACTTGCTGGCTTCGGCGCGCTGTGCGAGCTCTTGATAGTGAGTGATGTCGAGAATGCGATCTGGTTCAGATCCCTTGTAGCGCCACGCGGCTTCGTGGTGGCCGCCGGGATAGATGAAGAGATTGAGAACAAGCTGCCGTTGATTGCCCATGGTTCGAATGTCCAGATGCGAGAAGAGGCGGAGCGGCTACGAGACGGAAGTGACGGTGTGTGACCCCGGCTTTCGCGCGAAGGCGAAACGCAGATATCGCTCCAGGCGAAGGCCCTCCGGAGTACGCTTCGCCTCGACGAGCGCGGCAAAGGCGGCGTCAATCGCTGCCCGTTCTTCCGAGGAGAAGCTGCCAAGGAAGTTGCCGAATGCGCTGGCTTCGGACCATCCGAGCACCGAGTCCACGTCGTCGTGGAGATCGATGAGCGAGCGCAGATCGCTTCGGCAATTGACGAAGCCTGCCTCGGCAAACAGAGCCTTAAGCTCGTCCTCAGTCGATCCGAGCACGCGATGCGACTCGCTGCTTCTCTCGCCGAAGCCGGCCTGTTCGATCGCCTGGCGGAGCAGGGTTCGCGACTCGTGAGGTTTGGTCGGATCCTGAACGTTCAGCCCGATCCGGCCGCCCGGCCTGAGGACGCGTTCGATCTCACGCAGCGCCTGCCGCTTGTCCGCGATCCAGTGGAAGACGCTGTTGAGGTAGACGGCGTCGAATTCCGCGGGTCCAAAGCGCGAAAGGTCCTCGGCACGGCCGACATCGAAGGTCAGCGTCCCCGAGGCGCGCAGACGCGCGATGGCGACCCGGTTCTCCAACGGGTCGATGCCGATCACGCGCCCGGTCGGGCCGACAAGTCCCGCGACGAATTCGGTCAGGCGGCCGGTGCCGGCACCGATATCGAGCACGCGATCCCCTGACTTCAAAGCCAGCGGTCCAATGAGAAATTTGCCATGGTGAAACTGGAGGATGCCGGCTTGCTCGTAGGTCCGTGCGAGCTCGGGCGTGTCCCGTTCAAGGCTGATGACGCCGGCGGTCGACATCGTGCTTTCCAAAATCTCCAACGAGCCGTCGAGACGGCTTGATCGAGACGGACTCTATGTTGCCGGGGTGAGAAAAGTCGATGAAATGGATTTGCGTTGTTCGGTGCGATGCGAGCATGAATCTAGTGGCGGGAGCGCATTCAGTAGATGACGTCGCGAACCGATCGTCTCAACTGAAAGTCGATCTGGCGAGCGAATGGCCGGTCGTGTCTTCTGGCTCGCGCCGCTGTCGGCGCAAATCTTTCAACGCCGCGTGACCTCGCGGTCTGTTCGTTGTTCAGGCCGCAAAACAAAGCCAATTCCATTTCATTGACTGAGCACCGTTGGCTTCTACGATTTGGTCGCATCTGATGCAGACAAATCCGGGGGCAGCATGTTTCAGTCTGATGTCGATGACGCGGCTCGAGAAACCCTGCGTCTGATTGGTCCAGATCCGCAGAACTGGGTTCCGGATCGTCACGGGGGCGACCACAACGTCGCCATCATCGGGGGCGGGCAATCCGGAAGCGCTTTCGCCTTTGCATTGCGCCGTGCCGGCATCGGCAAGGTCACGGTGATCGACGCATCACATGACGCGTCGTCGTCCGGTCCATGGCTGAGCAGCGCGCGCATGCACAAGCTGCGCACGCCGAAGAGCTTGCCCGGACCCGAGCTCGGCCTACCCGGACTGAGCTTCCAGTCCTGGTATGAGGCCCGCCACGGCGCGGCCGCGTATGAAGCGATCGATCGCATCGCTCGCGTGGATTGGGCCGCCTACCTCGACTGGTATCGCAACACGCTCGGCATCGAGGTGCGCTATCGTACCAAGCTTGTTCTTATCGAACCGGCGCAGGACCACCTGCGGCTTCATCTCGATATAGCGGGCGAAGCGAAGACGGAAACGGCCCGCAAGATCATCCTTGCCGGCGGTTTCCCAAGCAACGGCGGTCCGTCCGTCCCCGACGTGCTCTCCCGCAATCTGTCAAAGGAGCTTTACGCGCATACGTTGGAGGCGATCGATTTCGACAGGCTCCGCGACAAGTCGGTCGCGGTGCTGGGCAGTGCGGCCTCCGCGTTCGATGCCGCGGCAGTTGCGCTCGAAGCAGGGGCGAGGGAGGTGCATCTCTTTGCACGCCGCGGCAGGGTGGCCTCGGAGCCGGTGATCAGGACGCGTGGATATCCGGGCGCTTATGACAATTACGGGGCGCTCCCGGACGCGGTGCGCTGGCATCAGGCCATTCGCTTCCGTCGCGCGGGATCGACGCCGCCGCCCGATGCAATCGCGCGTGCGGTCAAGTTCCCCAACTTCCACCTTCATCTGGCAGCGTCGTGGACGTCAGCCAAGCCGTTCGGACGGCGGCTGCTCGCGACCACGACGGAGGGCGACATCGCATTCGATTTCGTCATCGCCGGTACGGGCTACCAGGTCGATCTGGCGAAGCGGCCTGAGCTCGCCGCCTTCTCGGACGAGATCCTGCTATGGCGCGACCGCTATTCTCCGGCCGCGGACGAGCAGGACGAGGCCCTGGGCGCACACCCTTATCTCGGTGCGGGCCATGAATTCCTGGAGAAGGAGCCCGGCCGCGCGCCTTACTTGCGGAACATCCACGTGTTCAACCCCGCGGCATTCGTCAGCTTCGGCCTGCCGATTGGGGACGTGCCGAGCTTCAAGCGCGATATTCCGGGCGTCTTAGCGCGGATCAGCAGGGATCTGTTCCTTGACGACCTTCCGGCGCACGAGGCGCGGATCAACGGGCCGATCGCCGACGACTTCGAGCCGGCCCTTTACGCGTCGGCCGTCTGGCGGTCGCCGAATATCGTCGCGGCAGAATAGAGCAGAGTGCAAGTAGCAACTGGACACGCCATGATCGTGGATGCGTCTGTTTCTTAACGGCCTCGAACTTTGGAAGCTATTTCCGAAGTCCTTGAGTTAGCATCCTGTGACTGAACAAGGGACTGCATCGATGCAGCCCTGGGGAAGATCCCGCCAGACGCGATTGTCGTCAGAGCAGACGGCGGTCTCGCAAGAGGATCGATCGCAACATCACTGCCTTTCACTCCGCCATCGCAGCAGCGACCGGCGAACGGCGGAGCCTTGTCAAAATGGATCGCGGTCTCGGGGAAGATGACATGACAGACGGAATCACCATCGACAACGTCATTCCGCGTTCGGATATCGTCAAGCGATCGGCCCGTATCGGCGCCGAAATCAGGAACATCAAGCTTTCGGGCGATCTTCCGGATCGGACGATTGCGGCGATCAACCAGGTGCTGCTCGAGCACAAAGTCATCTTCTTCCGTGACCAGAATCATCTCGACGATGGCGAGCAGGAGCGTTTTGCCCATCGGCTCGGCAAGCTGGTGCCACATCCCACGGTCGGCGCCACCAAGGGAACGGCCTCGATCCTCGAACTTGACTCCGCGCGTGGAGGCGGGCGCGCCGACCAGTGGCACACCGACGTCACATTCGTCGACGCTTATCCGAAGATCTCAGTCTTGCGCGGCGTCGTGATCCCCGAGTTCGGCGGCGACACGATCTGGTCGAACACGGCGGCGTCCTATCTGGATCTGCCGGCTCCGCTGCGCAAGCTCGCGGACGAGTTGTGGGCGGTGCACAGCAATGCCTACGACTATGCAGTCAAGACCCGCGCGAGCGATGCTGACCGGAAGCAGTTCGAGGAGGTCTTTACGGCGACGGTCTACGAGACCGAGCATCCCGTCGTCCGCGTCCATCCCGAGACCGGCGAACGCACGCTGGTGCTCGGCAATTTCGTCCAGCGCTTTGTCGGCCTGTCGAAATACGACAGCCAGAAACTTTTCGACCTGTTCCAGTCGCACATCACCGCACCCGAGAACACCGTGCGCTGGAGCTGGCGGCAAGGTGACGTGGTGATCTGGGACAAGCGCGCGACCCAGCACTACGCGGTCAACGATTACGGCGACCAGCACCGCGTGGTCCGGCGTGCCACCATCGATGGCGAGGTGCCGGTCAGCATCGACGGCCGCAGCAGCGTGACCCGCGTCAAGGCGGCGAAGCCGCAGGCGAAGGCCGCCTGAAGCGAGCAATGGAGTGAACACAATGAAGATCGCTATCTCTGCGTTGCGTCGTCTGGTTGCCGGCCTACGGGCAAGAGGGCGGCAACTCGGTCTGGCCGGCCTCGGCCTGGCGGCTCTCGCCAGCAGTGCCATGGCCGAGGCGCAGCTCGAAAAGACCGAGATTCGTTACCAGGGCTGGGCCGGGCAGGTGACGTTCATCGAACTGGCCGACGATCTCGGCTATCTCGCGCCGCTCAAGCTCAAATGGGTCGGCAACACCATCAGCGGTCCGCAGGACATCCAGACCGTCGTCACCGGCGACATCGATATCGGCGGCGCGTTCTATGGCGCGATCATCAAGCTGATCGCAGCCAGGGCGCCGATCAAGGCTGTTGTCGGCTATTACGGCTCGGACGACAACACCTACAACGGCTACTACGTGAAGGAGGACAGTCCGATCAAGACCGCGCGCGACCTGATCGGCAAGAAGGTCGCGGTGAACACGCTGGGGGCGCATCTCGAATTCGTGCTGCGCGAGTATCTGGCCCGCAATGGCCTGACGCCGGCGGAGGCGAAGCAAGTGACGCTGGTTGCGATCCCGCCGGTCACCGGTGAGCAGGCGCTGCGGCAGGGGCAGGTCGAGGTCAGCACGCTGAACGGCGTGCTGCGCGACAAGGCGCTGGAGCGCGGCGGCATCCGCAGGCTGTTCGCGGACTCGGACATCTTCGGAAACTTCACCGGCGGGTCCTATGTGCTGCGGGACAAGTTCATCAAGGACAATCCCAACGCGTCCCGCAAGCTGATCGAGGGCGTGTCCCGTGCCATCGCCTGGGCGCAGACGACGCCGCCCGAGGAGGTCCGCGCCCGCTTCGAACGCATCATTGCCGATCGCAAGCGCAACGAGGACGCAACACCCATCAAATACTGGAAGAGCACGGGTGTCGCGACCAGGGGCGGCCTGATCGGCGATGCTGAGCTCCAGGTGTGGATCGACTGGCTGGTCAAGGACGGTCTGTTGAAGCAGGACCAGCTCAAGCCATCGGACATCTATACCAACGAGTTCAACCATTTCCGCCCCGGCAAGACCGCGGAGGCCAAATGACCATGGCCAAGATCCGCTTCGAGCACGTCCGCAAGGAGTTCCTGGTCCGCGGCAAGGATGGCGGGCCGGCGCAGAGCTTCACCGCGCTCGATGATATCACGCTGGATGTTCGTGCCGGCGAATTCCTGGCACTGGTCGGGCCGAGCGGCTGCGGCAAGTCGACCTTGCTGGATCTGCTCGGCGGACTGACGGCGCCGAGCAGCGGACGCATCCTGCTCGATGGCAAGGTCATCGAGGGCCCGGCGCGCGACCGCGGCATCGTGTTCCAGCAATATGCGCTGTTTCCCTGGCGCACAGCCGCGCAGAACGTCGAGTTCGGGCTCGACATCGCGGGTCTCAAAGCCAGGGAGCGGCGCGAGCGGGCTCTGCATTATCTCGATCTGGTCGGACTGTCCGGCTTTGCCGACCGCTATCCGCACGAACTCTCCGGCGGCATGAAGCAACGCGTCGCGATCGCGCGAAGCCTTGCCTACGATCCGGAGGTGCTGCTGATGGACGAGCCCTTTGCCGCGCTCGACGCACAGACGCGTGAGACGCTGCAAGGCGAGCTGCTGCGGATCTGGCGCAGGACCGGGAAAACCATCCTGTTCATCACGCACGGCATCGACGAGGCCGTCGTGCTCGGCCAGCGCGTGGCCGTGATGACCTCGCGCCCCGGCCGGATCAAGCAGATTGTCGATATTCCCGCCGAGCTGCACAGCGAGACCGAGGACGTCCGCTCGCTGCCCGAGTTCGGGCAGGTCAGGCACGAGGTGTGGTCCTTGCTGCGCGACGAAGTGTTGAAGGCGCAGGGCTCCCAGGTGCCCGCGCCGGACGGCGAGCGCGCAGGAAAGAAGGAGTTGGCTCATGTCTAATCTGGAGATCCTGACGCTGCTGGAACTCGCCGAGGGGAGTCCGAAGGATCGGGTCAGACCACGCGCCGGCGCGGTTGCCGCCGCGACGGGCAGCCTGGTGCGATGGTTCGGCACCATCGGGCAACGATCCCTGCTGCTACTGGTGTTCCTGGCTGTCTGGGAGACGACGCCGCGCCTCGGGTTGATCGACGTGACGTTCCTGCCGCCGTTCTCTGAGGTGATCGCCGCGGGCTGGCAGCTCGCGCAGAGCGGTGAACTCTATGACGACGTCGGTGCAAGCCTGCTGCGAGCCCTGAGCGGCTTCCTGATCGCCATTGTCCTGTTCGTGCCGTTGGGTGTGCTGACGGGATGGTACGCCCGGCTGGGCGACTTCCTGAACCAGATCATCGAGATCGCCCGTAACACGGCGCCGCTGGCTCTGCTGCCGGTGTTTATCCTGCTCCTCGGGATCGGAGAGCTCTCGAAGGTCACCATGGTGGTTTATAGTTGCGCTTGGCCGTTACTTCTCAATACGATCGCCGCCGTGCGCCAGGTCGATCCGCTGCTGGTCAAGTCAGCGCGGACGATGGGCGCGACACCGAGCCAGTTGTTCCGGAAGGTGATCCTGCCGGCATCATTGCCGACAATCTTCGTCGGCATCCGTCTGGCGAGCGCATCCGCGATGCTGGTCCTGGTGGCGTCAGAAATGGTCGGCGCGAAATCCGGGCTCGGCTATCTCATCATCAACAGCCAATACAGCTTCCTGATCCCGCAGATGTATTTTGGCATCCTGGGGATTACCGTGATCGGTCTCGTCTTCAACGCGATCCTGGAGGCGCTGGAACGCCGCCTGATGCGCTGGAAGGCGCCGGCCGTCTAGCCCTGCTTGTTGCGGGCGGTGGCCTGCGTCACGATGCTGTTCGGCGGCACGTCCTGGGTGACCCAGACGTTGCCGCCGATCGTCGCGCCCCGGCCGATCGTGATCCGCCCGAGGATGGTTGCGCCGGCATAGATCACGACGTCGTCCTCGACGATCGGATGCCGTGCATCGCCCTTGATCAAATGGCCATCGTCGTCGGTTGGAAAATGGCGGGCGCCGAGCGTCACGGCCTGATAGATCCGGACATTGTCGCCGATGATTGCGGTCTCCCCGATGACCACACCGGTCCCGTGATCAATGAAGAAGCCGGATCCGATGCTGGCGCCGGGGTGAATGTCGATCCCGGTTCTCGTATGAGCGATCTCCGCGACAAGTCGGGCGATCAAGCGCGCATTGAGCCCATCAAGGATATGTGCCAGCCGGTGATGGATGATCGCCGTCATGCCCGGATATCCGATCAGGATCTCCGGAAAATTCCTGGCTGCGGGATCGCCGACGAAGGCGGCTCTCAGATCGGAGATCAGGAGCCCACGCACCACCGGCAGGCGCTCGCCGAACTGCCGCGTCAGCTCGACCGCGTCCTCGCGCCGGTAGCCCGGGATCAGCTCGTCACCGACGAATCGTGCGCCGCGGTGGATCTGGTCGCAAAGGCCGTCGAGGGCGATGCTCAGGCGATTGCCGACGAAATAGTCGATATTCTCGCCGTCGAGGTCGAACTGACCGTAATGCCTCGGAAACAGCGCCTCGGTGAGGCCATCCAGAATGGCCTGAAGCGCCTCGCGCGAGGGAGCGCGCCGCGCCTCTCCGTCGCGCCTTATGCTGTGTGTTTCTTCGCGCGAGAGGCGAAGCTCGGCGACAATCCTGTCAAGCTGCCAGCGCCCGCCGCTGGGCGATTCCGGCGGGTTATCTGACATGGGCCAACGGAATGCTGATCTCGGCGAGGAGGTCGAGGTCGAAGTCATGGGTGATCCTGATGTACTGGCCGTTCCAGTACACCAGGCCCGACAGTTCGCGGGACAGCTCGAAGCTCAACAGGCTGCCGATGATGATGCCATGCGAGTGCCGTTCGATGATTTCCTCGACCTTGCATTCGATAGTTGCGAGAGTGTCGCCAAGCAGCGGCACGCCGGCCGCCCCCGCGGACCATCTGATCCCGTCGAAGCGCTCATGGCCCTTCAAGCTTCCGTCGCCGAAGCGCCCGGCGAGGGCCTGCTGATCCGATCCCAGAATGTTGACGCCGAATACGCCGTAACGCGCGATTCGAGCAAAGGACGAGGCCTGCCGGTTGACGCTGACTAGTAGCCGGGGCGGACTGGCGCTGAGCGATGTCAGGGACGTCACCGTCATGCCGGTGATGTCCTCGTCGCGGCCGGCCGTGATGATGGTGACGCCGCCGGCCAGGCGCCGCATCACGGCTCGAAACTGATGCTCGACCTCGTCATCGCCGCTGACCAGATGAATGTCGGACTTTCCCATCTGTCGCTCCTCGCATCGGACGCCGTGGATCGGCCTGTTCGCTCTCAGAAAAAGCCCTTCGCGGGCAACGGCGTGCCGTTGATCTCGTGTTCGCCGATCGAACGCGCCTTGTAGGTGGTCGGATTGTGCGAAGAGAGCGTGCGCGCATTGCGCCAGTGACGGTCGAAGTTGGTGACCTTCTTGGTCGCCGATGCGCCGCCGACATCGAACAGCAGGCTGCCACCTCGGATGGCGAAATCATCGGCGATGATCTTGGCCTTTGCCGAGAGCAGCGCTGCGGTGTGCGCCGCCTCTGTAGCGTTCGCCGCGCCGACGTCGAACGCATCGGTTGCAATGTCGAGCGCCTCGGCGGCCGCCAGCACCACCGTCTCGGCCGCAAAAGCGCCGCTGGCGATCTGGCCGATCGTCTGTTGCAGGAGCGGATCGTCGGTCGGGATCTCGGTGGGCGCGTAGTAAAACGTACGCTTGCGCGAGCGGACCAGGGCTGTCGCATCGCGCAGCGTCGCACGCGCAATACCCGCGACGATCGCCGTCAGAAACAGCTGCGCAAACGTGTTGGAATAGGGCACGCCATAACCGCCGTCCGGCGTATCGAACACCACTTCCTCGCGCCTGACCTTGACGTTACGGAAGTGCGTCGTGCCGGTTGCGGTAAGTCGCTGCCCGAGCCCGTCCCAGTCGTCGACCAGCTCGATTCCCTCGCGCTTGATCGGCACGATCGTGGCGCCCGTCGCACCGGACGGATCGGCCGCGCGCACCAGTACGTAGTCCGAGTACAGCGTGCCGGTGCTGTAGTATTTGGTGCCGTTCAGCAGATAATCGCCGTTCCCGTCGGGCGTGAACGTCGTCCCCGGCGTGACATTGCCGACGCGCGGGCTTTCGAGCTCGGTCGTCGCAAGTCCGATGATGGCGCCCTCGGCGACCGCCTTCTTCCATTGTCGGCTCTGCTCGTCCTTGGGTGTACGCACCAGGCGCTCGACCACGCTGAAATGGTTGCGCAGGATGTGCGCGACATTGGCGTCGGCCTCGCCGAGGCGGATGACGAAGGCGAAGAGATCGCGGATCGTGCTGCCGGCGCCACCGGCGTTCAACGGCAGCCGCAACGCGCCAAGGCGGGCCCGGCGAATGAGATCGATGACCTCGAACGGCAGGACGCGGTCGCGCTCGCGGTCACTGGCGCCCTCGGCGATCTGGTTGAGGAGCGCCTCCAGCTCCGGCGAGCCGGTCTTGAGCGGTTCAGGTGTGCCGAGGGAGGGGGCGGACACGGTCTTGTTCATAGTGTTGGCCTGTTATTAGAGCTGGGCGAGATGGTCGGTCACTTTGACCGGCTCGGGCAGAACCTTGCGGGCCGCGAGCCAGTCGGCGGCCTTTTGCAGCTCGCCGATGAAGCGCTCGTCGTTGACCGCGAAGTAGCGGTATTTGCGGTTCATCGCGATGAACTGGTCGCGGACCTGATCGCTGTATTTCCCCGCCTTCTGGGCGATGTACTCGGCATCCCTGCTGTTCTCCGAGATCCACTTGCCCTCGGCGCGGAACGCGTCATTCACGGCGCGGACGAGCGCGGGATTGTCGGTCGCGAACTTGCGGGTGGTGAGGTAGGAGGTGTAGTCGATCTGAAATTCGAGATCGCGCCCCTCAAGGAAGATGTCGTGCGCCTTGTATTCGAGCCGGGCGATGTCGACGCCAGGGCTCCACATCGACCAGGCGTCGACCTTGCCGGAGGCGAGCGCCGGCGCCGCATCAGGAGGATTGAGATAGACGAACTTCACCGCGGAGCGGTCGACCTTGTGTTTCTCGAGCGCCGCGACCAGCAGGAACTCGCCGAGGCCTGAGCGATTGACCGCGACCGACTTGCCGACGAGGTCTTCGACCTTGTCGATGCCGGACCCGTCTTTGGCGATGATCGCTGTGGTGCGGGGCTCGTAGACCACGAACTGGGTGAACACCAGCGGCGAGCCGGCGATGATAGCGGCGAGCGCAGGCGTGGTGCTGCCGCCAAAGCTGAAATCTGCGCTGCCGCCCGTCACCGCCTGCAAGGTCGGCGCATGATTCGGGAAGGGGCCGAGCCACTCGACCTTGATGCCATCCTTGGCCAGCACCTTCTCGAACTCGCCGCGCTCCTTGGCGATCAGATTGAGGCCGCTCAGGCCCCAGGTCAGGCGGACCGTGTCGGTGGTACGGCCAGGCGCGGCCTGGGCGAATTCGCTGATATTCATGCCGGCGAGCGCGCCAATGCCAAAAGCTGCGGAGCCGAGGAAGCTCCGCCGGGATGGTTTGGCAGATGAAGAGTCGGACATGTTGGCCTTCCGGATGATTAGCTGGGAGAATGGGGGACCACGCCAAGCTCGCCGAGGAGCTCGGCGCGCGAGATAGGTGTCGAGCCGTCACGCACGGCGCGATGCTCGAAGGCGATCGCGCCGTTGCGCATCACGAGGATGCGATCGGCAAGCGCGATGGCTTCGTCGACATCGTGGGTGACGAGCAGGACACCGGGCTGATGATTGGCCACCAGCGCGCGGACCAGCTCGTGCATGCGGATACGGGTGAGCGCATCGAGCGCGGCAAACGGCTCGTCGAGCAGCAGAAGCTCGGGCTGCTGCACCAGCGCGCGGGCGAGCGCGACGCGCTGGGCTTGTCCGCCGGAAAGATTGCGCGGCCAGTCGTCGAGCCTGTCGCCGAGGCCGACCTCGGCGAGCGCTTCGGCGGCGCGTTCGCGCGGATCCGGAACCTGCAAGCCGAGCGCCACATTGCGCCAGAGATTGTCCCACGGCAGCAGGCGATGCTCCTGAAACACCACGGCCGGCCGGCGGGGCGCCATGATACGGCCGCCCTGGATGGGGTCGAGCCCGGCCAGCGCCCGCAACAATGTTGTCTTGCCGCACCCGCTCTCGCCGAGCAGGGCGACGAATTCGCCACGATCGATGCGCAGGTTCAGCTTCTCGATCACGACGCGGCTGCCGTAGCTGCGGACGAGGTTGCTGACAACGACGGCCGGTCCGAATTCGAACGGCGCGGAAGGCTGCGGAGCGACGTGCACGTTCACCTCGCTGCTCCGTAATTCGGATGCCAGGCGAGGAGGCGCTGTTCGAGAAAGCGTGCAATGGCGTCGGCCGCGACGCCGATCAGCGCGTAGATCACGATCGTCAGGACGATCACATCGGTGCGCAGGAATTCGCGCGCATCCATCGCGAGAAAGCCGATCCCCGACTGCGCGCCGATGGTTTCAGCCACGACCAGCGCGAGCCACGCCGTGGCGAGAGCGTAACGAACCCCGGTCAGGATCGACGGCAGCGCGCCGGGAAGGATGATCCGGCGGATCAGTTGAAGCGAGCTCAGGCCCTGGACGCGCCCCAGCTCGAGCAGCTTGGGATCGACCTGGCGGATACCAAGCACCGTATTGATGTAAATCGGGAACGTGACGCCAAGTGCGACAAGGAAGATCTTTTCCGCTTCGCCGACGCCCAGCCAGACGATGACGAGGGGGAGCGCGGCGAGGAAAGGGACGGCCCTGATCATCTGCACGCTGCGGTCGATCGCGGCTTCCGCTACCCGCGAGAAGCCGACAAGAATGCCCAGCGTGGCCCCAACCGTAGCACCGATCGCAAAGCCGGCTGTGGCACGCAGGAGGCTGACGCCGAGGTCGTTCAACAGACTCCCGGTGGTCGCAAGCTTGAACGCTGTCCGGATGACCTTGCTCGGCGCGGGCAGAACCTGTGGCGAAAGCCATCCCGCCTGTGCAAGCGCCTCCCAGACAATCACGAGCATCACGGGCGCGATCCAGGACAGGAGCTGAAGGCCGCGAGCACCAAGCTTGCTTGCTCGCGCCGGCGATTGAACGCTGCCCTGCGTTGACGGCGCGTTAGCCGCGCCGATCGCCGTACTGTCGATTTGGCTCAGTTCGATATTGCTCAAGACGCGAGACCTCGTTCCACCTCCTGCATCCGATCCGGGAGGTGCGACGCCAATGACTTGCCGTCCGCGGAAAATGTCCCACGAAATCGGCCCGACAGAAATAGAGCGCTATTTCAATTGTCATTCGATACGGAGTGATCTGCTGTCGTTGCGGCGCCGCTGCACGACAAAGAAAATCTTTTGAGGCGGATGTGCTTGATCTCGCATCAGCCGTTGGCGAAAACAGGTACCGATCGATAGCATGGCCAAAGAAAGTTACAGGAGAGCACGATGGCGACTGCACCTCTTCGCTTCGGCATTTGGGCGCTGGTGCATGGGCCGCGCGCGGCGCATCAGGATCCCGAAGAGCCTTATGATGCGTCCTGGGAGCGCAATCGCGATCTCATCCTTGCAGCCGAAGAGCTCGGTTATGATTCAACGCTGATCGCGCAGCACACCATCAACCCGCATCAGGAAGACCTCGATCAGCTCGAGGCCTGGAGTGCCGCGGCAGCGATCGCGGCGCTGACCAAGCGCATCGAGATCATTGCTGCAATCAAGCCCTATCTCTATCACCCCGTCGTGCTGGCGAAGCTCGCACTCGGGATCGAGAACATCAGCGGTGGCCGGTTTGCGATCAATCTGGTCAATGCCTGGAACCGTCCCGAACTGGAGAAGGCCGGGATCGGCTTCCCGGACCATGACGCTCGCTATGCCTACGGCCGCGAGTGGATATCTGTCGTCTCGCGTCTCATGGAAGGCGAACGTCTCAATTATGCGGGCGAGCATTTCAACGTCACGGACTATGCCCTGCGCCCGACCAGCCTGTATCGCAAGCGTCCGGCCATCTATGTCGGCGGTGAGTCCGAGCCGGCGCGCGGCCTCGTTGCAGGCCACGGCGACGTCTGGTTCATCAATGGCCAGCCGCTGGAGGATGTGGCTGGGTTGATTGCCGATGTCGCAGTGCGCCCGCGCGATGCCGCGCCGCCGCTCCGTTTCGGCTTGTCGGCCTTCGTGGTCGCACGCGAAACCCGGGAGCTGGCGCAGGCCGCTTACGAGCGGTTGCTGGGCCTCGCCGCAAAGGATGCGCCGATGAAGGCGATCCAGAAGCAGAACACCGACCCTGAGGTTGTGATGATGCAGACCATGCAGAAGACGCCGCGCGTTGGCAGCAATGGCGGTACTGCCGCGGGGCTGGTCGGGAGCTATGACGAGGTGGTTGAGCGCATCGAGGCGTTCCACACGGCCGGCATCGAGCTCTTCATGCTGCAATTCCAGCCGTTCGAGGCCGAGATGCGGCGATTTGCACTCGAGGTAATTCCGCGCGTGCGAGCCAGGCGATCGGCCAAGCCCGCCGACGGGCGGGCTCGATCTCTGGGATAGATCGTCGGGACAGCTAGGCTGATGCGACCTCCGGCGACCGCTTCGCATATCGGCTCACTGGTCGCTGCAGGCCAAAATGATCGCGCAGCGTCGAGCCGGCGTACTCGGTGCGGAACAGCCCGCGACTCTGTAGGATGGGCACGACGGTATCGACGAAGGTCTCCAGACCGGACGGCAGTACGTCTGGCATGAGGTTGAAACCGTCGGCGGCACCCGCCTTGAACCAAGCCTCGATGTCGTCGGCGATCTGCTCCGGCGTGCCGACGATGATGCGATGTCCGACGCCGCCTCCGAGCGCGCGGATCAGCTGTCGGACTGTGAGATTGCCACGCCGTGCGATATTCACGGTGCATTGGAACATGGTGTGGTTGGCATTGGCCGGAAGCGGCAGGGGATCCGGCAGGGGCTTGTCGAGCTCGAGGAGGGTAGGGTCGATCTGAAGCGTGCCGGCCAACCGCGCCAGGCTGTATTCGATCGGCACCAGTTCCCAGAGCTCGTCCTGTCGCCGCTTGGCTTCGGCCTCGGTGCTGCCGATGACGGTGGCGAGCCCGGGCAGAATGACGATGGAATCGCCGGAACGACGATAGGACGCGGCGCGTGCGCGCAGATCGCGCGCATACGCGACGCCTTCCTCGATGCTCTGCGCCAGCGTGAATACGGCTTCTGCATAGGCTGCCGCGAAATCGCGCCCGTCATTCGAGCCACCCGCCTGCACCGTGACCGGTCGCCCCTGTGGTGAGCGTGGGACGTTCAGCGGTCCTGCCACCGAGTAATGCGGGCCGCGGTGCGCGATCGGGTGCACTTTCGACGTATCAACAAATCGCGCGCTCGCCTTGTCGCCCACAAAGGCGTCGTCCTCCCAGCTGTCGAACAATGCGTGGACGACTTCCGTGAACTCCTTGGCGCGTTCGTAGCGTGCCTTGTGTTCCGTCACCGACGACAGACCGAAATTGCGGCCTGAAGCGGCATCTGCCGTGGTGACCGCGTTCCATCCCGAGCGGCCGCCGCTGGCGTGGTCGAGCGTCACGAAACGGCGTGCGATGTTGTAGGGCTCGTTGTAGGTCGTCGACACCGTCCCAATCAGACCGATGTGCCTGGTCGTTGCGGCAACTGTTGCCAGCACGATGGTCGGCTCCATCGACGTGAACGACCGGTAGTCGATGCGGTCGTTCACGGCTGGCGAGTCCGCCAGAAAGATTGCGTCAAACTTGCCGCGCTCGGCAATCTGAGCCACGCGCACATAATGACCGAGATCGAAGAAGGCGCGTGGATCGCTGTCGGGCAGTCGCCAAGCGGACGGATATACGCCGGAGTGAAGCAGGTTGACGTTCAGGTGCAATTGGCGTGGCGACATGGGGATTCCAAAGGTCAGCTGGTTGTCGGGTCACGATGCGCAACGATCGTGCAGCATCGAATTGTCGGATTGGCGTTCGATGTCGTCGATTTCATCCACCGTCGGCGTGAGGGCTCGAATAATTTTTCAAACTTCATGTGCAGCCGTGGTCGCGACCGTTTGCATGTTGCGTTTGCGCGCGACGACGAATTACATCGCGATGCAACAAGAGATAACGCCTCGTGCAGATCGGATGAAGCGCAAACGAACGTCATCCTTCAATTGATGATGTTCGATGCGCCGATTGCAGGGGCAGCAGCAGAAACGATTGCGAGTGACGCGGATGAAGAAGAATAATTTGCTGGTGAGCGGCGTGGCGATTGCCTTGCTTGCGTCGAATGTAGCGAATGCCGAAGACAAGCCGGTTTCCGGAGGCGCGTTGCGGTGGGGCGTGACGACCGAGCCATCATGCTTCGATCCGCATTATTCGTCACAGCAGGCCGCGTTCTTCGTGGCCCGCAATTACATCGACTCGCTGATCGCGAAGAAGGCGGATGGCACGTTCGCACCCTGGCTTGCGACCGAGTGGTCGATTTCGACCGACGGCAAGGAATACACATACAGACTGAGGGAAGACGTCGTCTTCCACGACGGGGAGAAGTTCGACGCTGCAGCGGTCAAGGCCAACTACGATTTCGTCAAGAAGCCCGAGAACGCGGTCACCGCGGTCTCGCTGCTCCAGGCCTACGATCGTGCCGAAGTGGTCTCGCCCTATGTGGTCAAACTGGTGTTGTCGACGCCGGATTCGAGTTTCCTGGAGTCGACCTCGAATGTGAAGCTCGGCCTGATCTCGCCGAAATCGCTGGCGAAGGGTGATCTCTGCGGAGGTGGACGCGGGTTGGCCGGCACCGGACCGTTCGTGTTCGAGAGCTACACGCGCGGCCAGTCCGCGGTGTTCGCGCGCAACGCGGCCTATAATTGGGCGCCTGGCAATGCCGCGCATAACGGACCTGCTCATCTGGACCGCGTCACTCTCCGCTTCCTCCCCGAATATGCCGTTCGCACGGGCGCATTGACCTCGGGGCAGGTGGATCTGATCGAGGGCGTGCAGCCGACCGATGCGCCGCTGTTCGCGGAGCAGCCGGGCTTCAAGCTGCTGACCGGCCCGTCCGGCGCCAGCACGTCCTTCACCTTCAACATCAACTACACGCGCCCGCCGGCGGACGATGTTCGCGTGCGCCGCGCGCTGCGCGACGGTTTCGATCTGGAGCCGATCGTGAAGCAGGTCTATCTCGGCACCGTGCCGCGCGCCTGGTCGATCATCGGCCCGGCCAATCCCGCCTATAACAAGGCACTGGTCGGTTCCTGGGGCAACGACATTGCTGGCGCCAACAAGCTGCTCGACGAAGCCGGCTGGACTGGCCGCGATTCCGAAGGCTTCCGCACCAAGGACGGCAAGCGCCTCTCGATCGAGGTCGGCTATCCGCAGCCCTATGTGCGCGACAATCGCGACATCCTTATCCAGGGCGTCCAGGCGGCGTTGCGCAAGAATGTCGGCCTCGATCTCAACCTGCGCCTGATCACTGCGGGCGAATACGCCAAGAACAACGGCAACGGCACCTGGGTGATCTATCCCAATACGGACAATCCGTCCGATCCTGCCCGCGAGCTCTGGGACATGCTGGGATCGAAGGGTTTCCTCTATTCCAACATTCCCAATCCAGACCAGGAGATCACGAGCCAGATCGACGAGTCGTTGCGGACGACCGATCCGGTCCGCAAGCGGCAGCTCACCGACGCGATTCAGAAGCGGGGTGTGGACCAGGCCTTCATCGTGCCGTTGTTCGCGCCGAGCTGGTTCCTGGCGGCGAAGAGCAACGTCAACGGTCTGGGCTTCGAGGCCGGCCTCGACTCGCCGTCCAGCGCCTACGATTTTTGGATCGCGAAGAAGTAGGCCATGTGGTCCCGCATCATCTCCAGGCTGTTCACCAGCCTGGTGGTGGCCTGGGCGAGCGTGACAGCAACGTTTCTCGCGTTGCATGCGCTGCCCGGCCGCATTCAGGACATCCTCGCCGGTGACGTCGAATATCCCGGCCTCCGTGAGGCGATCGCAGCCGAATGGGGCCTCGATCGCTCGTTGCCCGAGCAGTACGTCGAGTTCTTGTCGCGCATCCTCCGCGGCGATTTCGGTACGTCCTATGTGCTGCGCCAGCCGGTGATCGAGGTCGTCGGATCGCAGCTTCTGCCGACCGTCGAGCTTGCGCTCACGGCCGGCGTGCTTGCGATCGTGATTGCCGGCTTTATCGCGCTGCTGACTGCGGGGCGAGGGCGGTTCTCGCGCGAGCTGGCCTCGTTCGTCGAACTGGTGTTCGCCTCGACGCCCGTCTTCTGGCTCGGCATCCTCCTGCTGATGGCATTCTCGTTCAATCTGCGCTGGTTTCCAGTATCGGGCGCAGAGGGGTGGAATTCCCTCGTGCTGCCGGCGATCACCCTGGCATTGCCGACCGCCGGCCTGCTGACGCAGGTTCTGCGTGAAGCCATGGAGAAGACGCTCGACCAGCCCTTCGTGACGACCGTGCGGTCGCGCGGCGTCGGCGAACTCGTCATTCGCTGGCGTCACGTGTTGCGGCACGCTCTATTGCCGGCGGTGACGTTAGGCGGTTGGCTGATCGGCGGCCTGCTCGGTGGTGCGGTCATCACCGAGAAGGTGTTCGGCCGGCCAGGCCTCGGCACGGTAACGTTGGGCGCGGTGCTGACCCACGACGTACCGGTCGTGCTCACCGTCGTGCTGCTGGCAGCCTTCATCCACGTTGCCGCGTCCACGCTGCTCGACATCCTCTATGTGCTGATCGACCCGAGATTGAGGGCCCAATGACCGCGCCGTCGCATCGCTCCTTCGACACGGCCGTACCGCTCGAGGCCCCGCAAGACCTCGTTTGCTTCGAGGCGTCACATTCTCTGGCTGCAATCGCTGTTCGGCGCCGTCTTCCGTTCGGGCTCGTCCTGTCCTTCGTCTTCGTCGCGTTCCTGATCGCGGCGTCGATCGTGCCTTCGCTGTTCACGCACTTCGATCCGCTCGTCGGCGATTTCAGCGAGGGCCTGAAGCCGCCGGGCTGGGCGCACCTGTTCGGGACCGATCGGCTCGGCCGCGACGTCTTCGCGCGGACCGTCTTCGGCACGCGCTACTCGCTCCTGATAGGGTTCGGCGGTGTTGCGGTCGGACTCGGAGCAGGCATTGTCCTCGGCATCATCGCGGGCCAGCGCAATCGCATTCTGGATGAGGCCGTGTCGCGCCTGTTCGATATGCTGTCGTCATTTCCCGGCGTGCTGCTCGCCATGCTGATCGTGACCTTCCTCGGCCAAGGCATGCTCAACATCGCCATCGCGGTCGGCATCGCCGGCATCCCGAAATTTGGTCGCGTGGTGCGGGCGCAGACCCAGCTGATACGCGATGCCGATTACGTGACGCAGGCCGCGATCTACGGGTTGAGCCGCTGGCAAGTGTTCATCCGGCACGTCCTGCCCAACGTCCTTGTTGCCATCCCGATCATCGCCACCGTCTATATAGGCTCGACGATCCTGATCGTATCCGGCCTGAGCTTCCTCGGGCTCGGACCGCAGCCGCCGACGCCGGAATGGGGCGTGATGCTGGCGGAGAGCCGGGATGTGCTGCGCGTCGCCTGGTGGCCTGGGGTCTTCCCGGGCCTCGCCATCACCGCGACGGTGATCGCCTTCAGCGTGATCGGCAATCACCTACAACAGAGATTTGAAGGGCGGCTCGCATGAGCAGCGCAGGTTCGCAGATAGATCGGGCAGCGCCGATCGTCGAGGTGCAGGGACTGAGCATCGGCTTTGCCGGCGCCAATGGCGGCAAGCCGATCGTTGTTGATTTCGATCTGACGATCGGGCCCGGCGAATGCGTTGCCCTGGTCGGTGAATCCGGCTCGGGCAAGAGCATCACCGCGCGAAGCCTGCTCAATCTCGCCGGCGACGGTGCGAGGACCGCCGCGCACCGGTTCGAGATCAAGGGACGCGACGCTCGCAGCTTCGGCGAAGCCGACTGGCGCAAGCTGCGCGGGACCGTGACCGGGCTCGTCATGCAGGATGCCCTGGTCTCGCTCGATCCCTTGCGCACGATCGGCCAGGAGGTTGCCGAGGTCATTTCGAGCCATCGCATTCTGACCGATGCAGGCGCTATCCGGGATCGGACGCTGCAGACGCTCGGCAAGGTCGGCATTCCCAACCCCGCTGATCGTGCCCTGCAATATGCGCATCAATTGTCCGGTGGCCTGCGCCAGCGTGCGCTGATCGCGTCGGCGATCGCGGCTGACCCCGATCTCATTATCGCGGACGAGCCGACGACCTCGCTCGACGTCACCGTCCAGGCGCAGGTGCTCCAGGTCTTGGCGGAGCGAATCCGCGAGGGGGCGGGTCTCCTGCTCATCAGTCACGATCTCGCGGTGGTCGCCGGCATCGCCGACCGTGTCATCGTGATGCGCGACGGCAGGGTGGTCGACAGCGGGCCGACGCGCGATGTCCTTACCCATCCGCGCCATCCCTATACGCGGCAGTTGATCGCGGCGGTTCCGTCGGGGCGGTCGCGCGGGTCCAGGCTCGCGTCGGCGAGGTTCGAGCCCGATGCGAGCGATGCGACGGCGGTCTCCATCGTGCGGGAGCCCTTGCCGCAGCGACAGGCGGCAGGCGAGGTCGTGCTCGAAGTCAAGGAGATCTCGAAGAGTTTCATTGCGCCGAAAGCCGCCGGACGGGCGAAGTCGGTGGTCCTGCAGGACATCAGCTTCGATGTCAGGGCCGCCGAGGTCGTCGGTATCGTCGGCGAATCCGGCTCGGGAAAATCCACCTGTGCCAAGATCGTGCTCGGGCTGCTTCACCCGGATGACGGTGAGGTAACATTGCTCGGAGAGCCCTGGTCCTCGGTCGCGGAAGTCGGGCGCCGCCGGCTTCGTCGCAAGCTGCAATACATTCCGCAGGACGCACTTAGCAGCTTCGATCCGCGCTACGGCGTCAGGAACATCATTGCGGAGAATCTTCCGGGCGCCGATAGCCGCATCGCGCGCCTGGACCGGATCGTGTCGCTGCTCGAACTGGTCGGCCTGAGTGCCGATCATCTCGACCGCATGCCGCGATCATTGTCCGGCGGCCAGCGTCAGCGGGTGTCGATCGCGCGGGCGCTAGCGGCTGAACCCGCCATCATCGTCTGCGACGAGCCGGTCTCGGCGCTCGACATCTGCATCCAGGCCCAGGTGCTCGATCTGCTCGCTGAGCTGCAGTCGCGGCTCGGAACGGCGCTGCTGTTCATCTCGCATGATCTCGGCGTCATCGAGCATCTGTGCGACCGCGTGCTCGTCTTCCAGAACGGCCGCATCGTCGAGCAGGGTGGCGCCGAGGCCGTGCTCAGGCAACCGCAGCACGCCTACACAAAGAGCCTGCTGGCATCCGTGCCGGACATCGAGCGTGGCTTGAGCGCGGCCTAAGCCGGAAGTCAGGACCCCTTCGGCGCCCAGATCTTGATCGCCGTGGTATCGATCTTCACGGGGATCAGGCCCTCGGCGTGGAACGCGTCCGCAATGCGCTGCTGCTCGGACAGGCCCGGGCCGGTCACCGCGCCAACCTGATAGGAACGGTGGCTGTTGGCCTCTTCGACGGTCGCCGCGTCAATCCCCCAGAGGCCCGCCAGCAACGTGGCCGCGTCTTTCGGCTGCGCCTTCACCCATTTGCCGGTCACCGAGAGCTTGGCGAAGATCACGTCGAGGACTTCGGCATGCTTGTCCGCATAAGCGGCCGAGGCGAGATAGTATCGCTTGTAGCTTGCAAGGCCATTGCTGCCGTCGGACAAGATTCGGCCCTTGGTTTGGTGCAAGGCGCTGGTCAGGAACGGATCCCAGGCCACCCAGGCATCGACGTTGTTGCTAACGAACGCAGCGCGGCCGTCGGCGGGTGTCAGATAAGCGGGCGTGATGTCCTTGAAGTTGAGCCCGGATTTCGCCAGCGCCGCAAGCAGCAGATAGTGGCTGCCGGCGCCCTTGGTGACGGCGATCTTCTTGCCCTTGAGCTCAGCAATGGTCTTGATAGTTGAAGACTGTGGAACGACGATCGCCTGCGCCGCCGGCGAGGCGGCTTCTTCCGCGATATAGGCGAGCTTGGCGCCCGCGGCTTGCGCGAAGATCGGCACGGTGTCGGCGACGTCGGCGCCGAAGTCGATGCTGCCGATGTTGATGGCTTCCAGCAGCGGCAGGCCGCTGGTGAATTCGTGCCAGGAGATGGTGATGCCGAGCGGAGCCAGCGCCTTCTCCAGCTCCCCGTTCGTCTTCAGGATCGCCGTTAGTGTCGAGGACTTTTGATAGCCGATGCGGATCTCATCGGACCTCGCGGGCTGAACGGACGCCACGGCCAAGAAGCCGAGCGCAACCACGGCAAGGGCTCGCAGGCGGAACGTGAGATGATGCATTTCGGGTATCCTGTTCAACGAAACTGCCTTGCCGTCTCGACCTCTGTTTGGGGAGACTGGACGGCTCACTTTGACGGCAAACGGGTCCGCGTGGCAATTTCGCAGTCGGGCGCAGAAGGGAACGAACATTCTCTCGTGCGTTCGGAATTGAGAATGGAGTTATCGGCGCGGAAAGGATGTTGTCGTAGCGCACTGCCTTAACGCATCCGATCAGGGCGATGAGCGGGGAACACAGCTTGGCTCATCGCTGTTCTGCGCGGAGCGCTTCCGTGCGGCGTAGCTCTCACCGGAAATCGCGAAGCTTACCAGTGCCATGATCCAGACGGACAGTCCGCCATAGAGCATCATCAGCCTGAAGCCGTGGATCAGCGCATCTTGCACGGCAGTTTCCGCTGCCGGCAGGAGGCTCAGCTCGGGGAAGTCGGACATGCCTGCGGTGCCGCCGGCGATCCGCTCCGCAAGGTGTTGCAGATGGCTGGCATCGAGCGCACCGGGAAGCGCGCTGCTCAGCCGGGAGGAAATACCGGCGATCAGGATGAAGCCCATCAAGGCGATGTTGATGGCTAGCGCGATCATGCGGGCGCTCATGTCGATGCCCGATGCCATGCCGGCTCGCGTGCTCGACACCGCTCCCGTCGTGACGTTGGTCACCGGTGTGTTGGTGAGAGCAAGGCCAGCGCCCGCAAGCAGGCATCCTGGCGCCAGTGTCAACCAGGTAACATGCTCAA
Source organism: Bradyrhizobium sp. LA6.8 (assembly GCF_040547935.1). Lineage (NCBI taxonomy): Bacteria > Pseudomonadati > Pseudomonadota > Alphaproteobacteria > Hyphomicrobiales > Nitrobacteraceae > Bradyrhizobium > Bradyrhizobium sp. LA6.8. Next base: position 845,805 of record NZ_JBEPQQ010000001.1, read on the forward strand.
CGCCGCTACCGGCCCACATCAGCATGAAGCCAAGTCCGATGACGAACAGGCCAACCGGAATGGCGATGCCGCCGCCGAACCTCAGCAATATCCGTTCGCCGAGCGGCGGAATCACAAGCGCCGGAAGCGTGTAGGTGAGAAGCGCAAGGCCAGCTGCGACGTTGTCGTAACCAAGGGCGCTGCGATAGAAGATCGGTAGGTAGATCATGAAGGGCCAGAAGCTGAAATTCATGCCGGCCGATCCGAGCAGCGCGCCCGAAAAGGCGCGTATCCGGAACACGGAGAAGTCAAACATCGGGCGGGCGCTATGCAACTCCGCCAACACGAAGGCGATGAAGCTCAGAACGGCCGTCGCGGCGACCGTAAGGCCGGTTGGGCCAGTGAAGCCGAAGTCGGGGCCTTCCGTGATATAGAAGGCGACGCAGAACACCGACGTCGAGAGCGTCGCAATGCCTGCGATGTCGAGGTGCTTTGCCTCGGGATCGCGCGACTCCCGCACGCCGGTCACGGCGAGCGCGATCGTGACGATTGCGATGAATGCGTGGATCAGGAACACCCATTGCCAGCCGGCGACCGCGACGATCGTCGCGCCGATGATCGGTCCGAAACCAAGACCGATGCCGAAGATGATCCCCCAGGCGGCGAAGGCGCGTGCGCGCTCGGGGCCGTCCCGGAATTGATGGGAGAGAACCGCCACCTGACAGATCAGCATCGCACCACCGCTCATGCCCTGGAAGAAGCGGCTGACGATGAGGAGGAGCGCGTCTTCCGCCAGGCCGCAGATCAGGGAGGCGAGGCCGAACACGGCGATGCTGACCACGAATACAAGCTTTCTGCCATAGCGATCTGCCAGCGTGCCGGTTGCCATCAGCACCGTCGTGACCGCGATGGTGTAGGCATTCATGATCCATTGCAGCTGCTGGAAGCTGGCGTGCAGCACTGTCTCGAGCGTCGGCAGGATCGTCGGTACGCTGGAGATCTCCAGGCCGAACATGAGGGACGCGAGGCACGCTGCGGCCAGGGCGATCGTGTTTCGTCGTGATGATAAGACCGTCAAGGCCGTGACCTCCAAACATGGTGTCGATTGCCAGCACGCATGCGCCATCGCTCGCTCCGGGAGGGATTGGCGTCCCGTGCGCTTAGGCCCGCTTCAGGCTGAGCGAACATAGGGGGCCCTTGACCACAACAAAATCCGATCGATATAGATTTCAGAGACAACAAAGCCGGATGATGGAATGCTCTCGCTCGATGTCGATGCCGTCAGAGCCTTTGTGATGGTGGCCGACCTTCACAGCTTCACGCGTGCCGCCAAAGCCTTGGGGACGACGCAAGGCGCGATCAGCGTCAAGCTGAAGCGGCTCGAGGATCGCATCGGGCATCGGTTGCTCGAGCGGACGCCGCGATCGGTCCGGTTGTCTGCGCAAGGGACGGCCTTTCTGCAGGGCGCGCGAGAGCTGATCGTTGCTCACGAACGCGCGATCGCGGGGCTCGATGCGTCTCCGCGCCACTTCGGACTTGGTATCGCTGCGCATGTCGCCGGGCCGGAAGTCCCAGCCCTGCTGTCACGTCTCCACGCGCACGATCCGAATTTGACCATCGAGGTCCAGCTCGACAATTCGCGCAACCTCCTCGACCTGTTCGACCAGGGACGGCTCGATGCGGCCATCGTCCAGCGCGAGGACGATCGTCGTGATGGCGAGACGCTGGCGCGTGAGCGCTTCGGCTGGTTTGCGGCGCAGGGGTTCGAGCAGAGGCCGGGGGAGCCCTTACGTCTGGCTGCGCTGGCTCCGACCTGCGGCGTGCGCAACGTAGCCACGCAGGCGCTGGATGCGGTCGGCATCAAATGGATCGAGGTGTTCCTGGGAGGCGGCTCTTCGGCGGTTCACGCCGCCGTCGTGGCGGGGCTCGCCATCGCGCCGCTGTCGTATCGGATCGCGCCGAGTGGCACGATCGACATCGGCGAGAAGCTTGGGCTTCCCAAGCTGCCGCCGTCCGAGGTCGTGCTTCATTCGTCCTTGACCGATCAGCGGTCACGGGCCGCCTTGGGGGCGCTGGCAGCCGCGTTCCGCGAGCATCGCACGCAGGCGTGAGCTCCGTCCTTGCTATTCGGCGGCGTCGGATTGGAGCGCAGTCGTCGAAGGCGCGCGCCGGAAGCTCGCGCCGGGATGTGTCGTGTGCAACCGCGGGCAGCGTCCCGGGAACAGCTTTTCGCGCAGCGTGCCTTCGCGATAGGCGGTCTTGTAGACGCCGCGCGATTGCAGCTCCGGCACCACGAGGTCGACGAAGGCGTTCAGCGACTCCGGCGCGACCAGGCGGAACAGGTTGAACCCGTCGACGTCGGTCTCGTCAGCCCAAGCGATCAGCTCGTCGGCGACGTCCTGCGGCGAGCCGACCACGAAGGGCGAGCGGGCGCCGGCGCGGCTCAATCTGGCGAGGTCGCCGACATTGACCGGCCGGTCGCTCCGGACCGTGAAATTCTCGACCATCGACTGGATGGCGTTGCTCTCGACATATTTGATCGGCTGGTCGGGCCGGTAGGTCGAGAAGTCGATGCCGGTCCAGCCCGACAACAAAGCGAGCTGGCCGGTTTGATCGACATGCCGTGCGTAGTCCTCGAGCAGATCATTCGCCTCGGACCGCGTCGGCGCCACGATCACGGTCGCGCCGGCAAACAGGCGGATGTCGTAGGGATCGCGGCCATAGGTCTTGGCCGCTTCTCGAATCTCGCGGACAGCGCGTGCGAGGATTGGCTTGGTCTGACCGTTGAGAAAGATCGCTTCCGAGTGCCGGGCGGCGAAGGCGCGGCCGCGCTTCGAGGTGCCGGCCTGATACAGCAGCGGCGTTCGCTGTGGCGAGGGCTCGGCGAGATGGATGCCGTCAACCTTGAAGTAGGGACCATCATGCAGAACCCGGTGGAGCTTAGCGGGATCCGTGAAGACGCGGCTGCCGCGGTCGCGGCGAACCGCATCGTCCTCCCAGCTTCCCTCCCATAGCTTGTAAGCCGCGGTCAGAAAGTCCTCGGCCGCGTCATAGCGCTCGTCATGGGCGCGGCCAGCCGGAAGGCCCATCCCACGCGCGCCGCTGTCGAGATAGCCCGTGACGATGTTCCAACCGATCCTGCCCTTGGTGAGATGGTCGAGCGTCGAAAACGTACGTGCGAGTTGATAGGGATGCTCGAAGGTCAGGTTCGATGTGATGCCGAAGCCGAGATGGCTGGTGACGAGCGCCATGGCGGATACGAGCAGCGTCGGATCCGAGTTCGGAAGCTGCACCGCATGCAGGGCGGCGGTATCGGCTGTGCCGCCATAGACGTCGTAAACGCCGAACACATCTGCCAGGAAGATGCCATCGAGCAGTCCGCGTTCCGCGGTCCTGGCGTAGTCGACCCAATAATCGAGCGTGTTGTAGTCGATGGACGCATCGCGCGGATGAGACCACAGGCCCGCCCAATTGTGGCTGGGCGCAGTCATGTTGAAAGCGTTAAAGCGCAGCTCGCGCGGTCTCGTCATGGTCGGGCCCAATCGTCAATTGCGAAGAACATCTCTTCGCGTGAGCATTTTTTAGCATTTTGCGCGAGCGAGTTTGTTTCCAATTCAGCGAAGGACCGGGAACAAACGCGTTGCGAAGCTGCAATGACGCAGCACGCGCATCGCTATTTTTCAGACACGCTCGACAGCAGCAGAATCCGACCGCATCATTTTCGTCGACAAGCACCGCTTGCCGCGCATGGCGCGCTCTCGAGATCGAAAGGGAATTGCTGATGACCTTGGAGACCCGGAACTTCGAGACGCTAGCGTTGCATGGCGGATCCTACCGCTCCGACCCCGCCACCGGCGCGGTCGCGGTTCCGATCTATCAGACCACGTCGTTCCAGTTCGAGAACGCCGATCACGCCTCGCGCCTGTTCGCGCTCGAGCAGCTCGGACCGATCTACACCCGTATCGGCAATCCAACCCAGCAGGCCTTTGAGGATCGGCTTGCTGCACTCGAGGGCGGGGCGGCCGCCCTCGCAGTTGCCTCTGGACAGACGGCTTCCGCCTTCGCGATCTTCAACATTGCCCAGGCCGGCGACAATATCGTGTCCTCGACCGATCTCTACGGCGGCACCTGGACGCTGCTATCGCAGACCCTGAAGCAGTTCGGCATCGAAGTGCGCTTTGTCGATCCCGCCGATCCCGAAAACTTCCGTCGCGCGACCGACGCCAAGACGCGCGCCTATTTCGGCGAGACGCTTCCGAATCCCAAGCTGCACGTATTCCCGATCAAGGAGGTCGCGGACATTGGCCGCTCGCTTGGCGTGCCGCTGATCCTCGACAACACGGCGTCGCCGCTGATCGCACGCCCGTTTGAGCATGGCGCTGCGGTGGTGGTCTATTCGACCACGAAGTATATCGGAGGCCACGGAACCGCGATCGGTGGCGCCATTGTCGACGGCGGCAACTTCGACTGGGCCGCGCATGCCGATCGCTTTCCGCTTCTGAACAAGCCCGACGAGGCCTACCACGGCGCGATCTGGACTGAGGCCGCGAAGCCGCTTGGCCCGATCGCCTACATCTTGCGAGCCCGCGTCAAGCTGCTGCGCGACCTCGGCGCATCGATCGCGCCGCAAAATGCCTTCCAGTTCATCCAGGGCCTCGAAACCCTGCCGCTGCGCATCCGCCAGCACAACGAGAATGCGGTGAAGGTCGCGAACTTCCTTGCCAAGCACGCCTCGGTCTCGAACGTGATCTTCCCCGGTCTGCAAAACGGAGAGAACCGGCGCAGGGCGGACGCCTATCTGAAGGGCGGCTATGGCGGGCTGGTCGGCTTCGAGCTGAAAGGGGGCGTCGAGGCCGGCCGTCGCTTCATCGACGCGCTCAAGCTGTTCTATCACGTCGCCAATATCGGCGATGCCAGGTCGTTAGCCATTCATCCTGCATCGACGACGCATCAGCAACTGACCGCAGCCGAGCAGCTCGCCGCCGGGGTCACGCCCGGCTACGTACGCCTGTCGGTGGGGATCGAGCATCCCGACGACATCTTGGCGGATCTCGGTCAGGCGCTCGCACAGGCCGACGTTGGGGCGCGCAAGGCTGCGTGAGGCACATCATCTGAATCGTAACGGGACTTGAGATCATGAAAATTCTTCGTCGTACCGCCCAGGCCGCAGGTCTCTGGCTTGCTCTCACGGCGGCCGCCTTCGCCGGCGAGCCGCTGAAGATCGCGACCAGCGCCGGCCCGGTTGGGCAATTGGCGTCCTTTGCCGCCAAGCTCGCCAAGGAGAAAGGGCAGGACGTCAAGATCGTCGAGCTGTCGGACTGGGTGGCATTGAACGAGGTCGTGAACAGCGGCGACGTCGACGCCAATCTGTTTCAGCATGCAACCTATCTCGCGCTTCAGAATAGGCAACGCGGCTTCAACCTTGTGCAGGTCGACAAGGTCGGCGTCATTGCGCCGGTCGGCCTGTTCTCGAAGAAGATCAAGAAGCTCGACGACATCAAGTCCGGCGACAGCGTCGCCATTCCGAACGAGCCGCTCAACGGCGCACGCGGGCTGATCCTGCTCGAGCGGGCCGGGCTGATCAAGCTGGCGCCCGGTAAGGGCTTCTCGGTCAGCAAGTTCGACATCATCGAGAATCCAAAGAACCTCAAGATCGTCGAGCTCGACCCCGCCCAAACCTATCGGTCGCTCGACGACGTAACGTTGGCGCTCGTCAACATCACCTACCTCATTCCGGCCGGCGGGGATCCCAAATCTGCGCTCATCATCGACCGCACCATTGATGACGGGCTCGTGCTGCGCTTCACGGCCCGGCCCGACAAGAAGGACGATCCGCGCCTGAAGGCATTTATCCAGGTGTTCAACTCGCCGGAAGTGAAGCAGTTCATCGAAGAGAAGATCCCGGCCTTCATCCCGGCGGGGTTCAGCAGCTAGGAGGGCGCCGTTCGTTGGGAAACTGCACCATGATCTATGTCGTCGACGTCAATCAGATGAGCTTTGCCTTCGTGGCGGGAAGCGAGAGGCACGCATCGGAGATTGCAGGCTCGCCGGGGTTTGTGCAGGCTCTGGATCGTTTCTTCCTTCAAGGCTCCAACGGTTCGAGCCATCGTCCGCGTGCTGCGACGGTTCAGGAACTTGCTCTCTTCAACGACATGTCGTCTGAGTTCGCGGATGCCACGGCGGACGTCCTGGTTGCCCGCGTCGGCTAGACGTCGGAACAGATTATCGCTCGATAAGGAGATCGTAGACCATGAGACGTCGCTTGTTGCTCGTGATGGCCGCCTTTGCACTATTCACCGCGCCGGCCTCCGCGGATCAGAAGATCAAGGTCGGGATATCGGGCGGCGATGCCGAAATCATCTGGGCGAAGGTGAAGGAGATCGCGGCCAAGGACGGCCTCGATGTGCAGGTCGTCGTCTTCAACGATTATCTGTTGCCCAATGCCGCGCTGGATGTCGGCGATCTCGATGCGAATGCCTTCCAGCACAAGCCGTTCCTGGACAACCAGATCAAGACCAGGGGATACAAGATCGTCGCCGTCGGCGAGACGATCGTCGCACCGATTGGGCTCTATTCCCGCAAGGCGAAGTCGGTTGCCGAGATCAAGGAGGGGGCGTCGATCGGCATCCCCAACGATCCGTCGAACGGTGGCCGGGCCCTGCGGCTGCTTCAGGCCGAAAAGCTGATCGAGCTCAAGGACGGCGTGGGGATCCTGCCGACCGCGCTCGATGTGACCGCAAATCCAAAGAAGCTCAGGATCCGTGAAATCGACGCCGCCCAACTGCCGCGCAGCCTGGACGACGTCGATGCTGCGGTCATCAACACCAATTACGCCGTCCCCGCCGGCCTCATTCCCGGCAAGGATTCCATCGCAATCGAATCCTCGGTCAACAATCCCTACAACAACTTCATCGCCGTTCGCGAGAAGGACAAGGATGCTCCCTGGGTCGCGAAGCTGGTGCGTGCCTATCAGAACGATACGGTCCGCCAGACCATCAAGGACAAACTGCCGGGTCAGATACCCGCGTTCTGAACTGATTCAATCCGGAGACGAGCGATGACAAACCCACCTGGCCGTGCCGAGAAGCTATCGAGTTCGGCAGGATCCGTCGTGTTCGATGCGGATGTGCTGGTGCTCGGTGGCGGTCCCGCGGGCACATGGGCCGCAATAAGCGCCGCCGAGCGTGGTGCGCGCGTCGTGCTGGCGGACAAGGGGTTTTGCGGCACCTCAGGCGCGACCGCGGCGGCCGGCACCGGTGTCTGGTACGTCGACCCCGCTCCGGAACGCCGCGAGGCCGCGATGGCCAGCCGTGAGAAACTCGGTGGCCACCTCCAGGACCGTCGCTGGATGGCGCGCGTGCTGGACCGGACCTACGCCCAGAGCAACCAGCTCGCCGATTGGGGCTATCCTTATCCTTCGGATGACGACGGCAAGCCGCAGCGGAACTCGCTCCAGGGTCCGGAATACATGCGGCTGATGCGCAAGCGAACGAAGCAAGCCGGCGTCATCATTCTGGATCACTCGCCGGCGCTCGAGCTTTTGGTGGATGGGAACGGCGTGGTGGCCGGTGCCGCAGGCCTGCGACGGCAGAAAGGCGACCGTTGGGTGGTCAACGCGAAGGCTGTGGTGATCGCCACCGGCGGATGCGCCTTCCTTAGCAAGACGTTGGGCTCGAACGTTCTGACCGGCGATGGCTATCTCCTGGCGGCCGAGGCCGGCGCGGAATTCACCAGCATGGAGTTCTCCAACGCCTATGCTATCTCGCCGGCATTCGGCTCCGTGACCAAGACCCTGTTCTACAGCTGGTCGAGCTTCACCGACGAGGAAGGCAGTGTGATCCCAGGGGCGTCATCCAAGGGCGGCCGGTCGATTATTGCTCGGGCGTTGCGCAAGGGCCCGGTGTACGCCCGGCTCGACGAGGCCGACGCCGAGACCCAGCGGCATATGAGGGTATCTCAGCCGAACTTCTTCCTGCCGTTCGACCGGACCGGCCTCGATCCGTTCACGCAGCGTTTTCCGATCACGCTTCGCCTCGAGGGGACCGTCCGCGGCACGGGTGGCCTGCGGATCGTTGACGACAGTTGCGCGACTACCGTTCCCGGTCTCTACGCTGCGGGCGACGCGGCAACCCGCGAGCTGATCTGCGGTGGTTTCACCGGGGGCGGTAGCCACAATGCGGCCTGGGCAATGTCGTCGGGGTATTGGGCCGGTCAGGGCGCCGCCGAATTCGCGCATCAACTGGGCACCACAAGCGGGCGTCAGGCATTTCGGCGCGGCAGCGTTGCGCTTCGCTCCGGCAGTGGGCGACCGCTTCAGGCTGACAAGCTCGCCCGGAACGTTCAGGACGAGGTGTTTCCGTACGAGCTGAACTATTTCCGCGAAGCCGGGCGCCTCAGCGAGGCGTTATGGCGTCTGGACGGCTTCTGGTCTGAGGCATCGAATGCCGGCGCGTCAGACAAGCAGGATCTGCTTCGCGCACGTGAGGCCACGGCCATGCTCGCAACGGCGCGCTGGATGTATCGGAGCGCGCTGGCGCGTCAGGAGAGCCGGGGAATGCATCGCCGCGACGACTATCCCGAGCAGGACGACCGCTATCGCCACTACGTGACGACCGGAGGGCTCGACGACGTCTGGACCTCGGCGCGCCCGCTGCGTTCCTCTCAGTATGCGGAGGCCGCGGAATGATCGAGGTCATCGATGCCGAGCGCTGCACGGCTTGCGATATCTGCGTCAACGTGTGCCCGACCAATGTCTTCGACAAGACCGACGACATTCCAAGGATCGCGCGCCAGAGCGATTGCCAGACCTGCTTCCTGTGCGAGCTCTACTGCCCCGAGGACGCGCTGTTCGTCTCGCCATTCGCCGACGCGCCGCAACAGGTCGACGTCGCCGCGTTGAAGGAAGCCGCAGTGCTCGGCAGCTATCGGCGTGCAGTAGGCTGGACCAATGAGAGCCGGCACTTGCGCGATGCGGATCGGAGCTACCGGCTGTTCGGCCATTGAAGTTTACGACGACTTCGGGAGAACGGACATGACTGGAGATCGCCTGTTCCTGTTGAGGCCCGGATTTGAGGATCCCGAGCAGCCGGGCCGCTTCTTCGTCTGCTCGCACTGCAATGCGATTGAGGGGGTGCTGGCGTCGTTTCCAGGGCTGGCAACACAGAGTGAGGTGCTGCGCCTGGGGACGCTTTGAAAAGGGAGCGTGAAGTCCGATCGCGGCGCCGATCAGGGAGAAGGACGTTGTCACCAGGCCCAACAAGGCGGCCATGGCGAGGTAGTAGGGCGACGTCATGAAGCTCCCAATACATCGCGATCATTCGCCGCAACGTGCCTGCTGCGGCAGGATGACGTGCTGGATGTAGGAAAGCGAGAGCGCCTGCGGCGTCGCCGCGTAGGAAACTCATATAGACGGAATCAGCCGCAGCTCCGCGTTTCAGGCCGCCCGTTTCATCTGGGCAGAATCCTGCCGATAGGCGGACATGACGAAGCCCTGACGGCATCTGACCCCGGCCTCGATTCGAAAGCCGAGCTGTTCGAGCTTCTTGCGGACCTTGAGCGCGAAGCCCGCCTCGTTCGACTTGATCAGCACCGCGATTGCAGCGGTCGTGCCGAGAGATGGTGCGATCTGGGACAGCGCCATCTCGAACTCACTGAACATGTCTTGCACGGTGATGAGGCCGACGGAAAAGGCCGGCTTACGCAAGAAGATGGAGGGCAGTCCAATTCGGGTGAAGCCGCGCTGGCGCAGCGCCTGATAGAGTTCGGCGCTACCACGGCCCGCGACGATCGCGCGATTGAGATTCGACAGATGGGTGAGCGAGATCATGGTCTCGACCACCTGGTCGCGATCGGTGAAGGGAGCGGGGTGGAGCACGAAGATACTCCTTACAGTAGGTGCGCGGGCGCACTGGAACGAGAATTTGCCCTGAATGGCGCGACCAATATCGTTCGCGGCCAGTATGATTTCGAGGGGACAGGCAGGCTTATCTCATAGGAACGGCATAGGATCGGGACGAGGTTGAGGTGCGTTCAACGTTCGTTGCGCATGTAGGCGCTTCGTGCCGTCACCGATCTCAGGTCGGGCTCCGCACTGCTGCCTGCACCAGGATGGTTGATCGTTGCCTCCGACAGGCGATGGATGCCGGCGTCGATCTGGCGATCCAAGGCATGAAGAATGACGTGCGCGACGGCGGCCGTCACCAGGATGAGAAGCCAAGAGCGCAAACCCATGAGACTTCCCCATCCCTGGTGGCGTTGCACAGATCGGACAATTGGAGGGCTGGCCTGAACCGGAGCCTCGCTCAAAAAAGGAGCCCCGGACGTGCCGGGGCTCGAGTGGTTGGAGGTTTGCCGAGAGACTTCAGTATTTGGCGACGACAGGGGCATCCCAATGGAATTTGTAGTTGACGCCGACCAGCGCGGTCGAGGCACGCTGCTGGACGTTGATGACTTCACCCGCGCCGCCGCCGGCCAGTGTGAACGCCCGCGCGCTGTCGTCGAGGAACCACATGTAGTTATACTCGGCGAAGACCGACCAGTTCGGCGCGAACATCCATTCGGCGCCGATACCGATGGTCATGCCGGGCTGCATGAAGCTTGCGGACTCGATCAGCGCGCCGCCAGGCGCAAAGACCTGGTTGCGTTCCCGAATGAAGGCCGCACCGCCCTTGAGATAGCCGAGGAATTGCGGCGTCCAGAGATAGCCGATGCGGCCGGTCGCGGTGTAGATCTCTTTCAGGTTGTTCGCTTCGGAGAAGGCGGGGAAGTCGGTCAAGGCGTGGCTGCCCTTGATATTGCCGAAATCGAAGCTGCCGCCGACGCCGAACACCAGATTGCCGGTCTGGAAATCGCAACCGACCTGGCCGCCGCCGATCACGCCGCTGTCCTTCTCGCGGCCGTAGTCGTTTGGTGCAGCCACGCCGCCGACGTCGAGCGCGCGGGCCGTATTCAGCCGTGTCCAGCCGCCACCGACATTGGCGCCGAGGTAGCAGCCGGTCCAGTTGTAGAGCGGAGCGGCAGCCATTGGCCGCGCCTTCAACGGCAGATCGGCAGCGACTGCGGCGCTCGCCGCGCCGAGCCCGATCAGCACACTTGCGACAACAAGAGATTTCAATCGTCCGTACATTCGAGCCCCCTGCATGGCCATGAGGCCAATTCATCTTCGGAGATGATGTTAGGGACAGCGCACGGATTCCGCGATGCCGAAAGGGCTGCTTGAGCGCGCAGAGGTCGCTTTTTGCGCGCGCGTTGTACGCTCGCGACATCGCAAAATGCCGAAAAGAATTAAGGAAAAATAGCTTCCGGAATCGCTGAGTGGTTTCGGTAAGTTGAAACGCCGGACATGCCGCGCGATACGTCGAAGGTTGCCTGAGATTGGATCACTGTGTTTGTGCCGGTGGTCCGGCGCGCAATCCCGTCAATCCCTGTCGCGCGTTCGCCAGGCGAAGATGATGAAGATTGCGACAACGGCTGCGCCCGCAAGCATCCAGTACTGGGCGTCGATGCCAAAAACGCTAAATCTTTGAATGAGGAAGTCCACTGCACTCGCCCTTTTGTTGGGCAAGTTACGCGGTTCGGGAATGGAAATATATTATTTTTATACGATGGGTGTTCTGCGCGTCGTGCGCAGGCATGCCGGCACTCGCGGGCGGCGCAAGATGTGGGTCCGCCCTGGTCAGAGCGCCGATCGCGAGGCGCGCTCGATGACCAGTCCGTTGAGGAAATCTTCGAGCGCTATGCGTCCGGCCTCGTGTGCAGCCCGGTGCGAGCGAAACCCGGCTTCACGAAGCCTGATGCCCATCGGCCTGCGCTTGCGCCGGATCTCCCAGGACCAATCCTGACCTGCATCGCCGGACCAGGACACGACGACGTAAAAGGACCGTCTTGGCGAAGGGCGAAGCATCAACTCACCCGTGCCGCTACCGGCGCGGCGTCCAGACGGTTCTGAAGGCGATAGCCGACACCCGACTCGGTCACCAGGAGACGCGGCTGGTTGGGGTCGGCCTCGATCTTCTGGCGAAGCTTGCGCACGAGGATCCGAAGGTACTGGATGTTGTCGCGCTGATTGCCGTTCCAGATATCCTTCAGGAGCTGATCGTGGGTGACGACGAGGCCGACATGCATAGCGAGAACGTGCAGCAGTCGGTATTCCTTGCGGGTCAGGCGGACCAGATTGTTGTTCAGCGAGACCGTACGGGTCACGAGATCGACAGACAGCGGGCCTGCGACCACGACCGGATTTTCCGTCGCCGACTTGAAGTACCGCCGCAAGGCCGCCTCGCTTCGCGCCAGCAGTTCGGCCATGCCGAACGGCTTGACGACGTAATCGTCGGCGCCGGCCTGGAGCAGACGTACCTTCTCGTCCTCGCCGGCAGCGACGGAAAGGATGATGATCGGCACGTTGGACCACGCACGGATCCGCTCCAGCACCTCCGCGCCGTGAAGATCGGGTAGCGCCAGATCGAGAACGATGAGGTCAGGTGAACTGAAGGTCGCGAGCTTCAACGCCTCGGTGGCGTTTTCGGCCTCGAGCACGGCGAAGCTGTTGAGCTCGAAGCCGGCGCGGAGGAAGCGCCTGATCTTCGGTTCGTCGTCGATCAGGAGAACGATGTTTGCCGGCTTACTCATCTGTCAGCGCGATCGGTTCGGAGGTGGATGGCTCGAGCGCGGGCAGGGAGATCGATACCGTTGTTCCCTGTCCTTGGCCGCGGCTATGAACTGTGATCATGCCCTCATTGGCCTGGATGAAGGTCGAGGCGATCCAGAAGCCGAGGCCCGACCCCGGCACCGACGCCTGATGTCGCGCGCTTCGAAAGGATCGCTGTCCAAGCTTTTGCTGTTCCTCGGCGGTGATGCCGACGCCCTGATCGGACACGACGACGTGCACGCGATGGGGCTCGCAACGCACGTCCACGGTGATCGTCGAACCGGACGGCGAATATTTCGCGGCGTTCTCCAGGATCTGCCCGCAAGCCTCCTCCACCAGGCCCGAATCGACATGGAGCAGCGGAAGATCATCTGTGAAATTTGCCTCTATCCGATGCGCCGAAAGCCGTCGCGCGCGGCGCGTGATGGCGCCGTTGACGATATCCCTTGGGTCCGCCCATTCGCGGCGTGGGCTCAGTCCGCCCGCGGTGACGCGAGTCGCGCTGAGCAGGTTGCTGATATAGCCGTCGAGATGGCTCGCCTCGTCAGAGATCGCCTCGACCAACGTACTTATGCGCGCGTCCCCACGTATGGCTGGAATGGTCTCCAGCACGCTCGCCGAACCCTGGATCGCCGCGAGCGGCGTGCAAAGCTCGTGCGACAGTGTTCCATGGAAGGCGTCGCGTAACATTTGCGCCTGCAGGCGCAATCGCGCGCTCTCCATCACCTTGCCGATGTCGAGGCGCTGCAGCGTCAGCGCGGTCTCGTCGAGGATTGATTGGATCCGTCGAGTCCGCCGTTCAATCGCTGGCTGGGAACCCAGACCGATATTGACCGCGATCACGCCGTGAATTGCGGAATCTGACGAGATCGCCCTGAGCAGCCAGATCTCGCCGCGCTGCTCGTCGACGATGGTCTGCAACCCTGGACCCGCTCCGGAATTCATCGCTGCCGCAGTTGCCTGCACTGAAAGTGGAGCAACGCGCGACTCAGGCGGTTCGAAATGCCCATCCGCGGTCGTCACGAACAGAGTTGCCGCGTGACCGAAGGCGCCCTCGAAATGTTGACGGATGGCGGAAATCAAGTCCACGACCGTAAAGCAGGAGGCGAGGCGACGCGAGAAGTCATAGAGCGCATGCATCTCCTTCTCGCGCTGTCGCAACGTGTCCGTTTCCTTGCGCAGCCGCGAGGCCAGATTGCTGCTGACCAGCGCAACGATCAGGAACAGCAGGAGATCGACCGCCTCCTGCGGGTTGTCGACGCGAAAGCTGTAAAGAGGTTCGAAGAAGAAGAAATCCGCGGCTGCCGTGCCCGTGATCGATGCCGTCATTGCCGGCCAGACGCCCCATCGAGTCGCAGCATACATGACTGGAACGAGGTAGGCGATCGGGACCAGGCTTGACGCCAAGGTCGTGCTGAGTGCGAACAGCGCGGTGGTGACCAGTCCGATGCTCAGAACCGACAGCAACACCGGGATCACGTTGCGCCACACGACGACACGCAGCGACGCGACCTCATCCAGGGCCGGTATCCCCGAGGATGGCAATTTGGAATCGGTCTGCCGCACGCTCGTCATCGAAAACATGCGGCCCAGAGGTGGATGAAGAATCAAAGTACGTACATGCCCTTGCCGACGGCGACATCGAAAGATCCGGCTCCGGCCGCGTCGGCCGCAACGGATCAATGGTCAAACAAGACCCGATCGGACAATGTTCGGAAATTCGATTGCTATCGGCATGCGTCGACCAACGGCGCGCACCAGAACCCGTTCAATGTCGTGATGCAGCCTCTTCGATGTCGTCAACTACCCGGCGAAGGAACGATGTTCCAGATCGACGTAGAAAATCTATGATGTTGGGAGTGGTCCAACATAAAAAAGAAATAGCCATAGCCTCCGTAATTCTACGGAATAAGTTCGCTCCGGACTCCGCGTCAGGCGAAGTCGAGATCTGATTCCCTCAACGATTGTACCGAGCCTCAGGGCACCGCCGCGATTCGTGGCTGTGAGGCGTCTTATGCCTGCCGGACCAAGCTCGCATATTGCAGGGCGCGCTTCTCGCCGAGAAGCTCCGGCTTGGATGCCCGGTAGAGGCCGGCGTCGTCGGCCGAGCGAGTCTGAGGCAGCGCAAGGGCCGCGACCGCCGCGGCGCTGATCTGCTTGGTCGGATAGAGATAGAAGTCCATCAGCGGCATATGCGGCCCGTGCGCACTCTGTTTCAGGACGTCACGCGCGGTCTCGCCGGCGACCGGATAGATCGCGCTCCATCCGGCGAAGCTGCTCGCCAGAATCTCCAGGGAGAGAATCGTGGTCGCGATCTGCACGAAGCCGTCATTGGCCTTCTTCGAGCTGCGGGTCGTCGAGGCGCGGCGCAGGATTCGGCGAAGCTCAGTGTGCCGTTCGATCAGCGGGCCCAAGTGAAAGTGCCAAAGCATATTGGGCAACGAGGCGAAGCCGTGAACCTCGTGATACGATTCGATCAGGCTGCAACATTGCCGCGTCAGGTTCTTCGGCAGGAAGCCGAGGTCGGACGCGACACCGTCCGCTGTTGTGTTGTCGCCGGCGCGCGCTGCACAAGTCACGGCTTCCATGATCAAACCTCGCGAAGCAAATTTGCTTACGTGGCGAGCTTAGCGAGTCCAGGCATATATCTTCGATCGACAATCTGGCGCACATACGTAGCAAAATAATAGCTGTGGTAAGCAAACGGCGCTTGGTTGCGAGTAAGTCGAGCACAGCGCGTCGCGCACTATGACGAAAATGACACAGCTCGAAGTGAACGTTTGCGCTGCATCATCGTTCTAACGGCAAAAGACCACTTTTTCGCTGACGATTTGAGCAAACGCGGTGAGCATCTGATGCTTACGAATGCAAATGATGCCCGCGAGGCGCCTCGCGCTATTTTATTTTAACGAACGCGTGCCGGAAACCGCATCGCTTTTTTTTGCCTGCCTCACGAAAGATTGCACCTGAAGCTTAACCAAACCGAAAGAGCGCCTGGAAGGCGTCGGTCCAACAGCTTGGGGCAATATGATGAGAAACTATCTTTTGGCGGGCGTATCGCTGGTCGCGATCGGGATTGGTGGCGCCGCCAGTGCAGCGGACACGCTTCCGCCCGTGGGGAAGACGTTCTGCGATCCCTACAAGAACTATGCGTGCATGGACTCCTATCTGGGGCAGGACTTCATGACCCGCTTCATCAACTACTATCGGCTCGAATGGGGTCATGAGGCCGCGCCGTCCGATCCGAAGGCGGCGGCGTCGCGCCGCGACGGATGGCCCGCGACACCGCAGAGCATTCCGCCGATGCCGTTCACCGAATGGCCCTATGGCGGTGCGACCGCAATCGGCGTCACGCGTCCGAACTCGGTCGACAGCCCGCTGATGAACGCGATGAGCAACACGGCCGTCGGGCAGTGGATGAACGACGCGCACATCCAAGTCTATGGCTGGGTCAACGCCGGCGGTAACCTCAGCAACAATACCGTCCGCGGCGGCAATTCGCCGGCAGCATACGACTACAATCCGAACACGGTTCAGCTCGATCAGGCCGTGGTCTATATCGAGCGACTGCCCGACACAGTCCAGAAGGACCACATCGACTGGGGCTTCCGCATCGCGCCGATCTATGGCGAGAACTATCGCTACACCACGGCTTACGGCTTGTGGAGCAATCAGCTCCTTCAGCAGAACAGGAACTACGGCTATGACATGCCGATGGCCTATGGCGAGGTCTTCATTCCCTATCTGGCCGACGGCCTTCTGCTGAGGTTCGGCCGCTACATCTCGATCCCGGACATCGAGGCGCAACTCGCGCCGAACAACTACATGTATACGCATTCGATGACGTATACGTTCGACAACTATACCAACACCGGCATCAACGCCTCGCTCGCGCTGAACAAGAACTGGATGATCCAGGGAGGCTTCTCGGTCGGCACCGAAGCAATGCCGTGGCATGTCGGCGCCAAGATCGCCAATGCGAATCCAAATCCGCTGTTCCCGGACAGCACCATGCTGAAAGATCCCGGCGCGCAGCCGACCTTCAGTGCGGCCGTTCGTTATGTGACCGACAGCGGCAATGACGGCGTCTACGTGATCGCCAACGGCATCAACAACGGCACCTGGGGCTATAACAATCTCCAGTGGTACGGGCTGACTTACTACCACAAGTTCAACGATCAGTGGCACATCTCGTTCGAGACCTATAACGAGCACCAGAACAACGTGCTCAACCTCGACAATCCGGCCTCGGTCGCGCTCGTGGCCAGCGGTACACCGTTCTCGCTCGACGTCATGCCCTGGAACGCACCGTTCGGCGCGCATTGCGGCAACGCAACCCAGCTCTCGTGCACGGCGTCGGTCCAGACCTTCCTGACCTACGTGAACTACAGCCCGACGAAGATGGACAACATCTCCTATCGTCTCGAGTGGTTCGACGACAAGCAGGGACAGCGTACCGGTGTGAAGACGCGCTACGTCGAAACGGGGATCGGCTGGCAGCACTGGTTCTCGCCGCAGATCGAGATCCGGCCCGAAGTGTCGGTGTATCACGCGCTGGACGCGCCGGCGTTCAACGGTAACGCCAACTTCGGCATTCCCCCGAACAAGAAGACGGCCGTCATCGGTTCGGCTGACATCATCATCCACTTCTGATTCTGCGGACGGGTGGCGCCGCGAGCGCCACCCGCTTCGGAAGAGACATTCGACAGGGGCAAACAATGAAAAAGATTCTTCTCACAACGGTTGCATTGGGCGCATTGACGGCGATGTCGCCGGCGTTTGGCGCCGATCTGCCGATCTACGGCAAGGCTCCGCCAGTCGCGGCGCCGGCCTATGACTGGTCCGGCTTCTACGTCGGCGTCTTCGGCGGCTGGGGGCTCGGCAATCACAACGTGAACAACGCCACCGGCCCGGTTGGCTTCGCCAACTTCACGGCGAACTACGAATCGACGGGCGGCTTCGGCGGCGGCGAGATCGGCGCCAACTGGCAGAGCGGCAACATCGTCGTCGGCATCGAAGCAGACGGCTTTGGCGCTGACATCAAGGGCAACGACAATTTCGCGCTCGGCTGGAACGACGCGACAAAGCTGGGCTGGGGTGCCACGCTGCGGGGGCGCGGCGGTATCGCGGTCGATCGCTTGTTGCTGTTCTTCACGGGCGGTTGGGCTTATGGCGAGCTGACGCATACCAACACCAATCCCGGCGTCGGCGTGGACACGTTCAAGGCCACACGGAGCGGCCTGACCGCCGGCGGTGGCATCGCTTATGCGTTCACCAACAATCTGATCGGAAAGTTCGAGTATCGCTATTTCGACTACGGCACGTTCCATCGCGATGCGCCGACCAACGGTGTGCTGCCGTACACGGTGGCGAACACCTATTCGACCGTGATGGTCGGGCTCGACTTCAAGTTCGGCGGCAACGCGGTGGTCGCGAAGTATTGACGCCAGGAGGCAGGGGGACTGCATGATCGGCTCGAGACGAAGACTGAAAGTTGCGGCGATGATCGCTCTCGTTGGGCTTGGCGCCAGCCTTGCCGGATGCGTGAGCGATCTCGGTGCCACCGCAACAGATGCGCCGGGTACTCACCAGATGCGCTACTACGGCGGGCCCAAATATCCGATGTGGCCGAGCCAATGAGATCGATCGGCACGGCGTGCCCTGTGAGCGGACGCGCCGTGCGGATCGGGATCTCCGTTGCCGCGAGTGTGATGTTGACGGGACGTGCTGTCAGTTCTGTGCAAGCGAACCATGCTACGCGCTGCCGACGCCATGACAGCCTGGGAGCATCACGGCGGATCGCCGACGGCATGTCCGGCAATCACGGTCCGATGCGGTACTACCGCGGGTCGAGATCGCCGATGTGGCGCGGCCGCGTTCGGAATTGAGCCCCGTTTGGGCGAGTAAGCCAAAGCCTCGCAGGAGGCACGGGAGTGCATGAGTCAATGCGCGCGTTTGCATCATGAACGCCGGTTCGAGCCTTAGCCGGAAAAGAATCGTTACGCTTGCGACTGCGGCGATCGCGCTTGCCATTGCGGCCGTCGGCGCGACGCGGATGCTCGCGTCACATGGAAGATCCATGGAGATGTCGAGCCAGGCCAAGGTAAAGCCGCCGCGCTACGTTCCGACCGCATCCGAGCTGGCGACGCTCTCGATTGCGCCGGTGACGGAGCGGGTGTTTCGTGCGGAGCACGTCACGGAGGGCAAGATCGCCGTCAACGAAGACAGCTCCACGCCGATTTTCTCGCCCTATGCGGGCCGTGTCGTGAAACTTCTGGTGAAGCCCAGCGATGTCGTGGAGCGCGGGCAGCCGCTGTTCGTGGTCGAAGCCACGGACACCGTGCAGGGCCTGAACGATTTCGTGACGGCGCTCGGCAGCCTCAATACCGCGCGCTCCAAGCTCAACCTCGCGCAGATCGTCGAGAAGCGTGCCAACGACCTCTATGCCGGCAAAGCGGTGCCTCTCAAGGACTGGCAGCAGGCGCAAGCCGATCTCATCACGGCGCAGAATGACATGCGCTCGGCGGAGACCGCGCTCGAGGCGGCGCATAATCGGCTGCGTATCCTGGGGCGGTCCGAGGATCAGATCACCAAATTCCAGGAGACGCGCCAGATCAGCGCCGAGACGCCGATCACTTCGCCAATCGGCGGCACGGTCGTGCAGCGCAAGATCGGTCCCGGCCAGTTCATCAGCAGTAGCGCCAGCGATCCGGTGTTCGTGATCGGGGACCTCTCGACGGTCTGGCTCACGGCCTTCGTGCGCGAGAGCGAGGCTGCGGACATCGCCATCGGGCAGGATATCGCCTTTACGGTGCTGGCGCTTCCCGGTCGCGAGTTCAAGGCGCGTGTGGATTACGTCGCCGCCGCGATCGATCCGTCGACGCGGCGTCTCATGGTCCGCGCCACCATCGACAACAGGGACGGATCGCTCAAGCCGGAAATGTTCGCCAACGTTACCGTCTATGCCGGCGAAAGCCGTCCCTCGGTCGGCGTGCCGAAGCAGGCTCTAATCTTCGAGGGCGATCGGGTCCGGGTCTGGGTTTCGCGCGACGACGGTTCCGTCGAGCTGCGCGAAATCCAGATCGGGTTGACCAATGGCGACCTCGTTGAGGCGCGCGGTAACCTGAAGGCCGGCGAAAAGATCGTCACGCGCGGAAGCCTGTTCATCGACCGTGCCGCTTCCGGCAGCTAACTCAAGGCAAGCCGGTTCACATGGAACGTCTCGTCGCCTTCGCAGTCAGTCGCCGCTTCCTCATGGTCGGCCTGTTCGCCGCCATGCTGGTCGGCGGCCTGATCGCGTTTCAGCAGCTCAACATCGAAGCGTATCCCGATCCGACGCCGCCGATGGTCGACATCGTGACGCAAAGTCCGGGGCTGTCGGCCGAAGAGATCGAGCGCTACATCACGATCCCGCTGGAGACTCAGGTCGCCGGCATCAAGAACATGAAGGTGATCCGGACCATCTCGTTGTACGGCTTGTCCGACGTCAAGCTGCAGTTCTCCTTCGACTACACCTACGAGCAAGCGCTCCAACAGGTCCTGAATCGTCTCTCGCAATTGCCGCCGCTGCCGAACAATGCGCAGCCGCAGATTTCGCCGCTGAGCCCGATCGGCGAGATCTACCGCTACCGGCTGGTGGGGCCGCCCAATTACTCCGTGCTCGATCTGAAGACGTTGCAGGATTGGGTCCTGCAACGGCGCTTCCGCACTGTCCCGGGCGTGATCGATGTAACTGGCTGGGGCGGCAAGACCAAAACCTACGAGGTTGAGGCTGATTTCAACAAGCTCGTGGCGAGCGGCTTGACGCTCCCGCAACTTCAACAGGCTATCAACAACGCCAACGTCAACGTTGGCGGCAACACCGTCAATATCGGCCCGCAATCCGCCGTCGTTCGCGGCGTCGGCCTGATCCGTTCGATCCACGCGCTCGAAAATACGATGGTGGCCTCCAATGGCGGCACGCCGGTGCTGGTCCGCGACGTCGCAACCGTCACCGTCGGCGAGCAACCGCGGCTCGGCATCGCCGGCCAGGATCAGGACGACGACATCGTCCAGGGCATCGTCCTGATGCGCCGCGGAGAGCAGAGCTCGCCGACCATTTCGCGCGTCGAAGAGCTCGTCGCCAGCATCAACAATTCGTCGATCCTGCCCCCTGGCGTGCGTATCGAGCGCATCTATGACCGCAAGGACCTGATCCAGACCACGACCCACACCGTGCTGGAGAACATGGCGGTCGGAATCGGCCTGATCGTGCTGTTGCAGTGGGTCTTCCTCGGGGACCTGCGTAGCGCGATGATCGTCGGCGCAACGATTCCGTTTGCATTGTTTTTCGCGGTCACCATCCTCGTGCTGCGAGGCGAATCCGCCAATCTGCTATCGGTCGGGGCGATCGATTTCGGGCTGATCGTGGATGCGACCGTGATCATGGTGGAGGCGATCTTCCGGCGCCTGTCGCATACCGAGCGGCTGACGCCGGGCGAGCGGGCGACGATTTCGTCACGCACTGTCATGGACATGAAGCATCATGCCATCCTGACGGCTGGCTCGGACGTGTCGCGCTCGATCTTCTTTGCCGCTGCCATCATCATCGCGGCCTTTCTGCCGCTGTTCACCTTGAGTGGCGTCGAAGGCAATATTTTTGGTCCGATGGCACGGACTTATGCTTATGCCCTTGCAGGCGGCCTGCTTGCGACCTTCACGGTCACGCCGGCGCTGAGCGCCATCATCCTTCCAGCCCATGTCGAGGAGACCGAGACGTTTCTGATGCGCTGGGTGCATCGGATCTATATGCCGGTGCTGGCGCGATCGCTCGCGCATCGCCGCGTCGTGCTGGCGGGCGGCGCCGTCCTGGTCCTGATCACGATCGTCGCCGTGCGATTGCTCGGGCTCGAGTTTCTGCCCAAGCTGGAGGAGGGCAATCTCTGGATCCGCGCAACCTTGCCGCCGACCATCTCGCTCCAGGAGGGTAACTCCTACGTCAACCAGATGCGCAAGGTGATCGCTGCCCG
Organism: Bradyrhizobium sp. LA6.8; assembly: GCF_040547935.1. Taxonomy (NCBI): domain Bacteria; kingdom Pseudomonadati; phylum Pseudomonadota; class Alphaproteobacteria; order Hyphomicrobiales; family Nitrobacteraceae; genus Bradyrhizobium; species Bradyrhizobium sp. LA6.8. The sequence continues at coordinate 867,438 of NZ_JBEPQQ010000001.1, forward strand.
GCCAGAGGTCGAGTCGGTGGTATCGCAACATGGCCGGCCAGACGACGGTACCGACGCCGCCGGCTTCTTCAATGCGGAATTCTTTGCGCCGCTCAAGCCCGCCAAGGAATGGCCTGAGGGCGAGGACAAGGACGCGCTGACTGCCACGCTGCTGGGGCAGCTTCAGGAAAAGTTTCCGGGCGTCGAGTTCAACTTCTCGCAATATCTCCAGGACAACGTGTCGGAGGCCGTGTCGGGCGTGAAGGGCGAGAACTCGATCAAGCTTTATGGCAGTGACCTCCAGGCGTTGACGGACACCGCAAACAAGATCAAGGCGCAGCTCGCCACCGTTCAGGGGATCACTGACCTTGCGGTCTTCACCTCGCTCGGCCAACCGACCATCCAGATCGATGTCGACCGTGCCCGTGCCGCGCGGTACGGGCTGTCGCCGGGCGATATCAATGCGACGATCAAGACCGCGATCGGTGGCGACAGCGCCGGGGACCTCTACGAGCCGGGCTCCGACCGGCATTTCCCGATCATCGTCCGCCTTGCACCACAGTTCCGAAAGAGCGCCGAGGCAATCCAGAATTTGCGAATTGGGGCGCAGGGGCCGAACGGCGTCACGCAGGTGCCGCTGAGCGAAGTCGCGACAGTCAAGGTCCTGTCCGGCGCCGCCTATATCTATCGTGAGCAGCAGGAACGCTATCTGCCGATCAAATTCTCGGTGCGCGAGCGCGATCTCGGCAGCGCGATCCAGGAGGCGCAGGAGAAGGTTGCGGCCAACGTGCAATTGCCGGCGGGCTCGCATCTCGAATGGGTCGGCGAATTCGGCAATTTACAGGATGCGATCCGACGGCTGTCGATCGTGGTGCCGATCAGCCTCGCGTTGATCGCCATGCTGATCTGGTTCAATTTCGGCTCGATCATCGACACCGTCCTGACCATGAGTGTGATCCCGATGGCCGTGCTCGGCGGCATCCTGGGCCTGCTCGTGACCGGCATTCCCTTCAGCGTCTCGGCTGCAATCGGCTTCATCGCACTGTTCGGCATCTCGGTGATGGACGGAATCATCATCCTGTCCCAGTACAACGCGCTGATCGACGAGGGTATGGAACGCGGTGCCGCCATCCTGCGCACCGGCGAGCTTCAGCTTCGTCCGGTGCTGATGACCTGCGTGGTCGCGGGCATTGGGCTCTTGCCCGCGGCGCTCTCCAGCGGCATCGGCTCGCAGGTGCAGAAGCCGCTCGCGGTCGTGGTCGTCGCGGGAATGATGCTGGCGCCGATCGTCATTCTGGTCACGCTGCCAGCGCTGATCTCGATGTTCTCGCGGCGGACCCGGCCGGGCCTGGCGGCGCAGCCTCAGTTGGCGCCGGCAGAATGAGGTGGGGCGTGCGTAACAAGATCGTCAGGGGGGCTGTGCGAGCGTCCGGCCGGTCACTGGTACTTTTCCTTGCCGGGGCGGCGATGATGGTTTGCGGGCCGTCGCGCGCGGAAACGCTGTCCGAGGCGTTGGTCAGGGCCTATCAGTCGAGCCCGCAGCTCAACGCCGATCGTGCCCGGCAGCGCGGCACGGACGAGAACGTGCCGCAGGCGCTCGCCGGCTACCGGCCGCAGGTGGTCGCGAGCCTCAGCGCGGGTTTGCAGGCGGTCAGGAATACGCTGCCCGACAATACGATTCAGGGCGCGACACTGCGTCCCTGGACGATTGGCGTGACCGTCAGCCAGGTTCTGTTCAACGGCTTCAAGACCGCCAACAGCGTGCGCGTCGCCGAGTATCAGGTTCTGTCGGGGCGCGAGGCGCTGCGTAACACCGGGCAGGGCGTGCTGCTCGACGCCGTCACGGCCTATATGAACGTATTGGCCAATCAGGCCCTGGTTGAGGCGCAGCGCACCAACGTCGCAGTGCTGCGTGAGATCCAGGCGACGACGAAGAAGCGTCTCGATGCGGGCGATGTGACGCCGACCGATACAGCCCAGGCCGAGGCGCGCCTCAGTCGGGGCCTTGCCGATCTCAATGCCGCTGAGGTGACGCTTGCCATCAGCAAGGCGACCTACGTCCAGGTGATCGGCGGGGCGCCCGGTCAGTTGACGCCGGCCACGCCAGTCGATCGGTTATCACCCGTGACGATGCCGGCATCGATCGAGACCGCCAATCACGAGCATCCGGCGGTGCTCGGTGCGGGCTACGATATGGATGTCGCGCAGACCACCATCAAGGTCGCAGAAGGCAGTCTGCTCCCGACGGCTGCCGTACAGGCGAACGCCAGCCGCTCCAAGGACTCGGATTCGACGCTGAGCACGTTTGCGACCAATCAGGCCTCGATCCTGGGCCAGATCAATGTGCCGATCTATGACGGCGGTACCGCGGCCTCCCAGACGCGCCAGGCCAAGGAACTCGCCTCGCAAAGCCGTCTGGTGCTTGAGCAGGTCAGGAGCCAGTCGCGGACGGCCGTTGTCGGCGCGTGGGTGTCCAATGAGGGCACCAAGGTCGCACTGACAGCGGCCGAGTCGGAGGCGAAGGCAGCAGACGTCGCATTGCAGGGGGTGCGCCGCGAGGCGTCCGGTGGACAGCGCACCACGATCGACGTGCTTAACGCCCAGCAGGACCTCACCGCGGCCCGTTCGCGTCAGATCCAGGCGCAGCGCGACCGGGTGATCGCTTCCTACACGCTGCTCAGCGCCGTCGGCCGGCTGGATGTCCGCACGCTCAATCTCGATACGCCGGATTATCTGCCGGAGGCCCACTATCACCAGGTGCGCGACGCTTGGCACGGCGTCCGCACACCATCCGGACAATAGGCGTTGGCGCCGCAGGAGGAATGAGCATGGTCGGCGGAAGGCGCGCACTCCCGGCTCTCGTTGTTGCCGTCGCGGCCGTGTTGGCCTCTACTTTCATGGCCAACGCACAGGGTTTTGGCCGAGGCCGCGGCAACTCAGGTCCGTCCGTCGAAAGCCGGCCAAAGGTCGACGAGAAGGCTTACAAGGCCGCGCTGGACAGGATTCCGGTGCCTGACGAGAAGTACGATCCCTGGGGTGGCGCTCGCGCCACGGATACAAAGGCGTCCAAGAAGAAGAACTAGCGCACCGCCGGCCGACGACCATTCGCCAGCATTGCGACGACCGTCATGGCCGCTAAACGTCTGCCGTTGCTCGCGACGGCGACTGATGAACTTCGGTTCTCGGGCAGTCGTGCACACTATGCGGCGCCTATATGAGCGGACGCCGGGCTATCTCGATTTCCTATCCGATCACCCACATCATGCTTCCATGCGATATCCGTTCGTGGAGGCCAGGATGGCGAGGTGCCGATCACCATCGCAGCCGGTCTGCTCTCGAGGATCGAACCAATTCATTCCGGATTGACCGCGATCTCACTCCCAAGAGTGCGAACCAAGAGTGCGAACGCGGGTATCGGCGGCGTCTGGCTTCGGGGGCAATATGGCAAGGGAATCGTTCGCTAGGCTGATGCTCGTCACTTATCGCGCCCTTGAGGTGCTGATGACGTTCCTGTTCCCGGCCTGGTACGGACCGTCCGCCAGATACCGGCCGGAAAATCATTACATGCGCGGCCCAGGGCCGAAATGGCGTGCGAAATATCTGGCCGAGTCTGTCTCTCCCCCACGGTCGATCACCTCTCCGCGCCCTGGACAGGAATGATCGCGCGCTAATGGCGGACCCGCGGCACTGCCTCAGCCAACCGCCAATCGGAAAATCAAATACCTGAAACTCCGGGCGACGGCGCGCTTCGCGCGACGTTGAATTTGCCTTTGATGCGGCTCACATGTGGATGGAGTTGTTGTATGCTCGGTTAGCTATCAGCGCCGCAAGCGCACGCTGACGGGCTTGCTTTTCGGCCGACGTGTGTCGCCTGCCAGGCGGGAGTTCAAGTGGTGACGGATGTTGAATCGAAGGTGCCGCAGGACATCACGCCGGCGCCTGATGCCGAGCCCCTTCTGGGGCCGGTAGCATCGGAACTGGCGCGCTACCTTGTTTCAATCGCCATGACCGCCGCTGCGACGGTCATCGCTGTCGGTATTGACAGCAGCGTCACGATCCCCAACCTGTCGCTTATCTTCGTACTTCCAGTGATCATCGCAGGGGTGAGTCTCGGCCTCGGTCCGTCACTCTGTTCGGCGATATCAGGTGCTCTGGCATTCAATTTCTTCCTGACCGAGCCACGCTACTCATTGGTGGTCGATGACCCCGCGAACATCTGGGCGATTGGGCTGCTGTTCGTGGTCGGGGTCATCGTGAGTGCAGTTGCCTTCACCTCCCGGCAGAGGGCGACCGAAGCGAAGCTGTCGAGAAGGCGCGCGACCTTGCTGCAAGGCTATTGCCGTGATGTCGTCGCGGCCGACAATACGAAGACGATCGTCTCGGTTACGGCCCGGGCACTGGCAACGCTTTTCCAGGTTCCCGTCATCGTGATGCTCGTTAGGGAGGGCAGGGTGGTTTCCCTCGAGCAAGTCGGAGACGTGGAGCCGCAGGAGGCCGAGTTGGAGGCGGCACGATCGTCCCTGGCGACCGGAACTGTCATACGCAGTGGCATCTACCCCAATCTGGCCTCCCGCTTTGATTTCTGGCCCGTGGAGACGGACGAAGGCCGGAATGCCGTGGTTGGAATCGCATTCGACCCTGATGAACGCCCTTCGTCACCGGATGCGCAGATCGACGTCGTCGTGCGCATCTTAGCCTTGGTGCTTGACCGTCAACATGCGCGGGTCAAACGCGATGCCCGACCGTCAGATTGAATCCGAACCATCCCGCGCTCCAAGCCTGCAACAAAATGAAGGCAGGCGATTTAAGGTGACGGGGTGGTGCACACCGCTCGACAGGTTTGGAGGAAGCTCGTTGTGAGCGTCGTAGCAGCCCATTTGTATCGTCATGGCAAGAAGGCAAAAGCCGTCTCATTGGACGAGCCTATCGATTGCAAGGGAAAATCCGAATTTGTCTGGATCGGATTGTTCGAGCCCCCAGAGCTGGAGCTTGAACAACTCGAGAAGAACTACGGACTTCATCCTCTCGCGATCGAGGATGCCCTCAAAGCGAACCAATTGCCGAAGGTCGACGTTTATGGCGACCAGCTGTTCGTGATGACGCGCACCGCCCATCTCGAGCACGACCGCATCGCCTATGGTGAAACCGCAATTTTCGTCGGGAAGAATTTCATCATCACGGTTCGGCATGGCTCGGCGCGCGCGCATAGCAATCTCCGCGCCCAGCTCGAAGCAGCCCCCAGCCTGCTGGGCTATGGCCCCGACTACGTTCTCCATGCCATCCTCGACTTTATCGTCGACGGCTATCTTCCGGTGGTCGAGACGATCGAGGAACGCGTTCTCACCATGGAGCAAAGCGCTCTCGACAGCTTTCTTAGCCGCGCGGACGTCAAGCGGCTCTTCGGGCTTCGCCAAGAACTGATCCGCTTCCAGCGAATTATCGGCCCGATGACGGAGGTCTGTGGCCGGCTCGTGCACCTCGAGACGCCGTGTCTTGACGCCAACGCTCGTCCTTATTTCCAGGACGTCCTGGACCATGTGCGGCGCGTCGAAGCGATGGTGAACTCCCTGCGAGACGTTCTGACTTCGGTTTTCGAGGTGAGCAATCTGTTGGAGCAGCAGCGTCAGGGCGTGATCACGCGGCAGTTGGCCGCCTGGGCCGCCATACTGGCCGTACCCACCGCGATTGCCGGAATCTACGGCATGAACTTCGAAAATATGCCCGAGCTGAAGACGCAATACGGCTACTTTGTCGTAGTGGGCGTTATCATCCTGCTTTGCGGGGTGCTTTACCTGCGCTTCAAACGCGCTCGATGGCTCTGATGCTGGTGACCCGTCGGATTGCCGGGTTGGGCTAATTCATAGATCGCACCGCGGCAAAGCTCAGTTGTGGAAATTCGGAGAGCTCGCGACTCGTAGACATCTGCCACCAACACAAGATCGCCGTGAGTGCTGCGTACCACCTCTTCCCACTTGTGATCTCCCGCAAAACGTGCCGGCCAAATGTCGACCCGGTTTGCGCGAATTCGCCTTCAATGTGACCCGCGTAAAGGGCGAGCGCTGCGCGAGTGACGTGTACATGGGGTTTTCGTGTGCGTGGTGAGAATCCGAAGGCCAGATTTTCGCTTCCAATTCGGACATAGATGAGCCTAGAAGGAGCAATCTGCGAAAGCCTCGTCGTACCAAATTTCTCAGTCGATCCAGTCACATACGGGGTCGATCCTAGATAAAATAGTTCAATAAAATGAATGACTTGCGTTGGAAGTTTTCTACGGCTCCCATGATGGATTGGAGCGAGAGTTCAAGTTTTTCAATGCGTTAGGAGGTGCCGTGTGCGCGACGTGTGCACCGGGAGATCAAGAAAAATCTCATCACAGCTAACGTGATCAGGCCTTCCGATGCGGGTGGCGCCGCACCGGGGCGCTGGACTGCTCGTCCGCCTTTACTGTTCGACGATTTCGGTCGAGGCGCGGGGTAGCAGAAGCGCCGTTCGCGCCGGTTCGCGCGCGGGGCGAGAGGGGCCGTTCGGAACTGAGCACACGGCGAACGTGATTCAAGCGGGCATTTGTTAGCGGTCCCTCTCGCGCGCGCTAGCTGCATATCGAGCGCGGCAAATCGACAGAACTCAGGGGCGCCATAAGAATTCACTATGGCGGCAGAGGACAGTCGTGCTTCCCCTGTCATCGAACGTAAATCTATTTTTTACCGTCGGCCGCAGCAAAAAATTCCAAGGGCAAGACCACAGAAGTGGCGGCGTTCGCGGGCGCATCATTTTGTAGCAGCAACGGAGCGGGCAAATGACCATCGAGTTGAGCCGACGAGGATTTTGCATCGGAACCGCCCTGATTGGACTACAGACCGCTTCCTCCAGCGCCTTCGCGGCGCGAAGCGAAGATGGGACGGTTAGGCTCGGTCTCGTCGCGCCGATGAGCGGACCCAATGCCCGGTACGGCGCCTTCTCGATGCGCGGTGCCCAGATGGCGGCGAAGGAAATCAACGGCGCTGGCGGCGTCGGCGGGCGCAAGATCAACATCCTGGCCGGCGACAGCCAAGGCACCCCGGTCGAGGGTGTTTCGGCAACCCGGCGCCTCATCGATCAGGACCAGGTCGACTTCATCATTGGCGACGTCTCGAGCTCGGTAACGCTCGCGATGCAGCCGGTCGCGGAGGACGCCGGTGTGCTTCTCCTCAATGCCGCCTCGTCGAATCCGAAGATCACCTACAAGGCGGGCGTCGGCGGATTCAAATGGACCTATCGTAATTATCCGACCGACGAAAACCGCGCCCTCGTCGTGCTGCAATACGCCGCCGAGAAGAAGGGATTTTCCAAATACGCCGTGCTATCGGTCGACACCGACTACGGGCGTGCGGCCATTGAGTTTACCAAGAAGTACCTGCCGCGCTTCAAGAGTCAGATCTTGACGGAAGACTATTACAAGGAAGGCGAGGTCGATTTCCGCAGCGTCCTGTCCAAGATCCGCGATTCCGGTGCCCAGGCCATCATCATGTATGGCAATGCCGATTCCACACCCATCGTCGGTCGTCAAATGATCGAAACCGGGATTGCCGGCAAGATCCCCCTGATCGGCAACGCCGAGTTCAATACAGCAAGCTCCATCAAGGCGGCACCGAAGGCGCTCGAGGGAGCAATCGAGGCCGCGGCCTGGCTTCCGGCCTATGAGTCCGAGAAGAGCAAGGCCTTCGTCGACAAGTTCACCGCCGAGTATCGCGAAGCCCCCAACAATCACGCCTATGTGCACTGGGAGACGACGCATCTTCTGGCCAAGGCAATCGAGCAGGCCCAGAGCATCGACCGCGAGAAGGTTCGTACCGCGCTCTCCAATATCCACTATGCGAGCGCGGTGGGCGAAGTCACCTTCGACGACCACAATCAGGCGCGCCTGCCGATGATCCTGCTCGAGATCGAGAACGGCAAGCCGGCCATCAAAGGAGCCTATTCGGCCGAGATCGACTATCCCAAGTAAGGCAACGGGACGGCAGACCACATGTTCTATACGATCATCGAGCAGGTTGTTAACGGCATCGTCTCCGGATCGGTTTATGCGATCGTTGCCGTCGGCATGACGATGATCTTCGGCGTGCTGCGCGCCATCAATTTCGCCCATGGCGAATATTACATGCTCGGCACCTTCGGGGCCTGGTTCGCGATCGAGTATTTCGATCTGCCGTATCCGGTAGCGGTCGTGATCGGCGTGGTTGCCACCGCGGTGATCGCCGTGGTGGTCGGCAACTTCGTGATGCAGCGGATCGTGGGGGCGCCGGCCGAGGCCGGCGTGCTCGCGACGCTGGGCGTCGCCCTGATCCTGCAGAACACCGTCATCCTGGTCTTTGGCGGCGGCTACAAGTTCTTCTCCGGCGGCTATATCGAGCCGGTGACTCTGTTCGGCTTCACTTTGGCAGAGCAGCGTATCCTGATCATCGTCATCGGCCTGATCGTGTTCGTCGGCCTCGAGCTGATGGTCACTTATAGCCGGATGGGCAAGGCGATGCGGGCGGTCTCGCAGAACATCGAGTGCTGCGCGGTGGTCGGCATCGACGTCCGCCATATCGCGCTCTGGACCTTCATCCTCGGCGCGGCGCTGGCCGGCCTGTCAGGCGTGCTCACAGCGCCCGTGAACGTCAGCGTCTACGGCGGCATGGGAGAGCTCATCACGTTCAAGACGCTGCCGATCATCATCATGGGCGGGCTGGGTAACGTCCGCGGCACGTTCGTGGCGGCGATGATCCTCGGCATCGCAGAGAGCCTGGTCGCGACTTATGTCGGACTGCAGTTCCGCGACACCGTGGGCTTTGCGACCCTGATGCTGGTGCTGATGTGGCGTCCGCATGGGCTGTTCTCCGCGCAGGCCCGCTTCTGATTGCCATGGATGTGACATGACTGAGATCGTCCGAGAGCAGACCATGACACCAGCCGAAAGCCCGGTTGCGGCGACAGGGCGGGATCTCCGTATTCCGTTTGGCCTCGCGCTCATCGCGCTGGCCTGCGTCGCGCCGCTGTTCCTCGGGAATTACCCGCTGCATGCGATCATCATCGCGCTGATCTTCCTGCTGCCAGCACATGGTCTCAATCTGCTGCTCGGCTACACCGGTCTCCTGTCATTAGCGCAGGCGGCGTTCTTCGGCATCGGGGCCTATACTTCTGCGCTGCTGGCGGTCCATTTCGGCACGCCGTTCTATCTGAATTTCCTCGCCGCCGGCCTCGTGACCGGCGCGGTTGCGGCGCCGCTCGGAATTCCCGCTCTGAGGCTGCGTGCGACGTCGTTCGTGATGTGCACGCTCGGTTTCGTCATCATCGGGCAGGCCATCGCCAAGAACTGGATCAGCCTGACGCGCGGAGACATGGGGCTGGCGGCGATTCCCAAGCCTTACTTCGCGCTGGGGCCGGCGTCGTTCACGGTCTCCGGAACCGTCGGCTTCTATTATCTTGTCCTCGTCATCGCTGCCCTCGCGACACTGGCGATCTATCTGATCGTGCGATCGCCGGCCGGCCGCAACATGATCGCCATTCGCGAGAACGAGACGCTCGCTGAATCCGTGGGCATCCCGACCTGGCACTACAAACTCGTCGTCTTCATGATCAGCGCCGCCTTCGCCGGCCTCGGCGGCAGCCTCTATGCGCATTACCTGACGGTCGTCAGCCCGCTGACCTTCCAGATGTACTACTCGACGACGATGCTGATCATCGTGCTCGGCGGAGGAGCGGGGACAATCTCGGGCGTCATTTTCGGCAGCTTGATGTTTGTCGGCCTGACGGAAGCCCTACGCGTGGCGCCGGAACTGCGCATGATTGCCTATGGCTTCTTCCTGCTTGCGCTCGTGTTTTGGTTCCCGAGCGGATTCGCGCCATTGATCGGCCGGTTCTGGTCATTCCTCGAGAGGCGCAAATGACCGGCCTGCCAATTCTCGATATCTCCGGCCTCTGCAAATCCTACGGCGCAGTGCGCGCGGTCGATGGTGTCGACCTGCATGTCGGCCGCGGCGAAATCTGCGGTCTCATCGGCCCGAACGGCTCGGGCAAGTCCACCTTCTTCGATTGCGTGACCGGGCTCGCGAGGCCGAGCGCGGGCGCGGTGAAGCTCGACGGGCAGGACATCACGGGCTGGTCGCTGAACGACATCGCGCGGGAGGGGCGCATGCTGCGCTCGTTCCAGAAGACCGTGGTGTTCTCCGCGCTCGACATCGAGGAGAACCTCGTGATCGCCGGCCAGATGTTCACTTTCCCCGGTATCTTGTCGACCTTCGGGATCGGCGCGGCGGCCCGCAATCGCGTCGCGGCGCTGCGCGAGCGGGCGCGCGAGCTGATCAAGATCGCAGGGCTCTGGGACGTGCGGTTCCAGCCCGCGGGCAAGCTCTCCGGCGGCCAGCAGAAGCTGATCCAGTTCGCCTCGATGCTGATGCCGGAACCAAAGCTCATCCTGCTCGACGAGCCGATGGCCGGCATTAATCCGAAGCTGATCGAGCGTGTGGTCGAGAGCATCCGCCTCGCCAATACCTCCTTCGGCGTCAGCTTCCTGATTATCGAGCACAACATCGACGTGGTCACGAGCCTGTGCAAGCGCGTGGTCGTGCTCGACCAGGGGCGTAAGCTCGCGGAAGGAACACCCGACGAAATCGTCCAGAACCAGGCGGTGCGGGAGGCCTACCTCGGTGGCTGAACCTTCTCTCTCAATTAAGGGCCTGCGCGCGGGTTACGGCTCGCTCGACATCCTCAATGGCGTCGATCTCGACGTGCCCCAGGGGCAGTTCGTCGCCCTGATGGGACCGAACGGTGCCGGCAAGTCGACGCTGCTGAAGACGCTCTACGGTATGACCACCGTCAAGGGCGGCAGCATCGACTGGCAGGGTAAGGACATCACTGCCTTGAAATCTCGCGCGATCCTCGCCGAAGGCATCTCCTGGGTACCGCAGGGTCGCTGCAACTTCCCGGTCATGACGGTCGACGAGAACCTTCAGATGGCGGCCTATACGCTGCGCGATAGCAGGGTGAAGGCCGAGCGCGACTATGTCTACGATCTCTTTCCGATCCTGAAGACACGTCGCAACACGCTGGCCGGCAACATGTCCGGCGGCGAGCAGCAGTTGCTCGAGGTCGCGATGGCGGTGCTGCAGCGGCCAAAGATCCTGCTGGTCGACGAACCCTCTGTCGGTCTGTCGCCGACCGCGATCGGAATCGTCTTCGATGAGCTGTTGCGGATCAACGCGGCCGGCCAGACCATTTTGCTCGTCGAGCAGAACACCAAGAAGGCGATGGCGGTGGCGCAGCGCGCCGTCATCCTGCGGCTCGGCAAGGTGATCTGGGACGGCCGTCCCGCCGACATCACCCACGACGAGCTCGGCGAACTCTTCCTCACCGGCCGCATGCGCGGCGAGACCGACGTCGAACATTGATAATGGGCGCCTGCTTGACGGGCGCGGATCATCGAAAACGCAAAAGGACGACCACAGTGACGATTTTCGTGCCGGCCGCGCGCGTCTCGCGCATCAAGATATCCCCGACCACGGCCGCGTCCGCGCGCGTGCGCGAGCTGAAGGCCGCCGGCCGCGACATCGTCGACATGGCGATCGGCGAACCCGACTTCGATACGCCCGATCACGTCAAGGCGGCGGCGCATGAGGCGATTGATCGCGGCGAGACGAAATACACCGCCGTCAATGGCACCGTCGCGCTACGAAACGCGATTATCGCGGACTACAAGCGCCGCCTTGGTCTTGACTATTCGGACAGCGAGATCTGCGTCGGCGGCGGCGCCAAGCAGATTCTGTTTCTCGCGCTGATGGCGAGCGTGGAGGAGGGGGCCGAGGTCATCATTCCCGCGCCGTATTGGGTCTCGTATCCCGACATGGTCATCGCCAATGACGGCAAGCCTGTCATCGTCCGCTGCTCCGAGAACCAGGGGTTCAAGCTGACGGCGGGAGCACTGGAGGCCGCGATCACGCCGCGCACGCGCTGGCTGATCCTCAATGCGCCCTCGAACCCGACCGGCGCGGCCTATTCCCGCGAAGACCTCAAGGCGATCGGCGACGTGCTGCTCCGCCATCCCAATGTCCTCGTGTTGTCGGACGACATCTACGACCAGATCTGGTACCGCGACGAGCCCGCGACGACCCTTGCCGCGGCGGTGCCGGCCCTGAAGGACCGCGTCCTGCTCGCCAATGGCGTGTCCAAGACCTACGCAATGACCGGCTGGCGGATCGGTTATGCCGCGGGTCCCGCGCCACTGGTCGCCGCCATCAACAAGCTGCAGTCGCAGATGTCATCTTGTCCCTCGTCGATCAGCCAGGCGGCCGCCGCCCATGCGCTGACCAGCGACCAGTCGTTCGTTCGCGATAGCGTCAAGCTCTACAAGGAGCGCCGCGACTATGCCTGCGCGCGGTTGAACGCGATCCCCGGCCTGTCCTGCCTGGTGCCTGATGGCGCCTTCTATCTCTATCCCGGCTGCGCGGGGGTGATCGGCAAGACGACGCCTGATGGTAAGCTCATCGAGAGCGATCTCGATTTCGTGCTCTATCTGCTCGACGATGTCGGCGTAGCCGCGGTGCAGGGCGCTGCCTATGGGCTCTCGCCGTATTTCCGCCTGTCGATCGCGACCTCGATGGGGGCGATCAAGGACGCCTGTGACCGCATTGAGAAGGCCTGCCGGGCGCTGCGCTGAGGGCAATCAAGCAAATCGGCGCGCAGGCGACGAAACCGATTGAAATCAATGGCGTAGATAAAGGATAGTGTCGATCCAGATCGTGTTTTCATGAACGGCCGCGCGGGCGTTGCCCGTCCGGTTCAGGACCAGCGTTCGACACAGATGAGCGTCGATTTCAGGAAGCTGAAGAGCTTCGTCAAGGTGGTCGATGCCGGCAGCGTCTCGCGCGCCGCCGGGCTGCTCCGCACGGCTCAGCCGGCGCTGTCGCAGCAGATCGCAGCCCTTGAAACTCACTTCAAGCACAAGCTGTTGCTGCGCAGCAATCACGGCATCGTCCCGACCGAGGCCGGCCTCATCCTCTACCGCCACGCGCAATTGCTGCTGAAGCAGATCGAGCAGGCACAGATCGACATCGATCAATCGACCAAGGCGCTGGCCGGGCGGGTGTCGATCGGGCTTGCGACCTATTCGGCATCGAGCACGTTGTCGCTGCCGATCTTGAAGGAGATGTCGACGCTGCATCCGCAGATCATCGTCCATATCAACGACAGCTTTGGCCATGTGTTGAGCGAGCTGATCATGACCGGCAGGATGGACATGGCCATGATCTACGGCTCCGGCCCGATCAAAGGCGTGAAGCTGCAGCCGCTGTTCCGTGAGGAGTTGTATCTCGTTTCGCCGGCGGGGCCTGTCGCGAAAAAGCCGACCGACGAGCCGCTGCCGCTGTCCGCGCTGGCCGACGTAAAGCTGTTGCTGCCGAGCCAGGGGCATTTCCTGCGGCGCTTGATCGATGAATCGCTGGCGCGGGCACGGGTGAAGCCGAATGTCGCCTCCGAGATCGAATCCGTCTCCGCGCTCGGTGCGGCCGTGACCGAGGGCCTCGGCTCGACCATCCTGCCGGCCTCGGTCGCAGCGACCGCGTCGAGCTTTGGCGGGGTCGAAGTGCGGCGGCTGGTACGTCCCGCGATCGAGGCGACCGTCTCCCTGTGTATTTCGGACCATCTGCCGCTGTCGGAGCCCGCGCTCGCCACGCGCTCGGTGCTTCTGACCGTGGTCGAGAAGCTGATGCGCAGCCACCCGCAGGGCATCAAAGCGGTCTAGGCAACACGGCTGCAGGCCAGAGTCCGGGCAACGCCGTGCGCGGCGGCTGCATCGCGCCGGTTTCGTCAGGCCATAAACAAAACCTATGGCGGCAGACGGGAGTTGTGGTGGTCGGCCGCAACCGCATTTTCTACCTTCGAAGGCAATCGCTTCGAGGACAAAGATGGCCAAGCTCGCATTCGATACCGGGGGAACCTTCACCGATTTCGCGCTGCTCGACGACAAGGGCGAATTGCATCTCCACAAGGTGCTGAGCACGCCGGCCAACCCAGCCGAGGCCGTGGTTCGTGGCGTGTCCGAGCTGCTCGAACAATTCGGAGACGACGTCGCTCTCGACGGGCTTCAGGTGCTCGGCGCCACCACCGTGGTCACCAATGCCGTGCTGGAGCGCAAGGGCGTCAAGACCGGCTTCATCTCGACCGCCGGCTTCCAGGACATGCTGCGTATTCGTAACGAAGGCCGTTACGATCTCTATGATCTGAACCTGAAATATCCCGATCCGCTGGTGACGCGTGCCAACAGCTTTGGCGCGGTCGAGCGTATCGCTGCCGATGGCGAGGTCATCACGGCGCTGGATGAGGAGACGGTCCGCGAGATCGCCGGCCGGCTGCGCGAGGGGGGCATCAAATCCGTCGCCGTCTGCCTGCTGCACGCCTACAAATATCCTGATCATGAGCAGCGCATCGCCGCACTGCTGCGTGAGGAAGACCCAGATATCTTTGTGTCACTATCCTCCGAAGTCTGCCCGGAGGTGCGCGAATTCGACCGGGCCTCGACTACCGTCGTCAACGCCTATACGCGGCCGCAGATGTCGGGACACGTCGCACATCTCGAGCGTGAGTTCGCCGCCAAGCGGATCAGTCGGCAGGTGCTGTGGATGACGTCGTCGGGCGGCCTCGTGCCAAGCAGCCGCGCTGCGGAGTTGCCGGTGCGCCTGGTTGAGTCGGGTCCGGCCGCAGGCGCTGTTGCTGCCGCCGAATTCGGCCACATCGCCGGCGAGGGCAGCGTGCTGTCCTTCGACATGGGCGGGACCACCGCCAAATTGTGCCTGATCCCGAACGGCGAGCCGACGGTCGGTACCGATCTCGAGGTCGCGCATTATCATCGCTTCCGCAAGGGCTCGGGCTTCCCGCTGAAAATCCAGTCGATCCGCATGATCGAGATCGGCGCCGGCGGCGGCTCGATCGCGGCGAAGAACCCGCTGGGCCTGCTCGATGTCGGGCCACGCTCGGCGGGCGCGATGCCGGGGCCGGCCGCCTATCAGCGCGGCGGAACCGAGCCGACCGTCACTGATGCCGATATCCTGCTCGGCTATATGGGCACCGAATCCTTCGTCGGCGGCTCGTTCAAGGTGTCGAAGGACGCCGCGCTGGCGGCGATGACAAAGCTGGCGGCCTCGCTCGACGTCAGCGTGCCCCGCTGCGCCTTCGGCATCCATGATCTCGTCAATGAATCCATGAGCAAGGCGGCGGCGGTGCACGCGACCGACCTCGGCGTCGATCCGCGCAGCCTGCCGATGGTCGCCTTCGGCGGCGCAGGCCCGGTGCATGCCTACGGCATCGCGCGCAAGCTCGGCATCAAGCGTATCATCTGTCCGACCGGCGCCGGCGTCACCTCGGCGATCGGCCTGCTGATCGCACCGGTGGCTGTCGATCTCTCCGCGAGCTTTCCGATGCAGGTCGACAATTGGGATTTTGTCGCGATGGATCGCCTGCTCGGCGACCTCGCAGCGCAGGGCGCGGATGTCGTCCGCGCCGCCGGCGTTGCGCCCGAGACGATCACCAACACCTACACCGTCGACATGCGTCACGTCGGCCAGGGCCACGAGATCACGGTGGCGCTGCCGGATCGCAGCCTGTCGCCGAAGCAGTTCCACGAAGAGCTTCTCGCCAATTTCTACAAGCTCTACCGCGAACTGTTCGGCCGCACTGTCTCGGGTTCATCGGTCGAGGTGATCACCTGGCGTCTGCGCTCCAGCGGACAAAAGGATCAGGTGACCCGCCCGCACACGCGGCATGCTGCCGAGGCCAAGAAAGGTAACCGTTCGGTCTATTTCAGCGAGCGCAATGGCTTCGTCGAAACGCCGGTCTACGATCACTACAAGCTGCTGGTCGACGAAGAGATCAAGGGCCCGGCCATTGTCGAGCAGCGGGAATCCACCGCGGTCGTCGGGCCGAGCGGCACGGCTCACGTCGACATCAACGGCAATCTCGTGATCAACATCGCCTGAGGACGACGCACCTATGTCCGTGAACGCCGCCGATTTCAACGATCCCATCAACTTGCAGGTGATGTGGAATCGCCTGATCTTCATCGCCGACCAGGCCGACATCGTGCTCGGCCGCACCGCGTTCTCGCCGATCGTGCGCGAGAACCACGACTATGTCACCGTGCTGCTCGACAGCCGCGGCCGCGCGCTGGCGCAATGCACTTGGTCGATCCCGGTATTCATCACCTCGCTGCCGGTCGCCGCGCAGAAATACTTCCTGTCGAAGTTTCCGGCCGGGACCCTGCAAGAAGGCGACGTGCTCGCCACCAACGATCCGGAGATCGGCACCGGGCACCTGCCTGACGTGACGATGATCACGCCGATCTTCAAGAAGGGGAAGGTGGTGGCCTATGCCGGCTCGATCGCGCATCTGCCGGATATCGGTGGTGCTCCCTTGCATTCCGAGGCCAGCGACATCTTCGAGGAGGGCATCCGTTTCCCGATCGTGAAGCTGCACAAGGCCGGAGTCCCCAACCAGGACGTGCTCGACATCATTGCCGCCTCCGTTCGCCTTCCGACCGAGGTGATGGGTGATCTCGAATCCATGGTCGCGGCCAACAATGTCATGGGCCGCGAACTGGTGAAATTCCTCGACGAATATGATCTCGATGGCATCGACGAGCTGGCTGACGCGATCCACACCCGCTCCGAAGCGCAGACCCGCCGCGCCATCCGGCAATGGCCGAATGGCACCTATAATGCCGAGGTGCTGCTCGACGGCTACGATACCGATGTGACGCTGAAGGCGGCTGTGATCGTCCGCGACGATTCCATCCACGTCGACTACACCGGAACATCCGAGCAAATTCTTCACTCGATCAACTGCCGGACCAATTATCGCTACGCCCATTCGGTCTATGCTCTGAAATGCTTGCTCGACCCGGACACGCCGAACAATGAGGGCTGCATCACGCCGATCACGGACGAGGCGCCGCTCGGCTCGATTCTCAATCCGGAGGAATGGACGGCGGGAAATTCGCGTAACCTGATCGGGCATGTCATCCCATCGCTGATTTTCAAGGCGTTGGAAGGCGTGGTGCCGGATAAGGTGATGGGCGATAGCGGCGGCGCGCCGATCTGGGCCGCCAATTGCGTGGGACGGCGCGACGACGGTTCGCAATATGGTTCGGTGCAGAATTTTCACGGCGGGCAGGGCGCACGTGCGGAGTTCGACGGCCTGGACACGTTGAGCTTCCCATCCAACTGCAGGGTCACGGCGATTGAGATGTTCGAGATCGCGGTACCCGCGCTCACCGAGTGCAAGGAACTCATTCCGGACTCCGGCGGCGCCGGCAAGAGCCGCGGCGGCCTCGGCCAGCGTGTCGTGCTGCGCAATCTCGGGCGCAATCCGATGAACATTTATCTGGCGTCGGAGCGCGTACGTCATCCCTGCTTCGGCGTCGTCGATGGCAAGTCCGGCAGTGCCGGCAAGGTGTACAAGAACGGGGATCCGCAATTTCCCAAGGGAAAGGTGGTCCTGAAGACGGGTGACCGTCTGGAGGTCGAGACGCCCGGCGGTGGCGGATGGGGGCGGACGTCCGAGCGCTCGGCGGCCGCAATCGAGCTCGACCTCGCCGAAGGCTTGATCACGCCTGCGGCGGCGAGGCAGATTTACGGCTATCAGCGCTCAAACGTGGCGGCGACTGCCGCCGAATAGGAATGTCATGGGTCTGCTCGATGGAAAGATCGCGCTTGTCACCGGCGCCGGAACGGGGATCGGACGTGAGACCGCGATCCTGCTGGCGCAGGAAGGCGCAACGGTCGTCCTGACCGGGCGTCGAATCGATCCGCTGCGGGACGTCGTCGCTGTCATCGAGAATGCGGGCGGCAAGGCCGTCGCCCGCGTGCTGGATGTCGCGTCGCGCGAGGCGATTCTGGAGACGGTCGCCTGGGCCAGGCGCAACGTTGGGGCGATCGATATTCTCGTCAACAACGCCGGCAGTGCCAGCAAGGTGCTGAACGCCCGCTTCATCACTGAGGCCGAGTGGAATGCCACAGTGAACGTCAATCTCACCGCGGTGTTCAATCTGACCCAGGCCGTGTTGGAGGATATGATCGCAAAGAAGGAGGGCACGGTAATTACCGTCTCGTCGCTCGCGGTCGTCAATCCGAACCTGCTCGGCGGCGCCGCCTATGGCGCAGCCAAGGCCGGTGTGAAGAACTTCATGAGCTTCCTGCATACCACCTACCGCAACCAGGGCATCCGTGCGACGACCATCCTGCCCGGCGAGACCGATACGCCGATCATGGACAATCGCGCCCGGCCGCCGCTCGAAGGCGAGCGGGCCGTGATGCTCCATCCACACGACGTCGCGCGCGCGGTTCTGCTCTGCGCCAGCCTGCAGAAGGGCGCGGTGATCCCCGAGCTGCACATCTGCCCGACTTTCATGCGCGACACCTCCGCGGACATCGAGGCCGCGCGCTGGGTCGGCGCGCCCGAAGGCCTCAGCGACAAGCCGAAGACCTGACAGAGAAGGACCCCCAATGAACGGAGCTAAATTGCGCGAGCGTCTCGCCAAGGGCGAAGCGGTCACCATGCTTACGCCGCATCACGCCTCGTCGGGGCTGGCGGTCCGCCTGGTGGAACTCGGTGCCGATGCCATCTTCGTGGATTGCGAGCACGGCACCTGGAGCTTTGAGGATGTCCGCGTTACCGCCCAGGCCGTTCGTGGCGCAGGGGGCGCCGCGATCGTTCGCCCCCACTCCCACGAGCGGCCGGTCTTGATCCGCTATCTCAACGCCGGCGCGGACGGACTGATGGTGCCGATGGTCGATACCGCGGACCAGGCGTGTGCCATCGTCGATGCCGTCCGCTATGCCTGTCCCGCCGACTACGAAAAGCGGTTGGTCATCGCCATGATCGAGACTCCCAGGGCGATCGACAACATCGAAGAACTGACCGCGGTCGAGGGAATTGATGTCTTTTTCATCGGGCCCGGGGACCTCTCGCAGAACATGGGCTATCCGCCGGCGCCGCCGTTCGGTCAGCCGCGGCCGCAGGCCGTGATGGAGCGGGTCGCGTTTGCAGTGAAGAAGATCCGCGCCTCCGGAAAGGTCGCAGGTACGCTCGTCACGCTGGACGAGCTGCCGTCCTGGCTTGAGCAGGGGGTTCGGTATTTCTACATCCACTCCGACCCTTTCCTTCGTGTTGGACTGATTGGCGTCAAAAAGATGCTCGTTCGGTGATTGGATCGAGTTGGAGCTCGGTGGCTGAAACTAGCGCAAACTTGCCGATGATGGATTGGAGCGAGAGTTTAAGTTTTTCAAACGGTTAGAGGGCGGCGTGTGCACGACGTGTGCACCGGGAGATCAAAGAAAATCCATCCTCGACAAACGTGGCTATCCCTTTAGTGCCCTGAACATCGTCGACAAACCGAGCCTGCAGCCATCAGCGCCGCCTGAACGCCGAAACGTGCGCCCAAAAGGGCATTGCCGCGTCGTCATACCCGCGGAGATCATCAGCCGCATGCAATGATTGCCGACGATGGCGGTGTGCCGACCTTTCCGAGTGCATGCAACCAAGGGCCAAGGCGAACTATGGTTGACCAGCATTCAAGCGCCACGATGTTTGACGCCATGGCCCGCAAATATTCACGATCCTAGAGTGCCTTGTAGGATCAGAGGCAGTAGGCCGCCGGCGCAGAGGATCTCGCACTCGAGGCCTGTTTCGATTGCGGCGGTCGCCTGGAAGCTGTCCAACTCGGTTTCGCCGCGATGGAGGCGTACAGTCACACTCCCGCGGGGGCGGATGGCATCGAGCGGAGCATCGATCTCGATCGTGTCGCTCGGGAGTAGGTTGAGACTTTGAGGCCGACGATTGGAGGGCAATCGCAACGGCAAGATGCCCATGCCGATCAGGTTGGAGCGATGGATGCGCTCAAAGCTGAGGGCCAGCACGGCACGGACGCCGAGCAGAGCCACGCCCTTAGCCGCCCAGTCGCGCGATGAGCCCATTCCATAGCGCTCTCCGGCGAGCAAAACGACGGAGCGGCCTTCTTTGGCGTATCGCTCGGCGGCCCGCCACAGCGACAGGCGTTCGCCGGAGCCGGCGTGAATTGTGGTGCCGGGGCGGAGTTCGGGTGCGAGGAGATTGCGCACGCTCTTGTTGGTGAAGAGACCACGAAGCATCACTTCCCAATTGCCGCGGCGCGAGGCGAAGACGTTGAGATCATGCGGTGCTTCGCCACGCGCGACGAGATACTCGCCAGCGTCGCCGCTCGCCGGTATCGCACCGGCCGGCGAGATGTGGTCAGTCGTGATATCGTCGCCGAGCACAAGCAGCGGCGTCGCGGCATAATGGCCGAGACGCGTGCCTTTGCCGAGGCTCGCAAATGGCGGCCGCCGGATATAGGTCGAGGCCTGATCCCAGGGAAACAGCGTGTCGCGGGGCGCATCGAGCGCGGCCCAGTCGGCGCTCGCCTCGGCGGCGTCATAGGCGGCGGCGTAATCGCTGACGTCTCGCGCCTCGGCCAGGGCAGCATCGATCTCAGCGCCGCTCGGCCAGAGATCGGCAAGATGAATGTCGCGGCCATCACTGCTGCGTCCGATCGGATCATGCAGGATATCCCGCCGCGCATCGCCGGCAAGCGCAAAGGCGACGACCAGCGGTGGCGAGGCAAGAAAGCCGTTCTCGACCTGGCTGTGGATGCGTCCGGGAAAGTTGCGATTGCCGGAGAGCACCGCAACCGGCGCAATTTTTTGCGATGTCACGGCATCGGCCATCACGGGCGCGAGCGGCCCGGAATTGCCGATGCAAGTGGTGCAGCCATACTCCACCCCGATTTCGTGTGCGCTACGTGTGCACCGCGAGATCAAATGCGGTACAAACGTGTGCAATTTTGGCTAGTTTGGAGTGCACACGTGTGCACCTGTTCCTGCTCTAGTCCATTGTAAGAATAGGATAACTCGTTGGAATATCAAGACTATCGCTTTTCCGTAGCCCCCATGATGGACTGGACCGATAGCCGCTGTCGGGTGTTCCATCGCCATCTGACGCGGCGGGCGCTGCTCTATACGGAGATGTTGACGACTGGCGCCATCATTCATGGCGATCGGGAGCGGCTGCTCGGGTTCGACGCGGTCGAGCATCCGGTGGCGCTTCAGCTTGGCGGGTCGGATCCGCGCGAGCTCGCACAGGCCGCGCGGATCGGCGAAGAGTTCGGTTATGACGAGATCAACCTCAATGTCGGCTGCCCGTCGGATCGTGTGAAGGATGGCCGCTTTGGAGCCTGCCTCATGGCGGAGCCGGAGCTTGTGGCGCGATGTGTCGACGCGATGAAGGGCGCGGTTTCCATTCCCGTCACCGTCAAATGCCGCATCGGCATCGACGATCAGGATCCGGAGGTCGCGCTCGATACGCTTGCGCGCGGAGTGGTCGCCTCAGGCTGCGATGCGCTGATCGTGCATGCCCGCAAGGCCTGGCTCAACGGTCTGTCGCCGAAGGAGAACCGCGACATCCCGCCGCTCGACTATGACCGCGTCTATCGCCTCAAGCGCGCGATGCCTGATGTGCCCATCATCATCAACGGCGGCATCCCCGGTATCGACGAGGCGAAAGCGCATCTCGAGCACGTCGACGGCGTGATGCTCGGCCGCGCCGCCTATCAGGAGCCATGGCGGCTGCTCTCCGTCGATCAAGACATCTTCGGCGAAGCGGCGCCGCATGCGACGATGCAGGACGCGCTCGAAGCGATGATGCCCTATATCGAGCAGCAGCTTGCGCGGGGCACGCGGCTGCATGCGATCACGCGGCATTTCGTCGGGGCGTTCCACGCCGTGCCCGGCGCGCGCGCCTTCCGCCGCCATCTTGCCGAGCAGGGGGTGAACCCGGGCGCCGGTGTGGACGTGCTGCGCGATGCGATCGCGCGTGTCGGTGCGCGCGCTCCGGCGGAGGCCGCGGCCTAGCCCAAACGGGTGAAGAGCCGGATCGCAAAATCCGGCTCCTCGTCGATCCGCGTCAGCGGAGCAGATCGAAATGATAGTTCACGCCGACGCGGAAGGTGTGGAATTTGGCGGCGTTCCAGTCCGGCAGATCGTCGTGCTTGAACTCGGTGTAGAGATATTCGGCCTTGGCCGACCATTTCGGCAGGAACGCCCATTCGACGCCGCCGCCCGCGGTCCAGCCCATCTTCATCTTGTTGATCGGCCCGTCCTTCAACTCGCCGGTGGCAAGACCCGCGGTCCCGAAGAACAGCAGCCGTGAATCCATCGTCGCGATGCCGGCGCGGGCGCGGCCGGTCATGTACCAGGGGATGCTCACCGCGGCGCTGTTGAGCGCGTCGTGGTTCTTGATGTCGCCGCCCTCGAAGTCATTCTCGATGCCGACCACGAACATCGGCGAGAGCTGGTAGTTGTAGCCAATCTGCACGCCGCCAACGGCGCCCTTGACCTTGCCGCCGCTGATGCCGACGAGATTATTGAACGCGTCGTCGCCGCTCTCTGCGTAGCCGGCGTTGAAGCCCGCATAGAGACCCGTCCACGAATACACCGGCTGCGGCGCCGTGTAGGCGGAGGAGGGCGCGGCGTAGCGCGGCGACAGGTCGGCAGCGCAGGCGCTGCTTGCGGCGAACACCGCGGCAAAGGGCAGGGCGCGCATCGTGCGGCGTAAGGCGGCTCTGGCAGTCATGCTTCTCAATCTCCCACTTGGCCGCACCTCACGGAGCAGCCTTGTCCAACCCCGATCCGGGAATGAGATCGTTATAAACCGACTAGGCGGTTTGTAAATAGAGGAAATGCCACATCGATGGATTGTTCGCGGGGCTCGGGGTTAGGCGGTTGGCCGGCAGCCGCGCCGATGTTGCGCAGCGCGCTGGCGCAAAGGTGGCCTTACGAGGCGCCAGATCGGCCGCTGTCCGTCATGATGACGAGCCGACATGCCTCTGGCGTCGCGCATGCTCGACATCGCAATGATGGGTGGATCGAGAGGGTTTGCGACAATAAAGCATTAGACAGGATGCGTTCTGCAATCTAAGATTGTTTATTGATCTGTTATTTACTCGTCCGACGATCCTTCGGCCCTCGCAGCATTTCATGCGGTGACGTTCGCGGTTGTTTTCGCGTCGGAGACGTTGGGTTCGGGCCCTTCATGTGGGTCGATTTGATGAGGGACCAGCGATGCCAATTTTCATGGCCATAGTGATCCTGGTGAGCGTCTCGATATTTTTCGGTCCGCGCAATGCGTCGGCGCAGGATGTGACGCCGCAGGCGCTGCCAGACCGCATCGATGATGTCCCGGATGCGCCTGGCAATCCGTTTCCGCGGTTTGACAATTTCAGCTGGCGCGCCTTCGTCGCGTTGAACTGGCCGGCTATGGATGGCGCCCCAAACCGCGGGCAGCCCGATCGGACCAAGAAGCTCGGCGACGCGGGCCCCCGCGTCTGGGAGACCTACAAGGCGCGCTACGAGGTCTTTGCGCCGGGCGCGCCGAAACCGGCATCATGGGCCAGCTACGACGGTACGAACCCGTGCGGAGGCTCTGTCACCAACCAGACCAAGACGCTCAGCGCATTCAGCCATTTCGCGGATTTCAATCAGGCCGCCTTCACGCTGGCCCGCCTTGCCAATCCGCTGATTGATCAGAGCCGGATGTACAGCCGCTACGAGGTTCGCTTTAACCGAGAGCAGTTCGATTCAATCGTCGATGACAACAACAAGTGGTACATCAAGCAGAATCTGCCCACCGCAGCGAAACCCGGAGCGTTTCGGGATGGTTCAATTGAGCTGAAAGCTGCCTGGCGGGTGCTCAAGCCAAACGATGGGATCGACCGCGGCCGCTATTACATCGCCAAAGCCATGGTCTTTGATCCGGTCGCGACGACGCGCGGCGGAAGCATCGTTTGCAACGAGCGGGACATCGCGCTCGTCGGCCTCCATATCGTGATCAAGACGAAGCTCCGGCCGCAATGGATCTGGAGCTCGTTCGAGCATATCGATAACGTTCCACCAAAAAATGATGAGCCGGACGCCAAGGCGGCGCAGGTTCCTTACTCGTTCAACTCCGGATCTCCGCCTCCGGGGCTCGCGCCGACGCCGGCCCCCAAGATGATCTCCGACGACAATCCTCCAAGCGATAACCCGGATCCGATGCAGGTCGTTCGTCTGCAACCGATCCAGCCCGATACGATGCAGATGAACCGGGCGTATTGGAATCTCCCCGAGATCAGGGGAACGGTCTGGGCCAACTACATGCTGATCATGACGCAATGGCCAAGCACGCCGGGGACACCAAGTCCGACGAACGCAGGAGGACCGTTCCCGCTGGGAGTTGGTTCGACCCTGGCGAACACGACGATGGAAACCTACCAGCAGCGGAACGGCTCCAGCTGCATGGAATGCCATCAGGCCGTGTCAAATCAGCTCGGCCGGGACTTCGTCGCGTTCATGGCACTCGATGCACATGACCCAGCGCAGCAAATGCTGGCATCCGCGGCATTCCGGCGGATTGCAGCGCCCTTATCGACAGGGGCCAGCGCCAAGACGGCATCACGAAAAACCAATCAGGCTGGGTCGCCGGCGAGGACCGCCCTCGACAATGACCCGATGGTGCAGGCATTGGCCCGCGTGCTTCAACGTCAGTGATGTTTGGTTCCGAATTGAAGTGACAAAGCGGTTGGGAGATCGGACATGGCAGGCAAAATCACGACCTATGCAGATTTCCAGAATTTCATGGACGCCTGTTGTACCAAGGTCGGCGCAGACCCGGACCTGTCGGGCCATGGCCGCTGGTGGCGCGAGATGACCCACACCACGTTCGTCACCGACGGCACGGTCAAGGGGCAGCGTGTCGTCGTCGTTGGCGATCCAGACAACTCGATCATGATTCACGCCCTACGGGGCGATACGCCGGATTTCGATGCAAACGACCCGAATGCGCGGTTCGGCCGGATGCCGCTCAACGCGAATTCTTTCTTTGCAGATGCCGATATCGATGAGATCGCGGACTGGATCAAGCGGGGCTGTTTGGATGGCGCGGCTCCGTCAGTTTGACTGGCGCCAGAGCGGCCAAGGGCGATTTGACAAACGCCGATCGCGTTATGCGGCTCAGGCAGTCCCGGCCGATTGGGCCCCGATCGTGCGCATGGGGCGGGCAGCGAATTATCGGAGCGCGCGGCGATCGGGCAATTCCGGGTAGCCTGTGAGCATCAGCTTGTCGGCGCGCACACCCCAGCTCTCCAGGCGGTCGAGGAAGCTCATGCCGAGCAGATTGGTCTTCATCTGCCCGCGCGGCACGACGAGGGCCGGCACCGACTTTTCGACGAGGTGGCCGACGGAGAGACGGTCGAGCGTAAGGCGGGCTGCCTTGGTGTGGCCACCCGCGGTTTCGAGATCGACGTCGTATTCGAGCATCTCGAGCGGCAGTCCGATCGCTTTCGCGGTTTCCCAGGTCAGCACCACCGAGGTCGCGCCGGTATCGATCACCATCGGCGCGGCGACGCCGTTGATCTTCGCACGTAGCGCGAATTCGCCGCCCTGGCCGCGCTGGATCTGCACGGCCGGGGCCGGGGAGGCGATCTGCGCGCGAAACATGTGCGA
This sequence comes from Bradyrhizobium sp. LA6.8, assembly GCF_040547935.1. Taxonomy (NCBI): domain Bacteria; kingdom Pseudomonadati; phylum Pseudomonadota; class Alphaproteobacteria; order Hyphomicrobiales; family Nitrobacteraceae; genus Bradyrhizobium; species Bradyrhizobium sp. LA6.8. Next base: position 892,973 of record NZ_JBEPQQ010000001.1, read on the forward strand.
GACCTTGTTGCTCGCGCGCGCGATCCGGTCGGGATCGCCATAGGCGACAACGGCACCGGCCGTGCCGGCGAGCATGACGAGAACGAGCAGGAAGCGGATCATTGCGCGCCTCCGAGGCGACGCAGGGCGGTCAGGCGCGTTTCGGCGATCCCGCGATCGGCTGCAAACCCGCGTCCGCCATGCGTGCCGGCAACAGCGCCATCACCGCGAGCCGTTCCGTGCTCTCCATGGCGTGCCAGCGCGCGATCTCCGGCAAGGTCCGGCCGCAGCCGAAGCACAGCCGCGTCTTGGGATCGATCATGCAGACGGCGACGCACGGCGTTTCTTTGCTCATGTGGCCATAGTGGGGGATCGTCGGGCATGTCTGCAAGCATCTCGTTAAGAGCCCGTACCTGCGCTCATGATCGGCTTGTGGCGCGGCCGGCGCTTCTCGTCGGGCACCGCGGAACTGTCCGGCTGGAGCGGCGGAGAATCGTCCGACATCGGCGCCAGCGCACTCATCACGCGCTCCGGCGGGAAGGTGACGATCACTTCGGTGCCGATGCGCAGCTTCGATTTCAGCGTGAATGTGCCGCCATGCAGGTCGATCAGGTTCTTGGCGATGGGCAGGCCGAGCCCTGCGCCCTGTTCCGCCGACTTGATCGAGTTGGAGCCCTGGCCGAACGAGGCGAGCACGATCGGGATCTCGTCCTCGGGGATGCCGGAGCCGGAATCCTTCACCGAGAGATATTGCCCGCCCGAAGCGGTCCAGCCGGCCTTGAGCCAGATCTCGCCGCCTTGCGGGGTGAACTTGATCGAGTTGGAGAGCAGGTTGAGCACGACCTGGCGGATCGCCCGCTCGTCGGCCCAGAGCCGCGGCATGGCCTGCTCGAACACCTCGTGGATGGTGATGCCGCGGCTCGAGGCGCGCAGCTTCATCAAATGATGGCAGTCGGCGACGATGCCGACCAGCGACACCGCTTCCTCGTTGAGCTCGTAGCGGCCAGCCTCGATCCGCGACAGATCGAGGATCTCGTTGATGAGGTTGAGCAGGTGCACGCCGGAATTATGGATGTCGGCGGAATATTCCTTGTAGACCGGCACCGCGTGCGCGCCAAAAATTTCGCTCTTCATCACCTCGGAGAAGCCGAGGATCGCGTTCAGCGGCGTGCGCAGCTCGTGGCTCATCTGCGCGAGGAAGCGTGATTTTGCGACGTTGGCGGATTCGGCGCGGTGGCGCGCTTCGTCCGAGATCGCCTTGGCCTGTTCGAGCTCGCCGATCAGCGCGTCCTTCTCGGCACGTGCCTCGAGCGTGGCGAAGGTCGAGGAGTGCAGGCGGTGCGCCAGCAGCACGAAATAGCCTTCGGCTGCGAGCGCGAGCGCCGCCAGGATGTAATTGTCGAGCGCGCCGGTGATTGCAAAGCTCAGCGCCATCGCGACCGCGACCGGCGCCGTGGCTGCGAGGGCGGCGATCGGCAGATTGGCGGCCAGCATGCTCGACACCGCGATCACCAGCAGCATCAGGAACATCATCAGCGTTTCCGTGACCATGTCGAGCACGGGATGGATCAGGATCGCCATCCAGCACAGGCCATAGAGCAGGTCGAGCACGACGAAGTGCGTCCGCCAGGCGCGCGTCGCCGCGGGCGAGGAGGCCTCAGCCAGGAAACGGTGGCAGCTGCGGATCATCGCGGCGTGGATACAGAGCATGCCGGCGGTCCAGGCCGCGGCCGGGATCGGCTGCATCCACAGCCCGAACAGCACGCCGGTGGCGACCACCAGCAGCATCACGACATAGGAGGCCGACAGCCGCGTCTGGGCATATTGGCGCAGCATCTCGGCGTCGAAAGCCGGCCGGGTTCCGCTGGTCGACGTTAACTTGTCGCGCGCCTCGCGTACCCGCTGCGACGCAGCCCGGCGGCTGCTCGCCGATGGCGCGCTCACCGGCTCGGCCGGAAGCTGTACGACCTCTGGCTTTTCAGCGGGTTTACTCATCGAACAACAACATTCCTGCCTGCGCAAAGGCGGGCCTTCTGCATTGTCTATCTCTGGCAAGAAATCCTTAAGAGGTGACTTAAGGAGCTAAAGAATTACGTTAACCCGGCGTTAATTTTGAACGCGCGCAGTGCCGGTCAGTGCAGTGCCGCATGCTGGGCGACGTAGACCACCGCGCCCGCCAGATAGCCCGCGAGCGCGGGGATGGCGATGCGGCGGGCGTACCAGAGGAACTCGATCCGCTCGAGCCCCATGGCGGCGACGCCCGCGGCCGAGCCGATGATCAGGATCGAGCCACCGGTGCCGGCGCAATAGGCGATGAACTCCCAGAGGAAGCTGTCGGGCGGGTAGTGGCCGAGGTCGTACATGCCCATGGTCGCCGCCACCAGCGGCACGTTGTCGATGACGGCGCTGAGCAGGCCGAGCACGACGACGATGACGTCCTGGCGGCCAATCGTCGCCTCCAGCCAGCGCGCCAGCATCGACAGGAGGCCCGCATGTTCGAGGCAGGCGACCGCCAGCAGAATGCCGAGGAAGAACACGATCGAGCTCATGTCGATCCGCGTCAGCGCATGCGCGAGCGTCAGCGGCCGGCGGACATGCTCGTCCTTGTCGCGGTGAACGACCTCGCCGATCAGCCAGACGATGCCGAGCCCGAGCAGCACGCCCATGAAGGGCGGCAGATGCGTGACCGCCTTGAAGGCGGGCACGGCGATCAATACACCGAGCCCGAGATAGAACATCAGATTGCGCTCGAACGACCCGACGAGCTGAACTCCGTCGTCCTTGGGTGGCGGCGCGATGGTCTTGCCTTTCACCAGAAGGCTGATGAAGGCGAGCGGCACGAGCAGATTGACCAACGAGGGCAGGAACACCGAGCCCATGATCTTCAACGGCGTGATCTGCCCGCCGATCCACAGCATGGTCGTGGTGACGTCGCCGATTACGGTCCAGGCGCCGCCGGCATTGGCGGCGATGACGATGAGGGAAGCGAACAGCAGGCGGTCGTCGCGCCTGGCGATCAGCCGCTGGATCAGCGAGACCATCACGATGGTGGTGGTCAGATTGTCCAGGATCGCGCTGAGGAAGAAGGTCACGAAGCCGATCAGCCACATCAGGCGGACCTGGCTCGTCGTGCTGATGCGGGAGGTGATGACCTCGAACCCGTCGTGGGCGTCGATCACCTCGACGATGGTCATCGCGCCGATCAGGAAGAACACGATCTGCGCGGTGGAAACGACGGATTCGTCGATCTGCCGGCCGACCATGGCGTGGTCGCCGATCGTGGCCGCGTAGATCGCCCAGAGCAGCCCGGCGCCGATCAGCGCCGTGGCACTCTTGCTGATCCGGAGTGGGTGTTCGAGCGCGATCGCCGCATAGGCCAGAATGAAGATGACGGCGATCGCGATCAGCAAGGCGGGATCAGTTCGACAGGTGTCAGCGGTTCAGGCGCGCGAGCAGGCTCGACGTATCCCAGCGCTTGCCGCCCATCTTCTCGACCTCGGCGTAGAACTGGTCGACCAGCGCGGTCACCGGCAGATTGGCGCCGTTGCGGCGGGCTTCGGCCAGCGAGATCGAGAGGTCCTTGCGCATCCATTCGACCGCGAAGCCGAAATCATACTTGTCCTCGTTCATGGTCTTGTAGCGGTTCTCCATCTGCCAGGACTGCGCTGCGCCCTTGGAGATGGTCTCGATCACGGCGGCGACGTCGAGGCCACTCTTCTTGGCGAAGTGGATACCCTCGGAGAGGCCCTGGACCAGACCCGCGATGCAGATCTGGTTGACCATCTTGGTCAGCTGGCCGCTCCCGGCGGGCCCGAGCAGCTTGCACATCCGCGCGTAGGCGCCGGTGATGATCGGCTCGGCGCCGGCATAGGCGCCCTCGGCGCCGCCGCACATCACCGTCAGCACGCCATTCTCGGCGCCGGCCTGGCCGCCCGAGACGGGAGCGTCGATGAACTTGAAGCCGGCCTTGGTGGCGGCAGCGTCAAGCTCGCGCGCGACTTCGGCGGAGGCGGTGGTGTGGTCGACGAAGGTCGCGCCCTTCTTCATGCCGGCGAACGCGCCGTCGGGGCCGATCGTGACCGCGCGCAGATCGTTGTCGTTGCCGACGCAGCACATCACGAAATCCTGGCCCTCGGCCGCGGCCTTCGGGGTCGCCGCGGTCTTGCCGCCGAACTTGTCCGCCCATTCCTTCGCCTTGGCCGCGGTGCGGTTATAGACGGTGACCTCATGGCCCCCTTTTTTCACGAGGTGTCCGGCCATGGGGAAGCCCATCACGCCGAGACCGAGGAAAGCGACTTTAGCCATGTGTGGTACCTTGTCCGTAGTTTGGGTTTTACGGTTTTTGCCGGGCGAGGGGGCGCCTGGTTCCGCTATGAGGGCGGATTAGGAGCGCACCATAAACCCTTGAGGCCAGAGGGCAACGGCTTCGTTTGGCAGCCGCCTGTGCTAGGATGGCGGGACTTAAGGTCCTACATAAAAAAAGGGAGCGAAAGCATGGGCGGCGTGAGCGTTGGTGTCCTCGATCATTTCAACATCCGGACCCGGAATCTGGCCGAGACGGTCCGCTTCTATGAGGACGTGCTGGGCCTGGAAAAAGGCGCCCGGCCCGATTTCGCCTTCCCGGGGGCCTGGATGTACAGCGAGGGCAAGGCGGTGGTGCACCTCGTCGATATTTCCCCGACCTCGGAGCCACAAAAGCCGGATTCCGGCGTTGTCCACCACGTCGCCTTCGTCAGCCGCGGGTTCGACGGCATGAAGCAGCGGTTGACGTCCAAGGGCATGAAATTCGACTCCCGCCAGGTGCCGGGCGGCGACCTCTGGCAGATCTTCGTCCACGACCCCAACGGGGTCATGATCGAGCTCAATTACGAGGCCGCTGCGGAGCAGGGGGCTGCCCCCGCGGAGATGGCTGACGATATCGGCAAGCAGTAGCCTTTTGGCCGTTTCCGCTCTAATGGGGCATCCTCAAGCCTTGAGCGTGATCTGATCGGAAAGCCGCTCCACACTTTTCCGGATCATGCTCTGTTCAGGAGATGCGCTTTGAGCGTGACGCAGCAACAGGTTCTCGACAGCCTCGCCAGGATCAAGTCGCCCCGCGGGGTCGCGCTCACCAATGCCAATGTGCTGAGCGCGATCAGCGCGGCCGACGGCAAGGTGTTCTTCTCGATCAACGTCGATGCCGCCGAGGCGCGGGCCTGGGAATCCGTCCGGGCCGAGGCCGAGGCCGCGGTGCGCGCCATTCCCGGTGTCACCACCGTGATGGTGGCGCTGACCGCCGAGCGCAAGCCGGGTGCGACACCACCTCCGCCGCCAACGCCGAGCCGCGGCACGCCGGGCGTGCAGCCGGTCCACGCCCACAAGCCACCGCCGCAGGGCGGCGCCCAATCGCCGATGGCGCGCCAGTCCGAGATTCCGGGTGTCGCTGCCGTGATCGCGGTTGCCTCGGGCAAGGGCGGCGTCGGCAAGTCGACCACCGCGCTCAACCTGGCGCTGGGCCTGCGCGACCTCGGCCTCAGGGTCGGGCTGCTCGATGCCGACATCTACGGCCCCTCGGTGCCGCGGTTGACGGGCCTCCACGAGAAGCCGGCGCTGGACGGCGAGCGCAAGATGATTCCGCTCAAACGCTTTGGCCTCGCCATCATGTCGATCGGCTTCCTGGTGGAGGAAGAGACCGCGATGATCTGGCGCGGTCCGATGGTGATGTCGGCGGTGACGCAGATGCTGCGCGACGTCGCATGGGGGAGCCTCGACGTACTCGTGGTCGACATGCCGCCCGGTACCGGCGATGCCCAGCTCACGCTGGCGCAGAATGTACCGCTCAAGGGCGCCGTGATCGTCTCGACCCCGCAGGACCTGTCCCTGATCGATGCAAGGCGGGGGCTTGCGATGTTCAGGAAGGTCAACGTGCCCGTGCTCGGCATCGTCGAGAACATGAGCTACTTCCAGTGCCCGCATTGCGGCACGAAATCGGACATTTTCGGCCATGGCGGCGCGCGCCACGAGGCCGAGAAGCTCGGGGTACCGTTCCTGGGCGAGATCCCTCTGCACATGGCGATTCGCGCCACCTCGGATGCCGGCAATCCCGTGGTCGACAGCGAGCCGGACGGCCCTCATGCGGCGATCTATCGCGCCATTGCGGGGCAGGTCCGGGACCAGCTCAAAGGCGTTATCGCTGCGGCCTGAGCCGGTCTTTTGGGGACATGCGACTTTCGTAGAGCCCCGTCATGCCATTGTCGCGTTCCGAAAGCGGGGCTTCCGTGTTAAAGGCCACGGCAGTCAAGCCCCTTCGGTTCGACGCGGCTTAGAACGCGTCGCCGGAACGAGCGGCGACAACGAGGAAGTTTAGGGGAAACGCCCCAACAAGGAGAGACCTGAAGATGAAGCGTCGTGATTTCCTGAAAGTGTCGGCAGCAGGCGCGGCGGCGACCGCCGCGGTGGCCTCGCCGGCGATCGCGCAGTCCATGCCCGAGATCAAGTGGCGCCTGACGTCGAGCTTCCCGAAGTCGCTCGACACCATCTATGGCGGTGGCGAGCAGCTGGCGAAGTACGTCGCCGAGATGACCGACAACAAATTCCAGATCCAGGTGTTCGCCGCCGGCGAAATCGTCCCCGGCCTCCAGGCGCTCGACGCGACCTCGAACGGCACGGTCGAGATGTGCCACACCGTCTCCTACTACTATGTCGGCAAGGACCCGACCTGGGCGATCTACGCCTCGGTGCCGTTCGGCCTCAACGCGCGCCAGCAGAACTCCTGGTGGTACCAGGGCGGCGGCGAGCAACTCGGCAACGAGTTCTTCAAGAAGTCGAACGTGATCGGTCAGCCCTGCGGCAACACCGGCACCCAGATGGGCGGCTGGTTCCGCAAGGAGATCAAGACCGTTGCGGACCTCTCCGGCCTCAAGATGCGCATCGGCGGCATCGCCGGCCAGGTGCTCCAGAAGGTCGGCGTCGTGCCGCAGCAGCTCGCTGGCGGCGACATCTATCCGGCACTGGAGAAGGGCACCATCGACGCCGCCGAGTGGGTCGGCCCCTACGATGACGAGAAGCTCGGCTTCGCCAAGGTCGCCAAGTACTACTACTATCCCGGCTTCTGGGAAGGCGGTCCGACCGTCCACGCCTTCACCAATTTGGACAAGTGGAATTCGCTGCCGAAGAACTACCAGGCGATCCTCACCAACGCGATGGCCAACGCCAACAGCTGGATGGCCGCGCGCTACGACATGCAGAACCCGGCGGCGCTGAAGCGTCTGGTCGCCGGCGGCACCCAGCTTCGTCCCTTCACCAACGAAGTGCTCGAGGCCTGCCTCAAGTCGACCAACGAGCTGTGGGGCGAGATCTCGGCCAAGAACCCCGACTTCAAGAAGTCGATCGACGCCATGCAGGCCTACCGCTCCGACGAATATCTGTGGTGGCAGGTCGCCGAATACACCTACGACAGCTTCATGATCCGCTCGCGCACCCGCGGCTGATCTTTCGAAACGTCGCAAGACGACAGAGCCCGGCCTCGTTCGCGAGGCCGGGCTTTTTCTTTGCCGCCAGCGGCCGCCCAAACAAAAATATGAAAAACAACCCCATGCACAGTAGAAGCGGGGTCAGGGCAGGTGGCCCTCTGGATGCCGCCAACCATTTGGACGGTTGGGGTAAATCAGCAGGAAGGGGCAATCGTCGCGCAGCCGGGGCCAACGCGGCGATTTGGCCTGATCGCGGCATCTGGAATGACATCGTCATTTGGCGCGCCTCTGTTCCCACATTGTCATTGCGAGGAGCCCTTGCGACGAAGCAATCCAGACTGTCGCCGCGGAGGGTTTCTGGATTGCTTCCGCCTTCGCCGAGGCTTCGGCGGACAAGTCGCTACGCTCGCAATGACGAGTGGCATGGAGTCGGGGCTCAACCCAGCAGCGAAGCCGTTTGACACGTCGGGCAAAACAGTGGCAAAAAGCGATAATCGTATAATCCGAAATAGATACTTCGGCGCCGATCCCTTGAGGTAACGATGAGCTTCGATCCCGATGAGGTTCAAAGCGCGCTGCGTAAGGCATGGTCGCTGTCGACTTCCAGCCAATGGACGGCGAGCAATCCGGCGGCAGGACAGTGCAACGTCACGGCGCTGCTCGTTCATGAACTCTTCGGCGGCGAGTTGCTGAAAACGCCTCTGCCGGCGGGCGATCATTTCTACAATCGGATCGAAGGACGGCGGTATGACTTCACGGCGAGCCAGTTCGATCAGCCGATTGCCTACGTCGACTTGCTCACAGATCAAGCCGACGCAGAGCCGGGAGCAACGAGCGACCAACTGGCCGAACTCAGAGCCGCTTTTCTGCGGCACCGTACTAGTACTATCCCGGCTGGTGGGACGGCGGGCTTGCCCGGCGTCCGTCAGTCGGCCTCCGGGTCCGACTTCCCGACCAATCGTATCTGCCCCGGATAATCGATCGGCTGCGGATCGCGTATTCCTGCGACGTCTCGGCGAAACTGCTTACCCGCATCCGTCCATCGGCCGAACCGCGTGTTGACGACCTCCATCAGGCCATAATCCGCCAGCGCTTCAATCGCATGTTCGCCAGCAGACACCGAAATGGAGTCCACTTCGTCGCCGTACTCGTCCAGATGCTGGTTGACCATCAGAACAAGCGCGATCAGGAGCTTCTGTTCGCCGTCGGTCATCGGCTGTTACCCCCGCACTGCTCCTTGATGCGCTCGAAGGCATCGATGTATTTGGTGTAGAATTGCTTTGCTCGCGCACCGAGCGCGTACGGCTGGCAGGCTTCATCGGGAAACGGCATCTTGCTCACGTCGGAGTCCAACTGTGAACGCCGCGAATGACAGAATGCCCGCTTCTGCGAACTGAAATGAAGAGAATAGGTGCATCTGTTGTCAGGCGGAGCATCGGCCGGCCCGCGGCAAGCTTCCCACAGCTGATAAGTCCCGTCGAACTTCGTAAAATCCAATTGCACGACGTTGAACCCATCCTTCTCCTGACTTGTGGAAAGAAAGACGCATTTCTTGTCTGGAATCTGACGTATCTCAAGACGCATGCGCCGGTCGCCAAACTCTTCGAGTGTGACGGAATCATCCGCTGTACTGGTCAGCTTGTACGAGTCCTCACCGAACGGTCCATGAATCAGCATCGCGACATCCGGCAAAATCGCACCGGTACTCTTCGATTGTCCGGACTGCGCATGGCTCTCCGATGCGATGAAAATCGTTGCGGCGAGAGCAAAAACGATCCGGCTCAGCGCGCTGCTCCAAACAAGCTTTCGCTTCATGTGACTGGATCCCCGGTGCCGCAGCGGACTTCCGCGCGGCGCGCCCGTCGATGATGAACCGCTCAAGCGTGACTAGGTTGTAAATATAATTGAAACAACCGATAATGCGCGGAATGCTCAATTTTGAATGAAGCGGGCGCAGGATGGTAGGGCGCCGCGTCATCCTGCGAGCTCTTGCCATGCTGTCGCCCTCCCTGAACATGAGGTTTTGACGATGCGTACTGTAATCGCGAGGCCATGGCCGACGCGGGCCCGCCAGATGTTTTCGGAGGAAGGCCAAGGCGGTGACCACCGATCTACAGCTGCGGACCAGATAGTCTAACCTCTCGCTCGGCGCGGAAGACATTGCCATACAGGTTGCTGATCCATTGTCTTCCGCTCGAGGTTACGTTCAAATAACGGATCGCCGTCGGGACTTGCGGTGCGACCTTGGTCCAGTAGAACTGCGGATATTTGTGCACCACGTCCGCGGGTGTGGCGTATCCGAGCGATTTGTTGAGCCCTATCTCTTCGAATTCATAGAAGAGCGCATTTGATTTCTTCATGTAGTTCGGATCGCCGAGCTGGCCGATCAGATCAGCGGCGCGGAGCAACAAACCTTCTTCCTCGTCCAGATCATCCTTGAGTTCGCTCGTTGGTGCGTCTGTATAGGGAAAGCGGGTATATTCGATGGCTTGGGCAACGCGCGCGGCGTCGATCTGGTCGACTGCGTCGAGGCGCTCCACCGCGAACAATTTTGAGCGATCGACGTGATAGGGCGCAAGCGCTGCATCGGAAGAGCCGACCGGCAACTCAACCGTTCGGCCGGTACCATCAACGACATAGGCGCCCTCCTGGTCTCCGTAGATGACGCCCCGAACGTAGCCGATGTCGTGGATCAGACAGGCCAGGATAAAGTGAGCGTAATCGCTGGCCGTGGTTTGCCTCAGAAGTGAGCGGCCGATCAGGATGTCGTGCCCCACCAGCGTGACCAACAGGGTGTGCTCCACGTTGTGATACAATGCATCGCTGTTGCCGATACATTCCAGGGCCAGCTTCGCCGCGTAAGGGAGCAATTCCGGCAAGCTGGCATGCGATGAGCCGAAGCGGCCTTTTGTCTCCGAGATGAGGAACGCACCGAGCGCCTGGGACGTCAGTTCTGGAATTGTTATCATGAGCAAGGTCCTCGTCGACGAACCCCCAATAAGCCTGCTGCAGGATCAGGAGGGAGAGGAGGCCACTGGAAGAATGCGACGCCGAGCTGGAAATTGCCGGGCGCCAGCGAACTGAAAGGCGACGTCGCCGCCTGAAATGGGCTGAACATGACGTGAGGCCAAAGGCGGGGGTGATGCTTGACCTAGATCAACGTGGCTGCGGCGCATGCTACGTCTGCTCGGCAGCAACGCCCGTTCAGGGTGGTCAAAAGCCGGCGTGCGGCGCGAAGGCCAGTCAGCCGGAGGCTGACATCGGCCGACAATTCAGCCATGGCGCCAATTTGTCGCCGGACCGCGCGGCTGGTCCGCCCTAGAAAGCGCGAAGGGTGCACCGGTACGCTCGGGTTCGAATGAACCCCACCCGACGGCGGAGCGACATGTTATTCTGGGTCATTGTATTTATGTGATTATCAGGAGACCGGATCATGATTCCTCAGGATCGGTTTCGCGGCCTTTTTCATAAATATCTGTTCGCGCTTTTCGTGGCTGTCGCGATCCCACTTGCATTCAACGGCGTCATTGAGGCGTGGTTCGGCTATCGCGATCAGCGCGCGAGGCTCGACCAGTGGCTTAGCCTCCAGTCCGCATCCGCGGCCGCCGAAATACACGATTTCATCCACGGCATCACGAGTCAGCTTGGCTGGCTGGTTCAGCTTCCATGGAGTGACGAGTTCGACGAACGCCGGCGGACCGACGCGTTGCGCCTGCTTCGACAAGCGCCCGCCATCGTCAGTCTCACACTCCTCGACGGCAATGGCCTGGAGCGTCTCTACATCTCGCGGATCGGCCTCAATCGTATCGAGAGCCGCACGGACCGATCAGCCGATCCCGCCTTGGTTGGTGCCCGCGCAGCTCAGATCTGGTTCAGCGACGTCAGCTACAATCGAGGCTCCGAACCGTACTTGACGGTCGGGATTGCCGGCAACCGGCCGGCTGTCGGCGCAGTCATAGCCGAAGTGAACCTCAAGCTGATTTGGGACGTGATCTCGGCGATCAAGGTCGGAAAGACCGGCTCCGCCTTCGTCCTGGACCGATCGGGTCGCCTGATCGCCCATCCCGACATCAGCCTCGTGCTCCGCGGGGCGGAGGAAGCAACCTCCAAGCCATTTCGGGCTGTGCGGGACGCGATAGGGTCGAAAGCGGGCTTCGCCACGAGCCGGGATGCGCAAGGACACTATGTTGCCGCCAGCGCTGCTCCCGTACAGGGCCCCGACTGGACAGTCGTGGTCGTGCAGCCGCTATCCGAAGCTTACGCGCCGATCTATTCCGCCCTGTGGCGGACGGCAATGCTTCTCGCAATCAGCACCATGCTCGCAGGCATTCTTGCCTATGCATTGGCGCACCGGATGACGGAGCCGATCAAGCTGCTCGAGGAGGGCACGGAGAGGATTGGTGCCGGGTCCTTTGACCACCGCATCTCGATCCACACCGGGGACGAGTTCCAGCGTCTTGCAAACAGTTTCAACAGAATGGCGTCCGAGTTGGCGCTGGCGCAGCAGCACCAGGAGCGCATCGCCAAGCTCAAGCGGTTCCTTGCCCCTCAGGTCGCCGATCTCGTCGATCGAGCCGGCGATGACAGCGTGCTGGACGGCCGCCGTACGGAAGTCGTCGTTGTCTTCTGCGATTTGAGGGGGTTCACCGCGTTTTCAGCAGGCGCCGCGCCCGAGGACGTCATGAGCGTATTGTCGGAATATTATGAAAGCCTTGGCAGGGTCATCACGAAATTCGAAGCGACGCTGATCAATTTCTCCGGAGACGGACTGATGGTGCTGGTGAACGCACCTGTCCCGGTCGAAGAGCCTGCATTGAGAGCCATCGATCTCGCCATCGACATGCAGACGAACGTGCAAGCCCTCATCGCCGGCTGGCGATCGCGTGGCTACCACATTGGTTTCGGAATCGGCCTTGCCAGCGGGCCGGCGACTGTCGGCCGGATCGGATACGAGGACCGGCTCGACTACACCGCCATTGGAAGCGTCGTGAATCTTGCGGCCCGGCTGTGCGCATCTGCCGCAGACAAGGAAATCCTGATCGACGCCAAAGTCGCCGCCGACGTCAAGGGCAGGCGGCCCGTTGAGGATCTCGGGGGCCGCGAGATCAAAGGATTTGACGAAGCCATTCCAGTCTTCGGAATATCCTTCGAGGCTCTCGAGCCGAGTGGCAGCGGGATGCCCGGCACAATCCGCTAGAGACTGTCCGCGTATCCGGGGCTATGCTCCGGCAAACGGCTGACGGCAGCGGGTCCGTGGGCATGAGGTGCGCCAACTCTGAAGCAGCAACGCTACGCAGACGCGCCAGACGGCGTGATTTTCTTCTTTGGATGGCAGGCGCCGCGACGTGGACGACCGTCTCGTATGGGCAGAAGCCCTCCATGCCGGTCATCGGATATCTTTGCCCGGAGTCACCCGAGCTCTTTGGCAGTCGACTTGAGGCTTTCCGACAGGGACTGGAGGAAGCCGGCTTCGTCGAGGGGCGCAATGTGGCGATCGACTTTCAGTGGGCCGCCGGACAATATTCTCGATTGCCAGCCCTGGCTGCCGAATTGGTCGCCAGAAATGTAGATCTGATCGTGGCTCCTGGCGGGGCTCCCGTGGCACTTGCCGCGAAGGGTACGGGTACGACCAAGACCATCGTGTTCGAGATGGGCGGCGACCCCGTTCAGCTACGCGTGGTGGACAGCCTGTCGCGGCCGGGCGGAAATATCACGGGGGTATCGAGCCTGAGCGTCGATGTGTCGCCAAAGCGGCTTGAGCTGATGCGCGACCTGTTGCCCACGGCGACCAGATTGGCGGTGGTCGCCAACCCGACAAGTCCGACCGCACCATCACAATTGCAGAAGCTTCAGGCGGCCGCAGAAACCCTGCGGGTTCAACTGCAGATCTATAGCGCAAGCAAGGAGGATGAATTTGAATCCGTGTTCGCGGCCGTTGCCAGGGACGGGCCAGGCGGAGTTGTGTTTACCTCCGACCCTTATTTTGCATTTCGCAGTGCCCGGCTGGCGGCTCTCGCGATGAAATATCAATTGCCCGCAATCACGCAGACCCGAGACTTTCCCGTGGCTGGAGGTTTGATGAGCTACGGAGGAGATTTCATGCAGTCGCACCGTCGCGCGGGTATCTATGCCGGACGCGTTCTGTCGGGCGAGAAGCCTTCCGATCTTCCGGTTCAGCTCGTCACGAAGGTGGAGCTCGTTGTCAATTTGAAGGCAGCGAAACTGCTCGGCCATCCGTTCTCCGCAGCAGTCATTGCCGGCGCGGATGAGGTGATCGAGTAAATCATCATGGGAACGCGCCCAGGTCGGCTTACACGAACCTGACAGGGGGCGTGGGCCAGCCTGCCACGCGCTTTTTCGCTGGCCGAGGCGGCCGGAATGGTGGAAGAGAGCGAAGATGCGGCGCGAGCCGTGATTGCACCGGAACATCCGGCGGGACTGCGATGCGCCTTCTGATCGTCGAGGACAATGTCGAGCTGTCGCGGCTCGTTGCCGCCGGGCTGTCGGCCGCCGGCTACCAGAGCGACATCGTGAGCACCGCGGCCGAGGCACGCGAGGCGGTCAGCAGCGTCAGCTATGCTGCGATGATCCTTGACCTCGGCTTGCCCGACGGCGACGGCCTGTCGGTGCTGCGCGAGCTGCGCCGGCAGATGGAGCCGCTGCCGGTGCTGGTGCTGACCGCGCGCGGCGGCCTACAGGACCGCGTCAGCGGCCTGCGCAGCGGCGCCGACGACTATCTCGCAAAGCCGTTCGCCATGGAGGAGCTGGTGGCGCGGCTGGAGGCGATCCTGCGCCGGCCGGGCCAGCTGCTCGGCCGCTCGCTGCGCCTCGCCAATCTCGTCTACGACACCGAAAGCCGCCAGATCTTCGTCGACGACCAGCCGCGGATCATCTCCGCGCGCGAGACCTCGGTGCTGGAGATCCTGCTGCGCCGGCAGGGGCGGGTGGTGCCGAAGAAGAACGTCGAGGACCATATCTTCGGGCTCGAAGGCGAGGTCGCCTCCAACGCGGTCGAGGTCTACGTCTCGCGGCTGCGCAAGCAGCTCACCGAGCACGGCGCCAAGGTCGTGATCCACACCATCCGCGGCGTCGGCTATCTCATGTCCGAGGAGAAATAGCGTGGCGGCCGCCGGGGCCTATGGCAGATCGCCGACATTCAAATCGTTGATCTGGCGCATCGTGTTCATGCACATCGTGGCGGTCGCGGTGGTCGCGATCTTCCTGCCGCTGGTGCTGTTCTGGCTGCTCAATTCCGAAGTCGACCAGCTGCACCGCGAAGCCATGCGCGCGCAGGCCGAGGTGCTGGCCGAGCGCATTGTCGCGGCGCCGGACGGCCTGCTGACGTTCAACCTGCCGGACAGCCTGCGAGGCCTCTATTCGGAAGCCTACGGCCGCTATCTCTACGACATCCGCGATGCCGACGGCCATTTGCTGTTTTCGTCCCGCCGCAAGACGGGAGCGGCCGCGTCGGCGCCGCCGACACTTTCCGAGACGATTTCAGGCGCCGGCGTCACCCGCATCATCGACGGCAAGATCGTGCGCATCCGCGTGGCCGAGGATCTGGCGCATCGTGACGTCATCATCGACGACATCATCTCGAACTTCTTCCGCCGGGTCGGGTGGATCACCATTCCCATCCTGCTGATCCTGCTCGCCG
Source organism: Bradyrhizobium sp. LA6.8 (assembly GCF_040547935.1). NCBI lineage: Bacteria > Pseudomonadati > Pseudomonadota > Alphaproteobacteria > Hyphomicrobiales > Nitrobacteraceae > Bradyrhizobium > Bradyrhizobium sp. LA6.8. The sequence goes on from NZ_JBEPQQ010000001.1 coordinate 908,060, forward strand.
CCGATATCATCATCTTCCGCCGCGCCATCGCGCCATTGTGGAAGGCGTCGGAGGAGGCCAGCAATATCGGCCCGGCGCGCACCGACATCCGCCTGCCGACGGAACAGATCCCGCGCGAGATCATGCCGCTCGTCACCGCCGTCAACCAGGCGCTCGACCGGCTCGAGGACGGTTTTCGGGTGCAGCGGCAGTTCACGGCGGATGCCGCGCATCAGTTGCGCACGCCGCTCACGATCCTGCGCACGCGGATCGAGACGCTGGGCGATGGCGCCGCAAGGAAGGCGCTGCACGATGACATCGAAGGCATGAGCCGCATCGTCGCCCAGCTGCTGGAGATCGCCGAGCTCGACACCCTGGTGCTCGATCCCGGCGAGACCGCGGACCTGCGCGCCGTCTGTGCCGAGGTGGTCGGCTCCATCGCGCCGTTCGCGATCGCGCAGCACAAGGACATCGCGCTGAAGGGCGCCGACGCGCCGGTGCTGATCCACGGCAATGCGGAGATGCTCCAGCGCGCGATCTTCAACCTCGCCGAAAACGCCATCAAGTTCACGGCGAAGGATACCTCCGTCGACGTCGAGGTGCGCGAGGACGGTTCGGTGCGCGTGCGCGATTGCGGCCCCGGCATCGCTGAGGCCGAGCGCGAGCTGATCTTCCAGCGCTTCTGGCGCGCCGACCGCCAGCGCAGCGACGGCGCGGGCCTCGGGCTCTCGATCGTGCGCGGGGTCGCGGACGATCATGCCGCGACGGTGGCGGTGGAGAATCTTCCGGGCGGCGGCGCGGAGTTCACGCTGCGGTTTCGGCTGGCGGAGAAGACGGCTTCTTCACCCTCTCCCCTTGTGGGAGAGGGTGGCTCGCCGCGATAAGCGGCGAGACGGGTGAGGGGTTCTCTCCGCGAGTCCAACTCTCATTAAAACGTGCGGATAGAGACCCCTCATCCGGCGCTTCGCGCCACCTTCTCTCACAAGGGGAGAAGGGAAGAAAGCGGCGCGCTATTTCAGCTTGCCCGTGGACAGATCCATGATCATGCGCGTGGCCAGATAGAGCCGCGGCACGATGCTGTTGATCTGCACATATTCGGCATCGTTGGAGTGCGCGCCGAAGCCTGACAGGCCCATGCCTTCCACCACGGCGCCGCTGGTCTTGAGCGCGGCAAACGCGGCGTCGGTGCCGCCGCCGGTCGCCTTCTCGTCGACCTTGAGGGACAGTCCGATTTCCCCATAGATTGTCTTGCCGTAGGCTGCGACGCGGCGCGAGGCGTCGTTGGCCTCCAGCGGCGGGCGGCGCACCTCGAATTTCAAGTCGACCCTGGAGTCGGGCAGCAGGCGATTCTTGATCTTCTCCTGCAGCGCCTTCTGCAATTCGTCGAAGTCGGCGACCTTGAGCGCACGCGCATCGGCCTGGGCCGAGGCGTCGGCCGGGATCACGTTGCGGTTGGTGCCGGCCTTGGAGACCGTCCAGTTCAGCTTCAGGCCCTGCTCGGGCTTGGACAGGTCCTTCATCTGCAGCACCTGGTGCGAGAGCTCGTACAGCGCGTTGACGCCGCCCTCGGGCCGCGCGCCGGCGTGCGAGGACTTGCCGTGCACCGTAAGATAGGCCGAGCCGATGCCGCTGGTGGCAAGGCGCAGTGTGCCGTCGGTGCCGCCGCCCTCGAACGAGAACACCACGTCCTGATCCGCGGCGAATTTGGTGATGGTGCTGCGCCAGCCGGGCGAGGAGATCTCCTCGTCGCCATTGGTGAGCACCGTGAGCGTGCCGTAATCCCTAAAATTGAGTTTCTGGAGCATCGCCACGGTATGGAGAATGAGCGCGACGCCCTGCTTGTCGTCGGCAATGCCGAGGCCGTAGGCCTTGTCGCCGTCGACGCGGAACGGCTGGTCCTTCAGCATGCCCTTCAGGTACACCGTGTCCATGTGGGCGATCAGCATGATCTTCTTGCTGCCGGTGCCCTTGAACACGGCGTGCACGGCCGGGCCGATTGTCTCGGGCGTGTCGTCGAGGCGATAGACATCGGTGGGGTGTAAAATCTCCACCGTGCCGCCGAGCTGCTTGAGCTGGCCGGCAACGCGCTCGGCGATCTGGTTCAGGCCGTCGATGTCCTTGCTGCCGGATTCGATGCTGACGAGATCGCGCAGCGTGTCGAGCAGCGGCTGCTGCTCCTTTTGCGCCAGCGCATGGACATCGCTCATCGGTTCCGCATGCGCAAGCGTTGCGGCACATGCCAGCCAGAGCGATGCGATCAAGGGAGCGAGCGACGGAGCAGGGAGCGATCGGGACATGCGCGGCGGTCCATCAGTTGGAGGATGGCCCGGTATGCCCGTGTTTGCGTTGCTTGTCACGTGTGGGTCACTTCACCCTCTCCCCTTGCGGGAGAGGGTGGCTCGCCGCGATAGCGGCGAGACGGGTGAGGGGTTGTCCCCGCGGGTCCAACGCTCATTCGAGTGCGCGGAGAGAACCCCTCATCCGGCGCTTCGCGCCACCTTCTCCCGCAAGGGGAGAAGGAAGAAAGCGCGGCCGCTACTTCTGCGGTGGTCCGAGATCCAGCGGCGGCAGGTCGATCTGCGGCACTTCGATCTTGACCTTGTCGAGATCGACGTTGAGCGGCTTGTCGAGCAGGCCCGTCACCGTGATCGGGAAGATGATCACGAGCAGCACCATGATCAGCTGCAGGCCGATCCAGGGGATTGCACCCCAATAGATGTCGGAGCTCTTCACTTCCTTCGGCGCCACGCCGCGCAGATAGAATAGCGCGAAGCCGAACGGGGGATGCAGGAACGAGGTCTGCATGTTCACGCACAGCATCACGCCGAACCAGATCAGCGCCGCGTCCGGTCCCACCACCGGGGCGAGGACCTTCTGCGCGATCGGCGCGATCATCGGCAGGATGATGAAGGCGATCTCGAAGAAGTCGAGGAAGAACGCCAGGAAGAAGATGAAGAGGTTGATGAAGATCAGGAAGCCCCACACGCCGCCGGGCAGCGAGGTCAGCAGATGCTCGAGCCAGACGCCGCCGGAGACGCCGAGGAACACCACCGAGAAGCAGGTCGAGCCGATCAGGATGAAGGTGACCATGCAGGTGAGGCGCATGGTGGACTCGTAGCCCTGCTTGATGAGGTCGCGCAGCTCGGGGATGCGCGCGGCCTGGATGCAGATCCAGGCCACGGCGAGATAGGTGACTGCGAACGAGAGCCTGAAGACCAGGTTCTCGGTGAACAGCATCGCGACGATGGTGCCGACGCCGGCGGCGATCACGCCGCCGATCAGGATCATGCGGTCCTTCGAGGTGAAGTCCTTGTGATGGATCGCGGCGAGCACGATGGCGCCGACCGCGCCCATGGCGCCGGCTTCCGTCGGGGTCGCAAGACCCATCATCATGGTGCCGAGCACGACGAAGATCAGCACGGCCGAGGGGATGATGCCCATCAGGCACTTCTTCCACAGCGCCCAGCCGGTCAGGGTGCGCGCTTCCTTCGGCACCGGCGGCACGTGGCTCGGCTTGATCAGGCCGAGGATGAAGGTGTAGCCGGCGAACAGCATGATCTGGAACACCGACGGGCCCCAGGCGCCGAGATACATGTCGCCGACCGACTTGCCGAGCTGGTCGGCGAGCACGATCAGCACCAGCGAGGGCGGCACCAGCTGAGTGATCGTGCCGGAGGCCGCGAGCACGCCGGTGATGTAGCGCATGTTGTAGCCGTAGCGGATCATCACCGGCATCGAGATCAGCGCCATGGCGATGACCTGCGCCGCCACCGTGCCGGTGATGGCGCCGAGGATGAAACCGACGATGATGACGGAATAGCCGAGGCCGCCGCGGACCGGGCCGAACAGCTGGCCCATCGAGTCCAGCATATCTTCGGCTAGTCCACATCTCTCTAATATGGCGCCCATGAAGGTGAAGAACGGGATCGCGAGCAGCAGCTCGTTGGAAAGCACGCTGCCGAACACGCGGCCGGGAATCGCCTGGAGGAAGTTGAGGTCGAAGAATCCGAGATGGATGGCGAGGAAGCCGAAGGAGAGGCCGACCGCCGCGAGCGTGAATGCGACGGGGAAGCCGATCAGCATCGCCAGAACCAGGCCGCCGAACATCAGCGGCGGCATCATTTCCAGCGTAATCATTGGGTCGGCCTCTCGTACTTGGCGTCGATCGTCACATAGCCCTGGAGAGCCGCGATTCGCTTGATGACTTCGGAAACACCCTGGAGCGCCAGCAATACGAAGCCGGCGGGGATCACGAACTTGATGGGCCAGCGGATCAGGCCGCCGGCATTGCCCGACATCTCGCCGACGTTATAGGCCTGCATGAAGAACGGCCAGGACAGATAGGCGAGCAGGAGGCAGGAGGGGATCAGGAAGCAGAGCGTGCCGATCATGTCGAGCCAGAGCTGGCCGCGTTCCGAGAGCGTGAGGTAGAAGATCTCGACGCGGACATGCTCGTTGCGCTTGAAGGTGTAGGACGCGCCGAACATCACCAGGATGGCGAACATGTACCATTGCAGCTCCAGCCAGCCGTTCGAAGAGTTGCTGAAGGCATAGCGGATCATGGCATTGGCCGCGCTGACCAGGCACGCCAGCAGCACCAGGATGTTACAGACGTACCCAATCTTTTCATTGAGGGCGTCGATGGCGTTGCTCACCGCCAGCAATGGACGCATCTTACTTTCTCTCCGTCGCCGTCGCGGCCCAACACTTTACGGGAGGCTTCAGCACGCATCGCCTGGCCGGCGTGCGAAAAGCACGCGACCGCACGGACAATATTCCGGAGCGATTGCGGCGTCAGTCCTCCCCTCGTGCCTTGCCGTCTTGACCGCGACCGCCAAAGGGGCGCGGCCGGCTTATTGCTGCCGGGCAAGCAAAGGCGGCTGCACCAAACCAGCGGGCTTGTGCGCCGTCAATCGGAAAATGGGCAAATTGACGCCGAGTCAAAAGCTTATGGCGGGGAGGGCGCGAATCCCTCAGCCGCCCGTGACGCTCATGTGCCTGGAGACGCTGGGGCGGTCGTGGCGGCGGTCGATGATGAAATCGTGGCCCTTGGGCTTCAGCCCGATGGCGCGGTCGATCGCATCCGCAAGCAGCATGTCGTCGTCAGATGCACGCAGGGGTTTGCGCAAATCTGAAGCATCCTCGTGGCCGAGGCAGGTGTGCAGCGTGCCCGTGCAGGTGATGCGCACCCGGTTGCAGGATTCGCAGAAATTATGGGTCATCGGCGTGATGAAGCCGAGCTTGCCGCCGGTCTCGGCAACGCTGACATAGCGCGCCGGCCCGCCGGTGCTCTCGGCCAGATCGGTCAACGTGAATTGCTGGGCGAGCCGCGCGCGCACCAGCGACAGCGGCAGGTACTGGTCGATACGGCCCGAGCCGATCTCGCCCATCGGCATGACCTCGATCAGCGTCAGGCCCATGCCCTTGCCGTGCGCCCAGCGCATCAGGTCGGGAAGCTCGTCCTCGTTGAGGTTCTTCAGCGCCACCGCGTTGATCTTCACGCCAAGCCCAGCGGCGCGCGCGGCTTCGATGCCCTCCAGCACCTTGTCGATCTCGCCCCAGCGGGTGATCTCACGAAATTTCTTGGGATCGAGCGTGTCGAGCGAGACGTTGATGCGGCGGACGCCGCAATCGGCGAGCTCCCGGGCGTGTTTCGCAAGCTGGGTGCCGTTGGTGGTCAGGGTCAGCTCGCTCAAGGCGCCGCTCGAAAGGTGGCGGGACAGCGAGCGCACCAGCGTCATCACGTTGCGGCGGACCAGCGGCTCGCCGCCGGTGAGCCGCAGCTTCTTCACGCCCTTGGCGATGAAGGCCGTGCAGAGCCGGTCGAGCTCCTCCAGCGTCAGCAGGTCCGCCTTGGGCAGGAACGTCATGTCTTCCGACATGCAATAGAAGCAACGCAGATCGCAGCGGTCGGTGACGGATACGCGCAAATACGAGATGGTCCGCCCGAACGGATCGGTCATCGCGCTCGACAGCGCGTCGCGGGGGCTCGCTGCTGCGAGAGGGCTCGCGGAAGGTCCGTTCATACCAGATGCCTTGCCAAATGCCTTGTCACTTACGGCGACGGGCGCACCTTTGCTTCAGTGGTGCTCTGGAAGCAATCTAAGCATCGGACGCGGTTAGGACAATCGGGTGGTATACGTAATCAGCGCCTGGATCAGCGCTTTCCTGCGTTCGGATCGGGGAACGGCGAGCCCGCCACCGCAGCAGGTGCAGCATCCGCAGGGGCCGCAGCGGGTGCGGCATCCGCAGGGGCCGCGGCGGCTGCGGCCGGCTTCGGCTTCTTCGGCCGGTGCGGCTTCTTCACAGGCTTGGGCGGCACTGCCGGCTGGAGTTCCGCGAACACCGGATTCGGGTCGGTGGTGACCGAGGCGGGCGTGGTGAAATCCCCGGGATTCTTGATCACGTTCACCGGCACGCTCGCCGGCTGATATTTCGGCAGCGCGAAAGCGACGGTGAACGGCGCGTCGGGGGCGGGAACCGAGACGGAGCAGGGGGTCTTGCAACCCGCACCCAGCGAGGTCGTGGCGTCAGCCCCCGGAGGATTGGATTCGAGCCGGACCTGGACGGTCGGCGGCGCCGATTTGAACATGTCCCAAGACATCGAGGAGCAGCCACCAAGGCTCGCTCCCGCTAGCGCAATCGCGATGACACGACGCATGACCACCCACTTCTAACTGCGACGAACCGCCACATCCCCGGGCGAACCTACGAGCGTCGTTCCAAGCAAGCAACCGGCGCGCTGCGCATAGTTAATAGATGGTTAACGCAGGGTTCCGTAGAATATGGCAGTTATCTCAGAGGCTTGTGGTTCCTAGGCAGTCATCAGGCTGTGGGCCGCGGCCGGCAGGTCGCGCATGTGATGGATCAGCCGGTCCGGCTTCAGCTCGGCGATCGGCACGTCCGTATAGCCGAAGCTGACCCCGATCACGGGCACCCCGGCGCGCCGGGCCACGCCGACGTCGGTTCCGGCATCGCCGACCATGATACTGGCTTTGACCGCTCCGCCGGCGCGCGCCACGGTCTCGCGGAAAATGGTCGGATCGGGCTTCTGGACGCCAAAGGTGTCCGCGCCGCAGATCGCTGCAAAGCGGCGGGTGAGGTCGAGCTGGTCCAAAAGCCGCTTCGACAGCCATTCCAGCTTGTTGGTGCAGACCGCCAGCCGGTGGCCCTGGGCGGCAAACTGGTCGAGCGCGGCCTCGAGCCCTTCGAACGGGCGGGATTCGACCGCGATATGGTCGGCGTAATAGGCGATGAAATCCGCCGTCATCCGGTCCATGTCCGCCGGCGTGACCATGCGGCCTTCGGCCTCCAGCCCCCGTTCGATCAGCTTGCGGGCGCCGGCGCCGATCATGTTGCGGGCCGAGGCCATCGGCACGGGCGGCAGCCCTTCGCGGTCGAGCACGAAATTCAGCGCGGTGATCAGGTCGGGCGCCGTATCCACAAGCGTGCCGTCGAGATCGAAGACGAGGGTGTAAGGGGAGGTCATGGTCCCAGCGCTATCGGGCCGGCCGGATCGGCGCAAGGGCCGAAGCCATAAGTTCACCTTATAAGATCGGCCCGGAGGCCTGTTCCGGCGGGAAAAACGAGGCTACATAGGCCGCCGCAAGCAACCTATCGGCGGCACACTCTAAAATTCAGGGGCGGGCGCATCGTGAACATGGACCAGTTGAAGCGGCAGGCTGCGGCGCGCGCCCTCGAGGAGGTGCGTGACGGCATGCAGCTCGGGCTCGGCACCGGCTCGACCGCCAAGCATTTCGTCGAGCTGCTCGGCGAGCGCGTGCAGGCCGGGTTGAAAGTGATCGGCGTGCCGACCTCGGAGGCGACGCGCCTCGATGCCGAGCGCTGCGGTGTGAAGCTGACGACGCTGGACGAGATCGATCATCTCGACCTCACCGTCGACGGCGCCGACGAGATCGATCCCGACTTCAACCTGATCAAGGGCGGCGGCGGCGCGCTGCTGCGCGAGAAGATCGTGGCGGCCGCCTCGGATCGCATGATCGTGATTGCCGACGACAGCAAATGGGTGCCGACGCTCGGCCGCTTTCCGCTGCCGATCGAGGTCATCCCGTTCGGGCTCGGCGCGACGCGCCGCGCGATCGAGAAGGCATTTGCCGAATGCGGCGTTTCCGGGCAAATGGCGGTCCGCAAGGCCAAAGGCGGCGACAAGGATGGCCACGTTTTCGTCACCGATGGCGGCCACTGGATTCTCGATGCTCAGCTCGGACGCATCGTGGATCCGCCTGGCCTCGCCAAGGCGTTGAGCTCGATCCCCGGCGTGGTCGAGCATGGCTTGTTTATCGGCTTGGCCAGCTCGGCCGTTTTGGCGGGCGGCGAGGGAATTCGCGTGATTGAACGGCGTAAGCCGAAAGGAGACTAGGAATGAAGAGCGTATTGAGATTCTTGCCGGCCGCGACGCTTGCTGCTGGACTGGCCGTCTCGGCGGTCCCGGCGATCGCGCAGCAGGCCGCGCCGGCCCAGAAGGCTGCTCCCGCGCCGGCCCCGCCGAAAGCCTCGCCTGCGGCGATCGCGGCGGCCAAGGAGATCCTGCAGATCAAGAACGCCACCGCGATGTATCAGGGTGCCGTGCCTGGCATGGTCGAGAAGACCAAGATCACGCTGATCCAGCAGAATCTCAACTACCAGAAGGAGCTCAGCGAGGTCGCGCCGATCGTGGCCCAGCAGCTCAACGGCCGCCAGAACGAGATCGGCGAAGGCATGGCGCAGATCTATGCCAGCGAGTTCACCGAGCAGGAACTGAAGGACCTCGTCACCTTCTACAAGTCGCCGCTGGGCAAGAAGCTGATCGACGCCGAGCCGCGCGCCATCGGCCTCAGCATGGCCTTCATGAACTCCTGGGCCCAGAACTTCTCCGAGACCGTGATGGGTGCCTTCCGTGCCGAGATGCGCAAGCGTGGCAAGGAAATCTGACAGTACCTATCTGATCAGAAATCCCTAAAGCGCGTCATCGCGCTTTAGGGTGTTATTTGCGCATGGTCCTATCGGAGAACCGCTGCACACGTCTCCGGATCATGCGCTGAAAGAAGAGGTCGGAGTGGACAATGGCTGAATTCGACGTCGACCTCTTTGTCATCGGTGGCGGCTCGGGCGGCGTGCGTGCCGCCCGCATCGCGGCCGGCCACGGTGCGCGTGTGATGATCGCGGAAGAGTACCGCATGGGCGGGACCTGCGTGATCCGCGGCTGCGTGCCGAAGAAGCTGTTCGTGATCGGCTCGCATGTCCGTCACGAGCTGGAAGATGCCGCCGGTTTCGGCTGGACCGTTCCGCCCGCGACCTTCGATTGGCCGACGCTGATCGCCAACAAGGACAAGGAGATCGCGCGGCTGGAAGCGGCCTACACGACGAATGTCGAGAAGTCGGGCGCGCAGGTCGTCAAGAGTCGCGCGGTGATCGAGGACAAGCACACCGTGCGCCTGCTCGAGAACGACCGGAAGATCACCGCAAAATACATCCTGATCGCCACCGGCGGCGCGCCCAACCACGGCGCCTCGATCCCCGGCATCGAGCACGTGATCTCCTCCAACGAGGCGTTCCATCTGAAGAAGCTGCCGAAGCGGATCGTGATCCAGGGCGGCGGCTATATAGCGCTGGAATTCGCCGGCATCTTCGCCGGCTACGGCTCCGACGTCACCGTGATCTATCGCGGTGACAACATCCTGCGCGGTTTCGACGAGGACGTTCGCGCCCACGTCCGCAGCGAGATGGAAAAACAGGGCATCACCATTCTCACCGGCTGCACGGTGGCGAAGGTCGATCGGCACGGCGAGGAATTTACCACGCATCTGTCGAACGGCTCGAGCCTTGCTTCCGACCAGGTGATGTTCGCGATCGGCCGCCATCCGTCGGTCGCCAATCTCGGCCTGGAGAAGGCCGGCGTCGCCATCAACCCCGAGAATGGTGGCATCGCGGTGGACCATTTCTCGAAGAGCTCGGTCGACAACATCTATGCGATCGGCGACGTCACCCACCGGCACAATCTGACCCCGGTTGCGATTCGCGAGGGGCATGCGTTTGCCGACACCGTGTTCGGCAAGCGCGAGGTGCAGGTCGATCATTCCTACATTCCGACCGCGGTGTTCTCGCAGCCGGAGGTCGGCACGGTCGGTCTGACGGAGACCGAGGCGCGTGCGCAATTCAGCCACGTCGACATCTACAAGACGACGTTCCGCCCGATCAAGGCGACGATGTCCGGCCGTGACACCCGCGTGCTGATGAAGCTCGTCGTCGATGGCTCGACCGACCGCGTGCTCGGCTGCCACATCGTCGGCGATTGTGCCGCCGAGGTCACCCAGGTGGTCGCGATCGCGGTGAAGATGAAGGCGACCAAAGCCGACTTCGACGCGACGATCGCGCTGCATCCGACCGCGGCCGAAGAGCTCGTGACCATGCGCACGCCGACGGCGCGCCATGTGCGTCAGGCGGCGGAGTAGGACCGGCCTTCAGCGCGACCTCAAAGCACTGAGATCACGTCACGTCATCTCCGATATCTTGCCCTTGCCTTGGCAGGACTCGCATTTGACTGGATAGATCTTGCGACCCGGGTGCGCTGGCTCCTTGGATTTGGGAAAGCCGGTTCCATTGCACAGCGGGCAGGTATGTTCTTTGATCTTCGGGGGCATGCTAGATCCTTTCCGGCTGTGGTGGCGCAGCGGCCCCTGCAGGGGCCGCGTTGCCTTGTGGTCAATGGTTCAAGGCCGACCTAGCCTCCGGCGGGCTCATCCTCGGCGAAGGTCTGCTCGATGGCGGCGGGCATCTTCGCAACCGACATCAACGAACGTGCGACCTGATTGAGCAACTGATCCGCGTTCTCTTCCTCGGCGAGATTCTTGGAAAGCAGCGCGACGACGGCGGTGTGACGCAACTGCTGCGCCAGGTTGCGGGCGGTCGCGTAGCCGGCAATCTCGTAATGCTCGACACGCTGTGCCGCACCGATCAACGCGAGATCCGCGGCGGCATCGTCCTTCCTGGCGCCCTCCTTGATCACTTCGTCGCCTTCCTCGACAAGCCCCTGCATGCCCTTGCAAGCCTTGGCGCGCGGCTTCTTCCCGAGAAGTTCGAAGCACTCGTCGAGACGCTCGATCTGCGCTTCGGTTTCGGCCAGGTGAACTGTGAACAGCTCGGAGAGCTGGTCGTAGCGGGCAGCCTCGATCATCTGAGGCAATGCCTTGGTCAACTGCTTCTCCGCGTGCAGGAGATCCCGCAGCTGATCGATCAGCAGGTCGTCAAGGCCAACGGACGGTTCCGATGGCGAGCTCTCGGCAACGATGGAAGGCGCCGCACCGGGATCGCCGTTCTGGAGTGCCGGTGATTCCATGAAAACCCAGTCCTCGCCTTCATTCCAGGGACCTCTGGTGTCGATTTCGCCATTGTCGCCGGACCCTGTCGAATCGTTGAAGAACTGGTTCACGAGACCGGGCGTCGGAGCGATGCGGCCGATGCTGAACGTGGGCTTGTTCATGCTTTCCAGCGCGCGTGAGAACGCCTTCATGTGGGTGATTTCCCGTGTCATCAGGAATTGCAAGGCGTCTTTGGTGCCGGCGTCATCACAGAAATTGATCAGGCGCTCATAGACGATCTTGGCCCGAGCTTCTGCGGCGATGTTGCTGCGCAGATCGACGTCGAGTTCTCCGGTGATCTTGAGATAATCTGCCGTCCAGGCACTGCCTTGCGAGTTGAACAGATTGACGCCGCCGCCTCCGGCAATCGCGATCAAGGGATCGGCTTCCGCCGCTTCGCGATCGAACTTCATGGGCTTCAAGTGCAGGCGCGCGAGCGATCCGACGACCTCAAGGTGGCTCAACTCCTCGGTTCCAATATCCATGAGGAGATCCTTACGGTCAGGATCCTCGCAATTGAGACCCTGAATGGAATACTGCATGGCGGCCGCAAGCTCGCCGTTGGCGCCACCGAATTGCTCTAGCAGCATATTGCCGAACCGGGGATCGGGCTCGTCGACCCGGACTGTGAACATGAGCTTTTTGACGTGATGATACATGGAAAGACCTTTGACTACAGGAGATACCGGGGCCAACTAAGCGCTGTGTTGGACGTTCCTAATTCGGATCGTGCCGCGACCAGATGCTTCTCGGGAGAATCAGGTGGCTCAATGCAGCGTTTCCGCCGCGGCTTCGTCGACAGCGGCCATCAGGTCAGCCGTATCTGATTGCTGGATCATGTGACCCGCATTCGGGACGCGACGCATCTTGCTGTGCTTGATCTCGTCATGCAGTCGGCCGGACTGTTCGTCGATGTCGATGAGGCGGTCGTCCTCGCCGGCCAGGATGGTGACCGGCATGGCCAGTTCGCCGTAGGTCTTCGCCGACAGCATCGCAGAAGGGACCATCAACGCCGCTTCCGCGGCACCCGCACGAAGCTGCGACGGACGCACCGCCAGTGATTTGGGGAAGCCGTCGAATTTTTCCGGGACGGATTTGGGCCCGAACAGCTGCCGCAGCATCGTCGGCCACATCAGGCGGCTGAGGATCGGCGAGATCGTGTGACTGAGGATGTCGCCAAACCCTGGTATCGCCGGCCCGGCCATCGCCATCATCGCGTCGGTGCGGGCCGTCGGAAAATAATAGCCCGACGCCAGTATCAAGGCTTCGACCAATGAGGGGTGCCTGCTTGCCAGGGCGATCGCAACCGATGCGCCCCAGGAATGTCCGAGCACGATCGCCTTGTCGACGCCAAGGTGCGCAAGCGCGTCTTTGAAAAGGTCGGCTTGGGCGGCCGGCGTCCACACCACGTTGCGCGGCCTCAGACTGTGCCCGAAGCCGGGACGGTCGAACACGATGACCCGATAGTCCTTGGCTGCAAGATCGATCAGGCCACTCGACTCGAAATCCTGGATCATGCTGCCATTGCCATGGAGCAGAACCAGCGGGCGTCCGGACCCGCGCTCGACATAGTGCAACCGAACACCGTCGATGTCGATGAACCGCCCTTGGGGCGGATTATCGCGCTGCGCCTTGTCGGCAAGTCGCCGATTGACGAACGCGGCCCCGGCCATCAGGCCAGCAGTCGCGATGAGGGCGGAGGCGATTGGATACTCCGCCAGGGTACGAAGGGTCGTAGTCGCCAGCGACGGCGAACGTTTTTTCAGTATGCGCATGTGACACTTTCGCTGACTGCAGCCAGCTGTTGGAGAGTGGGGAAGGGACGCTTCCGCATTGACGCCCTTGATCGCATCACGACCGCGATGGCGCCGGATTCTTGCTGGAGGAGATTTCCGTGCATCGCGGGTGCGGTTCGGAGACCGGATCAGCACCATCGAGCAGGGATCGATTTCGCCTTCTTGGGACCCGGAACAGTGCTGGTCCGGACCTCCCGGCATGCGCATTCACGGATCATGTCGTACAGACGCAACAGGAGGGACGGAGAGATGTTCCTAATCCAATCGATGCAGCCAGCAGTCGGAAAATGCCTTAGATCGGAGGTAAAGGCGTGGTTCCTCGGGGCCGCGCACTGGTGAATGGCATTTGCGACACCATATCCAGGATATCACCCGCACAGACATGACAGGGCGCCGGTGACAGAGAGACGCTGCCGCGCTCCCGCCACAACCGGAGGCGCGCATTGAACGTTATCTCCTATCCCCTGCATCTCTGCCGCAAGTTCGATCGCCGCTGGAGCGCGAAAGCGGTTCAGGACGAGACACAGCAATCCCCGTCACAACGGCCCAACGGCTGTACCGCCTGCGGGCGAATAGTGGCGGCTCCCGTGCACGCGACTTACTTGCCTACCGGGAACTTCGTCAATCAGTGGCGGTGCCCTGTGTGCAAGAACTCCTGGCAGACCTCTGCCGATGCCACGAGCAGCACTGATATCCAATTGAGCCAGTCCGAGCATCTTCGGCAGAATGCCGGGCACTGCCTGACGCTGGAAGACACCGCTGCCAACGACGCGGCGCGCAAGCAGTTCAGGAGCATGGGCGATGCCTGGCTCGCTCTCGCGGAGACGCAGGAGTGGCTCGATGGCGCGACGCCGCCGGTCTCGCGACCGCAGCCGCAAAGCGCTGATTTGATTCCGATGCCAACGCAGGGGCGTTCGTCATGAATGAGAAGCGCAACCGCGTGCGTCAGGCGGATTCACTTGCCGAGCGTCTCGCAGCTGATGCACTGAGGTTGCGTGAAGAGGCCTCGCACCTTGAACCCGGCCCAGAGCGGGATGCGCTGCTGAGCAAGGCACACCGGAACAAGATGGCTGCCGATATCAACTCCTGTCTGACCGCTCCGGGACGCCGCTTGCCTGGATAGCCAGCGCAGATCTCGAGCCCGAGCTTTCACCGTTTGCCAATAGTAACGAACCACCAAGGGTCCGATTGAGATCCATGGACGATTTGGCGTGAACCGCGCGCAAGCTTCTCATCTTGATGGCTCTTGCTGCCGAGGCTGACGCAAGCAAACGGCCGACCTTCCCTCGGAATGCAAGGACCAGATGACATGGATCGAGACAAGAGCGGCCGCATCGTTGAGACTGCGCTCGAAGCGCGCCAAGGCGAGCTCGGTCCCAGCGTGTTGATGCTGCTGGGTGTGAGTGTGGGACTTGCAGTCATCCTCATGGTGATGACGTGGATGATATTCTTCAGAACCTGAGCGTGAAGGAGATGTCACAGCGCGAGACGTAGGAACTAAAGCTCTGATGGGGGCTTGGATCACTCCTTAGACACTGGAGACCATCATGAAGCGCCCATCGTTTATCGTTTGCATTTCTTTATTCGCGGCGGCAACCGCCTTCGCAGCCGCTCCGGCCTCGGCACAAAATCCACCGGCGCAGTCCGGACCGAACAACAGCGCGGTCAATAGCGCGGGGCAAAACAACTCCGACGCTCCTGTCGCAGGTCGCAACAGTTTCACCGAAGGACAAGCCAAGTCGAAGATCGAGGATGCCGGCTACGCCAACGTCACCGAACTGAAGAAGGACGACAACGGTGTTTGGCGCGGCCATGCCAGCAAGGGTGGATCTGCCACCGCGGTCAGCGTCGACTTTCAAGGCAACGTCAATTCGGCCAAGTAAGCCATTAAGCAAATAAGAAGGACACACAATGACCGTTACAATTTCTCGTCTTTACGACAACTACAGCACTGGGCAGCAGGCGGTTCAGCGTCTCGAATCTGCCGGCGTGCCGCATTCGGACATCAGCATCGTCGCCAATAATTCGGACAGCTGGTTCAACACCGACAAGAAGGTGGACCGTGACCGCGATGGCGTCGACGATCGCGCCGAAGGTGCCGGCAAGGGCGCCGGCATCGGTGCGGGCGTGGGTGGCACTGCCGGCCTTCTCGCCGGTCTCGGCCTCCTCGCAATCCCCGGCCTCGGACCCGTCGTTGCGGCCGGTTGGCTCGCCGCGACCGCGGTCGGCGCGGCCGCCGGAGCCGCAACCGGCGGTGTCGTTGGAGCGATGACTGAGGCCGGCATTTCGCGGGAAGATGCGGACTCCTACGCCGAGGGCGTGCGTCGGGGAGGCACGCTGGTGTCGGCGCGGGTCGCAGATGCCGATCGATCCCGCCTTGACGCAGTCCTGAACGAGTCGTCGGTCAATTTGCGTGACCGCAGCGCCGCCTGGCAGAAGACCGGATGGAAGTCGTTCGATCCCGCCAGCAAGCCCTACGGTGCGGACGAAGTTCGCAAGGAGCGGCAGCTCTACGGAGGATCAGTGCGTTAAGGATCATTGCGCCAATGAGATCGCGACGGCCCGCTTCGGCGGGCCGTCTTTTCGTGCGGCTACGCGTACAGATATCCAACCGGCTTGCCCTCGGTGCGCAGGGGGCGGATGTCCTTCTGCGTGATGATCTGGCCGGCGAGGCCGTCGATCTCGTCGCGCTGGGTCGGCGTCCAGCTGCAAAGGTCGTTCATGCCCTTTAGAAGAGCGAGGCGGAGCACTTGCGTGTTCTCGCCGAGGCCGACGAGGCTGATCGAGCTCTTGCCCGCCGTCACCACATCGCCAGCCGCAAGCTCGATCGCCTCACCGGCCTTGTTCTTGAATTCGGCCGTGCCGCGAATGACGCGGTAGATTGCGACCTCGCCTTTGGCGAAACAGCTGGCGTCTGCTGCCGTCGATGTGCTCTTCGGCAGAAGTGACTGGCCACGCGGGTCGGTTGCGATGATGTGGCCGGTGACGAGATGGCCGCTCGGCACTTCGATGCCGATGTCGCGCACGTACACCGGCAAGGCCGATTTGATCGGACCGTCGACGAGTGGCTTGAACAACGCATCCAGCGCGAGGGGATCTTGAAGCCAGAAGCCCGCGTCGGCCGGCCGGTTGTGCAGAGGGTGGCTCCAGGCCACGCGCGGCGTCTCGGCCTCGTTGATCTGGTCCGGACCGACGATCGTCGGGTTCGGAAAGGTCGTCGGATCGGTCACGAAGGCTTCGAGGAATTTGCCGGAGTAGCCCATCGAGATCGGGTCGGGCACCACGGTCTGCGGCGTCTTCAGGTTTTCTTCGGTCGACAGTCCCGACCAAGTGTAGAACAGCTGGCGGTGGACGATCGCGCTTTGCAACATCACCGCGCCGGGGCCGACATTGTAGAAGCGCCCATCGTAGTCGAAGGTGAACGCGCCCGAGGTGACCAGCACGAGCTGAAAGCCGCCCGGCGGAAGATGAAGGTGGAAATCGGTGGGGCCGGTGTCCGGGCGGTAGATCGGCAGGTTCGTCGCCACTTCGTGCAGGAGGAAGGTTTCGTTGTTGGCGTGGAAGCCCTCGTTCGCGCGGTTGTAGAGGGCTTGCGGCCGGTACGTCGCTTCGAACTTGGCATTCCTGTCGCGATCGATCGCCACGAAATCCTGAGCGTTGAGGCGTAGCGGCGCGCCGTTCGGATGGGTGAGGCCGGTAAATTTGAGATCGCCGGCGGCATGCACGTTCATGGCACTCTCCGATCTTTGCCGCTCATCCGGTCTCCGGGCGCACGCATCTTGCTGCGCCAATTCGTGGGAGCAGGGAATCAGGCCTGACGCTGCCTTGCGAATTCTGGGCCAGTCGAGATGCAGCACGATGCGCGGGCCCGGCGGCCCCGCGCGGCGCGATGAAAAATCGAGATTGCACCTGAGGTTAGACGGCGCGTTAGGCTGGCTTACCTGGGCCTCATCGCGGAGCCCGCAACCCCGGCGACGGGGCGCGGTTTGTCTAATTTGTCGGCAAGCCCCGGCGCAGGCGTGCAGCCGCGCAGGTCGCGTCGATCAGCAAAGGCCGGCGGCCGGGCATGTGAAACCGCTCATTCGAACGGCTGACGGGTGATCCGTTCGGGCTTGCCGATCGGGCTGTCCGCCCACTTCGCCATGTCCACCGTTCGCGCGTCGATGCCTTCGCACCAGAGGCAGCTGAGCTCCGCACGGCCCTTGGCCGAAAGCAGCGGTACAAGTCCGTGGCCGCAGCCAGCGCAAGACGTGACGCGATTCACGCGTTCCTCCACGATCACCGAATTCAGGAGCGACATTGTCGTTCGCCAAGCTTGTGCGGGCGCTATGAAGGCGCACGAACGCTTCCGATCGGAGCGCTCGCGCCCGCGATCGTCGAGGCTGCGATCCAGCGCGAGACCGCCCCGATGTCCTCCGCATTCTCGCGATAGGCGCGAAGCTGGAATTCCGCCGAGCTGCCACGCTCCACGATGGTCCGGCAGTGCTCGACCTCGGCGGCGCAGTTCAGCGCGGCTGCGTCCCCGGCGACGTCGTCGATGGTCCGGGCGAGCAGCTCCGAGATGGTGACCGGCCCGTCCTTCGAGGCAAAGATGCAATCGGTGCCGTAGCGCTGGGCCCGCCATTTGTTCTCGACCGCTATCGCGCGCTCGACCACCGTGACCTCCTTCGACCGATGCGGCCGCAGATAAAGATGGCGCGTCAGGCAGCGATAGAGCGAGGCGATGGCAACGGCGTCGTCGATGAAGGTGCAGGTGTCAGGCGCGCGAAGCTCGAGGGTCGGATGCCTCATGGACGGCCGCATCGCCCACCAGATATGGCTCTCGTCGGGAATCACGCCGGAGCGTTGCAGCGCGCCGACATATTCATCGTAGTCGTGCCTGGTTTCGAACAGTTCGGGCAGGCCGGTGCGCGGCAGCTCGGAATAGGCGGCAAGCCGGTAGCCCTTCAGCCCGGTCTTGTGGGAATTCCAGAACGGGGAGGAGGCCGACAGCGCGATGAACAGCGGCAGATTCGGCAGCATCGCCCGCATCACCGCCATCCGCTTCTCGGGATCGGGCAGCTGGACGTGCACATGCATGCCGCACATCATGTTGCGGTGGCCGATGCTGCGCAGATCCTCGATCATCTCCTCGTAGCGCGGCTTCGGACTCGGCTGGGACATGCGCCAGACCGCGGTCGGATGCGTGCCGCAGGCCATGATGACGAAGCCGTATTGCGCGGCGACGTTGGCGACCTCGCGGCGGAGGAACCGCAGCTCCTCCCGGGCGTCATTGACATCGACGTGAACGTTGGTGGCAACCTCGAGCTGGGATTGCAGCATCTCCCGCATCGCCTGGCCGCCGGTGGACCAGTTCACCGACTCGAACAGGGCGTTGGGCGTTTCGATCGCGACCTCGAAGCTGCGGCGATCGGCGAGGAAGTATTCCTCCTCGATGCCGAAGGAATATTCAGCCGCCTTGCCGCGTCCGCCGGCAGAGCGGATGACGAGGTGCTGCCTGTCGTCGGAGGAATCGAGGCGCAGCAGTTTCAAAACGTCCGAAGCAAATGTCATAGGGCCACCCGGCAGTGGTATTACCTGCGGGCAATAATCCGCCTGACCCGGGCCGGTTCCGCGTCGGCCTCACTGGAAATTGCAAGGTCGAACGGAACAATTTTCACGGTTTCGGATGCGCGCGCGACCAGCGCGTGATTCGGCGGAACTTCCGTCCAGTCCGTTTCCTTGTCGAACGGCTCGGACACGACGACGACCTGGCCGCCGCCGGCCTCGCGATAATAGAGCGTGTTGGCGGCATCGTTGACCGCGACGCGAAACGCATAGAGATCCCGGCCGTTTGCGATCGCGCTGGTGAAACGCAGGCGCTCACGAAGCTCGCCCTCGTTGACCAGGCTGACGAGCGATTGCAGCACGGTTTGCGTTGCGCCAAGGGGATCGCTGTCGAGACCCGCGCCCATCATGGCGAGGAACACGGCTTCCGAATCGGTCGCGCCCAGCCGCGAGGGGTAGTAGGCATCGGGGATCAGCGCCTCGACCTTGCGCCGCAGGCGATTCCAGCTGCCGACGAAGCCGTTGTGCATGAACATCCACTGGCCGCAGGCGAACGGATGACAATTCTGCCGCGTCACCGCCGTGCCGGTGGCGGCGCGCACATGGGCGAAGAACAGATGCGAGCGCAGATGGCGGCAGAGGTAGCGCAGGTTTTCATCCGACCAGGCCGGACGGGTCTCGCGGTAAAGGCCGGGCTCCGGATGCTCGCCATACCAGCCGAGACCAAAGCCGTCGCCGTTCGAGCCGGCGGTGGATTGCAGCGAGCGGATGCTCTGTGCGATCAGCGAATGCTCGGGCTCGGTGACGTAAGGCTCGAACGAGGTGGTCTCGCCCCGGTATGCGATCCAGCGGCACATGCGGCCTTCCTGTCAGGATGTGGCGTAAGGTTCACCAACAAGATCGCCTGTGTTGGGTTCCAGGCGATGTGTTCTGCAAAGTCCGGATCATTTCTGCGGGGTGTTTTAGACGTTCATTTACCCTGCATTGCGGGAACCCGCGCATTAATCCATCTCTTAACGCCGACACGGTTAGGTTGCGCGCGAATAATGAGTGCGCATCATGAGCCGATTTGTTCTTTTCACCTGCATGGCGTTCGTCTCCACGTTCGTGGGCGTCTCCTGGGCGATGCGCGGATTTCCGGTGTCGCACGTTTCGCTGGTCGGTGAATTGAGGCCCACGCTCAGTTCCTCGTTTGGCGATGAGCAATCAAAGGCCAAGCAGCGGAAGGATTGGGAAGCGGAGCACACCCTCCAAAGCGACAAGGACCCGAAGCAAGACGCACTGCGGATGGACGCATTGCAGGCAAGCACCGCTTACGCGATGTCGCCGTGCGACGACACCATGAAGGCGAACCTGAGGGCGGCTACGGAGGCCTATGCGCGGGGCTGGGTGAAGATCTACGACTGCCCAAATCCGAGAATGGGCATGTTCTGCAGTGAAGAGAAGCGCGATCGGGCGAACGCCGCGTATTCCACGCCGCTGGACGTTCGCGTCAAGGCGCAGCTGGCCGAGGCGTTCAATCAAAAGGGCATCGTCAAGGAAGACTTCCCGGAGGATATCCGCGACGTCGTTCTCTGGTTCACCGGGCCTGGTATGTTGTTTGACCCGTCTCCGGTATGCCTGCCACGGCAGCAGGCGTCGGCGAGCTTCAAATGAGCCGCGCCTGGTTCATCGTCTGGGCGCTTGTCATCTGGCAGGTCGCCGCCTGGGCATTCGCTCCGCAGAAGACAGCCCAGCAACCAGCAGCACCGGTCGATGGTCCGGGTTATGGCTCCAACGAGGAGATCTTCGTGGACGGTCGCGCAGGCTTGCGCCGCGAGACCGCTCTGGCGTTCGAGCGCCCTTATGGATCGCGTTGCGCGGGAGAGGGGCGGAAGCAATTCGTCGCCCATATCGACTACTACTATTATCGTCGTCAGAACGACATGGAACACTACCCCAAGATTTTCGGGAAAGCCGGGGCAGACTACATCGCCAAGCAATGGTCGACCGGAGACGACAAGCGCTTCGAACGCCTGACGCAGGAAGCGTACGCGCAAGGCTATCTTGCCCTATCGGATTTCGGTGACGTCGGGCGCAAACTGGCGGAAGCCGTTGTGAGGGGCGAGCGCGTCGTCGCGCATTCCTGCGCAAGCTGATGGTCCACGGAGACTCTCGGTGAAGCCTCCCAGCACCGAGAATCCCGCTCTCTCAGACCGGAAGCGGGATCAGGGCGGCAGCTTCGCGATCATGCGCGTCCTCACTTGCCGCAAGACCTTGCGCGACGCCGACGCGATCGGCCTCGGGCCGGTTCTGGCTCATCTTGCGCTTGCCCTCGAACCGAACCACGGGAATGCGCACACCGACGATCCCGCGCAATTGCGCGGCGATGAAATCGGCGGGGGCGTCACTGACGGCCCACGGCTTGGCGCGTGCGCCCTCGTGCCTGTTCGTCAGCCGCGTCACGGCGTCGAGCAGGCGCTCCGGCTCCTGGAAGAATTCGACCGGGCCGTAGGCGTGCACGGCGACGTAATTCCAGGTCGGCACCACCTTGCCGGTCTCCTGCTTGGTCGCATACCAGGACGGCGTCACATACGCGTCGGGGCCGTTGAAGATGGCGAGCGCATCGCCGATCGGTGGCAGCTTCCATTGCGGGTTGGCCCTGGCGACATGCCCATAGAGCACGCCGTGCTCGCCTTCGCTCTCGTCGAGGAAGAGCGGCAGGGGCGTTGCGACCGGGCCCTCGGCGGTGGCCGTCACCAGGCTGGCGAGGCGCGCACCGCGGATGGTCGCGCGGATGCTCTCGATGTCGTCGTCCTTGAAGGCGGGCGGGATGTACATGGCGTGTCTCCGTTCTTGATGCGGAGATAGCCGGAATCTGGCCTATGCGAAACGGCCAGTTTCCTATGATTTCATCAGTCCAGTTCGGCGGCGGCCTGGGCGAGAAGCTTGCAGCCTCTCTCGATCTGCGCGATCTCCAGCGCCGAATAGCCCATGACGAGACCGACGGTCTTCCGCGTCCGGCTCGGCGTCCGGCTTGGGCCGACCAACAACGCCGAGACGGGATAGATGCCGACGCCTTTCGCGCGAGCCGCCTGGATCAATGCATCTTCGCGCTTCTGCGGCAGATCGTCGAGCCACGCCACCACGTGCAGGCCCGCCGCCGTGCCCTCGATCCGGACACGATCTCCGAACCGGCGGCGCAACGCGCCGATCAGTGCCTGCTGACGCTCGGCGTTACGCCGGCGCACGCGCCTGACGTGGCTGTCATAGGCGCCGCTTTCGAGCATCGAAGCGAGAGCGTGCTGTTCGATCAGCGGCGTGTGCCGGTCCATGATCTGCTTGGCGGCCGCGAACAGGGATCGCAGCCCGGCGGGCACGACCAGGTAGCCGATCCGCAAGGTCGGGGAGAGCGTCTTGGAGACGGTGCCGAGATAGATCACGTTGTCGCTGCCCTCCAGCGCATGCAGCGGCGGGATCGGCCTGGTGTCGTAGCGATACTCGCTGTCGTAATCGTCCTCGATCACGTAGGCGTCGTGCTTGCGTGCCCAGGCCAGCAATTGGTGCCGGCGTCCGATCGGCATGACGCCGCCGAGCGGATATTGATGCGACGGCGTCACATAGGCGAGCCGGGCCTCGATGCCGTCGAGCCGCGCTGTCTCCAGTCCGTCCGCGTCAACGGGGATCGGCACCGTCTCGGCGCCGGTCGCCGCGAGCGTGTGCCGCGCCATCTGGTAGCCGGGATCCTCCATCACGAAGCGGTCGCCGGCGTCGAGCAGGAGGCGCGCGCAGATGTCGAGGCCCTGCTGCGAGCCGTTCACGACAACGATCTGATCGACCTCGCAGCGGACGCTGCGCGATCGCCACAGATAGCCCTGAAGCGCAGTCCGCAGTCGCAGCGCGCCGCAGGGGTCGTCATAGGCCAGCCGCTCGGGCTTGCGCGCCATCGCCGCCGTCACGGCCTTCTTCCATGCCAGCACCGGGAAATCCGACGGCGAGAGCTCGCCATAGCGGAAGTTGGCGATGAGCCCGCGCGGCGGCTCAATCCAGCGCGGCGGGTCAGACCGCAGCCGCTCGCCGAAGGCCGACAGAAGCGGCTTGCGCGCCGAGGGCCGCGATGCGGCGCGCGCGCGTCCGCGCTCGACGACGGCGCGGGCAACGCGCGGCCGCGCGCCATGGCGTGTCTCGATAAAACCTTCGGCGGCGAGCTGTTCATAGGCGACGGTCACGGTCGAGCGCGCCACGCCCATCTCGCCGGCAAGCGCCCGCGACGACGGCAGCAGGCCGTCGATCCCGTAGACCCGCGTCAGAATCTGATCCCTCAGAGCTTCGTAGATCTGGCGCGCGCCCATGCGGCCGGCGCGATCGCCGGGATTGGTCTTCATCTGGATCATCCACATTCCTGGGTCGGCATTCGTCCGAACGGACGATGCCGGAATGTGTTTCTAGTCCCGTTCGCCGAGAGTTTCGACGTAAGCCTTGCCGTAAGGGTAGAAATGCTCCTTGTGGCCCTGATCCCAGAGGGCCTTCAGTCCGGGCGCGGTGATGTCCCAGTCCGGACGGCAATTCATGCTGACGGCCCGGAGATCCTGGCGCAGCTCTTCGACGGTCGGCCGCCCGAAGAACCAGTAGCCGTTATAGATCTTGTGAACGCGCAGGCCGGGCTCCAGCACGATGACATGCGGGATCATCGGATTGTGGACGGGATCGGTGTATTCGGCGATGTCGAGATCCTTCTGAACGATGCGCCGCGAATCCGACAGGAAAGGCCAGTGCGCCCCGACGCCGCTGCGATATTCGTTGGTCTGGGTGATGTTGTCGGTGGTGATCGTGACCAGCCGGCAATAGCCAACCTCCATCTCGCGATGGAGTTGCAGCAGGCCTTCGGCCTGGCGGCGGTCCTTCGGACAGAAGCCGCCGCGGCCGAGAACCAGCACCATCGGATCGCCACCCTGCAGCTCGGAGAGCTTTCGGTGCTTACCGGTGTAGTCGCTGAGCTCGTAATCGGGGAAGGTTACTCCCGGCGTCATGTCAGGTCGCATTGAACTCTCCCATGTCTTCGAACTCTCGCATGTCCGGCGTGAGTGCCGACACTCACAGATCGATCACGACGTCGCCCTGGGGCCGTGAACAGCAGATCAGGACATTGCCGTCCGCAGGTGCGTCGAGCGGGTCCGGCGCATAGCTGACGGCGCCGGCCAGGAGCCCGCTCTCGCAGTTGTGGCAGACCCCGGTGCGGCACGACCAGCGCACGGGAACGTCGCAGGCTTCGGCCAGCTCGAGCAGGCTGGAATATGATGGTCCCCAGCAGACATTGAGGCCGCTGCGGGCGAACGAGACCATCGGGCCCGGGCCGGTTGCGCCGGCCGGCAAGTGCGCCCGCTTCTGCGGGGAGGCCGCTATGCCGGGCGTCAGGGATGGTCCCGCGCCGAACATCTCGGTGTGAACGCGATCCGCTGCGATGCCGAGTCCGGCAAGCCCGCGCGAGAGATCGGTCATGAACGGTGCCGGCCCGCACAGATAGAAATCGCCGTCTGAGGGGACGCCGAGGGTTTGAAGCACCCGGAGGTCCAGATGTCCGATCGAGTCGAAATCCACATCGAGACGATCGCCCGGGTCGGGCGCGCTGTAGCAGACATGGCTGTGATGGTGGGCCAGCCCAGTCAACAGCCCACGCACCTCGGCGGCGAACGCATGTTCGCGACCGTTGCGGGCGCCGTGCAGCCACCAGACTTCGCGCGTCGATGCTTCCGCGGCGAGCGCGTGCAGCATCGCAAGCACCGGCGTTACGCCGATGCCGGCGCTCAGCAAGACGACGGGCCGCGCATCTTGCCGTAGCGTGAAACCTCCGCGCGGCGCGCCGATCTGCACAGCGTCGCCAATCTTGACCTCGTCGGCGACATATTGGCTTGCCGCGCCGTGGGCTTCGCGCTTGATGCTGATGCGCCAGGACGCGGCATCGGAACGGCTCGACAGCGAATAGCTGCGCGTCATCGCCGGTGCAGCGGAGGCGCCGAGCCGCACGATGACGAACTGCCCGGGCAGGGCAGCGGCGACGGGATGTCCGTCTGTGGGTTCGAGGATCAGCGACGTCACGTTGCCGCT
Source organism: Bradyrhizobium sp. LA6.8 (assembly GCF_040547935.1). Classification (NCBI taxonomy): domain Bacteria; kingdom Pseudomonadati; phylum Pseudomonadota; class Alphaproteobacteria; order Hyphomicrobiales; family Nitrobacteraceae; genus Bradyrhizobium; species Bradyrhizobium sp. LA6.8. Next base: position 932,823 of record NZ_JBEPQQ010000001.1, read on the forward strand.
TTCGGCGATCTTGCGCGCCACGCGAAACGGCCGGAAGCCGCGCCAGGCCGGAGGCGGGCTCGACGCCGGGCCGAGCCCGGCGTTTCCCGCTGTCGCATCCTTGCGTTGCTGCTCGAGCAACGCCGCGAAGGAATGACGCCAGCCGCCGCTCAGCGCCGGAATTTTCAGCGCGCGCTCCAGGCCGTCGCGCGGGTGAGGGGGCAGATAGAGCAACGCATTGATCTCGGACACGCTCATGCGTTCGGGGCCGTCAGCGACCTGGACGATCTCGTCGCCGGCCTCGACGTCGCCTTCCTCGATCACCCGAAAATAGAACCCGGGCCGGCCGTGCCTGACGAGCAGCGCGGCCATGTCCGGCTCCTCCATGCGAATGCCCAGCCGGTAACAGGTGACGCGCGGCTGCGTCACCTCGAACAGTGCAGAGCCGATTTTGTAACGGTCTCCGATGCAGACGTCCCTGTCGGCCAGGCCCTCGACGGTAAAATTCTCGCCGAATTGACCTTGGACGAGGTTCGATCGACCGAGGTGCTCCTGCCAGTATTGATAGGACTCCCGCTGGTAGACGTAGACGGCGCGCTGCTCGCCGCCATGACCGGCGGTATCGCCCTGTCCATCGCCGTCGATGTTGAGCCGGCGCACCCTGCGCGGACCACTGACGGGCGTCTTCCAGACGCCGGTATAAACGGTCTTGCCTTGCCACGCGATGTCGCGCGGCAGGCCGACATTGAGGGAGAGCAAGCGGGCCATGGGGGTTCCCCGGCGTGACGGCGCGGCTCTGGCGGATTCCAGGTCGCTGCAATGCCAATCTGCATCCATGTCGGATTTTTGGCCCGTTAGTCGTTGTTAGACGTTGCTAGCCGGTCTTGTCGCCGGCTGTCTGCGCCCCGATCTGGGGGGCAGACACCGCAAGACGGGAGATCGCGATGGATGATCAGGCGATACTGGCGGCCCTTCAGCGCCATTGGGCTGCGTCGGATGCGAATGATTTCGAGGCCGAGCACGACATCTACCGCGAGGACGCCGTGCTCGACTATCCGCAGTCCGGCGAGCGCATCCGCGGCCGCAGGACGATTCAGGAAAGCCGGTTCGTGCAGCCCAACAAGAAGCGCTTCACGGTCCGCCGGATCGTCGGCGGCGGCGATCTCTGGGTGAGCGAGTTCGTGCTGACCTATGACGGCGTGCCGTCCTATGTCGTCAGCATCATGGAATTCCGCGAAGGACTGGTGGCGCACGAGACGCAGTATTTCGGTGAGAAGTTCGATCCGTCACCGTCGCGTGCGCATCTTGTCGAGTTGGTAGGGTAGGTCCGTGTCCTCCGTCATTGCGAGCGCAGCGAAGCAATCCAGTCTGTCTCCGCGGAACGATTCTGGATTGCTTCGCTACGCTCGCAATGACGATGTTGATTAAGCTGCGCGCCAAACGGTCGTGCCCCGGCTCAGCAGCGCCTCTTGGCGGTGCGCTGCTGAGCCGGGGCCGATGTTGCAGCGGAATGCGTGGCTTTCTGGGTTCCGGCTCGGCGCAGCAACGCGAAGAGCGCTGCAGCGCGTCCGGGACACGTGCATCGCTGCTTAACCAAATTCACTGACACGGAACCCGATGCGGCGGCTGGTCGCAGTCTTGTTGCCTTGATTCCGGCCCACCCATCTTTATGTCTGGAGCGAACAAGAATCCGGGCCCCTCTGGCGAGGACGCCGACAATGTCGGCAAAACCTCGCGATGTCGGATGACCTGTCCCGCGCAAATGCGATGGATCGGCCGATCGTCGGGCCTTCTCGAGTTCTCTCCGACTCAATCGTCCCCATCGCAGCCCCGCGCGGTCATTTCGCAACGTAAGGGAGCTACGATGTCCGACGCCGCCACTTCAAATCCGACCGAGATCGAGATCACGGAACCGTCCAGGCTGAACGAGCAGGCTGCGGTCGCGTTGGTGATCGCCGGCGCGCTCGTCGCCGTCGCCGACCGGCGCGTTTCGCCGGTCGAGCGCGACGAGGTGATCCGCTTCATCAGGGATCGCGGACTGGCGCCGCACATGAGTGACGACCGGCTGTTTGCGATATTCGACGAACTGGCGGAACGGCTCGAGGAGCCCGACTTTGCCAATGTGGTGATCGACACGTTGCGTCCGGTCTCGGACCTGCCGCTGTCGGCCCATTTGATGGAACTGTCGGAGCGCGTCGCGGCTGCGGACGAGGACGTGCATCCCCATGAGGTGCAGGCGATCAAGCTGTTGCGCCTGCTGACGCTAGTGCTGCCGCGTGCCAAGCCGGTGGCGCCGGGCAGCGCAGGCACTGAACGGCGCGCCGCCGCGCAGGAGTGAGCATGAGCACAGCATCGGACGAGCGGACGACAGGAAATCTGGTCACCACCGGCCAGATGGCCGGTGGCGACCCGCGCCTCGACAAGCTCGTCCGCCGCCTGCCGCCGCGCATGGGCGACACCGTCGCCTATCTGCTCAAACCGTCCAGCCGCTGGGTGAGGATCCCTTCGGGCGCGCTGCTCATCGTTGGCGGCGTGCTCTCCTTCCTGCCGGTGCTCGGAGTCTGGATGCTGCCGCTCGGCCTCGCGCTGCTCGCCGAGGACGTCCCGGCGTTACGCGCCTCGCGCTCCAAGGTCCTGGATTGGGTCGAGCGGAAGAAGCCGCAATGGCTCGATCCGTCTGCATCGAAAAATGATCAATCATGACTGAATTCATCACCGCCGACGCGCTGAGCGCGCTGCTCCAGGTCATCCTGATCGACCTCGTGCTCGCCGGCGACAACGCCGTCGTCATCGGCCTTGCCGCCGCCGGCCTGCCGGCCGAGCAGCGCCGCCGCGCCATTATCGTCGGCATCGTCGCCGCCACAGCCTTGCGCATCGTCTTCGCCGGCGTCGCGACCCAGCTCCTGCAGGTGATCGGCCTGCTGCTCGCCGGCGGCGTGCTGCTGCTATGGGTGTGCTGGAAGATGTGGCGCGAGCTGCGCGAGCAGTCCGCGCACACCGAGCTCTCGTTGAGCCATGGCGGCGGCGCGGGCAGCGTAGCGGCGCCGCGCAAGACCTTCGGGCAGGCGGCGTTGCAGATCGTCGCCGCCGACGTCTCGATGTCGCTCGACAACGTGCTCGCGGTCGCAGGCGCCGCGCGCGAGCATCCCTACATCCTCGCGTTCGGACTGTTGCTGTCGGTCGCGATGATGGGCGTCGCCGCCGATCTGCTCGGCCGGGTGTTGCAGAAGCAGCGCTGGATCGCCTATGTCGGTCTCGCCATCATCGTTTACGTCGCCTTCGAGATGATCTATCGCGGTTCGCTCGAGCTCGCGCCCGTCATCGCGAGTCTCTGAGGCGACAATTCCTGCCTGCAATCCGGAGTGATCCATGACGCCTGAACCCAAAGCACCTTCGGCGCACGCCGGGCCGCGACCGAAAATCGGCCCATTCGCCCAGCTCATCTTTGGCTCGCGCTGGCTGCAAGTGCCGCTCTATGTCGGCCTCATCGTCGCGCAGGGCGTCTATGTGCTGCTGTTCCTGAAAGAGCTCTGGCACCTGGTCGCGCACTCGTTCGACGCCAGCGAGCAGCAGATCATGCTGGTCGTGCTCGGACTGATCGACGTCGTCATGATCTCGAACCTGCTGGTCATGGTGATCGTCGGCGGCTACGAGACCTTCGTCTCGCGCCTGAACCTGAACGGCCATCCGGACGAGCCGGAATGGCTGAGCCACGTCAACGCCAGCGTGCTGAAGATCAAGCTCGCGATGGCGATCATCGGCATTTCCTCAATCTCGCTGCTCAGGACCTTCATCGAGGCCGGCAATCTCGGCACCACGCGCAGCAATTTCACCGAGTCCGGCGTGATGTGGCAGGTGCTGATCCACCTGACCTTCATCATTTCCGCAATCGGTATCGCCTGGGTCGACCGCATCAGCGAGAGCGGGCACCGCAAGCAGAACGGTCACGCCTGAGGGGCGATCCGCACTCTCAGGCGCCGATGGCCAGATGCAACGGACGCCGTCCGCGTGCCAGCGTCTCGGACGGCGCTTCGCCGAAGGCCAGTCTGTAGCTCCTTGAGAAGTCGCCCAGGTGCCAAAAGCCGTTGCCGAGCGCGGCGGCCTTGACGGTCAAGCCATCGCCCCCGGTCATGAGCTGAACGCGAACGGCCCACAACCGTTTGAGGCGCAGATAGTGGTGCAAGCTCACGCCGTGCACCGCGTGCGTCGCGACCTGGAGCGTGCGCACGGACACGCCGAGCGCAGCGGCGAGGTCGTCGCTGTAGAGCGGCTTGCTGCCGAACAACGCAACGACGTCGTCGAGATGCGCGATCAGCTTGCGGTGCTTGTCGAATGAACCGGGGCGGGCGCTGCGTGCGCCTGCCGGCAGCAGGGTGGCGTCGAGGCCGGCGAGCAGCGTTTCCTGGATCGGGCGGTAGAGCGCCTCGAATTGCCGGGGATCGTTGCATGCTGACGCCAGCGAGAACATCTCCACGATAGCCGCGCGCAGGCGCGCCATCGGATCGTCCTGCGTGCGGACATAGGCGAGGCCGGTGTCGAAATCCGCCCAGCCCCGATGGCGCATGTCCGAGTTGAAGCGCAGCATCAGGTAAGTGTTGGGATGATGCTCGATCGCCTTGACGGGGGCTTTGCCGCGCATGACGGCGATCATCGAACTATCGACCTCGCGGCCATTGGCGATGGAGTGAAAGGTGAGGGGAACAACGAGGCCGACGCCGTTGTCCGTACCGATCTCGGCCTCATACCGCCGTGCAAAGGAGCGCTGGAGCACGAAGAGCCCGTCGCGGAGCGGCAGGATGGCGCGAGACAGCGAGAATTCCCGCGGACGGAGCGGCGTGCTGGTGCCGAGACCGAGCACCTCGTTGGCGCGAAACTCGTCGAAGTCCGAGAAGCGCTCGACGCCGAGGACGCGCGATGGTTTTAGCCGACGGACCGGCATTTCGGGAACCCAGGGCATGTCGGGGGGAGCGGGTTGAATCCGCAGAAGCGTATCAGAGGCCCGACCGTCGGCCATATTCCGGAAAACTACTGCCTGCGCGGCGGCGACAGGGGAAGTCGGCGCGCTGCTATGAGGACTTCACGGACAAGTACGCGAGTCCGGCAGGCTCAGATCGTTCACTTCAGAATTTCGCACACCTTAGGATGTGATCCGACGTCAGGCCGCGCGTTGCTTGTGGAGATGCTCCGCCACCACGCCTCCAGCGCGCCGCGCTCGCAGCCGAGCCTGACGCTCATGCCGCCGGCGAACTTGATCCAGTCGGCGAAATGGCCTCTGCCAACCGCGATCACCACGGGAATGTCGGCGTCGAGCGCGCGTCCGATCAGATGGGACAGGCCCTTGCCGTCGCGCTCGCGCTTGCCGAAGCGGTTGATGATGAGGAGATCGGCGCCACGCGAGAGCGCGTCCGCGATCCGCATCCCCGCATTTTGCAGCCGCGCGAGATCGAGACTGCAGCCGCGCGCGGCCGGATCGAAGTCCTGCGCGAGCAGAAGCGTCTCGCCGCTGTGAAGCAGCACGGCCGACAGGCTCGAATCCGCGCATTGGCCGGCCTGGACCATGCCGACGACGCGACAGCCACGCGCATTCAGATCCGCCGCGAAGCTGCGCAGGACCGCGTCGGGGTCCTGATGCGCCTCGTAGACGAGGGCGGCGAGGTCGCATTGCGCATCGAACATGGTTGGCCTCTGCTTCGTCGCAAAGAGAACGGGGCCGCGGCGGTTTTGCCGCGGCCCCGGATGTCGGATCAGGCCGCCGGCGGGCCGTTGATGATCTGGAGCTGGGTGAATTCGGCGAGGCCTTCCTCGGCGAATTCAGTGCCGATGCCCGACTGTTTGGCGCCGCCGAACGGGATGTGCGGGGCCATGTCGAGGTGCTTGTTGATCCAGACCGTGCCGGACTCGAGCTGCGTTGCGACCTCGTGCGCGCGCTTGATGTCGGACGACCAGACCGACGCGCCGAGGCCGTAGGTGGTGGCGTTGGCGCGGCGGATCGCATCGTTCTTGTCAGAGTACTTGATCAGCGGCAGCACCGGGCCGAACTGCTCCTCGTCGACCAGTTTCGAGCCTTCCTGGATGTCGCGCACGATGGTCGGCTCGATGAAATAGCCGGGACGGTCCATCGCCGAACCGCCGGCGACCACCTTGCCGTTCTTGCGCGCGTCCTCGAGGAACGTTTTCACCTTCTCGTACTGCATCTTGTTCTGCAGCGGCCCGAGCTTGGTGCCCTGCTTGGCGCCGTCGTCGACCACCGTGCTCTTGGCGATCGCGACCAGCTCGTTGCAGAGCTCGTCATAGACGGACTCGTGGACATAGAGCCGCTTGATGGCGAGGCAGACCTGGCCGGAGTTCTGGAACGCGCCTTCGAAGATGCCGGGAGCGACTTTCTTCGGGTCGACATCGTCGAGCACGATACCGGCGTCGTTGCCGCCGAGCTCGAGCGTGATGCGCTTGAGCGTCTGCGCTGCGCTCGCCATCACCTTCTGCCCCGTGGCGGAGGAACCGGTGAACGAGATCTTGCGGATATCGGGATGCTTGGTCATCTCGCCGCCGAGATCGTTGGCGTCGGTGATGAAGTTGAGTACGCCCTTCGGCAGGACGTCCTTGATCAGCTCGGCGAAGCGCAGCGTCGCGAGCGGCGTGGTCGGCGCCGGCTTCACCACCAGCGTGTTGCCGGCGAGCAGGGCCGACGGCAGCTTGAAGCTGAGGATCAGCAGCGGATAGTTCCAGGGAATGATGGCGCCGACGACGCCGAGCGGGCGGCGATAGGCTTCCACCTTGCGGTCACCGGAATCCTCGATCACCTTCATTGGCAATTCGAGCGAGCTGAGGTAGCGGAAGAACGCGGCCATGCCTAAAACTTCGCCGGTGGCGTCGCCAAGCGGCTTGCCTTGCTCGCTGGTGAGGATGTGGGCGAGCTCGCCCGAATTGGCCTCGATGACGTCGGCCATCCTGTTCACGAGCTTGCGGCGTTCCGCCATCGGGGTCGCAGCCCAGGCCGGGAAGGCGGCCTTCGCCGCGGCGACGGCGGCATCAAGCTGCGCCTTCGAGGCACGCGGACACTGCGCCAGCACCTCTTCGGTCGCGGGATTGAGAACCGGCATGGTCTGGTCGCCGGGCACCATCTTGCCGTCGATGAGAAGATTGTAGTCACTCATTGGCTTTGCGCTCCCTTGCAGAAACGGGCCGTTCGGGGCCTCGTTATATCGAACTATATATCACGACTTCGCCGGGCCGACCATGGCGGCCGGTTCGATCAATTCCAGAAAAGCAGGGCTGGACGCGGGTGGACATATCGATATATCGTGATGAATATAGCGAACCGCGTTCCGGGACTGACGATGGAAATCAAGGTGAGGCAGCTCACGACCTGCGAGGTGGCGTCCGACGGCGGCGCGATCTCGCTGGGCTTCGAGGATCTGGCGGGCAACCCCGCCGCGGTCAGCGTCTCGCTCAACCAGGTCGGCGCCCTCATCATGACGCTGCCCGGGCTGCTCGAGGCGGCGCTGAAGGCCCGCTACGGCGACCAGAGCCTGCGCTACGCCTATCCGCTGGCGTCTTGGGCGATCGAGCAGGCGACCGACACGACCCAGCGCATCATCACGCTTCAGACCGAGGACGGCTTCAAGGTGCGCTTCTCGATCCCGAAAGCCGAGCAGAGCCTGCTCGGCGAAGCGCTGACCCAGCCGATGCCGGAAATGTCGGTGCGGCCGAACTAGCGGCTTGGGCCAAAGGCGCAAACAAAACACCGCCTAAGAATGGAATTGCCGCTTGGGCCGGTCGAACGCCGGGAATGTTGCGCGCGTCGCCTGAACTAGAGAATCGCTTTGCCTGTTCGCCAGCCTAAAGTTGCGGGCGCATAGAGGTGGCAAGCGATGAGCGGTGTTCGAACGGGTTTCCTGGACGCTATCGGCAACACGCCATTGATCAGGCTGCGAATGCCGTCGGAGGCCACGGGTTGCGAGATCTATGGCAAGGCCGAATTTCTCAATCCCGGCGGCTCGATCAAGGATCGCGCGGCGCTGGCCATGATCAACGATGCCGAACGATGCGGCAAGCTTGGGCCGGGAGGCGTCATCGTCGAAGGAACAGCCGGCAATGTCGGAATCGGCATAGCGCTCGTGGCGAATGCGCGCGGCTATCGAAGCGTGATCGTGATGCCTGACACGCAAAGTCAGGAGAAGAAGGACATGTTGCGGCTGTGCGGTGCCGACCTGCGCCTGGTGCCGGCCGTACCCTATTCCAATCCGGGTCATTACGCGCGCTATTCCGGTCAGCTCGCCGAGGAGCTCGGTGCTTTCTGGGCCAATCAGTTCGACAACGTCGCCAATCGGGACGGGCATTATCGCACGACTGGTCCGGAGATTTGGCAGCAGACGGATGGACGAATCGATGGCTTCACATGTGCCGTCGGGAGCGGCGGTACCTTGGGTGGGATCGCGCGAGCCCTCAAGGAACGAAATCCCGGCATCAAGATTGCGCTCAGCGATCCGATGGGGGCCGCTCTCTACAATTGGTTCACCAAAGGTGAGCTGACGACAGAAGGAGACTCCATCACCGAAGGGATCGGGCAAGTCCGTGTCACCCGGAACCTCGAAGGCACGCCCATCGATACGGCATATCAGATTACGGACGAGGAAGCTTTGCCTGTTCTGTTCGACTTGATCGAGTATGAAGGACTGGTGCTGGGGGGCTCAAGCGCGATCAATATCGTTGGAGCCATGCGACTTGCGCGCGACCTCGGTCCAGGCAAAACCATCGTGACCATCCTCGCGGATGGCGGACAGCGCTATCAATCCAAGCTGTTCAACCCGGAATTCCTGCGCAAGAAGAATCTGCCCCTGCCACGCTGGATGCGATAGCGTGCCGCCAGCGGCCGGGCTGCTATCCGTCCATGCGCCCGCCCGTTCACGATTTCCGCGAACGGCCGATGTCGCTCTTCAGCGCTTCCAGCTCCTTGTGCACGGCGCGCGCGGCGTCGCGTTCGATCTTGCGGTAGCGAGCAACAAGTTTCTCGCCGAAGGGCGTGAGCATCGCGCCGCCGCCGTTCTTACCGCCGGCCTGCGGCTCGACCACGGGATGTCCGCAAATGCGGTTGATCTCGTCGACCAGATCCCAGGCGCGCTTGTAGGACATGTCCATGGCCCGGCCGGCCGCCGAGATCGAGCCTTGCTCGCGGATCTGCTCCAAAAGCTCGATCTTGCCGGGCCCGATCCGATCCTCGCCATCGAGGTCGATGCGCAGACTGAGCTGGGGAAGCGATTTGGCGCTCGCGCGCGGCATGACGGGGTCTCTTGGGGCACTTGCATGCGAGATTGCCACTCTTGCCCGCCGCGGACAAGGTGAGGGCGCCTGATTTCCCAGAAGATGGACCTTTTGTCGAGGTCCCCAGAGCACGGGCTTCAGCCCCGTGCCCTTGATCGCTGCATCTTATTCCGCGGGGCTTCCGACCACCGCGCCCTGACTGACGTCCTCGCGGGCGAGGATCATCAAAAGGCCGACGATGATGAGCTCGACCACCGCGAAAGCAATGAAGGCGCCGGTGAACGAGCCGGCCGAGGCGTTGATGATGGCGCCCATCATCCAGGGCGCCACGAAGGCCGAGAAGATGCCAAATACCTCGGCGTATCCAATTGCGGCCGGTGCGAGCGCGTCGGAGTATTTTTCGCTGAGCAGGGCGAAGATAGCGCCGCCGCCGAGCAGCGCGATACCGCTGAGTGCTGCAAACAGGACCAGCATCGCGAATGACATCGGTGTGACCACGCTCCACAGGAACATCAGCGCCGTCAGGAAAGCGAGACATGCAGTGAGCTTGATCATGAAGGGCTTGCCGAGCCGATCGGACATGTAGCCGCCAATCACCAGGAATAGCACCTGCGACAACCCCATGACGGTGCCGATGACAGCGCCGGCCTCCGGCGGCATGTGCTGTACTGTGATGAAGGCCGGCACCACCCAGGTGGCGGTGCCGGCGATCGCGAAAGTGCAGGCCACGATGCCGAAGCCGCCGACCGCGATCCATTTCGAACGGAAGATCTCGCCGAGCGGCAGGTGCTCCTGCGGTGTTTCGTTGCCCCAGGTGAAACCGTCGATGCCGAGCTCGCGCGGATCGTTGCGGACGACGAGTGCGTCGACGGCTGCAACGAGCAGCGTGCCGATTGCCAGCACGGCGAAGAAGGTCCGCCAACCGGTCGCAATCGTCAGGGGAATGCCGAGCGCGAAATCCATGGTGATGGCGAGGCTGTAGGCGGCGAGGATGATGCCTACCACCGAGCCACGCCGACTTTGCGGAAACCAGCCGAAGATCAGCTTCATGTTGCCGATGAAGATGCCGGCGTCGAAGAAGCCGATCACGAGCCGGAGCATCACGAGCTGTGTGTAGCTTTGTACGAACACCTGGAGCACCATGCCGATACCAGTGCCCGCAAGCCCGATCAGCAGCATGTTGCGCGCTGTCATCGACCGGCTGACCGGAGACCACACCACCATGCCGATACCGTAGGTCAGCGCAAAGATGCCTTGGGCGAGTCCCGCCTCGGCGGGATTGAGCTTGAGGCTCTCGGAGACGAATGGCAGTACGGCCGCGAAGGCATACCAGTCGGCGGCGAGAAAGATCTCGCAGAGGATGGCGAGCGCCAGCATCCCTTTTTGCCACCGGGCTATCCGACGGCGGTCGTTCTCGGAGATGGACGTCCAAGTTGTTGTCAGCATGGTCATCATCGGTTCTCGCGGTTTGCGTGTCGACGGAATCGGCGTGGCCTCAGGCGGGCGGCGGCAGGAAGTTGACCTCGTGTTCGGCGGCACGTCGCACGACCTCCTGCGGATCGGGGAGATTGTGGATGCGCTCGAACAGCTCTTTCAGCGACCGCGTCGGTGCGACCCAGAACAGGCTGGTGGCGGTTTCACCCGACTTGTTGAAAATGCCGTGGGGGATGCCCTTGGGCATGCGGACGAGGTCGCCGGCCTTGGCGACAAAGTCCTTGCCGTCGAGCCAGAGGTCGTAGCGGCCGCTCAGCACATAGACGAATTCATCCTGGGTCGGATGCACGTGCGGCGGCACGAAGGTGCCATCCGGAAACACGGCATGCCAGGCCATCGACGCCTCGGAATGCTGCTTCAGCGTGTAGGTCTGGCCCAGAATGTTCCAGATGACGTTGCCAAAGCCTTCTTTGGCAGGGGTCACGCCCGGAGGCATCTCGATCATGGTGGTGTCCTCTGTTGTGTGCGGGATCAATCGGCGAGAAAATCGGTGACGAAGTGTGCGGAAGATGGCGTTTCCTCGAACACGAGATGACCGGTCGCCGGCACCAGCGTCACGCGTGCGTCGGGGAGCCCCGCTTTCCAGGCATCTGCCTGGGCGGTCGGGCGCAAGCGATCTGCGGCTCCCCACAGCACCAGCGTCGGCATCGTGATCCGATGCAGCCAGTGCGCGAGCTTGGGATTGCCCTGCGGTTCGCTGCGGATCAGCTTGGCAAAGCCCGTGACCTCGCGTCCAAGCTGGGCGTCGAAGGCCGGATCGGGCGCCTTGGGAAAGTAACGGAGTGCCGCGGCCGGATCGTGCGCGAGATAGGCTGGCAGGTCTTGCGGTGCGATCTCGAACAATCCGGGCGCAGGCGCGCTTCCGACCACAAGACCCGCGGGCGCAACCAGCACCAGCTTGCGGACCCGATGCGGCTGACGGATCGCGAACTCCGCGGCAAGCCATCCGCCGAGGGAGAACCCGGCGAGGTCGAACTGCTCAAGGCCAAGCTTGTCGAACAGATCCATGTAGTGAAGGACGTGATCCTCGACGGTGTCAATCGTCTCGGCGTCGCCGGAATCGCCAAAGCCCGTATGATAGGGGATGATGACCGTGTGCCGCTTCGCCCAATCGCGCGCCATCTCGAAGCCGGTGAAGGTGCCGGTGCCGTGCAGGAACACCAGCGCCGGGCCGCTTCCGATGCTGTGGACGACGGTCCGCACGCCGTTGATCGTATGGTCCGCGCGGGAGAAGCCGGTGAGATCGGGTGAGGGTTTGACGGTATCAAGCATGGTCATCTCCGGTTGAAGGCGGCAGAGCCGGGCGTTGGTGGGTCATGCGGCGGCTTCCTGGCGACCGCTGAGAAGTGAGGCGAATTGTTCGACGGCGTTGGCGAGCCGCGCGGCCGTCATTGGTGCGAGCGGCTCGCCCGGTACGATCTCGCCGCTGCTGGCGTAGATTGCCGTCGAAACCGTGCAGGCTTCGAAGAAGCCGAACAGCGGGCGGAGCTGGTGCTCGACCACCAGCGAGTGGCGCAGGCCGCCGCCGACCGCGGTCAGCAGCACCGGACGGTTGCGCAGCACGCTGGGTTCGATCAAGTCGAATACGTGCTTGAACAATCCGGGATAAGAGCCCTGGAACACCGGGCATCCGATCACGAGACCGTCGGCCTGTTCGATGGCCTCGACGACGGTGCGCGCGTTGTCATCGAGTGCAGTCCGGGTGAAGCCGGCGATGCCGCAACCGGCATCGACAAGATCGATGACGGTGGTCTTCAGTCCATGCTGCGCCTGAAGATCGGCGGCGACGGCTTCCACCAGCATGCGCGACTTCGCCGGGCGCCAACTATTGCCGCAGAAGCCAACGATGCGGGATGTCCTCACGTCGACGCCCTCGTGTCTGGTCGCTTGCTCAGCCCGTCACCCCGAAGACCGTCCATTGCGCACCAGGGCCGGGGAGGCCGAGCAGCGCACGGCCGCACTCTTCGACGATCTGGTCGGCCATCAGGATGTGCTGCGTGCCCGAATGGATGTCGCGATAGAACCGCTGCATCGGCGTGTTGTGCAGCGAGGCGCCGCGCGCGGCGCGATGCGCGAAAGTGGCGACATCCGACAGAACGTCGTGGACGTGGCGCAGTGACAGCTTGATCATCGTCATCTGCTCCAGCGACGGACTTTCACCGCCGGCGCAAGTCTCCGAGACGTCCTTCCAGGTTTCGTGGACCAACGCACGTGCTGCGCGGAAACGAGCTTCGGCCTGCGCGAACTGGAACTTGAAGCTCGCGCTGTCGCGCGACTTGCCGAATGGATCCTGGCGCTGGACGATCACCTTGACGAGTTCGTCGAGCATGCGGCGGCCGACACCGACGGCCCAGGCGGAATGCGCCCAGGCGCTGTAGCCTGCCAGCCCCAGTGCACCCTGCACACCACCTCGGCGCGGCGCGCCAATGTCAAAATCGTAGGTCATGTGCGTGGGCACGAACAACTCGTCGCCCTCGCTCAAAGTGTAGTCGAAACTTCCCGTCGCGCGCAGGCCGAGCACGTCCCAATTGCCCATCAACTTGATGGTCGCGCGCGGATGGTGGGTGACGACGATCTTGGGCTGGCCGTTCGGGCCGAACACCATGTCCTTGCCGGATGCGTCGGTGACGAAGCAGCCTGAGTGGACCCACTCGGCGTGCTGAATGCCGCTGCCATAGGCCCAGTTGCCACGGATCATGTAACCGCCATCGACCGGACGGGCGAAGCCGCGCGGCACGCCGTTGCCGGCAATCGTGATGTCGGGCCCGCCCGCGAAGACTTTCTTGATGCCTTCGTCTTCGATGTAGATGGCGAGCGTCGTGCCTTCCATGTTGTTGCCGATGACGCACCAGCCGGCGGAGGCGTGTGCGTAAGCGAGCCGCTCGATCACGGTCATGGCGTCGTAAGGCAGAAGCTCGGCGCCGCCGACCTCCTTCGGGAACAGCATGGTGTAGATGCCGGCCGTGCGCAGCGCCGCCACCACGTCGTCAGTCAGATAGCCCTGTGCCTCGGCCTCCGCGGCCCTGGATTCGACCAGCGGTAGCAGCGCGTCGAGGCGCGCATGGAACTCGGCCACCGTCGGGGTCGCGGAAGGTTTTACGGCGAGTTGCACGGAAGGGCTCATGGTCGGTGTCTCCACGTCGGGCTGTTGGTTCTTCGCGCAACGCTGCTGGACGCGAAGATCTGGGTCGGGCGGAACAGACGCCGGTCGCGGGCAAGACTCCGCCCACACGCGCCAACGCCTGTTGGTGCGCGCGACGAGCGGCTCGCGTTGGTGTCGAAATGTCCCCGTCGGAACCGCGCGAACGTCGTTACGCGATCCCGATGGCCGGGATGCTAGAGATGAGGCGGCCAAAGCAGCAATCCCCCATCATGGGGGGTGTTGGCCATGCTGCTCTGCCGCAAAGCTGGGCCGGGAGAGCAGTGTTTTGCCGCTTCTTTTCGCTTGACCAAAGGTCAGGCGAGGCAGAAATTTTAAGCCTATAACAATCGGCAATGACGCGCGTGTGTCCGAGGGCACCGCGCGTTCGCGCGAGGAGTGGCGGTGAGAGCCGAGCAGGAGCATTTGGATGGTCTGCCCGAGCGCCAGCTCGCAGATCGGCTGATGTCCATCGCCGAGAGCCGCTCGGTGCGCGCGCTTGGCATTGCCTGCTGCTCGGCGATCACGGAATTGACGGGATCGCCGACCGTCGGCCTCTATTTGCTCGACGGGCTCGAACCGGAACTGGTCTACAGCCGGCACGTCGCAGAAGGCCTGCTCGACAATTACAGGGCCGGCTTCTGGAAGCGCGACCCCGTGCTCGACTGCATCATGACCCAAGGCCGCGCGGTCGACGGTGAAACGGTGATCGGTCCGCAGCAATGGCGGCACAGTCCGTCCTTCGAGATGCTGCACGAGTGGGGCTTTGCATACAACATGGGCGGCCCGTTGTGGTGCGGTCAGAAGATCGTCGGCGTGCTGTTTACGGCGACGACCGATACGGACGCTCCCTACACGATGCGGTCGCGGCAGCGCATGGAGATGCTGTGTCGGGCCGGCTCGCTCGCTTTGACCAACATGACGAATGCGGGCGCGATCGACGCCCATCCTGCCGCAATCCGGGTCCCTGAGCCGGCAGCGACGCCGGTGGCGACGCTCTCGGCATCGCTTCCGCCACGGTCCGCGGACGTCGCCATCCGGGTCTGCCGCGGCCAGACCAACAAGGAAATCGCCCGCGAGATGGGGATTTCCGATCAGACCGTGAAGGAGCACGTCGCGAACCTGTGCCGACGCTTCGGCGTGCACAACCGCACCGAGCTTGCGGCCTGCCTGCTGAGTCCGAGCGCTCGGCAATAAGGTGCCGCGCCGGGTCAGATGTGGTTGACGATCAGCTTGAGCGAGCCGACGAAGGTCGGACGCTGCCGATAGTGCCCGTACCGCGCGTCCCAGCGGCCGGACGTGAGATCGTTGCCGAGCCGAGCATCATCGCACGGCGTGCAGCTCCAGAAACGCTTTCACGCCGGTTACGTTGCCGGTATCCGACGGCACGTAGCCGGGCAGGGTGGCGACGGCGGCGCGGAAATCGGCGCTACGCATGATCTCCAGGATGCGCTGCATCGGCCCGGTATCGAGGAAGGCGCGCTTGCAGACGAAGAAATAATCCTCGGTGAGGATGCGGATGAAATCGAGGCCGAAGTGGCGGGCGGCCGCCTCGACACCAAAACTCGCATCCGCCATGCCGCTCGCAACATAGGCCGCGACGGCGGCGTGGGTGAACTCGATCTGCTGCGCGCCGTTGATCTTGCTCTCGTCGATGGCGTTCGCGGCAAGCAGCTGGTCGAACAACAGGCGCGTGCCGGAATCATGGTCGCGGTTGACGAAGCGGACTTTTGGTCCGGTGAGGTCATGAAGCGAAGCGATGCGCAGCGGATTGCCGCGCGCGACCATCAGGCCCATCTCGCGCGTGACGAAACTGATGATGCGATCCTCGCGCGGATCCAGCCATTCGCGCGCCGCCTTGATGCCCTGGGCCCGCAACGCGCCGTGCGGCAGATGCAGGCCCGAGAGATCGCAGGCGCCCTGCGCCAGCGCGACCAGCGAATGCTGGTTGCTGACATAGCGCAGGTCGACGCCGATGCCGGGCTCGCGGTCGAGGAATTCGCGCAGCTTTGCCACGGCAAAGCCGTGGCTGGCATGAACGCGGATCACCGAAGGGCGCTGTTCGAGGAACGGCTTGATCTCGCTCGCCAGCTCCTGTGCCAGGTTTTCGAGCTGCGGCCCGAGCCGGGCCTGCATGCGCTCGCCGGCCCACACCAACCGCTCGCCGAATGGCGTGAGTTTCGAGCCTCTGCCGCGCTGGGTTTCGACCAGAGGGGTTCCGAAGAACTCCGACCATTGCTCGATCAGATTCCAGACGTGCCGGTAGGACAGGTGCGCATCGCTGGCCGCACTCGTGATCTTCCCGGTCTTCCGGATTTCGTTGAGCACGCCGAGCATCACCACCACGGTGCGCGGATTGCCTTCCCGGCGAAACCGCCAGACAGCCTCGATCTCGATCTGAAGCATGGGTCTTCCTTATGAACTTCGCTTCATATATGGGACGTCCATTTGCAAACCATATCATATTTACTCCGGCCAATAGGCGCCTAGTCTGGTATACCAGAACAGGAGAAATATGATGTCCGTTGCATATGACTTTGCGCACTCTCCGGCCACCGAATTCATGGCCCGGCCGCAGCATCTGCTCATCGACGGCCGCCGCGTCCCCGCCAGCTCCGGCCGTACCTTCAAATCCCTCAATCCCGCCACCGGGCAGGTCATCGCCGTCGTCGCCGAAGGCGGCGAGGCCGATGTCGAGCATGCGGTCGCCGCCGCGCGGCGCGCGTTCGAAGGCCCGTGGCGTACGATGCGCGCCTCGGAGCGCGGCCAGATCCTGCTGCGCTGGGCGGATCTGCTTAAGGCACACGCGGAAGAAATCATCGAACTCGAGTCGATCGATGCCGGCAAGCCGATCTCAGCGACGACGCGCCAGGATTTTCCGGCCGCCGTCGACACGCTGATCTACTACGCCGGCTGGGCCGACAAGATCAGCGGCGACGTCGTGCCGGTACGTGACGATGCGTTGACTTATACCGTGCGTGAGCCGGTCGGCGTGGTCGCGGCGATCGTGCCGTGGAATTTCCCGCTGATGATAGGCATGTGGAAGCTCGCGCCGGCGCTGGCCTGCGGCTGCACCATCGTGATGAAGCCGGCCGAGCTGACCTCGCTGTCGGCGCTGCGCATCGCCGAGCTCGCGCTCGAGGCGGGCCTGCCGGCGGGCGTCTTCAACGTTGTCACCGGTCCGGGCCGGGTCGTCGGCGACGCGCTGGTCAATCATCCTGACGTTGACAAGGTCACCTTCACCGGTTCGCCCGGCGTCGGCCGCGGAATCATGAAGGGCGCGGCCAGCAACTTCAAGCGCGTCTCGCTCGAGCTCGGCGGCAAGTCGGCCAACGTCATCTTTGACGATGCCGATCTCGAAGCGGCGTCCAAGGCTGCGGCCTCAGGCATCTTCTTCAATGCCGGCCAGGTGTGCTCGGCCGGCTCCCGCGTGCTGGTGCAGGAGAAGGCTTATGACGAGGTCGTCGAGCGTCTCGCGGCGCGCGCAAAGTCGCTCAGGATCGGCGATCCGCTCGATCGCAAGACGGTGCTCGGCCCCGTCATCTCCGAGAAGCAGATGAAGTCGATCCTCGACTATGTCGACATCGGCCAAAAGGAGGGGGCGACCCTCGTCACCGGCGGCGAGAAAGTCGGAGATCGCGGCTATTTCATCAGCCCCGCGGTGTTCGCAGGCGTCGCGCACGAGATGCGGATCTCGCAGGAGGAGATCTTTGGCCCCGTTGTCAGCGTCATCAAGTTCAAGGACGAGGCCGACGCGCTCAGGATCGCCAACGGCACGGCCTACAGCCTCGCGGCCGGCGTCTGGAGCCGCGACATCGGCAAGCTCCAGCGCTTCGCCAAGCGGGCGCGTGCGGGCACGGTCTGGATGAACACCTATGGCTACACCGACGTGCGCCTGCCATGGGGCGGCGAGCGCGACTCCGGCCTCGGCCGTGAGCACGGCACCGCCGCGCTCGACAATTTCACCGAGCCCAAGGCTGTCTGGATGAATCTGGCCGTCTGATAACCTCCCGATCGGCCAATCCTGGGCCCGCCTGATCATCCGGTCAGGCGGGCTCCCTTTTCGACATCGATAAAATTGTCTGCATTCCGCTCAGCGGCGGCAAACCCTGCGGACAAGAAGGCTGCTGCCTTAAACCTCCACTTTGGAACCGGCGTGCATCCTGCCTGCAAAAGGTTGGGGCATCGACATGTCTGTTCTCAGGGAGATCGTTGCGGCGGTTGCGGGAGTCTACGCGCTCCTGTTCGTCTGCGACGCATTGTTTGGCGTCGGCGAGGCGCGTTTCGTCGACGCCTATTACAGCGCCAGCTTCTACGCGCCGCGGCCGAAGGAATTCCACTTCGCCAGCGACACGCCGCCGGCGGTCCGCGTCAGCGAGGCCTTCGCGCAGTTTGCGCCGGGCGAGGCCAAGCCGAACCGGCGCTACTCGTCTCTGACGACGATCATTCGCTAACGTTCGGCCATTCAGGCTTGCTCCGGCGTCGGGGCGTCGCCGGGATGCTGCCCCGCGCGTTGCGGGAGCAGCAGCAGGCACACCAGCATAAAAGCTGCGATCACGACCGAGGCCAGCGGCCGGCTCAGCGCCAGGCCGCCGTGGTCGAGCGGCTTGTCGAGAAAGTCGCCGACGGTCGCACCCAGCGGACGCGTCAAGATGAAGGCGGCCCAGAACAGCGTGACGCGTGAGACGCGCGTCCAGAAGTAAAGTGCTGCGATAACGGCGAGTCCGGCCGCGAAGATCAGTGCGCCACCGCGATAGCCCATATCCCCGGTATCCGCGATCCAGTCGCCGAGCGCAGTACCCAGTGTTTGTGAAAAGGTGATCGCGCCCCAATAGAACGCCTCAACGCGCGGTGTGCTGACGCTGTTGACCGAGATCGTTCCCTCGGCGCGATACCAGAGGCCGAGCACCAGCACGAGACAAGTGAGCAGCAGCGTCGAGCCGCCGGTATAGCCGATGCCGAGCGAGCGGTCGGCGAAGTCGGCCATCGTGGTGCCGAAGGTGGTCGATGCGACGATGGTGGCCCAATACAGTGCCGGATGGAATTTGCGCGCGCAGACCTGCGCCGCGACCAGCACGATCATGGCCGCGAGGAACAGGCAGGCCCCGGCCAGATAGCCCCAGTTCAGCGTCATGGTGACGGTGTCACCGCCGGTCTCGCCGAGCGTGGTGGCGGCGATCTTGATGATCCAGAAACCGAGCGTGACCTCGGGGACCTTGCTCTCGCTGGTGATACTGCTTTTGGTCTGATCTTCCATGGTGTCCTCGTTGATGCGTCAGCCGCGGACCGGGATCCGCGGCTGACGGGATGATGGCGCGCAGAGGCGTCAGGACTTCGCGGCGGTATCCATGGCCGCGAGCAGATCGGCGACCGCCTGTTTGCACTTCGCCGCATCCGGCGCGCCCGCGCGCAGCGCCTCCAGCGCGCGGTCGATCGCCTTGTCGACGGTGTGCCAATCGGCTGCCGCGCGCGGCTTCAATCCGGCTTCGGCCTCGTCCCATTTGGTCTCGAGGTCCTTGATCCGTGTCTTGGCAGCGGGGAGGTCGCCCTTGTCGATCAGCGCGGCGACGTCGACCACGATGCTCCGGAATGGCGTGAGATCGCCGAGCTTTGCGGTCGCGGCTTCCGCGAGCGGCACGAAGGTGAAGTGCTGGCTCGCGTGCATGTGCGGTTCGCCCGTGAAGGTCGTCAGCAGGCAGACGGCGACGGCGGAAATCAGTTTCATCATGTGGTCTCTCCTGGTGGAGCTCCTGCTTCATGCAGAGAGCGGGATTTCGCGGTTGAAGCTATTGCGCCGGATCGGCGCGGCGCCTGCCGTCGCCCCCGAAGGTCACCCAGGCGACGAGGCCGACGATCACGGTCAGGAAGGCGATGCTGGTCTGGATCGTGCCGAGTCCGATGCCGCCGTACTCGCGCGATTGCGAGAGCAGATCGCCGAGCGAGGCGCCGAGCGGGCGGGTCAGGATGTAGGCAAGCCAGAAGGTGAGGACGGGATTGGCGCCGAAATAATAGGCCATCATCACCGCCGCGATCAGCACGCCGAAGGCGGCGACGCCGAGCTGGAAACCGAGACCAAGTGCTTCGGTGGCAAGATCGCCTGCGGCCGTGCCGAGCGCGAAGGTGAAGAGGATGGCCGTCCAATAAAACAGCTCGCGCCGCGTCGTCACGATGCTGTGGATCGACAGCGTGCGCTCGACGCCGTACCAGACCGCAAAGGTCGCGGCGAGCGCGCAAGCGAACGCCGCTGTGCTGATGTAGAGGCTGATCTCGAGCTTGTCGGTCAGGAGATCCGTGAGCTGCGTGCCGACGATACTGACGAGAACGACGGTCAGCCAGTAGATCCAGGGCACGTAGACGCGGCGGTTCAGTTGCAGCAGCAGGGCGGCGACCAGCAGGCCGCTCATGCAGATCGCGGTTAGGCTGGCGCCGAGGCCGACATGCACCGCGAGATAGTCGGCGCCGGTCTCGCCAACCGTGGTCGAGAGAATCTTGATGGCCCAGAAGATCGCCGTGACCTCCGGAACCTTGTTCAGCATCCGTCTTGCGCCAAAACCTGAATATTGCGACACGCCCAAATCTCCCAAAGCCGAAGCGATGCGAGACCCTCGCGCAGGCGACTTAGGCCGGGCTTAGGGACGAGAATTTTCAATGCGGGGCGGCCTTCGCCGCATTTTGGGCCTGCTGGCGCTCCCTAACTCTGCGCTAAGTCGGAACGGTCATGATTTTGACGGCCGGATGGCCCGGCGGTTTCGAGGATCGAGCTTTGCGGGTTTTGCTGATCGAAGACGACAGGATGGTCGGTGCCGCCGTCGAGCAGGCGCTGAAGGATGCTGCTTACGCCGTCGACTGGGTGAGAGACGGCGAGAGCGCGCTGCTTGCCGCCGCGAGCGAATCCTACGAAGTCCTGCTGCTCGATCTCGGCCTGCCGAACGCGGACGGTCGGGATATCCTGCGGCAGTTGCGCGCGAATGGATGCAGGTGCCCGGTCATTATCGTCACCGCGCGGGACGGCGTCGATCACAGGATCGAAGGCCTCGATCTCGGCGCCGACGATTATCTGGTCAAGCCATTCGAGATTCGCGAATTGCTGGCGCGGATGCGGGCAGTGCTTCGCCGCGAAGGCAGCGGTGCGTCCGCTGTGCTTGGCAACGGCAAGCTCAGTCTCGATCCTGCGACCCGCGAGGCTTCGCTGTCTGGCCAAACGGCCCTCCTGACCGCGCGCGAGTTCGCGCTGCTCCAGGCCTTGTTGACGCGCCCCGGCACCATCCTGTCGCGGAGCGAGCTCGAGCGGCAGCTTTACGGCTGGAACGAGGAGATCGAAAGCAACGCGGTCGAATTCCTGATCCACACCATCCGCAAGAAGCTCGGCACAGAGGCGATCCGCAACGTGCGCGGGATGGGATGGATGGTGGATCGCGCGCCATGATCAACTCGCTGCGCGGCCGGCTGTTCATCAGCTTGACGACGATCGTGCTGGTGACCGGCCTCATCGGTGGCGTCTTCGCACACCGGTGGGCATTCGATGAGGCGATCGAGACGCAGGACTCCGTGCTGATCCAGATCGCGGGCCTCGTTCAGAGTGGTGGCTTCACCGGAGCTCAGGACCTCCATGGGGTCGATGAAAACTCCGAGGTCTGGCTGATGGAGCTGGGCAAGGCGCCGCAAGGCACACCCGAGGAGCGCCAGTTGTGGCGGCTTCAGGATGGGATGCGCGATGCAACGCGACAGGGAAAGCCGGTTCGGGTGGTGCTGAAGACGCGATCCGACGGCAGCCGGTTTGCCGTGGCCCAGAGCACGGGGGTCAGGGATGAGATCGCAAGTGACATGGCGCTCCGCACCGTGCTTCCGATCGCCGCGCTGATCCCTTGCCTGATGCTGGTGATCGCCTTTGTCATTGCCGGATCGCTTCGACCCATGGTCCGGCTGGCGGACGAACTCAACGCACGGCGTGCGGATGACATGACGGCGTTGCCGCTTCGCGACCTCCCAAGCGAACTGAATCCGTTCGTGTCTTCCATCAACGGCCTGTTGCAGCGCATGCACGAGATGATAGGGCAGCAGCGAAGGTTTATCGCGGACGCCGCGCACGAACTGCGCACACCGCTGACGGCGTTGAGCGTACAGGCTGAGAATCTCGATCACGTCGAACTGCCACCGGCCGCGCGCGAGCGCCTTGCAGCGCTTCGGCAGGGCATGAGTCGCAGCAAGCATCTTCTGGAGCAGTTGCTTGCGCTGGCACGACACGACGCTGAGTCCACCGATTGCGGGCAATGGGAGGTTGTGGAGCTCGACCTCGCGGCGAAGAGTGTCATCGCCGATCTCTTGCGGGAGGCGATCAGCCGCGGCGTCGATCTTGGTTTCGAACGGGCCGAGTCAGCTCCGGTGCGCGGCGAGCCGGTCATGCTCGCAGCCATGATCCGCAATCTTCTCGATAACGCGCTCCGTTTCACGCCGGCGGGCGGCAGGATCGATGTGGCGATTTACCGGGACGGCGCCATGGCTGTGCTTCGGATCGAGGACAATGGACCAGGCGTGTCCCCCGAAGAGATAGGCCGGATATTCGAGCCGTTCTTCCGTGGGCAGCGGCCGGAAGGCGAGGGCGTCGGTCTGGGCCTCTCGATCGTCAAGCGGATTGTCGATCGACTTGGGGGATCGATCGACGCCGCGAACATCACGGAGGGCGAACGAAGCGGATTGCGGATCGTCATCAAACTACCCGCGGCGGCCGCGTAATATCACTCCCCCTGGATCCATTCCGCCACGCCGCGCCACAGCGTGTCGCGGTGCTCGGGGCGGAAGAAGCCGAAATGGCCGATCGCCTTGGCGCCGACGTCGGACGGCTTGACTGTCAGCACCTCCGGCTTGATCGCGGAGAAGCCGCTCGCGAGCAGCTCGACCGCGGGCCGCGTCGCCCAGGGATCGTCGGAGAAGCAGAGCGCGCGCAGTTCGCCCTTGAACTTTGCGAAGTTCTCCAGCGCCGGCAATTTGGAGTCGAACAGATAGCGCGGGCTGGAGACCCAGTCGGCCCATTGCAGGAAGACGCCCTTGGGCAGATCCTCGCCGATGCCGGCCCAGGCCGGCGCGTAGCCGAGCGCGTGGACGAGCGGCACACCGACGAAATTCATGAAGGCGTAGACGCGATATTTTTCCGGCGACGCCATCAGCTGCCAGGTCGCGGCCTGCGAGGCCACGAACGCGGCGCGTGAAATGTCGCTGTTGTTGTCGATCAATCCCAGCGCCTGGCCGCCGAAGGAGTGGCCGACATAGGCGAGCGGCAGGGTGGTGTAGCGCTCGCGCATCCAGCGCACCGCGGCGGTGACATCCTGCGCGGCCCAGTCCGACATCGAGGCCCTGAAGCCGACCAGCGATTTCGGCTGGTTGTAGCCGACCATCGCCGGCTGCCGGGAATCGCCGATGCCGCGATAATCGTAGGTCAAGACCGCGCAGCCGCGATGGGCGAGGTAGGAGGCAAAGCCGCGATAGATCTTTCGCGGGACGGCGGTGGCGGAGTTGATCAGCACGGCATGGCGTTTGGTGCCGCGCGGCAGGAACAGGGTGCCTGCCAGCGGATACCCATCCGTCGCCGGGAAGGTGATCTCGTCGATGAAAACGTCGTCGCGCGCCGCGTCCATGGGCAGCCAATGTCCTGCCGGTTTCCTTGCCAGCCCTCAGCAAATGCGAATTCGGCTTTCCCCGCAAGGGTTTGCAGTGCGAAATGGATTTACAACTGGCGGCGGGGGACCGGGCTGTGTATAAGGCGGCCCTCGCAACCCACAGATCAGGTTGTGCTTTTTTACTTCACGGAGAGATTGCGATGTCCGAGCGGTGGACGCCCGAGTCCTGGCGCAGCAAGCCGGTGCTACAGGTGCCCGATTATCCCGACGCCAAGGCCCTGGCCGACGTCGAGGCGCAGCTTGCGACCTTTCCGCCGCTGGTGTTCGCGGGCGAGGCGCGCAATCTGAAGAAGTCGCTGGCCCGCGTTGCGGCCGGCGAGGCCTTCCTGCTCCAGGGCGGCGACTGCGCCGAGAGCTTTGCCGAGCACGGCGCCAACAACATCCGCGACTTCTTCCGCGTGCTGCTCCAGATGGCGGTGGTGCTGACCTATGCCGGCGCGGTGCCGGTGGTGAAGGTTGGCCGCATTGCCGGCCAGTTCGCAAAACCGCGGTCGTCGCCGACCGAGAAGATGAACGGTGTCGAGCTGCCGAGCTATCGCGGTGACATCGTCAACGACATCGCCTTCACCAAGGAAGCGCGCGTGCCGGATCCGCAGCGCCAGCTGATGGCCTATCGCCAGTCGGCCGCGACGCTGAACCTGCTGCGGGCGTTCGCGACCGGCGGCTTTGCCAATCTCGGCAGCGTGCATCAATGGATGCTCGGCTTCCTGAAGGACTCGCCGCAGTCCCGCCGCTACAAGGAGCTGGCTGACCGTATCTCCGACGCGCTCAACTTCATGCAGGCCTGCGGCCTCGACCTCGAGAGCCATCCGGAGCTGCGCGCGACCGATTTCTACACCAGCCATGAGGCACTGCTGCTCGGCTACGAGCAGGCCATGACCCGCGTCGATTCCACCACCGGCGACTGGTACGCGACCTCGGGCCACATGATCTGGATCGGCGACCGCACCCGTCAGCTCGATCACGGCCATGTCGAATATTTCCGCGGCATCAAGAACCCGATCGGCCTGAAGTGCGGCCCGTCGCTCAAGCCCGATGAGCTGCTGAAGTTGATCGACGTGCTCAACCCCGACAACGAGCCGGGCCGGCTGACGCTGATCAACCGGTTCGGCTCCGACAAGGTCGCCGACCATCTGCCGGGACTGATCCGCGCCGTGAAGCGCGAGGGCAGGGTTGTGGTCTGGTCGTGCGATCCCATGCACGGCAACACCATCACCTCCACGTCAGGCTACAAGACACGCCCGTTCGACCGCGTCCTGTCGGAGGTGAAGTCCTTCTTCACCATCCATGCGGCGGAAGGCACGCACGCCGGCGGCGTGCATCTGGAGATGACCGGTCAGGACGTCACCGAGTGCATTGGCGGCGCCCGCGCGATCACCGACGAGGATCTCAACGACCGCTACCACACGGTCTGCGATCCCCGCCTCAATGCCGAGCAATCGATCGACATGGCTTTCCTGATCGCGGAGCTCCTCAAGCAGGAACGCGCCGGCAAGGCCAGGCCGATGCCGGTCGCCGCGGGGCTCTAACACCTTGCTGCGGATCTGGAAGGCGACGATCAATTCACGCAACGGTCTGGCCTTCGCGTTCCGGTCGGAGCAGGCCGTTCGCGAGGAGATTTTTGCGCTCATCCTGTCGGTGCCGCTGGCATGGTTCGTTGCCGCGACGGCGCTGCGGGCGGTCGAGCTGGTCTGTTCGGTTGCGTTCGTGCTGACGGTCGAGCTGCTCAACACCGCGATCGAGAAGCTTGCCGACCGGTTGACCATGGATCACGACAAGCAGATCGGTCGGGTCAAGGATATGGGCTCGGCCGCGGTCGGCGTTGCGCTGCTGATGGCCGGCGCGTTCTGGATCATCGCCGTCATCGAGCGATTGGGGTTCCTCTGAAGCGGAGTGCGGCGGCCATGACCGAACGTCTCAACGTATTCGCGGTCACGCTCGCCCAGCTCAATCCGACCATGGGCGACATCGAGGGCAATGCCGCGAAGGTGCGTGCGGCGCGCGCGCAAGCCAGGTCCGACGGCGCCGATCTCGTGCTGTTTCCGGAATTGTTCATCGCGGGCTACCCGCCGGAAGATCTGGTGCAGAAGCCGGCGTTCCAGGACGCCTGCCGCGCCGCGATCGAGTCGCTCGCGCGCGAGACCGCCGATGGCAGTCCGGCGGTGCTGGTCGGCACGCCCTGGGTCGAGGACGGCAGGCTCCATAATGCCTGCGCGCTGCTCGATGGCGGAAAAATCGCCGCCTTGCGCTTCAAGTGCAACCTGCCAAATTACGGCGTGTTCGACGAGAAGCGGCTGTTTTCGCGCGGCCCGGCCGCAGGTCCCGTGACCGTGCGCGGCGTGCGCATCGGCGTGCCGATCTGCGAGGACATCTGGCTGGAGGAGTCCGAGGATTACGAGAACGTGGTCGAGACGCTGGCCGAGACCGGCGCCGAGATCATCCTGGTGCCGAACGGCTCGCCCTACGCCCGCGACAAGAGCGACGTGCGCCTCTCGGTCGCCGTGGCGCGCGTCACCGAGAGCGGCCTGCCGCTGGTCTATCTCAACCAGGTTTGCGGCCAGGACGAGCTGGTGTTCGACGGCGCGTCCTTCGCGCTCAACGGCGATCTCTCGCTCGCGGCGCAATTGCCGGCGTTCGAAGAGAGCGTCACCACATTGCGCTTCACCAGGAACGGGGACGATTGGCGCTGCGCGGGGCCGATTGCCGCGCAGCCCGAGGGCGACCGCGCCGACTATGCGGCCTGCGTGCTGGGCTTGCGCGACTACGTCGCCAAGAACGGATTTCCCGGCGTGCTGCTCGGCATTTCCGGCGGCATCGACTCCGCTCTCTGCGCGGCGATCGCGGTCGACGCGCTCGGTGCCGACCAGGTGCACGGCGTGATGCTGCCTTATCGCTACACCGCGGCGAGCTCGATCGCGGACGCGGGCGAGCTCGCCGGGCATCTCGGAATCCGCTACGAGGTGCTGCCGATCGCTGAAGCCGTGACCGGCTTCGAGACCATCCTGTCCGGCATCTTCAAGAATCTGCCGCCCGATATCACCG
This sequence comes from Bradyrhizobium sp. LA6.8, assembly GCF_040547935.1. NCBI lineage: Bacteria > Pseudomonadati > Pseudomonadota > Alphaproteobacteria > Hyphomicrobiales > Nitrobacteraceae > Bradyrhizobium > Bradyrhizobium sp. LA6.8. Next base: position 959,412 of record NZ_JBEPQQ010000001.1, read on the forward strand.
AGGAAAACCTGCAGGCCCGCACCCGCGGCACGCTGCTGATGGCGATCTCCAACAAGACCGGGCTGATGGTGGTGACGACCGGCAACAAGTCGGAAATGTCGGTCGGCTACGCCACGCTCTATGGCGACATGAACGGCGGCTTCAATCCGATCAAGGATATCTACAAGACGCAGGTGTTTCGGCTGGCCGCGCTGCGCAACCACTGGAAGCCCGACGGCGCGCTAGGGCCTGCGGGCGAGGTGATTCCTCCCGATATCATCACGCGCCCGCCGACGGCGGAGCTGCGCGAGAACCAGACCGACCAGGACTCGCTGCCGCCTTATGACGTGCTCGACGCCATCCTGGAGCGTCTGATCGAGCGCGAGGAGCCGCTCGACAAGATCATCGCCGCCGGCTTCGACCGCGAGACGGTCACCCGCATCGATCATCTGCTCAACGTCGCCGAATACAAGCGCCGCCAGGCCGCACCGGGCGTGAAGGTGACGGCCAGGAATTTCGGCCGCGACCGCCGCTATCCCATCACCAACCGCTTTCGCGATAAGGGCGAGCCGTCGCCTGCGGCGGACGAGACGCTGGTCTCGCGCGGCAGCAAGGCGTCGATCGACGCGTTCGAGGGCTGATGCGAGCCGCGCGGCGATGGCGCCCCACCCCTGTCATCATCCGCGAAGGCGGATGATCCAGTACTCCGTGGCGGGCATTGTAGGAACCGACTGCTGACACGGGGTACTGGATGCCCCGCCTTCGCGGGGCATGACAGTGCGAAATCAGCTTGCTGCTACGACGGGGTTGCAAAAAACATCACCCGAAGCAAGTGCGTGTATTCGGATTCGAGAACCATGATTGTCACAAACACCATCACCGCGATCGGCGGCAGCAGGATGGCATAGGCGAGGGCCAGTCGCTCCCAGGCCATGTGCATGAAGACGGCGACGATCAGGCCGGCCTTCAGCACCATGAACACCAGGATCAGCGACCACCTGAGGTAGCCGTGCAGGCCAAAGTAGTCGACGAGGTAGGAGCACGTGCTGAGGACGAACAGCCAGCCCCAGACCACGAGGTAGAGCTTGATCGGGTGCTGTTGCCCCTTGGTGTGCACGGCTGCTGTTGCGACTGCGCCGTGCGCCGGAGCGTGGAGCTGGCCTTCCATGTGTACCGCCGCGTTTGTCATGCGCCGACCTCACCAAAGATAGAACAATGCAAAGATGAACACCCACACGAGATCGACGAAGTGCCAGTACAGGCCCGTGATCTCGACGATCTCGTAATAGCCCTTGCGGCTTGTGAAGAAGCCGCGCCTCTCGACGTCGAAGTCGCCACGCCAGACCTTTCGCGCGATCGCGATCAGGAAGATCACGCCGATCGTCACGTGGGTGCCGTGGAAACCGGTGATCATGAAAAAGCTTGAGCCAAACTGCGCCGCGCCCCATGGATTGCCCCAGGGTCGAACGCCCTCCATGATCAGCTTGGTCCATTCGAACGCCTGCATTCCGACGAAGGTTGCGCCGAAGGCCGCCGTGACCAGCATCAGGATTGCGGTTCTCACGCGATCCCGGCGGTAGCCGAAATTGACGGCCATCGCCATCGTGCCGCTGCTGCTGATCAGGACGAAGGTCATGATGGCGATCAGGATCAGCGGGATGTGGTGGCCCCCGATATTGAGGGCGAAGACTTCGCTGGGATTCGGCCACGGCACGGTCGTGGACATGCGCGCCGTCATGTAGGAGAGCAGGAAGCAACTGAAGATGAAGGTGTCGCTGAGGAGGAAGATCCACATCATGGCCTTGCCCCAGGACACGTTCTTGAAGGCGCGCTGATCGGACGCCCAGTCGGCGGCGATGCCGCGCCAGCCTTCAAGCCGCGCAGGCGATTGGCCCGAATGTGTCAGCACGGTTTCAGCCATCTGGTCTCGCCTCCCTAGCTCAGCAATTGACGGCAGATGTTGACGAAATCGTCGGTCCAGCCCGTGAGAAGACCGAGCAGGACAAGCCAGACCAGCAGCAGGAAGTGCCAGTAGATGGCGCACAGCTCCACGCTCAAGCGCATGTCGGCGATCTCGGCGCCGCGCCACACCTTGGCCGAGGTTCGCCCGAGGGCCACCAGCCCGCCCGTCAGATGCAGCCCGTGCACCGCAGTCAACAGGTAGAAGAAGGAATTGGCCGGATTGGACGCCACGAAATATCCGGCAGCCCCGAGCCGTTGCCAGGCCAGGAGCTGTCCGGCGAGGAAGATCACGGCAGAAGCGCCGCCAGCGAGCAGACCGATCTTGACGCTCTCGGTATCGTGTCGCCCAGCAGCCACGTACGACCATTGCAGCGCGGCACTGCTCAGGGCCAGGACGCCGGTGTTGACCCACAGCAGCCGCGGGACCGGCAGCGGCCGCCAGTCCACCACGCTCATGCGCATCGAGTAGGCGCTGATGAAGAGGACGAACAATGCGCTCGCGACGGCGAGAAACACGCCAAGTCCGACCTTCGCTGCCGGCCAGGTCATGCTATCGCCGCCGGGGAAGTCACCGACCGAGCCTTCCTCCAGCCAGGGCTTGGCCATCAGCCGCTGCTGCGACAGCCACCATCCGGCGATCACCGCAAGCACAGCCAGGAACAGGATGATGGCGCTCACGAAGCAGCTCCCTGAACGAGCTGCGTCGCGCGCGGCGGCTGGTTCTGCGGAATGAAGTCCTCCGCGGCGCCGGGCACACTGTAGTCATAGGCCCAGCGGTACACGATCGGGAGCTCCTTGCCCCAGTTGCCGTGTCCGGGGGGCGTCTCCGGCGTCTGCCACTCCAGCGTCGTCGCCCGCCACGGATTGCCGCCCGAGGCCTCACCCTTGAACAGGCTCCATGCAAGGTTGAACAGGAACACCATCTGGCTGAAGCCGACGGTCAAGGCCACCACGGAGATGAAGGCGTTCAGTGTATGGGCCGAGGACGGGATGAACGCCGTGTCGCCGAGTTCGAAATACCGGCGCGGAACCCCGAGCAGTCCAAGATAGTGCATGGGGAAGAAGATCAGGTAGGCGCCGAGGAAGGTGACCCAGAAGTGAAACTTGCCCAGGACGTCGTTCAGCATCCGCCCCGTGACCTTGGGGTACCAATGATAGATCGCGCCGAGCACGACCATGATCGGTGCCACGCCCATCACCATGTGGAAATGCGCGACCACGAACATGGTGTCCGAGAGCGGCACGTCCACGACGACGTTGCCGAGGAAGAGGCCAGTGAGGCCGCCATTCACGAAGGTGATGATGAAGCCGAGGGCGAACAGCATCGGCACCCTGAGATGAATGTCGCCGCGCCACAGGGTCAGCACCCAATTGTAGACCTTGATCGCGGTGGGGATTGCGATGATGAGCGTCGTGGTGGCGAAGAAGTACCCGAATTGCGGGAACATGCCGCTCACATACATGTGGTGCGCCCACACGACGAAGCTGAGCGCACCAATCCCCACGATGGCCCAGACCATCATGCGGTAACCAAAGATGTTCTTGCGCGCATGCGTGCTGATCAGATCGGAGACGATGCCGAAGGCGGGCAGGGCGACGATGTAGACCTCGGGGTGGCCGAAGAACCAGAACAGGTGCTGGAAGAGCAACGGGCTGCCGCCGCCATATTTCGACAGCTGTCCCATCTCGACGAGGGAGGGCATGAAGAAGCTGGTTCCCAGGAGACGGTCGAGCAGCAGCATGACCGAGGCAACGAACAGTGCAGGGAATGCCAGCAACGCCATGACGGTCGCCGTGAAAATGCCCCACACCGTCAGGGGCAGGCGCATCAACGTCATGCCGCGGGTGCGCGCTTGCAGCACCGTGACCACGTAATTCAGCCCGCCCATGGTGAAGCCGATGATGAACAGGATCAGGGACGACATCATGAGAATGATGCCCCAATCCTGCCCGGGCGTTCCGGAGAGGATGGCTTGCGGCGGGTAGAGCGTCCAGCCGGCGCCGGTGGGGCCGCCGGGGACGAAGAATGTCGAGGCCAGCACCAGGACTGCGAGCAGGTAGACCCAGTAGCTCAGCATGTTCACATAGGGGAAGACCATGTCCCGGGCGCCGACCATCAGCGGGATCAGGTAGTTGCCGAAGCCGCCGAGGAACAATGCGGTGAGCAGATAGATCACCATGATCATGCCGTGCATGGTGATGAACTGGAGGTACTGGTTGGCATCGATGAAAGAGAAGGTGCCGGGGAATCCCAGTTGCAGTCGCATCAGCCACGACAGCACCAGGGCCACCAGCCCGATGGCCGAGGCCGTCAGCGAATACTGAATGGCGATCACCTTGGCGTCCTGCGAGAAGACATACCGTGTCCACCAGCTCCTTGGATGATAGAGCTCGACTTCAGGTACTTCGGCAGGCGGGATGCCTGCGATCCCTTCATATGGAATATCGACCATAGAAACCTCCTCGGTCGTTTCCATCGGGGGTGAGGCATTGGCCTCGTGCACCCGATCTTCGCAGCGGCAGCCTGCTACTTGCCACCGGATTGGTACGTCGCTTTCACGACAGCTCTTGCCGGCGACAATTCGGCAAACGTCTTTTGTTGCTCCAGCCAGGCGTGATATTCGCGTTCTTCGTCCACGATGACCTTGGCCCGCATCTGATAATGAGCAGCGCCACAAAGCTCCGCACATAGAACATCGAACGTTCCGGTTCGGATCGGCGTTATCCAGAAGTAGGTCACCATGCCAGGGACCATGTCCATCTTGGCGCGGAATTCGGGCACGTAGAAATCGTGCAGGACATCAACCGAGCGGAGGAGAACCTTGACCGGCTTTCCCATTTGAAGGTGCAGGTCGCCGTTCTCGATCACGACGTCGTCCTGCGCATGCGGGTCGTCACGATTGAGTCCCATCGGATTGTCGGAAGCGATGTTGCGGACATCGGATGTGCCCAACCGCCCATCCTTGCCCGGAAGGCGGAAGCTCCATTGCCATTGCTGGCCCATGACCTCGACCTCGGTGGCATCCGCAGGCACCGTCACGAACTGGTGCCAGACCACGAGGCCAGGCGCCAGCATGGCCGCGACTCCGACGCCGGTCCCGACGCTCAGCCACCATTCGAGCTTTTTGTTTTCCGGATTATAGTCAGCCCGTCTTCCCTCTTTGTGGTGAAAGCGAAAGACGCAATAGGCCATGAAGGCGATGACCGCGACGAAAACGAAGCCCGTGATCCAGAACGTGATGCTGATGGTGTGGTCGATATAGGCCCAGTTCGTGGCGATCGGCGTCCACCACCACGGGCTGTAGAGGTGAAACAGCACCGAGCCGATCGCGACCAGAAGCAGTATCAGTGCGACAGCCATCCTGATCCATCCTTGCCATCGAAGGCTACGGATACGAATCCAGGGCGGAGCTCACGTCTGTCGCGATGGCGGACTTTCTCTACGCGGACATCTATGCTGACATATGCGCCATCACCGCGCCTCTTGCCTCGCCCATTCAACCGGTCGCGATATTCAAGAGGAACACCGCGACCGCTGGGGGCGTCCAGACTTTTAAAATGATCCCCCGCGAACCCGGCGTCAATAGCATGTCAACACGCTTAGGCGGCGTGGGCGATCCATGTTGCCGTGCAAGCTGGCGAGCGTCAGTCGCATTCTCGATGTGATGCATCGCACAAAATATGCGACGCACAATTCACCCCGCCGGGAGCGCTGGTCATTCCAGATCGCGCGCGCTAAGCTCGGGGCGCAGGTCGCGACGGGTTTCGTCCGGCTAAGCTCCTTCCTCGTTGAGCCTGGAACTGCCGTACTCGGCTCGATCGCGTCTCCCGCACATAAGGGCGGATACGCGCGGCCGGAAAGCGCGCCGTTTGCCGCCGCGACTTTCAGCAGAGGAGGGTGTGTCCATGGCCACTCTTTATCCCGACAACATCATAAAGCGGCACCTGTTCGGCGAAGCGGCCTCCTACCCCATTCGCAAGATCAGCTTGTCCGACCTGACCGAGGCCCTACGCCTGGGTTGGGAGGATTTCCAGGCGATGCCGAGCCACGCGATCGTCGTGTGCGTGATTTATCCCGTTCTCGGTCTCGTCCTGTTCAGGATGGTTCTCGGCTATTCGGTGCTGCCGCTCCTGTTTCCGCTGGCTGCCGGCTTTGCCTTGATCGGCCCTTTTGCCGCGATCGGTCTCTATGAACTCAGCCGGCGTCGCGAGCGCGGCGAGGAGGTCGATGCATGGGATGCGATCAAGGTGCTGCGCGCACCGTCGTTCGGCGCCATGGTCGAGCTCGGCGTGCTGCTGCTGGTCCTGTTCGGGGCCTGGATCGGTGTCGCGAACGCAATCTATGTCACGATCTTCGGTCACGCGGCGGCCGCAAGCATTCCCGACTTCGCAACGCGGGTGCTGACGACACCGGAAGGCTGGTCGCTCATCATCGTCGGTTGCGGTTGTGGCTTCCTGTTTGCGGTTGTGGCCTTGTGCGTCAGCGTCGTGTCGTTTCCGTTGATGCTCGACCGGCATGCGACCGCGATCGACGCGATCCGCACGTCGCTCCGAGCGGTGGCCGCGAATCCGGTTGCGATGGCCGGATGGGGCCTCATCGTCGCGGCACTGCTCGTGATCGGCTCGCTGCCGTTCTTCGTCGGTCTCGCTGTCGTCCTGCCGGTGCTCGGTCATGCCACCTGGCACCTCTATCGGCGGGTGGTCGAGCCGAATCCGAATCCACCGGACGAGCCGCCGCCGCCCCCAAAGGGAAAGCGCTACGCAGCGGACTTTCCGGCCAATCTCTTCCCGTGGAGCCGCGAGGGTAAGCAGTAACAGCGAAACGGCCGCACTTGGCGGCCGCCTTCGCGGGGCATGACGGGTTAGAGCCTACTTCTGCTGCTGCGGCAGGAACGTCGGGCCGACCGAGCGGATCGGCTTGTTCTCCGACGAATTGGTGGCCGTGCCGGTATCCGCAGGCGCTGCCGCAGCCGGTGCGCTGGCCGTCGTCGGCGCGGGAGCCGCGCCCTTCTTGGCAGTCGCAGGCGTGCCCTTGTTGAGCCGCTGCTGCTGCATCTTCTTGGCGCTCTCCTCGGTGACGATGATGTCACCCTGCTGCTCGGCCGCCGCCTTGTCGTCGGCGGATTTCAGCGCGTCGGCCCAGGTCTGGCCTGCGGCCTTGCAGGAGCAGGACGGGTTGAACTCGCTGCGGAATTTGAACGCGGTCGGCAGCGCCGTGTAGGGCTGGCCGCTGGTGGAGACCGCGGAGTTCATGTCTTCGCCGGGATTGCGATGGGTGTAGAGAACGGCTTCCGCGGCCGGGCACAGCGCCTTGCAGGTCTTCTCGTCGTCGGGGAAGCGCGCTGGCACGGTGGCAAACGAGACCGGGAAATAGGCGCCGTCGCAGGTGCGCACGCACACGGTGCGGTAGGTGCCGGATTGCGGTCCGAGATCGGAGGGCGGCACGCCTTGCGGATTGTTGGGGTTGTTGCCGCCGCCGCCGAACAGATTGTTCAGGAAGTTGCCGCCGCCTTGCGATTGCGCGGCGTTGGCATATTGCGGGCCGCAATTGTTCTGCGCCAGCGCCGCCAGCACCGAGCGACGCTGGTTGTCGCGCTCCGGGCTGAAGCCGCCGGGGCCGCCGCCGCGCAGGCGTTCGAGATTGCCGGTGATCTGGTCCAGATTGGCGCGCATCTGCTGGATCTGGGTGTTGACCGGACCGCATTGCGCCGACTGGCCGTTGAACAGCGAGAAGAAGCCGGAGGAATCGCAGCCCATGCGCTTGGCCTGCATGGTGACGCGGTCGAGCTCGGCCTGCTGCTTGGCCTGGGAATCCTGGTAGCGGCGGATCTGGTCTTCGCGCGCGGGGTCGCCACCGCCGCCGCCACGATCGAGCCCGGCGAGCTGGCCTTCCAGCCGCACGCACATCGGATTGGGGCCAAGCCCGTTCTGGCCGGGCTGAGGCGGCGGGCCGGGCGGGCCGGCTTGCGCGAAAGCACCGTTGGCGAGCACGACCGTGCTCAGAAGCACGGTGCAGGCAAGGATGGAGCGAGCACGGGAGAGAGACAAAAATTCAGGCATATCCGCCATTCTAGCGAGGTCACGGCCCAGCGTGATTTTGGGGGCCGACGCGCGCCCTCCAATAGCCGCTTCCTGCGGCATCGTCACGTCGTTTCAGGGGCCGAAAACTGGTCCTAAGGTCCGCCAGCTCCGAGGGAATTCAGCGCTGGCAGGTGATTGCGACATATTCGTCGCAATGGCCATGGGAGCAGTTTGCGCCAGTTTTGGGGACAGAGCCGGTAATTTCGTCGGGATCGACCCGGCGGTAGGCCGACGCCTGGGCAAAATCGCGTGACTGGCAATAGGTGCGCGCGACCTGTGCGCCGCATTTCTCGCCCTTGGCGAGGCACTGGTCGACACCGTAGCCGTCCGCCTGGTTGGCGATGATGAAGACGCGGGTCTCGGCGAACGCGCTGGATGCCGCGATGATGGAGGCACAAGAGACGAGCGCGAGCAGGGATCGCATGGGTGCACCGGGGCTTTAGGGAACCGCCGGGTTCCAAGTAAACTCAAAAGGTTAAGGATGATGAACCATCAAGGCGGGGCGGCCGCGCTTTGCGGAGATAAAACGGCGTTTTCGCGGCTCTCTTGACGCAAGGGCCCCTCGTGGCCCATATGTTCCCGCATGAACGGTCTCCTCGCCATTTGTGGCATTTGCCGCGAGATTACGAGCTAGCGATTCGCTGGCTGGAGCCGTCTTTTCTCAAAAACATTGAGAGCCTCGGACGCCCGGCCAACAGCCGACGGGTATCCATATGGAATTGCGCCTTTACGATACGCTGAGCCGGGACAAGCGCACCTTCGTGCCGCTCGATGCGAAGAACGTCCGCATGTATGTCTGCGGACCGACCGTCTACGACTTCGCCCATATCGGCAATGCGCGGCCGGTGATCGTGTTCGACGTGCTGTTTCGGCTGCTGCGCCATCTCTATGGCGAGGCGCACGTGACGTATGTCCGCAACATCACTGACGTCGACGACAAGATCAATGACCGCGCTGCGCGCGATTTTCCAGGGCTCCCGCTCAACGAGGCGATCCGCAAGGTCACTGAGCAGACCGGCAAGCAGTTTCACACCGACGTCGACGCGCTCGGGGCGCTTCGGCCGAGCGTCGAGCCGCGCGCGACCGAGCATATCGGCGAGATGCGCGAGATCATCGAAAGGCTCGTCAAGGGTGGCTTTGCCTATGCTGCCGAGGACCATGTGCTGTTCTCGCCGCAGGCGATGAACGCGGCCAATTCCGGGTTGCCGCGCTATGGCGCGCTGTCCAATCGCTCGTTGGACGAGATGATCGCCGGCGCCCGCGTCGACGTCGCGCCCTACAAGAAGGACAACACCGACTTTGTACTGTGGAAGCCGTCCAAGCCGGGCGAGCCGTCATGGCCGTCGCCGGCCGGCATCGCTGCGCAGGGTCGCCCGGGCTGGCATATCGAATGCTCGGCCATGGCCTGGAAGCATCTCGGCGAATATTTCGACATCCACGGTGGCGGTATCGACCTCGTGTTTCCGCATCACGAGAACGAGGTCGCGCAGACCTGCTGCGCCTTCCACCAGGAGCGCATGGCGAACTACTGGATGCACAACGGCTTCCTGCAGGTCGAGAGCGAGAAGATGTCGAAGTCGCTCGGCAACTTCGTCACCATCCACGAGCTCCTCGCCGACTGGCCGGGCGAGGTGCTGCGCTTGAACATGCTGAAGACGCATTACCGCTCGCCGATCGACTGGACCCTGAAGTCGCTGGAGGAGAGCGCCAGGACGCTCGACGACTGGTATCGGGTCGCGGCCGACGCCGAGCCCGGCCAGCCGGCCGCGTCCGTGGTCGAGCCGCTGCTCGATGACCTCAACACGCCGCTGGCGATCGCGGCGCTGCACGGCCTGCGTGGCAGCGACGTGAGCGCGCTGGCGGGCTCGTTGCGCCTGCTCGGCTTCCTCTCCGAAAGCGCTGCGCAGTGGGAAGGGCGCAAGCGGCAGGCCAGCGGGGTCGATGCCAAGGAAGTCGAACGCCTGATCTCGGAGCGGACGGCCGCCCGTAGCCGCAAGGATTTCAAAGAGTCCGACCGCATTCGCGATCTGCTTGCCGCGATGGGCGTTGCGATCAAGGACTCCAAGGACGGGACGACCTGGGAGGTCGCGCGATGAAGCGGCCCGACACGCCTTTTCCGCGGCACTGGCTCTATTACATCGCGCTGAAGATCCTGCTGCTCGTGGCCGCCGTGGCGCTGGCGCTGAAACTCTATGGGATGTGGTGAAGACGATGGGACAGACTTTGCCAAAACCCGGCTTGCGGCCGTTCCTGCCTGATGACGTGCCGGTTCTCGCCGCGATCTTCACGGCAAGCATCGAGGAGCTGACCGGCGAAGACTACAACGAGGCGCAGCAGCGGGCCTGGATGGAAGCGGCGGAAACCGAAGAGTTCGGCAAGCGGCTCGCGGCCGACCTGACGCTGGTCGCGACGCTGGAGGGCTCGCCCGTCGGCTTCGCCTCGCTGCGCGGGGCCGATCACATCCATATGCTCTATGTGCATCCCGCCGTGACCGGTCAGGGCATCGCGACGATGCTGGTGGACGCGCTGGAGAAGCTCGCCGGCGGCCGCGGCGCGACCAGCCTGTCGGTCGATGCCAGCGACACCGCGCAAAACTTCTTCGCCAAGCGCGGCTATGTCGCCATGCAGCGCAACAGCATCACCATCAACGACGAGTGGCTCGCCAACACCACGATGAAGAAGACGCTCGGAGCTGCGCAATGAGCAAGGAGCGTCTCTATCTGTTCGACACCACGCTGCGCGACGGGGCGCAGACCAACGGCGTCGATTTCACCCTGACCGACAAGCAGGTCATCGCGGCGATGCTCGACGATCTCGGCATCGACTATGTCGAAGGCGGCTATCCCGGCGCCAATCCGACCGACACCGAGTTCTTCGGCACCAAGCCCAAGCTCAAGCATGCGCGCTTCACCGCCTTCGGCATGACTCGCCGGGCAGGGCGCTCGGTCTCCAACGATCCCGGCGTGGCCGGGCTCCTCGAAGCGAAGGCCGACGCGATCTGCTTCGTGGCGAAGTCCTCGGCCTATCAGGTGCGCGTCGCGCTGGAGACGACGAAGGAAGAAAATCTCGCCTCGATCCGCGACAGCGTCGCGGCGGCGAAGGCCGCGGGCCGCGAGGTCATGCTCGACTGCGAGCACTTCTTCGACGGCTACAAGGAGGATTCAACCTTCGCGCTCGCCTGCGCCAAGGCCGCCTATGAGGCCGGCGCGCGCTGGGTGGTGCTGTGCGACACCAATGGCGGCACCATGCCGAACGAGATCGAGGCCATCGTCACCGAGGTGACGAAGCACATCCCGGGCGACCATGTCGGCATCCACGCCCATAACGACACCGAGCAGGCCGTGGCCAATTCGCTGGCCGCGGTGCGCGCCGGGGTGCGGCAGATCCAGGGCACGCTGAACGGTCTCGGCGAGCGCTGCGGCAACGCCAATCTGTGCTCGCTGATCCCGACGCTGAAGCTCAAGAAGGAGTTTTCCGACGCCTTCGAGATCAGCGTCACGCCCGAAAAGCTCGCTACTCTCGTCAAGGTCTCGCGCACGCTCGACGACATGCTCAATCGCGTGCCGAACCGGCATGCGGCCTATGTCGGCGAGAGTGCTTTCGTCACCAAGACCGGCATTCATGCTTCCGCCGTGCTGAAGGACCCGCAGACCTACGAGCATGTGCTGCCGGAATTGGTTGGCAATCATCGCAAGGTGCTGGTGTCAGACCAGGCCGGACGCTCCAACGTCATCGCCGAGCTCGACCGGGCCGGCATTGCCTACGAGAAGAGCGATCCCAAGCTGACGCGGCTGGTCGAGGAATTGAAAGAGCGTGAGGCTGCCGGCTACGCCTATGAATCCGCCAACGCCTCGTTCGATCTGCTGGCGCGGCGGACGCTCGGCAAGGTGCCGCATTATTTCGAGGTCGAGCAGTTCGACGTCAATGTCGAGCAGCGCTACAATTCGCACGGCGAGCGCGTCACCGTCGCCCTTGCAGTGGTCAAGGTCGACGTTGCCGGCGAGCGTTTGATCTCGGCCGCCGAAGGCAACGGCCCCGTCAACGCGCTCGACGTCGCGCTGCGCAAGGATCTCGGCAAGTACCAGAAGTACATCGAGGGCCTGACGCTGATCGACTACCGCGTCCGTATCCTCAACGGCGGCACCGGCGCGGTCACGCGCGTGCTGATCGAGAGCGAGGACGAGAACGGCGATCGCTGGACCACGGTCGGCGTGTCCCCGAACATCATCGACGCCTCGTTCCAAGCGCTGATGGACTCGGTGATCTACAAGCTGGTGAAGTCGGGGGCGCCGGCGTAGGGGACGGCAACGTAAGGGACGGCGCGGCCACAAACGCCGTCATTGCGAGGAGCGAAGCGACAAAGCAATCCAGAATCGTTCCGCGGAGGGGCTCTGGATTGCTTCGCTTCGCTCGCAATGACGAGGGGAGGGAGCACGGCATATGATCGATCACATCTCCGTCGGCGTCACCGATCTCGATCGCTCCGCAAAATTCTACGAAGCAACGCTTGCCGCGCTCGGCCTCACGCGCCTCGTCGCGCGGCCGCGGACGATCGGCTTCGGCAAGGCCTATCCCGAGTTCTGGATCAATCTGCGCGAGGGTATGCCGCACGTGGCAGCGGAGAGCGGCGTGCACATCTGCCTGCGGGCGAAGACGACGGCCGAGGTCGATGCGTTTCACGCCGCGGCGCTGTCCGCCGGCGGTGCGTCCGACGGCGCGCCAGGCATCCGTCCGCATGACCGCGTGCGCTACTACGCGGCCTTCGTGACCGATCCCGATGGCAACCGGATCGAGGCGGTAACGTTTCCGGCGGAGTAAGGCGCTAGAGCTTGCGCGCCACTTCCGGGGCGAGCTGCGTTTCAGATTCGGCGATCTGTGCCGCTGCCGCTTTCAGCTTCGGCAGAATATCCTCGACGCGATCGGCCTTGAGGATGTCGACCGAAAGGCCGGCGCGGATGAACTCGGTCTGGCGCATGTGCGACAGCAGCGAAAACAGCGGCTCCCAGAAATTGTCGATATTGGCTAGCAGCACCGGCTTGGCGTGACGGCCGAGCTGTTTCCAGGTCAGCTGCTCCACCAGCTCTTCGAGCGTGCCAACGCCGCCCGGCAGCGCCACGAAGGCGTCGGAGCGCTCGAACATCAGCCGCTTGCGCTCGTGCATGTCGGGGGTGACGATCATCTCCTGCACGCGGGTCAGCGCGTTCTCGCGCTTCCGGAGGAATTCAGGAATGATGCCGGTGACGGTGCCGCCGTGATCGAGCACGGAGGTCGCGACCGAGCCCATCAGGCCGAGCGAGCCGCCGCCATAGACCAGGCGGACGTTGTTCTCGGCGAGAGCCTTGCCGAACGCCTTGGCGCCTTCGGTGAAGCTGGGATTGGTTCCTGGGCCGGAGCCGCAATAGACGCAGACAGTTTTGATCGTGCTCATTGGTGCCATGATGCATTGCAGCGCAGGGGCGTCAAGCCCAATCGGTGATTCGGATCACCCGGAAATCTACCGGTAAATGGCGACAAACAATCAAAGATTCGCCAACTGGCGGGGTGCGCTGGCATCGGGAAGGCTCTATATGACGGGCGAAAACCGCAAATCGTAACGCTGCCCGCACCCGGTGGGCTTTCAGGCTTCTTGATGGACCAACCTCAATCGTTCGACGGCGCAGACGTTCCCGATCCTCCCGCAGGGGGATCGCTGGAGCGAGCCACGCTGATGGGCACGCTGGCGCATCTGTGGCCCTATATCTGGCCGGGCGACCGTTTCGACCTGAAGATGCGGGTGGTCTGGTCGATGGTGCTGCTGCTCGCCGCCAAGCTGATCACGTTGACCGTGCCGTTCAGCTTCAAATGGGCGACGGATGCGCTGACCGGCGCCAACACCGCACCGGTGCAGCCCGACAACTGGCACCTCTGGGTGATCGCCTCGCCATTGCTGCTGACCGCAAGCTATGGCGTGACGCGCATCCTGATGGCGGTGCTGACGCAATGGCGCGACGGCATCTTCGCTCGCGTCGCCATGCATGCGGTGCGCAAGCTCGCCACCATCACCTTCATCCACATGCACGAGCTGTCGCTGCGCTTTCACCTCGAGCGCAAGACCGGCGGCCTGACGCGCGTGCTCGAGCGCGGCCGCGAGGGCATCGAGGTCATCGTGCGCATGGTGATCCTGCAGCTGATCCCGACCATCGTCGAGGTCACGCTGCTATTGGCGGTGCTGCTGTGGCAGTTCGACTGGCGCTACGTCGTGGCGACGCTGATCACGGTCGCGGTCTACATGTACTACACCTACATCGCGACCGAGTGGCGGATCGGCATCCGCCGCAAGATGAACGATTCCGACACCGAGGCGAACACCAAGGCGATCGACTCGCTGCTCAACTACGAGACCGTGAAATACTTCAGCGCGGAGACGCGCGAGGCGCAGCGTTACGACAAGTCGGTCGCGCGCTACGAGGAGTCGAGCGTTCAGGCCTATACCTCGCTCGCGGTGCTCAACACCGGCCAGGCCGTGATCTTCACGCTCGGGCTGACCGCGACCATGCTGATGTGCGCGATCGGCGTGCGCAACGGCACCAACACGGTAGGCGATTTCGTGCTGGTCAATGCCATGATGATCCAGCTCTACCAGCCGCTGAATTTCATGGGCATGGTCTATCGCGAGATCAAGCAGGCGATCATCGACATCGAGAAGATGTTCAACGTGCTGGGCCGCGAGGCCGAGATCAAGGACATGCCCGATGCGCAGCCGCTGGTGGTCTCGGCCGGCAATCTGCGTTTCGAGGACGTGCGCTTCGCCTATGAGCCGACGCGGCCGATCCTCAAGGGCATCAGCTTCGAGGTGCCGGCCGGCAATACGGTCGCGATCGTCGGCCCGTCGGGGGCGGGCAAGTCGACCATTTCGCGTCTGTTGTTCCGCCTCTACGACGTCTCCGGCGGCAAGATCCTGATCGACGGCCAGGACATCCGCGAGGTCACGCAGGATTCACTGCGCGCCTCGATCGGCATGGTGCCGCAGGATACGGTGCTGTTCAACGATACCATCCGCTACAACATCCGCTACGGCCGCTGGGATGCCGATGATGCCGAGGTCGAAGAGGCGGCGCGGCTGGCGCAGATCGACCATTTCATCCGCATGGCGCCGATGGGTTACGAGACCCAGGTCGGCGAGCGCGGCCTGAAGCTCTCGGGCGGCGAGAAGCAGCGCGTCGCCATCGCGCGCACCGTGCTCAAGGCGCCGCCGATCCTGGTGCTGGACGAGGCGACCTCGGCGCTCGACACCCACACCGAGCACGAGATCCAGGGCGCGCTCGACCGCGTGTCGAAGAACCGCACCTCGCTGGTGATCGCGCACCGGCTGTCCACCATCGTCGGCGCCGACGAGATCATCGTGCTGGACCAGGGCCGGATCGCCGAGCGGGGCACCCACGCCAAGCTGCTCGTGCAGGGCGGCCTTTACGCCAGCATGTGGAACAGGCAGCGCGAAGCCGAGGCGGCACGGGAGAAACTGGCCAAGATGGCCGACAGCAGCGAGGCGCCCAACCGGGAGCCGCCGCCGGTCGACGACGCCCTCGCGACATCAGCGGCCGCGGAGTGACCTTGTCTCCGGTCCCAACTCTGGCCTAAACAACTCCACCGCGCGGGGGCGACCCGGCGCCATCAACTTCCAGGCGGCAGATAGCGATGTCCATCCTCGATTCGATCCAGCGTCAGATCCCGCCGATCCACAAGGAGGGCTATCCCTTCATTGGCGGCTTTGCGCTGGCAAGCCTGATCCTGTTCTGGCTGTGGTCGCCGCTCGGGTGGATCGGCACGATCCTGACCGTGTGGTGCGCGCTGTTCTTCCGCGACCCCGTGCGCGTGACGCCGGTGCGCGAGGGGCTCGTGGTGTCGCCGGCCGACGGCCGCGTCTCGATGATCACCATGGCGCTGCCACCGGCCGAGCTAGGCCTCGGCGACCGGCCGCTGCCGCGCATCTCGGTGTTCATGAGCGTGTTCAATTGCCATGTGAACCGCAGCCCGATCGCGGGCAGGGTGGACCGCATCGCCTACCGTCCGGGCCTGTTCATCAACGCCGAGCTCGACAAGGCGAGCGAGGACAATGAGCGCAATTCGCTCGTGATCACGACGCCGACGGCCAAGATCGGCGTGATCCAGATCGCGGGGCTCGTCGCCAAGCGCATCGTCTGCTTCGTCAGGGAAGGGCAGGCGATCGGGGCGGGCGAGCGGTTTGGCCTGATCCGCTTCGGCTCGCGCCTCGACGTCTATCTGCCGCTGGGCACCAAGGCGCTGGTGTCGGAAGGGCAGACCGCGATCGCCGGAGAGACGATTTTGGCCGATCTTGCCGGGGACGACCCAAGCCGCGCCTACCGCGCCAATTAACCAATAGTCGGTCCAAAGGGGCCTCCCGCCGCAATGGCGGAGGGGAACAGGGCTTGCTATATCTCGCATTGAGATAAGGACGAGCCATGACGCCCTACGACTTCAAGGATCCCGACGTCCGCCGCCGGCGGTTCCGCCCGATTCCGGTGCGGATGCTGGTGCCCAACGTCATCACGCTGCTGGCGATCTGCGCCGGGCTGACCTCGATCCGGCTGTCGATCGAGGGGCGGATGACGCTCGCGGTCTACGCCATCGTGTTCGCGGCCGCGCTCGACGGCATCGATGGTCGCGTCGCGCGCATGATCAAGGGTCAGTCCAAGTTCGGCGCCGAGCTCGACAGCCTCGCCGACTTTGTCAATTTCGGCGTGGCTCCCGGCCTGATGCTGTACTTCTGGCAGTTGCACGAGCTCGGCAATGCCGGCTGGATCGCCGCCATGGTGTTCGCGATCTCCGGAGGCTTGAGGCTCGCGCGCTTCAACGCCACCATGGACGATCCGAACAAGCCGGCCTTCGCCGCCAATTTCTTCACCGGTGTGCCGGCGCCGGCCGGCGCGATCACCGTGCTGCTGCCGATCTACGTCGCGTTTCTCGATCTCGGCCGGCTGCCCGCGGCGGTGACGGCGGCCTACACGCTCTTGATCGCCTTCCTGATGGTGTCGCGCCTGCCGGTATTCTCCGGCAAGACCAAGCGCATGCGCGTGCCGCCCGAGCTGGTGCTGCCGGCGTTCGTCGCGGTGATCGTCTTCATCGCTATCCTGATCGCCTATCCCTGGCACGTGCTGTCGATCGGCACGGTGCTGTATCTGCTCGGTTTGCCGCTCGGCTACAAATCCTACCGCGACCAGGCGCGCGCGATGGCGGCCACCGCGCCGTCCGGAGGCGAGGTCCCGTCGCCGCCTTCGGCGCCGACGCTGGCCAATTTGTCGGAGCCGCCGCACGACGACGACGACCGGCCGGGACGGCTGCACTAAAGCGCGATGAGATTTGGCTGAATCGTCATCGCGCTTTAGGTCGTTGTTTGAGCATGATCTTTTCGGAAAACCGCTGCGCACTTTTCCGGATCATGCACTGAGCGGTTTTCGCGGATATCTGCCATGAAGGCGGCCGAGTTGGGTTGAAGCCCGATCTCGGCTATATCGCCCTGTGCCGGCGGCACCGCGCCAACAGCGGCCGCCAATCTGGGAGAGAACGCCGTGACTGATACCGCGACCGGGCCGCTGCCCGCTGCCGTCCTCGAAGCGCTGGGCCGCTATGACACGCCGACGATCTGCAATGCCATGGAGATCGTGGCGCCCGAGCGCCGGTTGATCGGCTACACCACCAAGCAACTGGTCTGCCCATTTCCCGACCTGCCGCCGATCGTCGGCTACGCCCGCACGGTTGCGATCCGCTCGGTGCTGAAGTCCTCGCTGCCGGCCGAAGAGCAGTCCAGGCGCCGTATCGAATATTACGAATATGTCGGCACCGGCCACGGTCCGCGCATCTCGGTGATCCAGGACATTGACGGTCCCGACGTCGGCTACGGCGCGTTCTGGGGCGAGGTGCAGAGCAACGTGCACAAGGCGCTCGGCTGCCTCGGCGTCATCACCGACGGCTCTATTCGCGACATCCCGCAATGGGCCCCGGGCTTTCAGGCGCTGGCCGGCTCGATCGGCCCGTCGCATGCCTGGGTGCATGCGGAAAGCTTCGGCGGTGAGGTTCGCGTCGCCGGCATGACGGTGAAGTCCGACGATCTGATCCATGCCGACCAGCACGGCGCCATCGTGATCCCGCTCGACATCGCGGCAAAGCTTCCCGAGGCCGCCGAGCTCTGTGGCCGCCGCGAGACGCCGATCCTGGAGATCGCGCGCAGCCCCGACTTCTCGCTGGAGAAGCTGAAGGCCGCGCTGAAGCGCTCGGCGGAGATTCACTAAGCGGCGACTGAACGACTTACGGCCGCGTTCCCGGCCGTGGGCCGCCCTGTTCCGTCAGAAACAGGGCGGCCTGATCCGGCTCGCCGAAGACTGCGGCGGCGCATCCGATCAGGGTGAAGCCGCCGGCGAGATCCCAGAGGGTGATGTCGTCGGCACTATCAGGGACGTGAATCAAGCGCGCTGCGATCACGGCAAAGCCCGCCTCGACAAACAGCAAGACGCTGAACGCCGGCAGGACGAGCCCTGGCTCGAGCAGGTGGAGCGCCAGTACCGCGGGCAGCGCGGTGAGAAGACCGAACAGCGTCAACATGGCAAAACGGCTCCTGCGATGGAGCATGCCGCCCGGCGACAGAATACTGCATGATCTCTCGTCGCGGATGTGGCGCAGGGCCGCAGTCGGAGGACGCACAATGAAGATGACTGGCAAAACCGTCCTGATCACCGGTTCGACGGACGGCGTCGGCCGCTACGTCGCGCGCCGGCTGGCTGAAGCAGGTGCGAGGGTCCTGCTCCACGGCCGCGATGCCGTGCGCGCGAAGGCGCTGATCGACCAGATCGTGCAGGCCGGCCACGCCGCGCCGACATTCTACCAGGCCGACTTGTCGTCGATGTCAGGCACGCGAGAGCTCGCTGCGGCCGTTCTCCGCGATCACAGGCATCTCGATGTGTTCGTCAGCAACGCCGGCATCGGCTCGCAGAACGACGGACCGCAACGGCAGGAGAGTCCGGACGGCTACGAACTGCGCTTTGCGGTGAACTATCTCTCGGGCTTCCTGCTTGCGCACTTGCTGCTGCCGCTGCTGAAGTCCGCGGCACCTTCGCGTGTCGTCAATGTTGCCTCTCTCGGTCAGCATCCGATCGATTTCGACGACGTCATGATCAGCAAGGGCTACAGCGGCTCGCGCGCCTACGCCCAGAGCAAGCTCGCGCAGATCATGTTCACCATCGACTTCGCGGAGGAATTGAAGCGCATGGGCATCACCGTCAACGCGCTGCATCCGGCGACCTACATGAACACCACGATGGTGCGCGCCGGCGGCATCACGCCGATCTCGACGGTGGAGCAGGGCGGTGCGGCGATCCTGCACCTCGTCGAAGGCGACGACGTCGCCGGCAAGAGCGGACTGTTCTTCAACGGCATGAACGAGACGCGCGCCAATCCGCAGGCCTACGATGCCGGCGCACGCAGGCTCCTGCGCGCACTCAGCCTCGAACTGACCGGGCTTTCGTCCTGAGCTGCCGTCCTGGCGCCCCACAATCATGGTTAGCGAAGTGTTGAGATTCCCGTCGGTCGCGGGCAAAGCCGGCGCCCTGTCAGCGCGCTGCGTCGGTCTGGCGCCCCGGCTCAACTTAACCTTTACGCGGCTTTAAGGGGGGCACTCTAGGGTTTCCGATGCGGTTCGGGGTTGGGCCGCGCCAGCGGCCAGGACGGCCGTTGTTGCGTTCGCGTTGGAGTGTCCCATGGATATCATGACGAGCGTCGGGCTCATTGCGGGCATCATCGTCATTACGGCGATGATCTTCATGGGCGGCGACCTCCACATGTTCATCTCCGAACATGCCATGATCATCATCTTCGGCGGCTCGGTCTCGGCCACCATGATCCGCTTTCCGCTCAGCGCGCTCCTGCACGGCCTTCCGCTCGGCGCCAAGTTCGCTTTCACCATGAGCCGCCTGTCGGCGCACGACCTCGTCGACGAGCTCGCCCGCATCGCCGAGATCGCCCGCAAGCAGGGCCCGGTCGGCCTCGAAAAGGTCGAGACCGACGAGCCGTTCCTGGCCAAGGGCATCCGCTACGTCGCCGACGGCTACGACCTCGACTTCATCCGCGACAATCTCGAGCGCGACCGCGACAACTTCCTCATGCACCTCGACGAAGGCAGCAAGATCTACCGCGCCATCGGCGACTGCGCTCCGGCCTTCGGCATGATCGGCACCCTGATCGGCATGGTGCAGATGTTCGCCAACATGACCGATCCCTCCAAGCTCGGCCCGTTCATGGCGACCGCGCTGCTCGCAACCCTGTACGGTGCGCTCGTCGCGAACCTGTTCTGTCTGCCGATCGCCGACAAGCTGCACGGCAAGCTGCTCGACGAGGAAACCAACCGCACGCTGATCATCGACGGCATCCTGATGATCCGTGACTCCAAGAGCCCGACGCTCGTGCGCGAAATGCTGCTGGCCTATTTGCCGGAGAAGCATCGTCACGCCGAGGGCGAGCCGGTGCCGGCGTAAAGCCGCCGCCCGGGATCTCGAGAGATGGCCAAGAAGAAGCGCGGCGATGCTCACGGTGGCGGTCACGGCTGGTTCGTGACCTTCGCCGACCTGATGGGCCTGATGATGAGCTTCTTCGTGATGCTCGTGGCGTTCTCGACCCAGGACGCCAACAAGCTGAAGATCGTCGCCGGCTCCATGCGCGACGCATTCGGCGTGCAGAGCGAAGCGCGCTACGCCGGCATCGTCGAGTCCGACGGCCTGCCGACCCGCCCGCGGCTGAAGAACGTCGACCACATCCAGCCCGAGGACGCCTCCAACACGCCGACGCCGGATCAGGAGGACCGCGACCGCACGTCGGGCGCGAAGATCAAGGTCGACCGCAACTTTGCGCTCGCCGCGGCCTCGCTGCGCCAGGCGTTGCAGGACATGCCGGAACTGACCGAGATGTCCAAGCACATCATGTTCGAGGAGACCAAGCAGGGGCTCAACCTGGAGATCGTCGACCAGGATGGCCGCTCGATGTTCGCCGACGGCTCCAAGGTGCCGTATGACCGCACCCGCCGCCTGATCGAGAAGCTCGCGATCCCGCTGAAGGCGACGCCGCTCCGTGTCTCCATCGCCGGCCACACCGCGGCCGGATTCGTGCCGACCCGCAGCGACTATGGCGCCTTCGACCTGTCGGCCGATCGCGCCAATGCCGTGCGTCAGATACTCGAACGCGAGGGCCTGCCGCCGTCCCACATCTTCGCCGTCGCCGGCAAGGCGGACACCCAGCCGCTGTTTCCGGACGATCCCTCGCTCGCGGCCAACCGGCGGGTAACGATCACGCTGATGCGTGAGGATCCGCCGCTGCCGCCGAATTTGAAGCCGTAGAGCGTATCGCGCGAAGCGGCCGCCGGTTTCGCGTGAAGAAAACGCGTCGAACCCGGAATCTCGGGGCCCGCTCCGCTTCCCTTGGAGCGGACGGCTCCAGGCACTTGCGCTACCATCTTACCTGAGGCATGTCGTCGCGCTAACAACGATCGTTGCTGCGCCGTCACAGCATCCGCCCCGGCGGCTGCTATGGTGGTGTGCCGATTGACAGGCGCGCCGGAACGGTCAAAAGGCGCCGGATCAATTCTCGGGAAGAAGCGTTTCTCATCTCACATGACGGCGAGCATCACATCGACCGACGCTCAGGACGGGCCGGTCACGTCGGGTTTCTGGGGCCTGACGCTCGGAAGCATCGGTGTTGTCTTCGGCGATATCGGCACCTCGCCGCTGTACGCATTCCACGAGGCGGTCAGGGGCGCGGCCCATGGCGAGCCGGTCTCGCGGGTCATGGTGCTCGGCGTGCTCTCGCTGATTCTCTGGGCGCTCTTTATCGTCGTCACCGCCAAATACGTCCTGCTCCTGCTGCGCGCCGACAATAACGGGGAGGGCGGCACGCTCTCGCTGATGGCACTCGGCCAGCGCGCGCTCGGGCGGCGAAGCTGGTTTCTGATGGCGCTCGGCGTGGTCGGCGCCTCCATGTTCATCGGCGATTCCATGATCACGCCGGCCATCTCGGTGCTGTCGGCGGTCGAGGGTCTGAAGCTCGTGACCCCCGCCTTCGACCACTATGTCGTACCGCTCACCGTCATCATCCTGGTGTTGCTGTTCGCGGTCCAGAGCAAGGGGACGGCGCTGGTGGCCTCGGCCTTCGGGCCGGTGATGGTGATCTGGTTCACCGTTCTTGCGGTGATGGGTGCCGTGCACATCGCCGACGATCCGTCGGTGCTGGCGGCCATCAATCCCTATTACGCGCTGCAATTCCTGCTGTCGCACGGCACGATCGGTCTGGTCACGCTGGGCGCCGTGTTCCTGGCGGTCACGGGCGGCGAGGCGCTCTACGCCGATCTCGGCCATTTCGGCCGCAAGCCGATCCAATCGGCCTGGATGTTCTTCGTGCTGCCCGCGCTCCTGATCAACTATTTCGGGCAGGGCGCGCTGGTGCTGTCCGACCCCAGCGCGATCGAGCATTCGTTCTATCGCATGGTGCCCGAGAGTCTGGTGCTGCCGCTGGTTGGACTTGCGACCGCGGCAACCGTGATCGCGAGCCAGGCCGTGATCACCGGCGCCTATTCGCTGGTCTATCAGGCGGTGCAGCTTGGCCTCCTGCCGCGCTTCGAGGTGCGCTACACCTCCGAGACCCATGCCGGCCAGATCTATCTGCCGCGTGTGAACCGGCTGCTGCTGATCGGCGTGATGCTGCTGGTGCTGTTGTTCCACACCCCCAGCAATCTGGCTTCGGCCTACGGCATCGCGGTCTCCACCACCATGGTCGCCGACGGCGTCATGGGCTTCGTCGTGATCTGGAAACTGTGGAACTGGCGCGCTGCGACGGCTGCGGCGGTGATCGTGCCCTTCGTCGTGGTCGACATCAGCTTCTTCAGCGCCAATCTGCTCAAGCTGCTCGAGGGCGCCTGGGTGCCGCTGCTGTTCGGCGCAGTCATGGCCGGGACCATCTGGACCTGGCGCAAGGGGACGGGAATTCTGCTCCAGAAGACGCGCCGGATCGAGGTGCCGCTCGACGACCTGATCCGCAGCCTCGAAAAACGCCCGCCGCACATCGTCAAGGGCACCGCGGTGTTCCTGACCAGCGATCCCGCCTTCGTGCCGACCGCGCTGCTGCATAATCTCAAGCACAACAAGGTGCTGCATGAGCACAACGTGGTCCTGACCATCGAGACCGCGCACACGCCGCGGGTCGAGCTGTCCGAGCGGTTCCGCATGGAGAAGATCAGCGACAAGTTCTCCAAGGTCAGGCTGCGCTTCGGCTACATGGAGCAGCCGAACGTGCCGAAAGCGCTGGCGATCGCCCGCAAGCAGGGCTGGCAGTTCGACATCATGTCGACCTCGTTCTTCGTGTCGCGAAGGTCGCTCAAGGCCTCGGCGCAGTCGGGCATGCCGCTGTGGCAGGACCATCTCTTCATCGCGCTGAGCCGGTCCGCCAACGACGCCACCGACTATTTCCAGATTCCGACCGGACGGGTGGTTGAAGTCGGCACCCAAGTCACCATCTGAACGCAATTGGCCAAGTCATGCAAATTTCGCATGGCAAGGGCCCAAAATCGGGCTAGGCTATGCCGGCAGCGCAGGACTATAAGCCGCGCGCTCTTCCGCCGTTGTGCAGTGAAGCATTCTAGAGGCCACTGGGCTCTCCCATGACAAGTGACGTAGCGATTTCCGCCCCGGAAACGGCGGCGGCCAATGGGCATGGCGAAGCCCACACCACCGCCCGTTTCGGTGCGCTGACGCTCGGCAGCATCGGCGTCGTCTACGGCGATATCGGCACCAGCCCGCTCTACGCGTTCCGCGAGGCGGTGATGGCCGCCTCGGGCGCGGAGGGGGTGCCGACGCCGGCGGCTGTGCTTGGCGTGCTCTCGCTGATCCTGTGGGCGCTTATCGTCGTGGTGACGCTCAAATACGTCGTGATCCTGCTCCGCGCCGACAACAATGGTGAGGGCGGCACGCTGGCGCTGATGGCGCTGGCCCAGCGCGCGGTCGGCACCGGCGGCGCGACCATCGTCCTGCTCGGCATCATTTCCGGCGCCCTGTTCTACGGCGACGCCGTGATCACGCCGGCGCTTTCGGTGCTGTCGGCCATCGAAGGCATGAAGGACGTCACCCTGCACTTCGAGCCCTACATCGTTCCGTTGACCGTGATCATCCTGGTCGGCCTGTTCGCCGTGCAGTCGCGTGGTACCGCCCGCGTCGCCGCGTTCTTCGGTCCGGTGATGTGCGTCTGGTTCGCGGTGATCGCGATCGCGGCAATCCACCCGATCATCGAGCAGCCGCAGGTGCTGTTCGCGCTGAACCCGCTCTACGCCGTGTCCTTCATGTTCCACCACGGCATCATTGGTTTCGTGACGCTGGGCGCGGTGTTCCTGGCGGTCACCGGTGCCGAGGCGCTCTATGCCGACCTCGGCCATTTCGGCAAGCGGCCGATCCAGACCGCCTGGCTGTTCATCGTGCTGCCGTCGCTGGCGCTGAACTATCTGGGGCAGGGCGCTCTCGTCCTCGGCGATCCCGGCGCGATCGTGAGCCCGTTCTTCCAACTGTTCCCGCAAGGCCTTTTCCGTGGTTGCATGGTCGTTCTCGCCACCGCCGCGACGGTGATCGCGAGCCAGGCCGTCATCACCGGTGCCTATTCGCTGACGCGCCAGGCGATTCAGCTCGGGTTGCTGCCGCGCTTCGAAATTCGCCATACCTCTGAAGCCCATTCGGGCCAGATCTTCATCCCGCGCATCAACCAGCTTCTGCTGGTCGCGGTGGTGCTGCTGGTGCTGCTGTTCCGTTCCTCCAGCGCGCTGGCATCGGCCTATGGCATCTCGGTCACCGGGACCATGGTGGTCACGGCGATGATGGGCTTCGTCGTGATCTGGAAGGTCTGGAAGTGGTCGCCGTTCGCTGCCGCCGCCCTGATCGTGCCGTTCCTGTTCCTCGACCTGACCTTCCTCGCCGCCAACCTGCTCAAGGTGTTCGAGGGCGGCTGGGTGCCGCTCGCGCTCGGCGCGCTCATGATCATCCTGATGTACACGTGGCGGCGCGGCAGCCGGCTGCTGTTCGAGAAGTCGCGCAAGCTCGAATTCCCGCTCGCCGACCTCGTGGCGATGCTGGAGAAGCGGCCGCCGCAGCGCGTGCCCGGCACCGCAGTGTTCCTGACCTCGGACCCGCTCAGCGCCCCGACCGCGCTGATGCATAGTCTGAAACACTACAAAGTGCTGCACGAGAAGAATGTCATTCTCACCATCGAGACCGCGCAGACCCCGCGGATCGATCCAGCCGAGCGCGTGAGGCTGGAGCAGATCTCACCGACCTTCTCCAAGGTGACGCTGAAGTTCGGCTTCATGGAATCGCCCAATGTGCCGAAGGCGCTGGCGATCGCCCGCAAGCTCGGCTGGCAGTTCGACATCATGTCGACCTCGTTCTTCCTGTCGCGCCGGGCGCTCAAGCCCGCCGCCCATTCCGGCATGCCGCGCTGGCAGGACCGGCTGTTCATCTCGCTCAGCCGCTCCGCCAACGACGCCACCGACTATTTCCAGATCCCTTCCGGCCGCGTGGTCGAGGTCGGCACCCAGGTCACGATCTAGCCCCACCGCCGTCGTCGCCCGGCTTGACCGGGCGATCCAGTACTCCGAGACAGTTGTGGTTGAATCGATAGGCCGCGGCGTACTGGATTCCCCGCCTTCGCGGGGAATGACACCGAGCGCGTGGTGGGATGCGAAGCAGGAGTTTCAGGCATCCTGAAAGCCGCGCTTCAAGTCGCTGCGATTTAGCTTTAACTTGCGGCATGCAGCTCAAGCCTTTGTAGCGCTTGATTTTCGCCTGCCGAGAGGCGAGGTTGCCGCCCGCCGGGATCGCCCCGGCAGGCGGCTCGTGACGTTGGAGGATGATGTGGCAAACCAGGTACAGGATCTGACCCCGGACGAGGTCTCCAAGGGTGTCGCGGAAGGGCGTTATCTGCTCGTCGACGTGCGCGAGCCGAATGAGGTCGACGCCGAGGCCTATCCTTACGGCGTTGTCGTGCCGCTCTCGACCTTCGATCCCAAGGCGATCCCCGATCCCCAGGGCAAGGAGGTCGTGTTCGCCTGCCGCTCGGGCAAGCGCTCGGTGACGGCCTCGCTCGCGGCGCAGGCGGCGGGTCTGCCTTATGACAAGCATCTGGCCGGCGGCATGCTGGGCTGGAAGGCGGCGGGACTTCCCAGCAAGGTCGGTGGCTGACCTCGCGATGACGACCAAGAGCTCCTCGCTGAACAAGGTCTTTGCCGACCTTCCCGTCACCATCTTCGAGGCGATGTCGCAGGCCGCGCGCGACAACAACGCCATCAATCTCGGCCAGGGCTTTCCTGATGATCCCGGGCCTGAGGACATCCGCCGCGCTGCGGCCGATGCCTCGCTGAACGGCTACAACCAGTACCCCTCGATGATGGGCCTGCCGGAGCTGCGCCAGGCGATCGCGACCCATTACGGCCACTGGCACGGCCTCAAGCTCGATCCGATGAGCGAGGTGATGGTGACCTCCGGCGGCACCGAGGCGCTGACCTCGGCGATCCTCGCGGTGGTCCAGCCCGGCGACGAGGTGGTCTGCTTCCAGCCGGTCTATGATTCCTACCTGCCGATCATCCGCCAAGCCGGCGGCATTCCGCGCCTCGTCCGCCTCGAGCCGCCGCACTGGCGGCTGAATGAGGACATGCTGAAAAGCGTCTTCAATTCAAAGACCAAGGCGGTGCTCTTCAACAATCCCCTGAATCCGTCCGCAGTGGTCTATCCGCGCGAGGACCTCGAGCTGCTCGCCCGCTACTGCCAGGAGTTCGACGTCATCGCGATCTGCGACGAGGTCTGGGAGCACGTCACCTTCGACGAGCACAAGCACATCCCGCTGATCACCATTCCCGGCATGCGCGACCGCACCATCAAGGTCGGCTCGGCCGGAAAGATTTTCTCGCTGACCGGCTGGAAGATCGGCTTCGTCTGCGCCGCGCCGCCGCTGCTGCGGGTGGCCGCCAAGGTGCACCAGTTCCTGACCTTCACCACCGCACCGAACCTCCAGGCCGCCGTCGCCTATGGGCTCGGCAAGTCCGACGACTACTTCCTGTCGATGCGCAAGGATTTGACGCGGAGCAGGGACCGCCTGACCAGGGGACTGGAGAGCCTCGGCTTCCCCGTGCTGAAGTCGCAGGGCACCTACTTCCTCACCGTCGACCTGTCGCCGCTCGGGCTCAACGAGAGCGACACCGAGTTCTGCT
Organism: Bradyrhizobium sp. LA6.8; assembly: GCF_040547935.1. Lineage (NCBI taxonomy): Bacteria > Pseudomonadati > Pseudomonadota > Alphaproteobacteria > Hyphomicrobiales > Nitrobacteraceae > Bradyrhizobium > Bradyrhizobium sp. LA6.8. The sequence goes on from NZ_JBEPQQ010000001.1 coordinate 986,707, forward strand.
GGCGGATCGTGAAAGACTACAAGGTCGCGGCGATCCCGGTGTCGGCCTTCTACGAGCAGGACGCGGTGACTTCCGTGGTGCGCTTCTGCTTTGCCAAGAAGGACGAGACGCTCGACACCGCGCTGGAGCGGCTGTCGGACGCGGTGCGCGGGCGCAAGAGGTAGGAAAGATGACGAACGTCGGCCGCCCCGGGCTTTGCCTTGGTTTTGCAATCGCCGCGGCGCTGACGTTGCTTTCCGCCCCCGCAGGGGCCGAGGAGCGGGTCGTCAACTTCTACAACTGGTCGAACTACATGGCGCCTGACGTCCTTGAGGCCTTCACCAAGGAGACCGGCATCAAGGTGGTCTATGACACCTTCGACGCCAACGAGACGCTGGAGACGCGCCTGATGGCCGGCAAGTCCGGCTACGACGTCGTGGTGCCCACGGCCTATTTCCTCCAGCGCCAGATCAAGGCCAACATCTTCCAGAAGCTCGACAAGTCGAAGCTGCCGAACCTCTCCAATGCCTGGCCGGTGGTGACCGAGCGCCTTGGCATTTACGACCCCGGCAATGTTTACGCCGCCAACTACATGTGGGGCACGACGGGCATCGGCTACAACGTCGCCAAGGTGAAGCAGATTCTCGGGCCCGACGCGAAGATCGACAGCTGGGACATCGTCTTCAAGCCGGAAAATTTGGCGAAGTTTAGAGATTGCGGCGTCCACATGCTCGACTCCGCCGACGACATTTTTCCGGCGGCGCTGAACTATCTCGGGCTCGATCCGAATTCGACCAGGCAGGCCGACCTCGAGAAGGCCGCCGAAATCGTCGCCAAGGTCCGACCGTCCGTGCGCAAGTTTCACTCGTCCGAATATCTCAGCGCGCTCGCGACCGGCGAGATCTGCTTCGTGGTCGGCTGGTCCGGCGACATCATGCAGGCCCGCGCCCGCGCGGCGGAGGCCAAGAAAGACAACAGCAGCGGCATCGAGATCGGCTACGCCATCCCGAAGGAGGGCGCGCAGATGTTCTTCGACAATCTCGCGATCCCCGCGGACGCCAAGAACGTCAAGGAAGCCTACGAGCTGATCAACTATCTCTACCGTCCTGATGTCGCCGCCAAGAATTCGGACTTCCTGTCCTACGCCAACGGCAACCTCGCCAGCCAGAAGCTGGTCGAACCGAAGATCCTGAACGACAAGAACATCTATCCGGACGAGGCGACGCTGGCAAAACTGTTCGTCATCACGGCGCGCGAGCCTGCGACGCAGCGGATCATCAACCGGCTGTGGACAAAGGTGAAGACGGGAAGGTGAGGGGCGCTCGGGCCCACGCCCGCGTTGTGCGACGTTCCTCACACCAGCCCTGCTGCCGCGCGCACAGCACGCAGCGCGAGGCGCGCGGCCAGTTCGAGCTTGATCTCGCTCCCCGGGCGGGCCGGTACCTTGCCGAGCTCGTTTGCGATGATCGTTCCGATCTGCGCGTCGTCGGGAGCGATGCCCGTCAGCGCCTGCTCGACGCCGGTGAAACGCCACGGCCGATGCGCCAGGCCGCCGAGCGCGAGGCGGGCCGTCGAGATGCGTCCGTGATCGAGCGTCAAGGCGGCCGAAGCTGACAACAGCGCGAACTCGTAGGATGCACGGTCGCGCAATTTGAGGAAGACCGAGGAGGAGGCCGCGGCCGCCGCCGGCACCTCGACCGCCACGATCAATTCATCGTCCCGCAAATCCGTATCGCGCTCCGGCGTGGTTCCGGGCAGGCGGATGAAGTCGACGACCGGAACGGTGCGCGCCGCTGCGGCGCTGCGCAAATGCACGCGCGCATCGAGCGCCGCCAGCGCGACCGCAACGTCGGAAGGGTGCGTGGCGATACAGGCCTCGCTGGCGCCGAATATCGCGAAGTCGCGGACCTGCCCGGCGTCGACGGCCGCGCAGCCGCTTCCTGTCGCGCGTTTGTTGCATTTCGCGTCGATATCGCCGTTCCGGAAGTAGCCGCAACGCGTGCGCTGCATCAGGTTGCCGCCGATCGTAGCCATGTTGCGGATCTGGGGCGACGCGCTTTCGAGGAGCGCCTGGGTGATCGCGGGAAAGTCCCTGACGACTGCCTCGTGGATGGCGATGTCGCTGAGCCGCGCGAGCGCGCCGATCGCGAGTCCGTCTGGCTTGACGTCGATGCGGGCCAGCTCTCCGAGCCCGTTGAGATCGAAGATGCGCTGCGGATGGTAGATTCCTTCGCGCATCAGGTTCAAGAGCTCGGTGCCGCCGGCGATCGGCCGGGCATCAGGTGCGTGCGCAGCCGCGATCGCCTGGGCAAGATCCGCCGGACGTGAAAATTCGAACGGCTGCATGGCTCACCCCTGGCTCTCGGCAACCGAACGAATGGCCTTCACGATGTTCGGGTACGCGCCGCAGCGGCACAGATTGCCGCTCATGAAGTGCCGCACCGTCATATCGTCGCCCGCGCGACCTTCGGCGAGGCAAGCGACGGCCGACATGATCTGTCCCGGCGTGCAGAATCCGCACTGAAACGCATCGTGTTCGACGAAGGCGCGCTGCATCGCATGCATGCTACCGTCCGGCTGGACGAGGCCCTCGATTGTGACCACGTCCTTGCCGTCGACGAAGGCCGCAAGTGTCATGCAGGCGAGAATTCTGCGCCCTTCCATGTGCACCGTGCACGCCCCGCATTCGCCCCGGTTGCAGCCGATCTTGGTGCCGGTGAGACCCAGATGATCGCGCAGCAGGTCGGCCAGCGTGATGCGCGCATCCACCTCGAGCTGCTGCGCGCTGCCGTTGAGACGAAATGCGATGCTGACGGTCATGGCGCCACTCCCTCGGCCCCCAACAGCTCATCGATCCGGATCGGCAGGGCGCGTCCGCGCACGCCCGTGGCATGATACACCGCGTTGGTGACTGCGGCGGCCGCGCCGACGATGCCCAGTTCTCCGACGCCCTTGGTGCCGAGCGGATTGGCACTGAGGTCGGTCTCGTCGATCAGCAGGACCTCGATCGCGGGAATGTCGGCACTGGTCGGCACCAGATAGCCCGCCAGGCTGGTGTTGAGGAATCCCCCGATCTTCGGATCGACCACGGTCTGCTCCAGCAGCGCCATGCCGATGCCGCCGACGATGCCACCCATCAGCTGACTTCTCGCGATCAGGGGATTCACGATGTGCCCGGCCGCAAAGGCGCTCACCACGCGTGTCACGCGCGGGACCGGAAGCGCCGGATCGACCTTGACCTCGATGAAATGCGCGCCGAACGAAAGCATCGGCGCTTGCGTGGAAACCGGCGCCGCATTGGCGGTCGCATCCAGGCTCGCCTGGCCGCTCGCGGCCATGACGTCGGCGAATGTCATACTGGTGCCCGGCGCCTCGCGCAGGAACACGCGATTGTCCGCGAGATCGATCTTCCCGGCCGGTACGCCGTGAAGGGGTGATCCCGTCGCCGCCGTTGCGGCCGCAATCAGCTTGTTGCGGAGCGTCTTGCCGGCGGCGAGCACGGCCGATCCGACGCTCGCCAACGTGCGCGAACCTCCGGAGACGGTGGTGCGCGGCAATTGCGTGTCGCCGAGTTCGACCTGGATCCGGTCGACGGTTGCGCCGATCGCGTCGGCGGCGATCTGCGCAAGCGCGGTATAGGTTCCGGCGCCCATCTCGTGGGTTCCGCTTTGCACCCTGACTTGTCCAGCGCCATCGAGCGCGATCCGCGCGGAGGCCGCCGAGCGGTTCACCGGATAGGCCGCGCTCGCCACGCCCCAACCGACAAGCAGGCCGGTCTCGTCGCGCATCGAGCGCGGCTCCGCCTTGCGCGCTGCCCAGCCGAACTTTTCGCTGGCAGCGGTGTAGCAGAGTTTCAGCGACTTGGACGACCAGGCCTTCCCGCTGACCGGATCGCGCTCCGCATAGTTCTTCAACCGCAGCGCAAGGGGGTCCATTCCCAATCGGGCCGCCAGCTCATCCATCGCGGATTCGACGGCGAAGAAGCCCGTCGCCTCGCCGGGCGCGCGCATCGTGGTCGGGGTCGGCAGATCGAGCTTGATCAGTTTCCTGCTGACCTTGCCGCTCGGGCAGCTGTAGATCATGCGGGTCTTGGCCGTCGCGGGCTCGACGAAGTCGTCGTTGGCCGACGTGGTGGTGATTGCGTTGTGCTCGAAGGCCGTCAATTGTCCGTCGGCGTGCGCCGTCAGGCGGACCTTTTGCTCGGTCTGCGGACGATGGCCGTTCATCGTGAACATCTGACGCCGGGTCAGCGCGAGCTTGACCGGGCGTCCGACCAGTCTGGATGCGATGGCGGCGAGCAGGACATGGGGCCATGTCAGGCGCTTCGCCCCGAACGAGCCGCCGACAAATCTCGACACGACGCGAATCTTCGCTGCGGGAAGCTGGAGGACCGTCGACAACATCTTCTGCACGCCGGTCAGCCATTGCGTGGCATCGAAGATCTGTAGCTCATCGCCGACCCACATTGCCGTCGTCGCCGCCGGCTCGATCGGGTTGTGATGCTCGAACGGCGTCGTATAGACGGCTTCGATGGTGACGTCGCCGGTGGCCGCGTCGTTAGCCGTCGCCCACGCGAAATTGTGGCCGTCGGCGGTCACGGACACGGATTGCATGTGCTCGGCAGGCTGCAGCGTCGCGTCCGCGGGCGCATAGCTCACAACAAGCAAAGCGAGGGCGGCTTCGGCCGCTTCACGGCTTTCCGCGACGACGACCGCAACCGGCTGACCCAGATGATCGATCTGGTCGTCCTGAAGCGGCAGCCGCCGCTGGCCCGCGGAGTCCGGCGGCGGGTCCGGCAACGCCATCGGCGGACGGTTACGGCTGGTGATCACCGCCAGTACGCCGGCCGAGGCGCGCGCTGCATCATCGTCGATGGCGAGGATGCGCCCCTTCGCGATGCGGCTTCCCAGGAGCGCGGCAAAGGCCAGTTGCGCCGGTCGCGCATCGGCGGAATAGGTGGCGCTGCCGGTCACCTTCGCGGGACCATCAACGCGCGGCACTTCCTGTCCGATCGCAGCCATGGCGTTCCTCCGCCGCGAGGCTAGCGACACTTCGATGCAGTTTCAATCCTCGCTTGTAGCGCATTGCGGATTAGCGCTAAGGTGGGAGCGGCCTGATACGTAGGGGAGGCGAGATGGCTGAGGATCTGGACTACCGCAAAGAAATCGCGCGCGAATTGTTGTCGTCGGGAATTGAAGCGGGCGATCTGGAGAACCAGCCGGATCCCGCAATGCTGGCAGCCTCGGCCGCGCTGGCCGCGGATCTCGGAATACCGTTTCCGGTGGGGCTTACTCCGACGCCGGTCGCGATCAATCCCCCTCCCGATCTCAATGCGGCGCTGCCGACGGCCGATGTTGTCGTCGTCACCTGGACGGTGGACGAGCAGATGGCCCTCTGCGACGTGCTCACGCCGAAGGTCACGCGGGATCATTGGTATCGTTATGCCCGCAACTTCGCCGCGTACGAGCCGAAGATCCGGCCTCACGCGCCGGCGCGCAATGCGAAGCGGCTCGGCAGCTACTACCTGACGACCATCGGCAGCAAGCGCGTGCTTTGCATCAAGTCCGAGTTGCATCTGAACCAGGACGGCGTGCAGGATCCTCCGGTTGGGGCCCCGCACAATGCGTCGCTTCCGGTCAAGGATTTCTTTCATCAGATCCTGGACGAAGCAAAACCGTCGCTGATCATCACGACGGGCACGGCGGGCGGAGTGTTCGCCGAGCACGATCTCGGCGACGTCGTCGTGACCCGCGGGGCGAAGTTTCGCCTGCAGCAGGAATTTCGCGATGCGCCGTTCAACGACAAGACCTACCAGTCGAATTGGGCGGTCGGCACCGCGCATTTCTCCAAGGCCGTCGAATTGATGCGCCGCTTCAAGACGCGGATTTCGGAGCCCGAATTCCTTCCACCGACCGTCAATTTCGCGCCGCTCGACCATATTCCAAAGCCGATCCGTGAGAACGATCCGGATATCAAGCTGGACGGTATCGACATGCCGGCGTTCCATCCGATCCTGACCACCGACTATTTCGAGTTCGGTACGTCCACCAACCGCCTCGACCAGATCGGCTGCGCGGTCGAGATGGGCGATGCCGTGCTGGGCCTGACGATGGAGGAGCGCAAGGCTGCGGGCAAATCGACACCCAATTGGCTGGTGATACGCAACTGCTCCGATCCGCAAATCAACGGTGCATTGCGCAACCGGCCGGCGAAGCAAAGCCTGCAGATCATGTGGGCGGTCTACTACTACAAGGGGTTCGGCTACTGGACCACGGTCAACAGTGCGCTTGCGACCTGGGCGGTGATCGCCGGACTGCCCTGAAGCGGAGGGTGGACGTGGACACCCAGATTCCGACCGAAGTCGAACTTGCGTTCGAACTGATGCCTTGTCAGGCGGAACGAGTGGCGCAGAATCCGGGCGCAGCCGCGCATCCGTGCTCGTATTTCCGCAAGTGGGGTACCTACCACAGCTTCGACTACGAAAGCGCGGGGCCGCCCAAGCCGGGCATCAGCGCCGCGGCTGAATATGTCGGGCGTGCACCGCTCGTGCCGGAAATGCTGAGCGGGTGTCGGAAGGCTCCGATGCTGGCAGTCGGCATCAATCCCAACCTGCCGGGGTGGTGGCCGAATCTGCGTGGCTCGCTCAACCCCTTGTTCGACGACTATCGGCAATACGCACATTATTTCCGGTACCGTCGCATGGCCAAGCCGGAGCTCACGTCACAGGACTATGCGAGTTTCGGCGGAACGTCGGCCGATGCGCCGCCGGGCTCCAGCTTCGCGCTGAACGTGCCGACCGATACGGAGGGACACAAAACGGTCACCCTGCACTGGCGCGATCAGCAGATGTACCGTCAGTATCAGGGGCTGCTTGATGCTCTTGCCGGCGGCATGTCGTGGCCGCCCAATCGTCTCACGGTCGGTGAAGACCTGTCCTACGGCAACATGGTGGCCTGTCCGTCCGCCAAATGGACGACGCAAGCGGATCAGGATCAGCCGACGCTGCCGCCGATGAGCGAGGCCGAGCGGCGCGGCATCGTTGGGGAGTGCTTTTCCGGCCGGCGCTACTTTCTGCGTCAGCTGTTTCAGAGCTTGCCGAGCGTGATCCTGGTGTTCAGCCAGAATACGGCCAGCACGTTCATCGGTGCGCTCCAGGGCCGCTTCTCGCAAGGAGATCCCAAACCCAGCGACAGCATTGCGGTGCTGATGGAGCGCGAGGTCGTGCTGCATTTCGGCGACCTGCCCGACGGCACCACGCTTGACGCGCGAGTTCTGTTCGGGCCGCATCCGACCGGAAATCCCGGCGCATGGGAGCAGGCAAAGTTGAAGGTGGTCGGGCAACTCGTGCAATGCGCACATGGTGGCCGGCTGCGGCTCAACAGCACGACGGGCCGGCTCGCTCGCCCATTGGGTTCGTGCGTGTTCTGTCCGATGCTGGGCATCGGTCCCTGCGACTACCTTGCGGAGCTCAAACCCATTGCCAAGCCGCCGGTCCTCACCGCTGACAGGGTGCCCGGCCTTGGCGAAGACAAGGCGGCGCAGACCGAACTGCTCAAGCACTTTATCGAGCACCTCAATCCGGCGGCGGACGCCTGGGCTGCGTCCGACGACACCGAGAGCGGTCCACCGGCGGTATGACCGGGCGCGCGCATATTTTCTTCGGCGAGGCCGAGGAAGGCCGCCTGTCCGAGGCCCTGCGGGATATCCCATCTGACCGGCTGGCCTGGTTCAAAGGCTATGTGGAGGCCGACATTGGGCCCGAGCGGGCCGCGGCCTTGCGCGCGCAGGGCTTCGACGTCGCGACTGACGAGGCACAGCCGGCCGCGGCGAACACCGTGCAGGCGACCGCCGTCGCGACCGCATCGGCACGCGCCCAGGCGCAGTTCACGCGGCCGAGCAAGCGCAACGATCCGCAGCTGATGGCGCGTTTCGCAAAAATGTCCGCCGGGGTCACCGATCGGCAGAATACGACCTGCTATCGCTTCGCGCTCGACGGGCCGCTGACGCAGGAGCGGCGTCAGCAGCTTGCGCAGTTGGATGTGCGGATCCTGAATTATCGTCGCGGCTTTTATCAGGTCTATCTGGACGACATGCAGCGAGCGAAGCTCGAGGGCCTGCCATTTGTCACCACGGTCCGCCGATACGACCTGCTGGATTCGGTCAGCACCGGCTTGCTCACGCTTCTCCAATCGCGCGATGGTGCCGCAGCCACAGGGCGCGGATCGGATGACGGGCCGGGACGTTTCGATGCGCTGACGCACGAGGCGAGCGAGGCGCAGGGACTCGCTGAGACGCTCCGTCGCGACTTTGGACTTCATGTTCTCGGTACCGGTGAGTGCCTCGTGCGGTTTGAGGCCGCGTTCAATGACGATTTGCTCGCGCGTATCGCCGGACTGCCGCAGGTGCGGATGCTCACGCCGTCGCCCGAGGCAAGGCTGGCCTGCGATCGTCTACGCGGACTGATCGGCGTCGACCGGCTGGGTCCGGACGCCGACAGCGTCGGTCGGGCCTGGACCGGCGCGGGCGAGCTGGTCGCCGTGCTCGACAGCGGCATCAAGCCAGATCATCCGGATTTCGGCGGACCGCCCGGCACTATAGGGACGCGCCTTCGCGACCTGGTCAGCTATGATGGCTGCTCCGAAATCGATATCGACGGGCACGGCACGCATGTCGCGGGGATCATCGCCGGGACGGGCGCGGCGTCGAACGGCGAGATCCGCGGCATTGCGCCGGGCGCCGAACTCGTCGTGATCGGCATCGTCCGTGACAACGGCGCGCTCGCCTTGCCCGTCGAGCTTGCCGATCTGCTCGCCGAGGCCAGGCAGCGCGGCGCGAGCATCGTCAATTGCAGCTGGGCAAAGCCTCTCGGCTCGACCTACGATACCGGCTCGTTGTCGTTCGATCGTTTCGTGCACGAGCATCCCGAAACGCTCGTCGTCGTCGCGGCCGGGAACGAGGCGACGGCAAGCAATGGACAGCGCAGTTTCTGGAACGTCGGATCCCCGGCGACCGCCAAGAATGTGCTCACGGTGGGCGCCTGTGGCACCGATCGCACGAACTTCACCAAGACCTGGGCCGAGTATGATTCCGTGCGCTTTCCGCTGCCGGCGGGTTCGCATCCGCTCGCGCCGGCAACCGATGAGGTCGCGCTCCTCAGCAGTGCCGGACCGACCGACAATGACGGCGTGAAGCCGGACCTCGTTGCACCCGGCACCTACATTCTTTCCACCCGTATCGACGCTCCCAATGCCTTCCGCCGATGGGAAGAGACCGCCATCCACGGCAACCACTACATCTATTTGCAGGGGACCAGCATGGCGGCGCCGGCGGTGACGGGAGCCGCGGCGGTGCTCAGACAATATCTGCGCGAGCGGCATCAGATCGCCCATCCGTCGGCCGCGTTGATGAAGGCGCTCCTGATCACGGCGACCAGGCCGATCGCGCCCTGCGAACGCCCCGGGGCTCCCGAAATCGGCTATCCTGACTTCGATCAGGGTTTTGGGCGGCTCGACCTCCGTACGATCGTGCCGGGACCGGAGCTGCCGGCCGGCCGGACGATCGCGATGATCGAAGTTGCGAACGAGGCGGGCGATGCCCTCGAGAGCGGACTTGCCCTCGGCGCTCCGGGCTTCAGCGTGCACCGCTACCGGATGCGTCTGGCGGCAGAGGCGGCCGGTGACCTGGTGGTGACGCTATGTTGGACCGATGCGCCCGGCAACGGCGTGCAGAACGATCTCCAGCTCGCGCTGCTGAAACCGAATGGCGAGCAGATCGTCGGAAACCCGGACCACCGCTACGGCCGCGGGTTTGCGCCGCCGGATAGCGGCGCAGGTGGCGCAATCACCGATCGTCGCAATACGGTCGAGCAGATCCGGCTGCGCACGCCGGAAGCCGGGAGCTACACCGTCCGCGTCTGGGCCCGCAACACGGTCTATCCGCGCCAGGGCTATGGGCTGGTGGTTTGCGGCGCGATCGCGGAAGCGCCGAGCCGAATGAACTGAACGCGCCCGCCGCGATGGCAACAGCCCCGTCGAAGCCGCCGAGTGCGTCGCTTCGCTATCGCCTCCGGTGCTGCCACCGGATATTCCCTGGATGTCGATATTGCCGTCGGCATCGCGTACGCCGTGGATCTGGCATTCGACCGGGCGGATCAGGCGCGTCAGCGGCGGATTGGCCCGGCGCGCGGGGCGCGCGGAGCCTGCCTACCACTCATAAAGCGCACCGTGCCCTTGCCGGTGTACGTCTGCGTGCTGCGGGAGAACTCGCCTTCGACCGTGCCCGCGAGCGAGAGGCCGTTTCGCCATTTCATCTCGGCCCGGCCACCGACGAGAGCGGAGTCGGCTGCCGGTCGCGCACCGCTGACGGTGAAGGCGGCCCCGGGAAGCATCTGGAAGGCGGCGCTGATGAGGCGGACGCGCAGCTTGCGCAGGCCCGGCTCGCTGCGGGCGTCGGCCATGTGCTTGCGCGCCGCCTGAACGAAATCCTGGAGCCGAGCACGTCGTCCTCCGCGCGCCGCAGATCGTCGGCCGGCGGCGACAGGGTGGCGGTCGAGCAGGCGCTCGCCTCGATCAACCAGACCACGCGGGAGCGTTTTGGCGCGGCGCAGGCCATGCTGCAAAAAGCGCTCGCCGACGACCCCGACAATCTCGACGTCGCGGTCGCGCTCGCCTCGCTGCAGATGCGAGGCATCCAGATGATCTGGTTCAGCCCCGAGGAGGCGGCCGCGGTCGAGGCGAGGGCCACTGCGACGCTGGAGCAGGCGCTGAGGTCGAAGCCGAATTCGATTGCGGTGGCCGAGGCCTATTGCCGCTTCCTCAGCGCCACCAACCATTTCGTGGAAAGTCTCGTCACCTGCGCCAGGGCCTTGAGCTTCGATCCGTGGAACGGGTCTGCGCTCTATCTGATCGGCCTCGGCCAGATCTACCTCGGCCGCTTCGACGATGCGCTCGCGACATTCCAGCAAGCCGGTCGCTACGACACGCCGCCGGCCTCGCGCTGGACCTGGCTGCTCGGCGCAGGCATGACGCATGTCCTGATGGGGCGCTACGAGGGGGCATTGCCTTGGCTGCAGCGTTCGATCGCCATCACGCCGGGGACCGGCCGCTCGCATTTTATGCTTGCCGCGGCCTACCAGAGATCGGGCCGGTTCGAGGAGGCGAGGGCAGCGATCGCGGAGGGACTGAGGCTGCGGCCCGGCACGACGAGGCTCAGCGTCTGGCCGCCGATGAAGAACGCAAGTCCGGTTTGCATCGCAGCCTGGGAGCGCGTCGTTCAGGCCGAGGTCGACGCGGGGTTGCCCGAGCAGTGAACGCGCGCGGTGCCGATCTGCGGCCGGTCTTCTCAGATTGCGCATACAACCTGACGTCGTTGCGATGGTATCCGGATGTGTCCTCGGGGTGACAGCGTCCGGCGCGGTTCCGATGTATGGAACCGGAATATATTCGTTCATAGGAATTGCCCCAATAAAGAAAGTTGTTCTGGCTGCGGCTGGCTCGTTGCTGTTCGTCACCGCTGCGTCGGCGGCTGACATGGCCCCGCGTTACACCAAGGCTCCTGTCGTGGCGCCGGTCTACAATTGGGGCGGTCTCTATCTCGGTATCAACGGTGGCGGCGGTTCTGCGCACACCTGCTGGGACATCTTCAACGATTCCGGCTTCCCGATCGTGCCGTCAGTTCCCGAGGGGTGCCACAACGCGACAGGCGCCACCGTCGGTGGACAGATCGGCTATCGCTGGCAGGCGACCAACTGGGTGTTCGGCCTGGAGGCGCAGGGCAACTGGGCCGATTTCAGGGGCAGCAACGCGAGCCAGTATGCCGTCTTTGGTACCACCTCTCTCCTCAACGACGTCACCAAGGTCGACGCCTTCGGCCTGTTCACGGGGCAGGTCGGATACGCCTTCAACAACGTGCTGCTCTATGCCAAGGGCGGTGCCGCCGTCGTTCACGACAAATACTCGCTCACGCTGACGCCGGCTGGCGCGGCCGCTCTCGCGCCGTTCTTCGCCGTTGTCGCTGGCCAGACCGGCGCTGTCGGCTCCGAGACGCGCTGGGGAGGGACCGTCGGCGCGGGAATCGAGTTCGGCTTTGCGCCGGGCTGGTCCGTCGCCGTCGAATACGATCATCTGTTCATGGGCAGCCGGGACGTGACCACGAACACTATTGCGCCCTTTGCCGCGCCGCCAAGCACCCACCGCATCAGCCAGGACATCGACATCGGCACGGTGCGTGTGAACTACACGTTCGGCGGACCGGTGGTCGCGAACTACTGAACGGTTCGAGAGCTTGAACGCGAAGGCCCCGGTCATGCGCCGGGGCCTTTTGGTTTGGGACGAAGTCTTTCGGCAGAGAGAAGGCCAGACCCTCACCTGAGGAGCGCGCTCTTCGCGCGCGTCTCGAAGGGCGAGGCCACCGGCCGGGCCTGCATCCTTCGAGACGCGCGTTTCGCGCTCCTCAGGATGAGGAATAGGTAGCCGCGTTAGCCGTTTGACGGCTCGCTACCGCCACCTTCTATGCAGCCACAGCCACTGCTCGGGATGCTCGCGCACCCAGCTTTCCACCACGCTCGTGATCGCCTGCGTCGTGCCCTGGATGTCGATCTTGCCGTCGGCGTCGCGCACCGGCTTGATCTCTTCGGTCAGCTCGCCGCGGAAGCGGTTGCCGGGCAGGCGGATGATGCGGACGCCGTGGATCGGGCATTCGACCTGACGCAGCAGGCGCGCCAGCATCGGGTTGGCGCGGGTCTTGCGGCCGAAGAAGGTGACCTCGACGCCACCGGTCAGATACTGATCGATCAGCATGGCGACGTGCTTGCCGTCCTTCAGCGCCTGCGCGAGCCGCAGCGGCGCATCGCGCCCCGCGGGGATCAGCGTGCCCATGTTGACCTGGCGCATCTCCTGGATGATGCGATCGGCAGAGGCGATGTTCGGCCGGCGATAGAGGATCGCAGTGTCCAGCCCATGGGCGACGGCGGCGAGCGCCGGCAATTCCCAGTTGGCGAGATGCGCAGCGAAGATCAGCGCGGGCTTGCCGTCGTCGCGGATCTGGTCGAACAGCTCGATGCCGCGCTGGGGCAATTCGATCCGGCTCTTTTCCGGATGATCGCGGTCGTAATCCCAGACCTGGTCCATATGGGCGAATTCGGCGCCGACGCGGCCGAGATTGTCCCAGACGCCCATCAGGATCTCTTCGATCTCTTCGGGCGACTTCTCCGGAAAGGCCGCGGTGAGATTGGCGCGGCCGATGCGGTGCTCGCGCAGGCGCGGGCCGATTGTCTTCACCACGCGGGAGAAGAAGTCCGAGGTCTTGGCCGGATCGAAATAGCGCGTGGTGCGCAGCATGCCGACGGTGGCGGCGCCGATCAGGCTTCCGCCGATCGACTTGGCGGCCTCCCGCGCGCGGGCCTTCGTGCTCGCAGGAAGCAGCGCCATGCGTCCGGTCAGGCCGGTTCGCGGGTCAGGATCAGCGAGGCGTTCTGGCCGCCGAAGCCGAACGAGTTCGACATCACAGCCGTGACGCGGGCATCGCGCGCCTTGTTGCCGACGACGTCGAACAGGATCGTGGGATCCGGATTGTCGTAGTTGATCGTCGGCGGAATGCGCTGATGCTCGAGGGTGAGCAGCGAGAAGATCGCTTCGACCGCGCCCGCGGCCGAGATGGTGTGGCCGACCATCGACTTGTTGGAGGTGACCGGGATCTTCTGCGCGAGATCGCCGAACACGGCCGATGTCGTGTTGAACTCCATCTTGTCGTTCTCGGGCGTCGCGGTGCCGTGCGCGTTGATGTGGTCGATCTGGTCCGGCGTCATGCCGGCATCGGCCAGCGTCTTGTTCATGCAGCCGATGATCGGCTTGCCATCAGGCGAAGAGCGGGTGCGGTGGAAGGAATCGGTGAGCTCGCCGCAGCCGGCGATCACGCCGAGGATTTTTGCGCCGCGCGCGGTCGCTGCTTCGTAGCTTTCCAGCACGAGGGCGCCGGCGCCTTCGGCCATGACAAAACCGTCGCGGTTCTTGGAGAAGGGGCGGGAGGCCGCCTGCGGCGGATCGTTCTGGGTCGACAGCGCCGAGAGCAGCGAGAACCGCACGAGAGCTTCGGGGTTCACGGTGCCGTCGGTTGCCACGCACAGCGCGGCATCGGTCTCGCCGCGGCGGATCGCCTCGACGCCGAGCTGGATCGAGGTCGCGCCCGAGGCGCAGGCCGTCGACAGCGAGATCGGCGAGCCCTTGGTGCCGAAGGTCTCGGCGAGATAAGCTGCTACCGAGCCGAACATGAAGCGGTGGTGATAGGCGCTGTACTTGCCGCCGCCGGAGATGCGCAGCAGATCGTCATAGGTGATATCCTGCGCGCCGACGGCACGGCCGAGCTCACGGCGCTGCGGCCACTCGACTTCGACCGGTGCAACCGCAAGGAAGAGCGGACCGGGGAAATCGGCCTTGGCGCCGATGCCGGCCTGCGCGAGCGCTTCCTGCGTGACGAGCTCAGCCATCCGCTCGGACAGGCCGGTGGAGGAGAACGGATCGACGCTGACGAAATCGACCGTGCCGGCCATCGTCGTCCTCAGGCCGTCGACCGGAAAGCGCGTGATGGTGCGGATGCCGGATTCGCCGGCCACGAGCTTCGCCCAATTGTCGGCCTTGCCGTTGCCGAGCGAGGTCATGATGCCCATGCCGGTGACGACGACGACGGGCCGCCCGAGTTTGTCGCGTGGTGCAGTCATGTCGATCCCCCGATTGAGCTAGAGCATCCGCCAAAGCGCGACGCGCTTCAGCTTACGGCCTCGACCAGAGCCATGCCCTCGCCGCGCCAGTGTCCGGCCCCCACCACCACAATCTGGGTGGGCGCGCCCTGCATTTCAATCTCGGTCCCGGTGGAATCGTTCGGCGGGAACAGCGCACCGCGCGAGATCGACAGCGCCGCGAGCGCGATGCCAAGCGGGAATTGCGTTTCCATGGCGTGGCCGAACATCGTGCCGGTCGAACGCACCGGGAAGTCAGCATGGCCCTTCAGGAAGCCGCGCTCCTCTGACGTCGCGGGCTCCGCGCCGGTCGCGCCCGATATGATCGCGCCCTTGCCCTCGCGCCTGGGCAGCTTTTCCCAAAGCTTCTCCAGCGTCGCGGCCGTGTCGCCGGGTTGCTTGCGCCGGGCGAGGTCGGCAACGACGCTCGACAGCTTTGCGAACGGCTTTGCGCCGCGCGCTTCCGCGTGCGCCTTCGATTCCAGCACCAGGAACGCGCCGGCAGATCCCAACGCGAAACCGGGGTGATCCTTGCGCGCCCACACCGGAGCAAACTTGTCTTTCAGGTTGAAGTCGCCGAATTCGTAGAGGACCATCAGGTCTTTGCGCTCGCCATTGTGGGAGCCGCCGATCAGCGCGATGTCGCTCTCGCCCGAGGCGATGCGCGCGAGCGCAATGCGCGCCGCATCGGCACCCGCGACCTCTTCGCCCATGAAAGTGCGCGAGGTGCCGCCGAGACCGTGCACGATGGCGATGTTGCCGGCGAGCAGGTTCGAGAGCTGGGCCAGGAACAGCGTCGGCCTGAGATCGCTCATCAGCCGTTCGTTGAGGAAGCCGGGCGCATTGGCGCCCTTGACCTCGGCCGTGAGCACGCCGGAGTCGACATTGAGGTCGCGCTCGCCGCCGCCGGCGGCCACCACCATGTCGATCTTCGACAGGATGTCCTTGTTGCCCTTGATCCCGGCGGAATCGAGCGCAAGGCCCGCGGCATAGGTGCCGATGCGCTGCCAGGCTTCCATCTGGCGCTGGTCGCCCTTCTTCGGGATCTGGCTGTCGAAGGTCACAGGCATCAGGGGATGCACGATGCAGGGCGCAAAGCCCTTCTCGTCGACATTGATGCGCTTGTCCTGAAGCGCGGCCCAGTTGGCGTCCAGGCCTTCGCCGAGCGAGGTGGCAAGGCCAATGCCGGTGATCCAGACTTCCGTCTGGCCGGGCTTCGAAGCAGTGTCAGTCATGGCGATCCGGCCTGTTGCGGGAAGCCGACGCGTTTGGCGACCGCGTCCATGAAGCCGCGCATATCCGCATTGGGGAAGGGGATCTGCGTGAAGGTGAGCGTCGAATTCGCGCGCAGCTTACCGCCGACCTTGATCTTGGCCTCGGTCACCGCATAGCCCGAGCCCTGATGCGACAAGGTCGCCTCGATGGTCATGAGATCGCCGGGGAAGACCGAGCCGCGGACCTTGGCCTCCTTGACGGCGGCCAGGATCGGCATGCGCTCGAACTTGAGCACGCCGAGCTGAAGCCAGCCCGAGGCCTGGGCCATCGATTCGATCAGGAGCACGCCGGGCATCAGGGGATAGCCCGGGAAATGCCCCTCGAAGATCGTGCTCTCCTTGGGGACCAGGGCTTCGACGACAATCGTCTTCGCGTCGACGTTGAGGTCGACGACGCGATCGATCATGTGGAAGTATTCGAGTTGCATGACCGCGCGCTTAGGCGCTCGCGCCCTTGGCCGCAACCAGTTCGTCGATGCGGGCGCACAGATTTTTCAGCACGAAATACTGCTCGGTGGTCGCCTTGCCGTCGTTGACCTCCTGGGTCCACTTTTCCAGCGGCAGCTTGATGCCGAACTGCTTGTCGATCGCGAACGCGATGTCCAGGAAATCGAGGCTGTCGATGCCGAGGTCATCGATGGCGTGGCTATCCGGCGTGATCGTGTCGCGCGGGATGTCGCAGGTTTCAGCGATGATCGTAGCGACCTGATCGAATGTGGAGGACATCACTAAGCCTTTGATATATTGCTGATATTTGTCTGAGGTTCCAGAGTGGAACGGTGGGTGGGCATCGCGCCCCGATGACGCCCTCAACCCCCCCTCTGGCCGGGTCGAAAGCCCGTATATCGGAGCGCCGCCCTGAGTTCAATGGAGCCGGGCGCCCCCGGCGACAGGGCTGGGGATGCCGTCGGCGGCCCCTTCGGCCGGGGGACGAGCCTAGATATGGGGCGTCGTGATCTTGGCACAGTCGCGGCGGCCCATCAGCACGCAATCCTGGGTACGGCGCAGGTCGGCAATGCTCACCGCGAGCCAGATCCCGATTGCGGTCAGCGCGATGGTGAAGGCGAGCGCCGCGATATTGGCGAGCATGCGGTGGCGGAAATTGTCCGGTTCCGGGCGGGGCTTCTCGTAGCGCGACAGGTCGAGCGGTTCGGGCGCGACGCGCAGCGGCTGCACGGTACCGCTGCCCCGTTGGACCGGCGGGGGAGACGCGTTGCGCGGCCTGAACTGGAGCACCCGGTGCTCGTCATCCGAGCTGATGGGCCGCTGTGTTTTCATGGTGAGGGGATCACTCCGAAGCAGCGGTTTTTAGATAGCATACGTCGTGAATGCCTTGCAGAAAATCTTCTCAACGCGCACGTGCATTGCGCTTTCGCACTATCTTGCATGGCATCTTTCCGGAACGGCTCGCGAGCGAGCGCGCCGCCGGCTGTCAGGTCGGTGACAGGAAGCGGAGGTTGCGTTGCAGCAACAACCCCGAAGCATGCATCGCCGGCTCTCGTGAACATCTGCTTGTGATCTCCGCGGCCGGATCGAACGCATTTTGCCACCGCGGGGCCCATGGCATAATCAAGGGAACCGGACCACCGGTTGCAACCATGTGAGGGGCCTTCATCATGACCACCACCAACGCGCGCGAACCGAGAGTGCATCCGGTGCCGATCCTGTCGCTCCGGCCGACGCAGATGACGGTCGGCATGCGCGAGGTCAAGGAGAAGCGCAAGCGCTGGCGCGAGCACGGCAAGAAGAAGCAGGCCGACCTGCTCGGCAATCACATGATCCCCGTCGTCTACGGACCGGACCAGCGCTACTACGTGATCGACCATCATCATCTCGGCCGCGCATTGCACGACGAGGGCGTCAAGGAAGTGCTGGTGACCGTGGTCGGCGATCTCAGAATGGTCGAGCGCGAGGCTTTCTGGGGCGTGATGGACAACAAGCGCTGGGTCTACCCTTACGATTCCAAGGGCGAGCGGCGGCCGTTCCGCGATCTGCCGAGATCGGTCGTCGATCTCAAGGACGATCCGTTCCGGAGCCTTGCCGGCGAGCTCCGCCGCATGGGCGGCTTCGCCAAGGATACCACGCCGTTCTCGGAATTCCTGTGGGCCGACTTTCTGCGCCGGAAACTGACGCGCAAGGCAGTCGATGCCAATTTCGACAAGGCGCTCGAGAAGGCCCTGTCCGCGGCCAAGAGCAAGGACGCTATCTATCTGCCCGGCTGGTGCGGGCCGGCGGATGACGATTAGGCGCAACCGCTCGCATCAGTCGCGCTGAAAGATCTTGGCGCCGGGGTAGACGCGCCGGGCGTAGCTCACGACCAGCGCGCGGTCCTGGGTTGCCAGGAAGGGCGTTCGGATCTGGCACGAGCCGACGACGAGGTGCCATAGACCATTGAGCTTCCGGATGACGACGTTCATTTGAGCAATCCTCGATGACTCCGCATTGCTGCGAATACTGCTTATCGCGGCAGTCTTGCGATTCATGATCGTGGCCGCTGGCGTGAAATTCCCGGTACCGCTCGCGACCGTCGCAAGACAACGACGATGATCATTAGTTGGTTACGGCGCGGCGGCCCGAGAAGCCGGATCTCATCACAGCCGCTTGAGCGAAGTCATTTTCCGCAGGGATGAAACCGTCCTGAAACAGAGCCACCCCACCTCTGTGGGGTAGTCGAGCTCACACAGGAGGCCGAAATGCGCCGTCTGGTTTTCGTAATCGCCTTGCTCGCAGTCGCCACAGCAGGAATCTCGGCATCGTTTGCTGCAGTTCGCCACGCCAAGACGCTGACATTCTCCGAGCGCTTTGCTCCGGCGCTCGAGTTGATGGCGCAGCGCTAGCGGTGTAGTGCCTCGCAGTCGCCGCTACGCAACGGTGGGACGATCACTTCTGGTGCTGCGGGCCGGGTGAGGACAGAAGGCGTTCGATCTCGGCGGCTGCCTCGCCGTTGCGCGCCTTCTGCAACAGTGTGTGGCGTTCGGTGCCGGCTGGCAGCTTCTTGGCCGCGGCCCGGGCGTCCTGCGTGAACTTGTTCAGGCGCTCCTGGAGTGACAGGGCCGGTCGCGTGCGGTTGCGTTTCTTGGTCATGGCTGGACCTTTCCGGCGCGAAGCCAACCATGGGGAGGCGAGTGGCGTCCTTAACTTTTGTTGGAACCGGGGGCGTGGATCGCGGGTTTTTCATTGCAGCGGCGCCTCTGCGCCAGGGATTGCAGTACAGGTCCCATCTCATACCAACCGGAGCTAGCTCGCGTGCCCAGCGATACGATCCGTGCTGCGCTTGTCAGGCGTTTGCGTACATCTTCCGGCATCTCGGACGACGACGTGAAGGAGATCGAGGCGCTCCCGATTGCGGTTCGTCAATATTCGGCGGAGGCGCCCGTGGTGCGCGACGGCGAGCGCGCAACCGATTGCTGCCTGATCGCAGATGGCTTCTGTGCGCGTTCTAAGACGATAGCAAGCGGCAAGCGTCAGATCCTCTCCATCCACATCCCCGGCGAGATCCCTGACCTGATGAGCCTGTTCCTGCATGTGATGGATCACGACTTGTCGACGCTGACGGCGTGCACGCTCGGCTTCATCAGTCACGAAACGCTGCGAAAATTGCACCAGCGCAGTCCAAGCGTCGCCGAGATGTTCTGGCGAGACACGCTGATCGACGCCGCCATGTTTCGCGAATGGATCGTCAATGTCGGCCAGCGTCCCGCGCCCGCAAGGCTTGCCCATGTCATGATCGAGCTGCGCGAACGCCTCCGGGTCATCGAGCGTCTTGACGGCAACAGCTTCGAGATGCCGCTGACCCAGGAGCAGATCGGCGAAGCTCTGGGAATCACCGGGGTGCACGCCAACCGCGTGATCAAGCAGTTGCGGCAGGAGGGCATCGTCGAGCTGCACCGCGGCCGCGTCACGGTGCTGGACGAGCGGAAATTTCTGGAACTTGCCGATTTCGACGGCCGTTACCTGCATCAGTCGCCAATGCTTTGAGGCGCGCAGGCGACTTGACCTACCGCAAATTCGTATCGGTGCAGGGCGCTATGGTCCGTCGGCATGATTGCCGAACCGGTGTTGCCTGAATGTCGAGGGCGCAGGTGGCTCCGCGTCATGCTGACCCGGAGGCATCACCGTGAGCGCAATCTTTCGCATTCTCTTCATCGTTGCCGGTGCCATCACCGCGCTATTCGTCGCGCGCGACGCCCTGAATTTCACGATCATCCAGACCTTCGTTGCCGTTCTGCTCGTCACCGCCATCGTCGGTGTCGGAAGCTTCTGGAGCCAGCGACGGAAAACGTGACGGGTGTGAGAGCCGCGTGCTGGCGCAGCCGGCTAGGTCCGCGGCGGCGCGTCCGGAGACGTCTCCGCGGTGTGCGCATCCTCCTTCCCGCCGAGCACGCGGTGCAACCGTCGCTCGATGTGGCGGCCCACCGTCAGCAGCACGAAGGCGAGCGCCAGCGCGACGGTGACGATCTTCCACTGTCCGGCGCCGCAGACGATGCCGATGCAGGCCGCGAGAAAGGTACAGGCGGCGCTGGTCAGTCCGCGGACGCGAAATCCCATGCTTTGATGCACGATGACGCCGGCACCGAGAAAGCCGATGCCGGTGAGGATGCCCTGGATGACGCGGCTGGTGGCATCGGCGACCTTGGTTGGCTCGGCGAGCTGCAGGGCGAGCAGAACCACGGTCGCCGTGGAGAGCCCGACGATGCCGAGCGTCTTCAGCCCGATCGGCTTGCCGTGCAGGTCGCGGTCGAGGCCGATCGCGCCGGCGGCGACGGTCGCGGCACCGAGACGAGCAAGGATTTCGGGCCAGTCGAGCTCCGTCATTTTTTCGGCAAGCGCCCCATCAGGTAAAACTCCTCGTTCGGCCTCATGCCGGTGAAGTTTGCCAGCCGGTTGGACAGCGCGAAGAAGGCGGAGATCGCGGCAATGTCCCAGATGTCGTCGTCGCTGAAGCCGTGCGGTGCAAGCGCCGCGAAGTCCTCCTCGGAGACGCGCTGCGCCTCGGCCGAGACCTTCATCGCGAAATCGAGCATCGCCTTTTGCCGCGGCGTGATGTCGGCCTTGCGGTAGTTCACAGCGACCTGGTCGGCGATCAGCGGGTTCTTGGCGCGAATGCGCAGGATCGCGCCGTGCGCGATCACGCAATACTGGCACTGGTTGGCCGCCGAGGTCGCGACCACGATCATCTCGCGTTCGGCCTTGGTGAGGCCGCCGTCCTTCTCCATCAGCGCGTCGTGATAGGCGAAGAACGCGCGGAACTCGTCGGGCCGGTAGGCCAGCGTCAGGAACACGTTCGGCACGAAGCCGCTCTTCTCCTGCACGGCGAGCAGGCGCGTGCGGATGTCGTCGGGGAGCGTGTCGAGGGCGGGTGCGGGGAAGCGTTGTGAAGGAGGAGGGGACATGACGATGTTCCGGATGGGGCTCTCGGGGAAACGCGGAACATAGTCGATCGCAGTCCTTCGCGCAAAGCGCTTGCGCGGACTACATCCTGGCTAGTGCAGAGAGAGCCGAGGCTCTCAAAGAGTCTTCAAATATTCGAGGAGTGCCTTCTTTTCGTCGTCGCGCAAGCGCGTGCCATAGTCATGCCCGCATCGGCTGTTTCCTGAATTGAGGTCATTGCAATCGGTGACCGGACGATTTGGCCCCTCTTGTGTGACGTCAAGACCAACATTTTTGATGTCGTATCTCGCGCCAACTTTGAATTGTGACATACGCTTCGCAGGCGGTACGAGCAATTCCGCCAATGTCGGCACCGAGCCGTTGTGCAAGTAAGGCGCCGCGGCCCAAATTCCCTCCAGCACGCGAGCTTCATACTTGCCTCTTTTGAGGGTGCGCTTGAAGAACGTCCAAGGCTCGATCGTCAGGCTTTCCGGCGGTCCCGATGGTTGCGCGCTGGGCGGTTCGGCGGAGGCCCGTGCCGGAGCCGGTGACGCTGGCAGCGGAGACTTGGACGCGGTGCGTGCCACTTGCCCGTTGCGAGGCAAGGAGGAGCCAAAGCCGTCACCGGCACCGAGCTCGCTCCCCAGAGACAGCTTATAGTTCAGAATCGTACCGGCGACTGCGCTGAACATCATGTGGACGGCGTAATCCTCTTCCTCGAGATCCCTGGCGACCCCCGGGGTGCCTGCTCCCTTCAGCGCGCCGGTCTTCACTCTCCAACCGAGCTCATCGAATTGACGAGTGTCGGTGCCGACGTTCTTGAGCGGCGTCTCCCACGTCGTAGCAAACAAGTCACGCAGGGCGTGTATCTCCTTCTTCTCGTGACACCCGTCACTGCAGTGTCTTTGGTAGAGTTTTTGACCTTCGTCAGCCAGTTTCTTGTCGAAAGGCCATTCCCGTGGCCATTTTGGCGGACCCATCTTCAAGACCAGTTTCTCGAGTCTTTCCAGCCCATCGAAGTTGATGGAGTTGGCGTAGTCGAAGAATAAGCCGAGCGAACGCTTTTTTGGTTCGAAGTTGGCGAACGCCAGAGCCTGCCCGGTGTTCCGGGCAAGTGCAAAAACGCGGTTTCCATTCGACACAAAACCGGCCCAGTCGGTTTGGTTCTGCATCGGTGTATTCCACAGGAAAGGATACCGCACCGGAGCGTCGGCAATCCTCATGTTTTCCTTGATCAAAAAATCAGGCGGCGGCCCAACGTCGGTGCCGGATATGCGGTTGAAGATGATCCCGACGGCGTCCAGCCGCCCAGGCCCCCAGCCGACTGGCGGCAATGTACCGGCCACGAATGCATGGAAGCGCAGGTGCCATGCATCAACCCTCTGACGTAGTGCGTCAACATCGGCATCAGAAGGTATCGCAGGTTGGGAGACGGCCGCAGCAAATGCAGCGAATGCCGTCTTGCTGGCGGTTGCGTCTCCTACCGCCTTGTCCAGGTCGCTCAGGAACTCCTGGAAATCCATAAAGGCCGGACCGCCATCGATGCGGTACGTCTTGCCCTCCACTTCAACCTGCCGCGTGTGACACGCGGAGCATGTTATCCCGACCATCGGGGACTCTGCGGGACCTGTGGTGTGGAGGCCGACGGGGAGGTTGGCCTTATTGTCCGGATTTGGGAGAAAGCCGTATCGGGTCAGACCATCCGAGAGGAACGGTTGTCCGTCCTTCGCTTTCAATGCCCGTAACCACGTGAGGTTGATTAAGCGGGAGCCTTGGTCGCGCGTGTAGTAGTCAGCCCTGTCTTCCGCTGTCCAATTCGGGCCTTGGTAGACATATATTGTATCGCCGAGAGCGGTCTCAATTCCCGAACTTGCGGCGACGACCAGCGCAAAGCGAATGAGGAAAGCGACACGACGCATCGCATGACCCTCCATGAACTACAAATGAACCACCCGTTTTCTCGAAACCAGAATCTGTGGAGTTAAGCGGAGCTGGGCGAGACGCAGCTCGCCCGGTAGCGACGAGAGCTGTCAGAAATAGCCGCCGGATGCTCGAGATTGTACTTCTTGGCAAAGTCCCGTCAAGGTCGTTGCTCCAAGCCGGAGCTCCGGATTGCGTGCCACGCCCGTTGAGCGCGGCGAGCCCGCGACACGGGCCCCGGTGAACTGGTGTGTCTCGACACGAGCGGCCTTGCTAAACCGCGAGCCGGGATCCGTCCCAGGCAACAATGCCAAACTGATCGCAAATCGCGTGCATCTCGGCGAGATCCTCAACGACGCGGGCGGTGCCAGGCTTCGCCTCGGCGAGCAGTCGCGCCCTCAAACCAAGACATTCGACAATCAGCCATGGATTCCTGATGGTCCTGGCGATGGAAAGAGCATCATCCAAGGAGCTCAGGCCACGTTCGCATTTCCTGTCCCGAACGAGAGCCTCAGCGTAACCCGCATAGAGAAGGCAGAGCTCGATCTGGCCTGTCCGCAGATGCGTGCCGCTCTCCATACAAGCGTCTATCAGGTCGACAGCCTGATGCGCCTGGCCTGTTCGTGCCAGAGCGGTCGCCATTGCTCCGGTCAGGTTGGCCTTGCTGGCATCGTAGCCGTTACGTTCGACGATCTCCCTTGCAATCGACAAGCATTCCACAGCCTGGTCATTTCGATGAAGCATGAGGAGATTTCGCCCCATCGTAATGCGGGCGAGCACTTGCCCATATGAATCCTGTTCACGAACTGCGATCTCCAATGCACGCAATGCGAATCCGAGCGCCTCCGCATATTGACCTGTTGCATTCATGAACCAGCTCCTGAATGCCAAAACCGTGCATTTTGGACCGGCTGGGGTCCCGAGACGGGCAGTCTCGAGTTCTCCTGTGAGCATTTCATTCAGTTCGTCCATCGCCGCAATCGCGCGATGGACGTGGCCCATGCTGTGCAACACATTTGCCATGATGGTCTGATTTGAAAATATGAGTGCGGTCGATTTCAGCGCTCGAGCCGTTCTCAATCCCTCGCTCGTTATTTGCAGCCCTTCTTCATACCGGCCCTCAAACCAGTAGACCATTCCGAGTTGCGACTGGACGCTGCACACGTGAGCAATCCTGCCTTGGCGCCGCGCCAGCTCCAACGTTCGTGGCAAATGCATATTTACTTTTTTGAATTCGCCGAGTTGCAGCATTGAAGCGAAGCTCATTCGACCGAAGTCGACATATTTTTCTTCGGCGGCTTCCCCAAGACGCTCGACGAGCTTGAGCGCCCGGTCGTATATCAAACTGAGCGATGAGGCTGCGGCGTTCCGGCGCGCTTCGACGGCGGCGTCCCAGAGATAGCCAAGTGCAGCATTAGCATCTCCGGCTTCCTCTGCATGAAAGGCCAACTGTTCGTAACGACCATCCAGATTCGGGTAACGCCGAATGATCGCCTGGACAGCGGCCTGGTGGATTTCCAGACGCCGGCCACGCGGTATCGTGTTTGCACAGGCCTCGGCGATGATCTGATGCCGGAAACGCACGGAGTTACCCGCAAGCGGATGGACAAAAGCAAATCGGGCAAGCTCGAACAACGCAGTCAGCAGCTCGCCTACGTCCACGCCGAGCACCGTCGTGGCCAATTGGATTTCGACCTCCTGTCCCAGCAGGCTGAGCGTCTGCACGAACGCCTTCAACTTCGGAGAAAGCCGTTGCAGCCGCGCATGAATCACGGACTCGACGCTCTGAGGCAGCGAATGTTCGCTCGTTGCGTTCGTCGCGTCCGCCGAACGCAAGAACTCTTCCAATACGAAGGGGACGCCGTCGGCGCGATCGATTGCTCTCGCAAACACGGTCGGGGATCGAGTTTTCGGCCACAATTGGCGTCCCAAAGCCTCCATGTTGGCCCGCGACAGCGGTTGCAGATGAATGAGCGAGTCCGCAATCTCCATGGACTGGTCTGATGATTCCGGACGTCCGGTCAGCAATATGCAAAGCGGCTTTGGGGTACTTGCGCGCGCGAGCAATTTCAGGAAATGGCGGCTTTCCGGATCGATCCACTGGAGGTCTTCGATTAGCAACAGAGTTGGTCTATCAAGCGCCAATGCGAGGAAGGCATTGACAAGTGCACGTGCAATTTGCGTTTGCGTATTGTCGGTCAATCGTTGGCGAGAGGACGCTTTTCCGGCGATGAATAGGGCTTCGAGCTTTCTGCGATCGGCTGCCTCGATCTGCAGTTCCGCGAGAGCCTCACGAATATGTGCATCCGAAGATGAGCTGTTTGCAGCGAGCATGTCGCCCACCAAGGTGCGGGCGGCGGCGAATGCGGTGGCACGTTTCTGTACGCCGCCATAAAAGACGCAGCATCTCACGTCGGATGTCAGTGCCTCGGTCATTACGGCTGTCGCAAGGCGGCTCTTGCCGATACCTGGTTCGCCCAGCAGGGTGACGGAGCAGCTTTTGGCGCCCGGGCGCGGGAGGAGCTCCCGAAGCGCCGCAAGTTCGTCGACCCGATTCACGATCGGATTTTGATAGCGGCTGGCGATTTCGTTGTGATCGACATCGTCCGGCCGGGCATTCAGCGTGTAGGCCTCGATGACCCGATCGGCGATTCCCGAAGTCGTCTTGTGTGCCGTAAGTTCGAGTGGCGATCGGCACAGCTTTGCGGTTTCGGCGCTAACCCTGATCTCGCCTGCCGCTGCTTCCTGCTGCAGCTTGGCAGCAACGTGCACAGTCGCTCCGGCAACGTCGAAGCGGGCGATGGCATTTTTGCCGCCTATGCGTAAGCCGACCAGGCCGGAGTGAAGTCCGACGCGAAAATTGACCGGATCTCCCCTGGGGCCGGACGACTGGCTATGACTCTGAATGTCCCAGGCTGCGATGCACGCACGATCCGCATGATCCTCATATGCGGTTGGCCAGCCGAATATGGCAATGCCACCGTCTCCCGCATAGTGGACAATCTGTCCCCCGAGACGCTCCACGGAGTTGCGGATGTGATCCAGCCACTGGTCCAAAAACGCTTGAGCTTCATCGGGGTCGCAAGCCGCGATGTGGCGAGTTGAACCCACCATGTCGACGGCGAGCACCGTTATGATGTTGCGATCCGCAATATTGGCACCGCCCACGGACATCCTCGCGCCCCGCGTGCTCAAACCGGCTCCAAAAGGCAAGGGTAGCACGAAGGACAAGCCTTGGGCTATCCGCGAGACGCGGCCTCGATCCGCGATATCCGGGGCATTCCCCGTCTTTCACGACTGTTCGTTGTTCGGGAAATTCCAGAGGCGATCGTGATTGAATCGAGGGGCCGCGGCGTACTGGATGCCCCGGTCAAGCCGGGGCATGACAGCGGAATTTGCCGAAGTGGTGTCCGTTCCTTACCGCAGCGGCTTCTTCAGCAGCGAGAAGCGATCCGGGTCCAGCCCCATCGAGGGCTGCAGCATCGGCGCTTCGGCGGTTGCAAGCGTCTTTGCGGGCGGCTGCGAAAACACCGGATCGTTCGGCACGTCGCGTTGCGAGGTGGCACCGCGCCAGCGTTCGAGCACGGCGCCGACGAAGTGCATGTCGTGACCGGAGGTGACCGACGGCACGCTTGAGATGGTGGCTTCGCCGCGCGGCAATTGATGCGGCGGCACCTCCTTGAAGCGCAGGCGGGTCGGTAGCGCGACGCCTTCGCCGAACGCCAGGACTTCGCGGGTGCCGAGCGATGGCACGAAGGACAGCAGGTTCGCTGCCGCATCCGATACCGCGGCGCGCAGCAGCGCCTGGTCGCGCTCGTTGGCCAGACGCATCGTGAACAGCGTGTTGCACTGGGAGATAATGGTGGCGTCGAGCTCGGCCGGACGTTGGGTGATGAGGCCGAGATAGACGCCGTATTTGCGGCCTTCCTTGGCGATGCGCGACACCGCCTTGCGGGTCGGCCCGAAGCCGACATTGCGGTCGGCGGAGGCATATCGGTGCGCCTCTTCGCAGACGAACAGCATCGGCGACACGCCGTCGCTCCACAAGCCGAAGTCGAAGGCCATGCGGCACAGCACCGAGACGACGGAATCGATGACCTCGGCCGGGAAGCCGGCGAGCTGCATCACCGTCATCGGCTTGCCGTTGGCGGGCAGGCGGAACAGATGGCTGATCACCTCGGCCATGGTGTCGCCGCCGACATTGGCGTTGTCGAACATGAAGGCGTAGCGCGGGTCGTTGCGGACGGCCTCGATGCGCGAGATCAGCTTGTGATAGATGATGCGCGAGGAGCGGTTTTCCAGCTTGCCCATGCGCTCGTCGATCAGCGAGATCAAATCGACCAGGCGGTATGGTACCGGCGTGTCGACGGTGAAGCCGACCTGCTTGGGATCGATGCGCTTCAGGCCGAGCCGATCGGTGTTCTGATACTGGGTGTAGATGCCCTTGGCGATCGGGATCACCTCGGCGAGGACGTCGAGCTCCTCGGGCACGCCGGCGCGGCCGCCGAACAGCACGTCGACGATTTCCTCGAAGTTGAACAGCCAGAACGGTAGCTTCAGGTTCCGCGGGTTGAGCACCAGCGCGCGATCGCCGAAGCAGCGGCCATATTCGTTGTGAACGTCGAGCAGGAAGATGCGCAGGTTCGGACGTGATTTCAGGATCTCGTTGAGCAGCAGCGACACGCCGGTGGATTTGCCGACGCCGGTCGATCCCAGCACCGCGAAATGCTTGGAGAGCATTTCCTCGACGTCGACGTAGGCGACGACGGAGCGGTCCTGCTGGAGGAAGCCGACATTGATCTGGTCCGATCCGGTCGGCGCGTAGATCGTGCGCAGCTCCTGGCTCGTGATCAGGTCGACGGAATCGCCGATGGTCGGATAGTTGGTGACGCCGCGCTGAAACTTGGC
The DNA here is from genome assembly GCF_040547935.1 of Bradyrhizobium sp. LA6.8. NCBI lineage: Bacteria > Pseudomonadati > Pseudomonadota > Alphaproteobacteria > Hyphomicrobiales > Nitrobacteraceae > Bradyrhizobium > Bradyrhizobium sp. LA6.8. Next base: position 1,014,889 of record NZ_JBEPQQ010000001.1, read on the forward strand.
CTTGTCGGCGGCATTGTGGATTTCGCCGAGCAGGTCGACCGACGCGATGGCGATGTAGTCGGAGCTCGAGAGGTTCTCGCAGGACACCTCGGTGATCATGGCGACGATCACCGAGCTGGCGCAGCGGATGCTGACGAAACGGCCGACGGTGGCCCGAATTTCCGAGACCGGCATCTGGCTTGCCGCCAGCAGCCCGACCCGGGCGAGCGACCCGCGTACCGAAATCACGCGTCCAAAGGATGTCACGATGAATGAACCTGGCATGAGCAAGAGGTTTAACCCTGACTATGCGTGCCGCGGCTGGACAAACGGTTAAACGGCAGGCGCGGGGGCTTTGTTAAATCTGCGACAATTCGGTTGAGAGATTTGCTCCTAATGCATACTTGCGGGCGGAATCGGTAGGGGGATGCCGCTTTTCTAGGCCGATAGGCACGACAGCGCTTAAGGAAGATTTTACCATTCGGCCAGTCGGTCCGCCGTTCGGGGATGGAGGTCATCCCGGCTGGCGCGTCACTCGATCTGGGCGGCCATGTTTGATTTGTTGACGGGACCTAATCATTTGTACATTAGTACAAATGAACCTGCGGCCTGGATGCCGCCCCCGTACGCTCGAGCGCGTTTGCAGCCTTGCGTCCGGTTGCGCGATCCGGTCCGGCGGATCGCAGCCACCCTTGGAGGAAAGCATGCAGCCCGAACCGATCCTTGATCTTGCTCATCTCGGCCACATGGAGCTGCTGACGCCGAAGCCCGACGAGAGCCTGAAATTCTTCGTCGACGTCATGGGCATGACGGTGAGCGGGCAGAAGGGCGAGTCGGTTTACCTGCGCGGCTGGGACGATTACGAGCGCTATTCGCTCAAGCTGACGGCGTCGAAGACATCAGGCATGGAGCATATGGCGCTGCGCGCGCGCAGCCAGCAGGCGCTTGAGCGCCGCGTCGCCGCGCTGAAAGGCTCCGGCTTCGACATCGGCTGGATCGACGGCGACATGGGGCAGGGGCCGACCTTCCGCTGCCGCGACCCTGATGGCCATATCGTCGAGCTCTATTACGAGACCGAATGGTACCAGGCGCCGCCGGAGCTTAGACCTGCGCTGAAGAACCAGGCTCAACGCTTTCCCGCGCGCGGCGTCAATGTCCGCCGCCTCGACCACCTCAACTGCCTCGCCGTCGACATCAAGGCCAACCGCGAGTTCTTCGAAAACTATCTCGGCTGCCGCCTCACCGAGCAGATCGTGCTCAACGACGGGCGGGAAGCGGCGATGTGGCTGACGATGTCGAACAAGAGCTACGATTTTGCCTATTCGCTCGACCATTCCGGTACGCCCGGCCGCTTTCACCATGTCACCTACGCGCTCGACAGCCGCGAGGAGATTTTGCGCGCCGCCGATATTTTCCTGGAGAACGGCGTGCACATCGAGACCGGCCCGCACAAGCACGCGATCCAGCAGACCTTCTTCCTCTATGTCTACGAGCCTGGCGGCAACCGCGTCGAGGTCGCCAATGCCGGCGCGCGCCTCATCCTCGCCCCCGACTGGAAGCCGATCGTGTGGACCGAGGAGGAGCGCAAGAAGGGCCAGGCGTGGGGATTGAAGACGATCGAGTCGTTCCACACCCACGGCACACCGCCGGTGGAGGCGAAGAAGCACGGCTAGAGTGTGAAGCGGCTTTCCGATTAGGTCATGCTCCAAAAATCAATGCGTTGAATTGCGCACCCGGGCGATCGTCTCGCGCACGCCGGACCAGGCCGGCTTGTCCGGCGCGAACTGCTGGCGCAGGAAGCCGACGAGTTCTTCGACCTGCGCATCGCTCATGCTGTTCTTGAAGGCGGGCATGTAGCCGAGGTCGCTGGAGACGGGCTCATTGATGCCGTGCAGGACGACCTGCACGAGATTGTCCGATGTGGCGCTGTGCAGATTGCTGTTGAGTGCGAGCGAGGGCCGAGTTCCGAACAGCGGCAGGCCGCCGACCTCGTGGCAGACGGCGCACGCGCCCTGATAGAGCCGCGCGCCGGTGGAGGGTGCCACCGTGACCTGCGTTGAGCTTTCAAGCTTTGCGGCAAGTGCATCCTGGCCCTGCGCATCGATCGCGGTGTCGTTGAACGAGTTGAGATAGACCGCCATCGCGCGGATGTCGGGGTCGGGCAGGGCCTTGAGGTCTCTGATGATCGGCGCCATCGGGCCGGCCGCGACGCCGTGATAGCGCGAATGGCCGGTGCGCAAATAGGCGAAAAGCTCGTCCTCGCTCCACGGGATCGGCGCGCGTGAGAGCGAGGTCAGAGCCGGCGCTTCCCAGCCCTCGGCAAAGCCGCCGGCGAGATAGGCCTCACGTTGCTCCGCGCCGAGCGCGTTGCGCGGCGAATGACAGGCACTGCAATGGCCGAGGCTGTCGATCAGATAGGCGCCGCGATTCCACTGCTCGGATTTAGCGGGATCGGGCTTGAATTCGCTCGTCCTGTGGAACAGGGCATTCCAGCCCGCAAGCAGCGGGCGGAGGTTGAACGGGAAGGCGAGCGCATTCGCCGGCGCCGTGGCGCGAACCGAAGGCTGGGTCATCAGGTAGGCGTAGAGCGCCTGCATGTCGGCGTCGCTGGTCTTGGCGAAATGGGTGTAGGGGAAGGCGGGGTAGAGCTGCCGTCCGTCGCGATGCAGTCCGTCGCGCATCGCGCGCTCGAAGGCGGGATAGGACCAGGCGCCGATGCCGGTCTCGGCGTCGGGCGTGATGTTGGTTGAGTAGATCGTGCCGAACGGCGTCTGTAGTGCGCGGCCGCCGGCGTTGAGCACGCCATTGAGGCTGGTGTGGCACTCCGCGCAATTGCCGAGTGCTGCGAGTTGCTCTCCGCGCGCGATCGTCGCCGCGGAATAGACCGATGGATCGGGACGTGCGATCGGCGCGATCGCGCGCCCGGGCAGGAGTGCTGCGCCGATGCCGATCGCGGCAGTGCAGACGGCCGCGATCGTCGCGAAGATGCCGGCGCGCTTGGCGAAGGGATTCTCCCAGATGCGGGACGGCGGCGATGCAGCGGGTGCGGGCAGGGCTTGCGGCACGGGCGATGCCTCACCGTGCAATCCCTTCAGGATGCGCTCCGGCGTGAACGGCGGCTCGCGAAAGCGCACACCGGTGGCATCGAAGATCGCGTTGGCGATCGCCGCTGCGCTCGGCACCGAGGCGGACTCGCCGACGCCGAGCGGCGGCTGGTCCTGACGCGGCAACATCAGCACGTCGATCTTGGGCACGTCAGGGAACGGGATGATCGGATAGGCGCCCCATTCGCGCGCCGTCACCACGCCGCGCTCGAACGAAACCTCTTCCATCAGCGCGCGGCTGGTGGACTGGATGACGTTGCCGTGGATCTGGTGGCGCACGCCGTCCGGATTGATCATCAGGCCGGAGTCCTGCCCGGCGACGACGCGCGTGACGCTGACATCGCCGGTGGACTTGTTCACCGCAACGTCGGCGACCCAGGCCGACCACGCTGCGCCATAGCCGGGAAACTTGCTGTGGACATAGAGCGCATAGGCAAAGCCGCGCCCGTGCACGATTTCGCCGTCTTTCTCTTCGCGGACAGGCCGGGGCGTCCAGCCCGCGCGCTCGGCCACCGCATTGACGAGATCGACGGCGCGCTGGTCTTTCAGATAGCGCAGGCGGTATTCGATCGGATCGACGCCGGCCTCGGTCGCGGCCTCGTCGATATAGGATTCATGCGCGAAGGTGTTCGGCAGGGCCGAGACACCGCGAAACCAGGAGGCGCGCACGATCGGCGCCATGTCATGGGCGACGACGCGCATGTGGTCGTAGTCGTAGGGCGGGATCGCAGTGCGGTCGCCCATCTGGAGCACCATGGGCTCCGGTGAAATCCGCCCCGTCAGCAGCAGCGCGAGCGTCGGCGCGGCATTCGAGGGATAGCGCGTGGCGAGATCGTAACCAGCGATGCTGCCGTCGGCATTCAGGCCGCCATTGACATCGATCAGCTGCGCGGTGCCCTTGGGCTCCCAGGCATGCTCCTGCTCGCGCGTCAGCTGCACGCGCACGGGCCGGCCGACGGCGCGCGACAGCAGCAGCGCGTCCGCGGTGACGTCATCGGCGCAGTTGCGGCCGTAGCAGCCGGCGGCCTCCAGGCGGATCACCTCGATCTCGCTTTCGGGACGTTCGATCAGGAGCGCCAGGTCGCTGCGCAGGACATGCGGGTTCTGCGTGCCCGACCAGACGCGGATGTTGCCGTCCTGGACATCGGCGACCGCGCAGGACGGCCCGATCGAGGCGTGCATCTGGTACGGCCACACATAAGTGCGCTGCATCGGTTTGGCGGCGCCTGATATCGCCGCGTCGACATCGCCCTTGTCGATCAGAGAGCGCGGCGTCGATGGATTGGCGCGCAGCGCGGTCTCGACGTCGGCGAGATCGGTCAGACCAGGCGTCGGCTTCCAGATCACCGCGAGCTGCTCCGCCGCGCGGATTGCGTTCTCCTCGCGTTCGGCGACCACGCCGACGAAATCGCCGATGCGCACGACGGCAATGATGCCGGGAATGTCACGTACCGAGGACCCATCCACCGCGATCAGGCTGGTGCCGACGAACGAGCCGGCATCGACGCCGGCATAGGGCGGACGCACGACCCGGCCGTGCAGCATACCGGGCACCCTAATGTCGTGCACGAAGGTCAGCTCGCCCGTCGCCTTGGCGGGCAGGTCGACGCGGGGCGTCGACTGGCCGACGATGGCGTAGTCGCCAACGGGCTTGAGCGCGACGTCGTCGGCAAGCTCGAGGCGAATGGTCTCGCTGCCGATCAGTTCGCCATAGCTGACGCTGCGGTTGTGCCCGCGCACGAGGCCGTCTTCGATCTTGAGGTCGCTGGCCGGCAGCTCCAGCCGCTCGGCTGCGCGCGCGATCAGAAAGTGCCGCGCCTGCGCTGCGGCCTTGCGCAGGGGAACGGCGGTGATCTGGATGGTCTCGCTGGCGATCGTCGCGCCCTGGTTCGGAACCACGGCGGTATCGCCGAGCACCACGACGACGCGCGCAAAGGACACATCCAGCTCTTCGGCGACGATCTGGCCGAGTGCGGTGCGGATCCCGGTGCCGAGATCGACGTGGCCGTTATAGGCCGTGACCGATCCGTCCGCGGTGATGCGGACGAAGGTCTCGGACGTGACTTCGTCCACGGTGCGGACGACGACGAGCGAACCGGATTGCCGCTCAGCTCCGTTCGAAACAGGGGAGGCCATCAATCAACGGCCTCAGTGATCTGGCCGGATGCGCGCATCACCGCGCGCAGGATCTCGACATGGGTGCCGCAGCGGCAGAGATTGTAGCGCAGCGCCGCCAGCGCCTCCTGCTCGGTCGGCTGCGGGTTGATCGCAAGCAGCGCCTTGGTGGTCATGATCATGCCGTTGAGGCAATAGCCGCATTGCGCGGCCTGCTCGTCGATGAAGGCCTGCTGCACCACATCCGGCTTGTCGCGCGTGCCGAGCCCTTCGAGCGTCAGGATGTCGCGGCCTGCGCAGCCGCTCACGGGAATCACGCAGGAGCGCGCGGCCTGCCCGTCGATCAGGACAGTGCAGGTGCCGCATTCGCCCAAGCCGCAGCCATATTTCGGACCGTTGAGCGCGAGATCGTTGCGCAGCACATAGAGCAGCGGCGTCTGCGGCGCTGCCGTGATCTCGTGGATCCTGCCGTTCACGGTGAGGCGGATCGGTGTCTGCGTCATCCTCGTTCCCAAGCCCGTGGCCAAGTGCTCGTCAAAACCTACGTCGCGACGATACCGTTTGTACACAAACGTGCAAGCCGCGCATGCCGCACTGCAGCGCGACTGCCTTCTTTGTGGACAGAGCGGATAGGCAAATGGGGTTTTATGCGGCAGCCGCATCTTTTGCGCCGCACCGCCGCTTGACAGCCTTCGGGAGGGCGCGCAACATCGTTCGTATACGAATGATAACCGCAGTCGGCTGGCTTTGCACATGGTGACTGAAACGACGAGCGCCGCCATCGACAAGATCCGTTGCGATGCCTGTCCGGTGATGTGCTACATCAAGCCGGGCGCGGCGGGCGCATGCGACCGCTATGCCAACCACGACGGCAAGCTCGTCCGTGTCGACCCGCATGTGATCCTGGAACGCACCGTCTCGCATGGCGGCAAGCTCGTTCCGTTCAGCCGCACCGAAGACTGGGACGGCAAGATCGTTCACGAGCCCTCAACCTTTGTCACCGCGATCGGTGCGGGCACGACCTATCCCGACTACAAGCCTGCGCCGTTCATCGTCTCGTCCGAGATCGATGGCGTCGATATGGTGACTGTCGTCACCGAGGGCATCTTCTCCTATTGCGGCATCAAGGTGAAGATCGACACCGACCGCTATCTCGGCCCGGAAACCGCGACCGTTCGCGCGCAGGGCGAGGCGGTCGGCCACGTCACGACAAGCGAATATGGCTCGCAGATGCTGTCGCTCGGCGGCGTGCACCACCTGACCGGCGGCTCCAAGAAGGAAGGCCGCGTCACCTGCGACACGCTGATGGATCTCGCCAATTGCAAGGCGGTCGAGCTGACCATCGACGGCGGCGCGAGCGTGGTGGTACAGGCCGGCCAGCCGCCGATCGTCAACGGCATGAAAGAAGAGCGCATGCGCGTCGGCTGCGGCTCGGCGACGATCGGCATGTTCGCCAAGCAATGGCACGGCAAGGTCGACGAGGTCGTCGTCGTCGACGACCACATCACCGGCGTGCTCTCGGAGCACCAGGCTGGCAAGCTGCTCGACATCGCCGACACCGGCATCAAGATGAAGGGCCGCCGCTCGACGCCGGGCCGCTATTTCCAGGTCGCCGACCCCGGCACGGGCTGGGGCGGCACCAACATCTCCGATCCGCTGGCGATTCTCGGGCCGTTCGATGCCAAGGAAGCCAAGCCTGGTCTCTCCATGCTGATGGTCTCCACGACCGGCGAGCACTCGTCTTACTATGTGCTCGACGAGGCCCTGAAGCCGGTCGAGACCGAGATGCCTGATGACCTGAAGTTCTCGGTCGAGCGCATCCAGGAGAATTGCGAGCCGGCGCTGTGCACGGTGTTGTTCATGGCGGGTGCCGGCGGCTCCTTGCGCGCGGGCGTCACCGACAATCCGGTACGGCTGACGCGTTCGGTGAAGGACGCGCTGACGCGCGTCACCAGCGGCGGCGCGCCTGTTTATGTCTGGCCGGGCGGCGGCATCACCTACATGGTCGATGTGACGCAGATGCCTTCAGGCGCGTTCGGTTATGTTCCGACGCCCGCGCTGGTCGCGCCGATCGAGTTCACGATGAAGCTGTCGGACTACGCCGCGCTCGGCGGGCACATGGATCATGTGAAGCCGCTGTCCGAGGTGCAGAACGGTGACGACGTCCGCCAATTGCCATGGCAGAACCCGATTCCGGGGCGCTGGGCATGACCAGGCTCCCGCAAATCGCATTGCTGTCTGGTGGCCGGCGGCTGCATTTGCAGGATGGACCGATTGATCTGATCGTGGAGGCGAGGGGGCGCGCGGACGCAGTGCGTGCGGCCTATGAGGCGGCGGCGCAGCGATTCACCGGACTGCTCGACGAACTCTGCGCGGAATTGCCGGAACTGCGGACGGCCGCTGAGAAGCAGACTTCGCTGAAGGGCGTGGTGGCGCGTCGGATGCACGCTGCTGTCGCACCCTATGCCGCCGATTGCTTCATTACGCCGATGGCCGCGGTTGCCGGCAGCGTTGCAGAGGAGATTCTTGGCGCCATGCTGGGCGCTGCGACGCTCGATCAGGCCTATGTCAACAATGGCGGCGATATCGCACTGCATCTCGGCGAGGGCGAGCATTTTTCGGTCGGCCTGATGGATCGGCCTGATCGTGCCGGCGTGCTGCGCAAGATGAGGGTCTACTCAGGTGATCCCGTGCGCGGCATCGCGACCAGCGGGCGTCACGGCCGCAGTTTTTCGCTCGGCATTGCCGACGCGGTCACGGTGCTGGCTGCCACCGCATCGCAGGCCGATGCAGCGGCGACGGTCATCGCCAATGCCGTCGATCTGCCCGGGCATCCCGCCATCATCAGAAAGCCTGCGAACGAGCTTCAGCCCGACAGCGATCTGGGCGCGCGTCTCGTCACCCGCGATGTCGGTGAATTGTCGCAGAACGAGGTCGCGGCCGCGCTGGAATCTGGCGCGGAATGTGCACGGCAATTGTTCGATCGTGGATTGATCGAGGGTGCCGTGTTGCAGCTTTGTGGTGATATGCTTGTCATCGGAACCAGGGATATGGAAGAGCAACGAACGCGCCCGCGCATGCTGGAGAACGCGGTCTATGCCTGAACAGGGAAGCGAAACATGAGCGCGATCATCCGCAAGATCGTCACCGTCGTCGAAGAGACGCAGATGGAAATGGGCCGCCAGGTCTCGCCGCCGACGCGGCGCGCAGCGGCGATCGCCGTGATCGAAAATCCCTTTGCCGGCAAATATGTCGAGGATCTCTCGCCCCTGATCGCGATCGGCGAGGAGCTCGGCGAGCTCCTGGCGAAGCGCGCGGTGGCGGCGCTGGGCATCGATGGCGCGAAGGCGCAGAGCTACGGCAAGGCCGCGGCTGTCGGCGAGAACGGCGAGCTGGAGCATGCGGCGGCTATCCTGCATCCGAAGATGGGCGCTCCGGTGCGCAAGGTCCTGAGCAAGGGCGCGGCGCTGATCCCGTCGTCGAAGAAGCGCAGCGGCCCCGGCACGACGCTGGACATTCCGCTTGGTCACAAGGACGCGGCCTTCGTGCGCAGCCATTTCGACGGCATGGAGGTGCAGATCAACGACGCGCCGCGCGCCAACGAGATCATGGTCGCGGTCGCCGTCACCGATAGCGGCCGCCCCTTGCCGCGCGTCGGCGGGCTGACGGTTGCGGAAGTGAAGGGCGAAGACGGTTTGAAATAGAGTTTGAACCGGGGAGGCGGGCATAGCTTCTCCGACAAGATCACGCTGAAGACGTAGAGAGTTCAAAACTGGAGGTTGGGATGCGAACGAGAAACACTTTTGTGGGCGCGGCCTTCGCGCTGCTGGCGGGCGGCATGGCTCACTCGGCCGTGGCGCAGGAGATCAAGATCGGCGAGATCAACAGCTACTCGCTGTTGCCGGCGTTCACCGAGCCCTATCGTAAGGGCTGGCAGCTCGCAGTCGAACAGGTCAACGCGGCCGGCGGCATCAACGGCAAGAAGCTCGTCGTCGTCTCCAAGGACGACGGCGGCAAGCCGGCGGATGCGCAGACCGCGGCCAACGAGCTCGTCTCCAGCGAGGGGGTTGCGATGCTGACGGGTACGTTCCTGTCGAACATCGGCCTCGCCGTCAGCGACTTCGCCAACCAGAAGAAGGTGTTCTTCCTCGCGGCCGAGCCGCTGACGGATGCCATCACCTGGTCGAAGGGCAACAAGTACACCTTCCGTCTGCGCCCCTCCAACTACATGCAGGCGGCGATGCTGGTGGAAGCAGCCAGCAAGCTGCCGGCCAAGCGCTGGGCGACCATCGCGCCGAACTACGAATACGGCCAGTCCGCGGTCGCGGTGTTCAAGAAGCTGATGTCGGAGAAGCGTCCTGATATCCAGTGGGTCGACGAGCAGTGGCCGCCGCAGGGCAAGATCGACGCGGGTCCGGTGGTGCAGGCGGTTGCCGCAGCCAATCCCGAAGCGATCCTCAACGTCACCTTCGGCGCCGACCTCGTGAAGCTCGTGCGTGAAGGCAACACCCGGGGCCTGTTCAAGGGGCGCGAGGTCGTCTCGTTCCTGACCGGCGAGCCCGAATATCTCGATCCGCTTAAGGACGAGACCCCGGAGGGCTGGATCGTCACCGGCTATCCCTGGTACTCGATCAAGACGCCCGAGCATGACGCGTTCCTGAAGGCCTACCAGGCCAAGTACAACGACTATCCGCGGCTGGGCTCGATCGTCGGTTACCAGACCATCAAGGCGGCCGCTGCGATCCTTGCGAAGGCCGGCTCGACCGATCCGGAGAAACTGATCGCCGCGGCGGAGGGGCTGTCGATGCCGTCGCCGTTCGGCGAGATCACCTTCCGCAAGATCGACCACCAGTCGACGCTCGGTGCCTATGTCGGCAAGACCGCGCTGAAGGACGGCAAGGGCGTGATGGTAGACTCCGTCTACAAGAAGGGCTCGGACTATCTGCCCAGCGACGCCGAAGTCGAGAAGCTGCGTCCAAAGGATTGATGTGAAGAGGAACCGGGGGCCTCGTGGTTCGAGACGCGCGGCGTTGCCGCGCTCCTCACCATGAGGGTCCCGGACCTCATCCTGAGGAGGCGCGTAGCGCCGTCTCGAAGGATGAAGCCCCATACTGAGACTTATTCTTAACCCGGACCGCCGATGGCCTTTTATGTCGTACAGTTTCTGACCGGTCTCGCCAGCGCAGCGTCGCTGTTCCTGGTGGCCTCGGGCCTGTCGATCATCTTCGGCGTGACGCGGATCGTGAATTTCGCGCATGGCGCCTTCTACATGATCGGCGCTTACATCGCCTTCACGCTCACCGAGCGGCTTTCGGGAGCGTTCGGCTTCTGGGGCGGGATCGTCATCGCCGCGTTTGCCGTGGCCTTGATCGGCGTCATCGTCGAGATGGTGCTGCTGCGCCGCATCTATCATGCCCCCGAGCTGTTCCAGCTGCTTGCGACCTTCGGCCTGACCTTGATGGTCGAGGATCTCGTCGTGCTGATCTGGGGCCCCGACGATCTCGTCGGCCGCCGCGCGCCGGGCTTCAAGGGCGCCATCGATTTCTTCGGCCAGAACATCCCGAGCTACGATTTGTTCCTGATCGTGCTCAGCCCGGTCGTACTCGGCATTCTCTGGCTGCTGTTCCAGCGCACGCGCTGGGGCGTGCTGGTGCGCGCGGCGACGCAGGACCGCGACATGGTCGCAGCGCTTGGCGTCAACCAGAAATGGCTGTTCACATCCGTGTTTGCGGTCGGCGTCTTCCTCGCCGCACTCGGCGGCGCGCTCCAGATCCCGCGCGATGCCGTGCATCACGCCATGGATCTGCGTATCATCGTCGAGGTCTTCGTCGTGGTCGTGATTGGCGGCCTCGGCAGCATCGTCGGCGCATTCGTTGCGGCGGTGCTGGTTTCCGAGCTCAACGCCTTCGGCATCCTGATCTTCCCGAAGATCTCCATCATCCTGGTCTTCCTGGTGATGGCGGTGGTGCTGATCGTCCGGCCCTGGGGTCTCTTCGGCAAGCCCGAGGCGCCCGCGCGCAAGACACCAGGCCTCACCGTTAATCCCTGGCGGCCGCTGACGTCGAACGAGCGGCTCGCTGCGCTTGCCGCGCTCGTCATCGCGGCGACGTTGCCGCTGTTCGCCGGCAATTATGTTCTCACAGTCGGTTCGGAGATTGCGATCTTCGTGATCTTCGCCGTCAGCCTGCATTTCCTGATGTCGGTCGGTGGGCTCGCGTCCTTCGGGCATGCCGCTTATTTCGGTCTCGGCGCCTACGGCGTCGCCTTCCTCGCCAAGATGGCCGGGCTGCCGATGGTCGTGTGCCTGCTGCTCGGGCCGCTGCTGGGCTGCATGGGCGCTGCCGTGTTCGGTTTCTTCGCGGTGCAGCTTTCCGGCGTCTATTTCGCGATGCTGACGCTTGCGTTTGCGCAGATCGTCTGGTCGATCGCGTTCCAGTGGGTGAGTGTCACGGGCGGCGACAACGGCATACTCGGCGTCTGGCCGTCAAGCTGGGCGGCGAGCCCGGGGCATTTCTATTGGTTGGCGCTCGGCGTTGCGGCGCTCGTGACGGTCGCGCTTCGGGCCATGGTATTCTCGCCGTTCGGCTACGCACTCAGGGCCACGCGCGACTCGCCTCTGCGCAGCGAGGCGGTCGGCATCAATGCCAAGCGCATCCAGTGGACGGCGTTCGTGATCGCAGGCACGACCGCCGGCATCGGCGGCGCGTTGTTCGCCTACCTCAAGGGCAGCGTCTTCCCCGACAATCTCGGCATCTCGCTATCGGTCGACGCGCTCGTCATGGTGCTGCTCGGCGGTGTCGAGACGGTATCGGGCGCGGTGATCGGCGCCATCGTCTACAAGGCGCTCAACATCTGGTTGGTCAGCCAGACCGACCTGTCAAAGCTCGTGCTCGGCGGCTTCATCGTGCTGATCGTCGTCGTCTTCCCCAAGGGCATCGTCGGCACGCTGGAGATGCTGGCGCAACGGCGCAGGAAGACATCGCCGCCGGGGTCTCCCTTGCTTGCCAAGCCGATCGAGTCCGTCGAATGAGCGTCGCACCCCCACTTCTCGCGGTTGAAGGCCTGTCCAAATCCTATGGCGGCATCCACGCCGTGCGCGGCGTCTCGTTCTCGCTGCGATCAGGCGAAATTTTGGCGCTGATCGGTCCGAACGGCGCGGGCAAGAGCACCTGTTTCGACATGCTCAACGGCCAGAACAAGCCTGATACCGGCCATGTCCGCCTGCTGGGCGAGGAGACCACCGGCAAGAAGCCGCGCGAGATCTGGCGGCTCGGCGTCGGGCGCACCTTCCAGATCACCGCGACCTTCGCGACGATGACCGTGCGCGAGAACGTGCAGGTCGCGCTGATCTCGCACGGCAAGCAGCTGTTCAATCTCTTCGGCTCGGCGCCGAACTTCGACCGCGGCGAGGCCGGGCGGCTGCTCGAGCTCGTCGGCATGGGCGGCTACGCCGATCGTCCCTGCGGCGAGCTCGCCTATGGCGACCTCAAGCGGCTCGAGCTCGCGGTGGCGCTTGCCAACGAACCCAAGCTGCTGCTGATGGACGAGCCCACCGCCGGCATGGCGCCGCGCGAGCGCGTCGACCTGATGCGGCTGACGGCGCAGATCGCGCGGGAAAAATCGATCGGCGTGCTCTTCACCGAGCACGACATGGACGTGGTGTTCGAGCATGCCGACCGCATCATCGTGCTCAACCGCGGCACGCTGATCGCCGAGGGATCGCCGGCCGAGGTGCGCGGCAATCCGCAGGTGCAGGCCGTCTATCTCGGCGAGGGCCTGCTTTACGATGCCGGGCATGGAGCCTCCGCATGAAGCTCACGGTGCAAGACCTCAACAGCCATTACGGCCCGGCGCATATCCTGTTCGACATCGGTTTCGAGGTCGGTGAGGGCGAGGTGGTGGCGTTGCTCGGCCGCAACGGCGCCGGCAAGTCGACGACGTTCCGCTCGATCGTCGGGCTCGTTGCCCAGCGCTCGGGGCGCATCATGTTCGAGGGCAAGGATGTCTCGGCGCGCCCGACGCATGAGATCGTGCGCGACGGGCTTGGTTACGTGCCCGAGGAGCGGCGCATCTTCACTGATTTGACGGTGGAGGAGAATCTCGAGGTCGGCCGGCAGCCGAAGCGTCCGAACGCCCCGCACTGGACCCGCGAAAAACTGTTCGCGCTGTTTCCAAATTTGGGTGAGATGAAGAACCGACCGGGCGGCCGCATGAGCGGTGGCGAGCAGCAGATGCTCACCATCGCGCGCACGCTGATGGGCAATCCGTCGCTGGTGCTGCTCGACGAGCCCTCGGAAGGCCTGTCGCCGAAGATCGTGGAGCAGATGGTCGATGCCATCCTGACCATGAAGAAGGAAGGCGTCAGCATCGTCGTGTCCGAGCAGAATTTGCATTTTGCGCGGCTGATTTCCGACCGCGCCTATATCATCGAGCGTGGCCGTATCTGCTTCGGCGGCACCATGGCCGAGCTCGACGCGCGTCCGGATGTCCGCGACGCGCATCTGTCGTTGTAAGGGGCGGGGAGCGGATGGCGAGAAGCGTTGCGGCGAAGAAAAGCGTCAAACCGGCAAAATTGTCTTACGTGCTCGACGAGCAAGTCGGCTTCATCCTGCGTCAGGTCTGGCAGCGCCACAGCTCGATCTTCTCGCGCGACATCGGCACCAATCTCACGCCGACGCAATGGGCGGCATTGTCGAAGCTGGCCGAGACCGGGCCATGCTCGCAGAACCAGCTCGGGCGGCTGACGGCGATGGATGTCGCGACCATCAAGGGCGTGATCGACCGCCTGACCGCACGAGGCCTGACCGAGACCAGCCAGGATCCCGAGGACGGACGGCGGCTTCTGGTCAGCCTGACGCGCGCCGGTCAGCAGCTTGCGGAGAAGGTCGCGCCGAGTGCGCTCGCGATCACCCGGGAAACGCTTGCGCCGCTCGACGCCAGGGAGCGCGAGATGCTGATGGCGCTGTTGAACAAGCTGCGGTGAGGACGGTCTCGTAGGGTGGGCAAAGCGAAGCGTGCCCACCGTTCTTCCTCAAGTCGCAAAGATGGTGGGCACGGCGCTTCGCGCCTTTTGCCCACCCTACGGCAGTTGAACAAGGGGCGGGAACTGGCGACTAACGTCGATGAAGGGTTTATCGAGGTTGTCGTCATGCGAGCAGTCACGCGATTTGCGATGGTTCTGAGTCTTACTGCCGCGTTGGCGAGCAGCTGCACTGCCGCCTTTGCCGCACAGCCCTACGAGGGCTTCTGGGCGTCGACCAAGAAGGATTGCCGCGATCAGGACAGCGCTAGCCGGATGAGCATCGAAGGCGGCAACCGCCTCTATTGGTACGAGACGCGCTGCCGCGCCAGCGAGATCACCGCAGACGGCAAGCAAAGCTGGAAGATGCGGCTTGCCTGCGAAGGCGAGGGCGAAAAGTTTCGCTCCAATCCCCGAGTCTCCGTTGCGGCGGATAGCCGGCTGGTGATCGAGAATGGCCCGGTCGGCCAGGCCAAGCGCCAGACCTACGTGCGCTGTGAGATCGCAAAGAAGCGCTGATCCCTTACGTCTTCCCCGGCCATTTGGCGCGGTAGCGGATTTCGCTGCCATCGGCGAGCCGCCGCCACGTGCCGAACTCCTGCGTATGCGGCGCCCGGGCCGTCAAGTCGATCGGATAGATCCGGCTCGGCTGGCCCTGGATGTTGACGGTGAGTTGCCGGTGCGAGGTTCTAAAGGCAAGCTCGACTTCGCCTGCGATGACAGGCTGCTCACCATCACGATAGAAGGCCGCGGGGGTCACTTCGCCCGGCATGGTGTTGAGGTCGGTCTGCAATTCGACGGCGATGCCCTGCGGTGACGTCGGCACCACGACGCCGGCCGGAAAGCGAACCTCGAACACGAGCAGCGGATTGCTGGCGTTCGGATTGAGCCAGGGCGTGGCGGTCGTATACGCGTAGACGGCGTAAGTGACACCGGCGGCGAGGCAGAGCAGGACGACGACGCCGAGTGACTTCAGGCTGTTGCGTGCGAGGCCGCCGCTATTGTCGTCCTTGCGTGTCGCCAGCTTGGTGGCGAGCACCAGGCCGATGACTGCGCCGATGGGGGCGATGACAAACAGGGCGACCAGCCCCGTCGTGATCGGGTCTGCACGATTGCCGAAGCCGGTCAGCTCGAGCAGCCCGATCGTGGCGATGAAGCCTGCCACCGCACCGGCGATGCCGGCGGCAATCCGCAGCGAACTTTTCATGTCTCCCTCGATGGTCCAGCAATGTACTGCCGCCGCCGAGGGCTGCCTGCGTTAGACGCAGCAGGCAGCAGACTTGTTCAATGCCTTGGAGGCGCGACGCGAAGCGGCGAGCTGCTCCGGCTGCGTCACTTCGCCACCACTTCCGGCACCCGGCCGGCCGGCGGGGTGTTGCGGCTGCGCTGGGTGCGCACGATGCCGTCGATGATGGTCATGCCGATGCCGGGGAGGTCGCCGAGCTGCACGCTCTCCAGGATGGTCTTGCCGGGCGAGTGCTGCGCCTTGTCCATGATGACGAAATCGGCCGAGCGGCCGACCTCGATCAGGCCGCAA
This sequence comes from Bradyrhizobium sp. LA6.8, assembly GCF_040547935.1. Lineage (NCBI taxonomy): Bacteria > Pseudomonadati > Pseudomonadota > Alphaproteobacteria > Hyphomicrobiales > Nitrobacteraceae > Bradyrhizobium > Bradyrhizobium sp. LA6.8. The sequence goes on from NZ_JBEPQQ010000001.1 coordinate 1,030,643, forward strand.
TCGAGCTGACGCATTCGCGCGGTGTTGCCGGTGGCAAGGCAGAACGCGATCTCGGCCGGGAGGTCACCGAGCGAGGATAGCATCGAGACCATGCGCAGAATGCCGAGCGGCTGCACGCCGGAGCCGGCCGGAGCGTCGGTGCCGAGGATGACGCGGTGCAGGTCGCCCATCTCGCGTGCGATGCGCAGCGTGAAAAGGGCCGAGCGCTCATTGCCGTTGTGAACGATCTCGAGGCCGCGCTTGCAGCCCTCGCAGATGCAGCGGATCTGGTCGTCGGGAAGCGCGGTGTGGCCGCCATTGATGTGGCCGACCACGTCGGTGTCGGCCTCCAGCACCACGTCCTTGTCGATCAGGCCGGAGCCGGGGATCGAGGGGCCGCCGGTGTGGATCGTGCTCTGGATGCCGTATTTGCGGGCCCAGCCGACCATCTTGCGCGCCGTCGGGCCGTCCTTGACGCCGCCGAGGCCGACCTCGCCGAGCAGCTTGACGCCGGCGGCGGCCAACTCCTTGAAATCCTCCTCGACCATCTCGCATTCGATCACCGGTGCGCCGGCGTGAACCTTCACGCCGCCCGGGCGCAGATTCCAGAATGCGCGCTGGGCGAAGATCGCCATCGCCTTCAGCCCGACGACGTCGCGCGGGCGGCCGGGCATGTGTACCTCGCCGGCTGAGATCATCGTGGTGACGCCGCCATGCAAATTGCTGTCGATCCAGCCGATCTGGTTCTGGCGCGGCGTCCAGTCGCCCGCCACAGGGTGGACATGGCTGTCGATCAGGCCGGGCGCGACCGTGGTGCCGTTGGCCTCGACGATGGTGGTCGCGCCTTCGGTGTTGAGGTCCTTGAAGCGGCCGATCGCAGTGATCTTGCCGTTCTCGGCGACGATGGTGTCGCCGTCCAGGATCGGCTTTTCCAGGGCGCCGGACAGGATCAGGCCGATATTCCGGATCACGAGCTTCGAGGGTCCGGTGGCCTGGGGGGCGTCATGCGCCATGGAAGGGGCTCCTTGTTCCTAACTGCAACGCTCGCGATCTTGGGCAGCCTTGACCCCGGGAGCAAGCAGGATTATTCATTAGTACACGAATGATCGTGTACAAACGACGCATAGCTGCCCGCCTCGGAACCGCATTGGAAGCGACAGGGAAGGTGAGATGAGCAATTTCAATCAGGAAAGCGTTTTGAGCGTCCACCACTGGACCGACACGCTGTTCTCTTTCAAGACCACCCGCAGCCCGACGTTCCGCTTCCGCAACGGCGAATTCACCATGATCGGGCTCAAGGTCGGCGAGAAGCCGCTGCTGCGCGCCTACAGCGTCGCCAGCGCCAATTACGAGGACACGCTGGAGTTCTTCTCGATCAAGGTGCCGGACGGTCCGCTGACCTCGCGCCTCCAGCATCTGAAGGAAGGCGACGAGATCATCGTCAGCCGCAAGGCCACCGGCACGCTGGTGATCGACAATCTCGAAGAGGGCCGCAACCTCTACCTCATCGGCACCGGCACGGGCCTCGCGCCGTTTCTGAGCGTGATCAAGGACCCCGAGACCTATGAGCGGTTCGAGAAGGTCGTGCTGTTGCACGGCTGCCGGCATGTGAAGGAGCTCGCCTATGGCGAGATGATCACCGAGACGCTGCCGAAGGACGAACTGATCGGAGAGTATATCCGCGATCAGCTGATCTACTATCCGACCGTGACCCGCGATCCCTTCCGCAACCGCGGCCGCATCACCGACCTCATCACCTCAGGCAAGCTGTTCGCCGATATCGGCCTGCCGCCGCTGGAAGCCGCCCATGACCGGGTCATGATTTGCGGCAGCCCGGCATTGGTCGCTGACACCCGCGTGCTGCTGGGCGAGCGTGGCCTCATTGAGGGCAACCACGGCGAGCCGGCCCAATTCGTGGTCGAAAAGGCCTTTGCCGAGCGCTGATCGCAGATTTTTCGCGCAATAAGACCGTATTTCCGCCGTTCGGCGGGCGTTGCGGCGCCGATTCCGTGCGCGATACACTGTGGGAACGAATCAGCGGAGTTCCCACATGGTTGCGGACAGCGACAGCAACATCGCCTGGCACCGGGTTCAGTTGAAGAAGAACCGCGCCGAGTTGAAGGCGCTCGAGACCGCGCGCTTCACGATGGGCGAGATCGCGTCTTCGAAGCGGGACGGGCAGACCCAGAAGGCGATTGCGGAACTCAAGCGCAAGATCGCGCAGTCCGAGCGCGTGGTCGCCGATCACGACAAGCGCACGCGCCGCCCCCTCGGCACCGATCTGCAAAGCCTCGCCAACGGTAGCTGGAGCCATTGGGACGCCTACACCAATCAGCAGCGCAAGACCGGTCAGCGCTCGCCGGGACGCGGATAGGCTCTCTTCTCTTCGCGCGGTTCCGGCCCTTGCGCGTCGCCGCGTACACACCATCTGGTTGAGGCGCCACCAACCAATACGGTGATCCCATGACACCGCGCCTCGATTTCACCAGCGAGGCCTTCTTCCGCGATCCGCCCAAGGCGATCGCGGCGCTGCGCGCGTCCGGCCCGGTGATCGCGACGCGATTTCCTCTGGTCGGCGATGTCTGGGTCACCACGACCCATGACGCCACGGCGCAGGTCCTGAAGGACGGCACCACCTTCACGCTGCGCAAGGGGGACGGCAAAGTCGCCGGCCTGCGCTGGTGGATGCCAAAGCTGGTCACCACCATCGCCAACAACATGCTGACGATGGACGAGCCTGATCACACGAGGCTGCGCAGCATCGTCGACGAGGCTTTTCGCCGCCGCGCGATCGTGGCGATGGAGCCACGCATTCGCGCCATCGCCGACGGCTTGGCGAACGACCTGTTTGCCGATGGCAGCCCCGCCGACCTCGTCCAGCGTTACGCCCGCATCCTGCCGGTGTCGGTGATCTGCGAATTGCTGGGCCTGCCTGCGGCCGATCGCCCACGATTCATCGCCTGGGCCAACAAGATGTCGTCGCTGACGAATGTCGTCAGCTTCTTCCGCCTGCTGCTCGCGTTTCGCAAGATGCGCGCCTATCTCGAACAGCAGTTGCAGGTCGCGCGCGTGCAGGGCGGCGAGGGCCTGATTGCCGAGCTGGTTCAGGTAGAGCGTGAGGGCGGCCAGATCACGCCGGACGAAATGGTGTCGATGGTGTTCCTGCTGCTCGCGGCAGGATCGGAGACCACGACGCATCTGATCAGCGGCTCGGTCTACGAGCTCCTCAGAAATCCGGGCTTACGCGATTGGCTGGAGCAAGACCGGAGTCGCGTCGGGCTCGCTGTCGAGGAGTTTTTGCGCTTCGTGTCACCGGTGCAGTTTTCCAAGCCGCGCTATGTGCGGCGGGATATCGAGCTTGCGGGCGTGCCGCTGAAAAAGGGCGATCGCGTCATGGTCATGCTCGCCGCGGCGAACATGGATCCGGCGGTGCATGACCAGCCCGAGCGGCCCGACCTCACGCGCAAGCCGAACCGCCACATCTCGTTCGGAACGGGAATTCACTTCTGTCTCGGCCATCAGCTCGCACGGATCGAGGCGGCCTGTGCGCTGGAGGCGTTGTTTGCGCGATGGCCGAAGCTCGGTCTCGCCGTCGATCCCGCGCAAATCCACTGGCGCAAGCGGCCGGGCATGCGTGCCATCGCGGAGTTGCCGGTCGTCGCGGTGGACAGTCAGCCCGTCGATTTCCGTGACGCCACGACATCGCGCTCCCAGCCGAATACGGAGCGGCCGTCGAGATCGGGCGAGGCTTCACGCTCTCCGGCGATGTAGGCCTCGACCGACGGACCGCTGGCAGTCCGCTCCAGCCGCCGCGCCTGGTCGTCAAGGCGCTTGATCGCCTGTATCTCCTCCTCGCGCCCGAGTTTTGCGTTCTGGACCGCGCCCTTCAGCACGCGGATGGTCTCGTCATAGACCTTGATCGGGACGGGGTAGGGATGCCGGTCCTTGCCGCCATGGGCGAGCGAGAAGCGCGCGGGATCGTTGAAGCGATAGGGCGCGCCATGCACGACCTCGGCGACCATCGCCAGCGAGCGCACGGTGCGCGCGCCGACGCCGGGCGTCAGCAGCAATTCCGGAAAATCGACCGGGCCGCGTTCGGCCGCGGCGGCCAGCGTGCCGTGCAGGCGGCGTGCGAACACGTCCTTGGGCCTGATATCATGATGCGCGGGCATGATCAGATGCGGCAGCATCGCCTGCGCCGGCTCGGGCGCCGTCCCAACGAGGCGTTCGAATTCAGTGAGGATGCGATCGGGGCCGAGGCCGCTCAACAGTTCGAGTTGCGCGGCGCGCGAGACATCGGCGCGGTGATCGGTGAGATTGACGATCTCGCCCTGCTGCGGGCCGTCGATCGCGCTATGCGGCGTGTCGACAAAACTCTTCAATGCTTCCGAATGCCAGTGATAGCGGCGGGCCTGCCGCTTGTCGCCGTTCATGCCCTGTTGCACCACCGTCCATTTGGCGTCAGCAGTGACGAAGAAGCCGTGCAGATAAAGGTCAAAACCGTCCTGGACCGCGGCACTGTCGACCTTTGCGACCAGGCGACTGGCCCGCGTGAGGCTCGCGCCGTCGAAGCCGACGCGATCGCCGAGCTGCAACAGCTCGTCAGGCGTCTTGCGCGAATGCTGGCCGCGGCCGCCGCAGACATAGATGCCGAGCTCGTCCTGGAGCGGGCCTAGCCCGCGCTTCAGGGCGCCGATCACGGAGGTGGTTATGCCGGAGGAGTGCCAGTCCATCCCCATCACGGCGCCAAACGACTGGAACCAGAACGGATGCGACAGCCGCTGCAGGAAGGCGTCGCGTCCATAATGATGCACGATCGCCTGCGTGACGATTGCGCCCAGCGACGACATGCGGCTCGCAAGCCATGGCGGAACCCGCCCGGTGTGGAGAGGAAGATCGGCGCTGCCGGTTCGGCGAGTCATGATCGACGCAAGTTAGCGCAGTTCGGCGACGGTTGCATCGAGGGAATACGATATTGGGCAGGGCGGGAGGACACCCAGTCCGCGAGCTACTCGCGCGTCGCCTTGGTTGCGCCGCGCAGGCCCGCTTGCTGCTGGATCGTGTCCAGCGCGCCGGACGACTGCTCGTCCGTCACGAAGCGGTTGAGCAGGGGAAGGGCATCCTCACGCCCCTTGGGGATCGCAATGGCCATATGCTCGGCGCCCCAATTGCCGTCGAGGATTCTCGCGCCCGGCATCTGGTCGGACATCTCGAACAGCGTCGGCTTGTTGGTCGCGTAAAGGTCGATCTCGCCGCGGCCGAACATGGCGATGGCGACCTTGACGCTTTCGGCGGGAACGATGGTCGCATTCCCAAACTTCGCCGGCAATGTCCGCTCTGAGGTCGACCCTTTGGTGACGCCGATCTTCACGCCCGGCCTGTCGATGTCCTCGATCCTGCCGATCGGCGAGTTCGCCGGGACGAGATAGCCGAGCTCGATCGCCAGCACGGGCTGGCTGAAACTGACCTCGTTGGCGCGGGCCGGCGTGGCGTTGGTCACGGTGAAGTCGACCTGGCCGTCGTGGATCGCAGTGACGACGTCGGCGACGCGCTGAAACCTGACATAGTCGACGTTCACGCCGAGCCTTTTGGCCAGTTCGCCGCCGAGATCGTAGGCGAGGCCATGCGGCTTGCCAGCCGCATCCGTCACCATCGAGGTCGGGCTGCCCGGATAGATGCCGACACGCAAGCTGCCGCTCGGCGCCAGCAGTTTTGCTTCGCCATCGGCGCGCGCGGGCGCGCCGAGCAGGCCGGTCATTGCAAATGCGAGCAGGGCGGTGGGGACAAGTCGCCGGGAAGAGGTCCTCATGTGGCGAGCCTCACTGCGCACGGATGTCGGCGGCCTTCAGCACCGGCTCCCATTTGGTCGCCTCGGCGTGCATGTAGGCGTCAAAGTCCTTGGCGGAGGAGCCGACCGGCGCCGCGCCGATCTTGCCCAGCGTCGACAGCACGTTCGCGTCCTGCAGCGCCGCCTTCAGATCGGTCTCGAGCTTCGCCACGATCTCCGGCGGCATCTTGGCCGGACCGAGCACGCCCCACCAGACCGAGACGTCGTAGCCGGGGACACCTGATTCCGCGACGGTCGGAACATTCGGCAGCGCCTTGGAGCGTTCGGCCGAGGTCACCGCCAGTGCCCGCACCGGGCCGCCTTCGAGCTGGCCGATCGCTTCCGCGAGCGGATTAATGCTGAGCGGAATCTCGCCTGCGATCACGGCGGTCAGCGCCGGAGCGCCGCCTTTGTAGGGGATCGCGACGATCTTGCTGCCGGACATGTATTTGAGCAGCTCGCCGGCGAGATGCGCGGAGGTGCCGTTGCCGGACATGCCGTAGGAGAGCTTGTCGGGCTCCTTCTTTGCGGCGGCGAGGAGATCGCCGAGCGTCTTGTAAGGGCTGTCCTTCGCCACCACGATCGCAAGCGGCGAGGAGGCGACCTCGGTGATCGCGGTGAAATCCTTGAACGTGTCGTAGGGCACGCTCGGATAGATGAACTGGTTGAGCGGATGGCCGCTCGCGACCAGGATCAGCGTGTAGCCGTCCGGGGCGGCCTGCGTCAGCGCTTGCGAGGCGACGATGCCGCCGGCGCCCGGACGGTTGTCGATCACCGGCTGCTGGCCCCAGGTCTTCGCCAGCGCCTGGCCGAGCGTACGCGCGAGCACGTCGACGGCGCCGCCCGCCGCATAGGGCACAAGGATATGGACCGGCTTGCTCGGGTAATTGTCGGCGGCCTGCGCGGTGCCGCCCAGCAGCAGGCCGGCACCCAGCATCAAACCGCCGATTGTCTTGTTCAAACCCAGCATTTTCCAGCACTCCTTGCGGGCTTTCGCATCCTGCCTCGGTGTTCCGAGCCGTCCGGACGCCGCCCATGGTTCCTGTTGACGAGACCTGATCTTTTGTACGATAGTACAAATCACATGGTACGCAAGCCCACCAGCAAGGAAACGGCCCGCAAGCCGAACATGCGCGAGGCGATCCTCGCCGCGGCCGAAGAGCTGTTCGCCACCAACGGCTTCAATGCCGTCTCGGTGCGCGACATCGCGCAGGCCGCCGGCGCCAATCCCGGCAGTGTGACCTATCATTTCAAGACCAAGGACGGTCTGCTGCTGGAGATCTACCAGCGCCATTGCGGGCCGATGAATTTGCGCCGTTCCGAGCTGCTCGCCGCAGCCAAGCGCGTGCGCGACCTCCAGGACCGGCTGGAGGCGATCGTGCGCGCCTATGTGGTGCCGGCCTTCACCTCGGGCAGCGATCTCGCCGGGGGCGGGGCGCGCTTCACGCGGCTGCGCGCCGTCATGTCCGCCGAAGGCAACGAGGTCGTGCGAAAAATCATCGCGCAGACCTTTGACGACACCAGCCACGCCTTCATCGATGCGGTCCACGAGAGCCTGCCGCATATTCCGCGCACCGACATCGTCTGGCGCAGCCACTTCCTGCTCGGTGCACTTTACTACTCGCTGGTGACGCCGGATCGCGTCTCGCGCCTGTCGCGCGGCGAGGCCGACGGCAGCGATGCCGCCAGCGCCACCGAGCAGTTGGTGCAGGCCACCGTCGCCGCGTTCCAGGCGCCGGCGCTCGATCAGGCCGTGCCGGTACGGCGGCGGCCGGTCGTCAGCAGCAAGGCTTGAAAGAAGCGATCTCGCTCGGCGGTTCACCTGATGACAACGATTTACACGCCGACCATTCCGCCGCCAGATCCGAACACGCGCACGCCGAAGTTCAAGCTGCCAAAGCTGTCCTGCGACGCGCATTGCCACATCTTCGGGCCCGGCGCGAAATACCCTTACGCGCCTGACCGTTCCTACACGCCGCCGGATGCGCCGCTGGAGGATTTTCGCGCGCTGCATGTCAAGCTCGGCGTCGAGCGGGCCGTCATCGTCAATGCCAGCGTGCACGGGACCGACAATACGATCGCGCTCGATGCGATCGCACAGAGCAATGGCGCCTATCGCGCGGTTGCCAATATCGACGACACCATCACCGAGCGTGGGCTCCAGGTGCTGCACGAGGGAGGTTTCCGCGGCTGCCGCTTCAATTTCGTGCGCCATCTCGGCGGCGTCCCCGACAAGAGCGTGTTCAACCGCGTCATCGCGATGGTCGCGCCGCTCGGCTGGCACATCGATCTGCATTTCGATGCGATCGATCTGCCCGAATATGCCGACATGCTGGCCAAGCTGCCGCTGAGCTACACCATCGACCATATGGGACGGGTTAAGGCGTCCGAGGGGCTCGACCAGCTTCCGTTCAGAATCCTGATCGAACTGATGCAGCGCGACGAAAAATGCTGGGTCAAGATCTGCGGCTCGGAGCGGGTGTCCTCGGCCGGCCCGCCGTTCACGGACGCGGTGCCGTTCGCGCGCAAGATCGTCGAGACCGCGCCCGACCGTGTCATCTGGGGCACCGACTGGCCGCATCCCAACGTCAAGGTGATGCCGAATGACGGCGACCTCGTCGACCTGATCCCGCTGTTCGCGCCGGAGCCGGAATTCCAGCGGAAGATCCTGGTCGACAATCCCGCGCGCCTGTTTGGGTTCGACACATGACGGTGCTCGCGATCGATACGTTGCTTATCAAGGAAAGAGGGGAGTTCGTCCCATGAAAACAGGTCTCGTGATCACCGCCCATCCCGGCGATTTCGTCTGGCGCGCCGGCGGCGCCATCGCACTGCATGCGAAGAAGGGCTATCGCATGAAGATCGTTTGCATGTCCTTCGGCGAGCGCGGCGAGAGCCAGTTCGCCTGGAAGGAAAAGGGCGCGACGCTGGAATCGGTCAAGGCCGGCCGCAAGGACGAGGCGGAGCGGGCGGCGAAGCTGCTCGGCGCCGAGATCGAGTTCTTCGACTGCGGCGACTATCCACTGAAGCTCACCGAGGCGCATTTCGACCGCATGGTCGACATCTACCGCGAGCTCAATCCGAGCTTCGTGCTGACGCACGCGCTGGAAGATCCCTATAATTTCGACCACCCGAACGCGGCGCATTTCGCGCAGGAGACCCGCGTGGTCGCGCAGGCGATGGGCCACAAGCCCGGCGCGCAGTACAAATATTCGGCGCCCCCGGTGTTCCTGTTCGAGCCGCACCAGCCCGAGCAGTGCAACTACAAGCCGGACCTGCTCCTCAAGATCGACGAGGTCTGGAAGGAGAAGTACGAGGCGTTCCAGATCCTCGCTGCGCAAAAGCATCTCTGGGGCTATTACGAGCGCGTTGCGCTCAACCGCGGCATCCAGGGTAGCCGCAACACCGGCGTGCCCATGACCTATGGCGAGGCCTATCAGCGCCTGTTCCCGACGGTTGCGGAGGAGCTGGCATGAAGCCCGTCGTCGTTCGCAACATCAAGCGGGCCGATCCCGCAGGGATGGCGGAGTACGGCGTCTCGACCGTGCACGAAGCTTACGGCCGCATTGGCCTGATGAAGCCGTATCTGCGCCCCGTCTGGGCAGGTGCGTCGATTGCCGGCCCCGCCGTCACCGTGCTGGCACAGCCCGGCGACAACTGGATGATCCATGTCGCGGTCGAGCAGTGCAGGAAGGGCGACATCCTCGTCGTCGGCTGCACCACTGACAATACCGACGGCATGTTCGGCGAGCTGCTCGCGACCTCGCTGCAGGCGCGCGGCGTGCAGGGGCTGATCATCGACGCCGGCTGCCGCGACGTGAAAGCGCTGCACGAGATGAAGTTTCCGGTGTGGTCGCGCGCGGTCTCGGCCAAGGGCACGGTCAAGGCGACGCTCGGCTCGGTCAACGTTCCCGTGGTTTGCGCCGGCGTCAACGTCGATCCCGGCGACATCATCGTGGCCGATGACGACGGCGTCGTCGTGGTGCCCAAGCGCTATGCCTCTGAGGTCGCCGAAAAGGCGAAGAAGCGCAACGCGGACGAGGGTGGCAAGCGCAAGCGGCTGACCTCGGGTGAGCTCGGCCTTGACATGTACAACATGCGCGAGGCGCTGGCGAAAGCCGGGCTCGTCTATGTCGACAATCCCGAGGACGTCTAAGGCAGTCAGCGGAGCGGGCGGATGGATCGTCTCAAGTTGAAGGCTGTGCTCGGCAGTCACCCTCACGTGCAGGCGGTGAAGAGCGGCGAGCTCCGCTCCGACCTCTTCGACCTCGATTTCATCGCGTACACGCCGACCAACACGGCGTTCAAGCCGATGGTGCGCGAGCAGGCTTTCGACGTCTGCGAAATGGCGATCGTCACCTATCTGATGGCGAAGGCGCATGGCAAGCCGCTGGTGCTGCTGCCTGCCACCATGCTCGGTCGCTTCCAGCATTCCTACGCGCTCTACAACCCTGCAAGGGGAGTGCTCGGGCCATCCGATCTCGAAGGCAAGCGCGTCGGCATCCGCTCGTTCACGACGACGACCGGCGCATGGATTAGAGGCATTCTCGCCAACGACTACGGTGTCAATCTCGACAAGATCCGCTGGATCACCTTCGAGGATCCGCACGTTGCCGAATATGTCGACAGCACCGAGCGTGCGCCGAAGGACAAGAAGATCTTGCAGATGCTGCTCGATGGCGAGCTCGACGCCGTCCTCGGCGAGGCCTCTGATCATCCCACGTTGAAGCCGCTATTCTCCGATCCTGCCGCAGAGGCTGCCAAATGGTACACCCGTCGTGGCGTCGTCCCGGTCAATCATCTCGCGGTCGTGACCGAGCAGCTTGCAAGATCGCGCCCCGATGTGGTTGCGGGCGTCTATGATCTCCTGAAGCGGAACAAGGCGCAGGTGGGGCCCGCGGCGACCCCCGACCTCGTTCCGTTCGGGATCGAGGCGAACAGAAAACCGTTGGAGCTGATCGTCGACTACGCATTCCAGCAGGCGCTGATCCCGCGTCGCTATGCGGTCGAGGAGCTGTTCGACGAGACGACACGAGGATTGAATTGATGGCAGGTGATCCCAGGCGCTGGCAGATCGGGCTCGTCGGCTACGGCGAGGTCGGCAGGATCCTGGCTGAGGATTTGCGGCAGCAGGATATCAAGGTGGCCGCTTACGACATCAAGCTCGGAGGCGAGCACGGCGCTCCGTTGAAGGAGCATGCGGCGAAGTTCGGCGTGACGCTGGCGGTGTCGCACGCCGAGCTGACCGCGCAATCCGACTTCATCATCTCCGCGGTCACGGCCAGCCAGGCCGTGCCGGTGGCAAAAGCCTGCGCGGCGGCGATCAATCAGGGCACCTGGTTCCTCGATTTCAATTCGGCCTCGCCGGGTGCCAAGCAGCGCGCCGCCGCCCTGATCGACGGCGCTGACGGACGCTATGTCGAGGGCGCCGTGATGACCTCGGTGCCGCCTTATCGCATCAAGGTGCCGCTACTGCTCGGCGGCCCGGGCGCGAAGGAGCTGGAGCCGCTGCTGAACGCGATCGGCTTTGCGGCCAAGGTTGCGAGCGACAAGCTCGGTGTGTCCTCCGCGGTGAAGATGTGCCGCAGCATCATGATCAAGGGCCTGGAGGCCATGGTCATCGAGAGCTTCACCACCGCGCGCGCCTATGGCGTCGAGGATGCGGTGCTGGCCTCGCTCGTGGAGACGTTTCCGGCGATCGACTGGGAGAAGCAGGGCGCCTATTGCTTCCAGCGCGTGATCGAGCACGGCCGTCGCCGCGCCGAGGAGGTGCGTGAAGTCGCGGAGACCGTGCGCGAGGCGGGGCTGACACCGTGGTCGGCGCAGGGCACCGCCGAGCGGCAGGCGTGGGTCGCCGATCTCGCTGACGAGGGCCTGTTCGGCATCAAGGGGACGAAGGAATTTGCCCGCAGCGCCGATTGGCGCACCGAGGCGGATCGCATTCTGGCGAAGATCAAGCGCTGAGATCCAGCGCGCATTCAGCTCAAGACTCTGCTGCCGCCGCGTAGTCCGAGAGTTCGTCGCGCGCGAGCTCGATCAGGCTCATCAGGCTCGTGGCTTCGCGGACGACTTCCGTGGTGCGCTCGGTGCGGAACTCGGTGAGAATCGTGCGAATGCATTTGTCGGCGGTATCGAGCGTCAACAGCGCGCGGGCCATGTCGTCCTGCGTGTGGATTGCCGATATGTCGATGCCCGACAGGACTTCGCCGATGCCGGTCAGTCGCTTGATGGCCATCTCGGCGGGCGTGTTGGCCCGAATGGAATGGTAATCGATACTGCTGAATGCGCTGAACATTCCATACTTCCCCAGAGAACGCAGATGTCAGTGCGGGTCTTAGTATGATCTCCTTGGCCCGTCGTGCAATGCGCGTATTTACGGTCAGGGGTTCTACCGGATTGGGGAGTGAGGAAAGCTAGCGGTATAATCGAACGGAAAAGATCCGATCATTAGCCGCGCTTCCCGACAATCTTACCGTCGCATGCGACGAGCTTGCCTTCCTTGTACACGGAGCGCCCTTGCGGCACTCCGACAACCGCTTCAGGAATATGCTCGGCATTCAGTGTCACGAAATCGGCCTTGGCGCCGTCGCGCAGGCCATAGCCTTCGAGCCGCAGCGCCTTTGCGCCTGATACGGTGACGATATCGAAAGCGACGCGCAGCTCTTCGTCGATGTTGAAGCCCGAGCGATAGCCGAGCGTCGTGGCCCGGCGCAGCATGTCGCCGTCGCCATAGGGCCACCAGGAATCGCGGATGTTGTCGTTGCCGCTGAAGACGGTGACGCCGGCATTGCGCAGGGCCAGGATCGGCGGGAAGGGCCGGGCGCCCGGCGCATTGGTCATGATCGCGACGCCGGAGCGGGCGAGGATGTCGGCGATCTTCTTGAGCTGATCCATGGAGATATCGCCGAGCCCGTAAGCATGGCTGACGGCAACGCGTCCCTCCATACCGAGCGCGCGGGTGCGCGCTGCGATCTGCTCGATTTCGAACGCGCCCAGCGTGCCCATGTCATGCAGATGGATGTCGACGTCGACGCCGTGCTTGCCGGCCACGCCGAACACGACGTCGAGATGCTTCTCGATGTCGCGATCGAAGCTTGCGGGATCGAGCCCGCCGACGAGATCGGCGCCGAGCCCGATGGCCTCGTCCAGCAATTGCGGCGTACCCGGGCTCATCAGGATGCCGCTCTGGGGGAAGGCGACGAGCTGGATGTCGATCAGGCCCTTGTATTCCTCGCGCACGCGCAAAATCGTCTCGAGCGATTTCAGGCCGACCGAGCCGTCGACCATGACGTGGCTGCGCATCTGCGTGGTGCCGTGGCCGATGCAGAGGTCGAGCTGGTTGCGTGCGCGCACATCCATCGGCGCTGATACGGCCATGTTCTGGGCCTGGAAGGCGACGCGCTCATGCACGTCGAACCCGTTGGTGCATGGCTTGTGCGGACGCCAGGCGTCGCCATAGAAGCTGGTGTCGAGATGGATGTGGCCTTCGACGAAGCCGGGAACGACGAGGACGTTGCCGAGGTCGATGGTCTCGTTTGCGGCGGGACGTTCATCGACGGACGTGATCGCGGCGATGCGGCCGTCGGCGACGGCGATGTGATGGCGGGCTCCGCCGTCGAAGCGCGCGTTCAGGAAGATCGTGTCGAAGGCCATCCGGTTGCTCCGTTGGTCGATTGCGATGATCATCGCGCAAGCTGCGGGTCGGGCGCAAGGCGCGGAAACTCGGTCAGCCAGGCCCGAACAAAGTGGGCCGCTGCCGCTCAAACGTCTGCCGGCCAGCCTTGAAGCCCATCACGATGTCCGGCAACTCGGCGATGGCGAAGCGGCTGTCCTGGGTATCGAGCACGACGAGGTCGGCGGGGTTGCCGACCTTGATGCCGTAATCGCCAAGGTTCATTAGCCGCGCCGGCAGTTCGGTCACGAGATCGAGGCAGGTATCGAAGTCGCTGACCGACGCGTGCGCGACGTTGGCGTAGAAGTTCGCCATCCGCAGCAGCGAGGCGTCGCCGAACGGCGTGAACGGGTTGAGCACATTGTTAGTCGCGACCGAACACAGCACGCCGTCGCCGGCGAGCTTGTGCGCAAGCGTCAGCCCGCGCGGCACGTTGTGGGTGGCTTCGCGGCCCATCAGATAGAGATCGGTTGCGGGCAGCACAGTGACGGCAACGCCTGATTTCGCCAGCTGCGCGGTGGCCGCCTTCATCCGCTCCGGCGGCAGTGCCGAGAGTTTTGTCGCATGGCCGATCGCCACGCGTCCTCCGTAGTTGCGCCGCTCGGTCTGGCGGCAGACCTCGTCGAGGTGCCACCAGGAGGGGTCGAGGTCGAAATCGAGATGGAGGTCGACGTCGACGTCGAATTCCTGCGCGAGATCGAAGATGCGCGCGAGATGGGCGTTGGGGTCGGTGTCCATATAGGGGCAGCCGCCGATCGCATCGCCGCCGTCGCGCAGCGCCTGCACCAGCAGCTCTTCGCTGCCGGGGTCGTTGGTCAGGCCTTCCTGCGGGAAGACACAGAGCGACAGGTCGATCGCCCAGGCATAGTCGCGCTTCAGCGCCTTGACGGCCTCGAAGCCGCGCAAGGCAATGCGGGGGTCGATCTCGACATGGGTCCGCATGCGCGTCGTGCCGTGCACGATGGCGCGTTCGAGCACCTTTGCGCCGCGCGCGTAGACGTCCTCGACCGTAAAGTCCTTCTTCATCCCGGCCACGGCGCGGATCGCGTCCGAGACGCTGCCGTGATTGTGCCCGCAGCGGCCGAGCAGGCAGGCCTTATCGAGATGGATGTGGGTGTCGACGAACCCGGGCAGGGCGAGGCGCCCGCCGACATCGACCTCGACGGCCTCGCAGGCAAGCTGCGGCTCGATCGCGGCGATGCGGCCGCCCTTCACGCCGATATCGACGGGTGCGGCGGATGATCGCAACAGCGTGTTGCGGAAGATCAGGTCGAAGGCGGGTTGGGCGGTCATGGCGTCGGATTCAGCTGTGGTAGCCTAGCGGAAGCTGTAGAAGCTGGCAGCTCCAGATTGTGTGCAGTTATGCCACCAAACTGTTCAAAAAATGTGCATGCACTTTGGGGCGTGAATTGTAGAATGCCGGCACCTCGGAGAGCCCACCATGTCTGTCCCCGCAAAAGCCGAACGCCCGATGACCGACGCCGAGATCGTGGAGGCCTATCTCACGGCGTCGATGATACCCGATCCCGATGCGGCTGCGGCCTACATGAAGCCGGGCACGGTGATCACGTTTACCGGCGGGCGCGAGTTCGATCATCCGCGCGGCCCGACCGGCTTCAACGCAAAACGCTATCGCTGGGTCAAGAAGAAGATGGACCGGTTCGACGTCTGTCCGGGCGCGGACGAGACGGTGGTCTACAGCGTTGGCACGCTCTATGGCGAGTGGATGGACGGCACGCCGTTCGAGGGCAACCGCTATGTCGATCGCTTCGTCGTGCGGAGCGGACAGATCGTGAAGATGGACGTCTGGAACGATAGCGCCGAGCGTATCCTGGTCCAGCGCGGGATTGAGGCCTAACCTCTTCGCGCCACTTTCGGCAGCTTGACGACGCGGTCGCTCGTCACTTCATCCGCATAAGGCGCGAGAATATCGAGCAGGTCGCGGCCACGTTGCGGGGTGGGGGCCACCAATGCACGATTGGCCACGGAATCCAGATGATGATGCATCAATTGCATCACCTTGGCTTCGTCGCCCTTGGCGAGCGATGTGATGATGGCGCGGTGCTCGTTGATCGCGCATTCGGTTGAATGCGGTCGGCTGTAGAGCGACAGCGTCAGGCAGCAGCGATAGGCGACCTCGCTGACATAGCGCACCAGGATCGGGCTGTTCGTCATGTGCGCGAGCAGGATGTGGAATTCGGTGGCGAGCCGGATCGAAACTGCATCCGTGCCGCCGCGCGCGCGGTCCTCGGCGTCAACATGGGCATTCAGCTCGGCGATCTGGCTCTTGCTTAGCTTGCCCGCGAGCTGGCGGACGACAAGGCCCTCGAGCTGGATGCGGATATCAAATGCGTCGCGCGCCTCCTGCCAGCTCGGCGTTGCCACCACCGCGATCCGGTTGCGGCGGAGCTCGACGAGACCTTCGGCAGCAAGCTGTCCCAGCGCATGGCGCGCAATGGTGCGGCTGACGCCGAAACGTTCGCCGAGCGCATCCTCGGGCAGCTTTGCACCGGGTTCCAGCGCCTGCTCGATGATCGCGCGCCTGAGCGCGCGGCAGATCACGCTGACCTTGTCCGATGATTCAGAGGTCTTGCTGGTGGTGCGCGCCGCCATCGGCGAATCCTTGCGGGGAGGGTCGAAACCTCTCTTTAGCACAAGGCTAAGTCCAATCCAGCGCTCCAATTGCATGCAGTTTGGCGGCCGAATTGCCTAAATCGAATCCGGCCATCCGGCGGGGAGTTTGGCCAAATCATTGATTTTGCGAGGACGGCCGACTGGCACCCAGCTTGCATGCACTTTGGCTGTGATGCGCATGCAACCCAACGCCCAGTTTGACGGCCGGCCCGTTCCCGAAGGCTCCGGCCCTGTTGCCATCGAGCTGTCCGAGGCCTCCGTGACCTTCGGGCGCGGCGACCGCGCCGTGCCGGCTCTGTCGAAGACGACGTTGCGGATCGCCGACGGTGAGTTTGTCGCGCTGGTCGGCCCATCCGGATGCGGCAAATCGACCATTTTGCGCCTCGTCTCTGGCCTGGTGCAGCCGACCAGCGGCGTCGTCATCGTCGGCGGCCGCGAGGTCGCGGCGCGGGCGCTGCGGGTCGGCATGGCCTTTCAGAACCCGACCATGCTGCCGTGGATGACGATCGAGCGGAACATCATGCTGCCGCTGAAGATCGTCGAGCCCTTCCGCTCGAACTTCCGCAAGCTGCGTAAGACCGAGTTTCGCGACAAGGCCAATGCGCTGCTGGAGCAGGTCGGGCTTAGGGGGGTCGGCAGTCGTTATCCCTGGCAGCTCTCCGGCGGCATGCTTCAGCGCGCCAATCTCTGCCGCGCGCTGATCCACGAGCCGCGCATGTTGCTGCTGGATGAGCCCTTCGGCGCGCTTGATCAGTTCACCCGCGAGGAGCTGTGGGCGATCCTCCAGAACCTCTGGATGACGCACAAGCCGACGGTTCTGCTCGTGACCCACGATCTGCGCGAGGCCGGTTTCCTCGCCAGCCGCATCTGCGTGATGAGTGCGCGCCCCGGCCGCATCCTCGACGACAGCCGAGTTGAATTCGCGCGCCCGCGCACCGTCGCGATGACGTTCGAGCCGGATTTCGTCGCGCTGAACCAGAAGCTGCGCGCCTTCATCGAGGATGCGCGCAGTGCGGCCCAACAGGGGACAGGCTGATGTTCGGGATCGATGTCAGGCAGAAGGCGTGGTCGGCGGGGCTGATCGTGTTGTTCTTCGTCGCCTGGGAGCTGTTCTGCCTGATGACCGGCATGTCCGACCTGGTGCTGCCGCGGCCGTCGCAGGTTTTTGTCACGCTGTTCCAGCGCTTCCCGGTGCTGTGGCCGCACATCGTGCAGACGCTCGCGACCACCATGTTCGGCTTCGTCCTCGGCGTTGCGCTTGGGGTCGCCCTCGGCGCCATCATCGGCGTCTCCAAGACGGCCTATGACACCTGCTATCCGTTGCTGATCGGCTTCTCCTCGATCCCCAAAGTCGCGGTGGTGCCGATCTTCGTGCTGTGGTTCGGCTCCGGCACGGTGCCGGCGGTGCTGACCGCGCTGTCGATCTGCTTCTTCCCGATTGTCGTCAATATCGCCACGGGCCTCGCGACCACCGAGCCCGAGCTCGAAGACGTGTTGAAGGCGCTCGGCGCCAGCAAGTTCGACATCCTCTGGAATGTCGGTCTGCCCAGGACCATGCCGTTCTTCTTCGCCTCGCTGAAGGTCGCGATCTCCTACGCCTTCGTCGGCGCCGTGCTGTCGGAGACGGTCGCCTCCAACCGCGGCATCGGCAACGTCATGATGACCGCGTCCTCGAATTTCAACGTACCGCTGGTGTTCGCCGGGCTGTTTGTGCTCGCCGGCCTCGGCGTCGCGCTCTACGCCGTGTTCTCGCTGATTGAAGGCCGTGTCACCGGCTGGGCCACGCGCAAGAACGACGTGATCGCCACCTGAATTTCTGAACCGTCATGCAACGAAGCTTGAGGAGGTCTCGATGTTGAGAAAAGTAACTGTCGCGCTTCTGGGATTGGCTCTGTCCGCGGGCGCTGCCACGGCCGAGGACACCACGATCAAGTTCACGCTGGGCTGGAAGACCCAAGGCAGCGATGCCGCATTCTTCTACGCCAAGGACAACGGCTACTTCAAACAGGAAGGCCTCAACGTCGTCATCGACCAGGGCGAGGGCTCCGGCGCCACCGTCACGCGCGTGATGTCGGGGGCCTATGACGCCGGCTTCGGCGACGTCAATGCCATCATCCAGAACGCCTCGACCAAGCCGCAGGAGGCGCCCGTCATGGTCTACATGATGTGGAACCAGCCGCCGTTCGCGATCGTCGCCAAGAAGACCAGCGGCATCAACACCATCAAGGATTTTGAGGGCCACACGCTGGGCGGCGCGCAGGGCACGCCGACGACGCGGCTGTTGCCGGTGTTCACCCGCAAGAACGGGCTCGACGGCGAGAAGATCAAGATCTCCAACATGGCCCCGAACCTCCAGGAGCCGATGCTGATCAAGGGCGATATCGACGCGGCGCTCGTGTTCAACATCACCAGCTACTTCAACCTCGTGCTCAACCGCCAGGACCCGGACAAGGATTTCAAATGGTTCTCGTTCGGTGAGTACGGCCTCGACCTCTACTCCAACGGCGTGATGGTCTCGAAAAAGCTGATCGCGTCCAATCCGAAGGCGGTGGCCGGGCTCGTGCGCGCCATCAACAAGGGCGCGATCGCGGTGGCCAAGGACCAGAACGCCGGCATGAAGGCGGCGCTGAACTACGACAATCTGATCGACGTCGCCGTCGAGAAGCGCCGGCTGCAATATTCCTTCGACAAGCTGATCGTCTCGCCCGAGATGAAGGAGATCGGCATCGGCGACATCAAGGATGACCGCATGACGCGCGCCATCGGAATCGTGGTCGAGGGCTATCAGCTCGCCCGCGCGCCGACGCCCGCAGATGTGTTCTCGCGCGAGTTCCTGCCGCCGCGTGCGGAGCGGGAGCTGGTGTATACTGCCAACTGATCTTCACCGATCTTTGGAGAGACCGTCATGGCCACGGAGATTGCGGCAACCAGCCTGTTCCGTGGCCCTGATCTCGGTGTGACCGACAATGTCGTGCTGCGGTACGATAGTGGTATCATCACCGACATTCTTGAAGGAGCGGGGCCTGCTGGCGGGCCTCGCTCCTTCGTCATTCCTGCCTTCGTCAACGCCCATGATCATGCGCGCGCGACCGCGTCGTCCTTCGGGGCGGTCGGCATGCCCCTCGAAAGCTGGATCCTGCGCACCGCGCTCGGTTCGCCCATCGACCCCTATCTGACCGCGGCCTCCGCACTGGCACGTTCCGCCAGGGCTGGTTGCGCGGCGATGATGGTGCACTACACCCGCCCAAGCGGGACGATGCCGTTGCTCGATGAAGCCAAGGCGATTGCGAGGGCGGCATCCGATGTCGGCATCCGCGTGGCATTTGCCCTCGCGGTGCGGGACCAGAATCCGATCGTTTATGGCGATGCCGAGCCGATTCTCTCCGGCCTCCCCAGTGACGACCGCAAGACCATCGAAGACCTCTTTGTCCGCGCGCCGATGTCTCCGAAGGCCTATATCGAGCTGACCGATGCGATTGCCGCCGCCATCTCCGGCCCGATGGTCGACGTGCAGCTCGGGCCCGCCGGTGTGCAATGGTGTTCGAAGCCGCTGCTGGAGGCGGTGGCGGAGAACTCGGCGCAGACGGGCCGCCGCATTCACATGCATCTGCTGGAGACCGTCTATCAGCGCGCCTGGGCCGACCAAAACTTTCCGGACATGGTGCGCTGGCTGCGCGATATCGGCTTCCTCTCGGAGCGGCTGACGTTGGCGCACTGCATCCACGCCCGTCCCGATGAGCTGGAGATGATCGCAGCCTCCGGCGCGCGCATCGTCACCAATTTCAGCTCGAACATGCATCTGCGCTCGGGGCTCGCCCCGATCGCCGTCGCACACAAATGTGGCTGCGCCATCGCGGTCGGCGTCGACGGGTTGGCGCTGGACGAGGACGACGACATCCTGCGCGAGATGCGGCTGGTGCAGATGGTCCATGGCGGCCTCGGCTTCAGGGCGACCTGGACGCCGGCCGAGCTGTTCGCGCTTGCTGTCCGCAACGGGCGCCGTGCCACCGGCGCGCCCGGGAGCGGCGAGCTCGTCGCAGGCAATCCCGCCGATTTCGTCGTGATCGACCTCGACCGGCTGGACCGAGATCAGATCATGCCCGTTGACCCCATGGCGCTTCTGTTCGCGCGGGGCAATGCGTCGCTGGTGAAGGGGGTCGTCGTCGCCGGCAAGACGATAGCGAAGGACGGGGCCTGCATGGGCGTTGACCTGCCGGCCATCGAGCAGGAGTTGCGGGCGATGTACCGCGTCAATGTCGGCAAGCTCTCGAACTTCCAGCGCGTTTGGCCGCCGCTGTCGGAGCGGGTCTCCGGCTGGTTCGAGCAGCAGCTCACCTGCGAATAGGGCGGGGCGCCACGCCCCCCTTAGGTTCTGCCGATATAAAACCGCGATAGCTGATAGGCGGAACCTCGTCTGGCGGTTGGTCCGGCTCTGGGCTATCACACGCGCGGCTGCGCGCCGGCGCAGCCCTTGATCCCCTTGAGGAGCCTCTGATGCGTCTTCCCACCGTTATCCTGGCCGTCACATGTCTTGCGGGCGCAGCTTCAGCCGAGGACCTGTCGGGCACGCTCCAGAAGGTCAAGGAGACCAAGAAGATCACGCTGGGCTATCAGGAAGCCTCGGTTCCGTTCAGCTATCTCGACGGCAACCAGAAGCCGATCGGCTTTGCGATGGATATCTGCCTCAAGATCGTGGATGCCGTGAAGAAGCAGCTCAGTATGCCCGACATCGCGGTCGACACCCTCGCCGTGACGTCGTCGAACCGGATTCCGCTGATGGTCAACGGCACCCTCGATCTGCACTGCTCGGCGACGACAAACAACGCCGACCGCCAGAAGCAGGTCGCCTTCACCAACACGCATTTCCTCAGCGCGACGCGGTTTGCGGCCAAGAAGGCCGCGAAGATCAACACCATCGACGATCTCAAGGGCAAGGCCGTCACGGCGGTGGCAGGCTCGGTCAATCTGAATCAGCTTGCCAAGGTCAACACCGAGCGAAATCTCGGCATCAGGATAATGCCGGCCGTGGATCAAGCCGAAGCGTTCCTGCTGCTGGAAACCGACCGCGCTCAGGCTTACGCGCTCGACGACGTCCAGCTTGCGGTCGCGATTGCGCGCTCGAAGGAGCCGGCGCTGTTCATGATCAGCGAGGAGACGTTCTCGAAGGCCGAGCCGTTCGGGATCATGCTGCGGCGGGAGGATGCGCCGTTCAAGGCGCTGGCCGATCGTGCGACCGCGGAGCTTTACGCGAGCCCGGAGATCGAGGTGCTCTACAAGAGGTGGCTGGAGTCGCCGACGCCGCCGAATAATATCAACTACAACGTTCCGATGTCGGCGGCCCTGCGCAATGCTTTCAAGTCGCCGAGCTCGAGCGCTGACCCCGACGTCTATCTGGTGAAGTGAGGGGAGGAGCTAGCGCGTCCGCGGTGCATCCAGCAGCTGGCCAGCCAGCGCCGCGCCGATCGCCGCGATGGCGGCCATAGCAAGCGCCCACGGAACGAACAGCCGATGACCGATCAGCGCGCCGCTCAGGAGCGGCGCGCTGATATTCGCGCCCGACATCAGCGACTGGTTCAGGCCCATGATCATGCCCTGCCGGTTGATCGCGGTCGAGCGCGACAGCTCGGCCGTCAGCGTGCTGCGCGCGAACATGGTGCCGACGATGATCAGTGTCAGGTTGATCACGAGCAGGCCGACATTGTCGCGGGCCGCAAGTCCGGCAAATCCGAGACCCATGCAAGCGAACGCGGCCATCACGATGCTGCGGTCTGACGCGATGATGCTCACACGCGTGATGAGCAGTCCCTGAACCACCATGTTGATGAAGCCGGCATAGGCGAACATCCAGCCGAGTTCGCGCGCGCCGAACGGATGTCCGTCCCAGGAGAACCGCGCCGACAGGAACAGGCCGATCTGCGACAGGAACATCGAGTTGACGAAGAAGAACACGATGAGCAGGCCGAGCAGCCGCCAGGCGTAGCGCATGCCGAGCAGGCTGCGGGTCGGCGTCGGCTCGGGCACGCGGTGCTGGTAGAGCGGCTCGGACGCCGGGTGATCAGGCGGGAGCAGGGCGATCGTCGCAACGATGCTGATCAGCGATAGCGCGGCCGCGGCCCACACCGGCGCGGTCTGGCCGTAGTGCACGAGGAAGCTCGAGAGAGCAGGGCCGAGCAGCAGCCCGGTTCCAATCGCGCCGCTGGTCATGCCGAGTGCCTGCTTGCGTGTTGCCGGCGCGCTGTGCTCGGCGGCATAGGCGTGAGCGACCGAGATGTTGCCTGATGTCAGGCCGTCGATGATGCGCGCCAGGAACACCAGCGTCAGGTTGCCCGCCAATGCGAGCAGGATGAAGCCGATGAAAGTGCCGATCTGGCTGACGACCAGAACCTTCCGCCGGCCGTAGCGATCCGAGAGCATGCCGACCACAGGGCCGGCAACGAGCTGACAGACGGCATAGACCGAGATCAGCGCGCCGAGCAGGAACGGCGTCGCGCCGAGCCGCTGCGAGTAGAACGGCAGCAGGGGCAGGATGATTCCCATGCCCGTCGCGTCCACAGCGACGACCACGAAGGTCGGGACCAGCGTCAGCGTGCTCTCGCCCGCTATCGTCTCCCTTGCCTCGGTCGCGGAACCCGGTCCCATCCAGTGCTGTCCTCGTTCGCATTTGCGTGATCGATTGCCACACGCCGGATTATATAGTTGCAGGCTAATAGTTCGCGTCCTATCTAATTTGCATGGCTCCCTCGCAGGCGCATATCCACGGTGAGATCGGCCGGCTGATCGCGCGACTGGCCCGCATCTGGCGCCGCGAGTCGGATCAGGCGCTGTCCGATCACGGCCTGTCCTACGCGACAGCGATTCCGCTGCTGGTGCTGTCGCGGCAGGGCGAGAACGTGCGTCAGGGCGTGCTCGCCGACGAGCTCGGCATCGAGGGGCCGTCGCTGGTCCGGTTGATCGATCTGCTCGAGGCCGAGGGGCTGGTTGAACGCCGCGAGGATCGGAGCGACCGCCGTGCCAAAACGCTACATCTGACCAAAGCGGGCGGGGCGAAGGTCGAAGAGACCAACCGGGTGCTACGCCGGGTGCGGGCGAGCCTGCTCAAGGATATCGGCGCGGACGAACTTGCGATAACCTTCGAAACTCTTCAGCGCATCGAGCAGCGGGCCAGTCGCCTGCAGGACACCAAGACCGGTCCAGAGACGAAATAGCATGCGCGCAGACGAGCCGTTCCTGGTCCGCCACGCGGACGTCATTTTTGCGTTGAAGACGTTTGCCGCGTCGATGCTGGCGCTCGTCATCGCATTCGCCATGGACCTGCCGCGGCCCTATTGGGCGATGGCGACGGTCTACATCACCTCGCAGCCGCTGGCGGGCGCGACCAGCTCAAAAGCGTTCTTTCGCGTCATGGGCACGCTGGTCGGCGCCACCATGACGGTGGCGCTGGTGCCGAACCTGATCGATGCACCGGAATTGCTTTGCCTCGCGATCGCGCTCTGGGTCGGGCTCTGCCTCTATCTGTCGCTGCTGGATGGCACGCCGCGCAGCTATGTCTTCATGCTGGCGGGATACACGGTCGCGTTGATCGGGTTTCCCTCGGTCTCCGAGCCCGGCGCCATCTTCGATACCGCCATTGCGCGGGTGGAGGAGATTTCCCTCGGCATCATCTGCGCGAGCCTCGTCTCCACCATCGTCTTTCCCCGCAGCGTCGCGCCAGCCGTTGCCAATCGCGTCGACGCCTGGCTGTCGGATGCGCAGCGCCTGAGCCAGGCGGTGCTGCTTCGTCAGGGAACGAGTGAAACGCGCCGCGGCAGGCGACTCAAGCTTGCGACCGACATCGTCGAGATCGACACGCTTTCCACTCATCTCGCGTATGACCGGCTGACCGATCGCAATGTGGTGACTGGCCTCGGCGAGATCCGGCTGCGCATGCTGATGCTGTTGCCGGTGATCGCCTCGCTGGAGGATCGGCTGGCAGCGCTGGGGAAGGAGGCGTTGCGCCGGCAGCCCGAGCTGAAGCGGCTGCTGGAGGATCTTGCGCAATGGATAGCGAGCGATGTCGGCGCGCGGAAACCGGCCGAGCCGATCCGCGCCATGATTGCAGAGCGACAGGCGGTGCTCGATGACAGCGCCTCATGGGAGCGGATCATCACCACGAGCCTCCTGTTGCGGCTGCGCGAGCTGGTCGACCTCTCGCGCGACTGCCACGTGCTCAGCGAGGCCATCGCCGAGAGCCGCAATGTTTCGACGCTCGATCTGGCCTTCCGTTCCGAGGCCGGTGCCGCGCCGGTGCGCCATCGCGACCGCGGCCTTGCCTTGTGGTCGGCGGCCGGCGCGGCCACGGCCATCCTGATCTGCTGCGCGTTCTGGATCGGGACCGGCTGGCCGGACGGCGCCTCGGCGCCGATGATGGCGGCGGTCGCGTGCTCCTTCTTTGCCGCGCAGGACGAGCCCGCACGTTTCATCCGCAGTTTCGGCCTGTGGTCGCTGGTCGCCATCGTGGTCGTCGCGATCTATCTGTTCGCGCTGGTGCCCGCGATCTCTCATATCGAGGTTCTGATCGTCGCGCTGGCGCCGACCTTTCTGCTCTACGGCTTCCTGATCGGACGGCCGGCAACGGCGGGAACAGGCATGGCGCTCGCGGCCAACACGGCCACGCTGCTGGCGCTGCAATCGACCTACAGCGCGGATTTCGCATCCTATGCCAATTCCGCGGTCGCCTTCTTCGTCGGCGTCGTCATCGCCGAGCTCGTGACGCGGATCGCGCGCGGGGTCGGCGCCGAGTGGATCGCCAATCGCCTGGTGCTATCGAGCTGGAAGACGCTCGCGGTCGCTGCCGAGCGCCGTGGCAAGCATGATCGGGCAGAGTTTGCGGGCCTCATGCTGCACCGTCTGGGCCTTCTGGTGCAGCGGATCGCCTTCCTCTCCGAGAGCGATCGCCACGATGCCGACAGCCTCGTGCAGCTTCGAATCGGGATCAATATCATCGACCTGCGCCGCGCCCGCTATGGGCTTGCCGCAACCACCATTGCCGTCATCGACGACATGCTTGATCAGCTCGCGATCGCTTGCCGCAGCCATGCCGGTGGAGCAATGCCGACCGAGCTGTTGACCAGCGTCGATCGGGCGCTGGCCAAGGCGGTGACGGATTCCAATGACAGCGCGCGCGAAGACGCTCTGATCGGCCTCGTCGGCATCCGCCGCGGCCTGTTCCCGGACGCACCGGCCTACCGGCCGCGTACAGGCGAGAGTGTTGCCGCATGAGATACGTGATCGACATCTATGGCGTGCTCGTGCCGGCGCTGCTGCTGTGGATCATCGTCGCCTATGTCCTGAGCGCGATCCTGCGCCGGCTCATGCAGCGCTTCGACCTCTACCGGCTGGTCTGGCACCGTGCGCTGTTCGATTTCGCGATTTTCGTCTGTCTTCTCGGCGGCGTCGTCTATCTCTCGGAGTTTTTGCCATGAAGGGGAATTTCGCCTGGTTTGGCCGCCTTGCGCTGACCGTTCTCGCCGTCGTCGCCGCGCTCGCGGTCGGCCGTGAACTTTGGGTCTATTACATGGAGCAGCCCTGGACCCGCGACGGTCGCGTCCGCGCCGATGTGGTGCAGGTCGCGCCTGACGTCTCCGGGTTCGTCACGGAGGTGCTGGTCAAGGACAACCAGAAAGTCCATCGCGGCGATGTGCTGTTCCGGATTGATCGCGAACGTTTCGCGCTGGCCTTGCGGCAAGCCGATGCATCGGTGGCGGGTCATCAGGCCACGCTCGACCAGGCCAATTCCGATTTGAAGCGCTACAGCGCGCTGACCACCGATGCGGTATCGCAGCAGAAGCAGGAGCAGGTGTTGGCCACCCAGCTCCAGGCCAAGGCGGCGTTCGATCAGGCCGTTGCCGACCGCGCGGTCGCCCAGCTCAACCTCGATCGCAGCGAGGTCCACGCCTCCGTGAACGGTGTCATCACCAATATGGATCTGCGTCCCGGCGCTTACGTCACGGCCGGCAAGGGCGTGATGGCGCTGGTCGACACGGATACGTTGCACGTGGAGGGTTATTTCGAAGAGACAAAGCTCGCGCGCATTCGCACCGGCGACAAGGTGCGGGTCCGCCTGATGGGCGAGACGGTCACGCTGTCAGGCCATGTCGAGAGCATCGCCGCCGGCATCGAGGACCGCGACCGCGCTGAGGGCGCGAACCTGCTTGCCAATGTCAACCCGACCTTCAGCTGGGTGCGGCTCGCCCAGCGCGTCCCCGTGCGCATCGCGTTGGACAATGTCCCCGACACCATCTCGCTCGTCGCCGGCCGCTCCGCGACGGTAGAGGTATTGGACTAACGCAACGAGCCCATGGATCGCGCCTGGCTTGGGGAAAACCGCCAACAAGCGTTTCAATGCCAAATCGCAGGGCTAATCCTGACGCGCTTGTGTGAGTCGGGGGACCGTATGGGCGTTTGGTTTTTAGTCCTGGCAGCCTGCGTCGTCGGTGCGTTGCTCCTTCTGGCATTCTGCCGATAGAGCCGACAGCGGACGCAAATGTTGCTGCGAAGCATCAGCCAGCCGTTGAATAGCGGTTCCAGACCGATGGTTTTTGACTGTGCATGGATGACCGCGTTCACTTCCGGGATCGGAGGCGGACATGAGCTGGTTGTTTGTGTTTCTCATTGCCGCGAGCGCAGTCGTTCTGATCGCCCATGCGATTGACGCGATGCGTTCCTGACACTGCCTGCGACTCGGTTTCGTCGGTTGCTAGGTAAGCGACGAAATTGTTCCGAGGCGGGCGAGTGTCAATTTGAGGAACCTGGTCCTGCAGGCCAAGGTTGTCACAGCAGGAGGAATACGATCATGCTTGCGTTCTATCTGCCGATCATCATTTTCGGAGCGATGCTCGAAGCGATTTCGAAGCAAAATGTGTCTGCACCCATCCAGGAGCCGCCAAGCGTCGATTAGACTCCGACGCTCAGGCGTTCGGCTCGGGACTGACGAGCCAATGTCTACTCAGGCATTCGAGTATTTCTTCAGCTCGAACCGCGCGATCTGGTTCCTGTGGACTTCATCCGGCCCATCGGCAAGCCGCAGCAGGCGCGCGGTCGCGTAGGCCTGGGTCAAGCCAAAATCGTTCGAGGTGCCGCCGCCGCCATGGGCCTGGATGGCCCAGTCGATGATCTGGCAGGCCATGTTGGGCACGGCGACCTTGATCATCGCGATCTCAGCCTTCGCGACCTTGTTGCCGACCGTGTCCATCGCATAGGCGGCGTTGAGTGTCAGCAGCCGGGCCTGCTCGATCATGATGCGGGCTTCCGCAATGCGCTCCTGCGTCACGGTCTGCTCCGACACCGGCTTGCCGAAGGCCACGCGGCTGCGCACGCGGCGGCACATCTTTTCCAGCGTGCGCTCGGCAAGGCCGATCAGCCGCATGCAGTGATGGATGCGGCCGGGGCCGAGGCGGCCCTGTGCGATCTCGAAGCCGCGGCCTTCGCCCAGCAGCATGTTCTCCTTGGGCACACGCACATTGGTGAATACGACCTCGGAAGCGCGGTCGGGCACACCGTAGAAGCCGAACACGGGGAGGGGACGCTTGACCTCGATGCCCGGCGTGTCCATCGGCACGAGGATCATGGATTGCTGCTTGTGGCGGTCGGGATTGTCCGGATCGGTCTTGCCCATGAAGATGCAGATCTTGCAGCGGGGATCGGTCGCGTTGGTCGTGTACCATTTCCGCCCGTTGATGACGTAATGGTCGCCGTCGCGCACGATCGAGCTTTCGATGTTCGTCGCATCGGATGATGCGACCGCGGGCTCGGTCATGGCGAAGCAGGAGCGGATTTCGCCGGCGAGCAGCGGTTTCAACCAGCGCTCCTTGTCCTTCTCCGTGCCATAGCGCTCCAGCACCTCCATGTTGCCGGTGTCGGGCGCCGAGCAGTTGAACACTTCGGGCGCCAGATGCGTGCGCCCCATCACCTCGCAGAGCGGGGCATATTCGAGATTGGTGAGACCCGCGCCGTGGCCGGACTCCGGCAGGAACAAATTCCAGAGACCTTCGGCGCGCGCCAGTGGCTTCAGCTCCTCGACGACGGGATAGACCTTCCACGGTCCGAGCTCTTCCGCTTCGCGATAGAAGCGCTCCTCGTTCGGATAGATGTGCCGGTCCATGAAACTTTCGAGCTTGCGCTTGAGTTCGACGACTTTGGGCGACATCGGATAGAGCATCTGGACCTCCTGTAGACCAAGCAGCGCCTGCACGCGGGGCCGGCCTGCATCAGAATCGAGTCGGCGATAGCGGCGCTTGCCTCATCGCATTTTCATCGGCGCGGCTCCGCGCAAATCGCGTCAGAGCTCACCTGTTGCGTAGCGATATTGACGCCCATTCATGCGTTGTCTTGCGTTTGTGCACCGAATGAGAAGCGCGTGGGAAACAATCAGCAACTGTGACTTTGACGCGACTGGCAATCCGAAAGGTCGTGCCTAAGATCGGCCTCAATCAAAAGTGGGGGCAGCAGTCATGACAACACAAGGGGACTACGGAAGCACATCCTTACGGATCGCGCGCCCCTAGTTCGCCAGTCGATAGGACGCGGAGCGCACTGTCCTAGACTGCGCGCGGGTTCTTCCAACAACCGGTAGTTCGTCCCGTCGATTCGCAAGCTGCGCGGTCGCCGGTTTCGTTCGTTCAAAAGCAAGCAAGGGCTTGATCCAAACGTTGCATCTCAAAGCACAATCTAAAATAGATAAATATAAGAAACACACTCTTGAATTGGAAAAAGGAAATGGACATCGACATGCACACGCAATCAGAACGCTCCGTCACTCACCGCATCAGACTCGCCGCCGCCGTTGCAGCGGTGAGCGCGATTATCACTTCACCTGCTTTCGCCGGCGGTCCGCTGCCTGCACCCGTCGTCTCCTGGTCTGGATTCTACGCCGGTGTCCATGGCGGCTGGGGATGGGGGAAGTCGGAGTTTCGCGATCCCCTCAACAGCCCCGCCAACAATCCGTTCTTTGCCTACTACAACGGACCGCTCGCGGGCGGGCAACTCGGCTACAATTGGCAGCTGGGCAACTATGTCCTTGGTGCCGAGGTCGACGGCTCCTGGTCCTTCGTGAAGGGCAACACCAGCACCTCGCCCCTTCTCACGTCGAGCACCACCAACGGGGTCGGCTACACCGCCCTCGCGACCGCGACGGGCCGTGTCGGCTACGCATCGGGCCAATGGCTCGCCTATGCCAAGGGCGGTGCCGCCTATGCCCGCATGGAGCTTTCGTCGCGGTTCACCCCGGAGATCACCAACTACAACCGCGAGCTGTTCGGTGCCGTCGGCGGCGTCGGCCTGGAAGTGGCCTTCCTGCGCAACGTCTCCGCCAAGGTCGAATACAGCGCGATCTTTCTCCCCACCGAAACGCTGCATTGGGTGAGCCAGGACACGACCTCCGAGATCAAGCATTTCGTCCAGGTGGTGAAGGCCGGCATCAACGTCCGTTTCAACGGCGACGGCGGCCTCCCGCGTTAATTCCCCGGCACATCGAAACAACATTCAACAGAAATCCTCGGAGACAACGTCATGTCCACCATGTCCAAGATCGCCGCAGTCGTCACCGCCGGCCTCGGCGCCATGATCGCCGCACCAAGCCACGCCGCCGCTCCAGTCGAGTACGTCAAGGTCTGCTCCTTGTACGGCGCCGGCTTCTTCTACATTCCGGGCACCGACACCTGCACCAACGCCAACCAGATCGCGACGAACCAGTTCGATCTCGCGCGTGCGCAGACCCGCGCTTCGACCGGCACCGCGATGGCCGCGTCGCTCGTCGCGCCGTGGCTTCCGACCGGCACCAATTACGCGGTCTCGACCCACTGGGCGACCTATGACGGCCAGCACGCAGCGGGCTTCTCAGGGCTCGTGCGGGTCTCCGGCAATTTCGTGTTCTCGGGCGGCTTCTCGCTCGGCCTCGACAAGGGAAGCCTCACGTCCCTCACCAACCGCACGCAGACGGAATTCGGCACGGCGATCCCGGCGCAATCGTGGAGTGACGTCCGTGGCCTCGGCCGCGCGGGGTTCATGTACGCCTGGTGATGCACGCGACGCTCGCTCCTAAAATTCATTCTGACATTTGAAAGACCATCCCATGACAATCTCTCTCTCGCGTTCGGCGCGCCGCTTCCTCTCTTGCGTTGCTGCCGCCACGCTGCTTCTCGCGGCCATGCCGCTCACTGCCACATCCGCGAACGCGGCCGACATGACAGTGAAGGCTCCGGTCGTCGCTCCGGTGCCGCTCTGGAACGGCTTCTACATTGGTGCTCATGGCGGTTATGGCATGGGCAGCAGCCGGCTCGTCGACCCGAGCTTCGCATTCGCGCAAGATCGCTTCACGATGGACACAAAGGGCGCGCTCGCAGGTGCGCAGGTTGGCGCCAACTGGCAGTTCGACAACATCGTGGTCGGTGCCGAGCTCGATCTTTCCTGGGCGTCGATCAAGGGCAATCGTCCGTTCGATCCCGCGAACCCCATCTTGTCCGGCCTCTCAGTGTCGTACCAGGCGATGGCGACGGGCACCGGTCGCATCGGCTACGCGTTTGATAACGTACTGGCTTACGCCAAAGGCGGCGTTGCCTGGGCAAATGTCGCCTACCAGGCCTATGTCGGCACGGTTGCTCCGCTCGACGTGAACCATCAGCGGACCGGTTTGACCGGCGGCGTCGGCCTTGAATACGCGCTGACGAGCAATCTCTCGGCGCGACTGGAGTACGACTATCTGTATTTCGGTCCGGCTGCGATCGCGCTGAGCACACGGATCAGCACCCAGAACGTCGACCATGACCTTCACCTCGTGAAGCTCGGCGTGAACTACCGCTTCAACGGCGATGCCATCGTTGCTCGTTACTGAGCCGCGCCAACGTCACTGATTGGAGACAAACATGTGGAAGCAAATCAACGCGGCACGAGACGTCTTCCGACGTCAACTGCGCGCTATCCTTGCGACTGCCGCTCTGGTTCTGGCGATCCCGACGCCCGGCCATGCTGCGGTCGAGTACGAAAAGATCTGCTCGGTCTACGGTGCCAACTTCTTCTACATACCGGGTACTGACACCTGCGTGAACGCGGGGCAGACGGTGCAGAGCCAGTTCGATCTCGCACGCCAGATTACCCGTGCAGCGACGGGAACGGCCATGGCGACTTCGCTCGTCAATCCGTTCCTGCCCGACGGGACCAACTATGCGATCTCGACGCACTGGGCCGTCTTCGACGGGCAGCATGCCGCCGGTGTGGTCGGAATGATCAGGATCCAGGGAAACCTGTCACTGACCATGGGCATCGCGTTCGGTCTCGATCGCGGCAGCTTGACGTCCACGTCCAACCGGACCGCGACGGAGTTTGGCGTGGCGCTTCCGGCGCAGTCGTGGAGCGACGTGCGCGCCCTTGGACGCGTGGGGCTCCAGTATTCCTGGTAGCCGGCGCCGAACACGAAGGCGCCGCCCGGACGATCTTCACGACGTCCGGGCGGCGCAAATGCTGTGAGCGCAGAGAAGGGCGGCTAGCCGATTTCGAGATAATCCGGGCCGGGCAATGTCGGGAAGGGCGGGGTCGGCAGCGTCTGGTACCAGAACGCGACCGAGGCGATGTCGTCCTGCAATGGAAGATACTTCGCCTCCTTGACGCCCGGCAGCCAGCCCAGCGCCTGGATCGTCACGCGCAGATCGGAGCGGAAGCGCACGGGATCGGGGATGTGCCAGCGGTACAGGCCGAAGCGTTGCTGCGACTTGTAGACACCATCGGGACGGATCACCTGCGGCAGGCCGGCATAGGGCGTGGTGAATTCCTGGTAACGGGATTGTTGCGCCGGACCCTGGCCGGCATGCGCGACATAGGGATCGAAATTATAGGCGCCGCAGAAATAATCTTCGGTGCCGGTGCCGCAGATGGTCGGGAATGCACCGTCGCCGTCGATGAAGAACTTGATCTCGCCTTCGCCCCACCAGCCGTTGTTGTTGACGCCCCAGGCCATATAGGTGCCGACGTAGTGGCCCGCACCGCTGGCGCCATCGAGGATGGTGTAGACCTCTTTGTACGGCAGCGGGTTGGTACGCCGGAATTGCGCATGGAAATAGGCGCAGTCCTCGGGCACCTCGGTGAGCGCATAGTTGATCTGGTAGTAGACGGTGAGCTGCTCCTCGCTGCGGTTCTCCAGCGTGAAGCGCGCGCGCGTGCGGAACGGCATCTCCCAGTAGCAGTTGAAGGCGCGGCCGGGATTGACGCAGACCGCGAGCGAGGACACCTGCGCGAACTCCTCCCATCCGCAGGCGAAGAAATCGCCGGCCGGGCATTCCACGCTTGGCTGCGTTTGGTGGTCCCAGTAGACGCGCAGGATCGAGTGACGGAGCCGCCCGCGCGCCAGCGTCATCCAGATCTGCTGGATCGCGCCCTGGCCCTGAATGTCGCCGAGCGTGAAGGTCGCGCCGGGCTCGATCACGACATAGGGCGAGATCTTCCAGCCCTGGCCGAGATCGCGAGCCTGGCGCGCGGCGGGCCCTTCGACGGACATGCCGCCCTTGCCCTTCTCGCCGGTGAAATTCTCGGGGCTGATCGAGCGCGTCTGCGCATTCGACAGGCGCGACAGATTGCCGAGATGCAGGCCCAATCCGGAAAACGCCATGCTGTCCTCGATCCCTGGAGTTAGCGGCACCTCGATATATCGCCGTCGAATCTACCAAAAGATGAAGACCGCGCACGCAGGGTGCGCGTACTTCAGGCGACGCGGTACTCCCTGAACTTCTCGCGCAACGCGGATTTGAGCACCTTGCCGGTGCCGGTCATCGGAAATTCGTCCAGGAATTCGACCGCATCCGGCATCCACCAGCTCGAGATCTTCGGGCGCATGTGGTCGAGCAAGGTCTTGCCGTCCACGGTCGCGCCCTTCTTGCGGACGACGAGGAGCAGCGGACGCTCCTGCCATTTCTCGTGGTTGATCGCGACCACCGCGGCCTGAAGCACGTCAGGGTGGGACAATGCGACGTCCTCAAGCTGGATCGAGGAGATCCATTCGCCGCCGGACTTGATCACGTCCTTGGAGCGATCGGTCAGCGTGACGTGGCCTTGGCTGTCGATCACCGCCATGTCGCCGGTGATCAGCCAGCCATCACGGTCGAGGCCCTCGTCAAGCTTCATGTAGCCGGAGGCGACCCAGGGGCCACGGGCGCGCAAATGGCCGACGGTCTTGCCGTCGCGCGGCAGCTCGTTGCCGCCGTCGTCGACGATGCGCAAGGCTGTGCCGAAGCAGGCGCGGCCCGACACCTGGCGCCGGTCGAATTTCTCCTTGTCGCCGAGATGCTCGGAGCCGGGCCGCAAGCCCGGCATAGAGCAGCCCAGGGCCTCGGTCATGCCCCAGGCCTGGATGTAGTCGATGTCATAGTCGCGCTTGAGCTTCTCGACCATCGCGCGCGGCGGCGCCGAGCCGGACGACAGCGTCGCGCGCAGCGTCGAGAATTTATTGCCGGTGCGACCCAGCCAATCGAGCAGGATCAGCCAGAAGCTCGGCACGCCGGCGGAGAGCGTCACCTTCTCGCCTTCGAGCAGCTCATAGAGCTTGTCGGGCTCATAGTTGCGGCCGGGCAGCACCAGCTTCGATCCCGTGTAAGGCGCGGTGAACGGCATGTTCCAGCCGTTGCCGTGGAAAAGCGGCGCCATCGGCATCATGACTTCGCGTACGCCTTCGAGATGTCCCGGCAGGAAGTCGAAATTGCAGCAGGTCATGGTCTGCAGGATGGCGGCGCGGTGCGAGTAGATCACGCCCTTGGGGTTGCCCGTCGTGCCCGACGTGTAACAGATGGTGGATGCGGATTTTTCGTCGAACTCCGGCCAGGCGAAACCGGCGCCGTTCTCGCTGGCGAGGAGATCTTCATAGCAATGCACGTTCGCAAGCCTGGTCTCCGGCATCCGCTCGCGCGAGGACATCACGACATAGGCCTCGATCGTCTTCAGTTGCGGCGCGATCGCCTCGACCAGCGGCAGCGTGGCGCGGTCGATGAACAGCAGCCGGTCCTCGGCGTGGTTGATGATGTAGACGAGCTGCTCGGGGAACAGCCGCGGATTGATGGTGTGCAGCACATAGCCCATGCCGGGCGCGGCATAGAACATCTCGAAATGCCGGTGCGTATTCCAGGCCAGGGTGCCGACGCGGTCGCCTTGCTTCATGCCGAGCCGCTTCAGAGCCAGCGCCATGCGCTTGATGCGTGGATGGGCGTCGGCGTAGGTGTAGCGATGGATGTCGCCCTCGATCTCGCGCGCGACGATCTCGGCTTCGCCGTGATAGTCCGCGGCATACTGGATCAGGCCGCTGATCAGGAGCGGCATATCCATCATCAATCCCCGCATGGTCTCCTCCGCGGCCACGTCGTTGCGTGGCATATGTTGTGATTTGCGCGTGAGGTTAGCGGAACGTCATGCGGCGTTCACGCAAAAAGCGAGCGACGCGATTGCATGCGTCACTTTTTCGGGGCTAACTGATCCGAAGCAGCGTCCGCCGTGGAGGAAATCGATGTCAGCGGAAAGACACAAGACCGGTGCAGCCGGCGAATCTACGGTCGATATTTCCGCACTCCGTGCGCGCTATCGCGACGAGCGCGACCGGCGTTTGCGCGCCGAGGGCAAGGCGCAATATGTCGAGGTCGCAGGCGATTTCGGCCGCTATCTCGACGATCCCTGGGCCGATCCCGGATTTGCGCGCGCAGCTGTCAGCGAAGAGACCGAAGTTCTCATCGTCGGCGGTGGCTTCGGTGGGCTGCTCTGCGGCGCGCGCCTGCGCGAGGCCGGCATCGATGATTTCCGGATCGTGGAAAAGGCCGCCGATTTCGGCGGCACCTGGTACTGGAATCGTTATCCCGGTGCGGCCTGCGATACCGAGAGCTACATCTATCTGCCGCTGCTGGAAGAGACCGGCTACATGCCGGTGCGCAAATATGCGCGGGCGCCCGAAATCTACGAACACTCCCGCCGCATCGGCCGTCACTTCGGCCTCTACGAGCGCGCCCTGTTTCAGACAATCATCTCGCGGATGGAATGGCAGGAGCAGGAGGGACGCTGGCTGGTCGAGACCGATCGTGGCGATCGCATCCGCGCACGCTTCGTCATTCTCGCCGGGGGGCCGCTGAGCCGTCCGAAGCTGCCGGGCATTCCCGGCATCGAGACCTTCAGGGGACACAGCTTCCACACCAGCCGCTGGGACTATGGCTACACCGGCGGCACGGCCGAAGGCGGTCTCACCGGTCTCGCCGACAAGCGCGTCGGCATCATCGGGACCGGCGCGACCGCCGTGCAATGCGTGCCGCATCTCGGCCGATCGGCGAAAGAGCTCTACGTCTTCCAGCGCACGCCATCGGCGATCGGCGTGCGCGATGACCGTCCGACGGACGCAAACTGGGCGCAGAGCCTCAAGCCCGGCTGGCAGCGCGAGCGCATGGACAATTTCACTGCGGTCATCTCCGGCGAGCCGTTCGAACGGGACCTGGTGCAGGACGGCTGGACCGGCCTGCTTGGCGAGATCCTGCTCGCGCCGCGCCGCCAGCCGCAGCCGGTGACCTCGCTCGTAGAGGCGTTGAAGGTCATCGAGCAGGCCGACTACCGCAAGATGGAAGAGATCCGCGCGCGCGTCGATACCGTCGTGAAGGACGAAGCCGCCGCGGCGGCGCTCAAGCCCTGGTACAAGGCGTTCTGCAAGCGGCCATGCTTCCACGACGAATATCTCGACACCTTCAATCGTCCCAACGTGCATCTGGTCGACACCAAAGGGCAGGGCGTTGAGCGCATCACCGAGAACGCCGTCGTGGTTGACGGTAAGGCCTATGAGCTCGACTGCCTGATCTATGCCAGCGGCTTCGAGGTCGGCACTGACTATGCCCGCCGCATGGGCTTCGAGGTTTACGGCCGCGACGGCGTGAGCCTGTCCGAGCGATGGCGCGATGGTGTCAAGACGCTGCATGGCTTCTACAGCCGCGGCTTCCCGAATTGCTTCCTGATCGTCACGGTGCAGGCCGGCCAGAGCGCCAATTTTCCGCATATCATCGACGAGCAGTCGCAGCACATCGCCTATGTGATCGCAGAAGTGCGCAAGCGCAAAGCGCGGACGCTGGAGCCGACGCTCGCTGCCGAGAACGCCTGGGTCGAGGAGGTCGTCAAGGCCGCGCTCGGCCGCCAGACCTATCTGTCCGAATGCACGCCGGGCTATTACAACAACGAGGGCGTGTTCGATCCGATCGCGGCAAGAAACAGCCAGTACTGGCGCGGGCCGGTGGCGTTCCTGCGGCTGCTCGACAAATGGCGCAAGGAAGGCAATCTGGATGGCCTGGAATTGACTGAGGGGACCGAGGCGGGCGGCTCTCTGGCTCCGGCTTCAACGGCATGATCCCGGCTCTATCAGGCGCGACGCGGCTCCATGTCATCGTCGGCGATCCCATCGCGCAGGTGCGCTCGCCGGCAGGCGTAACAGCCGCCTTCGCCGCGCGCGGCCATGACGGCATTCTCGTGCCGGTCCAGGTCGCGCCAGCGGATTTGCCGGATTTCCTCTCGGTGGCAACGCGGCTGAAGAACCTCGACGGCATCGTCGTGACCATCCCGCACAAATTTGCCTGCTATCAGGCCTGCGCCAGTGCGACCGAGCGCGCACATTTCCTGCGCACCGTGAACCTGATGCGCCGGCGCGCCGACCGTTCATGGCATGGCGACATGGTGGACGGCCTCGGCTTCGTCGGTGCGGCGCGGGCGAAGGGGATCGATCCCCGGGGCATGCGGGCGCTGGTCGTCGGCGCCGGCGGCGCAGGATCGGCGATCGCGCTGGCGCTGGTCGAGGCCGGCGTGAGCGATCTCGCGATTCACGACAGCGCGCCCGAGCGCCGCGACGCATTGATCGGCCGGCTCAACGGGCGCGGCAGAACGCCCGTGCGGGTCGGCACCGGGGATCCCGCGGGCTTCGATTTCGTCGCCAATGCGACACCCGCCGGGATGAAGGAGGGCGATCCGCTGCCGGTCGATGTCGCGCGGCTTTCGCCGTCGGCCTATTGCGGCTGCGTCATCACAAAGCCGGAAGTCTCGCCCTTCATCGCTGCCGCCCGCAGGATCGGCTGCGTGACCGGGACCGGTACGGACATGTACGAGCAGCACCAGGGCATCATGGTGGATTTCCTGCTCGGCCGCGACGGCGAAGGGTAGGCGGCTGCCCCGGTGTCAAGGCACAGGTTGCGCCGGATGGGGCTTGAGCGATCAGGGCCGACGTAGGATCATGGGCCCGCGCGAGCCGGTCGCGCACGTTTATGTGAGAGGACCAGGGAATGACCAAGGGCAGGACCGTTGCGACGGCCATGATCGGCGCTGCAGCGCTGCTTCTCTCGCTGGCGCCCATGTCCCTGATATCGATGGCCGAGGCCGCGCAATGCGGCAGCTCGCCGGCGGGCTTTGAGGCCTGGAAGCGCGAGTTCAGCGCGGAGGCGCAGGGCAAGGGCGTCGGCCAGACCGCGCTCTCGGCGCTGATGCAGACCAATTACGCCGGTGCCACGATTGCGGCCGACCGCGGCCAGCGCAGCTTCTCGCTGACGCTCGACCAGTTCCTCGCCAAGCGCGGCGCCACCACCATCGTGGCCAAGGGGCGGCAGCTCAAGCAGTCGCAGGCCGCCTTGTTCGCCTCGATCCAGCAGCGCTACGGCGTCCCGCCCGGGCCGCTGATCGCGATCTGGGGCATGGAGACCGGTTTCGGCAGCCAGCGCGGCAACCAGAACATGCTGTCGTCGATCGCGACCCTTGCCTATGACTGCCGCCGTCCCGAATTCTTCACCGACCAGCTCTATGCCGCCCTCAAGCTGATCGACCGCGGCACGCTGTCGGGCGCGACCCGCGGCTCCATGCACGGCGAGGTCGGCCAAACCCAGTTCATGCCCAAGAACATCCTGGCCTACGGCATCGGCAATCTCGAGGTTGCCGCCAATGCGCTGAACTCGACGGCGAATTTCCTGAAAGCTCATGGCTGGCGCGCAGGAGCCGGTTACCAGCCGGGCGAACCGAATTTTGCCGCTATCGAGGCTTGGAATGCTGCCGGCGTCTATCAGAAGGCAATCGCCCTGATGGGACGGCAGATCGACGAGGGAGGAGGGGCGGCCGCGTTGCGTTGAGGCCGCATGAAGGCTCGGCCGCGCACGAGAAAGTTCTTGCGTTGAGGAACTGACGGCACGAGGTTTGCTTTGATCGGGGGCAGGGCTGGCATGAGGAGACTCAATATGGCTACCCAGATCGTGATGGACCAGACGGGCGACACGCGCCACGAGTTTGATCCTGACAATGCCGAAGCGCTGGCGCGAGCCGAACGGCGCTTTCGTGAGCTGACCGGAGCTGGCTTCACCGCCGCCTATCGAACTGGACCCGGTGAAGTCACCCGCATCAAGTCATTCGATCCGACCGCGCATGAAACGCTGTTCTATCCCCGCCTGGTCGGCGGTTGATCTGAGCTGCTCATGATCGCGGCAATTTGGCTCCGTGCGCCGGCGCGTGCGCGTCTGCATGCGCTGCGCGAGCTCTATC
The DNA here is from genome assembly GCF_040547935.1 of Bradyrhizobium sp. LA6.8. NCBI lineage: Bacteria > Pseudomonadati > Pseudomonadota > Alphaproteobacteria > Hyphomicrobiales > Nitrobacteraceae > Bradyrhizobium > Bradyrhizobium sp. LA6.8. The sequence goes on from NZ_JBEPQQ010000001.1 coordinate 1,069,294, forward strand.
GGCGCTTCTTCGGCGAGAACACGCCGGATGCCCGCGGCCGCCGGCTTTTGGCCGAATGGCTGTCGCCGGCGCAGCGCGCGCAATTCGAGCAGCATCGGTATTTCGATGTCATCGGCTGCGATACCGGCAAAAGGTACCGCATCCACTACGGCACGGCCGCCAATGTCCATGAGATCGACGATGAGGGGCGTGCGGCGATGGGATGGTGCTTCGTCCCGTCAGGCTTTCTCGTGCCCGGCGACGTGATGCTGGCGCAGAAGGTCGCGCTCGAGACCGACGAGAATGCGGCAATCGCTCTCGCCAACCGGTTTCCGCCGGCCACGCACTCGGAGCACTTTTACCGGCGCCCGTTCTAGCGGCCGGAGGGCGTACAGATCAGGAGTGCGTGGTGCGGTAGGCATCCAAAGCATGTGCCGCGAAGACAGCTACGCTGCAAAGCGCGAGCACGGCTGAGATCAGCTCGATCATAGCTCATCCTCCCGCAGCGGCTGGGAGACGAGATTTTGGCAGCAGGCATAATCCAGGATGAGGTCGAGGAAGAATTGCATGGTGGCCGTCCCTGTATGATTTTGACAACCAGATAACCGGCAATCTGTTTCAGGCGTGTTTCGTCGTTTTGGAAAACGGGTTTCGCGGGGAACCCGGGGCTGGTTTGTGCACCGCAGACCCGCTACATCCCGCTCTGCTCAGTCCTTCAGCCGGGCCTTTCGGGCGGGCGGCAAGTCATATTGCGAGGCAAAAAATCATGGCGCAGGTCGAGTGGTTCGACGATCTCACCATCGGAATGCGGTTCAAATCCCCCGAGGTGCAAGTCACCGAAGCCGACATCAAGCGCTTTGCAGCCGAGTTCGATCCGCAGCCGATGCATCTCGACCACGAGGCCGCCAAGCAGACCTTGTTCAACGGCCTAGCTGCATCAGGATGGCACACCGCCGCGATCGCCATGAACCTCGCGATCCAGGCCCGCCCGTTCGGCCCGCATCCGCTGATCGGCGCGGGCGTCGACGGCCTGCGCTGGACCATCCCGGTACGGCCCAATGACCGCCTGCATCTGGTCGGCGAGGTCATGAGCCTGACGCCGTCGAAGTCGAAGCCGCAGGGCATCGCGCTGGTGAAATGGACCATGTTCAACCAGAACGGCGAGGAGGTTTACACCTTCACCCCGATCGCCATCATCCCCAGGCGGGTGTAAGGCCGGCGACGTTCAGCATCGGCCCGGATCAACCTTCTCGAGCCCTTGCGGGCCGCAGGCTGAGGTGGTCATCTCCACGTCGGGAACGCTGGAGGCTGACATGAGACGATTCCTTCTTGCCGCTTTGCTGAGCGCGGGCGCCTTGGGCGCAGCCGTCTCGAGCGCAGGGCCGGCGTTCGCGCAGCAATCCAGGGTCGGCGACTGGACCATCGAGAAGCGCGCGCAGGACACGCATTGCAATGCGAGCCGCGGCTACAAGGACAAGGAAGACGAGAACCGCAACTACGTCATCGTGATCACCTATTCCGAGAAGGCCATCGTGATCGTGATGATCTATGACGGTTGGGAGTGGGACAAGGTCGGCGAGATCCTCCGGGCCGACGTCGGCACCGATGACGCCGACATCATGAAGAAGGCGAAGTGGGAGGTCATGGACAAGACCACCGTGCGCGGCATCTTCGAATACGACCAGTCGATCATGGACCGGCTGTCGAAGGCCAGGCGTCTCTCGATCGATTTCGAGGACGATGACGAGGACAGCATCGAGATGCAGATCCCGCGCGCCGGCGAGGCGCTGGCCGCGCTGAAGTTCTGCGAGGAGAACCGGAAATAAAGTGCTGAGCCGCGCACAGCGCGCGCGATCGAGCAAGCAAGCAGCGCGAGGGCGCGTGACCCACAGCACACAGCCCGCGCGCTGTTCGCTTTTATCCTAGTCTTTGGCGAAAACGTCCAAGCCGCACCCTGCGGTTGACGTTACGCAAGGACGATGTTCGATATTTTAGCATCTCGCTGCACTGCTTTTTCCACGCCGAAGGCGACGATCGACCGCTCCGTCGGCTCTGCCAATTTCCAATGCGAAAGCTCCCTTCGTCACCGGGGCCGCACGCCGATCGCATCGTCCTTCCGATGACGATCCTCCAGGCAAACCGGTTCTCGTCTCTCGTCGGCGAGATCTACGATGCGGCGGTCGATCCTGGACTGCGCAGCGGCGCGCTGGAACAGGTTTCCCATTTCGTCGGCGGGTGTGCCGCGACCATCCTGTCCCGCGATGCGGCAAGGCTCTCGATCGAGATTCACCAGCATTTTGGCACCGAATCCCGCTTCCGCCAGCTCTACCGCGACAGATATGTCGAGCAGGATCCTCTGCTCGATCGTCATCTCGCTTTTGCGGCCGGGCACGCCATCGGCGTGAGCGATATCATGCCGCACGCGGACTTCGTGGCGACGAGCTTCTATCGCGAGTGGGTCGAGCCGCAGGGCGCGATAGACCTCGCGACCGTCGCGCTCGAGAGATCGGACGCGCGTACCACGGTCTTGCAGGTGTTGCGCCACCGATCCCGCGGAACCGTCGACGAGGCGATGCGCGAACGCATGCGGCTGCTCGCACCCCACATCCAGCGTTCCAGGATCATGGGCCGGCAGATCAGGGCGCGCTCGCACACCGTGGACGATCTTGCCGATGTGCTCGACGGCCTGAGCACGGCGATCTGCCTGCTCGATGCGGATGGCCGGGTCGTCCACGCCAACGCGGCGTGCCGGCAGCTGTTCGTCGATGCAAACCTGCTCGCGATGGTCGGCGAGCGGATCGTGGTCCGTAACACCCTGGCCGACAAAATATTCCGCGGCCTGTTCGAAGTTGCCGCAGATGGTGAAACTCACCCGGCCGGTGGCCGCCGCATCGGGCTCGCGACGTCGGCGGACGGTCAGCACTATCTCGTCCAAGTCCTTCCATTGAAGCGGGAGCGCAGCCTGCCGAGAGACGTCGCGGCTACGGTGCTTCTCGTACAGAAGGCCGCAATGGTGCCATCGCTCGTGCCCGACGCCATTGCTGCGGCCTTCAGGCTGACGCGGTCCGAATTGCGCGTGCTGATGGCCATTGTCGAGGTCGGCGGCGTTCCCGATATCGCGGCAAAGCTCGGCATTGCCGAGACCACGGTGAAGACGCATCTCGGTCGCCTGTTCGAGAAGACCGGTGCCGGCAGGCAGGCAGATCTCGTGAAGATCGCCGCCGGCTTCACCGCGCCGTTTGTACAGCGAACGCGCCGCGACGACGACACCATGTGATTCATTTCACGGCGCGAGCCGCGCGGCGATGCAATCTCAATCCATTGTGATGAGCAGGATCGTCAGGTCCTCCGAACGTACGACGCGCGTCATTTGATACTTTCGTATATGGCGCCACTTGAATGAGAAGGGCAGCGTGCGCCACGGAACAATGCGCGCCGGCATCGGACGCGGGTGCGGGAGACGACAGCGCGTGAGCGAGCCTGCCTGTCGGTTGGAGAAATTGCAGTGAGCGGCAAGGACGAATTTTCCATTCTCAATGTTTCGACGGATCACATTCCCGAAGACGAGCGTGTGCCGCTGCTGCGCGAATTCTATTGCCGCGGCGTGCTCAAGGCGGAGGTCGAGCCGACGGACGAAAAACCGTTCGCCGCGAGCCTCACATCCCATGGCTTGCCGGACGTCCAGCTGGTGATCGGCGGGCTAGTCGGAGCTCGGGTCATCCGTACCAAACAACTGGTCGTCGACGGCAACGACAGCCTTGGCCTGATGATCAACCGATCCGGCATCGTCGAAGTATCTGCGCGAGGACGAGATCTGAGGCTTCATCCCGGTGATGCGGTTCTGACGAGCGCGGAGGACGCGACGATCTACGAACGCCTCTCGCTTGGAAATTGTCTGTCGCTGCGCGTGCCGCGGCGGGTGCTGGCGCCCATGATCGTGGACATCGATGACACGGTGATGCGAATCATTCCGGAGCGCTCCACCGGACTTCGCCTGCTGGTCGACTACGCGACCTCTCTGATGCGCGAGCGTGCGCTCTCGGTGCCCGCATTGCGCCAGCTCGCCGTAGCACATCTCCATGATCTGATGGCGCGTGTTCTCGGCGCGACGGATGAGGTTCACGAGCTGGCCGGGCGCCGAGGCGTCAGGGCCGCGCGGCTGCGGAAGGTGAAGTCCTTCATCGTCAACAATTGCTGGCATCAGGACCTCTCGGTCGCGACTGTGGCGCAGGAGTTCGGCGTGACCACACGTTACCTTCAGCGGCTGTTCGAAGCCGACGGCAAGACGTTCTCGTCCTTCCTGACCGGGCAGCGCCTCAAACGCGCGCATCGCATGCTGCGCGAGCCTGACTTCGCCGGGCGGCCGGTGAGCTCGATCGCCTACGACGTGGGCTTCGGCGATCTCTCTTATTTCAATCGTTGTTTCCGGCGGGCCTATGGCGCGACGCCCAGCGGCGTCAGGAGCGGCGAAGCGCTGTGACCGCGCGGTGCGCGGTTCGTGCGACCAGGCGGGTGCCTATCGCAGCGCGCGCGTTCGGCCGACTACGTCTTCTAAGCGCGTGGAGTAGAACGATGACGCTGTGTTTCGGACGGCGCCGGCAGTTGGAGTTGTGAATGCGCCGCTTCTTCTTTGATCTCTTGGTCGACAATGTCGTGAAGATCGATCCGGGCGGCATGGTCTTCGAGCAGGCCAGGGCCACGTTTGTCGTGGCCGACGAGATGGCGAGACATCTGTTCGTCTGGCGTGACGATCTGCGCGATCGCGACGCCTGGATCCGCGTCAGGGATGCCGGCGGACGAGAGGTCTATCGCGCCGCGGTCTGGTCAGAAAATGTCGAGAAGGTCGGCTGGGACCAGGCATGACGGTCCCGGCTTCACCTTCCAGGGCGGCAACGCCGACAACAGGTCGCGGCGCCAAGTGCTCAACAATGCTGCGGTGGCCGGCTTCGGCTTCGACTACCGCGCCAGCCGCAACGTGTCCGTGTTCGGCGCGGTCGAGGGCATGATGATGTCCGACCGGAGCCGCACCGGCACAGCGAAGGGTGGCGTTCGCGTCGCGTTCTGAGCCGGCATCAGCCCTGGCGGCTTGAACGCGATGCCCGCCGGCCGGGCCCCATCCGCCCGGCCGGCGCCTCCTCCGATCGGAGGACGCCGCATGCTGTGGTTGTAGTATGCTTGGTGATATTGATCACTCAGGCCATTTCAAGCCATGCGCGGACTACGGAAGCTGCCGGAACTGGTCGAGTCCATCTATGACGCAGGGCTCGATCCCTCGCTGTGGAACAACGCCGTTGCCGGCATTCGCGATTTCGTCGGCGGGCAGGCCTGCGGGCTGTTTTCCAAGGATTCGATCAGCAAATTCGGCGTCACCCATTATTATTGCGGCGCCGACCCGCACTATATCCGTCTCTATTCAGAGACCCATTCGAAGTTCGATCCGCTGACGGTGCTGCCGCCGCATGGCGAGATCGTCAGCATCCCCGATCTCGTCAATTTCGATGAGTACCGGAAAGGGCGCTTTTACCAGGAGTGGATGCAGCCGCAGGGTTGCAGCGACGCGGCCAACGTCGTGCTCGAGACATCGCATGCGAGCTGCCCGGTGATGATGACGGTGCTGTCGGGCCGGCGCATGGTGGACCCGGCGATGAAGCATCGGCTCTCGCTGATTGTGCCGCACGCCAGCCGCGCGCTGCTGATCAACCGCGCCATCACCTCGCAACTGACACTGGCGACGGCGCTGGTGGATGTTCTGGACAATCTGGCGTCCGGCATCTTCCTGCTCGATGCCTTTTGCCGGGTGGTGCATGCGAATTCGGCCGGTCACGCCTTGCTTGCCGCCGACGACGTGGTTCGGTCCGTTGCCGGGCAGCTCGTAACCAGCAGCGCGGAGGCCAATCAGACGCTGCGCGAGGCATTGGCGAGCCGCAATGACGTTGTCCTGCTTGCCGCGAGGGACCGTGCGATTCCGCTGTTGTCACCCAGCGGCGAACGTTACGTCGCGCACATCCTGCCATTGTCGTCCGTGCTGCGAAATGGCAGCGAGCGGGTGGTCGATGCCGCCGGTGCGCTGCTCCTGCGCAAGGTGTCGCTTGGCGGGCAGTCCTATGGCGAGCTGATCGCACGGACCTTCGACCTCACGCCGGCCGAGCTGCGCGTGTTCCTGTCGATCGTCGAGGTCGGTGGCGTCCCGGAAACAGCGGCAGCGCTCGGTATCGCAGAAACCACGGCGAAGACGCATTTGCATCGGGTGTTCGCCAAGACCGGCGTTTCGCGTCAGGCCGATCTCGTCAAGCTCGCGGCGGGATTCTCCAATCCGCTCGTCAACTGATCGGTCAATCGCTGTCGGGGTTGAACCTTTTGCTCCCACGATAGACTCAATTGTGCCGCCGGGCATGACGAACATTTCGCGATCTCCAAGTCACCATTGGCTGTTCTGATGTCCCGACCTCCCAAACAGTCCGAGTTGATCGAGAATATATATGACGCGGGCCTCCACCCTGAGTTGTGGAGCGATGTTGTCGTCAAGCTCAATGCGTTCATCGGCAGCCAGGCTTGCGGGCTGATTTCGAAGGATCCGGTCAGCAAGTCCGGCGCGACGCATTATTACTGCGGTGTCGATCCGCACTACATCCAGCTCTATGCCGAGACCTACGCCCAGTACGATCCGCTGGCGCGGCTGCCTCGCTATGGCGAGGTTCGTAACATCCCCGATCTCGTGAATTTCGACGAATATCGCCGCGGCCGGTTCTATCAGGAATGGTTGCGGCCCCAGGGCTGCGTCGATGTCGCCAGCGTGGTTCTGGAACAGTCGAAGTCGCCGTGTCCGATGCTGATCACCGTGATCCCCGGCAAGGGGATGCTCGATGCGGAGCAGCGGGCGCGAATGCAATTCCTGGTTCCGCATGCGAGCCGGGCGCTGCTGATCAACCGGGCGATCGAGCGGAAGCAGCAGCGGGCGATCGCGCTCGCCGATGTCGTGGATCGGCTGAATGCCGGCGTCATCCTGCTCGATACGGCCTGCAACATCGTCCACAGCAATCCTGCCGCGGACACGTTGCTCGCCGCCGATGATGTCCTGCGGTCTGTCGCGGGCCGGCTGGCGGCACGATCTTCCGCGGCAAATTCGGCGCTGCGCGATATCTTCCGTGACGCAGGCGAGGTTGCCGTCGCGGCGGCCGCCGGGCGAAAGATTCCGCTGATGTCGCATGACGGCTCCTACTACGTCGCGCACGTCATCGCGCTGCCGTCGTTGTTGCGTGAAGGCGCGGCGGAGCGCACGTCGGCGGTCGGCGCCTTGTTGATCTGGAAGGCGGAACTCGACGGCCGCTCATGTGCCGGCCTCATCGACCGCGCGTTCGAGCTGACCCCTGCGGAGCTGAGGGTCATGCAATCGATCGTCGAGGTCGGCGGTGTGCCGGAGACGGCCGTGGCGCTCGGCATCGCGGAGACGACGGTGAAGACGCATCTGCATCGGGTGTTCGCGAAGACCGGCGTCTCGCGTCAGGCCGATCTCGTCAAGCTCGCGGCTGGATTCTCCAATCCGGTTCTGCACTGACGCGCTTTCCGAAGGCGCAAGCGAGTCGCTCCGGCTCGCGATAGGTTCAAACAGCAGCATCATTAGAAAGTTATCGCGGGTCGTTCGATCGAATGACGCGATTCTCCGCGCTCTCTTCTACGAGAACTCACACGTTTTCTTGCTCGACGCGTTCGATCTTCGTGTGAAGCAACTCACAGCAAGCGGAAGTGAACCTCATCAATCTCTCGCACAAGTTGAGAGGAGATTGTCATGCCAAAAGCGTCACCAGCTCCGGCCGGCAAGTTCCGCGACATCGTCGCGCGCATCGGCGCGGCATTCCGCGTGCAGCGCGAGATCGACGCGAAGCGCGCGTTGCGGCGCTACGGCCATTTGCTGGAGCAGTCGCATGAAACGTCGCGTTTGAATGAAATTATTCCCGTCTGCAATGAAGAGGATACTTTTGAAAATGCCAACAGAGTTGATCCGCGCGAGCGCGCGGCCGGCCGCACCACGTTCGAACGCGCGTAACGTCAATATTGTCGCCGCCGCGCTGACGGCGGCGCTCGTCACGCTTCAACTGGTCGGGCTGGCGATGCTGGAGCGTTCGCACGCGCAGCCGGTCTCTCGGCCTCTCCTGAATTCGCACGATGCGGAGCTCTGCACCGGGACTGCCGATGTCCCGGCGACGCAGACACCCTACGATTGACCCGGAGAACGCATCGTGCCTGATATCACGACCAGCCTTCTCGTGAGCGTCGCCGTGTTCACCGGCGCCTTTGTTTCGGGGCTCTCGGGCTTCGCGTTCTCGGCCGTGGCGGGCGCGATTCTGCTCCGCGTGTTTCAGCCGCTGGAGGCCGTGCCGCTGATGATGGCGTGCAGCATCGGCGTGCAGGCCACCAATCTGTGGGCGTTTCGGCGCAGCATCCGGTGGGAGGGCAGTCTGCTGCTGATCGTCGGCGGATTGATCGGCGTTCCCATCGCGGTGTCGCTGTTGCAATCCACGGACACGCATCTCCTCCGGCGCGGCTTCGGTATCATCGTCGCGCTCTACGCGGCCTACATGCTGCTGCGGCCGACGCTGGTGACGGCGGGCGAAGCCGTCGGCCGGCACTGGGTCGCACTGATCGGGTTCGGGGGAGGGCTGGTCGGCGGCCTGACCGCGATGCCTGGCGCGATCCCCACGATCTGGTGCGACATGCGCGGCATGCCCAAGAGCGAGCAGCGCGGCCTGGTGCAGCCGTTCATCGCCGCGATGCAGGTCTTCGCGATCGCGCTGCTGGTCGGACACCAGGACCTGTCGTCCAAGGTGTTCGTCGACCTCGCGATCAGCCTGCCTGCGCTGTTCGCAGGCTCAGCGCTCGGCGTGATCGCCTTTCACCGGGTCAACGAGACGGTCTTTCGCAAGACCGTGCTCGTTCTGTTGCTGCTCTCGGGGATCTCGCTGATCTAGTGGCCTGCGCCTTCGTGCTTGAGACCCTGGACCGGCGCCGCGCTGGTGTCGCTGCTGTGATGCACCAGCGGCTTGTTGCCGGTGACGGTCCGCAGCAGCACATAGAACACCGGCGTCAGGAACAGGCCGAACACAGTGACGCCGATCATGCCGGAGAACACCGCGACGCCCATCGCGCGCCGCATCTCCGAGCCCGCGCCGGTCGAGAGCACGAGCGGCAAGACGCCCATGATGAACGCCATCGACGTCATCAGGATCGGACGCAGCCGCAAGCGGCTCGCCTCGATCGCGGCCCGGATCGGCGTGCGTCCGGCGAATTCGAGCTCGCGCGCAAATTCGACGATCAGGATGGCGTTCTTGGCGGAGAGGCCGACCAGCACGATCAAGCCGATCTGGGTGAAGACGTTGTTGTCGCCCTTCGAGATCCAGACCCCGAACATCGCAGCCAGCAGCCCCATCGGCACGATCATGATGATCGAGAGCGGCAAGGTCAGGCTCTCGTAGAGCGCCGCCAGCACCAGGAACACCAGCAGGATCGCCAGCGGAAACACCCAGAGGCCGGAATTGCCGGCGATGAACTCCTGATAGGTCAGGTCGGTCCATTCGAAGGCAAAGCCGGGCGGCAACGTCTCCGCCGCGATCCGCGTCGCGACCTCCTGTGCCTGCCCCGACGAAAAGCCGGGCGCAGCGGCCGCGTTGATGTCGGATGACAAGAAGCCGTTGTATCTGATCGCGCGCTCAGGTCCGGCGCTCTGGCGGATCGTGAGCAGCGCGGACAGCGGCACCATGTCGCCGGAGGATGAGCGCACCTTCAACTGCCTGATGTCGTCGGCGCGGGCGCGGAACGGCGCGTCGGCCTGGACGTAGACGGAGTAGGTGCGACCAAACTTGTTGAAGTCGTTGACGTAGTAGGAACCGAGGTAGATCTGCAGCGTGTTGAACACCTCGGTCACGGGCACGCCCAACTGGAGCGCCTTGGTGCGGTCGATGTCGGCAAAGAGCTGGGGCACGTTGACCTGGAAGCTCGAGAACACGCCGGCGATCTCCGGCGCCTTCTGCATCGCCGCCATGAACGCCTTGGTCGCCTCGTTCAGCGCTTCATAGCCGAGACCGGCACGGTCCTCGATCTGCAGCTTGAAGCCGCCGATGGTGCCGAGGCCGTTGACCGGCGGCGGCGGGAACATGGCGATGAAGGCTTCCTGGATGCCGGAATATTTCTTGTTGAGGTCCGCCGCGATCGCGTTCCCGCTCAGGGCCGGACCCTTGCGCTCGTCGAACGGTTTCAGCGTCGAGAACACGATGCCGGCGTTGGATGAGTTGGTGAAGCCGGCGATCGACAGGCCCGGGAACGCGACCGAGCTCTCGACACCGGGCTGGGTCAGTGCGATGTCGCTCATCTTGCGGATGACCTCTTCGGTGCGGTCGAGCGCTGCACCGTCGGGCAGCCGCGAGAAGCCGACCAGATATTGCTTGTCCTGGCCCGGCACGAAGCCACTCGGCACCTGCTGGAACAGGAAGGCGGTCACGCCGACCAGGACCACGTAGAGGCCCATCACCGCGGCCTTGCCCGAGATCACCTTGGTGACCGTGCCGCTGTAATTGTCCGAAGAGCGCGTAAATGCCTTGTTGAAGCCGCGGAAGAACCAGCCGAGGCTCTTTTCCATGATGATCGTCAGCCGGTCCTTCGGCCCGTTATGGCCCTTGAGCAGCAGCGCCGACAGCGCCGGCGACAGCGTCAGCGAGTTCACGGCCGAGATCACGGTCGAGATCGCGATGGTCAGCGCGAACTGCTTGTAGAACTGCCCGGTGAGGCCGGAGATGAAGGCCAGCGGCACGAACACCGCGATCAGCACCATCGCGATCGCGATGATCGGGCCGGAGACCTCGCGCATCGCCTGGTAGGTGGCGTCGCGCGGCGAGAGGCCACCCTCGATGTTGCGCTCGACGTTCTCGACCACGACGATGGCGTCGTCGACGACGATGCCGATCGCAAGCACGAGGCCGAACAGGCTGAGCGCGTTGATGGAGAAGCCGAACAGATGCATCACCGCAAAGGTGCCGACGATGGACACCGGCACTGCCAGCAGTGGAATGATGGAAGCGCGCCAGGTCTGCAGGAAAAGGATCACGACCAGCACCACCAGCGCGATCGCCTCCAGCAGGGTGTGAATGACGGCCTCGATCGAGGAGCGCACGAACTGGGTGGGATCGTAGACGATCTGGTAGGACACGCCCTCCGGCATGTTCTTCTTGATCTCGGCCATGGTGGCGCGGACGTGGTCGGAAATCTCCAGCGCGTTGGAGCCCGGCGCCTGGAAGATCGGGATCGCCACGGCCTGCTTGTTGTCGAGCAGCGAGCGCAGGCCGTATTCGGAGGCGCCAAGCTCGATGCGGGCGACGTCGCGCAGCCGCACGACTTCGCCGCGCGTGCCGGTCTTGACCACGATGTCGCCGAACTGCTCCTCGTTGGCGAGCCGGCCTTCGGCATTGACGGACATTTGCAGGTCGATACCCCTGACGTTCGGCGACGAGCCGACGACGCCGGCGGCGGCTTCGACGTTCTGTGCCTGGATCGACTTGACGATGTCGCTTGCGGTCAGGCCGTGCTCGGCCGCCTTCTGCGGATCGACCCAGACCCGCATCGAATAGTCGCCGGCGCCGTAAAGCTGGACGTCGCCGACGCCGTCGATCCGCGCGAGGCGGTCCTTGACGTTGAGCACCGCGTAGTTGCGCAAATACGTCATGTCGTAGCGGCCGTTGGGCGACAGCAAATGCACGACCATGGTGAGGTCGGGCGACGACTTTTTGGTGATGATGCCGAGCTGGCGCACCACGGCTGGCAGGCGCGGCTCGGCCTGCTGCACGCGGTTCTGCACCAGCTGCGTCGCCTTGTCGGGGTCGGTGCCGAGCCGGAACGTCACCGTCAGCGTCATCGCGCCGTCGGTGGTCGCCTGGCTCGACATGTAGAGCATGCCTTCGACGCCGTTGATCTGCTCCTCGATCGGGGTCGCCACCGTCTCGGCGATCACCTTGGGATTGGCACCGGGATAAGTCGCGCGCACCAGCACCGAGGGCGGCACCACGTCCGGATACTCCGAGATCGGCATCGCGAACAGCGAGATCAGGCCGGCGAGGAAGATCAGGACGGACAGCACGCCGGCGAAGATCGGACGGTCGATAAAGAACTTTGAGAGATTCATGGCCTTGCCCCTGCAAGAGAGACAGCTCTCCCGTTACCGGGACGCGGGAAATACCCGCGAACCCGGAATCGAGATGCGATGTCTTGATAGCTCTATGACGTCGTTATTCCGGGCACGCGGCCCGGAATGATGTAACTAGCGTTGCACCACGTCCTGGTTGCTGTGGTTGGAGGCCTGCTGCGGTCCACGCGCACCCATCGCCGCGACCTCCGTCTTGAGGAGCGCACCCGGACGCACGCGTTGCAGGCCATTGACGATGATGCGATCACCGGGCTTCAGCCCAGCCGTCACGATGCGCAGGCCGTCGACCGATCCGCCGAGCGTGATCGGCCGATAGACCGCGCGGCTGTCGTCGCCGACCCCCATCACGAACTTCTTGTCCTGGTCGGTGCCGATCGCGCGCTCATCGATCATCACCAGCGTCTGCTGCTTCGGCTGACCCATGCGCACGCGGGCGAACTGGCCGGGGATGAGACGCCCGTCCTCGTTCCGAAACACCGCGCGGACCCGGATGGTGCCGCTCTGGCCGTTGACCTGGTTGTCGATGAGCTGGATATGACCTCTCGCCGAGAGACCGCCGGATGTCGTCATTTCCACCGGGATCTGGTCGAGCTTGCCGCGCTTGCCGGAGGCATCCGCGATCGAGTTCAGCGCGCGCAGCACGACCTCTTCATCCGCATCGAACGAGGCGTAGATCGGATTGACCGACACCAGCGAGGTCAGCACCGGGGAGGCGGTGCCGGCGGCGACGAGATTGCCGACGGTGATCTCGAACTTGCCGACGCGGCCGTCCACGGGTGCACGCACCTCGGTGTAGTCGAGATTGAGCTTTGCGGTCTGGAGCGTCGCTTCGGCCGCCTTCACATTGGCGATGGCTTCGCGATTGGCATTGTCGCGCTGGTCGTAGTCGCGCCGTGTGACCACGGCATTGCCGACCAGCTGCGCGCCGCGCTCGAGCTCGCTCTGGGTGAACACGACGCGCGCCTTGGCAGCCTCGAGCTGGGCGTTGGCCTTGTCGACCTCTGCTGCGTAAGGCGCCGGATCGATCTTGAACAGCACGTCGCCGGCCTTCACCAGCGCGCCTTCGGTGAAGTTGGTCGCAAGGATCGCACCCGCGACGCGGGGACGAAGCTCGACACGGTTGATGGCCTCGAGCCGGCCGGAGAAATCGTCCCACAGCACGGTCTGCTTCGGTTCGATCAGCGCGACCGTGACAGGGACGGCCTGCTCGGCAGCGGCGGCCGTTGCGGTGGCCTGGGCTGCACGGAAGTAGTGGCCGGTCGCGATCGAGCCGGCCACGGCGAGGGCGCCCACGATGGCGACGCCGCCGAGGAGGCGGCGGAAACGGCCGGCGCGAGGGGAGTTTTGCGAGGGATGCATTTGCGCGCTCCAGATATGTAGTGTTCACTACAGATGTGGAGCTGGATGTCGCAGTGCAAGATACTTATGTACCATTCACTAAGAAAATTGTAGCGGCATACCGCAAGAATTGGAAGACGGCAGAGAAAATAAAGCTAGAACAAATAGATAGGATTCGGCGTTAAGCTTCAGGCAGAACGTGAATTCCGAGGAGACAGGCACATGGGCATGGGACGCCCCCGCGAATTCGACGCCGAAACGGCGTTGGACCAGGCGATGGAAGTGTTTTGGCGCCATGGCTACGAGGGCGCCACCATTGCCCAGCTCACCGAAGCGATGGGCATCAATCCGCCGAGCCTTTACGCCTGCTTCGGCAACAAGGAAGGCCTGCTCAAGGCCGCGCTCGACCGTTACACCAAATTGCGTGGCGTCTGGATGAACGAGGTGGTCGCCGCACCGACCGCCCGCGACGTCGCCGAGCGGATGCTGACGGGCATCGCCGACAAGCAGACCGATCCCGCCAACCCGCCCGGCTGCCTGCTCGTGCAGGGCGGCATCGCCTGCGGCAGCGGCTCCGAGAACGTCCCGTTCGAGCTCGCCGCCCGCCGCGCCGAGAACGAAGACCAGCTCCGCGAGCGCTTTGTTCGCGCCAAGGCCGAAGGCGATCTCAAGCCGAGCTCTGATCCCGCCGCGCTCGCGCGCTACGTCTCGGCCGTCTCGGTCGGCATGGGCGTGATGGCGTCCTCAGGCTCCGACCGCGAGGCGCTGCGTCAGGTCGCGAGCGTTGCCGTGCAGGCTGTCGAGGCGCAGTCGGCCGACAGAACGTGACGGCCGCCGGCCGTTGTCATTTTGAGGATTGCAGTGACGGCGGCCGGACGAAACCGCCGAACTCGCGTTCGACCAATCCGGCGAGCGCAATCGTCGTGCGGTCCTCGAGGTACGGCCCGATGATCTGAACCCCGATCGGCAGGCCCGACGCCGTTCGCTCGATCGGTACGGCGGTCGCAGGCAGTCCGCAGGTCGAGGCCGGGTCCGCCCAGATGAAGCACGCATCGGCATAGGGATGCAGTTTCCCATCGATCTCCAGCTGCCGCGCATCGAACGGCTCGGACTGGTCGTGCGGAAAGGCCGGTACGGCGGCGGCCGGGTAGATCACGGCGTCGAACTCGCGGAAGAACTGCTGCCACCGCTGCTGCAACTGCAGGCGCGCCGCGTCGGTCGCCAGCCATTCGCGATGGATCATGCCCCAGCCGCGGGCGCGCTCCGCCTGCAGGCTGCGGTCGTCGGCCGAGAGTGCCGCGGCAATTCCTTGCGCCTCCGCGAGAGCGGCCGGTGTCAGGCGCGGGCTTCTCGCTGCGTTCAACAGCTTCATGTAAAGCCGCGCGGAGTCGGCGAGATCAGGCAGCGAGGTGCTCGCGCGCGCGACCCGAGCGCCAGATTTGTCGAGCCGGTCGGCCAATCGCCCGATGGCTGAACGCACGGCATCGCCCGTCGGCATCAGCGGATGCGTATCGATCACGAGGATCCTGAAACCCTTGAGCTGGTCATGCCGGGGGGCCGGTAGCGCAAGGCGATAGCCGATCCCGTCGCGCGTCTCGTCGGGGCCGGCAATCACGTCGAGCGACAGCGCGAGGTCGGAGGCGGTGCGCGCCATCGGCCCGACGACAGCCAGATCGCCCTGGCCGGGGACGGGTAGTGCCGGCGGCAGGCTGTAGCCGCGCAGCGGCACCAGGCCGAGGCTCGGCTTGTGTCCGAACACGCCGCAGAAATGCGAGGGCACCCGGATCGAGCCGCCGATGTCAGAGCCGATCGAGAGTGGACCGAAACCCGCGGCCAGCGCAGCGCCGCATCCGCCCGAGGAGCCGCCGGGCGACCGGCCAAGGTCCCACGGGTTGTTCGTCGTCCCGTGGATGTCGTTGTAACTTTGGAAGTCCCGCAAGCCGATCGGGATATTGGTCTTGCCGATGATGATGGCGCCTGCCGCCTTCAACCGCGAGACCACAAGGGCGTCTTCCGCCGGTTGGAAGTCCTTGAAATGCGGGAAGCCCCATGTCGTCGGCAGGCCGGCGACGTTGAACGGTTCCTTGAGGGTCACGGGGATGCCGAGCAGCGGCAGCCGCTCGCTGCGGCCAAGCGCGGCATCGGCGGCGCGCGCGGCCTCTCTCGCGCGATCGAAATCGCGAACGATGATCGCGTTGATCCGCCCGTCCAGCGCCTCGATGCGCGCGATCGTATGCGCGAGCAACTCGGACGCGGACACTTTGCGAGCGTGCAGGGCGGTCAGCAGTGTGCTGATCGAGCCGTAGTCCAGGTCAGCGGCATCTGCGGTCATCACGAGCTCCATTGTATCCCGGCTGAGACCTTGTAGCCCGGATGGAGCGCAGCGCAATCCGGGAGATATCCCGATGCGGATGCATGACCCGGATTACGCTATCGCTTCATCCGGGCTACGACGCTATCGCATCTGGTCGTCATGCCCGGGCTTGTCCCGGGCATCCACGTTCTCAGTGCGGCGTCACAAGGCGTGGATGGCCGGGACAAGCCCGGCCATGACGCGGTGGAGAGCCTCAGGAAGCTTCCTTCAGCACCGGCGAAGCAGATTCCTCCGCCTTGAGCTCCTCGAGGCTGCGATGCCGGGGTTCGATGCCCAGCGCCCAGACCGTGATGATCTGCACCACCAGCAGTCCGATCATCAGCGCCATCACGCCGGCCACGCCGCGCGTCTCGAACAGCGATACGACGAGGAACGGTGTGACGATGGTGGCGCCGCGCCCCAGCGTGTTGACGATGCCGGAGGCGCGCAGGCGGACCTCGGTCGGAAACAGCTCGGGGATATAGATGCCGAACAGAAGGGCGACCAGGACGTAGATCGGTACCGTCAGCGCGAAGCCGACAGCCGGCAGCAGGATCGGGTCGGAGATCATCGGGTAGAGGATTCCGAGCGCCACCGTGATCAGGGATGCGCCGATGATGGTCGGCTTGCGGCCCCAGCGGTCGGCGGTCAGCGCGCCGATGGCCGAGCCGACGGGCGCGCCGAGCGCCATCAGCAGCGAATAGCCGAACGAGGTCGCGATCGAGAGGCCCTGCTTGACGAAGAACACGGGCAGCCAGGTCACGAAGCCATAGAGCAGGGTGTTGATGGTGATCAGGCAGACGGCGCCGACAATCATCCGCGAGAGCAAGGGCGCGGTGAACAGCGTGCCGAGATCGGCAGATGCCGGCACCGGTGTTGTGGCGGCGGGAGGGGGCAGCGGCCGACCCTGCGCGGCTTCCTTCTCTATGGCTTGCATCAGCGCTTCCGCCTCAGCGGTGCGTCCCACCGCTTCCAGCCAGCGCGGCGATTCCGGCAGCGACTTGCGCATGTACCACACCACGAGCGCGCCGACGCCGCCGAGCACGAACATGGAGCGCCAGCCGAATTGCGGCACCACCATGGAGGCGACCAATAGCGCCACGGGCAGACCGGTGACGACGCACACGGTCGTGAAGCCGAGCCATTTGCCACGGGTCCGCGCGGGCACGAATTCCGTCATCGTCGAATAGCCGACGACGTTCTCCGCCCCGAGCCCAACGCCCATCACGAAGCGGCAGGCGATCAGGAAAGCCATGTTCGGCGAGAACGCCGCGGCCAGGGAGGCAACGCCGAAAAGGAGCAAATTGAATTGATAGGTGAAACGGCGTCCGTAGCGGTCACCAAGGAAGCCGGTGCCGAATGATCCCAGCATCATGCCGACGAAGGTCGCGGAGATGAAAACCGCGTTCTGGGCGAGGGTTGAAAAGCCTGTCTTCAGCGTGACGCTGAGCACGGTCCCGGCGATATAGATGTCGAAACCGTCGAAAAACATTCCGATGCCGATCAGCAGCATGATGCGGCGGTGGAATGGCCCGATCGGCAGCCGATCCAGACGGCTGCCTGCGTTCACCAATGTCGACATATACGCTCTCCCCTGACTGTTGTTCTGGTCGATGCGGCCCGCCTTCTATGGGCGGTCGGCCGCTCGTCGTTTTTTGCTAGTTCAGGCGCTGCTGGTTGGCTGTGTCCCGATACCAGTCGAACGGCTGCTCGTGGGTCGCGACCATCACGCTCTTGGTGTTGAAGTGGTCGTTGAAGCTCTCGGTGCCGCATTCGCGGCCAATGCCGGAATCATCGACGCCACCCCAGGGCGAGGCCGGGTCGAGACGGTGGTGATCATTGATCCAGACGATGCCGGCCTTGACGGAGGCGGCGACGCGGTGCGCGCGGGCGACGTCACGGGTGCGGATGGCCGCAGCAAGGCCGAACGGCGAGTTGTTGGCAAGCCGCAGCGCATCGGCCTCGTCCTTGAACGGCGTCACCGAGGTGAAGGGACCAAACACTTCCTCCTGGAAGATGCGCATGTCGGATGTGACGTCGGCGAACACCGTCGGCTCGACGAAATAGCCGTTGTCGTGACCCGGCACCTTCGCGGCAACACCGCCGGTGACGAGACGCGCGCCATCCTCGTGGCCGTAGCCTGCGTAGGTGAGAACGCGGTCGCGCTGCCGGGCGGAGATCACGGGGCCCATCTGGGTGTTCGCATCGAAGGGATCGCCGACGCGGATCGTGCGGGTCTTGGCCTGCAGTTTCTCGACGAATTCGTCATAGATCGAAGCCTGGACGATGTGGCGCGAGGCGCAGACGCAGGTCTGTCCGGCGCCGATGAAGGCGCCGAACGCGGCGTAGTTGACGGCGCGGTCGACGTCGAAATCGTCGAACACCATCACCGGCGTCTTGCCGCCGAGTTCCATGGTTTGATGCGCGAACACTTTTGCGGCCGCGCTGCCGGCGATGCGGCCGGCCTCGGTGCCGCCGGTCAGGACCAGCTTGTTGATGTCGCCATGCTCGGCCAGCATCTTGCCGGCGTTCTGGCCGAGGCCGAGAACGATGTTGAAGACGCCGGGCGGAAGGCCGGCTTCGGTGAAGATCTGCGCGAGCTTCAACGTCGTCAGCGGCGTGTATTCGGACGGCTTGACCACGGTGACGCATCCGGTCGCCAGCACCACGGCCAGCGACTTGCACAGGATCATCAAGGGATGATTGAACGGCGTGCAATTGGCGACGATGCCGATGGGGGTGCGAAGCGTGTAGTTCAGATAGGCGCCTTCGACGGGGATGACGGAGTCGCGGCGCGCCAGCGCAACGCCGGCAAAGTAACGGAAGAAATCGGGCAGGCGGGAGAGCTGGGCGCGGGTCTCGTTGACCGGCCGGCCGTTGTTAAGGGTTTCCAGCCGGTACAGGCTGTCGAGATTGGCCTCGAAAGCATCGGCGAGCCTGTTGACCAGTCTGGCACGCGCGCGTGTGTCCATGCCGCCCCAGGCTTTGCCTTCGAACGCCGCGCGCGCGCTCTTCATCGCGCGGTCGATGTCCTCGGCGGTCGAATTGGGAATGCGGGCGATGACGTCGCCGGTCGCGGGATTGCGGACGTCGAGCATCACGCCGTTGCCGGCTTCGACTTCACGTCCATCGATGAAATTGCCGTGGGTTTCGACGTCGATCGACGCAGGTTTCGATGGAATGTTCATGATGATCTCTCCTCGACGATGACGGCGTTGCGCTTGAGCGCCGGCAGAACGCGTTTTTCGGTGGCCCCGATATGGGCCTTGATGATGCGCGCGGCGCTTCGCGTTTCGCGGCTCTGCATGGCGTCGATCAGGGCGACGTGCTCGGCCACGAGTTTTGCCGGATCGTGACCCTTCAGATTGGACACGCTGACGCGGACCAGCCGGTCGGCCTGGCCGATCAGGTCGCACAGCGCCGTCGCCATGCGGCGATTGCCGGACGCATGAGCCAGCGCGGAGTGGAAGCCGCGGTTGTAGGCGATGAAGTCTTCGTGGTTGCCGGAGAAGCGGCGAAATTCATCGAGCGATTTCAGGACGCTGTCGGGAGCGCTCTCGATCGCCTCGGCGACGCAGGCCGGCTCCAGCGCAAGACGGAAGCGGAGGAGGTCGCGGGCGTCCGACAGCGAGATCGGCGTGACCCGGTAGCCCTGGCGCGGCTGCACCGTCACCAAATGCTCGCGCTGCAGCCTCAAAAGCGCATCCCGAACCGGTTGGCGGCTCACCGAATAGCGTTCGGCCAGATCCTGTTCCCGCATTTCATCGCCCGGAGCGAACCGGCACGCTAAAATATCAGATCTCAGAAGATCGTAGATGTTTTCGCGTAAAAGCATGATTCTAAGGACCTCGTTGGCTCCAATTTGGCAATCCTGATATTTCACGTCAAGAGCCAAATGCTTGAATTCCCTGACAGTTGATTTATCAATCGGGGGCCTCCACGGCACGCGAACGGGTGTGATCCCGCCGACGAAGTTAAGGAAAGACCGGACATGGACAGGCTTCTTGCCAACGGGACCGTCAACGCCGCGCAATCAGGCGAGGGGCCGCCGCTGTTTCTCTTCCACTCGTTGTTGTCGGACCGCGCGAGCTTCGATGCGATCGTGCCCGAGCTTGAGGGATCGTTTCGCACCATCGTGCCGGAGTTGCCGGGGTTCGGCCGTTCACGCGCGGTCGAGGGCGGGCTCGTCGCTGTCGCGGACAGGATGGCGGAGGCCGTGAAGGAGGCTGCGGGCGGTGCGCCGGCGATCGTGCTCGGCAATGGCTATGGCGGCTTCGTCGCCTTGCAGATGGCGATCCGTCACCCGGAGATCGCCAGCAAGCTCGTCCTCGCCGATTGCGGCGCGGCGTTCTCGGAGCCCGGCCGCGAGGCGTTTCGCAACATGGCGAGGGTCTCGCGGGAAAAGGGACTCGAGGCGATCACCGACGTTGCGATGCGACGCTTGTTTGCGCCCGAATTTCAAGAGCAGCATCCCGAACTGATGCGGGATCGTCGTGAAGCGTTTCTGCAGACGGATCCCGATGTGTTTCGCAGCGCATGCGACGCGTTGGCAAGCCTCGATCTCCGCGCCGAACTTGCCGCGGTGAATGTTCCTGCCCTCGTTCTGGTCGGTGAGCACGACGAAGCGACGCCTCCGCCAATGTCGCGCGAGCTGGCCGCCGGTTTGCCGCGCGCCGAACTCAAGGTCATTCCAGGCTGCGCGCACGTGCCGCAGCTTCAGTCGCCGCGGCAGTTTCTCGGAGCTCTCAAGGGCTTCCTGCTTTGATCTGCGCCTGGCCGATGCCGATCCTGCACTCGAAACGGCGATGCCTTCCGAACGGTTAATGGCGTCCGTGCGGCGGGAATTCACAAGCGGGGACGGTGCGATGCTGCGCCTGTGTTGCCCGACGCGTCAAACGTCCTCGGGGGCCACGCTCGCGCCATGCCGGAGCGAAATTCTTCAATGATTTGTACTGTGCATGGGGTTGTTTTCGCATTTTTTATTGGAGCAGCCCCAGGCAGCGAGGACCAGAGCATGAGCCGCCCGCATTGAAGCGGGCCTCCTAAGAGTTTTTATACACAGTTCTGGCACGCTCCGTGCGTCAATATCCGCAACCTGCATCGTCGCCTCTCATTGCACGCACGAAAAGACAGGACCCGCGGGCATCGAGGGGGCGTGAGCCATGACTGCAGTTGCTTCGGACGCTGGTCGCGCGAAGGGCGGGATCGTGCCGATCCTGCTATGCGTGGTGCCGTTCAGCCAGATTCCGCTCGATGCCTATACGCCGGGCCTGCCGCAGATGGTGGTGGACCTCGCAACCGATTCCGCGTCGATGCAGAACACCGTCACCGCCTACATGCTCGGCATGAGTCTGGCGCTGGTGCCCGTCGGCATCGCCTCCGACACGCTCGGCCGCCGTAACGTTCTGCTCGCGGGGCTATCGGTTCTCATCGCGATGAGCATCGCCTGTGCGCTCGCCACCAGCGCATCGCTGCTGCTTGCGCTGCGCTTCCTGCAGGGCGTTGGCGGCTGCACCTGCCTCGTCGTCGCCTATGCGGTTGCGGCCGACTGCTTTCGCGGCCGCGAGCTCACGGCGATCTCGGGATTGCTTGGTGCTGCCTGGGGGCTTGCGCCCGTGCTCGCACCGGCGGCCGGCGGCTTCATCGTCGAGCTGACGTCCTGGCGCGGGGTCTTCGTCATCATCGCCATCGCCGCGGCCATCGTCGCTGCGATTGTCGTGCTACTTCTGCCCGAGACGCTGCCGGCCGAGCGACGCGCGCCGTTCGATCCGCGCCGTACGGCGAGTATTCTTCGCGAGGCGCTCGTCCGTCCGGGCTTCCTGGCCTTCGTGCTGGTGTTCGCCGCCGCGGCCAGCGCGCAACTGGCGTTCGGCGTCGTCGCGCCGTTTTTCTATCAGACCGGCCTCGGTTATTCCGCGGCCATCTACGGCCTCGTCGCGCTCGGTCTTGGCGGCGTCAATCTAGCCGGTGAGCTCGGCTGTGCGCATTTCGCGCGCTTCATGCCGGCCCGCGTGATGGGCATTGGCGCCTTCGCGCTGTTTCTCGCCGGCGCTGTGGTCTTGACCGCGACCGGCATGACGCTTGGTCTCGATTTCATGTCGATCACGATCGGCGGCGCGCTGGTGCTCGGCGGTTGCGGCGTGCTGTGCCCGATGATGTACGGCATGGCGCTCGGCCTGTTCGAGCGCGACCACGGCCTGATCGGCGGCCTCATCAGCGCGCTCTGCTATCTCGCGGTCAGCGGCGCCATGGCGATCGCGGCGGTGTTGCCCGAAGCAACCCAGGCGCCGATCGGCTGGCTCTATCTCGGCCTCTGCGCCGTCGCAGGGACGCTGCTTGCGATCTCGCTGCCTTCGGCGCGCCACGCCACACAGACTTAAGGAAGGAACCCATTCATGACCACCGTCGGTATTCGCGGCACGTTCTTCGACTTCGTCGACGATCCCTGGAAGCACATCGGTAACGAGCAGGCTGCCGCGCGCTTTCACCAGGACGGCCTCATGGTCGTCACGGACGGCGTCATCAAGGCGTTCGGTCCGTATGAGAAGATCGCCGCCGCTCATCCGGGCGTCGAGATCACCCATATCAAGGACCGCATCATCGTCCCGGGCTTCATCGACGGCCACATCCATCTGCCGCAGACCCGCGTGCTCGGCGCATATGGCGAGCAGTTGCTGCCGTGGCTCCAGAAATCGATCTACCCCGAGGAGATCAAGTACAAGGATCGCAACTACGCGCGCGACGGTGTGAAGCGTTTTCTCGACGCACTGCTTGCCGCCGGCACCACCACCTGCCAGGCCTTCACCAGCTCCTCGCCGGTCGCGACCGAAGAGCTGTTCGAGGAAGCGGCCCGCCGCAACATGCGCGTGATCGCGGGCCTCACCGGGATCGACCGCAACGCGCCGGCCGAGTTCATCGACACGCCCGAAAACTTCTATCGCGACAGCAAGCGTCTGATCGCGCAGTACCACAACAAGGGCCGCAACCTCTACGCCATCACGCCGCGCTTCGCCTTCGGCGCCTCGCCGGAGCTGCTCAAGGCATGTCAGCGCCTCAAGCACGAGCATCCGGACTGCTGGGTCAACACCCACATCTCAGAGAATCCGGCCGAATGCAGCGGCGTGCTCGTCGAACATCCGGACTGCCAGGATTATCTCGGCGTCTACGAGAAGTTCGACCTGGTCGGGCCAAAGTTCTCCGGCGGCCACGGTGTCTATCTCTCGAACAACGAGTTCCGCCGCATGTCCAAGAAGGGCGCCGCGGTGGTGTTCTGCCCGTGCTCGAACCTGTTCCTCGGCAGCGGTCTGTTCCGCCTCGGCCGCGCCACCGATCCCGAGCATCGGGTCAAGATGTCGTTCGGCACCGACGTTGGCGGTGGCAATCGCTTCTCGATGATCTCCGTGCTCGACGACGCCTACAAGGTCGGCATGTGCAACAACACGATGCTCGACGGCAGCATCGATCCGGCGCGCAAGGATCTTGCGGAAGCCGAGCGCAACAAGCTCTCGCCCTATCGCGGTTTCTGGTCGGTCACGCTCGGCGGCGCCGAGGGCCTCTACATCGACGACAAGCTCGGCAATTTCGAGCCCGGCAAGGAAGCCGATTTCGTCGCGCTCGATCCGAATGGTGGCCAGCTGGCGCAACCTTGGCACCAGTCGCTGATCGCCGACGGTGCCGGTCCGCGCACGGTCGACGACGCCGCGAACATGCTGTTCGCCGTCATGATGGTCGGCGACGACCGCTGCGTCGACGAGACCTGGGTGATGGGCAAGCGTCTCTACAAGCAGAGCTGAAGCGGACGGTCGCGATGAGCGCATCTCCGGATCCGGCGGCCCAGGCGGTCGCCCTCGTCATCCAGCGCCGCATTGCCGACGACGGCTTCGCCGCGTTCGCGCGGTGGAACGGCGAGGTCGGCGAGGCGCTGAAGGCGTGGCCCGGCTTCCTCAGCCAGGAGGTCGTGCCGCCGCAGCCGCCGGCGCATGTGGACTGGGTGACCATCCTGCGTTTCGCGAACCCGGCCGCTGCCCGCGCCTGGCTTCAGAGCGATGTGCGGGCGCGGCTGATCGCAGACGTGCAGCGCTTCTTCGTCGGGTCGGAGGACGTCCATATCCTTCCCGACACCGGCGTTCAGCGCGACAGCGCGGTCTCCGCCGTCATCTCCTTCAAGGTGCCGGATGGACTCGAGGATGCGTTCCTCAAATGGCAACAGCGCATCCAGGCCGCGGAGGCCGAATTCAGGGGGTTCCTGCGCCACAAGATCGAGCGGCCTATCCCGGGCCTGCACGACGAGTGGATCGTCATCCTGTCGTTCGACAGTGATGCCAACCTCAATGCATGGCTGGACTCGCCCTTGCGGCAGACGCTGCTTGAGGAAGGCGCGCGCTTCAACGCCGGCATGAACGTGAAGCGGGCAAGCTACGGCTTTAATTTCTGGTTCCCGGCCGGCAAGACGCAGGCTCCGGAGCAAGGGCCCGGCCTGATCTGGAAGAGCAACCTCATCGTCCTGCTGGTGCTCTATCCCGTGGTCTATCTCTGGGGCTATTTCGTCAGCGCGCCGCTGATCGACAGCCACGGCGTGCCGGTCTGGCTGTCGCTGTTCGTCGGCAATCTCGTGAGTACCCAGCTGCTCGGCTGGTTTCTCGTGCCGGCCGCCTTCAGGGCGCTCGACTGGTGGATCAAGCCAAAGGCAGCGCTCGGCCGCCAGATCGCGGGATATGCATTGCTTGCCGCGCTCTATGCGGGCTCGATGGGCCTGTACGCGCTGCTGCTCGCATGGCATTGGGGACGGTGAGGCCATCCACCGTGCGGACCGTTGCGGTGCTGTCGGGGAGAGGCCCGTCTCTGGACGCTGACGACCATGTTCGCCCTGACATTCCTCGGCACCTCGGCAAGCGTTCCCTCCGTGGAGCGCAACCATCCGGCCCTCCTGGTGGAGGCCGCGGGCAAGCGTATCCTGGTTGATTGCGGCGAGGGCACGCAGCGCCAGTTGCTGCGCAGCGGCGCCGGCTTTCGCCGGCTCGACCGCATCCTGCTGACGCACGGGCATCTCGATCACGTGCTCGGCATCCCCGGTCTCTTCTCGACGTTGGGGTTGCGGCAGACCTCGGACGTGATGACCGTTCATGCGGGCCCGGGCACGCTCGACATCGTCGTTCGCATGCTCGCGGGCTTGTGGGGCGCGGGCAGGGCGCCGATCCCTGTGGCGTTCGCACCGCTGACCGAGGGGCAAGTCATCGATGCCGGCGACTTCACCATCGACTGCTTTCCGGTTCGCCACCGCGACACCGACAGCTTTGGCTTCTCTTTCCAAAGCCCCGCGCGCCGCCACCTTCTGCCCGAGCGGCTTGCGTCGCTCAGTGTCCCGGACGGGCCGATGCGCGGAGAGCTGGCCGCCGGACGGCCGGTCGTGATCGCCGGTCGAACCATCGATCCGGAGGACGTCCTGGGTCCGCCGGGCGGCGGCAGGAAGCTCGTCGTGGTCGGCGACACCGAAACCACGGATGGTCTATCTCGACATGTCGCCGACGCCGACATGCTGGTGATCGAGGCGACGTTCCTCGATCGTGACGCCGCGACCGCGCGGGACTACGGCCATCTCACGGCGACCGAAGCCGCTTCGTTTGCCGCTGCCAACAACGTCAAGCAGCTCGTGCTGGTCCACATGTCGGGACGGTACGACGATGAAGAGATCTTGGCCGAAGCGACAAGGGTGTTTCCGAACACGCGGATCGCCGCCGACTTCGATCGCATCGTGATCTAATCGCCGTCACCGCACTCAGCTCGTCAATCCGGACTTGATCGCGAGATCCTGGACTTGGGCCGTCGCCTGCATGAGCCGCGGCAGCGCCTGGTCGCGGAAGGCCGCCATGTCCATGCGCATCGCATCGACCGTGACGCTCAGGCCGCCGATCACAAAACCCTGAGCGTCGAAGATCGGCGTTGCCAGCGTGCGCAGGCCATAGGCATTCTCGCCGTCGGAGACGGCATGGCCTTTTTTCTTCACCTGATCGAGCCGGGCGAGCAGTGCATCGAGATCGGTCAGCGTTCGCTCCGACAGTTTGACGCGAGGACGCAACTCGAGCCGCTCGATCTGCTGGTCGCGTGGCAGATGCGCCAGCATGACATGGCCGAGCGCGGCGCTGTAGGCGGGAATGCGCGTGCCCGGCCGGCGGTCCATCTTGTGACGGTCGAGGCCGGCACCGACGCGCGCGAGATAGACCACGTCGCCGCCATCGAGAATTCCGAGCGAGGCCGCATCGCCGACAGCAGGGACGAGGTCGCGCAGCAGCGGCTCGACGATCGGCCGCAACGAGCCGCGCGACAGCACGGTGTAGCCGAGGTCGAGACAGGCGACGCCGAGACGGAACCGGCGACTTTGCGGAACGGCCTGGAGATAGCCGAGTTCGGTCAGGGTCTGGATCAGGCGGAACGCCGTCCCGCGATCGAGATCAGCCCGTGCGGCAATCTCACTCAGGGTCAGCTCGAAGGTTTCGCTGGTGAAACTCTTGAGCACGGCAAAGGCCTTGCCGACGGAGGCGACATAATTCTTGGGATTTTTGGCGCTAGTTTCCGATACGCGCTTCGCTGCCTTCCCTGCGACCTTGGCCATGCTCGAATGCCCCACCATGACAGCCATGCCCTTGACGTCGGGCCGGGCTGATTTTACGACTGCACCAGCAAATAACAAATGTTCGCATTCCGAACAACATCGTTCTGACGATCGGAGGAAGTTTTGTCGACATCATCGCTGCACCCTCATGGCGTGTTCTCCGCCGCGTTGACGCCGCTCGACGCTGAGCTTGCTCCCGATCATGCGCGCTTCGTGGACCATTGTCGCTATCTGCTCGACGAAGGCTGCGACGGCATCGCGATGCTGGGCACGACGGGTGAGGCGAACTCCTTTTCGGTGGCCGAACGCACCGCGCTGCTCGAGGCGGTGGTGGCTGCCGGCATCGCGCCGCGGCGGCTTTTGCCCGGCACCGGCGTTGCCGCGCTCAGCGACACCATCGCGCTGACGCGCCACGCCCTCTCGGTCGGCGTCGACACCGTGGTGATGCTGCCGCCGTTCTACTACAAGAACGTCACAGATGACGGCATCTTCGCCTCCTACAGCGAAGTGGTGCAGCGCATCGGTGATGCGCGCCTGAAAGTCGTCCTCTATCACTACCCGCAGATGTCGGCGCAGCCGATCTCGCATGAGCTGATCGAGCGGCTGCGCAAGGCCTATCCGGCCACGTTCACGGGCATCAAGGATTCGTCCGGCGACTTCGCCAACATGACGGCGATGGTCGAACGGTTTCCGGGCTTCGCGGTCCTCGGCGGCGCCGATCCATTGATGCTGCCGCTGCTGCGCAAGGGCGGCGCGGGCTGCATCACCGCGACCTCCAATGTCGTCGCGCGCAGTCTTGCCCATGTCTTCAAGCACTTTGGCGACAGCGACGACGATCCTGCGCTCAAGGCGGCGCAGGCGCGCATCGTGAAGGCGCGCGAGCTGGTCTCGCAATTTCCGCAGATGGCATCGCTGAAGGCGCTGGTCGCCGATCGCACCAAGCATGCCGGTTGGCAGCGGCTGCGGCCGCCACTGGAGTCCTTGCCGCCGGACCAGCTGAAAGAGCTGCTTGCGAACGCTGCGGCATTCGCAGCCTCCGCCTAGGCTCGGTACGGACGACGAGGCATCTGATGTCCGACTCATTCCAGGATGCATTGGCCGGGCTCGCCGCGATCGTCGGCGACAAGCACGTCATCACGTCCGGAGCCGACCAGGAGCCCTATGTGGTGGACTGGCGCGGGCGCTATCGCGGCCGCGCAGTCGCGGTGGTAAAGCCCGGCTCGACTGCCGAGGTCGCCTCCGTCGTCAAATACTGCGTCGACAGGCGCCTTGCGATCGTGCCGCAAGGCGGCAACACCGGCATGTGCGGAGCCGCGACGCCGGACGATCACGCGGGCAATGTCGTGATCCGGCTCGACCGGATGCGAGCCGTGCGCGACGTCAGTCCGCTCGCCAATACGATCACGGTCGAGGCCGGCTGCATTCTCGCCGAGGTCCAGAACGCGGCGCGTAGCGTCGATCGCTACTTTCCCTTGAGCCTGGGTGCCGAGGGTTCTTGCCAGATCGGCGGCAACATCTCGACCAATGCCGGCGGCACGGCCGTTCTGCGCTACGGCCCGACGCGCGATCTCGTGCTCGGGCTCGAAGCCGTGCTGCCCGACGGGCGCATCTTCAACGGCCTGCGCGCGCTGCGCAAGGACAACACGGGTTACGCGCTCAAGCAGCTCTTCATCGGCGCGGAAGGCACGCTCGGCATCGTCACCGCGGCGGTGCTGAAACTGTTCTCGCCGCCGCGCAGCTCGGCGCTGGCGCTAGTGAAATTGCAGGGTGTCGCGCAGGCACTCGAGATCATGGCGCGCCTGCGCGGCGTGGTCGGCGACCGGCTCGGCAGCCTCGAAATCATGTCGCGCTCGCAGATCGAGGCGATCGCGGAGACCGTGCCGCATGTCACCATCCCGTTCGAGCTGACGACGCCGTGGTATCTGATCGTTGAGCTGACCGACACGCTCGCGGGCGTCGATCTCGACGAGCCGCTCGCCACGGCGTTGGCGGATGCGATGGAGGCCGGCATCGCCGAAGACGTCATCCTGGCCTCCAACCTCGCGCAGGCGAAAGCGATCTGGGCCGTCAGGCACAGCGTGTCCGAAGGCAACAAGCGCAGCGGCTATGTCGTCTCGCACGACAGCGTTGTGCCGCTGGAGCGCCAGGCGGACTTCGTCACCAATGTCGAGGCGCGAATTATGGCCGCGGTACCGCATGCCCGCCTGGTGATGCATGGCCATATCGGCGACGGCAACATCCACGTGATCGCCCTGATCGACCGTGCGCATTGTCAGGAGCCGGCGACGACGGCCGCCCTGGTGGCGCAAATCAATGAGATCGTCGACGATGAGACCGCAGCGCAGGGCGGGGCGATCAGTGCCGAGCACGGCATCGGGATCACCAATCGCGTCCGGCTGGTCCGTGTCGCCGATCCGCTCGATATCGAGCTGATGCGCGGCATCAAGCGCTTGCTCGATCCGAACGGCCTGATGAACCCCGGCAAGATCTTTGGCGCGGGAGCAGCATGACGATGACGGTCGTGCGCCTGCTTGCCGACGATCTCACCGGCGCGCTCGACACCGCGGCGGAGTTCGTCGGCCTGTGCGGACCGTTCGACGTCACCTGGGCGGAGTCGCCCGCGGCTCCGGGCGCGCAAAGCCTCGCGATCGACAGCGGCACCCGCGAGCGGTCGAAAGCCGACAGCGTCGAGATCGTCGGACGGCTGGCGCCGCAGCTTCAGGGTGGGACGATCGCCTACAAGAAGGTCGACAGCCTGCTCCGCGGTGCCTGGGCGGCCGAGCTCGGCGCCTGCCTGCGCGGCGGCCCTTGGGCTTCATGCGTGGTCGCGCCTGCCTTCGACTATCAGGGACGCCGCACCGTCGGCGGCCAGCAATTCGCGCGCACTGTACAGGGTGACTGGCATCGCGTCGGCGGCAACCTGCTGGACCAATTGAAACTGGAAGGTATCGAGGCGCGGCAGGGCGGCCCTGACACGCTCGCGCAAGGCGGCGTTCAGGTGTTCGATGCCGAGAGCGACATCGACCTCGATCGCGTCGTCGACATGGCGCAGCGTATGCCGGGGCCGGTGCTCTGGTGCGGAAGCGGCGGGCTGGCCGGCGCGCTCGCCCGCGGCCATCGCGTCGATGCGCCGAGCCGGCTGAAGCGGCCGGTGCTTGGGCTGTTCGGTTCCGACCAGGCCGCCACCGCCTCCCAGCTCGCAGCATGTGGCGAAGCCACCATCGCGTTGGCCGAAGGTGAGGGGGGCGCAGGCGTTCAACGCAAGCTGGCTGACGATGGCGTGGCGCTGGTGAAATTCACGCTCGCGGATGGCCTTTCGCGCGCTGAGGCCGCCCAGCGGATCGCGCGCGAGCTGACAACGCTGATTTCGGCGCTCGATCCGCCCGGAACCTTGATCGTTGCTGGCGGCGAGACCTTGAAGGCCGTATGCGTTGCGCTCGGCGCGCATGCGCTCCAGGCGACGGGGCGTATCGTGCCGGGATTGCCGCGCTCGGTGCTGCAAGGCGGCCGCTGGGCCGGCGTCGACGTCATCTCGAAATCCGGCGCGTTCGGCACCAGCGAGCTGTGGCGCGATCTGCTCCGGGACAATCATTTGCTGAATATGGGGAGCCCGACATGACCTCTCGTCATCTTGCCATTACCATGGGCGATCCGGCCGGGATCGGCCCGGAGATCATCGTCAAGGCCTGCATCGGGCTGAAGGACCGGATCGCGAAAGGCGATCTGCGCATCCTGATCATCGGCAGCGGCGCCGCGCTCGATGGTGCCAGGGCCGCGCTCGGTGCTGCCGTTGCGATTCCGGAGGTGAGTGCTGACGATGCTGACTGGCCGAACCTTTGTTTCCTCCAGGCGGATGTCGAGGGTACCCCGATCAAGCCCGGCGTCTTGAGCGCCGACGGTGGCCGCTTTGCCTACAAGGCGATCGAGCAGGGCGTGCGCCTGACCCAGGCCGGGCGGACCTCCGCGATTGTCACCGCGCCGCTCAACAAGGAAGCACTCAACAAGGCCGGCTATCACTTCCCTGGACATACCGAGATGCTGGCGCACCTCACCGGCGTCCGCGGATCGGTGATGCTGCTCGCCCACGGCAACATGCGCGTCAGCCATGTCTCGACCCACGTGGCGCTGGAAGACGTGCCGAAGCGTCTGACGCCGGAGCGTCTGCGCATGGTGATCGATCTCACCAACGAGGCCTTGCTGAGGCTCGGTATCGCCAAGCCGAAGATTGCGATCGCCGCGCTCAATCCGCATGCCGGCGAGGGCGGTCTGTTCGGCCGGCAGGATATCGACGTTTCGGCACCGACGATTGCCAAGGCCGTCGCCGATGGCCTCGACATCGTCGGCCCGGTGCCCGGCGACACCATCTTCGTCAAGCTGCGCGCCGGCCAGTACGATGCTGTGGTCGCGATGTATCACGACCAGGGGCACATCCCGGTCAAACTGCTGGGCTTCCAGGTCGATCCCGCGACCGGCCGCTGGCAGGAGCTCTCCGGCGTCAACATCACGCTGGGCCTGCCAATCATCCGCACCTCCGTCGATCACGGCACCGCCTTCGACATTGCCGGCAAGGGCATTGCCAACGAGCACAGCCTGATCGAGGCCATCGACTATGCCGAGCGGCTCTCCGCTGGTGCCTCCGTGTCCAAGTCATGAGATCGAACGCACGATGACCAACGCCTTCACGCCCATCGAAATCCAACGTCCCACCATCCTGGAATTCGGCAACGGCACCATCACGGCTGCTGCGCGCTTCGCCGAGCGGATCGGCGCCAGGCGGCCGCTGGTGATTTCCGATGCGTTCAATGCGCGCCGCGTCGATGCGCTGGCGCTGCCGGGCGCAGTGAAAGTGTTTGGCGACGTCAAGCCTGAACCGGACCTGCCTAATCTGGAGAAGGCGGTGGCGATGGCGAAAGAGGTCGCGCCTGATCTCGTCGTCGGCTTCGGCGGCGGCAGCGCGATGGATCTCGCCAAGCTGGTCGCGGTGCTCTGCACGAGCGACGTGGCCTTTGCCGATATCGTTGGGCCGGAAAAAGTCGCCGGCCGCAGCGTGCCGCTGATGCAGATCCCGACCACGTCGGGCACCGGCAGCGAGGCCGGCACCCGCGCGCTCGTCACCGATCCCGTCAGCCAGAACAAGCAGGCGGTGCAGAGCCGCTTCATGCTTGCTGATATCGCCATCGTCGATCCTGATCTCACGATGACCGTGCCGAAGGAGGTCACTGCGGCCACCGGCGTCGATGCGCTGGCGCATTGCGTCGAGGCCTACACCAGCCGCAAGGCGCATCCGATGATCGACCTTTATGCGCTCGAGGGCGCGCGGCTGGTCGGGCAACATCTCAAGCGGGCGGTCGCCGACGGCGGCGATCGCGAGGCGCGCGCGGGTCTCTCCCTGGCCTCGCTCTATGGCGGCTATTGCCTTGGACCGGTGAACACCACCGCCGGGCATGCTGTCGCTTATCCGCTCGGCACGCGCCATCATGTCGCACATGGGCTCGCCTGTGCCTTGATCTTCCCGCACACGCTGGCCTTCAACATGCCGGCAGTCGAGGCGAAGACGGTCGCGGTGCTGGCGGCGCTCGGCCTGCCGGCGCAGAACGATGCGAAGCTCGCATTCGACGCCACTTACGAGTTCTGCAAGAACCTCGGCATCGAGATGCGTCTGTCCGCGCTCGGCGTGCCCAAGGACGACCTCGGCGTCATGGCCGACGAGGCCCATGCCATTCGCCGCCTGCTCGACAATAATCCGCGAGACCTCGGCCGGGATGCGATCCTGAACATGTACGAGGTCGCGTTCTAGTCACCTCCGCCGCGCGCGGCACCCAATCAACAAAACAGTAGCAGTAGAGGAAACTTCGATGAGATCGATGTGGCTTGGTCTTGTGTCAGCCGTGCTGCTGGCGACGTTGCCGGCAAAGGCGCAGGACGGCTATCCGGCCAAGCAGGTGACGGTGATCGTCCCCTTCGCCGCCGGCGGTACCGCCGACATCTTCGCGCGCATGGTGTCGAACCATCTGCAAGTGAAGCTGGGCAAGCCGTTCGTGGTCGAGAATGTCGGCGGCGCCGGCTCGATCCTCGGCGTGACGCGGCTGGCGAAATCGGCGCCTGACGGCATTACGCTCGGGCTTGCCAGCACCTCCGCGCTCGCGATCAACCCCACGCTCTACGGGCCCAAGCTCAGCTACCAGCCGGACAGGGACCTCGTGCCGGTCGCCCAGATCAGCGTCGTGCCGAACGTACTCGTCGTGAACCCCAACAAGATCAAGGCGCGCACCGTGCCGGAGCTGATCGCCTATCTGAAGGCGAACCCGGACAAGGTCTCGTTCGGCTCGGCCGGCGTCGGCACCTCGCAGCATCTTGCCGCCGAACTGTTTCAACAGATGACCGGCACCAAGATGGTGCATGTGCCCTACAAGGGCTCCAGTCAGATGCTGACGGATCTGTTGAGCGGCCAGATCGATCTTGCCTTCGACAACGTGCCACTGCTGCTGCCGCAGGTGAAGACCGGCCAGCTCGAGATGCTCGCCACTGCAACGCCAAAGCGCGCCGCCTTCGATCCGGAAGTCCCGGCCGTCGCCGAATTCCTGCCGGGCTTCGAAGCGGTGGCCTGGCACGGCTTCTTCGTTCCCGCGGCCACGCCGAAGCCCATCGTCGAAAAGTTGTCGGGCGAGATCCGCGCCTTCATGCAGCAGCCGGAGACGGTGCAGAAGATGGCCGAGCTCGGCGCGGCCGCGGTTGCGGTCGATTCCGAACCTTTCAAGGCCTACATCGCCTCCGAGACCGAGCGGTGGAAGAAGGTGATCGAAGCGGCGAATATCAAGCTGGAGTAGGGGGCGGTCGCTTATCTGGAAATGACGGACGGGTCGCTGTCGGGTCGGCTTCCTCGCGAGCCCCGCTGAGCGCGGGCCTTGCCCCTCATTCGAAGAATTCGCCAACCCAGTTGTGCCTGACAGCCTCGACGTGCCAGCCCATTGCGCGTTGCGCGTTCGGTAGGGGATCCGGCACGTCGCTGCGGACGTGGCTGTCGAGGCCCCGCGCACGGTGCGCGTGGCGTCCTTCGCTCCGCAGGCGAAACCTGCCTTTTGACTCGAAAATCCGGCTGTAGCCGTCGGTCGGGAAGAATGTTCCTGCGATTGGAAAATGGGTCGGCTGCTGCCGAAGCATCAGGAACGTGATGTCCTCCGCGGTTTCCGATAGGAGAATTCCAACGGCCGTGTTGACCGGCGCGAGGCCGATCGGAGCTTCGGCCTCCGGTTCAACCTTGCCCGGTGCGCTCGCGATGGTGATGAACTCCGAGTTCGGACCGCAGCGGGACACGATGATCCATCGCCGGACCTTGCGTCGGATCGAAATCGGTCGATGATAGGCCGCGAACGAAAATTCCGCTGCCATAGCAACGACAAAGCCATTTTTCCACATACCAGCCATCTAACCCGTTACGGTCGTGGGCCGATCATCATGCGGGGGCGTGAAGCCAGCGTGAATTCGCACGGTCGCGGCGTCATCGCACGAATTTCTTGACCTGCGGCAGGGGCCTTGATGGCATGCTGTCGATCGAAGCTGTACCCTGCCGGGTAGCGGAACCGACCGATGGAAGCATCGAAGGCAACCAATCTGTTCGAGCGGTTGGCCGCATACCTGGCGGGCTCGCCAGCGCACGGCCGCGATCGCGAGCTGGAATCCATCCTCGAGAAACTCGACTACCTCCCGTCGGGTGGGACGGAGCCATCGGAGACGCGCAATCGCATTGAGCTGCTCGAAGCGGCGGCCAAATTTTCCGACGTCTTCCAGCTGGTCTCCCGTGATGCGCCGGGAGTCACGTTCTTCGGCGCGGAGATCAGTGCGACCGGCATCGATTCCACCTTCTCGCATCAGGCTCGCTCGAGTGCATCCGGCGCCGGTCTCTCGCTTCGTCAGGCTTTCGAATCATGCATCGGAGAGGGGGTCGAATACCTCTCCCAGTTCGAGACCGTGCTGGATCGTCTTCACCAGGGCCCGATCGCAGATGGACTTGCAGCCTTCGATCCCGCATCCCTGTCGGTCCTCTCCGAGTTCATGCGGCTGTCGGTGCGCAACAACGTCGATTGGATCGAAGCAACGCAGCTATCGAGCGGTCGGTCGGTGCTGTTTCCGGCGGACCTGTGCCTGCGCCGCACGGCCGAGCGAAGCGCGCTCACGCCGCCATTCAGCCTGAGCTCGGGCTGCGCGGCGGGCACCTCGTTCGAGACGGCTGCGCTGCACGGGATGCTGGAGCTGGTCGAGAGGGATGCGGCGAGCCTGTGGTGGCGCGGCGGCCTTCGCGGGCGGCAGGTTGCGCTGGAGGGGCACGCCGCGGCTACGGCCGCAGCCTGGGTTGCGCAAGCGCGCGGCGGCGTCACGACGAGGCGAACCTGGCTGCTCGAGATCACCACCGACATGGAGGTGCCTTGCATCGTCGCGATTTCCTGCTGCGCCGATGGCAGCGGCTTCGCCTGCGGACTGGCTGCACGTTTGAGTGTCGAGAATGCGGTCCGCTCGGCGCTGACGGAGATGTGCCAGATGGAATTGGCCTATGCCGTCGTCGAGCAGAAGCGCCGGGAAGGAGGCGACGAGCGGCTGAACGAACATGATCATCGTCACATCGCTCGCAGCACGCTGATCGATGCCGCGCGTTGTGAGCTGCTGCACCCGATCGCGCCCCGCCACGCAGCCGTCGAGTTGAGCCCGGACACGCCCGCGCGGCAACTTGCTGCATTGGTCGAGAGACTGTCAGCCAGAGGCGTCGAGACGTTTGCCATCGATCTGACCCGTCCCATGTTCGGGATTGCCGTCGTTCGGATCGTCGCGCCGGCGCTCCAGATGGAGCCGTCCGACGTCGCGACCGAACGTCTGGTGTCCGCTCGGCGCAGGACCGGAGGAGGCGATGCCTATACACGTGGAATTAGTTTGTTATAGTTACTGTTATTCCCAAAAGCGGTTTATCGGAGCGGATCCAAAGTGAGCGCTCGTGCACCTCTCTCGAAGTCCATTGCAAGGGATGGTGGAATTCCCAAGCCGAGCGAAAGCCTGTCGATTTCCGTTTTGGGCGGTCTGTCCGTCGTATTCGCGGGGCGGGAAATTCGGGTCAAGAGCCGAAAGTCGCGGGCGGTTCTCGGCTACCTGGCATTGACGGATCGCCACCAGGAAACACGTGAGCGTCTGGTCGGGCTGCTGTGGAGCGAGTCCGACGAATACAAGGCGCGTGCGTCGCTTCGTCAGGTCCTCCATGAGTTGCGGGAAACGTTCCTGGAGGCCGGATATGACGGGTTGCAGATCGAGAAAATGCTCGTCGAAATGGACCGCGATCGGCTGCATGTCGATCTCCTGGACACCTTGCGAGAGGCCGAAGCGCAACAGGCGCATCCGTTGCTGATGAGCGCGCCAGGTATCATGGAAACTCTTCTCGCAGGCCTCGACGATATCGACCCGTCGTTCCGTGTCTGGCTTCTCGCCAAGCGGCAGACCTTCCATGATCGCGTCTCGCGTGCACTCGAGGCCGGCCTCAGGAAGGTTGGGCTTGCCGTGGCGAACAGGCGCGCGCTGGCCGAAGCAATCCTGAATCTCGACCCGACCCACGAGGAGGCGTGCCGCTACGCGATGCAGACGCGCGCGGAGGAAGGCGACCTGTCCGGTGCGCTCCGTGTTTACAAGACCTTGTGGAACATCCTCGACGAAGAATATGGGATGGAGCCTTCGGCCAAGACCCAGCAATTGATCGCCGACATCAAGAACGGCCAATTCGAGGGTGAGGCCGCATCCGTTGCGGGCGATCAGATGCAGCGCGACGGCGCACAGGGTCCGGCGGCCGATGAGGCGCCGAGACAATCGCCGGCCTCGTCCCGGGCGGCGGCCAAGATCGCGATCCTGGTCGATCCGTTCAGCATGAATGGCGTAAGCGCGGACCGCGTCCACCTCGTGACGGGCTTTCGACATCATCTCATCGCCTGCCTGACCAAATTCCGCGAGTGGTATGTCGGAGACGGCGCTGCGCAACAACCCGTGGCGCCGGGAGAGCGTGCGGCAGCGTCCCGCTACAGCGTGGCGGCGACCGCCTATCAGGCGGGTGACACGATCAGCATGGTGCTGACCCTGCGAGAGACGAACACCGGCGTCTATATCTGGAGCGACACGTTCGAGTTGAAGCTCGAGAACTGGTTCCAGGTGCAACAAAGGATCGTGCAACGCACGGCGCTCTCGGTGAACGTCTATCTGTCGACCGAGCGGCTGACGCGCGTGGCCGTCGCGCCGGACGTGTCCCTGGACATCTACGACCGCTGGCTTCGCGCACAGGCAAGCTTCGGAAGTTTCAGCGCCGAACATTGGCGCGCTTCGACCGCGCTCCTGACCGAGGCGATCGCCGTCGCTCCGAACTTTTCGCCGAGCTACAGCGCGCTGGTTCAAATGAACAATACCGAGCATCTCGTCTTTCCGGGCCTGTTCCGCGATCTGACGAAGGCGAGGTCCACGCTCGAGCTTGCGAGAACGGCGGTGCAGCTCGACCCCGTCGATTCCAGAGCCCAGCTCTGCCTCGGCTGGTCGCAGGCGATGCTGATGCAGTATTCGGAAGCCAGTGCCCACGTCGATCTCGCATGCGAGCTCAACGGCAACGATCCCTGGACCTTGCTGTCGGCAGCGTCCTGCCAGGGGTTTTGCGGCAATTTCGAGCGCGGCAACGAACTCGTGGCAGAAGCTCTCAAGGTGTTCTGGTCGCCGCCGCCACTGCACTGGCCCTATCGCGCCGTGCTTCAGTTCATGCGAGGCAATTACCTGGAGGCGATCGAGGGGATCGATCGCGCCAACAACGTGGCGAAGACGCTCCCGGGCTGGAAGGCGGCCGCACTGTATCATCTCGGCAGGACGGAAGAGGCGCGCCTCGAGGCCAGGAAATTCCTCGATGGAATCCGCGCGATATGGTTCGGCAAGCCGCCCGCCGACCAGGACATCGCGCTCTGGCTCCTCCATGCGCATCCAATTGCCCGTCGCGAGGATTGGGAGCGCCTGCGCGATGGCATAGGCGGCGCAGGCGTCCCGGTCGTCGGCTTCAGGCATCACGCATGGTGAGCGGGTGCCTGCTTACCCGCAGAACTTGATCGTGTACTCTCCGACACGCTTCGAATGGAACAGCAGCCTGCCGCTGGGAGTATCGTTCTTCAGGCTGCTGTCCTTCATGTCGCTCGCGTAGAACGGCGGCATTGGGTAAGGGGAGGTGCCTTGCACCTCCTTTTCGGCCTCATTGAGCAGCTCGGCCGGCGGCAGCTTGATCAGCAGCTTGCCGTCATCGTATGACGTCTCGATGAAGACAAGCTCGGTGAATTTCTGGGGATATTTCGCCATGACGTCGGCCTTCAGGAGCTGGTCCTGGAATTCGGCGACGGTGGTCGGGCGCGACGACCGGTCGCGCGCCCATTTTTTCACGAGGTCGCCCCACTTGTCATAGTTTTCGACGTCGAACATCTCGAATTTCATTGCGGTCTCCCTTGGCTTTCCGCCGGCGGCATTGCCGGCCGTTCGAAAAAAGGTCAGATCGGCTTCCTTCAGGTCGTCGAGATTGGCGGCCAACGGAGCGGTCTCGGCCGGCCCTGTAGCGGTGGACCGTGCCGGCCGATCGTAGACTTCCCAAAGTCGACGGTGATCCTAGTTTGGCAACGTGATTTGAACGTGAATCGCCATTCGCGCGCGGGCGGGGAGACCGGCTGCATCGGCGCTCGAGGGAGAAGCACAGATCCGTTGACCCATTGAGACACCTCTCGACCGCCGAATTCACGCGCCTTTCACGATCAGCTTCGCCTTGCAAGCCTATCCTTCCTCCGCTGCCAAAGCACGGTCGGCCGTAAACCGATCGGCCCGTTCTCAGTCGCAAGAGACAACCGCGGGAGAGGAGCATGACACACACGACGAGCGCCGAATGGATCTACTACTTGCTGCTCTGTGGCTTGCTGGGGATGGCCGGCCAAGGCGTTCGCGCCATCGGCGGGGCGAAAAAGGTGCACGATCAGGCGCGGGACCTGAGCGCGGGCTTCAAGGACGTGTTCGATGGGGCGGCGTTTCTGGTGTCGATCGTTATCGGCTGCGTGGCGGGGATCTCCGCGGGGCTTATGGTCGAGCCGAAGGAAATCGGCCGGCAATTTCTCCTGAGCGTCCTGGCGGCCGGATACGCTGGCGCTGACTTCATCGACGCGTTCGTGAAGAAGAGCGTCCCCGACATCAACAAGGTTGCGGAAGCGGCCAAAGCCGTCGGCGGGCCGGAAAACTTGCCGGCCGTGAAGGCGCTTGGCGGTGAGGCTCCGGCCGTCGCCAACGCGATCCGCGCCAAGGCGGCAGCCGGGACTTGAAAGCCTGGTCGAAGGGGGAGGCGGCGATCGGGTGGTTTGTCGGGGCCTGATATCTGTCCGTCAGGCTGCGCTGATTTAATAGGCGAAAGGCCGGCGCCGCGTGTCGGGACGCGGGGCGGACAATTCGCAGCTTGGCAAAGGAGAGACGTGTCATGACTGTCCTGCTGAGAAACACCTTCAAGGCCTGGATCGACCGGGCGCCGGGCGCGCCGCCCAAGCTGGTCATGGTCGGCGACGTGAGGGTCCCGACCGATGGCTGGCAGGCCCGGCTGACCAGGCGCTCGCCGCAGGGGATCAATCCGAAGATCCTGATCCTCGACGTGAAGACGCAGCAGCCGGGCGGCGATGCGCAGGAAGCGATCACCACGATCCCGCTCCGCTACGAGGAGAGCCCGCCGCAGGACGAATACGGCCAGGTGATGATCGCGAACGGCAAGGCTGAGATCGTGGTTCGAGTCTGCGGCTCGAACTAGCCTTTCGATTGTTTGCCCGCGGAACCTTGTGATCTTCTGTGCCGCGTTGCATAACGAGGGTTGCATTCGGGGCTGTTCGCTCTCTCGTTGCTGCCGCTTTGTTCTGTCGATTTGGGGGATTTCCTGTGCGCCTCGGAAGCCGCATGCCGGACGTGATGCCTATCGTGGCCGCTTCTGTCGCTCTCTTCATCCTGCTCTGGCTCGCGTCCATCGCGCTCTATGCGATGCCTGAATCCGACGATTATTGCGTGACGAACCGCGTCAACAGCATGGGTCTCGTCGGAATGGTCAAATCCTATTATTTGCACCAGATGGGCCGATTGACCTCGCTTGTGGCGATCGCCGCCCCCGCCGTTGTCAGCAAGGTGACAGGCGTCGATTACGTGGTCGTCTATCCGGTCATACTCATTTGCGGCATGGCCATCTTCTTGGCAGTCAGCGTCTATTGGGCTGGTCGAATGTGGACCGGCCTGTCGTGGCCAGAGAGATTTTTGGCGGGTGCAATGCTCTGCGCGGCGAGCTTCGTTCTGGCGATCAGTCTGCGGGAGATGCTTTACTGGATCTCGGGCAGTGCGTCCTACATGGTTCCCGCCCTCTTCGTGATCATCATCCTCGTTGAGCTGGTGCGGTCCGCAGCGAACGAAACCGTGCTCTCGACCGGCCAAATCGTCGTTCTCTCCGCAATCGGCTTCCTGGGTGCTCTGGCCAACGAGTTCACGCCGTTTTGGATCGTAGCCCTCGTCGCCGGTTCTGCCCTTTATCGCGCGTTCTACCATCCTCGCCCGCAACTGGCGGGCCATGCAGCGATGCTGACGGCGACCTTCATCGGACTTGCGATCCTGCTTTTGTCACCGGGGAATGCGGTCCGGATGGCGGCATATCCGGAGGGGGGGAAGATCGCCGCTTCTTTCTCGATGGGGTTGTACTATCTGTGGCTCGAGCTGGTTCGGCATTACACCGAATCTGCGACGTGGGCCTGGCTCGGTTTCGTGGCGTTGTTTTCGGTCTTCGTGGTGCCTTCGCAACCGAGGCCGGCGGCGCGGCTGCTGGTCTTGATCGTCGGGCTCGTGGCGGCAGTGCTCGCTGGTCTCTACACCGCTTATGTCATCGCCTATTTTGCGACGGCGGAGGATCTCGCGACGCGAGGGCGGAATGAGGTGGTGGTTTTTCTTCTTGCCGGAGGGGGCTGCGTCGTCGCCCTGGCTGCCCGCTTCCTTCCCTCCCTGGGCCATCATGCCCATGTTCGCAT
Source organism: Bradyrhizobium sp. LA6.8 (assembly GCF_040547935.1). NCBI lineage: Bacteria > Pseudomonadati > Pseudomonadota > Alphaproteobacteria > Hyphomicrobiales > Nitrobacteraceae > Bradyrhizobium > Bradyrhizobium sp. LA6.8. The sequence goes on from NZ_JBEPQQ010000001.1 coordinate 1,109,829, forward strand.
GACGGCCCTGGTGGCCTGCGGGCTCCTTTCTTTTTTGCTCCTCGATAGCGTAGCGCTGGGATACGTCCGCGCCGAGGAGTCGCAATTCGCGACCTTCTGGAGCGAGAGTGTCCAGAGGCATCAGTTTCTTCGGACGACCAAGGACCTGGATGTTGTTGTCCCCAAGAGATCGGTCAAGCCGTCCATGCTGATGGACGGTGAGCTAACCAAAAATCCGGGCCAGCTGCCGAATGATTGCGTCGGTGAATTCTATGGCAAGCGATCCGTGGTCTTGGGCGATTAGGTCAGCGGATCGGCCTGTAAACCCTCCCGCGCTGCGTTCGGGCGATCGCCGGCTGCGGCGTGCCGGCGTCGAGCGCGCGCATCATGCCTGGGTAAAGCCGACAGACCATCCCCATTGATCGACGTGAAGCGGCACGCCGGCGCGCCCGTTGATCGTGGCATGTGGACGTCGTCGAGGCAGGTGTGCCAGGTCTCCTGGTGCTGATTGCCGGAGCCGGCCGCGGGTGAGGGCGGACATGCCACCACGGCGCGAACGCAGCGCGAACAAGCTGCGATGCTCACAGAGGGGCTAGACCGCGAACGCCGGCGCGGCTATATGAGCGCCAGCGCGCCGCTGATTTGCAAAACGTTTGCTGCGGCTTGCAAAACTTCCGAAGAAAGTCTTGTGATATCAAGCACTTCGGTGGGGAATGGTGTAACGGTAGCACAACAGACTCTGACTCTGTTTGTCTTGGTTCGAATCCAGGTTCCCCAGCCAGAATATCGGAAAGCCCATTTCGCAAACGAAATCAGGAGCTTACCGAATGGCACAAAACCCGAACCCACCTAGCTCACCCACCTCGGTTCAAAGCGCCAGCCCGCAGCAACTAGCCGACCTCGCAACCTTGCTTGCGCTGATGCAAACCGCCTCAAAGATCAGTCAGGAACTGGACACGCTTGCCAACCAAGTCGGCGGGTCGCTGGAGAAGATTGCAGAGCGCTTCGGGGTACCCTTTGGCGATGTTCATCAGACCTTCGTGGAGCAGCGGGCCACAGGCAGGAGGACGCCGAAGGTCAACAAGTCGCGCAAGGCAGCCGCACCTCGTTGATCAACACCATTCAACCATCAGCGAGGCTGTCAGTCCCAAGGGACTTCTTGAAACGCTTTCTGCCCGCCTTGGCCTGGAGAGCCTTCGGGACCTCCACCACAACGGAGTATGTGTTGAACTGCTTGACGAGATACTTCCGGTCCATGCCAACCCACCTAGCTCACCCACCTAGACATATTGGCAGAAACCACTATAAACAAGCCGTTCTAGGGCCTCCGAGAGGTTTTGGTTGAGTATCCAGGTTCCCCAGCCAGTTCCGGGCGATTTACCCAGATCATAACCTGCTCTGAATCGGGCCCGCGTCGCGAGCCTGACGTGCCGTCGGCAGTCCGCGCCTTTGGTCGGTCCGGCCTCGGCGCCTTGGCCCGACTCATCGCGCCCGCGATGCGCCGCGCGGCGATACTAGGCGTAACGATTAGCGGCGCTTCTTCCGGCCTGTCTTGGCGGCACGCTTTTTCGTCGCCCGTCGCTGGCCGCGACCTGCATCTGCCGCGCCCCATGGAATTTTCGCGCTGACGCGCTTCTTGGCGCCGACGAGATTGGGCGTCTGGTTGTATTTGAGGCGACGGAGTTTGGCCGTGACGAGCTCGCTCAGCTCCTGGAACGACGGATTGGCGCCGCGGTCTCGTTGTTCGCGCAGCACCTTCGCCATGCAGAACGTGTAGGCGCCATACGACGTGACGCCGTCACGATATTCATAGGACAGCTCCTGCTCCTGGCAGGCCTCGAGGAGAATCGGCAGATAAGGACCGTGATGCCCGAGCTCGGCCCGCGTCTTGTTGTATTCCTTGTCGGGCTGGGTGCGGAGCGCCATGCTGCGCCCGAGCCGTTGCGTGGCGCCGTTGTCGCCGAGATAGTCGGCGCCGTTCTTGCTCTTGCTCAGACTCTCGTTCAGGGGAGGGAAGTCACGCGGCACCCACATGCCTTCGCTTGCCTCCCACCGCAGCGCCCGGTGGCGGATATCGTCGGGCGGCGTCAGGCCGCGGATGCGCGGACCGCCGTCACGTGTCATGCCGCCGGAATGGCAGCAGTCGAGCATGGCGACGAAATAGCAGTCGTACGGAAGCTGTGAGTAGAGCTGGCTGAACTGGCGGTCGAGAATGGCGTGCTCGGGCGTCCAGTCGAAATCATAGGGAACCAGGCACTCGTCGACGCTATCCGGTGCGCCGCTCGGGCTGTATCTGGGAATCTGGGCGCCATGGCCCGAGTAGAACATCATACGCTCGTCGCCGTCGCGGACGCCATCGAGCAGCCAGTGAAGCCTTTCCATGATGCCCTGCGCCGTCGCCCGCTCATTGAGAACGACGCGTATTTCGTCCGGCTTGAAGGCGCTTTCCTGTAGCACCGAGCTCATGAGGAATACGTCGTTGACGCATCCTTCGAGCCTGTCCGCGGGTTTGGGATAGTCGTTGATGCCGATCAGCAGGGCGCGGCGGGTCGGCCGGGTGTCAATGCGGGCAATTCCCCGCGCGGCGCTGACGATGGAGCGTGACGCCGGCACCGGGACCACGTCGTGCCAGACGGTGGCGACGGTCTCGGGGCGCGACAGGTACCAGGTCGCTTTGTGATTCAGGAGATCGTTGGGGACATCGAACGGTGTCAGCACCTGCTGAAAATTGTCTGCGGCGATCTCGAGCGGATAGGTGAGAACGCGATCTTCCCGGTTGAACAGATGGTACCATTTCCGGCAGGGAAGGTCCTGAATGCGGCCTGCGAAGATGTCGCGCACCGCGGGATTGCCGATCTGCGAACCGAACGTGACGAAGACCTTGTCCCTGATCGCAGCGGGGTTGCGCACGAACGTGTCGTAGCAGATCAGCGAGCCGAGGCTGTGAGCCAGGACAACGTCGTAGTTGCCGCTCTTCAGCTTGTCGAGGACTGCGCTGCGCAGCGCGCTCTGCAACTGCTCATCCACCGACCACTGGGCGACCATGCCCGCGGTCCATCTGATCAGGGTTGGTACGTCATCAAGGCTGCGTGTGCCCGCGAGCAGATCACCGATCCCGTGGACGGTCGCGCTCGCCAGCAGTTTCGCCAGCGCGATGCCGTAGGTGACGAGGTTGGGCGGGCTCTTGTCGAACAGGTCGTCATACGAGAGGAAGTCGATGGCCGGGTTGAGGCTCTGATCGACGGACTGGACGGCGCGTATGATCGCCTCGGACCAGGACTTTCGAAACTCGGCGTCGATCTCCGCGTGACCGACGCCGTGGACACAAAGCAATGACAGGCGGGTGCTCATGAAAGCTGCCTTTCAATTGCAATCTGAAGTAGCCGATGTACGAGCGCAAACGTCCGGGATGATGTCACGGCGCGGCGAGCTTCAAATGTGAAGTAGCGCACGAAATCCTCGCGACAGTTTGCCTCACCTTGCGGGTGTGATGACGTGTCGGATCGCCGTGCGCCGCTTCGTCCTTGGGGCAGGCAACCCAAAGGAGATCCCGTGATGCCCTATGTCGATGGTTTCGTGCTGGCCGTGCCGAAGGACAAGATCGAGGCTTACAAGGCGCTGGCGCGAAAGGCCTGCGCGGTGTGGATGGAACACGGCGCGCTCGATTACGTCGAGTGCATCGGCGACGACGTGCCCCATGGCGAGTTGACCTCGTTTCCGCGCGCGGTGATCGCGAAGGAGGACGAGGTCGTGGTGTTCTCCTGGATCGTCTACCGTGACCGGGAGACCCGCGACGCCGTCAACAAGAAGGTGATGGCCGATGAGCGGCTCAAGGGCGCCGACATGCCCTTCGACGGCAAGCGCATGATCTATGGCGGCTTCACGACGCTGCTGCGGGCGAGCGACGTCGTCGGCTGACGGCGTTTCGCAGGGTGGGTTGGCGGCAGCCTCACCCACCGCCTCTGCGTTCGCGGAAACACACGGGGGCCGGGTTACGCCAGCGGACCGCGCTTGGCGGAGTCGTAGTGTTAACCCACCCCTGCAGATGGCAATGACGTCCACCGTTCGGGTTACCGCGTTCGCGCCGGGCGACGCCGGATTTGAACGCCGCGCGCGCCGGCGCGTTCGCTGCCTCCCATGCAGCATTGCGCAAGTCCGTTTCGTCTTGCCGGTGTCCGGCTGGCATGCCATCCTAGATCCACCAGGCATAAACAAACGGAAGCGGGCGCTTAGCCTGCAGCTTCCAAAATAGCTTGGTTGGGGAAACCCTTTGGGAGGTCTGATTTGATGAATTTCAAGCACGTCACCGGGCTGTTTTGCGCAGCCGCGATGTTCCTTGCGCTCGGCTCCGGCGCGCAGGCCCAGGACAAGGTCATCAAGATCGGCGTCATCATGCCGATGTCCGGCGGCACCGCCTCGATCGGTGCGCACGCCAAGGCGGCGCTCGAAGTCGCCATGGACATCATCAACAATGCCCATCCTGAGCTTGGCAATCTGCCGCTGGCGAAGAACGCCGGCCTTGCCGGCCTCGGCGGCGCCAAGATCGAGGCTGTGTTCGCCGACAACCAGGGCAACCCGGCGACGGGCCAGAATCAGGCGCTACGCCTGATCACGGAAGAGAAGGTGGCGGCCGTGTTCGGCTCCTACCAGTCCGGCGTCACGCTGACTTCGAGCGCGATCGCCGAGAAATACGGCGTTCCATTCCTGAACTCGGAATCGGTCGCCGCCAATCTCACCGAGCGCGGCTTCAAATGGTTCTTCCGCACCACGCCGATTGCGACCGATTTCGCCAAGATCTATGTCGACTTCCTCGCCGACATCAAGGCGCAGGGTGCCAAGACCGACAGCGTCGCGGTGGTCCATGACAACACCGAATACGGCACCTCGGTCGCCAACACGATCGCCGGCGCCTTCAAAGAAAAGGGCCAACCGATCGCGCTCGACATCGCCTATCCCGTCAATGCGACCGACTTGCAGGGCCAGGTGCTCCAGCTCAAGGACAAGAAGCCCGACGTCGTCATCATGATCAGCTACACGTCGGATGCGATCCTGTTCGCCAAGACCATGCAGTCGCTCGACTACAAGCCGGCCGTGCTGCTGGCCGACGATGCCGGCTACTCCGATCCGTCCTTCACCAAGGCGGTCGGCAAGATCTCGCAAGGCGTCTTCAACCGCTCGTCCTGGGTCGTGGGACCGCCGGGCTCGGCGTCCGCCATCATCGCCGAGATGTACAAGAAGAAGAGCGGCGAGGAGATGGACGACACTGTGGCGCGCCAGATGCAGGGCTTCTTCGTGCTGGCCGATGCCATCGACCGCGCCGGCTCGACCGAGCCTGCAAAGATCCAGGCCGCGCTGAAGGCGACGGACCTGAAGCCCGAGCAGCTCATGATCGGCTACAAGGGCGTGAAGTTCGACGACAAGGGCCAGAACATCCTGGCTTCCGGCGCCATCATCCAGCTCCAGGATGGCGAGAACTACGTCGCGGTATGGCCGAAGGCCAATGCCGAGAAGGCGCCGGTACTGCCCTACAAGGGCTGGTAAGATTGCCTGAAGGCGGGACCGCGCGTCCCGCCTTTCCCAGAATGTTTTGATCAGAGCAACGCAGCTCATGTCCTTCGTACTCGTGCAGGTGATTGTCGGCGGGCTTCTGCTTGGCGCCGTCTACGCCCTGTTTTCCTCGGGCCTCACGCTGGTGTGGGGCATGATGAACATCGTCAATTTCGCGCATGGCGACTTCGTCATGCTTGGCATGTACGTCGCCTATGTCGTCTATACGCTGATGGGGGGAGGGCCCATCCTCGGCGCCCCACTGGCGACACTGGTGCTCGCGACCGTCGGGGTCGTTGTCTATTTCGCCCTGATCCGCGACATCATGAAGGGGCCGATGCTGGCGCAGATCCTCGGCACGTTCGGGCTCGCGCTGCTGCTGCGCTATTCCGTGTTCTGGTGGTTCGGCGCCAACTTCCTGTCGATGCCGTCGAATATCGTCGGCGGCACCTATGCGTTTGCGGGCCTGCGGATCGAAGCCTCGCGGCTGCTTGCCGGTGTCGTCGCGCTGCTGGTGACATTCGGCCTCCACCTGCTTCTGACGCGCACATCGCTTGGTTCAAAAATGCTGGCGGTGGCGGAGGATCAGACCGCTGCTCAGCTTATGGGCATCAGGCCCGATACCATGCAGGCGATTGCCTGGGCCATCGCGGCCGGCGCCACCGGCCTTGCCGGCGCGCTGATCGCGAACTTCTTCTACATCGTGCCGACGGTCGGCGAGACGCTCGGCATCGTCGCCTTCGTGACGGTATCCCTTGGCGGCTTCGGCAGCGTGCCAGGCGCGCTCGTCGCGGGCCTGTTGATCGGCGTCATCGAGTCGCTCTCCGGCTATCTGATCGGTGCGGTCTACAAGGACATCGTCGTCTATGTCCTGTTCCTGTTCTTCCTCTGGTTCCGGCCGCAAGGCCTGATGGGCAAGCTCTGATGAGAAAGCTGCAATGCGGCGCTTGATCTGGCTCTCAATCGTCGCAGCACTGGCGATTGCCTATCCGTTGCTGCTGTCCTCGCCGTTCCAGCAGCGCTTGGGCGCACTGGTGCTGCTCTATGCCATCGCCGCGTCGGCCTGGAACATCGTCGGCGGCTATGCCGGCCAGGTCTCGGTCGGCCATGTCGTGTTCTTCGGCTGCGGCGCCTATGCCGCGATGGGGTCTTACGCCAAGTTCGGGCTGTCGCCACTGTTCGGCATCCCCGGCGGCATCGTGCTGGCGGTGGGGCTTGCCGCGATCATCGGCGTGCCGACGCTGCGGCTGTCGGGTCACTATTTCAGCATGGCGACGATCGCGGTCGCCGAGACCATGCGGCTGATCGTCACCAACACCGACTGGCTCGGCGCGGCCGTGGGTCTTTCCGGTCCAACGGTCCCGCGCAACATCTTCGATCTCTCGTTCCTGTCGTCGCTGCCGTACTACTACCTCTTCCTGGTCGTCCTCGTGATCACGCTGCTCGTCACCTGGTGGATGACCAACAGCCGCATGGGATTCTATCTGCGCGCAATCAAGGATTCCGAGAGGGCCGCACGTTCCCTGGGCGCACCCGCGAGCCGGACCAAGCTCTACGCCTACATGCTGAGCGCGGCGCTGACGAGCGTTGCCGGCGCGCTCTATGCGATGATGTTCGGCTTCGTCGATCCCGAGTCCGGGCTCGGCATCCTGATCTCGGTCAAAATCCTGATCATGGCGGCGCTGGGCGGGGCGGGGTTGCTGTTCGGTCCGCTGGTGGGAGCCGCGATCCTCGTGCCGCTGGAGGAGATCTCCAACAGCTGGCTTGGCGGCAAGGGGGCCGGCCTCACCTTCGTCCTGTACGGCGCGATCATCGTGCTGATCGCGCGCTTCCAGCCCGGCGGCCTGCTCAGCCTGTTCATGGGACGACGCAAGCCCGGCGCAGATAAGGGAGCCGGCCATGCTCCTTGAGGCGCGCGGGATCACAAAGGCGTTCGGCAGCTTCAAGGCGGTGGACGATGCGTCCGTCACGCTGGAGCAGGGCGATATTCTCGGCCTGATCGGCCCGAACGGCGCCGGCAAATCCACCTTCTTCAATTGCCTCACCGGCGACCTCAAGACCACCTCGGGCCGCGTGCTGTTCGAGGGGACCGACATCACCGACTTCGCGCCGGAGCAGCGCGCCGGGCTCGGGCTTGCGCGCACCTTCCAGGTGCCGCAGACCTTTGAAGGCATGACGGTGCTCGAGAACGTCATGATCGGCGCCTTCCTGCGCACCTCGCATCGCCACGAGGCTGAGACCAGGGCGCGCGCGGTGCTGGAGCGCGTCGGCATGAGCAGGCTTGCGGATGCGCCGGCGCGCTCGCTGGGCACACCCGGCCGCAAGCGGCTGGAGATCGCCCGCGCACTGGCGACCGAGCCGAAGGTGCTGCTGCTCGATGAGGCCATGGCCGGGCTCAACGCCCACGAGGTGAGGCTCGCCATCGATCTCGTGCGCGACATCCACCGCTCCGGCATCACGCTCGTCATCGTCGAGCACATCATGGAAGTGATCATGTCGCTCGCGAGCCGCGTGATGGTGTTTCACCAGGGCAAGGAGATCGCCCGCGGCTCGCCGCGCGAAGTCACCTCGAACCCGGCGGTGATCGAAGCCTATCTCGGCAAACGCGCGGCGAAGGCCGCGGCCGGCCATACGCCGGTCGAGCTGATGGGCGGGCGGGACCTATGAGCGGCGCGCTTCTTCGGATCGAGCACCTCGAGGTGCGCTATGGCGACCTCATCGGTGTCTCCGACGTCTCGCTGGAGGTGCCGGAGGGCAGCGTCGTCGCGCTGCTCGGCTCCAATGGCGGCGGCAAGACCACGACGCTGAACGCAATCGCGGGTCTCATTCCCGTGCATTCCGGATCGATCAGCTTTCGCGGCGAGGACATCGCCGGCCAGAAGGCCTTTGCGATCGTGCGCAAGGGACTGGCGCTGTCGCCGGAAGGCTGGCGGCTGTTCGTGCAGCAGAGCGTCGAGAACAACCTCATGCTCGGCGCGACGCCGCTGCACGACAAGTCGCGCCAGGCCAATTTGCTTGAGCGCGTCTACGAGATATTTCCGCGCCTGAAGGAGCGCCGCAACCAGCGCGCCGGCACCATGTCCGGCGGCGAGCGGCAGATGCTCGCGGTCGGCCGCGCGTTGATGAGCGATCCGAAGCTGTTGATGCTGGACGAACCGTCGCTCGGCCTCGCGCCGGCGGTGGTCGAATCCATGTACGAGACCTTCGGCCGCCTGCATCGCGAGGGCCTGACCATCCTGCTCGCCGAGCAGTCGATCGAGCTCGCGCTGGAAGTCTCGGACTTCGCGACCGTGCTCCAGGTCGGCAAGAGCGTGCTGTCCGGCACCGCGGCGGCGCTCGCGGAGGATCCGCAGGTGCAGAAGGCCTATCTCGGCGTCGACTGATTGATTTCCGCCTGGAGCAACAGCAACAGGCAACCGGCCAGCCGCGTCTCCATCTCTTTTGATCCAAGCGACAGCGGCCCGGGTTCGTTGAGGATCGCGTTCACCAGCGTGCCCAGCACGACCTGGAAGCCGAAGGCGATCGTGCGGGTCTTGGCGGCGTTGCGTCCCTTACCCATGGCCGGGAGCAGGAGAGGGGTGGCGCTCATCGTGGTGGCCTTCGCGAGGGCCTTAAACGGCGTCCATTTGTCCGGACGGGTGTCGTCATGCTGAAGCGCGGCGCGCAGCACGCCCTCGTGGTTGCGCATCCAGGCGATGATCCCGCTGACGATGATGTGGCAGAGCTTGTCGAGGTCCGTATCCGGTGACGGTCGCCTCATGTCGCCGAGCCGTTGCTCGCCGTCGCGCGCGGCCAGCGCCATCAGTGCGTTGAAATAGGCCTCCTTGCTCTCGAAGCGGCTGTAGAAGGCGCCGACGGTGGCGCTGACCTCGGTGCAGAGCGCCTCGATCGACAGCTCGGCCAGGCTGCGCGTGCGCAGCATGTCGGCGCCGGCGCGCAGCAGCGCCAGTGTCGTCTTGCGGCTGCGCTTCTGCCGCGATGGGGCAACGCCGGGCAGGTCGAAATCGGGTTCGTCCGAGCTTGGCCGCATCCGCGCTTGCATCCGACAAAAATCATAATCATAATTCTGATTATAATTTAGACGTGGCCGAGCCGCGGGTCAACCGCAGCCGCCGGGCAACCAGCAGGGAGAAGCAGATGAGCGCAAACAGCGGCACGCCGTTCCGCGGCACCGTCGGCAAGACGGTCGCGGAGTCAAAACCCTGGTGGCCGGAGGCGCCAAGGCCGCCCGACGGTGCGCCGAACATCCTGGTCGTGCTGTTCGACGACGTCGGCTTCTCCGATTTCGGCTGCTATGGCTCGGCAATCAAGACGCCGACCATCGACCGGCTCGCCGCGGAGGGGCTGCGCTACTCCGGCTTTCATACCACAGCGATGTGCTCGACGACGCGCGCCGCGCTGCTGACCGGGCGCAATCATCACTCGGTCGGCGTCGGCTGCCTTGCCAATTTCGATTCCGGCTATCCCGGCTATCGCGGCAAGATCGCGCGCGAGGCGGGGACGCTGGCCGAGATGCTGCGCCTACGTGGCTATCGCAACTACATGGTCGGCAAATGGCACGTCACGCCGCTGACCGAAAGCGGAGCCACCGGCCCGTTCGACGGTTGGCCGCTCGGCCGTGGCTTCGACCGCTTCTACGGCTTCCTCGATGCCGAGACCGACCAGTACGCGCCGGAGCTCGTCTCCGACAACACGCATATCGATCCACCGGGCACGTACGCGGACGGCTATCATCTGACCGAGGATCTGATCGACCAGTCGATCCGCTTCATCGGCGACCATGTCGCCGACCGTCCTGACGTTCCCTGGCTCACCTGGGTCGCACTTGGCGCCTGCCACGCGCCGCATCAGGCGCCGGCCGATATCATTGGGAGTTACGACGCCGAATTCGCGCACGGCTGGGACGTCGAGCGCGAACGGCGTCTGGCACGCCAGAAGGCGATGGGGTTGGTGCCTGAGGGAACGCGGATGCCGGCGCGCAACGACGGTGTGAAGCCGTGGGAGGAGCACTCGACCGATGAGCGCCGCGTCTTCACCCGCCTGCAGGCGGCTTTCGCCGGCATGCTCGATCATTCCGATCGGCATCTTGCACGGCTTGTCTCGTTCCTGGAAACGGCCGGCATTCGCGACAACACCGTGATCATCGTGATGTCCGACAACGGCGCGAGCCAGGAGGGCGGGCCGCTCGGCTTCGTCAACGCGATGGGGCCGTTCAACTTCAAGCCGGAGCCGATTGCGGAGAAGCTCGCGCGTCTCGACGATATCGGCGGGCCCGACACCCACAGCAATTTCCCGCATGGCTGGGCGATGGCGTCGAACACGCCGCTGCGGCGCTACAAGCAGAACACCCATGGCGGCGGCATCCGCGATCCCTTCGTCATCAATTGGCCGAAGACGATCGCAGGCAAAGGCGAGCTGCGGCACCAGTTCGTCCACGCCTGCGACCTCACGCCGACACTGCTCGAGCTGATCGGCATCGAGTCGCCCATGACGATCGCGGGCTGCCCGCAGATGCCGCTGGAAGGCGAGAGCTTTGCGCGCTCGGTCACGGATGCGTCCGCGCCCTCAAAGAGCTCGCCGCAATATTTCGAGATGTTCGGCCATCGCGGCCTCTGGCAGGACGGCTGGAAGGCGGTCGCCTTCCATCCCTCGGGCACGCCGTTCGAGAACGACAAATGGGAGCTGTTTCATCTCGACCAGGATTTCTCCGAGACCGACGATCTCGCCGCAAAGGAACCGGAACGTCTGGCAGCAATGATGGCGACCTGGTGGGCGGAGGCCGAGAGGCACAAGGTGCTGCCGCTCGACGACCGCTTCGGTCCGCGCTTCGCCGAGAACGCCGCGCGCTTCCACGGTGCGCGCCACCATTTCGTCTTCCACGCCGGCATGGGCCACGTGCCGACCGATGTCGCGCCTGACGTGCGCAGCCGCAGCTACACGATCGAGGCGCATGTCGAGATCGACGAGGCGGGTGCAAACGGCGTGCTGATCTCGCATGGCGACGCGACGTCGGGCTACAGCCTCTACGTCAGGGACGGTCATCTCGTGCACGACCTCAACATCGGCGGCAGCCACCAGATCGTGCGGTCGGACCGCAAGGTGCCGTCAGGCGCGTGGCGGCTCGGCGTGTATGTCGAGCGGCTCGTGCGCAAGGAGCCGCCGGCCAAGGGGGCGCGCACCGGCGTCACCGAATATACGCTGCTGATCGACGGCGAGCCGGCGGGGTCGCTCCAGACCCAGCTCGGCTTCCACACGCTGATCTCGTGGTCCGGTCTCGACATCGGCCGTGACCGCGGCAGCCCCGTGTCGCATTACGAGGCGCCGTTCGAGTTCGAGGGGCGATTGCTGCGCGTCACCGTCACGATGCACGACGATCAGAAGCTCGACGGCGATGCCGTCGGCAACGCGCAGATGGCGCGGCAGTAGGGGCTATAAGCCCTTACTTGATCTTGTCGTAGGCCGCAGCGAAATCGCCCAGCGGCATCGGGATCGCGATCGCCTCCTTGGCCATGTTCTGGAAGGAGACCTTCAGCTGCTTGCCCGACCGCAAGGCCGCGAGCAGGTCCGCCGCGATCGGCGTCGAGGCGTAGCAGCCGCGGTTCTCGCAGGTCTGGATCTGAAGGTCGAATGTCTTGCCCTCGTCGACCTGGAGCTTGGCCCCGACGGGCAGGTTGAGGCCGAGCGGCAATTGCAGCAGCGCCACCGGCGTGCGGGTGTCGGGCGCGATGCGGATGTTGATCAGCACGATGGTCTGGCCGGTTTTGGTCAGCACCGCGTTCTGCTCCATTGCGCATTCGAGCGGCGCGTCGCGGCTGACACTGGTGCAGCGCACGACCCATCCGGCTTGCTGCGCACCGTCAGCCTGCGGCTGGGTCGGAGCTGGCGCGGGCTGTGCGGCCGGTGCAGGGGAAGCGGCGTTCTTTTTGGCGCTCTGCTGGGCATACGCGCCGCCTGTCGACAGCAGAAGGGCGGCGGCGAGGGCGACAAGTCTGGATTGCATGGACATGGCGAAACCGCGTTGGCGTGAACCGAGGGCCTCGCTGTAGCGTCGCGGAAGCCGCGGTGCAAGCTTACTCGGCGGCCTGCTTGACGGTGCTGTGCTCGGGCGCCTCGTGACCTTTGCCGTCACCCGAACGGCCCCAGCCTGAGAACCAGTTGTTGAGCTCGTCGAGATAGAGATAGACCACCGGGGTGGTGAACAGCGTCAGCGCCTGGCTGACGATCAGGCCGCCGACCATGGCGTAGCCGAGCGGCTGGCGGATCTCGGCGCCGGTGCCGTGGCCGAGCATCAGCGGCACGCCGCCGAGCAGGGCGGCCATCGTCGTCATCATGATCGGCCGGAAGCGCAGCAGCGCGGCCTGACGGATCGATTCCTCCGGCGTCTTGTGTTCGTCGCGCTCGGCCGCGATGGCGAAGTCGACCATCATGATGCCGTTCTTCTTCACGATGCCGATCAGGAGAATGATTCCGATCAGCGCGATCAAACTGAAGTCGAAGCCGGCCGCCATCAGGATCAGGAGCGCGCCGACGCCGGCCGAGGGCAGGGTCGACAGAATCGTGATCGGATGGATGTAGCTCTCGTACAGGATGCCGAGGATCAGATAGACCACGACGAGGGCTGCGAGGATCAGCAGCGGCACGGTGCCGAGCGACTGCTGGAACGCCTGCGCGGTGCCCTGGAAGCTCGAATTCAGGGTCGGTGGTGCGCCGAGATCGGCCATCGCCTTCTGCACGGCCTCGGTGGCCTGGCCGAGCGCGACGCCCTGGGCGAGGTTGAAGCTGATCGTGATCGCCGGGAATTGGCCCTGGTGGCTGATCGAGAGCGGGCGGACCGGATCGGTGGTCCAGGTCGCAAAGGTCGACAGCGGCACCTGGTCGCCGGTCAGCGGCGATTTCAGGTAGAGCTTGTTCAGGCTGTCGAGACTGCCCTGCATCTCCGGCAGGATCTCGAGGATCACCTTGTAGGTGTTGAGCTGGGTGAAATACTGCGTGACCTGCCGCTGTCCGAAGGCGTCATACAGCGTGTCGTCGATCAGCTGCGGCTGGATGCCGTAGCGCGATGCGGTGTCGCGGTTGATCTTGAGCTGGACCGTGGTGCCCTGCGTCTGCTGGTCGGTCGCGACGTCGCGCAATTGCGGCAGCGTCTGCATCTTGGCGAGGATTTTCGGCGCCCAGTCGTTGAGCTCGGTGAGATCGGCATCCTGTAGCGTGAATTCAAACTGCGTGCGCGTCGGCCGGCCGCCGAGCCGGACGTCCTGGGCCGCCTGCATGTAGAGGCGGGCGCCCGACACCTTCTCGAGTTTGGGGCGCAGCCGGGCGATGATCTCCTGCGCCGACGCGTTGCGCTCGTTACGCGGCTTCAGCGTGATGAACAAATTGCCGTTGTTGCCGGCGCGGCCGCTGCCGCCGATGTTCATCGCGATCGTGGCGACGTCGGGATCGTCCATCACGATCTTGCCGAGCTCGACCTGGCGCCGCTGCATCTCGGCGAAGGAGATGTCCTGGGACGCTTCCGAGGTCGCGGTGATCAGGCCGACGTCCTGCTGCGGGAAGAAGCCCTTCGGGATCAGGATGAACAGGTAGATCGACAGGCCGAGCGTGGCGAAGAAGATCAGGAGCGTGGTGCGGCGCCAGGCCAGAGCATGATCGAGAACGTACTCGTAGCCGCGCAGCATGCCATCGAAGGCGCGTTCGCTCCACTGGTAGAACTTGCCGTGGGTCACCTCGCCATGGGCGCGCAGGAAGCGCGAGGCCATCATCGGCGTCAGCGTCAGCGACACGAACATCGAGACGAAGATGGTCATTGCCAGCACGACGGCGAACTCGCGGAACAGGCGTCCGATGATGCCGCCCATCAGCAGCAGCGGAATCAGCACCGCGACCAGCGAGATGCTGATCGAGACGATGGTGAAGCCGATTTCCTTGGAGCCCTTGAAGGCGGCCGCCATCGGCGATTCGCCTTCCTCGATGTAGCGCGTGATGTTCTCGAGCATCACGATGGCGTCGTCGACGACGAATCCGACCGCGATGGTGAGCGCCATCAGCGACAGATTGTCGAGCGAATAGCCAACCACCCACATCAGGGCGCACGCGCCCAGTAGCGCCAGCGGAACCGTGATGGTGGGAATGACCGTCGCCCAGAAGCTGCGCAGGAAGACGAAGATGACCATGACCACGAGGGCAATGGTTAGCAGCAGCGTGAACTGGACGTCCTCGACCGCGGCGCGGATGGTCGTGGTGCGGTCGCTGATGAGCTCGATCTTGATCGCGGGCGGGATCGCCGCGACGAGGCGAGGCAGGGTCGCCTTGATCCGGTCGACGGTCTCGATAACGTTGGCGCCCGGCTGCTTGAACACCACCAGGAACACGCCACGCTTGCCGTTGGCCCAGGCTGCCTGCTTGGCGTCCTCAGCGCCGCTCACCGCCTGTCCGATGTCGCGGATTCGAAGCGGACCGCCATTGCGATAGGCGATGACGACGTCGTTCCAGTCCTTGGACTGGGTGAGCTGGTCGTTGGCGTAGATCGTGTAGGCGCGCTTCGGCCCGTCGATATTGCCCTTGGGGCTGTCGACCGTGGTGATCGCGATCTGGCTGCGCACGTCCTCCAGCGACAGGCCCTTGGCGACGAGTTTCGCCGGGTCGATCTGAATGCGGATGGAGGGCTTCTGCTGGCCGCCGATGAAGACCTGCGCGACGCCCGAGAGCTGGCTGATCTGCTGGGCAAGCTGGGCGTCGACGGCATCGCTGACGGTGGTCAGCGGCAGTGTATCGGATGTTGCCGAGAGCAGCAGGATCGGCGCGTCGGCCGGGTTGACCTTGCGGTAGGTCGGCGGCGAGGGCAGGTTCTTCGGCAATTGGCCGCTTGCAGCGTTGATGGCGCCCTGCACGTCGTTGGCGGCGCCGTCGATGCTGCGGTTGAGGTCGAACTGGATGGTGATCGAGGCGGTGCCGAGATAACTCGTCGAGGTCATCTGGGCGATGCCGGGGATCTGGGCGAATTGCCGCTCGAGCGGCTGGGCCACCGACGAGGCCATCGTCTCGGGGCTGCCGCCCGGCAAATTGGCCGTGATCTGGATGGTCGGGAAGTCCACCTGCGGCAGCGGTGCGACCGGCAGCAGGGGATAGGCGACGAGACCGACGAACAGAATGCCGGCCATCAGCAGCGAGGTGCCGATGGGATAACGGATGAAAGGTGCCGAAATCCCGCCCTCGGTCATTCCTGTCGTACCTTGTTCTGGCTCGGATCCGAGCTTGCTACGGCCGTCGAGACCAGGCTCCCGGGCTGGACCTTGAACTGGCCGCCGGTGATCACCTGTTGACCCGGGCTCAAGCCTTCGTCGACGACCGAACGGCCGTCGATGGCGTAGCTGACCTTGATCTTGTGCACTTCCGCCTTGTTGTCCTGATTGACGGTATAGGCGTAGAGGCCGTTGGTCGAATGCTGAACCGCGTCATCCGGAACCACGGTCGCGTCCTTCAGGGTGCGTACCAGAAGGCGCGTCGAAACCGACTGGCCCGGCCACAGCGTGTGTTCCTTGTTGTCGAACACCGCCTTGAGCCGAATAGTCCCGCTGGTCGTGTCGACCTGGTTGTTGATGACCGCGAGCTTGCCCTCGGCCAGCGTTTTCTTGCCGTCGGTGGTGAACGCGATCACCTTGAGCGCACCGGCCTTCTGGCCTTCGCTGATATAGGGCAGCTGATCTTCCGGCGCGGTGAAGATCACCGAGATCGGCTCGACCTGCGAGATCGTCACGATTCCCGTCTGCGTGGAGGCGTTGACGATGTTGCCGACGTCGACCAGGCGCAGCCCGGCCACGCCGGTGAACGGCGCCTTGATCTGGGTGTAGTCGAGCTGGGTCTGGGCGTTGGAGATGGCGGCTTCGTCAGCGGCGATCTGGGCGGTCAGCTGCGCGACGGTGGAACGCTGGGTGTCGACCCGCTGCGCAGTCGCGAACTCGCCAAGCTTCATGGCACGCTGGAGCTCGAGGTTGGCGTTGGCGAGATTCGCCTCGTCCTGCGCCTTCTTGGCCTTGGCCTGGTCGAGCGTGGCTTGATAGGGCCGGGGGTCGATCGAGACCAGAAGCTCGTCCTGCTTGACCATCTGGCCTTCGCTGAAGGCGATCTTGTCGATCTGGCCGTCAACCCGGCTCCGGACCTGTACGGTGTTGAAGCCCTGAACCGTGCCGAGACCGGTCAGGTAGACCGGAAAGTCAGCCTTCTGGACCGGCGAAACGCTGACGGGGATAGCGGGCGGGCGCGGCGGACCCTTCTGAGCTGTCTGGGTTTTTCCGGCCTCGGGCGAGCCGAATTTCTGCCAGCCATAGTAACCCGCGGAGGCCACGGCCGCGATGATCAGTATCCAGAGGATCGGCCGTGTTTTTTTCATGTCGGCTCGTTGGCTCTTACGCCCAAAACTACGAATTGTGGAGCAATCATAGGGTTCCAGCGCGCTTGTATAATACACGCCAAGTTCCAGTGTAAACAGCACTATCGGTTCGGAATCCTAAACAATTGGAAAGCTTTGCACTGTCTAGGCAGCTCCGTGACACTACGGTGTGCAGTGCTGCATTTTCCCGGCGCGAACGATCCGCGCGTAAATCTTGGGCAATGCCCGGAGCCGGTGTGGGCGGCCTGCAGAGCTGTCCGCAAGGCCGCCCCGGCTGCGCTGCGAAGTGCGCCGGGATCAACCCCCGTGAGAACGGTTCTAATTCGCCTGCACGGCGTTTCGGTTGTCAGGAAATCCGGCATCGGTCATATCGGCCCCGCCACAACGGGAGCGCAGGATGGACGAACTGAACGGCAAGCTGATCGCGTGCCAGATTCTGATCACGGGACTGATCGCGCGCGTCGCCAACGAGCAGCGCGATCCCTTGCGATTTCTGACCGACTTCCGCGACGAGATCAAAGCCGTCGTTAGCGGCGTCAACATCGCCGGCATGGACAACTCCGATCGCGTGCGCGCCGTCGCGCAGAAAACCGTCGACGAATTGTTCTCGCTGATGAAGCCGCCGAGCAGCGATTGAGAGCGGCGCCGCTGCTCGCGCCTGCGCAGCTCTCGCATGCGCCCATGTTTCCAGATTGAAATCTGCACCGAGTCCGATCTGGATGAATTCAAATGTGCTGGCAGATCAATCGCATTGACCTGCTTTTCTCCGACCGATAGCACCGCCCCATCGTTCGCGTCTCTGCATCGACGAAGCGCATCAGCTCGAAGGTTGATGCGGTACGACGAGATCGCAGCGATCAATGTCCAGATTAGAACGGTTCAAGTTTAGAACCATTTAAAACTGCGGCGCACTCAACCGAGTTTAGAATTGCTTTGAAATGGTCGGATTCAAACGGAGTGTTGCAGAGATCGCGTTGACCCCCATGAACACGCCCGATAGCACCAATGCGTCGCGTTGTCGCAACGCGACCAATGGAAGCATAAGCACTGTGGGGCGTGTGATGGGCATGATGAAGACACCGCGATCGTTGCGTTCGGTCGCGGACCGGAAATCCTTCGGCAACAATTTCGACACTGCGACCGGCAAGACTGTGTCCACGGTCGCCAGTCTGATCGCGGTCGCGACGGTCTCGACCGGCGCACAGGCGCAGCAGACCAATCTGCCCCCCGTGAACGTCGATGCGCCTCAGCAGCGTCCGCGTCCGACCGCTTCGAAGCCCACCGCCGATCAGATTCGTGCGCGCAACGCCCTGCGGCGCGCGGCGCAGCGGCAGCAGGCCGCACAAGCGCCTGTCGCCAATCCGAGCCCTGGTCCTGCCGATCGTGATCCGTACGCAAATCCCGCCGCGCCTTATATGGCCACCCGAGTGCAAGCGTCGGGTAAATTCCCTGAGCCAATCCTCAACACGCCCAAATCGATCACCGTGCTTACAAAGGATGTGCTCGCGGACAAGAACGCCACGACGCTGAAGCAGGCGATCCTGAGCACGGCAGGCGTGACGCTCGGAACGGGTGAGGGCGGCAATGCCTTCGGTGACCGCTTCTTCATTCGCGGCTTCGATGCCCGCAACGACATCTTCATCGACGGCGTGCGCGACGCGGGCGTCAGCGTCCGTGAAAACTTCTTCACCGAGCAGGTCGAAATTCTGCGTGGTCCGGGCTCAACTTTCGCGGGCCGCGGTGTCGCCGGTGGTGCGATCAACATCGTCACCAAGCAGGCGACGACGCAGAACAGTTTCTACAACATGGACACGACGTTTGGCACCGACCAGACCAAGCGTGTGGTGCTCGACGTCAACCAGGTGATCAACCCGACGCTGGCCGTTCGTGCCGGCGGTCTGTTCCAGGACGCCGATGTCGCCGGTCGCGATTTCGTCAAGGATAATCGCAACGGCGCGTTCGTCGCCACGACCTGGAAGCCGACCGACACGATCAGGGTGACCGGGGGTTACATCCACACCGAGTTGACCGGCGTGCCGGACTTCGGCGTGCCCTACTACCGGCCGAGCACGGCGACGACCGCCGGTGGGCCGTTCCCGGACTTCGGCTCCAACCGCAACAACTGGTATGGCCAGATCAACCGCGACTTCTACCGGACCGGCCAGGACATCGGCTCGTTAAACGCGGAAGTGCAGATCACGCCCGACTTGATGGTCAGCAACAAGTTCCGCGTATCTCGTTCGACCCAGAACTATGTCGGAACGCTGCCTGAGCAGCCGGTGATCGCCAACCCGCTTTCGAATTCGACGCTCACGATGAATCCGCAGAGCCGTCTCCAGATCACTGACGTGCTCGCCAACCAGACGGAAGCGACCTACAAGTTCCAGGACTGGGCCGGCTTCAAGCACACCGCGCTGGCCGGGATCGAAGTCGATCGCGAGCGGTCGTCGATCGACAAGTATCTCGGGCTCACCTCGGAAGGGAACGGAGTTCCGATCACTCCAGGCGGCTCGCCGACAGGTGTCAGCGTCTTCTTCCCTCAGGACACGTTCTTGCCCGGGAAGGCGCTCGCACTGGCCGGTCTGCCGGCCAAGATCGGCATCGACACTGTCAGCGGCTACGTCATGGACAGTGCGAACTATCGTGACCTCCTGATCCTCAATGGCGGCTTCCGCTACGACAACTACAACCTCGATACGTCTGCATACGGGGCGGGCAACGCTCTCAAGCAGCAATCGGCAAACTTCCTGATTCCCAACTTCAATCTCGGTTTGACCTTGAAGCCGGCGCCAAACGGCAGCGTGTACGTGGCCTACGCGACCTCAGCGAACCCGGTGGGCGCCGAGTTCGACGGCACCAGCACCGCGTATGGCGGCGTCAATCCCGCTCTGGCCGGCGGCAACAATCAGATCTTCGGGCCGGAGAAGAACACGGCCATCGAACTCGGCACCAAGTGGGAGCTGTTCGACCGCCACCTGCTCCTGACGGCTGCGCTGTTTCAGACCACCAAGGACAATGCGCGCGAGGCACAGAACGTCAATAGTGTGGCCACGGCGTCCGCGTTGGGATGCGTCTATCCCGCCGGCACGACCGGCAACATCTCGTGTATCACCGCAGGTTCCGCTTATCGTATTCGCGGCATCGATCTCGGCGTGAGCGGCAAGATCACCGACAAATGGAGTGTGTTCGGCGGCCTCGTCCTGATGCAGTCGGAGGTTACGGCGTCCAACGTGAAGCCCGCGAACATGCCCGCGCCGCTTCTCTACACCACCAATGTCGGGCTTCCTCTGGCCAACGTTGCCCATCAGTCGTTCAGCATGCTGTCGAAGTACCAGTTCAACGATATCTGGGAACTGGGCGGGCAGGCCGTCTACCGCTCGAAGATCTACGGTGGCTCGTTGCTTGCGGCCAACGCAGGCACGTCGCTTCCGAGCTACTGGCGCTTCGATGTGTTCGCGGAAGCCAAGATCAACAAGAACTGGCAGTTGAAGCTGTTCGTGAACAACATCTTCGACAAACGCTACTATGACGCGCTGTACCAGAGCGCCGCGCCCTTCGTGCTGGAAGCACCGGGACGCGCCGCCTATCTGGTGATCTCGGCGCGCTACTGATGGAGTAACGACGAGGTGCCATGCTGACATGCATAGACGGCGTCCTGAGCAAGGATGATGTGGCGGAATTCCGCCGCATCATGGACGCCAGCGAATGGGAAGACGGCCGTTCCACCGCGGGCGCGCAGTCAGCAATGGTCAAGCGCAATGAGCAGTTGCCGCCTGACAGCGAGGTCGCGCGCAAGCTCGGCAACCGCATCATCTCGGCGTTGACGTCGAACCCGCGTTTCCTGGCAGCGGCGATCCCACTGCAGATATTCCCGCCGCTGTTCAACCGCTATGCGGCGAACAGCGGCCATCATTTCGGGCTGCATGTCGACAATGCGATCCGCGGCGACCGCCTGACCGGCCTTCGCATCCGCACAGACCTGTCGGTCACGCTGTTCCTGGCCGAGCCGGAAGAGTATGACGGTGGCGAACTTGTGATCGAGGACACCTACGGTTCGCACGAAGTGAAGTTGCAAGCCGGGGACTGCGTGCTCTATCCCTCGACCAGCCTCCATCTCGTCACGCCGGTGACGAGGGGGACGCGGGTTGCGTCTTTCTTCTGGCTTCAGAGCATGATACGGGACGATCAAGCCCGGAGCATGATCTTTGACCTCGACACCGCGATACAGGCGCTGGTGGAACGGCTCGGGCGTGACGATCCCGAAACGGTCAAATTGACGGGTATCTATCACAACCTCATTCGCTACTGGGCCGAAGTATGAAGATCATGTCCTTCCAAGCAAGCCTTGCCGCCGCCTTGATGCTGGCGGCCGCCTGGCTCGTATCCCCTGTTTCTGCCCAGACACAGACCCCGCCGGCGGCACCTGCACCGGCACAGGCGACGGCTCAGCCGGCCACCGCCAGCCCGGCTCCGGCTGCCGCTCCGGCGGTGGTGGCGCCTGCGGCGAAGCCCGACGCGGCCGCCATCGCGCCGGCCATGAAGGAGCTGTCCCCCTGGGTGATGTTCATGTCGGCGGACGTCATCGTGAAGGCGGTGATGATCGGGCTCGCCTTCGCATCGCTGATGACCTGGACCGTCCTGATCGCCAAGTCGATCGAGCTGTCGGTCGCGTCCGGCAAGCTTCGTTCGGCACTGAAGAAGATCTCGGAGGCGCGCTCGCTCGCGGAAGCGCAGATGGCGCTCGGCGCCAAGCAGGGCATTCTGCCATCCTTCCTGGCGGCGGCGCTGCGTGAGGCGCGGATGTCGGCCGGCCTGTCCAGCGATGCCGGCATCAAGGAGCGCGCAGCCTCGAGCTTTTCCGAAATCGTGCGCGCGGAGGCGCGGCGCATCCGCGTCGGCATGGGTGTGCTCGCGACCATCGGCTCCACGTCGCCCTTCGTCGGCCTGTTCGGCACGGTCTGGGGCATCATGAACAGCTTCATCGGCATCTCGAAGTCGCAGACCACGAACCTCGCCGTCGTCGCGCCCGGCATCGCCGAGGCGCTGCTCGCCACGGCGATCGGCCTCGTCGCCGCCATTCCCGCCGTCATCATCTACAACCACTTCTCGCGCATGACGAAAAGCTATCTCGAGCTCGTCAGCCGTGCCTCGGGCGCGGCGGCGCGGCTGCTCTCGCGCGATCTCGACCGCAGCCACGGCAGCGCGCATTCGCGCGCGGCGGAGTGAATCATGGGCGTTTCGCTCGCAGACAATGATGACGACGACGATTTCGGCGAGACGCATGACATCAACGTCACGCCGTTCATCGACGTCATCCTGGTGCTGCTGATCATCTTCATGGTCGCAGCTCCGCTCTCCACGGTCGACTTGCCGATCGATCTGCCGACCTCGAGCGCGACCCCGCAGAAGAAGCCGGACAAGCCGACCTATCTCAGCATCAAGCCCGACCTGACGCTTGCGATCGGCGAAAACCCGGTCCACCGCGCCGAGTTGATCGGGACCCTCGACGGCCTGTCCGACATGAGCAAGGACAAGTATGTCTTCCTGCGCGCCGATCGTTCGGTGCCGTATGGCGAATTGATGAGTGTCATGGAGCTCTTGCGCTCAGGCGGCTATTCCCGGGTGAAGCTGGTCGCGCTGGAGGGCGCTCCCGGAGCGCCTGCGGCAGGCGCCGGTCAGCCTTAGAGGCGCACGATGTCGGACGAAGCCAGACCATCCCGGAAGCTCTGGATTTTGGCGGCGGTGGCGGCGCTCGCGCTCCATCTGGGCGGTGCCGCGCTCGCCCTGGCCCATCTGCGGACCGATGACGACGACGATGGCCTGGGCGCGTCCGGCGCGGAGTTCGCCGTCGAGATGGCCTCGCCCAAGGCGCCCGAGACCGACCTTCCGCCGGGACCGGACAGCGAAGCGATGCAGGAGCAGCAGGCGCTTCCCGAGCAAAAGGCCGAGACCAAGGAAACCGAGCTTCCAAAGGACCAGTCGCAACAGGTCGACGATCCCGATCGGGTCGTCACCGAAAACATCTCGAAGAAGCCGCAGGACGAGGATCCCAAGATCGCGGCGGTCGAGACACCCGCTGCCGAGGCTTCGCCGCAGTCGGTTGCAACGGCGCGGCAGACCCTCGACGAGGACGCGCGCGAGGCCGAGAAGGCCCTGGCGCCGGTGCTTGGCCTCGGCAAGGACATCCTCAGGATTACGACCGACTGGAATCGCAAGATCAGCGCGCACCTCACGGCCCACAAGGTCAACCCGGAGGGCAAGCAGCCCAATAATCAGAAGGTGAAGGTCAGCTTCGCGATCAACCGCAGGGGCAATGTGCTGTCCGTCGACGTCGTGGAGTCATCGGGGGATGTGGCCTACGATGCGGCCGCGCTCTCGATTGTCCGCAAGTCCGATCCCATCCCGCAGCCCCCGGCCGGACTGACCGAAGACCGGTTCGAGCGGACCGTCGACATCATCTTCACGCCGCCGGACGAGAAGAAAAAGAAGAAATCGGCTCAGCGCCAGTAGAGCCGGATCCCGACATAGACCACGACCAGGCAGACGAAGATCAGCGCCACCGGGAGCGGCCGTTTCTGGGCTCCGCTAAACGCCGCCGTGAAGGAGGCCGTCTTCGTCGGTTTCGGAGGCGGGCGGCGGAAGGCGGTAACATTGTCCGCCGCCGGCTCGGGCGGACGGGTGCGGACGTCGGGCGGAGTTCCCGCGCCGCCCATCTCGGCATAGTAGGCCTTGTAGATCGCGCCGATCGTGGCCTCGGTGGCCTCGCCCTCGCTCATCCGCGCCAGTAGGTTCTTGTAGCTGACCAGGAACTCCTGCGCCTCGGCAGGCAGCGCGGAGGCCCCGTTGAGCTTGGCCATCATCTTCCAGGTGGCAAAATCGGCGCGGGCGCGGGTGTCCGCGCGTCGCGCGATCAGCATATCGGCAGCTTTGACCAAGTCGGCCTCGAGCCCTTCGGCTTATGTTCGGGTGTTCTGTTGAACTACGCGTTGCCGGTCAGGAAGAGAACAGCCTGAATCACATAACCGGTCAACGTTCGCAGTATTCCTGAAATAACATCAAGATTTAGACCGAACTGCGAGCCCGCGAGCGGCAGCAGGATCAGAAGACCAATCAGGATCAGCATCCCGAATGGCTCGAGCCGGGCCAGCGGCATGGCGAGGGCCCGAGGCAACAGCCCGACCGCGACGCGCCCGCCGTCGAGCGGCGGGATCGGCATCATGTTGAACACCGCCAGCACCGCGTTGATGACCAGCGCGTTCTTGAGGTTGTCGAAAATCCACTGGGCCGAGCCTGCCGGTGCAAAGGGCACGGCATGGAGGGCAAGAGCCGCCGCGAGCGCCAGCAGGATGTTGGTGGCGGGCCCGGCAAGGGCCACCCAGACCATGTCGAGCCTGGGATGGTTGAGCTTGCGGAAATTGACGGGAACCGGCTTGGCATAGCCGAATAGGAACGGCGAGTGCGCGAACAGCAGCATCGCCGGCAGGATCAGGGTGCCGAACGGATCGATATGCTTGATAGGGTTGAAGCTGACGCGGCCGAGCTGCCAGGCCGTGTTGTCACCGAGACGGTACGCGACGAAAGCGTGCGCGGCCTCGTGGAAGGTGATGGCGAGCAGCAGCGGTAGCACCCATACAGAAAGCTCATAGAGGGAAATGTTCACGGCTGGTCCGTCCCGGTTTGTGCCTCGTGGCCTTGCAGCCAACCCGGCCGATCCGGTGATGGGGCAACGCGTCAGGTCAGGATATGGGACGCGGGTTCCGAAATCCCAAGCCGTAAATGATCCGCCAGCAGCGCCGCCGGCTGCGACAGGTTGCGCGCGCGGTGCAGGCGGATGTCGGCAGCCGGCAGCGGCGGCAGGCCGTTCGACAGGGCGCGCAGGCGAGGCGGCAGGGTGCCGGCCTTCACAACCGTGATCGCAAGGCCCTCCGCCGCGATCGCTTCCACCGCCGCAAGGGTGCGACTGACGAAGGCAAGGCGCCAGGGCCGGCCTGCGGCATCGAGGGCCTCCGCGGCCCATTGCCGGAACAGGCAGCCCGGCGGGTAGAGCGCGACGGGCAGCGTGTCCTGTGCTTCGGCTCGATACGTCCTGGCCGCAGCCCAGACCGCCTGCTCGCGTCGGAGCAGTTCGCCATCGCCGCGTCCTTCCGGATGCATGGCGATGACGAGGTCATAGGCCTCGCCGAGCCGGGCCGGCATGGTCGCGGTCAGGCCGGTCTCGATCTCGACCCGGATCTCCGGATGGTTTTGGGCAAAGCGCGCCAGCAAGGGCGGAATGACGATCGTGCCGTAATCGTCCATCACGCCGAGGCGGACCACGGCGTCGCGCTTGCGTGCGCGGAGCACATCGATCGCCTCTGCATTGAGGTCGAGAAGCCGCCTCGCATAAACGAGGAGCTCATCGCCCGCCGCGGTCAGCGCGACGCCGGCCCTGGTGCGCTGAAACAGCTTGGTGCCGATCCGCTCTTCCAGGCGCCTGATCTGGACGCTGACCGCCGACTGGGTCCGGTTGAGCAATTGGGCTGCGCGCGTGAACGAGCGATGCTCGGCGACGGCGAGAAATGCCTTCAGCAGATCGGGGTCGAGAACAGGCGTGGTCATGACGAAAACTTATCCCAGCATGACGGAAACTCTATTCCCTGTTTCGGCGCGCCTCGTATGCTGCGTTGAGGGCTCGTCAAGGGAGGGCGTGTGGGCGAAATCTCCGGCGTTCTGGCTGCGGTGCTGTCGAGCGGGCTCGGCGGCACCTCGATCGGTGCCACGCGCTATCTGGTGGGCAGCCTCGATCCGCTCGCGATCGGCTCGTTCCGGTTCGGCATCGGCTTCCTGCTGCTGTTACCCCTGACGCTGCTCCGCGGTGACCGCTGGCCGGGGCGAGGGGACTGGGCCGCCGCGACCGGGCTCGGCATCCTGTTCTTTGCCCTGTTTCCGATCCTGTTCAACGCGTCGCTGATCTTCACGACCGCCGCGCGCGGCGCGCTCGCCTTGTCGACACTTCCGCTGTTGTCGCTCGTGATCGGCGCCGCGCTCGGCGCCGAGGCCCTGAGCTGGCGCAAATCGATCGGTGTCGTGATCGCGACGTTTGGCGTTGCCGTCGCGCTGCTCTCCGACCTCACCTCGGCACCATCCGGCGCATGGCGCGGCGATCTCCTGATGATGGCGGCCGCGCTGTGCATGGCGCTGTACGGCATCTGGTCGAAGCCGCTGATCCGGCGCTCCAGCCCGATCGCCTTCACCACGATGAGCATGGCGGCCGGTGCGGCCTGCCTCATCCTGCTCTCTTATATCCGCGGCAGTTTTGCGCCGGTCGCCGGCTTCGGTGCGCCGCAATGGATGGCGGCTTTCTATCTCGGCGCCTTCGGCGCAGCGCTGACCTTCTATCTCTGGGCCTTCGCGCTTGAGCGGACCACGCCGACGCGCGTCGCGATCTCGGTGACGGTCAACCCGATCACGGCCTCCCTGGTCGGCGCCTGGCTGCTGAACGAGCCGCTGCGCTGGAATCTGGCGGCCGGCATCGTCGCGGTGTTTGCCGGGATCTGGATCGCGACGACGACGGGACGGCGCGCTCAGGCGGCGAGAGTGCCTGCGTCAGGGCAAGCCTGACGTCACGCCGGGATGGTGCCCTGATATTGCGTCAGGCCGTCGTCGAGCTTCAGCCATGCGACCTTCTCCGAGACCCAGATGTGCTCGGTCGGCGCTAAGGCGTTGCGATCGTCGAAGGTCGTGAGCGAGACGCCCGCCAGCGTGCCGTTGCGCCGCCAGGAGAACAGGCGCGTGCCGCAGCGCTTGCAGAAGACGCGGTCGATGTTCTCTGACGAGGCATAGCGCTCAATGTCGCCCTCGACGGTCAGCGCGCGCTGGTCGAATTGCGCGCGAGCAAAATAGGGCGAGCCCATCGCCTTCTGGCACAGGCGGCAATGGCAGATGCGGACGTTGAGCGGCTCACCCTCCGCCTTGAACCGCACCGCGCCGCACAGGCATCCACCTTCCCGGATCATGGCTCAGGCCACCCGCCATTCGCCGACCTGGCGCGCCATGCTCCAGTTGAGGTTGTCGAGATCGCCATCCATGTTGGAATTCCCGCGTCTGGTGTTGGTGAAGGCGGCCCAGCAGAAGCCGCCATGGGTGCGCACGGCAATCGTGCTCGTGCCCGGCAGGCTGCCATTGTGCCACCAATTGTCGAATTTGTTGACACAGAAGCCCTTGGCGTAGTTCGGGCTGTAACTGGGCGCGGTGGTCATGACCTCTATGGTGCGCGGCCGCAGGATGTTCGCCGGTCTCGTGTAGCCGTCGACATGCATCAGGAACTGGACGAGATCCGCCGGCGTCGCGATCCAGCCGCCATGGGAATCCATCCGCCTCACCTTCATCTCATACGGACTTTCGCCCTGACCGTAATAGGCGACTTCGCCGGCCTGGCACTGCTCGCGGGTATTACCGGCGATGGTCATGTCGGTGACGCCGCAGCGTGTCAGCACCTCGGTGCGGACATGCTCGGCATAGGCCTGGCCGGTGAGCTTCTCGATCACGCGGCCGAGCACGCAATAGCCGAAATTGGAATAGGCGTAGTGCTGGCCCGGCGGCCGGTCCAGCGGCCGGTTGGCGAGCGTCCAGGCGATCAGCTCGGCATGATCCATCCGCGGATGCGTGAACATGGGATCGCGGTTGTCGTTGCTCCAGCCGCCGGCAGCGTGCGTCAGCAGATGCTCGAGCGTGATCTGGTCGATGCCGGCAGAGTAGGGCGGTGACCCGTAATCGGTACCGAGCAGCGCACCGGGGCCGAACACGCGATCCGTGAGCTTGAAGCGGTTCTCCTCGATCAGGCGGAAGATCGTGACCGAGGTGAGCATCTTGCTGACGCTGGCGATCCGGAACAGATGCCGCGGCGTCACGGCCTCGTTCCGCTCGCGATCGGCAAGACCGAAGGCGTCCTCGTGGACAACAGTGCCGGCATAGCCGATCGCAAAGGACAGCGCCGGCACGTCGTATTTGTCCATGAAGCTGCGCGCGAGCCGCGCCATGGCGCCGCGTTCGGCCGGCGAGGGCGGGCGGATGCTCGGCGGGCTGGGCGCCAGTTGCGCAGGCGCAACGCGCGACAGCAGCGGCAGCGCGCCTGCGCCCGCCGCGAGCTTCACGAAATCCCGACGCCCAAAATCCCGACGTCCAAGCCGCATGGTCCGCCCCTTCCAGGGGCGGCCACTGTCTCAGTAGGTCGCCCGTCCGCCGGAAATATCAAACACCGCGCCGGTGGAGAAGGCACAATCTTGGGATGCGAGCCAGCTCACCATCGCGGCGAGCTCTTCCACCAGCACGAAGCGCGCCTTGGGGATTTTCGACAGCATGAAGTCGATATGCTGCTGCGTCATCTGGTCGAAGATCGCGGTCTTCGCCGCGGCCGGCGTCACCGCGTTCACGAGGATGTCATGTGCCGCCAATTCCTTGCCGAGCGATTTCGTCAGCGCGATCAGTCCGGCCTTGGAGGCCGAGTAATGCGAGGCGTTGGGATTGCCTTCCTTGCCGGCGATCGAGGCGATGTTCACGATCCGCCCGTATTTCTGCTTGAGCATCGTCGGCACGATCGCCTTGCAGACGATGAAAGGGCCGTCGAGATTGATGCGCAGGACCTTGCGCCACTCCTCGAGATCGGTCTCCCAGACCGGCTTGTTGACGCCGGCGATGCCGGCATTGTTGACGAGGATGTCGATCTTGCCGAAGGCGGCAAGCGTCGCATCGCGCGCCTGCTCGACGGCGGCGGGGTCGGTGACGTCGACCTTGAAGACTTTTGTCTCGCCGCCGACTTCATTCGCGGTCTTCTCGGCGAGAGCCGAGTCAAAATCCCAGATCGCGACCTTGGCGCCGGAGTCGATGAAACGCCGGGTGATGGCACGGCCAAAGCCCTGCGCGCCGCCGGTGACGACGGCAATGCGGCCGTTGAGATCGATCTTGTTCATCGAGTACTCCCTTGTCTATCCCTCATGGTGAGGAGCGCGCACTTGCGCGCGCCTCGAACCATAAGCCCGTGGCCCATCCCTCGAGAGGGCGCTGGCGCGCCTCCTCGGGATGAGGAGCGATCAGAGCATGTAGCCGCCGTCGACGACAAGGTCGACGCCGGTGGTGAATGCGCTTTCGTCGCTGCCGAGATAGACCGCCATGGATGCGATTTCGTCGGCGGTGCCGAGCCGGCCCATCTTCTGGCGGGAGACGAACATCTCCTTGCCCTGCGGTCCCTGCGCGGCGGCGCGGTCGAGCATCGAGGGCGTCTCGACGGTGCCGGGGCAGATGCTGTTGCAGCGGATGCCCTTGGTGATGAAGTCGAGCGCGACCGCGCGCGTCAGCAGCGACACCGCGGCCTTCGACGCGCTGTAGACGTAGCGGTTGGCCGGTGGCCGCAGCGCCGCGCAGGACGAGATGTTGACGATGCTGCCGCCGCCGCCCGCCAGCATCTCGGGCAGGAACGCCCGGATGGTCCGGTGCATCGACTTGACGTTGAGGTCGAACGAGAAGTCAAAATCCTCTTCCGAGCACTCCAGGATGGTGCCGTGATGCACGAAGCCCGCCGCGTTGAGCAGGATGTCGACCTTGCCGACGCGCTTGGCGAAGGCGTTGACGTCTGCGGTGTTGCGGACGTCGAGCTTTGCGACCTCGGCGATGCCTTCCTTGGTCAGGCCCGCGATGCCGGCCTCGTTGATGTCGGTGGCGATGACGGTTGCGCCTTCACGCGCGAACGCGATGGCGCATGCGCGCCCGATGCCTGCCGCTGCAGCCGTGACGACGGCGCGCTTTCCCTTGAGGCGGTCTGCCATGTTGTTTTTCTCCTTGGCTTGAATTTGTCTATCGGCTCGTCATTGCGAGGAGCTCGTGACAAAATTGCGCAGCAATTTTGCACTGTTGCGACGAAGCAATCCAGACTGTCTCCTTGGAGATATCTCTGGATTGCTTCGCTTCGCTCGCAATGACGACGTGGCTGTTAGTGGTTGTCTCTGGCGACACCAAACGTGCCGGCGACGTTCTGGTAGCGTGTGGCGAGCTCCATGCAGGCGCCGGTCGATTGCTGGCCCACCGTGTTGCGGTAGATCTCCTGCCACGGCGTCTGGTTCGCCGGATGCTTGAAGCCGCCATTGGCCATCAGCTCGGCGTGGCGCTTCTTCACCTCGTCGTCCGAAATGAGAATATTGGCGCTGCCCTTGTTGAGGTCGATGCGTACCTTGTCGCCGGTCTTGAGGATCGCGAGCCCGCCATTGGCGGCAGCTTCCGGCGAGGCGTTCAGGATCGACGGCGAGCCCGAGGTGCCGGACTGGCGGCCGTCGCCGATGCAGGGCAGGGCGAGAATGCCGCGTTTGATCAGCGCAGCCGGCGGCTGCATGTTCACGACCTCGGCGCCACCGGGGTAGCCGATCGGGCCGGTGCCGCGGACGAACAGCATGCAATTCTCGTCGATGTCGAGTGAAGGATCGTCGATCCGCTCGTGATAATCCTCCGGGCCCTCGAACACGATGGCGCGGCCTTCGAAGGCGTTGAGATCCTTCGGGTTGCTGAGATAGCGGTCGCGGAACTCCTTGGAGATCACGCTGGTCTTCATGATCGCGGAATCGAACAGATTGCCCTTCAGCACCAGGAAGCCGGCGTCCTTCACCAGTGGCTTGTCGTAGGCCCGGATCACGTCATTGTCGGGCGCGGGCGCATTGGCGCAGTTCTCGCCGATGCCGCGGCCGTTCACCGTGACCGCGTCCTCGTGGATGCGCTTGTGCTTCATCAGCTCGCGCACCACGGCCGGCACGCCGCCGGCGCGGTGGAATTCCTCGCCGAGATAGAAGCCGGCCGGCTGCATGTTGACCAGCAGCGGCACGTCGTGGCCGAATTTCTGCCAGTCGTCGATCGACAGCTCGACGCCGATGTGGCGCGCCAGCGCGTTGACGTGGATCGGCGCGTTGGTCGAACCGCCGATCGCCGAGTTGATCACGATGCAGTTCTCGAACGCCTTGCGGGTCAGGATGTCCGACGGCTTGAGGTCTTCCCAGACCATCTCGACGGCGCGCTTGCCGGTCTCGTAGGCGATCTGGCCGCGCTCGCGATAGGGGGCGGGGATCGCCGCGCAGCCCGGCAGCGAGAAGCCGAGCGCTTCGGCAAGCCCGTTCATGGTCGAGGCGGTGCCCATGGTGTTGCAATGGCCGACCGACGGCGCCGAGGACGCCACGATCTCCATGAATTCCTCATAGTCGATCTCGCCGGCGGCGAGCCGTTCGCGCGACTTCCAGACGATGGTGCCGGAGCCGGTGCGCTCGCCGGCATGCCAGCCGTTCAGCATCGGGCCGCCCGACAGCACGATCGCGGGCAGGTTCACGGTCGCCGCCGCCATCATGCAGGCGGGCGTGGTCTTGTCGCAGCCGGTGGTCAGCACCACCCCGTCGAGCGGATAGCCGTAGAGGATCTCGACGAGGCCGAGATAGGCGAGGTTGCGGTCGAGCGCCGCGGTCGGGCGCTTGCCGGTCTCCTGGATCGGATGGGTCGGGAATTCCATCGCAATGCCGCCGGCCTCGCGGATGCCCTCGCGGACGCGGTGCGCCAGCTCGATATGGTGGCGGTTGCAAGGGGACAGGTCATTGCCGGTCTGGGCGATGCCGATGATCGGCTTGCCGGACTGAAGCTCGGCCCGGGTGAGGCCGTAATTCAGGTAGCGCTCCATATAGAGCGCGGTCATGCCCGGATTATGCGGATTGTTGAACCATTCCTGCGAGCGGAGGTGGCGGCGAGCGCCGTTGCTGGCGGGCGCATGCCCATTGGTTGGTTTTTTTGTCATTGGTTTCTCCTGCAATGCAAACGCACTGGCGTCGGGAGCTCAGCTTCGGCTGGTGCGATGCCCAACGGCGCGATCCATGGTTCAAAGGCCCGTTGGCGGGTCATTCCCTCACAAGCGCGATACTAGTCTTGGCCACTTGGTAACGCTATCATTTTGTTCGCGGCGCCCGCGCCTGATGCGGCAGGCCTGTCGTCCGAACGCCGCGACGACGAGCTTTGCCGCTCAATCACCTTGAAGCCGAGATCGAGCACCGGCTGCTCGGGGCGCCGTCCGTCGATCGCTTCGATCAGCATGGTGGCGGCCGTGTTGCCCATCTCGTAGCGGTTGGTGCGCACGCTGGTGAGGGTGGGCACTGCGGAGGCCATGAATTCCAGGTCGTTGAATCCGACGATCGCGATCTGCTCGGGGACCGCGATCTCCCGGCGCCGGCATTCGAACAGCACGCCGAGCGCGAGGTCGTCATTGGCGCAGAACACCGAGTCGATATCGGGCTCGCGCGCCAGCAGATCGGTGAACAGGGTGCCGCCGAGCGTCACCGAGGTCGGTGTCGCCGTCGTGACGACGAGGCGCTGTTCGAACAGCGCGGCGTCCTTCATGGCCGAGACATATCCGTCCAGCCGCCGCTGCACCCGCGGATCCATGCGCGCGCCGACGAAGCCGATCTTGCGATGGCCTTGCGCGAACAGGTGGGCGATCGCCGCGCGGGCCGCATCATAGTGCGAAAAGCCGATCATCATGTCGACCGGATTGGGCCCGATCTCCATGATCTGCACGATCGGGCAGTCGGCGGCCTCCAGCATCGCGCGCGATTCCGCGGTCTGGTCGATGCCGGTGACGATCAGTCCGGCCGGCTTCTGCGCGAGAAACAGGCGCAGCAGCTTCTCCTCCTGGAGAATACTGTAGCGTGTGTTGGACAACTGGA
This sequence comes from Bradyrhizobium sp. LA6.8, assembly GCF_040547935.1. Lineage (NCBI taxonomy): Bacteria > Pseudomonadati > Pseudomonadota > Alphaproteobacteria > Hyphomicrobiales > Nitrobacteraceae > Bradyrhizobium > Bradyrhizobium sp. LA6.8. Next base: position 1,142,457 of record NZ_JBEPQQ010000001.1, read on the forward strand.
TCGAGTACCGGCTGCCTTCGGAGGCGTCATAGATGCCGCGCAGCACGTCGGAAAACACGTTGTTGGTCAGTGACGGGATCAAGACGCCGATCACTTCGGTGCGCTGCGAGGCCAGCGCCCGCGCCGCCAGGTTCGGCACATAGCCGAGCTCGTTGGCCGCGCTCTCGACCCGCGTCCGCTTGGCGACCGACAGGGCCTCCGGATTGCGGAAGAACCGGGACGCCGTGATCGGGCTGACGCCGGCAAGCTCGGCAACTTCCGCCAGCCGGATTTTACCTGACTTGGTGCGTTTTCGACCCATTAGCTGCTCTTATCACAGTCGGTCCGGCAAACAAAGGAACGTTGACAGCGCTACCAGCAACGACTAACCAAAGACAAATTGCCAAAACCGCACAAACTGCCGACAATGTCGCTCGCTAAGATCGGGCTTCGTTCGGTGAAGTCTGAAAAACAAGACGGTCGCGGCGCGTGAGGCGTCGTGGACTTTCGAGGAGGGAGCTAGATGTCGTCTGTGCAAATCCGCGACGTGCGGAAATCGTTCGGCAATTTTGAAGTCCTGCACGGCGTTTCGATTCCGATCGAGGACGGCCAGTTCGTCGTCCTGGTTGGCCCTTCCGGCTGCGGCAAGTCGACGCTTCTGCGCATGCTTGCAGGCCTCGAGAACATCACCTCCGGCACGATCTCGATCGGCGACCGCGTCGTCAACAATATCCAGCCCAAGGAGCGGGATATTGCGATGGTGTTCCAGAACTACGCGCTCTATCCGCACATGACCGTCGGCGAGAACATGGGCTTCTCGCTGAAGCTGCGGAACGCGAGCTCCGACGAGATCAACAAGCGTGTCAAGCGCGCTGCCGAAATTCTCGCGCTGTCGCCGCTGCTCGAGCGCTATCCGCGCCAGCTCTCCGGCGGCCAGCGCCAGCGCGTCGCGATGGGCCGCGCCATCGTGCGCGATCCGCAGGTGTTCCTGTTCGACGAGCCCTTGTCGAACCTCGACGCCAAGCTGCGCGTCGCCATGCGCACCGAGATCAAGGAGCTGCACCAGCGGCTGAAGACCACGACCGTCTACGTCACCCACGACCAGATCGAGGCCATGACCATGGCCGACAAGATCGTCGTCATGCACGACGGCATCGTCGAGCAGATGGGCACCCCGTTGGAGCTCTACGACAAGCCCGACAACCAGTTCGTCGCCGGCTTCATCGGCTCGCCGGCCATGAACTTCCTGAAAGGCCATGTGCGCGTCAACGGCGTTGCGACCTTCGAGGGGCCGAACGGCGTCAAGCTGCCGCTCAAGAACGCGCCGGCGGCGTCCGACGGTCGTCCTGTCGTCTACGGTGTGCGACCCGAGCATTTCACCATCGCGGACGACGGCGCCGATGCCGAGATCATCGTGGTCGAGCCGACCGGCTCGGAGACGCAGGTGTTCGCGAAGGTGGGTGGCGAGCAGGTCGTCGCGGTGTTCCGCGAGCGTCACCAGTTCAATCCGGGCGACAAGGTCAAGCTGAAGCCTGACCCGTCACTGGTTCATCTGTTCGACGAGGCGACGGGCAAACGCATGTAGCCGCGCCGAAGGATTGCCCAACGACTGTTCAAGAACGACCCAATACAAATATAAAATTCAGGGAGAGAACGATGAGCAATTTCGACAGGCGAAGTGTGCTTAAGGCCGGCCTGGGCGGCGCAGCGCTGCTGGCCGGCCCGGGCATCGTGCCGGTGCGCGCCGCGGAGTGGACCAACACGCCCGAACCGAACGCGTCCATCCGCGTCTTGCGCTGGAAGCAGTTCATCCAGGCCGAGTTCGACAAGTTTGCCGAGCAGACCAAGAAGTTCTCCGAGAAGACCGGCGTCAAGATCAAGCTCGAGGCCGAGAGCTGGGAAGACATCCGCCCCAAGGCCGCGGTGGCCGCCAATGTCGGCGCCGGCCCCGACCTCATCATCGGCACGCTCGACGATCCCCACAAATTCCCGGAAAAGCTGATCGATATGACTGATGTCGCCGACTATCTCGGCGCGCAGTATGGCGGCTGGTATCCGGTTGCCGAACGTTACGGCAAGAAGGGCAACAGCTGGATCGCCATTCCGCAGGGCGCGACCGGCGGCTGCCTGAACTACCGCATCAGCCACGTGAAGGCTGCGGGCTTCGAGGAATTCCCCAAGGACACCGCCGGCTTCCTCAAGCTCTGCCAGGCGTTGAAGAAGAACAACACGCCGGCCGGCTTCGCGCTCGGCCATGCCACGGGCGATGCCAATGGCTGGTGCCAGTGGGCGCTCTGGGCGTTCGGCGGCAAGGTCGTCAACGACAAGAACGAGGTCGTGATCGACTCCCCGGAGACGGTCGCCGCGCTCGAATACGTCAAGCAGCTCTACGAGACCTTCATCCCGGGCGTGCTGTCGTGGAATGACTCGAACAACAACAAGGCGTTCCTGAACGGCGAACTCAGCCTGACGCTGAACGGCATCTCGATCTGGACCGTCGGCAAGAACTCCACCGATGCGAAGCAGCAGGAGATCGCCAAGGACATGAACCACGCGCCGATGCCGATCGGCCCCGTGGGCGTGTCGACCGAGCAGCAGAACGTGCTGGTCTACTACGGCTACAAGCACTCGAAGTATCCCAAGGCGGTCAAGGAATTCATCAAGTTCATGATGGACAAGGAGAACTACGACGCCTGGGAGGTCGCTTCCAACGGCTACGTGTCGCCGCCGCTGCCGGCCTACAACGACAACCCGGTGTGGACGTCGGATCCGAAGATCACCCCGTATCGCGACTGCCTGAAGCGCTGCCGCGACAACGGCTTTGCCGGCGATCTCGGCTATGCCTCCGCCGCGGTGATGGGCGACTTCGTCGTCGTCGACATGTTCGCGGAAGCAGCCTCCGGCTCGGCGACGCCGAAGCAGGCGGCGGCGCGCGCCGCCGAGCGCGCCAAGCGCTACTACCAGGTCTGATCAACGCCAATCCGCGCGGCGTCCGGTTCGCCGGACGCCGTGACTTTTCTCCCGAGGGGAATCCGACATGGCAGTCATGGCCGAGTCCGCTGTCGCGCAGGTCAAGCGCGCCAGCCTCTGGACCAGAGCATTCGAGAGCCGGAATTGGCTCGGCGCGATGTTCATGGTGCCGGCGATCGCGATCCTCATCCTGTTTCTGGCTTATCCGCTGGCGCTGGGCTTCTGGCTCGGCATGACCGACACCAAGATCGGCGGGGCCGGGCGCTATATCGGCTTTGCGAACTTCGTCTCGCTCTCCAAGGATTCGGTGTTCTGGCTCTCGGTCTTCAACACCATCTTCTATACGTTCACCGCGAGCATCGTGAAATTCGCCATCGGCCTTTACCTCGCGCTGCTGCTCAACGAGCGGCTGCCGTTCAAGTCGATGATCCGTGCCATCGTGCTGCTGCCTTTCGTGGTGCCGACGGTGCTGTCCGCGATCGCGTTCTGGTGGATCTATGACAGCCAGTTCTCGATCATCTCCTGGGTGCTGATCAAGGCCGGCCTGATCACGCGCTACATCGACTTCCTCGGCGATCCCTGGAACGCGCGCTTGTCGGTCGTCGCCGCCAATATCTGGCGCGGCGTGCCCTTTGTGGCGATCACGCTGCTGGCGGGATTGCAGACGATTTCGCCCTCGCTCTACGAGGCCGCCAATCTCGATGGCGCCACCAACATGCAGCGCTTCCGCCACATCACGCTGCCGATGCTGTCGCCGATCATCGCGGTTGTGATGACGTTCTCGGTGCTGATGACGTTCACCGACTTCCAGCTGATCTACACCATCACGCGGGGCGGGCCGATCAATGCCACGCATCTGATGGCGACGCTTTCGTTCCAGCGCGCCATCACCGGCGGCAATCTCGGGGAGGGCGCAGCGATCTCGAACGCGATGATCCCGTTCCTGGTCGCCGCGATCCTGCTCAGCTTCTTCGGGCTTCAGCGCTCCCGCTGGCAGCAGGGCGGGAGGGACTGACCATGAGCACCGCAGACGACCAAAGCGTCGGAATGGATTATCTCGAGAGCTTCCCCCGGAAGTTCTTGCGGGTGTACTTTCCGCTCGGCCTGATCATCTTCTTCCTGCTGTTCCCGTTCTATTGGATGGCGGTCGCGACGTTCAAGCCGGACGCGGAGATGTACGATTACGAGAAGTACAATCCGTTCTGGATCGTGAATCCGACCATTGAGCACATCAAGAAGCTGTTGGTCGAAACCGACTATCCGCTCTGGATGTGGAACACCGTGATCGTCTCGGTGTCCTCCACCTTCATCTCGCTGTTCGCCAGCGTCTGCGCCGCCTACGCGATCGAACGTCTCCGCTACAAGGGCTCGCGCTATGTCGGCCTTGCGATCTTCCTCGGCTATCTCGTGCCGCCCTCGATCCTGTTCATTCCGCTGGCGGCGATCGTGTTCCAGCTCGGCCTGTTCGATGGCAATCTGGCGCTGATCCTGACCTATCCGACCTTCCTGATCCCGTTCTGCACCTGGCTCCTGATGGGCTATTTCCGCACCATTCCCTACGAGCTGGAGGAATGCGCCCTGATCGACGGGGCGACGCGGCTCCAGATCCTGGTCAAGATCACGCTGCCGCTGTCGCTCCCGGGGGTGATCTCGGCCGGCATTTTCGCCTTCACGTTGTCCTGGAACGAGTTTATCTACGCGCTGACCTTCATCTCCTCGTCGGAGAACAAGACGATTCCCGTCGGCGCCATCACCGAGCTCGTCAGCGGCGACGTCTACCATTGGGGCGCTCTGATGGCGGCGGCCCTGATCGGCTCGGTCCCCGTAGTTATCCTTTATTCCTTCTTCGTGGAGTACTATGTGTCGGCGATGACCGGCGCCGTGAAGGAATGATCGCGGGGCCTGCCTTGAGAGCGTGCCAGGAGAACGTGTCAGGAGCGGCGCGCTCCGGCCAATAAGAAGGAGTAGGCTCTTGCACATTCTGGTTCTGGGCGCCGCCGGCATGGTCGGCCGTAAATTGTGTGAACGGCTGTTGCGCGACGGCCGGCTCGGCAAGAGCGACATCACCAAGCTGACCATGCACGACGTGGTCGAGCCCAAGAAGCCGGAAAAGGCCGGTTTCCCCGTCGAGACCGTGTCAGGCGATTTCGCCGTGCCGGGCGCCGCCGAAAAGCTGATCGCCGGCCGACCCGACGTGATCTTCCATCTCGCCGCGATCGTCTCCGGCGAAGCCGAGCTCGATTTCGACAAGGGCTACCGCATCAATCTCGACGGCACGCGGATGCTGCTCGATGCCGTCAGGCTCGTCGGCGGCGGCTACAAGCCGCGCGTGGTCTTCACCTCGTCAATCGCGGTGTTCGGCGCCCCGTTCCCGGACGCGATCGGCGACGAATTCTTCCACACCCCGCTGCTCAGCTACGGCACCCAGAAGGCGATCGGCGAATTGCTGCTCGCCGACTATTCGCGCCGCGGCTTCCTCGATGGCATCGGCATCCGTCTGCCGACCATCTGCATCCGGCCCGGCCTGCCCAACAAGGCGGCATCGGGCTTCTTCTCCAACATCCTGCGCGAGCCGCTGGCCGGCAAGGAAGCGATCCTCCCGGTCTCCGAGGACGTCCGCCACTGGCACGCCACGCCGCGTTCCGCCGTCGGCTTCCTGCTCCATGCCGGCACCATGGACCTCGCCAAGGTCGGTCCGCGCCGCAACCTGACCATGCCCGGCTTCTCGGCCACCGTCGGTGAGCAGATCGCAGCCCTCCGTCGTGTTGCGGGCGACAAGGTCGCCGCACGCATCAAGCACGAGCTGGATCCGTTCATCGTCGGCATCGTCGGCGGCTGGCCGCGCAATTTCGAGGCGAAGCGGGCGCGCGAGCTCGGCTTCACCACCGAAGAAAAGACTTTTGACGACATCATCCGCATTCACATCGAAGACGAGCTCGGCGGCAACTTCGTCGCCTGATCCAACCGATGAACAGCGTGGATATGACGATGGCGAGCGTTGCTTGCATCGGTGAATGCATGGTCGAGCTCCGGCAGGCCCAGGGTGGACAGTCCGCTGGACAGTCCAGCGGGCATGGCCAGGGCGGCGGCCTGTATTCGCGCGGCTTCGGTGGCGACACCCTCAATACGGCGGTGTATCTGGCGCGGCTCGAGGTCAAGGTCGACTATCTCACCGCGCTTGGCGACGATGCCCTGAGCGACGAGATGATCGCGGCCTGGAATGCGGAGGGCGTCGGGACCCGCCGCGTCTCCCGGCTGCCGGGCAAGCTGCCCGGCCTCTACATGATCCAGACGGATGCGAAGGGCGAGCGGCAGTTCTTCCACTGGCGCGACAGTGCGGCGGCGCGCCAATTGATGAGCCTGCCGGAGACGGATGAGCTGCTCAACTCGCTGATGAGCTACGACATCGTCTATCTCTCCGCGATCACGCTCTCGATCTACGATGCGGCCGGGCGCGAGCGCCTGTTCGCGGCGATCAAGCGCGCGCGCCTGCTCGGCACCCGCTTCGTGTTCGACACCAATTTCCGCGCGCGGGGATGGCCGGACCGCGACGTCGCCCGCGAGGTCTTTGCCACGGCGTTTGCGACCGCCGACATCGTGCTGACCTCGACCGAGGATCTGCTCGCGCTCTATCCCGGCGAAAGCCACGAGCAGTTGATGGCACGCATCCCGAGCCCCGAGCTGGTGTTCCGTCTCGCCGAGCCCGTCAGCCTGCTGCGCTTTCCCGGCGGCACCAGCGAGGTCCGCGCCGAGCCCATGACCAAGCCGGTCGTTGACACCACAGCGGCGGGCGACAGCTTTGCCGCGGCCTATATCGCGGCCCGGCTCGGCGGCTCCGATCCGGTCGAGGCAGCCCAGGCCGGGCACCGCCTCGCCAGCCTCGTGATCTGCTATGCCGGCGCCATCATTCCGGGCTATGCCATGCCGCCGAAGAAGCGGCACCGGCCAGCGACCACGCGTCAAGCGACCAAGTGAAACGAAAGCCAAGATGACCACGACTGCCCAACAGAACCACCTCGTCGCGCTGTTCAAGGCCGCGACCGTCATTCCTGTCCTCACCATCGAGCGGATCCAGGATGCCGTGCCGCTGGCGAAAGCGCTGGTGGCTGGCGGCGTCCGCACGCTGGAGGTGACCATGCGCACCCCCGTTGCGATCGAGGCGGCGAGGGCGATGATGGCCGAGGTGCCCGAGGCGGTCGTCGGCATCGGCACGATCCTCAAGCCGGCCGATTTCGTCCGTGTCGAGAAGTTGGGCGTCGCCTTCGGCATCAGCCCGGGCCTGACCCCCGATCTGCTGAAGGTCGCCGCCGATAGCTCCTTGCCGTTCGCCCCAGGCATCGCCACCGCCTCCGAACTAATGCTGGCGCTGTCCTACGGCCTCGACGTCGCAAAATTCTTCCCGGCCGAGCAGGCCGGCGGCATCAAGGGCCTGCGCGCGCTGGGCGGGCCATTCCCGAATGTGCGGTTCTGCCCGACCGGCGGTGTGGGCGAGGCCAATGCGGCGACCTGGCTTGCCGAGCCCAACGTGGTCGCGGTCGGCGGTTCCTGGATATGCCCGTCGGCGGAGATCAAGGCCGGGAACTGGGCCGGCATAACTGCCATCTGCCAGCGCACCCTCAAGGCCCTGAAAGCCACGTGAAGTCTTGCGGTTGGTGGGCTAAGACTTAGGTCAGTAAGAGACCCCAGGGAGATGACCATGACCGCCAGCATCGTCGGATGGGCGCATACGCCGTTCGGCAAGTTCGACACCGAGACCGTCGAAAGCCTCGTCACCCGCGTGGCCAATGAGGCGATGGCCGATGCCGGCATTTCCGCGTCCGACGTCGACGAGATCGTGCTCGGCCATTTCAACGCCGGCTTCTCGCCGCAGGATTTTACCGCCTCGCTGGTGCTCCAGGCCGACCCGAAGCTGCGCTTCAAGCCGACGACCCGCGTCGAGAACGCCTGCGCCACCGGCTCCGCCGCGGTCCATCAGGGCCTGCGTGCGATCGACGCAGGCGCGGCCAGGATCGTGCTCGTCGTCGGCGTCGAGCAGATGACCCGCACCCCGGGTCCGGAGATCGGCAAGAACCTGCTCAAGGCGTCCTATCTGCCGGAAGACGGCGACACCGTCGGCGGCTTCGCCGGCGTGTTCGGCAAGATCGCCAGCTCCTATTTCCAGAAATACGGCGACCAGTCCGATGCGCTGGCGCTGATCGCGGCCAAGAACCACAAGAACGGCGTCGCCAACCCCTTCGCCCAGATGCGCAAGGACTTTGGCTTCGAGTTCTGCCGCGCCGAGAGCGAGAAGAACCCCTACGTCGCGGGTCCCCTGAAGCGTACCGACTGCTCGCTGGTCTCCGACGGCGCCGCGGCGTTGGTGCTGGCCGACGCCGAGACCGCCAAGGGCATGAGCAAGTCGATCGGCTTCCGCGCCACCGCGCACGCCCAGGACTTTTTGCCGATGTCCAAGCGCGACATCCTCCAGTTCGAGGGCTGCACGGTCGCCTGGCAGCGCGCGCTGGAGAAGGCGGGCGTTGCGCTCACCGATCTCTCCTTCGTCGAGACCCATGACTGTTTCACCGTCGCCGAGCTGATCGAGTACGAAGCGATGGGCCTGACGCCGAAGGGGCAGGGTGCCCGCGCCATCAAGGAAGGCTGGACCCTCAAGGACGGCAAGCTGCCGGTCAATCCGTCCGGCGGCCTGAAGGCCAAGGGCCACCCGATCGGTGCCACCGGCGTCTCCATGCACGTGATGACCGCGATGCAGCTTGCCGGCCAGGCGCCCGAGGGCATGCAGCTCAAGAACGCCAAGCTCGGCGGCATCTTCAACATGGGCGGCGCGGCGGTTGCCAACTACGTCTCCGTGCTGGAGCCGTTGAAGTAAGTTCTCGTAGGGTGGGCAAAGGCGCGTTTGCGCCGTGCCCACCTTTTTGTTGCGCTAGATCATGGTGGGCACGCTACGCTTTGCCCATCCTGCGGCTCTTCATTGATTGGCAGGGAATGCATCATGGGCAATGATTACGAAGACTCGCTGTCGATAGACGCACTCAACGATCGCATCGCGATCCTCGAGGACAATATCCGGCAGCTCATCGAGCAGGCCGCTGCCGCCTCCGGCGAGCAGAACGAGTCGCGCATCGCCGACCGGATCAACCAGCAGAACGATGAGCTCGACCGCCTCATCAAGATCCGCGAATCCCGCCAGAAGAAATAGCGGCCGCGGCACCGCGCATGCGGCCATACCCCGGCCGCCCTTGCGCGTGCGGCGTCGCTGCCCTTAGCTGGACCGAAATCGCAGGGCCAGGTTGAGCCCGCGCAATCGGGAGCGAACGGATGGGGCCGCTGAAGGGCATCAAGGTCGTGGATATGACCACCGTGCTGATGGGTCCCTATGCGACCCAGATGCTCGGCGATTACGGTGCCGACGTGATCAAGGTGGAATCGCTCGACGGCGACGTCACCCGCCTGATCGGTCCGATGCGCCATGCCGGCATGGGCCCGGTGTTCCTCAACACCAACCGCAGCAAGCGCTCGATCTGTCTCGATCTGAAGAAGCCCGCCGGCCGAGAGGCCGTCCTGCGGCTGCTGAAGGACGCCGACGTTCTCGTCTACAATGTCCGCCCGCAGGCGATGGCGCGGCTTCAGCTCGGCTACGACGTCGTCTCCGCAATCAACCCGCGTCTCGTCTACGCCGGCGTGTTCGGCTTCGGCCAGGACGGGCCCTACGCGGCAAAACCCGCCTATGACGATTTGATCCAGGGCGCGACCGCGCTCCCCGCCTTGATGGCGCAGACGGGTGATGGCGTGCCGCGCTATGTGCCCAACGCGCTGGTCGACCGCATCGTCGGTCTCACTGCGGTCGGCGCGATCTGTGCCAGCCTCGTGCATCGGGATCGCACCGGCCGCGGCCAGCGCGTCGACATCCCGATGTTCGAGACCATGGCCGGCTTCGTCATGGGCGACCACATGGGCGGGCTCACCTACGAGCCGCCGCTCGACAAGGGTGGCTATGCCCGCCACCTCTCGCGCGACCGCCGGCCCTACAAGACCTCGGACGGCTATCTCAGCGTCATCGTCTACAACGACAAGCAGTGGGACAATTTCTTCAAGGCAACGAGCCGCGACGATCTGCGCGCCGACCCCAAATTCGCGACCTTCGCCGGCCGTGCCGCCAATATCGACGTCGTCTATGCCGAGCTCGCGCGCATCTTCGAGACGCGCACCACGGCCGAGTGGATCGATTTGCTGACCAAGGCCGACGTGCCCGTGATGCCGATGCACGACCTCGCGTCCATCCTGCACGATGAGCATCTGGAAGCCACCGGCTTCTTCCCGGTCGTGAACCATCCGACCGAAGGCCCGATCCGCAGCATGAAGGCGACGGCGACATGGTCGGAGACCGAGGCGGAGCCGGTGCGACTCGCGCCGCGGCTCAACGAGCACGGCGCGGAGATTCTGCGCGAGGTCGGCTACTCCCCGGACGAGATCGCCGCCATGGTGCACGACGGTGTCACGCGCTCACCGCCGGAGCAGGGAGGGGCACCATGAGCTTCATCACCGGCGTCGGCCTCACACCTTACGGCAAGCACGAGGGCTCATCCTCGCTCGACCTGATGAGCCGGGCCGCGCAAGCCGCGCTCGACGCCGCCGGCCTCAAGCGTGCCGAGATCGACGGCATCCTCTGCGGCTACTCCACCGTCTCGCCGCACATCATGCTGGCGACCGTCTTCGCCGAGCATTTTGGCATTCGCCCGTCTTATGCGCATGCCGTGCAGGTCGGCGGCGCCACTGGTCTTGCGATGACGATGCTGGCACATCACCTCGTCGAGGCGGGCGTCGCGCGCAACGTCCTCGTCGTCGCCGGCGAGAACCGGCTCACCGGGCAGAGCCGCGACGCTTCGATCCAGGCGCTGGCGCAGGTCGGTCATCCCGACTACGAGGTGCCGCTCGGCCCGACCATTCCCGCCTATTACGGCCTGGTCGCCACCCGCTACATGCACGAATACGGGGTGACGGAAGAAGACCTCGCTGAATTCGCGGTGCTGATGCGCGCGCATGCCTGCACCCATCCCGGCGCGCAATTCCACGATCCCATCACGGTCGCCGATGTCATGGCGTCCAAGCCGGTGGCAATGCCGCTCAAGCTGCTGGACTGCTGCCCGGTGTCCGACGGCGGCGCGGCCTTCGTCATCAGCCGTGAGCGGACCGGCGAGGCCGGCGTGCGCATCCGCGGCTGCGCCCAGGCGCATACCCATCAGCACGTGACGGCCGCGCCCGCGCTCAGCGAACTCGGTGCTGAAATCTCAATCGCCCGCGCCAAGGAGGCCACCGGCCTTGCGATCTCCGACGTGCGCTACGCCGCGATCTACGACAGCTTTACGATCACGCTCGCCATGCTGCTGGAAGACCTTGGCCTTGCCGGCCGCGGCGAGGCGGCTGCGCGCGTGCGATCAGGCCATTTCAGCCGCGACGGCGCGATGCCGCTCAACACCCATGGCGGCCTGCTCAGCTATGGCCATTGCGGCGTCGGCGGCGCGATGGCGCATCTGGTCGAGGCGCATTTGCAGATGACGGGGCGGGCGGCTCACCGCCAGGTGCGCGATGCCTCGATCGCGCTGCTGCACGGCGACGGCGGCGTGCTGTCGTCCCATGTGAGCATGTTTCTGGAGCGCGTGCGATGAGCGAACGAATCGCGGACTGGACCAAGGGCGAGCAGGCCATCACCTTTCAGAGCTGCGGCGCATGCGGCCATGTGCAGTATTTCCATCGCGCTTTCTGCGCGGCTTGCGGCGCGCCCGATCCGCGCGATGCACGCGCCAGCGGCAAGGGCAGGGTCTATGCGACCTCGCTGGTCTGCCGCGCCGCCACGCCCGAGACCCGTGCGCACGTGCCCTACAACATCCTGCTGGTCGATTGCGCCGAGGGATTTCGCATGATGGCGCACGGCGAGACGAATCTAGCTATCGGCGATGAGGTCACCGCGAGCTTCCCGACGTTCGCCGGCAAGCTCGTGCCGTTTTTCAGCAAAAGGAAATAGTAGGATTCGTCATTCGGGGGCGGTCCAAGGGACCGAGCCTGGAACGGGATTCTGGGCCTGGCTTGTGCGAGAGCCACCCCGGAATGACGAAAACACTCTACGCAACTCTTTTGCTAACGCCCGTAGAACAAGATGCTGGCGATGACGAGCATCGCCGTCACCGCCAGCATATGCGCGAGCGCTCCCGAGGCCGCCCCCTTGGTGGCTTCCTTCATGCCTATTCTCCCTAGACTTGGGCGTGACTCATCGTTGCGCGCACTGCGCACCCGACGGTCAATTGTTTTTACTCGGAACACCCCTTGCGAGTATTCACCGTGATTTGTCCCCACACGGCGAATATCGACTGTGCCAAGGTCGATCAGCAATGCGGCGGCATTTTGACTCGATGATGTTGCTGTTGCGGTCGCGCCAGAATACAGTTTCGTGGAACTCTCGCCGCTAACGACAAAAAGCATCAAAGGCCCAAGGAAATCTTCAAGGAAATCTTCAGGTAAATCATGGCCCGTATCAACTACAGCGACCCGATCAAGGCGTCCGACCGCACCCGCGAAATTCTCGACAAGAACCGCAACGCCAACATCTTCCGCATGATGGCGCACTCGCCGAGCTATTTTGAGCAGTACTGCCGGCTCGGCGGAGCCATCCGCCACAAGGGCGAGCTCGATCCCATCGTGCGCGAGCTCGCGATCACCCGCACCGGCATTTTGTGCGAGGCGCCGTATGAGATCGTCGCGCACAAGCGCATCGGCAAGAATGTCGGCGTCACCGACGAGCAGAACGAAGCGCTGGAGAATTGGCAGGCTGCGACCTGCTTCAACGAGGTGCAGCGCGCCGCACTCGCCTTCACCGACGAGATCGTGAAGCTGAAGAAGCCGACGGATGCGACGTTCAAGGCGATCGCATCGAAGCTGACACCGGCCGCGCTGGTCGAGCTCCAGCTTTCGGTCGGCTTCTACATCATGACCTCGAAATTTCTGGAGACTTTTGAAATCGACCTCCAGCCCGTCACGGAAGTGGTGGGCTGATCCAAAAACTATGGCGAGGTTTGCCGATGACGATCGATGAATACGCGGTCTGGGCCGCGAGCATTGCGAAAGTCGATGAGCATCCGTCCAACGAGCGGCTGTCCTATCTCGGGCTCGGCCTCGCCGGCGAATCCGGGGAGGTCGCTGACCACATCAAGAAGCTGCTGCGCGATGACTGGCTCGACAAGGCGGGCCTCGTCGATGAGCTCGGCGACGTCATCTACTACTGGGCGTGCCTGTGCGCCGCGACCGGCCAGCAGCCGTCCGAATTGCTCAAGGCGAGCGCTGCCAAGATCAAGCGACGGCTGAGCGAAGCCGCGAGCCGCTGACCCGGATCAGCGCGCTCACGTCGACGTCAGAATGTCGACCTTGGCATTGGCGACGATCAGGCGGTCGGCGAGCAGCTGCGCCAGATTGCGCATGATGCGCTCGGAAGCGCGCGGGTGCTGCTTGCGGAAGCGCTCGAAATCCTTCAGCGGCACCTCGAATGCGGTCGCCGCCATGTCCGCGTAAACATCGGCCGAACGCGTCGGCTCCAGCAGCGCCATCTCGCCGAAGGCCATGCCGGCGGTCAGCGTCGCCAGCCGCACGCCGTCGGGCAGGGTGACATGCACGGCGCCGCTGCGCAGGAAGAACAGGGAATCGGCGGGGTCGCCTGTCGTGATGATCTTTGCCCCGGATGGAAAGGTCCGGATCGTGCAGATCGAGGCGAGGTCGGTCAGCTCTTCCTCGCTCATGCCCGATAGCAGCGGCTGTTCGGCAAGCTCGGTCGTCTCGTGGAAATCGATCGAGCCGCCGTAGCGGTAGACGATCTGGTCTTCCGCCCATTCGATCGCGGTGTCGAGCAGGTAGAAGTCGCGGACGTTCTTCAGCTCCGCCGTCCATTCCCGCAGGCTGTCCCATTCCTTCGACGCACGCCTGACCCCCGACAGTACGACGGTCACATTCAGCGCCGCCAGCTCCTCGAATGCCTCGGCCACGAGCCGCGCCCCGGCGCGCGTGGTGGAGGTGACGCGGTGGAGATCGAAGATCACGATTTGCGGCCGCGGCTGTCCGGCCAGCCTGCGCGAGACATAGTCGACCGCCGACAGCGACAGCGTGCCGACCAGCTCGATGACCCGCACCTCCTGCTCGTGCCCGGCCAGAATCTCGCGCTCCTGCGGCCGGCGCACGCGCCGCGACGGGCTCTTGCCGATGTCGTAATCGGCGATGACGGCGTTGCGCGCGTCGTCGCTGCGGTTGAGCATGTGCAGGTCGTAATGCGAGGACAGCGCCTCGCAGACCTTGATGCCGCGCACGCTGTTGCCATGCTTGTCGAGCCTCGGCGAATAGCTGCCGAGCCCGAGCCGGGCGGGAAGGGCCGCGAGGATGCCGCCGCCGACGCCGCTCTTGGCGGGGATGCCGATCCGGTAGATCCACTCGCCGGCGTAGTCGTACATGCCGGACGACGTCATCACCGACAGCGTGCGCGAGATGGCGTAGGGCGTCAGCACCTGCTCGCCCGTGACCGGATTGACGCCGCGATTGGCGAGCGTCGCCGCCATCACCGCGATGTCGCGCGCCGTGACCAGCACCGCGCATTGCCGGAAATAGACGTCGAGCACGCCGGCGACATTGTCCGAGATCACCGCATTGGTCTTGAGGAGGTAGCCGATGGCGCGGTTGCGGTCGCCGGTCTGGCTCTCCGAGCTGTAAACGGCCTCGTCCACGGCGAGATCGCGCCCCGCAAAGCGGCTGAGCGCGAGCCGGATCTGCTCGAAGGCGTCCGCGCCCTTGCTGTCATAGATCAGCCCGGTGCAGGCGATCGCGCCGGCATTGACCATCGGGTTGAACGGATGGTTCTCGGAATTGAGCCGGATCGAGTTGAAGGGATCGCCCGAGGGCTCGACGCCGATCGCGCTCTCGACGCGGCCGGCGCCCAGGAGGTCCAGCGCCAGCGCGAACACGAACGGCTTTGACATCGACTGGATGGTGAAGGGCACCCGGCTGTCGCCGACCTCGTAGACATGGCCGTCCAGGGTCGCGAGGCTGATGCCAAAATGGGCAGGGTCGGCCTTGCTAAGCTCGGGGATGTAGTCGGCAACGGCGCCGGAGGTCTCGGCCGAGAATTCGTTGAGACAATTGCCCAGAAACCGCAGCAAGGGCGGCTTCGAGCGGGTCCAGGCGGAGGCGAGAGGCGAAAGCGTTGTCATCGCCTGTCTTTGTGCAACGCAATCAGGGCACGCGCAACCCGTCCGGCACCACAGCCTGCCGCCGGACCAGCAGCAGGGCGATCAAAACCGTGGGCACGAGGATCGCGAGGCCCAGCAGCGTGACCTGCACCTGCGACAGCGGCATGATCCCGCCGCCCGGGGTGGCCACGACAAAGCCGCCGATCACCAGCAGCACACGCAGCGGCCATTCCATCAGCCCCGCGCCGCGGAGGTCGCCGACATAGGCCTGATAGCCCTGGATGCCGCCGCAAATGAAGACGATGCCGAAACAGGCAAGGCCGGTGAGCCCGAACGCCTCGAGATACGGATTAGGGCCCTGAAGCAGCAGCGCCGGATTGAGCACGAAGAAGAACGGGATGAAGTAGATGATACTGCCCACCCACATGCTCTCCCAGCCCGTCTTCATCGCGGGCGCACCGGCGATGCCGGCCGCCGCGAAGGAGGCGATCGCCACCGGGGGTGTGATCGAGGACAGCATGCCCCAGTAGAAGATGAACATGTGCACGGCCATCTTGTTCAGCCCGAGCTTCTCCAGCGCCGGCGCCACCAGAATGGCCAGGAAGATGTAGCAGGAGGTCGTGGTCAGCCCGAGCCCGAGGATCAGGCTGGTGATGGCGCACATGATCAGCAGCAGGAAGGCATCACCTCCGGCGATGCTGAGCAGATCGTTGGCGAGGCTCGAGATCACGCCGGTGAGCGAGAAGGCGCCGATCAGCAGGCCACAACCGGCGAGGATCGCGATCAGCTCGACGAAGGTTTTGCCGTTGAGTTCGAGGAAATGCAGCCAGCGCGCGCCGCCCCAGTTCTTGCCGGGGAAGAATTCGTTCAGCGCGGCCAGCAGGCACATGCCCCACAGCGCGGCGTTGAGCACGCCGAACCAGAACATCGCAGCCGTTGCCGCGATCGAACCGGCGAGCACCAGCGTATTCCCGAGCTTCCAGCGCGCCGGCCCGGACCATTGATGCAGGATCACGAGCAGCACGGAGGCATAGAACGGCGCGTGGCTCTCGCGCTTGAAGTAGAGCAGCATCACCACGAGCACGACGATCACGAAGAGATAGTACCAGCCCTCTTTGAAAGCGTCCCAGAAGCGCGGCAGCTCGGCGCGCGGCAGGCCCTTCAGCTTGTGGCGCGCGGCATAGGCGTCGACCTGCGCGAACAGGCCGACATAATAGAGGATCGAGGGGATGGTGGCGGCGAGCGCGACGTCGGCATAGCCGGTGTTCATGAACTGCGCCATGACGAAGGCGGTGGCGCCCAGCACCGGCGGCGCCAGCACGGCGCCGGTCGAGGCGCAGGCCTCGATCGCGCCGGAATAGGACGGCGTGAACCCCGTCTTCTTCATCGCGGGGATCGTCATCGTTCCGGCGGTCAGAACATTGGAGACGATGCTGCCGCCGACGGTGCCGAGCAGGCCGGAGGCGAACACGCAGACTTTTGCCGCGCCGCCGCGGAAGGTGCCGCACATCGCGAAGGCGATGTTGATGAAGAATTTGCCCGCGCCCGTCATCATCAGCGCGGTGCCGAAGACGAGGAAGCCGATCACGGTGTCGGCAAAGGCCTGGATCGGAATCCCGAGCAGGCTCTCACCGGAGAGCATGTGATAGGACGTGGTCTGCTGCAGCGTCGACTGTGTGCCGCGGAACGGCCCGAGCCAGGAGGAATCCGCAAACAGCGGATAGAGCGTGAAGGGCAGCACGCTGAGTAGCAGGCTCCAGCCGCCGGTGCGCCGCAGCGCCTCCATCAGCACGAACCACATCACGAGCCCGGCGGCGATGACGCTGCCAGGCGCGCCATCGAACTCCCAGCCGAATTGCGCGGCCTTGCGGATATTGAGCATCAACCAGATCGCCGAACCGAAGGTCGCGGCGAACAGCAGCAGGTCGTACCAGGGGATGCGGTCGAGCGGCGCCTTCTCCGATCCCGGAAAGATCAGGAAGGTGAACGGGAGCATCAACGCGATCAGCAGGTAGAAATATTCGGTGTTGAGCTGGGTGTAGTCGATGAAGAACCGCAGCGAGAATTGCTGGTTCACACACAACAGAATGGTGGCTGCGGTGGCCGCCATCAGCACCCAGCGCCACGCGCCCTTCAATGTGCGGACGCGCGTGACCTCGGCTTCCTGCAGATCGGCGGCGGCGCCGAGATGCGGATCTGCGAACTCAACCTTCGTCGCCGGCGCTGCCGCAGTCTCTGACATCGGCGCTCTCCTCAAACAATTCTGCGGCAGGCAGCTTGACGGTCAGTCAAACCCGTTCGGCATGTCGGCCTTGGCCAGCGCCGTGGCGCGCGCCTTCATCCAGCCCTCGAGGAAGGCCTTTTCGTCCGACGGCGGATTGGATTTGCCGTAATCCGCCCACGCCGCGCCGAGCACGTCCTGTCGCTTGAACAGCTTGTTGTTGTGGGCGTCCTGCGCGTCAGACCATTGCCCGGCTTCTTTCAGGGCCTTCACCGCGCCGGGATGCACGGGCACCACCCAGTTCTTGGTCTGCCGGTCGGCGGCGAGCCCGCCGGCGCCGGGCGCGGAGTCCTTGTAGGCGTCGTAGCTGACGATCATCGCCTTGGTCATCGCATAGACCTGGTCGGCCGGTTGCGAGGCATAGGCGATGAAGATCGGATAGGGGTAGTTGCCGAGCTCGATCGGCTTGTCCGGAGTGATGCCGGCACCGCAGGTTGCGGTCTGCGGGAAGAAGAACGAACCGACCTTCTGCATCCGCGCCCAGCCTTCCTTGTCCTTGGCGGGAAGTGGCGGCCAGACCAGGCCGCGTGGCGAGGTCTCGGCTTCCTTGGCAGGGCCGGTGATGGTGGTGCCGAAGGCGGCGTCGGTGTCGTTGTTGATCAGGCCTTTCCACATCGCGCCGTAGCTCGCGAACTCGACGACCTTGACGTCCTTCTGCGTCAGGCCTGCGAAGGCGAGCACCGCGAGCGAGTTCTGGTTCAGCGCGGGCGAGCCGACGACGAAGCCGACGCGCTTGCCTTTCAGGTCTTTCAGATCTTTCACGCCGCTATCGGCTGCGACCCCAAGCGAACCGCAATTGCAATCGACGCTCGAGAGCATGATCTGGAGCGGCTGCGGGCCCCATTCCTTCGAGCCGAACTCGAACACGCCTTCCTGCGCGAAATAGGTACCTGATCCCATCGCCGATGACGCCGCGCGCTTGGCGCGCAATGGTGCAAGCCGCGCGACGTCGTTGCCTGCGGGCAGCACGCGCACATCGGTGCCGTATTTGTCCTTCATCATCTTGCCGACGCCGACCGCGATGTTGAAGCCGGCGGTGCCGGTGTCATAGGCGGTGAACGTCAATGTCGCCGGCAGCTTGATGTCTTCGGCGATTGCATAGCTTGTAGACGCAAAAGAAATGCCCGCAACCAAGGCAGGCGCGAGCATGGTCAGCCCACGAAGCATGTTTCCCTCCAATGATCCTCGCGTTTGCCGCGAAGAGTTTCATTCTTTGTTTGAAACAGTTTTTTGTTTGAAACGGATCATGTCATCGCGATCAGGCGATGGCAACGCCGTACCGCGAACACGGTGATGAGGCAGACAGATTGTCGCGGAAGCCACGGATAATGCAGTCAGTTCGCGACGATCGCGATCGCCTGTCCTTCGGCGACGACATCGTCGAGCTTGACCAGCAGCGATGTGATCGTGCCGCTCGCGGGCGAGGGCACAGGTATCTCCATCTTCATGGCTTCGACGACTACAACGTCATCGCCATCCGCAACGGTTCCTCCAACTTGCACGGGAGTTGCGCAGATGCGACCCGCGACCTCCGTGACGATCTTAATTTCTGGCATGCCATCGCCTTTTTGTTGTCGTCGCAAAATGCCTGAGGTAGCGTCGTCTGCAAGTGGAATTTAATTCCGCAGAGCGGAACGAACGGTAGGGAACATGGGACGACGATCGGAGCGGTTAAGCAGGCAAGGTGCGCTCGCTGGCGATGCCGGCGAGGGTGATGTCATCCAGGTGGTGTCGCGCGCGTTCGACGTGTTGCGATGCTTCGAGGGCCATGAGGCCCGACTCGGCAATCTCGAGATTTCAAATCGCTGCGGCCTGCCGCGCTCGACGGTGTCGCGGCTCACGCACACGCTGACGCGGATGGGGCAACTCGTGTACCTGCCGCGCGACCAGAAATATCGCATCGGCCCGAGCGCGGTGGCGATGAGCGCCTCGATGATGAAGGGCGCGCAGCTGCGCAGCATGATCCGGCAGCGGCTCCAGGAAGTCGCCGAGCAATTGCCAGGCACTGTCGGCTTCGTCGTCCCCGATCGCTTCCATCTGGTCTATCTCCAGTTCGCGCGCTCGGCGACTGCGCTCGGTCTGCATGAGGGCACCGGCAGCCGCATCTCGATGGCCTCGACGGCCGCGGGCGCGGCCTACACGGCGGCGCTAGCGCCTGAAGTCGGCGATGCCTTCATTACGGACATGGAACGGGAAGCGCCCGAAGCTGCAAAGATCCTGCGGCCCCGCATCGAGGCCAACCGGCAGTCGTTGCTCGAGCGTGGTTACGTCACGGCCTGCGGCCTGTGGAGCCCGCACATCAACGGCCTCGCGGTGCCGATCTGGTCGCCGCAATACCAGACCTTCGTCGTCATCACGATCGGGCTGTTGTCGTCGATGTATGACGAGCAGCGTCTGCATGCCGAAGTCGCGCCGTTGATGGTCGCGCTCGGCCGCTCGCTCGGAAGCCTGATGGAGGGCGCGGAAGGTGATGTCTTCAACAACCGCCTCTCGCGCAAACCGGTCGCCATGGCCGTGCATAACAATAACAAGCCGATCAATTCGGAGGGAGTGAATGAACTGGAAGCCGGAACTCGACGAGCTCGCCCGGCGCGAAGCCTTCGCGCGGGAGATGGGCGGCGTTGACAAGGTCAAGCGTCAGCATGACCAGGGCCGACTGACTGTTCGGGAGCGTATCGACAGACTGATCGACAGCGGCAGCTTTCACGAGATCGGTGCCGTCTCCGGCATCGGTGAGTACGATTCCAGTGGCGAGTTGCAGAAATTGACGCCGGCGAACTGCGTGTTCGGCCGCGCGCGTGTCGAAGGCCGCACGGTCGTGGTGGTCGGCGACGATTTCACCGTCCGCGGCGGCTCGGCCGATGCGTCGATCTCGGCCAAGCCGTTGATGGCGGAGGAAATGGCGCATGATTTCCGGCTGCCCATCGTCCGCATCATCGAGGGCTCCGGCGGCGGCGGCTCGGTCAAGACCATCGAGACCAAGGGCGCGGCCAATCTGCCGGGCGGCATCGGCGGCACGCGCTGGTATCGCTTCACGACGGAGAATTTGTCGCGCGTGCCGGTCGTCGCGCTCGGTCTGGGCTCAGTCGCAGGCTTAGGCGCGGCGCGCCTTGCCGCCAGCCACTATTCGATCATGACCCGGAAGTCCGCGATGTTCGTCGCGGGGCCGCCGGTGGTGAAGGCGCTCGGGCAGGACCTCTCGAAGGAGGAGCTCGGCGGCGCCGACATCCAGACCCGCGCCGGCGCGGTCGATCATGCCGTCGATACCGAAGAAGAGGCATTCGCCTGCGCGCGGCGTTTCCTCTCTTATCTGCCGTCATCGGTCTACGAACTGCCGCCGACCTTGCCCTGCACCGACAATCCGGAGCGCACCGAGGAAGCCCTGATGAATGCGGTGCCGCGCAACCGCAAGCAGGTCTACAAGATGCGGCCGATCGTCGAATCGGTCGTCGACAAGGGCTCGTTCTTCGAGGTCGCCAAGAATTTCGGCAAGCCTGTTATCGTCGGTCTCGCCCGGCTCGAGGGCAGGGCGGTGATGGTGCTTGCAAGCGACAGTTTCCACTACGGCGGCTCGTGGACCGCGGATGCGTGCCAGAAGGTGGTGCGTTGGGTCGACTTCGCCGAAACCTTTCACCTGCCGATCGTCTATCTCATGGACTGCCCGGGCTTCATGATCGGCCTCGATGCCGAGAAGGCGGCCACCATCCGCCACGGCGTCCGTGCCATGGCGGCGGTCAATCAGACCACGGTGCCCTGGTGCACCGTGATCCTCCGCAACGCCTTCGGTGTCGCCGGCGTGGTGCATCAGCCGGCCGACCGCTTCTCGATCCGCTACGCCTGGCCGTCAGCCTATTGGGGCTCGCTGCCGCTCGAGGGCGGCATCGAAGCCGCCTACCGCGCCGACATCGATGCGGCCGAGGACAAGGCGGGCAAGCTCAACGAGATCCAGGAACGGCTGAACAAGCTGCGCTCGCCGTTCCGCTCCGCCGAAAAATTCTGGGTCGAGGAGATCATCGATCCCAGGAAGACAAGGTCGCTGCTGTGCGAGTTCGCAAGGCTGGCCGAGCCGTTGCGGAAGGCGGGGCCGCCGGAGAACATGACGATCAGGCCGTAGGTTGCGGTCACGGCGAGCAACCGGGGGCGCGCGAAGCGAAGTCCCGATGACGGGCTCCGCGAAGCAATCCAGACTTTACCCGCGGAGGCCGTCTGGATTGTTTCGTCGCTTCGCTCCTCGTGGAGCGGCGCGGTGCAAGTCGTGATGCGTGGAACCATTTCCGGCGCTGTGCATTCAAACGCGCATGAGGAACCTGTATTTCGGCATCGGGGCTCTCGCCGCCGCGCTGGTTCTCTTTACGATTTGGCTGGGCCAGCATGAACGGGAGGCATCAATCGATCGCCTCGAGCAATGGGTGATTCCGCGCCCGCCACCTGAGCGCTAAAGGAATCGCGGCCGGCACTGACGACCCTATCGAAATACCCACAAACACATTCGTTGTAAGCCGCCACGGAAACGGCCACGCCTTCGGCCGGACAGATCGATATTTTAGACCTGCCGGGGATGTCACTGCCGCCGGTCTTCAGCGGCAGCGACATGAGGATTGACGATTAGCGCTTGGGCAGCGAGGCCATCACTTCGCCCGCGTCGCCATCCTCCAGACAGGGTGTGACGGTCAATGGGAGCAGGTCAGCCCACTGCGCGAGCCAGCGATACATCGCAATTGGATCGCTGGATTCAGAGATCGCAAATCCCTGTCCGTTCATGCCATGCCACCGGCCCAGCATCTTGACGCCTTCGGGTGGCGCTCCGCCGGTTTCCAGAAAACGGCTGACGGCTGCATTGAAGGTGCCTTGAGGTACACTCCAGGTTGTAATGAATTTCATGCGATTCTCCCATAATCTGAATTATTGGATGAATGCTGCGGCTGCGCCGCCCGCGCACAATAGCGCTGGCATGTCGAATAACAACGGCGAATGAAGCGGTGGGTTAGTGCGATGCGGAAGCCGAAACGGACTTGGTCGTGTGTCACCGGCGTCCGCTGGAGAACATGACGATACGGCCGTGGCGGCGCGAACGGGGAACTCATTGGGGCTGCCGACCTATCCCGTCTCTGATAAGATCATCTCGGAATGAGACCGGGAGGGCTCGCTCATGTCGGCTGTCGATGCGAAGATCGTCCGCACCATGTGTCCGATGAACTGCCACCCGACGTTTTGCGGAATGCAGGTTGAGGTCGAGAGCGGTCGGCTCAAGACGCTGAGCGGAGACAAGGATAATCCGGACAGTGCCGGGTTTCTTTGCGTTCGCGGGCGCGCGACCAGCGAGATCTTCGGCAATCCGAAGCGACTGCTCTACCCCCAGATTCGCGACGATCGCCGCACCGACATCTGGCGCCGCGTAAGCTGGGACGAGGCGCTGGATTTCATGGCGAAGCGGATGCGGTCGGCTGGACCCGAGGCGGTGGGTCTATGGGCGGGGCATGGCGGCTTCACCGTGGGCAGTGCCGTGACGGTGCAGTTGATGCAGCGTTTCGCGCATATGTATGGATGCCAGAACTGGCATCCTGCAATGGTCTGTTGGGGGCTTGGCGGTTTTGGAGTGGGTCTGACGGGCGCGCTCAAGGTCAATACCAAGGAGGATATGGCTGAGAACTCGAACATGATCGTGCTTTGGGGCGCGAACATTTCGAGTCAGCCCAATACCGCCCGTCATATCGTCGCGGCTCGGCGTCGCGGGGCAAAAGTCATCACGATCGATGTAAGGAGAACGGAAGCGGCGGCTCAATCGGATGAAGTTTTCCTGATCCGCCCTGGATCGGACGCTGCGTTCGCTTTGGCCGTCATGCACGTCATCGTCACTGAAAAGCTCTATGGCTCTGAGTTTATCGAAGCGCATACCGTCGGCTTCGCGGAATTGTCGTCTCACGTTCTGCCCTTCACGCCGGCCTGGGCAGCAGCCGAGACCGGTCTTGAGGAAGGCCAGATTGCGTCGTTCGCCAGAGCGTACGCGTCCACGCGACCAGCCATGATCCTTCTCGGCGGCAGCTCCATGCACAAGAATGCCAACGGCTGGCATGCGGCGCGTGCGATCAGCTGTCTGCCGGCGTTGACCGGCAATTTGGGGGTTGCAGGCGGCGGTCTCGGCCCACGTCATGGCGCCCACAGTGCGGCCATGTGCAATCTGAATACGGGTGTGACGCGCGCGCCGGGCAATTATGTTGCCAATCAAATGCCCGACATCGCAAAGGCCTTGTCCGACGGGCAGCTCAAGGTTTTGCTCCTGCTCGGGACCAACATGCTGTCGTCCTTCGCGGACGCCGGTGAAATCTCCCATGGTCTCGACAAGACGGGTCTGGTCGTTTGCGTCGATCTGTTCATGAATGAAACGGCGCGGCGTTTTGCCGATGTGTTGTTGCCTGGAACCGCCTGGCTCGAGGAATTGGGATTTAAGGTGACGAACACGCACCTCTATCTGATGGAGCGTGCACTGGAGCGGGAGGGGGAGACGCGCCCGATCTATGAAATCCTGAGTTCTTTGGCACATTCCCTCGGGCTTGCTGACTTCTTTCCGTGGGCGTCGATCGAAGAGGTGATCGATGTCATCTTGAATGACACGACAACCGGCCATGCGACTGTTGCGTCGCTGCGCGCTGCCGGTGGCTTTTTGCCTCTTAACGTGCCCGCGGTCGCCTATGCGGATCGGAAATTCGATTCACCGTCCGGGAAGATCGAATTCTGCTCGCCGCAGGCGGCAAGGCTCGGGCTTCCGCCACTTCCGGTGCATGGCGGCGACCAGGCTTCGCCCTATCCGTTGTCGCTGAGCTTCGGAAGGACGTTGACACATTTTCATTCGTTCTATGACGAGGGCCAGGCTCTCCCGGCATTGGCAAAGCACAATGTCGCCCCGCAACTTTGGATATCGCCGGTGGATGCAGAGGCGCGTCAGCTCAGCAACGGGGATGCGATCAGGATTTACAATCAGCGGGGCGAGTTCGCGGCAAAGGCCTGCGTCACCGACGACGTCAAGCCCGGAGTGGTCTGGATGCGCGATGGCTGGGTTGGCCTCAATCATCTCACGTCCGGCGACGCGGTCCTGACCGGAGACGCTCTCAGTCTTTTTCACTTCTCCGTTGGCCAGTCCGACTACGGCGCCCGCGTGGAGGTCGCGCGAAGGCAGGCATCGTTGTAGACGAGGCTATCCGGCATCGATCACAGCCGCAGCACCTTGCCCGGATTCATGATGTTTTGCGGATCGAGCGCCCGCTTGATGGTGCGCATGATGTCGAGCTCGGTCTTCGAGCGGTAGTGACTGAGCTCGTCGAGCTTGTCGATGCCGATGCCATGCTCCGCCGAGATCGAGCCGCCCATCGAGGTGATGAGATCGTTCACGGCCCGCGTGATGGCGGACGAATATTGGGTCAGCGTCTGCTGATCCATGCCTTTGGGGCCCATGAACGAGAAATGCAGATTGCCGTCGCCGATGTGCCCCAAAGGATAGGGGCGAATGGTCGGGAGAATGTCGAGCACGGCCTTGAGCCCCTGGTCGATGAACCCGGGAATCCTGGAGATAGCCACCGACACGTCGTAGCTCAGTCCCGGTCCCTCGGCGCGGGAGGCCTCGGCGACGCTTTCCCGGATGCGCCACATGTTGCGCGATTGATTTCCGGTGTGCGCGATCACCGCGTCGAGCACGCGGCCGGCCTCGAGCTGATCGGCGAGAAACTGCTCCAGCTTCTCGGTCATGCCCTCGGTCCCGTCCTGTCGGGCCCGCGAGGACGACCATTCAAGCAGGAGGTACCATGGCGTGTCCGCCTTGAGAGGATCCTGGGTGCCGGGAATATGGCGCAGCACCATGTCGATGGCGCTGCGGCTCATCAGCTCGCAGGAGCCGACATTGTCCCCTGATGCGGCATGGGCTTCGGACAGGATCTCCAGCGCCGCGCGCGGATCGCGGATCGCCAGCCACGCCGTGCAGACGTCCTTCGGCGCCGGCCACAGCTTGAGGACGGCCTTCGTGATGATGCCCAGCGTTCCCTCGGCGCCCATGAAAAGGTGCTTGAGGTCGTAGCCCGTGTTGTCCTTCTTGAGCGCACGCAGTCCGTCCCAGACATCCCCGTTGGCCAGCACGACTTCGAGCCCCAAGACGAGATTGCGGGCATTGCCATAGCGGAGCACCTGCACGCCGCCGGCGTTCGTCGACAGATTGCCGCCGATCATGCACGAGCCCTGGGCGCCAAGGCTGAGCGGCAGGAACCTGTCGTGACGGCTTGCGGTCTCCTGAAGCGTCTGGAGAACGCAGCCGGCCTCGACCGTCATCGCGTAACCGACGGCATCGACGTCCAGCACGCGGTTCATGCGGCCGAGCGACAGCACGATGCCGGTGTGCGCCGGCCAGGGCGTGGCCCCGCCCATCAGGCCGGTGTTGCCACCCTGCGGCACGATCGCGACGCCGTGCTCATGGCAAAGCCGGACGACTTTGGAGACTTCCTCGGTGCTGCCAGGACGAACGACGGCGCCCGCGCCGCCAACCAGCAATCCGCGCCAATCCGTCACGAACGGCTGCTTGCCGTGCTCGTCCTCGATCAGGCCCTTCTCGCCGACGATCGCGCGCAGCGCATCGCGCATCCGGGCGGTCAAAGGAGCGGTCGGGATGGTGGGTAGGGAGGACGGGAAGGCAGCCGGCATTTTGTTTCCCCTGGCGCATCTTGGTGTGCACTGCGCACGTAACGTGCGGGGGTATTCTCCACGTTTGCGGCGGGGAGTCTAATGGCAATATGTCTCGAAGCGGGGACCGTGGACGAACGCGTCCAGCAGGTGCCCGTCACCGACGGCGCTTGGTTTCGGCCGAGCGGGATCCTAGTGGATGATCTGGTTCAGGAAACCCTTGGCCCGTTCGGTGCGCGGAGCCCGGAAGAATGTCTCCGGATCCGCCTCCTCCAGGATGCTTCCGCGATCCATGAAGACGACCCGATCGGCGACCTCGCGGGCGAATCCCATCTCGTGTGTCACGCAGACCATCGTCATTCCATCTCGTGCCAGCTCGACCATGGTGTCCAGCACTTCCTTGACCATCTCGGGGTCGAGAGCGGACGTCGGTTCGTCGAACAGCATGATCTTGGGCTGCATGCACAGCGCCCGCGCGATGGCGACGCGTTGCTGCTGGCCACCCGACAATTGTGCGGGATACTTGTCCGCCTGATCCTGGATGCGGACCTTCCGCAGCAAGCCGAGTGCGCGATCGCGCGCTTCCGCTTGCGAGATGCCGCGAACCTTCATCGGAGCCAGCATGCAGTTCTCGGCGACCGTGAGGTGCGGAAAGAGGTTGAAGCTCTGAAAGACCATCCCGACTTCGCAGCGCACGCTGTTGATGTCGGCCATGCGGTTGCTCAATTCGACACCGTCGACGACGATCCTGCCGCCGTCGTGTTTCTCGATATGGTTGATGCACCGGATGAGCGTCGACTTGCCGGAGCCCGAAGGGCCGCAAAGGACGATCTTCTCGCCCTTGCCGACCTTGAGATTGACGTCGTTCAGCGCATTGAATGCGCCGAATCGCTTCATCACATTTTCGACGAGGACGATTGCATTGGGCTGCGTGGCATTGCTGACAGTCGCTTGAGGCATGTTCGTCTCCCAAATACGAGGCCGTTTGGTATCCCGATGATCACCGTGCCGTGGCAAGGCCATATCGCTTGCGAAGAGTGGCGACGCACTGGGAGGCCACCGAGCTGATGGCGAGGTAGGCCACCGCGACGACGAGGTACATCTCGACGAGACGTCCATTGAGCTGTGCGAGCTTGGAAGCCGCGCCCAGAAGATCCGTCAACGACAGCACGTAAACGAGAGACGTGTCTTGAAACAGGATGATCGTCTGGCTCAGGATGATCGGGCTCGCCACGCGAAGGACTTGCGGCAGAACGACATGGCGGTAGGTGTCGTAGGTCGACAGCGCGAGCGCCTGGCAGGCCTCGAACTGCCCCTTGTTCACGGCCCGCAGTCCGACGCGGATGATCTCGGAGTAGTAGGCGGCTTCAAACATGCCAAAGGTGATGAACGCCGTGTAGGTCGCCCCGATCGGAATCGGGCGGCCGTTGCCGCTCAGGTGCCCAAGCACGATCGGCACCAGGAAGAAGAACCAGAAGAGGACGAGGATCAACGGGATCGACCGGATGATCGCGACGTAGCCGCGGACGATCTGCGCGAACACCGGGACCTCGAAGTGCTGTACCAGCGCAAGACAGGTTCCGAGCACCATGCCGATGGCGAATGCGGCCGCCGTGAGCGAAAGCGAGAAGAGCAGGCCCGACCAGAGATAAGGCCACGACTGCG
Source organism: Bradyrhizobium sp. LA6.8 (assembly GCF_040547935.1). Lineage (NCBI taxonomy): Bacteria > Pseudomonadati > Pseudomonadota > Alphaproteobacteria > Hyphomicrobiales > Nitrobacteraceae > Bradyrhizobium > Bradyrhizobium sp. LA6.8. The sequence goes on from NZ_JBEPQQ010000001.1 coordinate 1,170,228, forward strand.
CGACGATCGAGAAATCGAGGGTATTCATTTCACGGTCTCCATGGCGCTAGGCAGAGCGCTGCCTTGTTGCATGTCGGCGGCGAGATCCTGTTCAGCAGTGAGCTTCACCGGGGCGCTGCCCGGAATTCTGACGGCCTTGTCGATGAGCGTCATGATCTGATACGCAACCAGCGCCAGGCAAAGATAGATGATCGTCGCCGCGCCGAATGCCGAGAATGTCTGGAACGTTGCCTCGCTGATCTGGCGCGCCTGTGCGGTCAGCTCCGTCAAGCCGATCGTGAGTGCGACGGAGGTGTTCTTGTATATTCCCATCACCTCGCTGGTGAGGCTCGGCACGATCAGGCGCAAAGCCTGCGGCACGACGACGTAGCGATAGGTGAGGTAGCCGCTGAGGCCGAGAGCGTTGGCGGCCTCGATCTGCCCCTTCGGAAGCGCTTCGATGCCGGCCCGGACCTGCTCTGCTATTCGAGACGCCGTGTAGAGTCCCAGGCAAAGGAGAGCCGGGAAGAACGATGCCCAAGGCGGCGGCATCTGCTTGATGGCATTTCCGAGCGCGGCCGGCACCACCTCCGGGAAAACAAAGTACCAGAGGAACATCTGCACCAGGACAGGGATGTTTCGGAATATCTCGACGTAGAGCCGGGCCGGAATCGAGACGAAACGATTCTGGACCGTGCGGCCCACGCCGACGAATACGCCGATGCCGAAGGCGATCCACCAGCCGAAGAAGGCCAGAGCCAGGGTCCAACCGAGACCCGACAGAAGCCAGTCGATATAGCGCTGGCCGTCTGCCGCCTGTTCAAAAAGCACTCCGAACATCGCGAGCCTCCGGGTTGCAGGTGCGGACGAGGATGACTTTCCGAGACGATCAGCTCCGTCAATCAGTCGACGGCATCGCTGGGATGTGCGATCCGCTCCATCAACTCGTCGGTGAGCGGGAATGCGAGGTTCTCACCCTTGGGCGGGATCGGCCTGGTGAACCATTTCGCGTAGGTCTTCTCGAATTGGCCGGATGCCATCTGCTTGGAGAGAACGTCGTCGACGAGCCTCTTGAAGCCGGCATCGCCCTTGGTGAACATCAGCCCATAGTAGATCTTCGCGTAACCCTCGGAAAGGAACAGGAGCGCGTCCGGATTCGGCGCCGCAGCCTTGAGCCCGGCGAGAAGGATATCGTCCTCCATGAAGGCGACGGCACGGCCGGTATTTAGCATCAGGAAGGACTCCGCATGGTCCTTGGCCTGGACGATGTTGAGGCCGAGCTGCTCCTTGACGTTGACGCTTTGCGCGAAACCTACCGCGTTGGAGCCTTGCGTGGCGACAACCGTCTTGCCTTTCAGGTCGCCGGCGGTCTTCACGCCGCTGGCGGCCTTGACGAGCCAGCGCGGCTGGCTGACGAACGTTGCGACCGAGAACGAGACCTGTTCCTGCCGCTTCTTGTCGTTGGCGGTGCCGCCGCATTCGATGTCGACAGTCCCGCTCTGGATCAGGGGAATCCGGTTCGAGGAGTTTACCGGCGTGTAGTTGACCTTCAGACTGGGCAACTTCAGCTCATCCTTGATGCGATCGACGATCGCCGCGCAGAGATCGAGCGAGAATCCGATCGGCTTCTGATCCGGCCCGAGGTATGAGAACGGTATCGAAGCCTCACGGTAGCCGATCGTGATCGAACCGCTGGATTTGATCTTGTCGAGCGTCGGGCTGTCGGCTGCCGCGGACGGGCTTGCGTTGACAGCCAGGAGCGCCGGGAGAAGTCCCAATACCTGAACGAGCTTCTTCATGGTCTTTGCCTTCCCATCGTTTGTCAGATTCAAGCTGCGACGGACGGGCGTCCGAGCCCTCGCCGGCGGATGACGTCGATCAGGCGATCGATGTCGGTGGCGGTGTTGAACATGCCGAGCGAGACGCGAATGCCATCTCGTTCGGGCGACACGCGCACGCCGTTCTCCTCGAAATGGCCGAGCCAGTCTGCCGCGGGCAGGGCGATGACGTAGATGTGCGGAGCGCGATGCTTGCGTTCGCGCGGACCGACGAGGCGGACGCCCAGCTCGTCCAGGCGCGCAATCAGGTGATCGCCGAGATCGAAGCAGTGGTTCTGGATGTTCTGCACCCCGATCTGCTCGATCATGTCGAGCGAAGCACCGAGGGCGTGGACTGCGGGCAGATTGAAGTTGCCGAGCTCGAAGCGCCTGGCGGCCGGCGAGGGCGCCATCCTGTCGGCACGCGCGATGAGATCGCTCGGGATCTCGGCGAGGCTCGCAGCCGCCAGATAGGTCGGCTCGAGCTCTTTGAGCGTCTTGTCCCAATAGAGCAGCCCGAGCCCTTGCGGAACCAGTAATCCCTTGTGGCTGCCGGAGCCGATGAAGCTTGCGCCGATCGCCTTGGCGTCAACAGGCACGACTCCGATGGCCTGCATCACGTCCACCACGAAGTGGTGCTTGTTCCTGACGCACATCGCGCCGACGCTCTCGATGTCAAAGCGGTGACCGGCGTGAAAAGTCACATGCGACATCGAGATCGCACGCGTCCTTTCGTCAATGAAGGGAGCAAAGCTGTCGGCGTCGACGACTTCCGTCATCGGGATGAAGCGGACCTCGACGCCTTTCCGTTGCAGATTGAGGAACGCGTAGGCGTTGTTCGGGTGATCGCCGTGGATCATCAGGACGTTGTCACCGGCCTGCAGCGGCAGTGCATTTGCCGCAATGTTCATGCTTTCCGACGTGTTTTTCGTGAAGGCAATCTCATCCGCCGTCACGCCGAGAAAGCGGGCGACCTTGGCACGGGTCTGCTCGACCCGATCGAGCCAGATGCTCTTCGGACCGGCTGTCTCGAAGCCCTCGCGAAGGAAAAGCTCGATCGCGGCCTTCACGGGACGCGCGAGCGGCGTTTGAAACCCGGAGTCGAGATAGACCATCCGTTCGACGGCGGGGAATTCCTTCCTCACGGCGTCCACGTCGTAATGACGAGACATGCACATCTCCTGTTGAGCGCGCCGGCAGAACTTGGCTCCCGGCCAAGCGGCGGAGCGCGATTTTCGGAACGGCGAGACCGCACTGCACAATTTCTGGTCAATCGCCGGTGACGCCAAGAATATGAGCTTTCAGGATTTCGACAATCGATTATGTCGAATTTCAATAGGTTTTATTCCGAAAAATGATAATACTCGGCGTTGATCTTGATTTCACTTCCAGTTTTGGCCGGGTGGGAAATGACGAAGCGAATTGGGAAGGAAGGACCGTTGGATCGGGCTTTCGCGATCGTTCGGCATGTTGCCGACCAGCGCAAAGCCGTCTCGGCCGCGGAGATCGCAAAGGCTCTTTCGCTGCCGCTTCCAACGGCACACAGGTTGATCGGAAACCTCGAAGACCGCGGATTGCTTCAGAAGGCGTTGGGTACCAAGCGGTACGTTGTGGGCAACCAGCTCGTCACACTGTCGGCCACGGTCATAGGCGCTGCATTTCGTACTGCGCGGCGGCACGCGGTGCTTCGGGCGGTCGCGGGAGAAATCGGCGAACAGTGTGAGATCGGCGTCGTACGCGACAATTTCGTTGCCTATGTCGACAGCGTTCGCGTTTCGGAGCCGCAAGGTCTCCAGTTCAATCCGGGAGAAGCGGCGCCGTTACACTGCACGTCGACCGGAAAGATCTATATGAGCAGACTGCCCGAGCGGATCCGGGCGAAGCTGTGCCGCGCGCTACCCCTGACCAAATTCACCGAAACGACGATCGTCGATGTCCACGCGCTGATGAAAGTTCTCGAGGAGACGCGACAACGCGGCTGGGCCAAGACAAACGAAGAGTACGTCAAGGGGGTGGTGGGGTGCGCCGTCCCCATTCTGTCGCCGGATCGGGAATTGATCGCTTGCCTCGGCGTCTCTGTACCGGTGGCCCGCGTGAGCTTCGCCGAACTGGACCGGTTCATAGCGCCGCTTCAAAAGGCCGCCGCTCTGCTATCCGGGACCATTCTGCAAGTCGAAGACGACGATGGCGCAGATGCCCAATGATGGCGTGATGCCTCGGCGTCGGCGCCGTTGCCGCGGTTAACCAGACCGACGTGCCTGCTGCGCTGTGATGCTGCGCAGCCCCATCGGACGCACCCGCTCACGCCGGCGTTAGGCCGTATCGACCTCACCGCAGGCCGCTTACCCCTTAATCTCTGCGGTCGCGTTTAACCGACGTTAATGATGTCCTCTCGATATGGAACATCCCACTCCGTTGCACTCCCTGTTTGTGGATTGCCCGTAAGTGTTGATTAAGGGGGCCATATCCATATTCCAGCCTGCGATTGGCGGGCTGACCGGCAGCGGTAATCCCACCGGTTGCCCCGATCAAAAGACTTTAGGAATTGCTCTCTGCCGCCACGACGGCAATCAGGATGAAGGTCATGCTCCGCCGGGTAGTGCTCCGTTTCGCAAGAGACCGGAAGGCCAACATCGCCGTTATCTTCGCCCTCACGATGGTCCCGATCGTCTTTCTCTTGGGCATGACGCTCGACTACACGCAGGCCGTCCGCAAGCGCGAGCAACTGAACGCAGCCGCCGACGCGGCCGCGATCGCAGCCGTGCGGCCGGCGATGCTGACCCAGACCGACAAGACGGTCGTCCAGGCGACCGCCGCAGCCGTCTTTGCAGCGAAGGCGAATCTTTCCGGTCTGACGGCGACGCCGACGCCGACCATCACCGTCACGGATTCCGGTCTCGCGCGAAGCATCACGGTTTCCTACACCGCGCAGTCCGTCAATAATTTCCCCAGCGTTCTCGGCAAGCAGACCTGGGACGTCTCTGGCTCCGCAACGGCGAAGGCGTCGAGTGCGCCCAACATGAATTTCTACCTGCTGCTGGACGACTCGCCGTCGATGGCGCTTGCTGCGACGCAGGCCGACATCACCAACATGATCGCGGCCACGAAGAACCAGCCCAGCTACGCGAAGAATTGCTCGTTCGCCTGCCATGAGGCGCGTCCCAACAACGCAACTGCCAGCTCGACGAACAAGGACAATCTCACCGTCGCACGCGCAAACAACATCACGCTGCGCATCGATCTCGTGACCAACGCCGTTACGCAATTGCTGAAGGGACCCTGGACGTGCCCGCAGGCGGGTGTGACGGGCGGCGTCATGCAATGCATGTCGGCGCTCAACAACACGACCTACAAGGCCGCCATCTACACCTTCGACTACGCCCTCAACACGATTCAGGTGCTGACCACCCCGGACACCGCCGCCACGAAGATCAACAACATTCAGCTCCTGACGGTCGACCACCAGAACTGCCCCATTGTCGATAGCAAGGGCAACTGCACCTACACCACCGACTACGGCACGGATATCTCGGGCGGGCTCACGGGCGTCAACACCGTGATGCCAGCGCCAGGCACCGGCACCAATCAGGCGGGCGATACGCCGCAGGAAGTTGTCTTCCTCGTCACCGACGGCGTCGAGGACAAGCTCATCCCGAAGACGGGGGGCTCCTGCGACCCCAATGCCACCTATGCGCTTCCGACAGCCAACTCGACGACCTTGCGGTGCCAGCAACCGCTCGACACGACGGTCTGCACGACGATCAAGAACCGCGGCATTCGCATCGCGGTCCTCTACACCGAGTATCTGCAGCTGAGCGACAGCTGGTACACGAGCCGCATCTCGCAGTTCAACAATCCATCCTCGTCAACCGGCACGATCGCGACACGGCTGCAATCGTGCGCATCGCCCGGTCTGTATGCGAGCGTGCAGACAGGTGGCGACATTTCCGCGGCGCTGACCAACCTCTTCATCAAGGTTGCGTCCAGCACGGCCAGCCTCGTGCAGTAGGGAAGGCGCCATGACCCGACAGGTCACGACAACGAAAAGACGCCGCAACCGCTGCGCCGCCTTCGCCGGCGATAGCCGCGGAGCCACGGCCGTCGAATTCGCGCTCGTTGCCGCGCCGTTTCTCGCCCTCATCATCGCGCTCATCCAGACGTTTCTGGTTTTCTTTGCCCAGCAGATGCTTGAAACCGTGGTGCGCCAGTCGGCGCGTCTCGTCATGACGGGGCAGGTTCAGTCGGCGCAGATGAACCAGGCGGTTTTCAAGCAGAAGGTCTGCGATCAGATCGTGATCCTGTTCAATTGCAGCGGTCTGATGGTCGACATGCAGGTCGCAACGTCCTGGTCTTCCGCGAACACGGCGACGCCCACGCTGACCTTCGACGGCTCGGGCAATGTGACCAACAGCTGGCAATACAATCCGGGCGATTCCGGCGATATCGTCGTTCTCCGCGTCATGTATGTCTGGCCGGTCGTGCTCGGGCCGCTCGGCTTCAATCTCTCGAACCTTAGCAATGGCAACCGGCTGCTCATGTCGTCCGCCGCGTTCCAGAACGAGCCAGGAGCTACCTGATGATCTCCGCCCTGTCGTCTCGCGCTCGGCAGATGTTGACCGATGTACGCGCTGTTGCAGCGACGGAGTTCGCCATCGTGACGCCGTTCATGCTGGTGCTCTATGTCGGCGGCGTCGAGCTCGGGAACGGGCTCGCCATGAACGTCAAGGTCAGCGCGACCGCGCACAGCGTTGCCGACATGATCTCGCAGAACACGGCCGTCACGTCGACCCAGATGGACGGCATTCTCGCTGCGGCGAGCTCCATCATGGCTCCCTATCCCATCAAGAACGGCAGCACCTCGCTGATGACGATCACGGTCTCCGAGGTCTCGACCGACAGCAATGGCAACGCGACGGTGCAATGGAGCAAGTCGACCAGTACGTCGGGAGCGAGGGCCGCCGGTCAGCAGATGACCTTGTCGTCCTTTACCGCGCCGGGCGGTACCAGCAATGCCAACATCTCGCTCATCCTGAGCGAGGTGTCCTACGACTACGCGCCCAACCTCGGCTTCACGATCGCCGGCACGGTGAAGCTGTCCGACAGCTATTACCTGTTCCCCCGCTGCTCGACGAACACCCCCGCCACGTCGAGTTTTCCCTATTACGACGTGAAATATCCGGCGGCGAAGACTTGCACCTGCGTGCAGCACTTGCAGCAGAAGACCTGTTAGTTTCACGGAACGCGGTGGACAGAAGCCGGATGCCGTTGAGGCAAGCTTCTGTCCCGATTTCCTCCCCCCTGTGCGCAATTGCGCACCAGGCCGGGATGGCATTGGGGTGAACGCTTACGCCGCCACAGTGGCGCGGTCGAGCGCTGCGATCAGCTTTGCCGCGATGGGATGGTCGGACCGCGGATTCTGGCCGGTGATCAGCTCGCGGTCCTCGACGACGTAAGGCTCGAAGTCGACAGCGCTTCGGCTGACCTCGGCACCCGCAGCTCCCAGCGCGTCCGGCATGGTGAAGTAGATCTTGCCGTGCAGGAACTGCTCCTCGATCGGTATCTCTTCCGAGGCGGTGAACACCGTCATCTTGTATCCCGCATACTGCCAGCCCTTGCCCAGCTCCGCGATCCTGGCCTTGTCGCCGGCGATCAGGGCGGCGCGATAGGCCTTGGCGTCGGGCAGGGCGGCCAGCGTCGCGATCGGTCCGTGGCAGAGTAGCGCCGTGATCTTCTTCCGTTCGTGGAAATATCGCAGAATCTTGCCGAGCTCGGGATCCTGCATGAGGTCGACGACCGGACCCTGCCCGCCGGGGACAAAAACGGCGGCATATTGATCCAGTCCTCCGTCCACGATCGCGCGCAACGTGCGCACTTTGGTCATCGACGGGTCCTTGTCGAAGAAATCGCGTCCCCGCCGGTAGGCTTTCTCGTCGCCGCCGAAATGGGCCGCATGATCGGAGGCCGGATCGATGTACGGTTGCTTGCCGTTCGGCGTCGCCAGCACCACCTCGTAGCCGGCATCGATCACGGCCATTGCCGGCACGACGGTTTCATTGAGGTATTGGCCGGTCGGTCCGGTGCCGCCGCCCTGGATTTCGATACGGGTGGCATTGGAGCCGACAACGAGCACTTTTCCTTTGGACATGTGATCTCCTGACTGTTGGGTTCATGACCGGCCAGCGGCACCCTCGATCGCGGCAAGGGCTGTCCGGGCCACTTCTTCGTCCTGCTCCGCCGAGCCTGCGCTTGTTCGGCGATTACCTGAACACGATCATCTTCTCCGCCGTCATCTCGTGCATCGTGTAGGGAATGCCGCCGACGCCATGGCCGGACACGCGGCGGCCCGCGAACGGCATCCAGTCGGTGCGGAAGGCGGTGTGGTCGTTGATCATCACCGCCGCCGCGTCGAGGCGCTCCGCCGCATCGAGCGCGACCGCGAGATCGCGCGTGAAGATGGCGGACTGGAATGAGACCGGAAGCGAGTTGGCTTCCGCGATCGCGTCGTCGATGCGATCGAACGGATAGACGCAGGTCACCGGCCCGAACACCTCCAGCGTGGAAACCTTGGCATCGCGCGGCGGCGAGATCAGGATCGATGGCTTGAGCGTGGTCTCGCTCAACCGGCCGCCCCCGATCTGTCGTGTCCCGGCCGAAACCGCCTCATTGATCCAGCCTTCGACACGCGCAACTTCCTGCGGCGTAATCAGCGGTCCCACCTCTGTCTCGGGGAGCGTCGGGTCTCCCACCTTCAGGGCCTCGACCCTGGCCGCGAAGCGGTCCACGAACTCCTTCTGAAGCGCGGAATGCACATAGATGCGCTGGACCGACACGCAGACTTGCCCCGCGTGGTAATAGCCGCCCTTGGCGATCGGCTCGATGATCTTTTCGAGGTCGGCGCTGCGGTCGACGATGAGGGGCGCGACACCGCCGTGCTCGAGGGCGCAGCGTGCACCGGGGGTGATGACCGATCGCAGATGCCAGCCGACGCGCGCCGAGCCGATGAAGCTCAGGAAGGCGACGCGCGGGTCGGTCGCGAATTTTTCAGGCAGGCTATGATCCTCCGGGAGGAACGTCTGCACCCAGCCTTCGGGCATGCCGGCTTCGTGGACGAGCTTCACGAGCTCGACGCAGCACAGGGGCGTTGTGCCAGCCGGCTTGACGATGACAGGGCAACCCGTCGCGATCGCCGGTGCGACCTGGTGAACGATCAGGTTGAGGGGATGATTGAAGGCCGAGATCGCCGCGACAATGCCGATGGGTTCCTTGATGGTCCATGCCCGCCGGCCATCGCTTGCGGGCGTCAGGCCCATCGGGACCTCGACCCCGCCGCGGGTCCGCAAAAAATCCGCTGCCGAGCGGATGCCGTCGATCGCCCGATCCGTCTCGATCAACGCATCCGTGAGCGGCTTGCCGCCCTCGCGCGCGATCAGGATACCAAAATCCTGCCGCTTCGCCGCGACCAGATCGGCGAGCCTGTTGAGAATGGCGATCCGCTGATGCGGCTTCAGCCAGGCCTTTCGGTCCGCGAACAGCTTTCGCGCGGTCTCGAACTTTGCCTCCAGCGCGGCGGCGTCGTCACTGGCGAACTCGGTGATCTCTTTTCGGTCGAAGGCCTGTACAATCTTGATCATCATTTCCTCCACGCCGTGTTGTGTTCTTCGCCTGGCGTCCACTATGGCATGAGGCGCGGTGTGGCCAATGTCGCGGATTGGCGCTGGGCGGATCCGTCGTGCGATTTGGCAATCGAAGCTCGCTCCCGCGCGAAAGCTGCACCGAGGCTGCGCACTGCGCGCACGCTAATTTCGCCGAGGACAGATGGTCAAGCCGAAGAGATCGACCGGTATCTTGTTTGTGATGACATCGAGACCGCGGGGCTGATGCTTTGCGCCACGTCGTCGAAGGTCAAAATGGATGGGAGGCAACGATAGCATCATGCTCCTGTTTTGCCCGACGAGTCAAGTTTCCTTCGGTTAAACGTAAGTTATTGATCCGCCACGCCCCGGCTACTGTGCATGGGGTTGTTTTCGCAGTTTTTGTTTGGTGCGGTTCGTCTGAAGAGCGCCGTTACGCGCTCTCTGTCTCCCGGTGCACGTCGTGCACCACGAGGCCCATGCCTTCGTCCGGCATCTTGATCCAGTCGCGGCGCTTCAGCGTGCGCTTGGTGTCCTCGTAGCCGCTCGTCCAGTGCTCGCGCATCGAGGTGCCCGAGAACTCATGGTCCTTGGCGTCGCCCTCATAGGCCTTCTGCTGGTAGATCAGGTGCAGGATCGCGATCTCCGGCATGCGGCGCAGGCTCGACTTGAGCTGGCGATCCTCGTCGGAGAGTTGCTCGTCCGGGACTTTCGCCAGCGCCTTGTAGAGCAGAACCTTGAGGTTGTGGGTGCGGCGGTAGACGTCGGTGTTGTGGCGCGTGCGCGAGGAATACATGATGTCCTTGTGGCGGGCCATCACGTCCTGGATCGAGCGCGGCAGCACGCCCCGCGCGCTGAACAGGTCGACCTGGAACACCAGCGAGTTGAGCGCGTCCTCCTGGTCGAGTAGATGCTGGAGCGGCGTGTTGGAGACGATGCCGCCGTCCCAGAAATGATCTGTGCCGATCCGCACCATCGGCAGCGCCGGGGGCAGGGCGCCGGAGGCCATGATGTGCTCCGGCTCGATCTCGTCATGGGAATTGTCGAAATAGATGAAGTTGCCGGAGAGCACGTTGACCGCGCCGACCGCAAAGCGGACCTTCTTCTCGTTGACGAGGTCGAAGTCGACGAGCTCCAGCAGGCTCTCCTTCAGCGGCATCGTGTCGTAATAGCTGGTGGCGGTGCGCGCGCCGACCGGGCTGAACCAGGGATTGACCTGGTGCGGGGTGAAGAAGCCGGGCTGGCCCATCGCCGACGTCATCCACGCACTGGTGAGATTGCGCCACTGGCGGAAGATGTCGCCGTCGGGCGTGTAATGCCAGATCTTGCGGTTGGTGATGCGCTCCCAGAAGATGCGCAGCGCCTCCAGCCGCTTCTCCGGCTTGTTGCCGGCGATGATGGCGGAATTGATTGCACCGATCGAGACACCGCAGACCCAGTCGGGCTCGATGCCGGCCTCGTGCAGTGCCTGGTAGACGCCGGCCTGGTAGGCGCCGAGCGCGCCGCCACCTTGCAGAACCAGCGCGACGCGGTCGCAGCGTTCGGGGCGCCAGCCCCGTGCGGGAGGCTGATGCGTCTGATGAGCCGGTTGCGACGTGCGGGCGTCCATGGGTGCCTCCTAGCGTGGACCAAACGATTGCGTCCGGCAGTGACGGCGTGATGACAATTTCAGCGCCGATGCATCGTCTGCATGCAGGTCGACCGCAGTGGGAATGGCGGGAGGTCGTGCGCCTGACGGAAATCCTTCACATCGCAGTCAATGACGGCGGCTAGCAATTTGCGATCCGGGCCTGACGCCGCCGGGCGGGCATCACACACAGGAGATCAGGATGCGCAGGGAAGACGTGCTGAGACTTCCGTCCATGCCGGCGGCGGGGCCGAGCTATCCGGCCGGGCCCTATCGCTTCGTCAACCGCGAATTCCTCGTCATCACCTACGAGACCGATCCGGAGCTGATCCGCGCCGGCCTGCCTGAGCCGCTGGAGCCGATCGACCAGCCGATCGTGCATTACGAATGGATCAAGATGCCGGACTCCTCAGGCTTCGGCAGCTACACCGAATCCGGCCTCGTCATTCCCGCACGCCTCAACGGCGAGGAGGTCAATTTCGTCTCGCAGATGTATCTGGATGATGATCCGCCGATCGCGGCGGGCCGCGAGATCTGGGGCTTTCCCAAGAAGTACGCCCATCCGAAACTCGAGATCGTCAAGGACACGCTGACGGGCACGCTGGAATATGCCGGCCAGCTCGTCGCCATGGGCACGATGGGCTACAAGCACGAGAGCATGGCCGGCAACGGCGATCGCACCCGTGCGACGCTGTCGAAGACGCAGATCAATCTGAAGATGATCCCGGGCGTCGACGGCCGTCTCGAAGTCTGTCAGCTCGTCGCGATCAACCTCATCGACATCGTGCCGAAGGGCTCCTGGATGGGGCCCGGCCGGCTGCATCTGGTGCCGCATGTCAACGCGCCGGTCGCGGATTTCCCGGTTCGCCGCTGTATGGGCGCGCACCATTACATCGCCGATCTCACGCTGCCGTTCGGCCGCGTCGTGCACGACTACGTCAAGGAGGCCGAGGCGGTGGCCGCGACGGGGCTGGCCGCGGAGTAGGGCGGCCATCATCAAACTGTAACAAAGCCGTAATTGAGTACCCGTGAGAGGTCCGGAAGATGCCGTCAGCCATCTTCTGGAAGCGGGGCATTTGTTGACGGTTGGGGTTGGCCATGGCTGAGCCGGCGAAGCTTGTCAGCGCGATATCGGATTCCGTGCCCGCCATTCCCAGCCTGGTCTGGGCGTTCCGGCTGCACGGCGACGGCAGCGCCGAGGCGCTGCCGATCGACCAGCCGATCGAGTTCAGCCATGACGGCCGGCTCTGGTTGCATTTCAACCTGACCGATGCGCGCGCACGGCCCTGGATCGCAGCGTCACAGCTGCCGCCGCTCGCGCGCGACCTCCTGCTGTCCAACGACACTTTCCAGCAGCTTCACGTCATCGACCACTGCGTTTACGGCGTCTTCTCCGATCTCGTGCGCGACATCGACAGCGCGACGGAAGAGACCGCGTTCCTGCGTTTCGCCATGACCGAGCATCTTCTCGTCAGCGGCCGGCATCAGGCGTTGTGCTCGGCCGATGCGACGCGCCGCGTGCTCGAAGGCGGCTACCGCGTCGACAACGTCGCCCATCTCCTGGAAAAGATCGTCGACGAGGTCGCCGACACACTGGACCGGATGGCGGACAAGCTCGGCCAGGAGATCGACGACATCGAGGAGCGGATTTTGGCCGACGACGCCAAGCCGGAGATGCGCCGCAATCTCGGCCGGCTGCGCCGGACCTGCGTCAGGTTGCATCGCCAGCTCACCGGCCTGCGCGTGCTGTTCCACCGCCTCGATCAGAAGAACACCGATCATCTCGCGCCGGCCTTGCGCATTCACGCCGGCAAGCTGGCGCAGCGGCTGGACGGGCTCGATCACGACATCGTCGAGCTCCGCGAACGCAGCCGCCTGCTCGAGGAGGAGCTGCGCTTCAAGAACGAGGAGGAGAGCAACCACCACCTCCACACGCTCTCCATCGTGACCTCGCTGCTGCTGCCGCCGACCCTGATCACCGGCATCTTCGGCATGAACACCAAGGGCCTGCCGCTCACCGACGTCGAGAGCGGATTTCTCTGGGCGGCGCTCCTGATGGCCTCGTCGGTGGGGGCGGCCTATCTGTTCATGCGGCGCACGGGTATCTTCAGGTAGCGTACGCAGCTGGTATCAGCCGTGATCGGGACGTCCCACAGATTTCCGCTGCGAAATGCGGCCGCGATCGTGCTGGCCTCAACGTTGGCGAGCACCGGCGCGCTCGCCGGCGCCAAGGACGAAAGCGCGGCCGCATGGCTGGCGCCAAAATGGTCCAACGAATGGCATGACGGGCTCGCCAACAAGGGCCTGAACTTCGGCGCCACCTATATCGCCGACAACATCGCCAACGTCTCCGGCGGCGTGAAGCGTGGCGCCATCCATTTCGGGCGCCTCGATCTCTCGGTCGATTCCGATCTCGACAAGCTCGTGGGCTGGACCGGTGGCCGCTTCTACGCCAATGCGTTCGTGATCTACGGCCAGGGGCTCTCCCGCAACTACGTGGTGAACCTCGCCACCATCAGCGAGATCGAGGCACTGCCGGACCAGCGGCTCTACAACGCCTATTTCGAGCAGAGCTTCTTTGGCGATCGCCTGAACATCAGGGCCGGCCAGCAGGCCGCCGACGTCGAGTTCTTCGACAGCCAGACCGACGACCTCTTCATCAACGGCACGTTCGGCTGGCCCGCGATCAAGGCGAGCAACCTTCCGGCCGGCGGCCCGGCACCGCCGATCGCGGTGCCCGGCATCCGCGTCAAGGCGGCGCTGACCGAGAACATCACCGCGTTCGGTGCGGTGTTCAACGGCGATCCGTCAGGTCCGGGCGATCAGGATCCGCAGCTGCGCGACCACCATGGCCTGGCGTTCCGCGTCAACGATCCGCCGTGGGTGATCGGGCAGGTCCGCTTCAACTACGACATCGATATCGGCGGCCGGCCGCTCGCCGGCAATTTCACGCCGGGCGCCTGGAAGCATTACGGCTCGTTCGACAGCCAGCGTTTTACGGCCGAGGGGCTCTCGATCGCCGATCCCGGCGGAAGCGGTGTGCCTGCAAGACTTCGCGGCAATTACGGTATCTTCGCCGTCATCGAGCAGGTGCTCTATCGCCCGCCGGAGGTGAAAGACAACAGCACGTCAGCCTCGATCCCGGGCGTCACCGCGTTCGGCCGCATCGCCTACAGCCCGCCAGACCGCAATCTGATCGACCTCTATGTGGACGGCGGCATCGGCTTCGTCGGCTTCACGCCAGGCCGTCCGCTCGATCGCTTCGGCGTGGCAATGGCCTATATGCGGATTTCGAACACCGCGCGCAATCTTGACATTGATACGCAGGCTTTCACCGGCATCCAGAGTCCGGTGCGCAGCAACGAGACGCTGATCGAGATGATCTATGAGGCGCATATCAAGCCGGGCTGGCTGATCGCGCCTTACTTCCAATACGTGTTCCGCCCCTCCGGCGGCATCCCCAATCCGAACGATCCGACCGGCGTTTCGCGGATCGGTGACGCCGCAGTCTTCGGCGTCACCACCACGATCAGGTATTAGGCCATCGCCGGCTTCGGCTCGGCCTTGGGTTGCCGCGACAGCGCCAGCACGATCAGCGAGGCGAACACGCAGAGCGCGCCGGCGATGAAGAACGCGGGCAGGTAGCTCTCATAGACCGTCCGCGAGAAACCGGCGCCGAACGCCGCGGTGCCTGCGCCGAGCTGATGGCCGGCGAAGATCCAGCCGAACACCAGATTGGCGCGCTCGGGCCCGAACTTCTGCGCGGTGAGCCGCACCGTCGGCGGCACCGTGGCGATCCAGTCGAGGCCGTAGAACATCGCGAAGATCGAGAGCCCGTAGAACGAGAAATCGCTGAAGGGCAGGAAGATCAGCGAGAGCCCGCGAAGGCCGTAGTACCAGAACAGGAGGTAGCGGTTGTCGTAGCGGTCCGACAGCCAGCCCGACATGATGGTGCCGAAGAAGTCGAAGATACCCATCGCGGCGAGCAGGCCTGCCGCCTGTACCTGCGGGATGCCGAAATCGAGGCACATCGGGATCAGGTGCACCTGGACGAGGCCGTTGGTCGACGCGCCGCAGACGAAGAAGGTCGCAAACAGGATCCAGAACGCCCGCGACTTCGAGGCGTCGCGCAGCGTGCCGAGCGCCACGCCCGTGATCGAGCCATGGCTGACCGGCGGGGCCGGCAGGGGCTCGGTGCCTTCGTCGCCGAACGGGCGCAGGCCCACATCGCTCGGCCGGTCGCGCATCGCGAGGAGAACCGCCACGGCGGAGACGCCGAGCGCGATGCAGACGAAGCCGAGCGCGAGCCGCCAGCCGTAACGCTCGGTCAGGCTTGCGAGCAGCGGCAGGAATACGAGCTGGCCGGTGGCGACGCTCGCGGTCATGATGCCGACGACGAGGCCGCGCCGCGCGGCGAACCAGCGCGTCGCTATGGTAGCGCCCAGCACCAGCGCGGTCATGCCGGTGCCGATGCCGATCACGACGCCCCACAGCAACACGAGCTGCCAGACTTCAGTCATGCCGAGCGAAAGGACCAGCGCCGAGACGACGATGAGCTGCGCGGTCAGCGTGACGTTACGCAGGCCGTAGCGATTGAGCAGGGCGGCCGCGAACGGCGCCATCAGCCCGAACAGGATGAAGCGAATCGACAGCGCGGAGGAAATCTGCGCCGTGCTCCAGCCAAACTCGTGCTGAAGCGGGACGATGAACACGCCGGGCGCACCGACCGTGCCGGCGCTGATCAGCGCGGTGAGGAAGGTCACGCCGACCATCACCCAGCCGTAGTGGATATTGCGGCGGCTGAGTGTCGCCGCGAGCCAGTTCGAGATCATTGGGCCTCAATGTTTGATGGGCAGGCTTTGAGACACCTGCACGAGCTTGCAGAATGGCACGGAACGTGTCTGTCGAAAATGACAGAGTTCCCTCATTTTCGGACGTGTCTAGGTCAGTGCGTCAGACGCTCCACGGCGATGGCCGTGGCTTCACCGCCGCCAATGCAGAGTGCCGCGACGCCTCGCTTGAGGTTTTGCGCCTCGAGCGCGTGCAGCAGCGTCACGATCAGCCGCGCACCGGTGGCGCCGATGGGATGGCCGAGCGCGCAGGCGCCGCCGTTGATGTTCAGCTTCTCGCGCGGGATGCCGAGGTCGCGCTGCGCCGCCATCGCCACCACGGCGAAGGCCTCATTGATCTCGAACAGATCGACGTCGCCGGCGCTCCAGCCGATCTTGTCGAGGAGCTTGCGGATCGCCGGGATCGGCGCCGTCGTGAACCATTGCGGCTCCTGGCTGTGGGTGGCGTGACCCTTGATCTCGGCAATTGCCGGCAGGCCGTTGCGATCAGCCAGCGAGCGCTTCGTCAGCACCAGCGCGGCGGCGCCGTCGGCATTGGCGGAGGAGGCCGCCGGCGTGATGGTGCCGTTGGCGCGGAACGCCGGCTTCAATCCGGGGATTTTCGCAGGATCGACCTTCAGCGGATGTTCGTCATTGGCGACGATGCGCGGGCCGGCTTTCTCGGTGAGTGTGATCGGCGCGATCTCGGCCTTGAACGCGCCACCCTCGACCGCCTTGCGCGCGCGGCTCAGCGTCTCCATCGCGTAGGCATCCTGGTCCTTGCGGGTGAACTGATAGGCCTCCGCGGTGGCCTCGCCGAAATCGCCCATGGAGCGGCCGGTCTCATAGGCATCCTCCAGCCCGTCCATCATCATGTGGTCGATGATGCGATCATGACCGACGCGGTAGCCGCCGCGTGCCTTGGCGAGCAGATAGGGCGCGTTGCTCATGCTCTCCATGCCGCCGGAAACGACGATCTCGGCCGAGCCGGCGCGGATGATGTCGTGCGCCAGCATGGTCGCCTTCATGCCGGAGCCGCAGACCTTGTTGACCGTGGTCGCGCCCGTGGCGTCGGGCAGGCCGGCCGCGCGCGCTGCCTGGCGCGCCGGTGCCTGGCCTTGTCCGGCCGGCAGCACGCAGCCCATGAAGACCTCGTCAACCTTCTCAGGCGCAAGCTTCGCCCGTTCCAGCGCCGCGCCGATCACGTGCGATCCGAGCTTGTGTGCCGCCAGCGGCGACAGCTCGCCCATGAAGCGGCCGAGCGGGGTGCGGGCGGCGGAGACGATGACGACTGGATCGGCGGCTTCGGCCATGATGAAACTCCCAGCGATGACGGAAAAGATTATGATCATCATATGATGCGGCGCAAAAAATGCAACCGCGACCGGCATGAGAAATTGTCGTGGGTCGGATGAGATTTGGTCGTTCGACTGGAGGGGGTGACGTGAGTGTCGCGGGCTTTGGCGTGGTGACCGCTCCGCACGACACTGTCATCGCCCGACTTGATCGGGCGATCCAGTATTCCAGAGGCGGTGGTGATCGAACCGATCAGCCGCGGCGTACTGGATGCCCCGGTCAAGCCGGGGCATGACACCTCTGGCTTGGAGAGAGCCTCTTCAGTACTGCGGTCGCAGTCTACCGCTTCCTGTTCACGAAAGCCTGCATCAGCCGCGTCGGCTCGTCTGTCAGGAACGACTCGCCGAACACCTTGACGCTGAGATTTACCGACTCCGTCAGCGGTAATTCCTCCCATTGCCGCAGCAGCGCCTTTTGCGACCGCAGCGCCTCCGGGCCGCATTCGAGCAGCGCCTTCACGACGTGTTCGACCTCGGCATCCAATCCGCCCTCCGGCGCGACCTTGTCGATCAGCCCCCAGGCCAGCGCCGTCGGCGCGTCGATGTTCTCCGCCGTCATCACCAGCCAGCGGGCGCGGGCCCAGCCGATGAGGCGCGGAAGCAGGGCGGCGTGGATCACCGAGGGGATGCCGACGCGGACCTCGGGCATGCCGAAATGCGCATCATGCGCCGCGATCCGGAAGTCGCAAGCGGCCGCCACCTCGAGACCACCGCCGAGGCACCAGCCGGGCATGCGTGCAATCACGGGGGCAGGGAATTGGCGCACGGCCTCGCAGAGATCGCGCAGGCGGCTGATGAAGGCTTCGGCTGACTTCTGGTCGAGCTTGGCCATCTCCTTGATGTCGGCGCCGCCGATCATGCTCTTCTCGCTCTGGCCGCGCAGCACCACGACGCGGATGCTGCGGTCAGTCGCGAGGGTCTGCAGGCCTTCGCGCACGGCATCGGTGACGGGCGAGCCCAGAATGTTCAGCGGGCCGGCGTTGCAGATCGCGACATGGACGACGCCGCGCGCATCGCGCGTCACGCCGCAGTGATTGTTGAGCATTTCCATCGGAGCATCTCGGAGTTTCGTGGACATGCGCGAGGCGCGCGGGTCGGGATCACTTCGGTGCCGAAACGCCCTGCTTGTCAAGCGGGTGGGGGACGGAGTTGCCACGGCGAAGTTCGTGACATAGTATGACATACATAATACAAAGAGGCCGCCATGACCTGTAACGATCAACTCGACCTGTTTTCGCCCGCGCAGCGGCGTGAGCGCGTGGTGGACTGGCAGGTGCCCGCGCCGGTCGCAAAAGTAGCGATGGGGCTTTCAGGCATGGACGCGATGCTGGGAATCCGCGACGGTCGGTTGCCGCCGCCGCCCTTCGCAAAATTGATCGGTTTCACCATGGCGGTGGTCGAGCCGGGCCGGATCGTGATGGAACTGGAGCCGCGCGAGGATCTCGAAAATACCATTGGCCTCCTGCACGGCGCGACCGCCGCGGCGCTGATTGATACCGCCATGGGCTGCGCCATCTCGACGCGGCTGGAGCCCGGGCAATCGTCCGTGACGCTCGACCTGAAAATGACGTTCCTGCGCCCGCTGTCGGTCCGTTCCGGGCTGATCTCGGCCGAAGGCAAGATCATCAAGCTGGGACGCCAGACCAGCTACACGGAAGGTTTCGTGCGCGACGGCAAGGGTGCGCTCGCAGTCCATGCAACTGCAACCTTTTCCATGATCGGCGCGACAACTTAACATGAATTAATGCATCGCCTGGTCCATTTCTGTGTTATGAGATGATCTCCGACATTCAATGAGACCCGCATGCGCTATTCCCGGGAACACAAGCAGGAAACCCACGACCGAATCGTGAAGAAGGCCTCCGTGCGGCTGCGGGAAAAAGGCGCCCACGGCATCGGCGTCGCCGACCTCATGAAGGAGGCGGGCCTGACCCATGGCGGCTTCTACGCGCATTTCGACTCGCGCGAGGCGCTGGTGATCGAGGCCTTTGCCTACGCCATGGACCGCTCGATGGAGCACTGGCGCAAGCAGTCCGATCAGGTCGCGCCCGAAAAGCAGCTGACCCAGATCGTGGAGACCTATCTCTCGGCGCTGCATCGGGACAATCCCGGCCACGGCTGTTCGATTCCAGCGCTCGGCGCCGAGATCGCCCGCGAGAGTCCGAAGACGCGCAAGGCCTTTGCCGGAAAGCTCGACGAGATGGTCGAGATGATGACCGATTTCATCCCCAACCTGCCGCGCAAGGCCGCGCGCAAACAGGCAATCGCGACGCTGGCCACGATGGCCGGCACCATGCTGCTGGCGCGCATCGCAGGATCGAGCGAACTGTCGGACGAGGTGCTGAAGGCGGGCAAGGACAGCGCGCTCGATGGCGCGAAGCGCGAGCCGAAGATGGCTGCGGCGAAGAAGGCGAAGCAGAGCTGAGATGCGGTAGGGTGGGCAAAGGCGCTCTTGCGCCGTGCCCACCATCTGTCCACGCCTGCAACAGATATGGTGGGCACGCTTTCGCTTTGCCCACCCTTGGAGACCGTCGTTACCTTCCCGCAAACAACGCCCGCTCGCGCTCCACGATCTCGCCGATGTAATCGGCCACCGCGCGTATCCGCGCGAGATCCTTGCTGTCCGCATGCATCAGCATCCAGAACGTCCGCGTGATCGATATCTCCTCCGGCAGCACCGCGACAAGCTGCGGATAATCACTCGCCATGAAGTGTGGCAGCACGGCGATGCCGAAGCCCGCGAGCGTGGAGTTGAGCTGCGCGATCAGATTGGCGCTGCGGAAGCGCGCCGAAATCCGCGGCGATACCTGCGGGAGGTAATCGAGCTCGGGCGTGAACAGGAGCTCCTCGATATAGCCGACGAAGCGATGCTGCGGCAGGTCCTGCCGCGAGGTGATCTTCGGGAAGCGGTCGAGATAGGCCGGCGCCGCATAAAGCCCGAGGCGGTAGTCCAGGAGCTTGCGGCCGACGATGCGGCCTTCCTTCGGCATGGTCAGGCTGATCGCGATATCGGCCTCGCGCTTGGAGAGACTGAACAGCCGCGCGGTGGCCACAAGTTGCAGATCGAGGTCGGGGTAGCGGTCGGCGAACGGCGCCAGCCGCGGCGCCAGGAAGGCGGTACCGAACCCGTCGGGCGCGCCGATCCGCACCGTTCCGGTCAGCCGTGCCACCGAGCCGCCGACCTGCTCCTGGTTGGCGACGATGGTCGATTCCATGGCTTCCGCGCTGTCGGCGACGCGCTGGCCGGCCTCGGTGAGGAGATAGCCGGTCTTGCGCCGGTCAAACAGCTTTGCCGAGAGGTGTCTCTCCAGCCGGTCGACACGGCGGATCACGGTGGCGTGGTCCACTCCGAGCTGTTTAGCCGCAGCCGAAACCGAGCCGCCCCGCACGATGGCCAGCACGAAGCGGAAGTCGTCCCAGTCGATGCTACCTTGATCCAGCATTTTCGCACATCTATGGTGCATTATCTCAGACTTGAATCCTATAAAATGCAGGTCGATAGGATTTGTCAAAGCGTTCACGCTCGACCTCAGGAGATCATTCCATGCGTTCAATCGGACATTTCATCGGTGGCAAGGAGGTCAAGGGCACCTCAGGCCGGACGGCGGACGTATTCGAGCCGATGACCGGTGACGTCCAGGCCAAGGTGGCGCTGGCGTCCAAGGCCGAGGTCCGCGCTGCCGTGGAGAACGCCCGTGCCGCCCAGCCGGAATGGGCTGCGACCAACCCGCAGCGCCGGGCCCGCGTCATGATGAAATTCGTGGAACTGGTGCAGCGCGACTACGACAAGCTCGCCGAGCTGCTCGCGCGTGAGCATGGCAAGACCGTGCCGGATGCCAAGGGCGACATTCAGCGCGGCCTCGAAGTCGCGGAGTTCGCCTGCGGCATCCCGCATCTGATGAAGGGCGAATACACCGAAGGCGCCGGCCCCGGCATCGATATCTATTCCATGCGCCAGCCGCTCGGCGTCGTCGCCGGCATCACGCCGTTCAATTTCCCGGCGATGATCCCGATGTGGAAGTTCGCCCCCGCCATCGCCTGCGGCAATGCCTTCATCCTGAAGCCGTCCGAGCGCGACCCCGGCGTGCCGATGATGCTCGCCGAGCTGATGATCGAGGCGGGCCTGCCGGCCGGCATCCTCAACGTCGTCAACGGCGACAAGGAAGCGGTCGACGCCATCCTGGACGATCCCGACGTCAAGGCCATCGGCTTCGTCGGCTCCACGCCGATCGCGCAATACATCTACGAGCGCGCAGCCCAGACCGGCAAGCGCTGCCAGTGTTTTGGCGGCGCCAAGAACCACGCCATCATCATGCCCGACGCGGACATGGACCAGGCGGTCGATGCACTGATCGGCGCCGGCTACGGCTCGGCCGGCGAGCGCTGCATGGCCGTCTCCGTCGCCGTTCCCGTCGGCAAGTCCACCGCCGACCGGCTGATGGAAAAGCTGATCCCGCGCGTCGAGTCGCTCAAGATCGGCACCTCGATCGATCCGTCCGCCGACTACGGTCCGCTGGTCACGCGCGAGGCGGTCGAGAAGGTCAAGAGCTACATCGACATCGGCATCAAGGAAGGCGCGACGCTCGCCGTCGACGGCCGCGGCTTCAAGATGCAGGGCTACGAGAAGGGTTTCTATCTCGGCGGTTCGCTGTTCGACAACGTCACCAAGGACATGCGGATCTACAAGGAAGAAATCTTTGGGCCCGTGCTCTCGGTCGTGCGCGCGCACGACTACAAGGAAGCGCTGGCGCTGCCGTCGGACCATGACTACGGCAACGGTGTCGCCATCTTCACCCGCGACGGCGATGCCGCGCGCGACTTCGCGGCCAAGGTCAATGTCGGCATGGTCGGCGTCAACGTGCCGATCCCGGTGCCGATCGCCTACTACACCTTCGGCGGCTGGAAGAAGTCGGGCTTCGGCGATCTCAACCAGCACGGCCCGGACTCGGTCCGCTTCTACACCAAGACCAAGACGGTGACCTCGCGCTGGCCGTCCGGCGTCAAGGAAGGTGCGGAGTTCTCGATCCCGCTGATGAAGTAACCCTCTCAAGAGCGAGGCCGGGGATGCAGTTCGCTCTGAACGAGGATCAGGTCGCGGTTCGCGACATGGCGTTGGCGTTTGCGGCCGAGAAGATCGCGCCGCACGCGTTGCGCTGGGACGAGGAGAAGCATTTCCCCGTCGACGTGATGCGCGAGGCGGCGACCCTCGGCATGGGCGGCATCTACATCCGCGAGGATGTCGGTGGTTCCGCGATGACGCGGTTCGACGCGGCGCTGATCTTCGAGGCGCTGGCAACGGGCTGTCCGACCACCTCGGCCTTCATCTCCATCCACAACATGGCGTCCTGGATGATCGATGCCTTCGGCAGCGACACCCAGCGCCATAAATGGTTGCCGAAACTCTGCTCGATGGAGCTGATCGCGAGCTACTGCCTGACCGAGCCGGGCGCCGGCTCCGATGCGGCAGCGCTGCGCACCCGTGCCGTGCGCGACGGCGATCATTACGTCCTCAACGGCCAGAAGCAGTTCATCTCCGGCGCCGGCGGCACGGATCTCCTTGTCGCCATGGTCCGAACTGGCGGTGACGGCCCCGGCGGTATCTCGACCCTCGTGGTCGACGGCAACACGCCCGGCGTCTCCTACGGCGCCAACGAGCGCAAGATGGGCTGGAATGCGCAGCCGACCCGCGCCGTGATGTTCGAGAACGCGCGCGTGCCGGTCGCGAACCGGCTGGGCGAGGAGGGCATCGGCTTCAAGATCGCGATGGCCGGCCTTGACGGTGGCCGCCTCAACATCACCGCATGCTCGCTCGGCGGCGCGCAGACCGCGCTCGACAAGGCGCGCACCTACATGAAGGAGCGCAAGGCTTTTGGAAAGCGCCTCGACGAATTCCAGGCATTGCAATTCCGGCTCGCCGACATGGCGATCGAGCTCGAGGCCGCGCGCACCTTCCTGTGGCGCGCCGCCGCCGCGCTCGACCGCAAGGACCCCGATGCCACCATGCTCTGCGCCATGGCAAAGCGCTTCGGCACCGATGTCGGCTTCGAGGTCGCCAACCATGCGCTCCAGCTCCATGGCGGCTACGGCTATCTCAGCGAATACGGCATCGAGAAGATCGTACGCGATCTCCGCGTGCACCAGATCCTCGAAGGCACCAATGAAATCATGCGGCTCATCGTGGCGCGCAAATTGATCGAGGGCGCGCGATGAGTTCAGTGGAGGAGGGCGATCTGGTCGCCCGTGTCGAGGGCGCAGCCGGCGTGATCCGGCTCAACCGCCCCAAGGCCATCAACGCCGTGACGCTGGAGATGTTTCGCGACATCGAAAAGGCGCTCGACCGCTTCGAGGCCGATTCCGCCGTCGCCGTGATCCTGCTGGAGGGGGCCGGCGAGCGCGGCCTGTGCGCCGGCGGCGACATCCGCACGCTCTGGGAAAGCTCGAAGGTCAACGGTGACCTCGGCAAGATCCTGTGGCGCGAGGAGTACATCCTCAACGCCCGGATCAAGAAGTTTCCGAAACCGTATGTCGCGTTCATGGACGGCATCGTGATGGGCGGCGGCGTCGGGCTCTCCGCCCATGCCAACCACCGCGTCGTCACCGACCGCACCAGGCTCGCGATGCCCGAGGTCGGGCTCGGCTTCTTCCCCGATGTCGGCGGCACCTTTCTGTTGTCGCGCTCGCCGGGCGAGATCGGCACGTATTTCGGCCTGACCGGCCAGACCATGAACGGGCCCGATGCGATCCACGCGAGGTTCGCCGATGCTGTCGTGCCGGCGGTGAAATTGCCGGAACTGCGCGAGGCTCTGACAAGGTCTCGTTCCGGGGCGACCGCAGCCGACGTGAGCAAGCTCATCAACGGTTTTGCGACCGGGGAGACCGCGGGGCCGGTCGCCGCGAAAGAGCCTGTTATCGACGCGTTGTTCGGCTTCGACCGCATGGAGGACATCGTCGCTGCGCTCAAGCGCGACGGGTCGGAGTTCGCGCAGTCGACGCTGAAGACGCTCAACGAGAAATCGCCGCGCGGCATGGTGGTGACGTTGAAGCTGCTGCGGCTCGCGCGCACCGCATCGAGCCTGGAAGAGTGCCTGGTGCGCGAATTTCGCGCTGCGCTGGAGGTCTTTCGCAGCGACGATTTCCGCGAAGGCGTGCGCGCGGCCGTGATCGACAAGGACCGCAATCCGACCTGGTCGCCGCCGCGCATTGAGGACGTGACGCCGGCGATGATTGCGCCGTATTTCGCCGAGATCGGCGCCGACGAACTGAAGTTCAACTAATCAACGAAACGTCTAGCGGAGGATATCGATATGGCCACGATCGCATTCATCGGTCTCGGCAACATGGGCGGCCCGATGGCGGCTAACCTCGTCAAGGCCGGCCACAAAGTGGTGGCGTTCGATCTCGTCGAAGCCTCGCGCGCGCAGGCCAAGGCCGATGGCGCCGGCATTGCCGACAGCGCTGCGGGTGCGGTGAAGGGAGCCGATGTCGTCGTCACGATGCTGCCGGCCGGCAAGCACGTGCTCGGCGTCTGGAGCGAGGTTGTTCCCGCCATGGCCAAGGGCGCGCTGATCATCGACAGCTCCACCATCGACGTCGAGAGCGCGCGTCAGGCGCATGCGCTGGCGGCCAAGCATGGCGTGCTCTCGGTCGACGCGCCGGTGTCCGGCGGCACGGGTGGTGCCAAGGGCGCGACGCTCACCTTCATGTGCGGCGGCGAGGAGAGTGCGTTTGCGGCGGCAAAGCCGGTGCTGGAGAAGATGGGCAAGAAGATCGTGCATTGCGGCGGCGCCGGCGCCGGGCAGGCGGCAAAGATCTGCAACAACATGATCCTCGGCATTTCCATGATCGCGGTGAGCGAGGCCTTTGCGCTCGGTGAGAAGCTCGGGCTCTCGCATCAGGCGCTGTTCGACGTCGCTTCGACCTCGTCGGGCCAGTGCTGGTCGCTGACGACCTATTGCCCGGTGCCGGGCCCGGTGCCGACCTCGCCCGCCAACAACGATTACAAGCCGGGCTTTGCCTCGGCGCTGATGGTGAAGGATCTGACGCTGGCGCAGGACGCCGCCAAGGCCGCGGGCGCGGCCACGCCGCTCGGCAAGCATGCGCAGGAGATCTATCAGTCCTTCGATGCCGCCGGGCAGGGCGGGGTGGATTTTTCCGGAATTATCAAGCACGTTAGGGGGCTAGCCGGGAAAGCCTAATGACGACATTTCAGGACGCGCGCGCGTTTCTGCTAAAACACCGCACGGATTACGAGACAGCGGTCAAAGACTTCCGCTGGCCCGATCCGGTTCCCTTCAATTGGGCGCTCGACTGGTTCGACGAGCTCGCGAAGGATGCGGACGCCAAGGACCGGCCCGCGCTCTGGATCGTCGATGCCGCACAGGACAAGCAAACCAAGCTGTCTTTCGCGGCGCTCTCGCAGCGCTCCAACCAGGTCGCCAACTTCCTGCGCGCAAAGGGCCTGAAGCGCGGCGACCATCTCCTGCTGCTGCTCGGCAACGTGGTTCCGCTGTGGGAGACCATGCTGGCGGCGATGAAGCTCGGTGTCGTCGTGATTCCCGCGACCACGCTGCTCACCGCGGACGAGTTGCGCGACCGACTCGATCGCGGCAAGGCGAAGGCGGTGGTCGCGGCGCAAGACCAGGTCGCGAAATTCGCAAGTCTCGGTGCTGAGAATATCGTCCGCATCGTCGTCGGTGCGGCCTCCGATGGCTGGCTTGCCTATGACGAGGCAGCGAAGGCTTCGGAGAGCTTTACGGCTGACGGTCCGACCAACGCCGAAGACCCGATGCTGCTCTATTTCACCTCGGGCACCACGGCAAAACCAAAGCTCGTGCTGCACAGCCAGCGCAGCTATCCCGTCGGCCATCTCTCCACGATGTACTGGATCGGGCTGAAGCCGGGCGACGTCCATCTCAACATCTCGTCGCCCGGCTGGGCCAAGCACGCCTGGAGCTGTTTCTTCGCGCCGTGGAACGCGGGCGCGACCGTGTTCGTGGTCAACCAGCCGCGCTTCGATGCCAAGGGGCTGCTCGCCACCATCGGCCGCTGCGGCGTCACCACGCTGTGCGCGCCGCCGACGGTGTGGCGGCTGTTCATCCAGGAGAACCTTGCTTCGTTCAAGGTGAGCTTGCGCGAGGTCTGCGGCGCCGGCGAGCCGCTCAATCCGGAAGTGATCGACCAGGTGCAGGCCGCCTGGGGCCTCACCATCCGCGACGGCTACGGCCAGACCGAGACCACCGCGCTGGCCGGCAACTCGCCGGGCCAAAAGATCAAGGTCGGCTCGATGGGCCGGCCGCTGCCGGGCTATCGCGTGCAGGTCAGCGACGCCGACGGCCATCCGGCGAAGGAGGGCGAGGTGGCGCTGGTGCTCGGCACTGAGCGCCCCGCCGGCCTGATGCAGGGTTATCAGGGCGACGACGGCAAGCTGTCGGGTGCGGAAGGCGCGCTCTACCGCAGTGGCGACGTCGTGTTCGCAGACGAGGATGGCTATCTCACCTTCGTTGGCCGTTCCGACGACGTGTTCAAATCCTCCGACTATCGCATCAGCCCGTTCGAGCTGGAGAGCGTGCTGCTCGAGCATGAGCTCGTCGCAGAAGCTGCGGTGGTGCCGAGCCCGGACCCGATCCGGCTCGCGATCCCCAAGGCCTTTGTATTGCTGACATCAGGTGCGGAGCGCTCGCCCGAGACCGCGCTCTCCATCTTCAGGCATCTGCACACGCGCCTTGCACCGTTCAAGCGCATCCGCCGCCTTGAAATCGTCACCGAGCTGCCGAAGACGATCTCGGGCAAGATCCGCCGCGTGCAGCTCAGACGGCTGGAGCGCGACGACGACCGCAACGATCCCCTGCGCGGTCGCGAATTCCGGGAAGAGGATTTTCCGGAGCTGCCGAAAACACGGAGTGAGACCTAAGTGAACGAAGTCTGGAAGAAACCGCCGATTTCCCTTGAAGCCTATCAGGCCATGGTCGGCAAGGAGATCGGCGTGTCGTCGTGGCATCTGGTCGATCAGCCCCGCATCGACACCTATGCCGACGTGATCGAGGATCACCAGTTCATCCATGTCGATCCGGAGCGCGCGAAGAAGGAGACCGCCTTCGGCACCACCATCGCCCATGGCTTCCTGACGATGTCGCTGCTGTCGATCATGTCCTATGAGGTGATGCCGGTCATCGCCGGCACTACGATGGGCGTCAATTACGGCTTCGACAAGCTGCGCTTCATCTCGCCGGTGCGCTCGGGCAAGCGCGTCCGCGGCCGTTTCGTGCTGGCGGAAGCCAAGCTGCGTAAGCCCAACGAGTTGCAGTCCCGCACCAACGTCACGGTGGAGATCGAGGGTGAGGACAAGCCGGCGCTGGTCGCCGACTGGCTGGGCTTGATCTATTTCGCCTGATACCACGTGTCGTTGCCGGGCTTGACCCGACACCCCATCGCTGCTCAAAAGCTCTCCAAATCGCGCTCGGTGCACCCTCTCCCCTTGTGGGAGAGGGTGGCGAAATCGAGCGGAGCGAGATGAAGCCGGGTGAGGGGTATCTCTCCACACGCTCATCTGCCGAGAGAGACCCCTCATCCGGCGCTTCGCGCCACCTTCTCCCACAAGGGGAGAAGGGAAGAAAGCACAAGGACTCACAATGGCAATCAGGTTCGACGGACGTGTCGCCATCGTCACCGGCGCGGGTAATGGCCTCGGACGCGCCCATGCGCTGGGGCTGGCCAGCCGCGGCGCAAAAGTCGTCGTCAACGATTTCGGCGGCGCGCGTGACGGCAGCGGCGGCTCGCTGTCGCCGGCCGAAGCCGTCGTCGAGGAGATCCGCAAAGCCGGCGGCACCGCGATGGCCGACGGCGCCGACGTCTCCAATTTCGAGCAGGTCACCGCGATGGTCGAGCGCGCCACCAAGGAGTGGGGCAGCGTTGATCTGATGTGCGCCAATGCAGGCATCCTGCGCGATAAGTCGTTCGGCAAGATGGAGGCCGCCGATTTCCAGAAGGTGCTCGACGTGCATCTCGTCGGCACCTTCTATTGCTGCAAGGCGGCCTGGGCCGGCATGCGCGACCGCAATTACGGCCGCATCGTGCTGACGACCTCGTCCTCCGGCCTCTACGGCAATTTCGGCCAGGCCAATTACGGCGCGGCCAAGTCCGGCATGGTCGGCCTGATGAACGTGCTGGCCGAGGAAGGCCGCAAGAACAATATCCGCGTCAACATCATCTCGCCGACCGCGGCGACCCGCATGACGGAAGAGCTGCTGCCGCCACAGGCGCTGCAACTGATGAAGCCGAACGCGATCACGCCCGCTGTCGAGTACATGCTGAGCGAGGACGCACCGACCCGCACCATCATGGGCGCCGGTGCTGGCTCCTTCGCCGTGATCAAGATTGTGGAGAGCGAAGGCATCAACCTGCCGGAATCCGAATGGACGCCGGATGCGGTCGCCGCGCATTTCGCCGAGATCAGCGACATGTCGAAGGCGAAGGCGCTGCAGGGCGCGTTCGAGCAGACGCAGAAATACGTGGCGCAGGCCGCGGCACGGGCGGGGATCAAGCTCTGACTGACGTCGCCGTCATCGGTGCCGGTCCCGCCGGGCTGATGGCGGCGGAGGTGCTGGCGCAGGGCGGCGCCCGCGTCAGTGTCTACGATGCCATGCCGTCCGCGGGTCGCAAATTCCTGATGGCTGGCCGCGGGGGGCTCAATCTCACCCACAGCGAGCCGCTGCCGGAGTTCATGGCACGCTACCGCGAGGCAGCGCCGATGCTGCAAGCGGCGATCGCGGCGTTTTCGCCCGATGGGCTCCGCGCCTGGAGCGCGGCGCTGGGCGAGCCGACTTTCGTCGGCAGCAGCGGGCGCGTGTTTCCAAAGGCGTTCAAGGCCTCGCCCTTGCTGCGCGCCTGGCTGCGACGCCTCGACGCCGCCGGTGTGCGTTTCGCGTTTCGTCATCGCTGGACCGGCTGGGACGACCAAGGACGGCTTCGGTTTCAAACAGCCGACGGCGGGCAGGCCATCGCGGCCAAGGCCACAGTCCTCGCGCTCGGCGGCGCAAGCTGGCCGCGGCTGGGCTCCGACGGCGGCTGGGCCGATATCCTTGCGTCCAAAGGCGTTGCGATCTCGAAGCTGCGGCCGGCTAATTCCGGCTTCACCGTCGCATGGTCCGACGTGTTCCGCGACCGCTTTGAGGGCCAGCCGCTCAAGGGCGTGGCGCTGACGATCGGGGCGCATACGGTCCGCGGCGAAGCCATGATCACGCGCAGCGGCATCGAAGGTGGCGCCATCTACGCGTTGTCGGCCGAGCTGCGCGAGGCGGTGCTGGGTCTCGGGCAGGCGACGCTGACGATCGCATTGCGGCCCGACCTCGACGCTGCCTCGCTGACCACGCGCCTGTCGGGCACGCGCGGCAAGCAATCGCTGGCGAACTTCCTGCGCAAGGCGGCGCAGCTGTCGCCGGTCGGCATCGGCCTGATGCAGGAGACCGCCATCGCATCCGGCCGGCCGCTGGCGACGTTCTCGCCGGCGGAGCTTGCGAAGCTGATCAACGCCATTCCCGTTCAGCTCACCGGCGTCGCACCGATCGAGCGCGCCATCTCGACGGCGGGCGGGGTGACCTTCGACGAGCTCGACGACCACTTCATGCTGCGCAAGCTGCCCGGCGTGTTCGCCGCTGGCGAGATGCTGGACTGGGAGGCGCCGACCGGCGGCTATCTGTTGCAGGCGTCGTTTGCGACGGGGGCGGCGGCCGGAAGGGGCGTGTTGCGATGGCTCGCGTCGTCCTGATCACGACGTGCCGGTCCTGGTCAGAAGATCGGTGAGAAGACCTAGCACACCAAAGCTCGCCGCGACCACGCAGACAGCGGTCCAGCCGCCAAAAGTCCAGGCCAGCGAGGCCGCTGCGGAGCCGACGCCGCCGCCGATGAAGAACAGCGCAACGAACAGGCCGTTGATGCGGCCGCGCGCCTCGGGGTGCAGCAGATTGATGGCGCGGCGGCCGAGCGTCTGGTCGGCGGTGATGCCGACGTCGAGCAGGATCGTGCCGAGGCTCAATACCAGCAGAGCCGCCATGCGGGACTCCATCGCACCGGCCAGGGCGCAGAGCGCGAGCGAGCCGATGATGAGCAGATGCGCCACAAGAAACAGCGGGCGCGCCCAGCCCTTATCGCCCCAGCGGCCAGCGAGCGGTGTCGCCGCGGCGCCTGCGACGCCGATCAGCGCGAAGGCCGCGATGCCCTTGGAGTCGAGGCCGAATGGCGCCTCCGGCAGGCGCAGCGCGACCGCCGACCAGAAGGCGGTGAAGGAGGCCATGACCAGCGATGCGGTCCAGGCCCGCACGCGCAGCACAGGTTCTTCCCGCAGCAGCTTTGGGAACGAGCGGAGCAATTCGCCGTAGCCGACGCGGGCTGCCGGTCGCAGCGTCGGCAGATAACGGCCGAGCGCACCTGCGAGGAACGTCATCAGGATGGCTGAGGCGAGATAATAGGCACGCCAGCTCCAGAGATCTGCGATCAGGCTCGCTGCTGGCCGTGACAGCAGGATGCCGATCATCAATCCGCTCATGACTTCACCGATGGCCTGGCCGCGACGCTCGGGCGCCACCATCGAAGCCACGAGCGGAACCATCATCTGGATCGCGGCGCAGGAGGCGCCGAGAACGAACGTGGCGAGCAATAGCAGTGACGGCGTCGGCGCTAGCGCCGTTGCCAGCGCCGCGAAGATCGCGCAGCCGAGCGTGCGCAGGATCAGGCGCCGGTTCTCGATGAGATCGACCAGCGGCACCAGCAACAACAGGCCGAGCGCATAGCCGAGCAGCGTTAGTGTGCTGACGAGGCCAGCCTGCCAGGCGGTCATGGCCAGCGACCGGCCGATCAGTCCAACGAGGATCTGCGGCGCGAACAAATTGGTGACGACGCCGCCGGTGGCGATGGCGCCGAGCCAGATCAGGGATCGCTCGGCAAGTTGCTTCGGGGATGCGTGCTTGGTGGTTTCGGAGATGGTCATGGGACCTCGCGGGCAGGGTACGGGTCCCCTTTAAGCGGGGTGACTAATATGCTACAATTCAATTAAGCCTATAAAGAATATGCGAGTTCGTTATGAATACCCATGACCTTGTCGCCTTCGTCGCTGTGGTCGAGACCGGATCAATCGTTGCCGCCTCGACGCGCCTCAATCTCACGCAGCCTGGCGTAACCCGGCGCATCCAGAATCTCGAGGAGATGCTGGGCGCGCAGTTGTTGGACCGCCTGTCGAAGCCGTTGAAGCCCACGGCCGCAGGTCGTGAGGCCTATGAGCAGGGCCGGCGCCTTCTTCGGATGCTGGACGACCTCAAGTCAGGCGTCGCCAATGACGGCGTTGTGCGCGGCGAGTTCAGGCTCGGCCTCACGCCGTTTCTCTCCGAGGCCGGACTCAGCGCGCCGCTCGACGCGGTGCGTGCCGAATTTCCGGCGCTGAGCGTGCGCGTTGTCTCGGGCTGGTCGCCCAACCAAGTCGAGCGGGTCAGCCGCAACGAGCTGGATGCCGCCGCGATCTGCCTACCTGACGGGGCAATGCCGCCTGCCGATCTCGTCGCCGACGATCTCGGGTCGCAGCCGGTGGTGTTCGTCGTCGCGCGCGACATGAAGATTCCGCGCACCGTCGACCTGGAGCGCCTGTCGCAGCTCTCGTGGGTGATCAACCAGGACGGTTGCGGATTTCGCGACACACTCAAGCGTCGCTTCGATGCAGAGCATTTACCGTTCACCGTCGCTGTGGAGGCGCTGGACAGCGAGCTTCGGCTGTCGCTGGTGTCACGCGGTCTGGGCGTCGGCTTGGTCACGCCGATCGGGCTGAAGCGCAGCGCATTTCGCGACAAGCTCAAGCCGGTCGCTGCGCGGGAGTTCAATCCCGCCGTGCGCGCATGGCTGGTGCATCGCCCGCCGGCCGGGCGACTGACTCGCCCGATCAACCTGTTCCGCGACGGACTGGATCGGGAGCTGCAAGCTCTAATTCGCGCCTAGCGCAGCTTCCCGCGCGCGGCCACCGGCAGCGTGCCGATGATCTCATCGCCGCGCACCATCACGACCTCGTCCATCATGTTGACGACGACGCAGACGTGATTGGGCACGATGCGGACGACGTCGCCGACGTTCGGCCTTGTGTTGCTGCGCGAGAGGTCGAGGAAGCCGTGTTCTTCCGCGAAGCGCGCAATTTTGGCCTCGGGGTGCTCCAGGATCAGGCCGTGTCCGTCGAGGCCGCCGGTGTCCGTCGTCAGCGTCTTCGAGCCGGCGTCCAGAATGCCGCGCTCGGGTGCGGCGCGGCTGACGACGGTCGAATAGATGTGCAGCGCGCAATCGTCCCAGGTGGCGGAGCCGGCGGCGACCTGCATGCGGTCATTGTAGATGTAGGTGCCGAAGCGATGCTCGGTGCCGCCCTTGAGCTTGCCGAGGTTCTTCAGGTTCGGCGTGCCGCCGGTCGAGACGATCTTGGCGTCCAGTCCGTGCGCGCGCACGCCGGCCAGCGCCTCGTCGTAGAATTTCTGCGCGTCGGCCCAGCCGGTCTCGGTCGGGTACAACATGAAACCGGCGAATTCGAGCCCCTTGGACCCGGCGATCTCGCGGGCCAGCGCAATCGCCTCAGCCGGGGTCTCGACGCCCGCGCGCTTGCGCCCCGTATCGCATTCGACCACGACCGAGAGCGGACGACCCGAGGCTGCGGCTGCCTTGGGCAGGCCGGCGACGACCGTCGAGTTATCGGCAGCGACCGTCATGTTCGCCTTCGCCTGCAGCGCGCCTAGGCGTGCCATCTTCTCTTCGCCGAGCAGATTGTAGCTGATCAGGATGTCGTCGATGCCGGCATTGGCCATGATCTCGGCTTCGCCGAGCTTCTGGCAGGTGATGCCCTTGGCGCCCGCTGCGACCTGCAGCTTCGCGATCGTCGGGTTCTTGTGCGTCTTGATGTGCGGCCGGTTGGCGACACCCGCATCGTCGCAGGCCTTCTGGATCCGCGCGATGTTGCGCTCGACCCGGTCCATGTCGATGACGGCGCAGGGAGTGCCATATTCACGGGCGATCTTGGCGGCGAGGGGAGTGGTCATGTCATCTCTCTATTTCTGGACCCGTAGGATGGGTAGAGCGAAGCGAAACCCATCAATACCTAATCCCGTTGTGCGATGGGTTGCGCTGCGCTCTACCCATCCTACGAATTACGCTTGCTCGATTTCTTCGCGGAGCATTTCCAGTTCGAGCCAGCGCTCTTCGGCGGCGGACAATTCGTCGTGCGCCTTGGCGATGGCGGCGGAGGTGTCGTCGAATTTCTTGCGGTCTTTGGTGTAGAGATTGGGATCATCGAGGAAGCGCTGCAGCTTGGCAATGTCGGCGTGCAGGGTCTCGATCTTCTTCGGCAGCGTTTCCAGCGCGTGCTTCTCGTTGAAGCTCAGCCGCCGCTTTGCCGTGGCAGACGGAGCAGCCGGCCGCTCCTCTTTCTTTTCCGCGGGGGCTTGCGCCTTCGTCGTGTCGCGCTTGAGATCGGCACCGCGCTGCGCCAGCATGTCGCTGTAGCCGCCGGCATATTCGGTCCACTTGCCGTTGCCTTCGGGTGCGATCACGGACGTGACGACGCGGTCGAGGAAGTCGCGGTCGTGGCTGATCAGGATCACGGTGCCCTCGTAGTCGCCGAGCATGTCCTCGAGCACGTCGAGCGTCTCGAGGTCGAGATCGTTGGTCGGCTCGTCCAGCACCAGCAGGTTCGAGGGTTTTGCCAGCGCGCGGGCCAGCATCAGCCGGCCGCGCTCACCGCCCGAGAGCACCTCGACAGGCGTGCCGCGCTGCTCCTGGGCGAACAGGAAGTCCTTCATGTAGCCGACCACATGCTTCGGTTTGCCGCCGACCATGATCTGGTCGCCACGGCCGCCGGTTAGCGCCTCGGCCAGCGTCGACTTGGGATCGAGGCTTTCGCGGTGCTGGTCGAGCGTGGCCGTCTCAAGATTGGCGCCGAGCCGCACGATGCCGGAATCAGGCTCCGCGCCGCCGGTGAGCAGGTTGACCAGCGTGGTCTTGCCGGCGCCGTTCGGTCCGACGATGCCGAGCCGGTCGCCGCGCTGGATTCGGGTGGAAAAATTGTCGACGATCGCGCGGTCGCCGAAGGCCTTGGTGATGCCCTTGGCCTCGATCACCAGCTTGCCGGATTGCTCCGCTTCGGACGCAGCGAGACTGGCGGTGCCGGCCGTGCCGCGATAGTTGCGGCGCTGGTCGCGCAGTGCATGCAGATTGCCGAGCCGCTTGACGTTGCGCTTGCGGCGGCCGGAGACGCCGTGGCGCAGCCAGTGCTCCTCGTCGACGATCTTGCGGTCGAGCTTGTGCTGGTCGCGCTCTTCCTCGGCGAGCACCTCGTCGCGCCAGCTCTCGAACGAGGCGAAGCCACGATCGATCTGCTTGATCTTGCCGCGGTCGAGCCATGCGGTCGAGCGCGAGAGATTGGTGAGGAAACGGCGGTCATGGCTGATGATCACCAGCGCGCCGCGGCGGCTGTCGAGCTCCTTTTCCAGCCATTCGATGGTGGAGAGGTCCAGATGGTTGGTCGGCTCGTCCAGCAGCAATATGTCGGGCGAGGGCGCCAGCACGCGAGCCAGCGCGGCACGGCGGGCCTCGCCGCCGGAGACGTTGGCCGGGTTCTCGTTGCCGGTAAGCCCGAGCTGCTCCACGAGGTAGCGTGCCTGGTACGGGTCGTCGCCGGGCGCGAGGCCCGCCTCGACATAGGCGAGCGTGGTCTTGTGGTCGCCGAAGTCAGGCTCCTGCGGCAGATAGCGAACGGTCGCGCCCGGCTGCACGAAGCGCGTGCCGCCGTCGGGCTCGACGAGGCCGGCTGCGATCTTCAGCAGCGTCGACTTGCCTGAGCCGTTGCGGCCGATCAGGCAGACGCGCTCGCTCGGCGCGACGTTGAGCTCGACGCCGCTGAGCAGCGGCGTGCCGCCAAAGGTGAGCTTGATGTCTTTGAGTTGGATCAGGGGCGGCGCCATGACTAGCCTTGATTCAAATTCTGGCTCGTCGCGGCCTGGTCGGCACGGCGGCGCTGGATCCGGCGCAGCGTCTGGTCGAGCGCGGAGAGGAACGCGGAGCGGTCGCGCGGCGCGAACGAGCGCGGCCCGCCGGTGACTTCGCCGGCCGAGCGCAGATCCGTCATCAGATTGCGCACCGCCAGCGTCATCCCGATCGACTCTTCCGTGAACGGCTTGCCGTTCGGTGCGATCACGTCGGCGCCCGCTTTCACGCAGCGGCTCGCCAGCGGAATATCTGATGTCACGACGACGTCGCCCGGCTTGGCCCGCTCCGCGATCCAGTCGTCGGCGGCATCCATGCCGGCGCCGGCCGCGATCCGCTCGATCATCGGGTCCTGCGGAACGCGGATGAAGTTGCCGGCAACCACGCTCACGGGCACGCCGTGCCGGAGCGCGACGCGGTAGATCTCGTCCTTCACCGGGCAGGCGTCGGCGTCGACATAGATGCGGGTGGGGGTATCAGTCATTCGCCGCGTGGTACCCCATTCGGGCCGCAAAGGCGAGGGGATTGACCGGTGTTCCCGGGGGCCTACGATCAACCCTGAAACAACAAGAATTCAGGGAAAGGCCCGCCATGCCGAACCGGCTCGAAACCTACCGCGTCGAGGCCTACAACACCGCCAAACAGTCCGAAAACAAGATGCATGACGACACGGTGGCGCGCCGCTTCGGCTTTTCCGGCGGGCTGGTCCCGGGCGTCGATGTCTTCGCCTACATGATGCACGTGCCGGTGGCGCGCTGGGGCCGCGATTTCCTGTCGCGCGGGCTGGTCGAGGCCCGCTTCATCAAGCCGGTCTATGACGGCGAGACCGCCGATGTCGATGCGACCGAGCACAACGAGCTTCTCACGATCGAGGTGTTCAGCCGCACCGAGCTGTGCGCCACGGGGACAGCGTCGCTCCCGGCGGCCGCGCCTGTGGTGTCATTGAACGACTATGTCGAGGTCGCGGCCATTGCCGAGCGCAAGCCTGTGAGCCCGGCAGCGTTCGAGGTGGGCAAATGGCTGGGCACGACGCCGCGCCGCTGGGCCGGACAGGACGCGATCGACTATCTCGCCGACGTCAGGGAAACCGATCCGATTTTTGCGCGCGAGGGGCTCGGCCATCCCGGCCTGATCCAGCGCGTGATGAACCGCGTCCTCGTCGACAACACGATTTTGGGCCCGTGGATCCATGTCGGCAGCCGCATGCAGCTGCTGTCGGCCGCGCGCGCCGGCGACGAGATCTCCGCGCGGGCAAAAGTCACCGCGAACTACGAGAAGAAGGGCCACCGCTTCGTCGAGCTCGACGCGCTGGTCGTCGCCAACGGCACGACGCCGCTGGCGCACTGCCAGCATACTGCGATCTACCAGCCGCGCGAGCAGGCGGCGGCCTGAAAGCCAGTTGAGGTCTCCTTGCGCGCCCTCGTTTGTTTCGGAATAGCACTCCTTTTGTCGCTCCAGGCGCTTTGCGTCGTGCATGCCGCCGCACCGGTGTCCGATAGTGTGTCGCTCAGCGAGCAGACGACGACGTGGAGCACCGTCAAGTTCGCCGTCGATGCGGAGAATGGCTTTGTCAGCGGGTCGCTCGACAAGAGCGTGATCGTCGAACGCAGTTTCAAATCCTACGTGCTTGAGAATCGATATCTGAGGGTAACGCTCGTGCCCGAATTCGGAGGGCGTATTCTTTCCATGGTCTACAAGCCGACCGGCCACGAGCAGCTTTATCGAACGGACGTCGGAGTGCCCTACGGCATGAAGGCCGGAAATTTCTACTACGACTGGCTGATGGTGTACGGCGGAATCTTTCCCACGTTCCCGGATGCCGAGCACGGCAAGACGTGGCTGAAGCCGTGGGCTTTCCGGGTGGTGAAGGAGGGCGCCGGCGAAGTCACGGTCGTGATGTCGTTTCGGGATGACTTCGACTATTCCGCGCGGCCGAGCAAGTTCAGGGGCGCGACCGGCATCGAGGCGAACTACTACGTCACGCTGAAGGCCGATCGTGCCGCACTCGATGCGCGCGTGGTGCTGAAGAATCCGAACGACGAGGCTGTGCAATACGAGTACTGGACGTGCACGACGCTCGCTCCGGGATCGGAGCCGAAAAATCCCAGGGCAACGGGCGGCGCCGAAATCATCGCGCCGATCCGAACTTACACGACGCCTGCCTGGTCGACCAATCTGGCAGACGGCGACGAGAGCGCGGGTATGGGCAGGCGGCGCTTCGAAAACCTGCGTTACTTCAAGAACTGGCCAACGATGGGCATCGCCTATGCTGCGCCAGATATGCAGGGCGGGAATTTCTGGGGCGTCATCAACCATGACAATGCAGAAGGAATTATTCGCGTTGCGGACAATACCCTCACGCGGGGCTTGAAAATGTGGACGTGGGGGTTTCCGTCGTTCACCGGCGAAACCGATGCCCGGAAGGATCCGAACGAGTGGCGGCCGTATGTCGAATTATGGGCGGGCGTGTCAGACCAGTTTTTCCACAGCGCAGACTTTCCCGCACGCAGTGAGGTGTCGATTCCGGAAACCTACAGCCCGACCGTCGGCATGAGCAACGTGACGCATGCGAACGAGAAGATCCTGATCAATTTCTCGGCCGAGGCGTCTCGCGCCGTCCTCGAGTTCTTCAGCGTCGAACCGGCCATCCCGTTGCTTGTCACGTTGAAACAGGGTGACACGGCTCTGTTCAGCGGGGTCGTGAGCGCCGATCCGAACAACGGAAATCGCATTTCGGCAGCGATCGCCGACGGCCGTAGCGGGGAAAAGATACGGCTAACGATCACGACCACGGAGGGAAAGGAGTTGATCGCCGCCGAAACGGCGATCAAGTGATCTCTTTCGGAATGCCGGTCGAACCCCCGGCGTTGTCACGATCGCGGAACTCCCCCTACGCCGCGTTCCCCTTAGCATCCTGGATCGCGCGCCACACCCGCTCCGGGGTCAGCGGCATGTCGATGTGCTTGATGCCGTAGTCGGAGAGGGCGTCGAGCACCGCGTTTACCACCGTCGACAGGCTGCCGGCGCAGCCGGCTTCGCCGCAGCCCTTGCTGCCGAGCGGATTGGTCGTGGCCGGCACCGGATGATCGCCGACCGTCATGTTCGGAACGTCCTCCGCGCGCGGCAGCGCGTAGTCCATCAGCGAGCCCGTGATCGGCTGGCCGCTCTCGTCGTAGCGGACATGCTCCATCAGCGCCTGGCCGATGCCCTGGACGACGCCGCCATGAAGCTGGCCCGCGACCAGCAGCGGGTTGATCACCGTGCCGAAATCGTTGACCGCGCTGTAGCGCACGATCTGCACCACACCGGTATCAGGATCGATCTCGACCTCGGCGACGTGGCAGCCGTTCGGGAACGCCGAGGGCACCGGCTCGCTGGTATGGTCGACGTCGAGGCTGTCAGGCACGCCGTCCGGCACCTTGCCGTCATGCAGCTTCCTGGCGAGCTCCATGATGTCGATGCTGCGATCGGTGCCCGCAATGGTGAAGCTGCCGTCGGCGAACTCGATGTCGGCCTCGGAGGCTTCCAGCATATGCGCCGCGGCGCGCTTGCCCTTCTCGATCACGAGCTTGGCGGCGCCCACGATGGCCATGCCGCTCGCCGTGATGGAGCGCGAACCGCCGGTGCCGTTGCCGGTGTGGACGATGTCGCTGTCGCCTTGCTCCAGCTTCACGCTGTCGAACGGCACCCCTAACTGCGCGCACAGCACCTGCGCGAATGCGGACGCGTGGCCCTGGCCGTAATCGAGTGTGCCGGTGATGAGCTGTACCGAGCCATCGGGATCGAACACGATCTTGCCGAGTTCGGGGCTCGGCGGCGCGGTGACCTCGAGATAGGAGCCGACGGCGATGCCGCGCAGCTTGCCGATCTTCTTGCTCTCTTTCTTGCGCTTGGTGAAGTTCTCGTGGTCGGAGATTTCGAGCGCCTTGTTGAACACCGCCTGGAAGTCGCCGCTGTCATAGGTGACGCCGGAGGAGGCCGGGAACGGCATCTGGTTCGGCTTGATGAAGTTGCGCTTGCGCAAGGTCAGCCGGTTGATGCCCATCTCGTCGGCGGCGCGGTCGATCAGCCGCTCCATGTAGTAGTTCGCCTCGGGCCGGCCGGCGCCGCGATAGGCGCCCATCAGCGTGGTGTTGGTGAGCACCGTCTTGATGTCGACCGCCATCAGCGGCGTGCGGTAGACGCTGGAAAAGTTCTTGCCGGTGTTGAGCGAGAGCGGTCCCGGCGCGACGCCGGTGATGTAGGCGCCGAGATTGCCATAGCCTTCAAGCTTTGCCGCGAGGAAGTGCCCCTCGGCGTCGAGCGCCAGCTCGGCATGGATTTTCTGCGCACGGCCGTGGCTGTCGGAGAGGAAGCTGGTGGAGCGTTCATCCAGCCACTTCACCGGGCGGCCAAGCTCCTTGGCCGCGTACAGGATGCACATGTATTCGGGGTAATTGACGTTCTTCATGCCGAAGGAGCCGCCGACATTGGCGGTGAGGACCCGCACCTTCTCGTTCGGCACCTTCAGGTTCTTGGCGAGGTTGGCGCGGTTGCCCGCAACGCCCTGCGTCGGCATCTGGATGGTGTAGCGCTCGGTCTTCTTGTCGTAGGAGGCGAGCCCCACGCGCGGCTCCATCGAGACGACGGCGACGCGGGTGTTCTCGATGTCGACCTTGGTGACGTGGGCGGCACTGGCGAAGGCCGCGTTCACCTTGTCGATGTCGCCATAGTGGTAGTCGAGCGCGACATTGTTCGGGATGTGGTCATAGAGCAGCGGTGCACCGGGCCTGGCGGCTTCCTCGGGATCGGTCACCGCCGGCAGCGGCTCGATATCGAGCTCGACGGCTTCGGCGGCGTCGCGCGCCTGCGCCAGCGTGTCGGCGACCACGAAGGCGACGGGATCGCCGACGAAACGGACCTTGTCGGTCGCCAGCGGCTGCCGGTTGGTCTGGAGCAGGGGGGAGCCGTCGCGGCTCTTCAGCGGCAGGCCGCAGGTGAAGGGGCCGTAGCCGGCGCCATCGAGGTCCTTGCCGGTCCACACCCCCAGCACGCCCGGCATGGCCCTGGCGGCGTCGGTGCCGATGCCGCGGATGAGCCCATGGGCATGGGTTGAGCGGACGACCACGGCATGGGCCTGGCCAGGCAGGTTGAAATCGTCGGTGTAGCGGCCCTTGCCGCGCACCAGCGTATCGTCTTCCTTGCGGCGGACCGGCTGCCCGACGCCGTATTTTTGCAGTGCAATAGCGTTTTCGAGCGTGGACGATTTGGTGTGTTCTTGCATGGAATTGACCTGAAAAGCCGGCAATCGCGCGTTTTGGGGGGCGCCTGGAGGACCGGACCCCTCAAAAATAACCCACGGTCCCGTTCACGACAACGCACGAATGGGCATGGTCCCATGTGATGCGTTGTTGCGCAGGCTTGCCGCGCTGCTAATGTTTCAGGCGAAAAAGCAATTCCAGATCGGCCCCATCGGGCCGCGGAAAGACAATTTGTATGAATGACCACACGCGGCTCCGCGACGGCCATGCGCCGCACGGTGGGCTGGAGGGGTCGATGGCGGCGGTGGCGTTGGCCCCCGAACCGGCCGTCGTCGCGCAAGCGCCGGGAACCGGCGTCTATGCGGCGCTGGACCTCGGCACCAACAATTGCAGGCTCCTGATCGCTTGTCCGACCAGCGACGGCTTTCGCGTGGTCGATTCCTTCTCGCGCATCATCCGGCTCGGCGAGGGCGTCTCGGCGACCGGTTCCATCAGCGAGGCCGCGATCGAGCGCGCCGTCGCCGCACTCAGCATCTGCCGCGACAAGATCAATTTGCGCAAAGCCAAGCGGCTGCGGCTGATCGCGACCGAAGCCTGCCGGGCCGCCTCGAATGCGGAAGGTTTCCGTAGCCGGGTCGCGGCCGAGACCGGCATCGAGCTCGAAGTGATCGACCGCGAGACCGAGGCCTCGCTCGCCGTGCTCGGCTGCGCGCCGCTGGTCGACCCCAGGGGCCGGGGCGCGATCCTGTTCGACATCGGCGGCGGCTCGACCGAGCTGGTGCGGATCGAGCGCGATCCGCAAAATCCGGAGCCGCGCATCAAGGCCTGGATGTCGATCCCGCTGGGCGTCGTGACGCTGGCCGAGCAATTCGGCGGCCGCGACGTCACGCCGGAAATCTATGCCGCGATGGAGCAGGAGGTCGCCAACCACGTCGCACCGTTCGCCGAAGCGCACGGCTGCGATCTCGCCGACATGCACCTGCTCGGCACCTCAGGCACGGTGACGACGCTCGCCGGCATCCATCTCAACCTCGCGCGCTACGACCGCCGCCGCATCGACAGCATCTGGATGAACGATTCTGACATCACCGCGACCATCAGCAAGCTGCTCGGCATGAGCTACGAGGAACGCGCCAACAACAGCTGCATCAGCGTCGAGCGCGCCGATCTCGTGCTGGCCGGCTGCGCCATCCTCGATGCTATCAGGCGCGCCTTTCCGCTGCCGCGCCTGCGCGTCGCCGACCGGGGCCTGCGCGAAGGCATGCTGGTCGAGATGATGCGCGAGGACGGCGCACTCAGGAGCTGGTGAGATGGCCAAGGACACCACCGGCCGCTTGCACGTCCAGGTCAAGACCGGCGGCAAGCGCAAATTGTCGTCGAAGCTGTGGCTGGAGCGGCAGCTCAACGATCCCTATGTGGTCAAGGCGAAGGCGCTCGGCTATCGTTCGCGTGCCGCGTTCAAGCTGCTCGAGATCGACGACAAATACCGCCTGCTGAAACACGGCATGGCCGTGGTCGATCTCGGCGCTGCGCCGGGCGGCTGGAGCCAGATCGCCGCCAAGCGCGTTGGCTCGGTCGACGGCAAGGGCAAGGTCGTCGCGATCGACCTGTTGGACATGCCCGAGATTGCCGGCGTCGACTTCGCGCAGCTCGACTTCATGGACAACGACGCACCCGCGAAGCTCACTGCGATGCTCGGGGGCGGCGCCGACATCGTGATGTCCGACATGGCCGCCAACACCACCGGCCACCGCAAGACCGACCAGCTCCGCATCGTCGGCCTGATCGAGACGGCGGCCGCATTCGCGTGCGACGTGCTGAAACCGGGCGGGGCATTCCTGGCCAAGACGTTCCAGAGCGGCGCCGACGCCGATCTGCTGGCCCAGCTCAAGCGCGATTTTGCGACAGTGCGGCATGTGAAGCCCGCGGCCAGCAGGCAGGATTCCTCCGAGCGCTATGTGCTGGCGACGGGGTTTCGCGGCGGGCAGCCGGACCCGGGCTGACTTGTCACGCTCACATCAGCATGACATTCACATCGATAACATCTTGAGCTGATAGATTCATCATCTGCAATTTCAGCGGGTGAGATCAATCCATGCCGTGCCTTCATCGACAACGCTTGCGCGTTTGCAAGCATCGCCTTTCTCTTGTCTCGGTCTCCTTGCTGGCGTTGGCGTCGCTCGGCTTTGCTTCGGCGACGACGTCGCGTGCAGGGACGTCGATCACGGTCAGCACCCAGACGCCTTACAATATCGGCCTCAGCGGCAACGACGATCTCGGCGATCTCAAGAAGATCTACCAGAGCGCGAACAGCCCGTCCGAGCAGGCTCTCGACCAGTTCAACCAGATCATCACCGATACCGGCATGAAGCGGACGCGCCTGCTGCTCAGCGATGTCTATTGCGATGTCGATCAGACCGGCGATGTGTTCGGGTACACGCAGGACGGCGTTTTCCATCCGGGCGACTGCCAGCCTCTGGCCTGGCATCTTGAGTGGGCCCTGGGTCGCGGGCTCTCGCCTCACGTGGCGGTCGCGGCCTTCATGCCGCCGCGCCTGGTGCAATACGGACCTGGCGAGAGTTGGAATCGGAACGGGCCGGCTCCGGCACTTTTCCAGAAATACGCCAACGCTCTCGTGCGATATATCGCGAAGAAATCGTTCGACGGCGGGGCGTCATCCGTCATCTTCGAGGTCAGCAACGAGGCCGATATCGCCGATTCAGCCCCGGAGAACTGGAGCGACACCAATCCATCCGCCTACAGGCTCAAGCCATTGGGGTCATGGGGCCGTTGGCTGTGGTGGATGGATCCGGCCAAGTATGTCCTCAACCAGTGGACCCCGCTGCAGACCCACGTGATGTCCAAGGCCGAAGATCCGACTTTGTCGTACCCCTACGGGCTCGATGCGCGCCGTCTGCCCAGGCAGCTCTTGCCGGTTCAGAAGGTCTTCTCGCAGGCGATCGTGAACATCAGAAACGAACTCGCCGCCAACCAGAGTTATAACGGCAAGACGCTGGAAATGGCCGGGCCGGCCCTGGTCGGACTGAGCTTCAACTATTATCCGGCGGAGAATCTTCCGACGCTGGAGGAAGTCTTCCTCGACCAGACCTTCAATCCGCTGGCCGACACTTACTTGGCAAAATTCAACGCGCGGCTCGATCGTTTTTCGTTCCACTATTACGGCTCGACAGACGGCACCGGCGGTTTCGCGTTCTTCGACAATCTGGTCGACAAGGCCAAGGCCAAGCTGGACGCCTTGAAGAAGAACAATGCCAACATGCCCGACGTTAAACTGTTCCTGTCGGAATGGGGCCCTACGGCCTATGAGGCGACTGACGTCAATTATTCGCACAAGGGGGCGGCCTGGACGGCGGCGTTCCTGTCCGAAGCCGTGAAAAAGAAGATATCGATGGGGTCTTACCTCATTATCGGCGACGGCC
Source organism: Bradyrhizobium sp. LA6.8 (assembly GCF_040547935.1). Classification (NCBI taxonomy): domain Bacteria; kingdom Pseudomonadati; phylum Pseudomonadota; class Alphaproteobacteria; order Hyphomicrobiales; family Nitrobacteraceae; genus Bradyrhizobium; species Bradyrhizobium sp. LA6.8. Next base: position 1,214,140 of record NZ_JBEPQQ010000001.1, read on the forward strand.
AGGGGGATCCGAACATCACACCTTTCCTCGGCCAGGCCAGCCTGCTCCACAAGGTGCCGCACGGCGACAAGCCGGCCGACTACTACCCGAAGCCGGTCGCGAACCTCTTCAAGATGTACAACAAGATGTCCGGCCAGCGCGTGCAGGCCGCTCTCACCGGCGGGGCGGGCTCCCACCTCAACGCGTTCGCGACCTGGGATGGCGCTAACTCGACCGCGAACATCATGGTCTACAACTATGATCCGACACGTGTCTTCGGCAACAACATTTCGACCGAGACGCCGGAGGGGATTTCGCTTGAGGTCGACAACATGCCGTTCAGCGACGGCTCGACCGTGACGATTGAGCGCTACCTGATCGATGCGAATACCAGCAACCTGGCGAAGTTCTATTCCGATCCGACCCACCCCGATCCCAACCTGCAGAGGATATTGCTGCAGCGAACGATCAATAGCGGAAAGCTCGTCCTGACGGGCGACGCGCTCGGGCTGGGTGTCGTGCTCTACCGCATATTGCCGCCGACGGTGGTTCCCTAAGTTAGTTGAACGCAAACCAGACCTTGGCGACGAATGTCGCGCCGCACCAGTTCGAGACCAGGCCGTCCGGGTTGGTGATCGGATTGGCGCGGCCGCCCGGCCGCGCATTTGGATCGCCGGTAAAGACGAAGCAGTTTTCCTTCGACAGATTGGTGTCGTAGTAGCGCAGATCTAGGTTGAGCGCCTTGTGCGTGAACGTCACGCCGGCCTGCCAGTTGAGATAGGCTGGCAGCGGGAAGCCGCCAAGTTGCGAGGTCTGGTTGCCAAACCAGGAATAGCCGGCGGCGGTGGTGAACGACACGGTCAGGTTCTTCAGCAGAAACCGCTCCGGCACGTCGAAGCCGATGCCGGCCGCCACATATTGGCTCCAGGCGCCAGTGTTCGAGACGTTCGGAGAATAGGCGTAACCGCCGGCGACGCGGACCTGATCGCCGATGCGTCGATCGCCGCGGACAACGATCTCCCAATAATTGATGCCGTTGGTCTCGCCAGGAAGTCTTTCACCGGGATAGGCGAAATAGGTCGCCCCAAGATCAAAATCGATCGTGGCAATCTGCGGGCGCATGCCGGCGGCAAAGGTGAGTTCGGCGGCCGGTTGGGTCGGCAGCTTGACGGTGGCGACCGTTGTGCTGGCGTAGAGCGGGCCCCATCGCGTCTCGAAGGCGGCGCCGGCCGCGGGGCCATGATCGGACAGCGTGGTCCCGCGATAGATGTAGTCGGATGCAAGCCCCGCGCGAGCGCTGAATTCGAGCTCGTCGGCAGGCGTTGCGTGGGTGGTGTCGGCCGCCGACCAACCGCGGTTGCCGAGGCCGAGCGCCCCGGCCGAGGATTGGGCCAGCGCCAAACCGCCGGTCATGGGTGCAAGCCACAATCCGGCCAGCGCGGCAAATAAGGCGCCGCTTGCACCCCGAAACGATGTTTCGTGTCGCCGCAAGTCGATCATCCTCCCAGAGCGACCGCGATGCCAACCAGCGTACTACCGACAGCCACCATCGCAAGTCCCGCCACCGAAGGCCGCAGCCCGCTACGAACCCCGAACACGTAACCGCAACAGAACAGCATCACGATGGCGACGGCGTAGGAGACGCGTAGCGCCAGTCTGGCGTCGCTCAGGAACAGGAACGGGATGACCACCGGGAAGGTCGACAGGAAGCTCAGCAGGCAAAGGCCGAGCGCTCCGATCCAGTCGCGCTTCGTCAGCCCTGGACCGGGGGCCGGCTCAGGCAATTGTTGCAGCCGTTTCCGCATCGATTCCAATTGCTCTACGGGCAGCATGGCCGACAATTCCGGCGGCAGCGCGTCGGCAATGACGCGGCGCGCTGCTTCGGGATCCGGCGCCTTCCGTATCGCGCGGAAGGTCAGAACCTTGTTTCCCCGGTCATTGATGCGCGCCAGCAGATAAAGACCGCCGTCAACGATGCCCCATGCGAGATTGCAGCCGAGTGCGCCGATCAGCATTGTTTGAATATTGATATTGGTCCCGGTCGCGACACCAAGCGAGCAGATGAAGGTAAGGGCCATGATCAGTCCGAACAAAGTCTCCGAGATCCGTTCCATCGGATCAAGTATGCTCCCGAACGGAGTATCCGGTCCCAATAGAGCCATGGCTTGGTCTTCGATCACCGTTTGCAGGTGTCATCGAGGCTCATGTCCGGCTTTCGCTCCTTGAGCTAGGTCAAGGCGGCTGGGCACGAGTGCTGGGCCGATCGGCCGGCGGACGCCGCACGTGCCCGCCACATCGTGGACGATTTTACGACGTCGGGTTCTGACCGACGTCGCTCGGACCTGATAGCGCTTTACCCCAGCCGCTGGTCCCGCACGTCCTGCGTATCCTCCGTCGCCGTCTTGACGGCGGCGGTCGCCGCGCTCTTTGCGGCCCCCTTGCGGCTGGCGATCTCGACCGCCTTTCGGCCGGAGATCTCGTGGCCGGCATCGGCAGGCATCTGCCAGAAGAACCAGCTCGACGCCGCCGAGGTCAGCGCGATCACGACGAAGGCCGGCGCGAACACGGTGGCGTCGATCTCGCTGACATGGTTGAACCACATCGTCGTTTCCACGCAGGCCGCGCCGACCGCGACGCCGGCGGAGACCGCGAGCTGCTGGTTGACGCTAACCAGCGTGGTGGCGCGGCTCATCTGCGCGGTCTCGACGTCGGCATAGGCCACCGTGTTGATCGCGGTGAACTCCAGCGAGCGGAAGAAGCCGCCGACCACCAGGATCACCAAGATGATGAGCAGCGGCGTCGTCACCGTGAACAGCGCGCAGACGCCGAGGAAGAACGCGCTGACGACCGCGTTCACCGTCATCAAGTTGCGGAAGCCGAAGGTGCGGATAATGCGCGCGGCCAGCGTCTTCATGCCCATGGCGCCGAGCGAGGAGCCGAAGGTGACGAGGCCGGAATGGAACGGCGACAGCCCGAAGCCGATCTGCATCAGCAGCGGAAGCAGGAACGGCCGCGCGCCGATGCCGAGCCGGAACATGAAGCCGCCGAAAACGGCCGCGCGCAGCGTCGGCAGCTTCAGCAGCGAAAAATCCAGCACCGGCGAACCCGTCCGCCGCGCGTGCAGGACGTACAGTGTCATCGAGATCGCTCCGCCCACGACCAGCGCCGCGACCGTGCTCCAGGGCAGAAGGTTGAGCCCGGCGACGGAGAGACCGAACGCGATGCCGGCGAGGCCAACGCCCGCGAGCACCATGCCGTAAAGATCGAACGGTTCCCGCGTCTCGCTCTTGATGGGATCGATGAAACGCAAGGCCATGAAGATGCCGAGCAGCCCGATCGGAATGTTGATCAGGAAGATCCAGTGCCATGACGCATAGGTCGTGATGAAGCCGCCGAGCGGCGGGCCGATCACGGGCCCGATGAGAGCAGGGACCGTCACCCAGGCCATGGCGTTGACCAGCGCGCTCTTGTCGACCGAGCGCAGCAGCACCAGGCGCCCCACCGGCGTCATCATCGCCCCGCCCATGCCCTGAAGGATGCGCGCGAATACGAAATCGGTGACGGAGGTCGAGAGTGCGCAGCCGATCGAGCCGACCATGAAGACGCCGACCGCGATCGCGAACACCATGCGCGCGCCGAAACGGTCCGCAGTCCAGCCGCTCGCCGGGATGAACACCGCGAGCGACAGCAGATAGGAGGTGATGGCAAGCTTGAGCGTCAGCGGGCTCGTGCCGATATCGGCCGCGATCGCGGGCAGCGAGGTGGCGATCACCGTCGAATCCATGTTCTCCATGAAGAGAGCGGTGGCCACGATCAGCGGGATGACGCGTTGCTTGTCGACCATGACAGATTGGTAATGAAAATCAGAAGGAAAGGTGGACTTGCGGCTTATCACCGCCGCTCCGCCAGGACCATTGCGGATCAACGCATAGCACCTAAATCCTCCGTAACAACGGTGTGACCCTCGACGGCGGGTGCCCGCGCTCCCTCGTCATTCCGGGCTCGCGACTTCGTCGCGCCGGGGAATGCCAAGGGGTGGCCGCCGCCCGGCCATCCACGCGGAATTTACTTAAAAAGCCTGTGCATGGCTGGCCGGCGGTCCGATTTGCTTTGATTCGTCGCGTGGCCGTGCTATCGACCCGCGTCAACCCCACCGATGGGCTCCGATTCTCCGGCGATGCCGCAAGGCACGCTGAGGGCGGCGCTCATCCATAGCTATTTGCGGCAGGGCCGCAGGAAGGAGTTGGCAGATGGCCACGGTGCAACTTCAAGGCATTCGCGAAGCCTTTACGTTCGACGACGTGCTGTTGAAGCCGGGCCTGTCGGACGTCATGCCGGGCGAGGTCGACATCCGCTCCCGCGTCACCCGCGCCATTCCGCTCAACATCCCGATCATGGCCTCCGCCATGGACACGGTCACCGAAGCCCGCATGGCCATCGCCATGGCGCAGGCCGGCGGCCTCGGCGTCATCCACCGCAATTTCGATCCCGAAGGGCAGGCCGCCCAGGTCCGGCAGGTCAAGCGCTACGAGTCGGGCATGGTGGTGAACCCGCTCACCATCAGCCCCGAGGCCACGCTCGACGATGCGCTCAAGCTGATGAGCGACCACGGCATCTCCGGCATTCCCGTCGTCACCGGTGCGAGCAAGAATACGCCCGGCAAGCTGGTCGGCATCCTCACCAACCGCGACGTGCGGTTTGCCACCGACCGCCGGCAAAAAGTCTCTGAGCTGATGACGCATGATGGCCTCGTCACGGTCCGCGAGAATGTCAGCCAGGACGAGGCGCGGCGGATGCTGCACCAGCATCGCATCGAGAAGCTGCTCGTGGTCGACGAGCAATATCGCTGCGTCGGCCTGATCACCGTAAAGGACATGGAGAAGGCGGTCGCCCATCCGCTCGCCTGCAAGGATGCGCAGGGCCGCCTGCGCGTCGCCGCCGCCACCACCGTCGGCGACACCGGCTTCGAGCGCACCGAGCGGCTGATCGATGCCGGCGTCGATCTCGTCGTCGTCGACACCGCGCACGGCCATTCCCGCCACGTGCTGCATGCGGTCAACCGCATCAAGCGTCTGTCCAACTCCGTCCAGGTCGTTGCCGGCAACGTCGCCACCACCGAGGGCGCGCAGGCGCTGATCGATGCGGGCGCGGACTGCATCAAGGTCGGCATCGGCCCGGGCTCGATCTGCACCACGCGCATCGTCGCCGGCGTCGGCGTTCCCCAGCTCACCGCGATCATGGATGCGGTCGAGGCTGCAAAGAAGTCCGACATTCCCGTCATCGCCGACGGCGGCATCAAGTTCTCCGGCGACCTTGCGAAAGCGCTCGCCGCCGGCGCCGACATCGCCATGGTTGGCTCGCTGCTCGCCGGCACCGACGAGACCCCCGGCGAAGTGTTCTTGTGGCAGGGCCGTTCCTACAAGGCCTATCGCGGCATGGGCTCGGTCGGCGCGATGGCGCGCGGTTCGGCCGACCGCTACTTTCAGCAGGACATCAAGGACACGCTCAAGCTCGTGCCTGAAGGCATCGAGGGCCAGGTGCCCTACAAGGGTCCGGTCGGCAACGTCATGCACCAGCTCGCCGGCGGCTTGCGCGCCGCGATGGGCTATGTCGGCGCAAAGGACATGAAGGACCTGCACGACAAGGCCCAGTTCGTCCGCATCACCGGCGCGGGCCTGCGCGAAAGCCACGTCCACGACGTCACGATCACGCGCGAGAGCCCGAACTATCCGGGCGCGGGTTAGGTACTCCACACACCACTGTCATGCCCCGGCTTGACCGGGGCATCCAGTACGCCGCGGCTTCTCGGCTCAATCACAGGCGTCTCGGAATACTGGATCGCCCGCCTTCGCGGGCGATGACAGCGAGAGTGTGCTTTTGTATTGACGCGCTCCTTTCCCTCCGCTTCCGTCCGGTCGAAACAAAATCCGGAGGAAGCCATCATGTCCCAAGCAAAACGCATCGTTCTCGCCGCGCGTCCCGTCGGTGAACCCAAGCCATCCGATTTTCGTCTGGAGGAATTCGCAGTCCCGGCGCCCGGCGCAGGGGAAGTCCTGCTGCGCACGATCTGGCTCTCGCTCGATCCCTATATGCGTGGACGCATGAGCGACGGTCCGTCCTACGCAGCACCTGTGCCGGTCGGCGGCGTGATGGAGGGCGAGGCAGTCAGCGAGGTCGCGGCCTCCAACAATCCTGATTTCGCCAAGGGCGACATCGTGCGAGCCCGTACCGGATGGCAGTCGCACGCAATCTCCAACGGCAAGGGCTTGATCAAGGTCGATCCGAAGCTCGGTCCAATCTCGACCTCCATCGGCGTGCTCGGCATGCCCGGCATGACCGCCTATACGGGCCTGCTCGATATCGGCAAGCCGCAGGAAGGCGAGACCGTCGTCGTCGCCGGTGCCTCCGGTGCGGTCGGCTCGGCCGTCGGCCAGATCGCGAAGATCAAGGGCGCGCGTGCAGTCGGCATCGCCGGCGGCAAGGACAAGTGCGACTACGTGGTGAAGGAGCTCGGTTTTGATGCCTGCCTCGATCATCGCGAAACCGATTTCGCCGCGAAGCTGAAGTTTGCCTGCCCGAAAGGCATCGACGTCTATTTCGAGAATGTCGGCGGCGCCGTGTTCGAGGCGGTGTTCCCGCTGCTCAATCCGTTCGCGCGCGTGCCGGTCTGCGGCCTCATCGCCCACTACAACGACACCGAGGCCAAGCCGCCGAAATGGGCGGCCAGCATGATGCGCGCGACGCTGACCAAGCGGCTCACCTTCCGCGGCTTCATCGTCTCCGACTTCGCCAACCGCCATGGCGACTTCCTGCGCGACATGTCCACCTGGGTCCGTGACGGCAAGGTCAAGTACAAGGAGTTCGTCACCGAGGGCCTGGACAGCGCACCCGGCGCCTTCATGGGGCTTCTGAAGGGCGCCAATTTCGGCAAGCAGCTGGTGCGGGTCGGGCAAGATAAGGCGTAAAGCGTTTTCGAGCGAAGTGGGTACCGGTTCGTGTGAAGAAAACGCGTCAGACTAGATGCTAGAGCCCGGAACGGGGTTCTAGCTGCAAGGCCTAGTTGCAAAGGCGTCACACTCCGGACATCGATGGTTAACAAAGAGTGACCGATCGGCCACACCTGCCGGCAAAAGCCGCAGGTGTGACCGTCGGTTCATTGACGGCTGAGCGAAGGCATTGAATCATCGCGCATATTTTAGGTGCTGCGATGTTAGAGATTGGTATTTTCAGCGTAATCCTTCTGGCTGCCGGCTATTGGGCGACCCTGTTTGTCATGGGCCGTCGCGACGACGTCATCCATGGCAAGTTCGTCCACGTCGACGAGGAGGGCGATTTCACGCCAGCCGCGATGCCGGCGCCACCGCCGCCATTCCCGAAGCGTCCGGGCAAAGCTGCGCAGCCTGACAAGGTCCAGCCTGCGAAGGCGGAGGCGAGGCCGGTGAACAGCGATGCGCTGCAATCGCTGCTGGCTGCGATCCAGCAGGACCTCAAGACCATCGCCTGATCTGCAACGCTCAGACGCTGCCGCGCTCGACCAGGAACAGCTCGACCGCGAGCCGCTGCTCGGCGCGCGGCGTGCCTGATAGCCGCGCCAGTAGCAGTTCGCCCGCGATCCGCCCCACAGCCGCCGCATCAAACGAGATGGTGGTGAGACCGGGCGTGATCTGATCGGCGACGTCGTTGTCGCCGAAGCCGAGCAACGCCAGATCGAGCGGCACCGAGAGGCCACGGGCGCGGGCCTCAATCAGCGCGCCGGTCGCGAGCAGATCGTTGGCACAGAACACCGCATCGACGTCGCCGCCGCGATCGAGCAGGGCGGTGAAGGCGGCGCGGCCGTCGGCCAGTCCCGTGATCTCACCGACACCGATCTCGTGGACGATCTCGAGGCCCAGCTGTGCCGCTGCGTTCCGAAATCCGTCGCGGCGCAGTGCGCCACGGCCGCTGCCGCGGCCGATGAAGGCGACGCGGCGATGTCCGGCTTCAGCCAGCCTGCGCGCCGCCATCGCGCCGGCATCCGCATTGGGCAGGCCGACCAGCATGTCGATGGGGTCGCGCGGAAACGCCCAGGTCTCGATCACGGGAATGCCGAGTTCGAGCAGCGCGGCACGATTCTCCTCGAGCTCGATCACGCCGGTGAACATCACTGCTGCGGGGCGGATGCCGCGCAGCGACTGGATCATCGCGACTTCCTTGGCATAGGAGTAGGAGGTCTGCCCGACCAGCACCTCGAAGCCTTCCGGCTCCAGCGTGGCGGCGAAGCTGCGCACCGCAAGGCCGAACTGCTGGCTGAGAATGTTGGAGACGAAGGCCATCACCACGTTCGAGCGCCCCGAGCGCAGCGCGCGCGCATGCGGATTGGACGCGTAGCCGGTCGCCTCGATCACTTCGAGGATGCGTTCGCGAGTCTCGCGATTGACCTTCTCGGGGTGGCGCAACACCCGCGACACCGTGATCGGCGCGACGCCCGCGCGCTCCGCGACTTCCTCGATGCGCGGCGGCCGCCCGCTCGCGCTGGCGCGGCCGGGCGGCGCTGGAATGCGCACCACGTCGTCATAGGTCGGCTTTGCCGGATCGGTCATCGAATCCCGAGTGTAATCGCAGTCGGTATCGTCTCCAAAACTCAGCGCGCCGGCAGCTCGTCGCGTGACAGCGCGCGGCCGACCTGGACCAGGCAGTCGCCGCTCTGGCTGTCGGTGTGCAGGCGTTGCGAAATCACGATGCCGTCGGCGGGGAAGCGCAGCACCTCTTCCGGCAGCTCCGGGCGCTCGAAATCATGGTACCAGCCGGCGACGTCGCCGGCCGCAACGCGCGTGCCGACCATGACGGCGGGCTCGAACCAGCCGCGCCGCGTCGCGAACACCGCCTGCGCGTGGCTTTGCAGCGCCAGCAATTCGGTGGCGCGTTCGACCGGCGCATGTGGCCCGAGCACCGGGGCCTGGACAAGGCCGAGCGCGAGCAACAGCCGATCGACCGCGCGTGCCGTGAGCGCCATGGTCTGCGGCGTGACGGTGCCGCCGCCGCCGAATTCACCGGAGAGCCCGATCGCGCCGGCGCGTGCAGCCGCGGCCATCGAGGTCGGAGCGGTCGCGCCGTTCTCGGCGACGAAGGCGAAGGGCATCCCCAACCCCTCCATCAGGCGCAGCGCGTGGGCGAACATCTCGGGCGTGCCCTGCCGCTCGATCAGCGCGCAAGGCACATGCGCCATCGAGGTGCCACCGGAATGGATGTCGAAGATGACTTCGTGCCGCGGAAACAGCTCGTGCTCGAGGAAGTGCGCAAGCCGGAACGTCGGCGTGCCCGCGGCATCGCCGGGGAAGGCGCGGTTGAGGTTGCCTTCGTCGAGCGGCGAGCGGCGCCGCGCCGCCATCACGGCCGGCCAATTGGCGAAGGGCAGGATGGTGATCTCGCCTTTGACGTCCTTTGCATCGAGCCGGCGATACAGCCGTGTCAGCGCGATCTCGCCCTCATATTCGTCGCCGTGATTGCCGGCCATCAAAAGCAGTTTTGGCCCGGCGCCGTTCTTGATCCGGAAGATCGGGATCTTGAGCTGGTAGTAGGGGGAGCGATCGATCGAGAAGGGAATGCCGAGATGGCCCGACCATTTCTGGTCCTTCTCGAAATTGATCTCGTGGAAAAGTCCGGTATGCATGGCTTGCCTCGCGGCCGCGCCGTCGCCGGCGCCGGCCAAAGGTTGAAAGGATGGCGGCGCCCTAGAGCAAGGCGACCGCGGTCATCTCGACGCGCAGGTCGGGATCGGCGAGGCGGGCTTCGACGCAGGCGCGGGCCGGCGGGTTGGCCGGATCGATCCAGGCATCGTAGACCGAGTTCATGGTGTCGAAGTCGGTGATATGAGGCAGGAAGACGTTGACCGCGATCAGCTTGGAGCGGTCGGAGCCGGCCTCCTTCAGCAGTGCGTCGATCTTGGCGAGCACCTGCTGGGTCTGCGACACGATGCCGGCCTTGCGGTCATCAGCGACCTGGCCGGCGATGTGCACCATTCCGCCTGCGGCGACGGCCTGGCTCATGCGCGAGCCGACGACATAACGTTTGATCATCTCGAATTCTCCTCATGAAGATTGGCTCCCGCATGATGCGGGAGCCGTGTGCTAGTTCACAGCGTCGGCAGCGTCTGCTCTTCCTTGAACCATTTCAGTTGCAACGCGCCGAGCTTGCCGTTGAGCTTGTTGAAGAAGATGTCAGTATTGATCCAGTTGAGCAGGTTCTGCTCGCCCTGGCGCACGCCGACATGAGCCGGCGACTGGCGGATCAGGAATTTCAGCTCGACCTCCTTGGTCGGGTTCTGGTCCTGAACCTTCAACGCGATGGCGCTGTTCTCGGCAAAGGTGTCGGCTTGTCCTGCGAGAAACGCGGCGAGCGCGGCCGGCGTGTCCTCGAAGCGCACCAGCTTCACCTTCGGCGCGTTGTCGGTGAGCCAGACGTCGAGCGTCGAGCCCTTGGCCACCGCAACGCTGCGGCCGTCGAGATTGTCGGGCTTCTTGCCGGTCGCGGCCGGAATTGCCTTGGCGCCATAGACGCCGAGATTCACCACGGCATAAGGCTGCGAGAACATCACCTGCTGGGCGCGCTCGGGCGTCGCGCCGAGGCCCGCGATCAAGATGTCGATCTTGTCCGAGAGCAGGCTCGGGATGCGCGCTGCGCCCGTCACCGGCACGAGCTCGAGCTTCACGCCCATGTCGGCGGCGATCAGCCGGGCGAGGTCGGCATCGAGGCCCGCGATCTCGCCCTTGTCGTCCTTGAAGCCCCAGGGCGCGGCATCGGTCAGCAGGCCGACGCGCAGCTTGCCCGCGCCGAGAACGTCCTGGAGCTTGTCGGCTTGCGCGAGGGTGGGGGCAGCGAGCACGGCGAGCGCCGTGGCTGCGATCGCAAAGAGGGATTTTAGTGGTCTCATGGCTCTCTCCTGATCGGGGATTGGTGGATGGTTATTTGGCGGACGCGATGAAGCTGGCGAGCTCGGGGGTTTCAGGATTGGCGAACAGTTTTGCCGGCGGTCCCTGTTCCCAGACGCGGCCCTGATGCATGAAGACGATGCGGTTGGCGACGTTGCGGGCAAACCCCATCTCGTGGGTGACGAGGATCATGGTCATGCCCTGCTTCGCCATCGCCTCCATCACCTTCAACACTTCGCCGACGAGCTCGGGGTCGAGCGCGGAGGTCACCTCGTCGAACAGCATAAGGTGAGGGGCCATGGCGAGGCAGCGCGCGATGGCGACGCGTTGCTGCTGGCCGCCGGAGAGCTGCTCCGGCCAGGCGTCGATCTTGTCGGCGAGGCCGACCCTGGTCAGCACATCTTCCGCCAGTGCACGCGCTTTCGCTTTGTCGATGCGGCCGGTGAGGAGCGGAGCCAGCGTAATGTTGCGCTCGACCTTCAGGTGCGGAAACAAGTTGAAAGCCTGGAACACGATGCCGACGCGTTGACGGAATGCCTTCAGGTCAGGCATCCTGGCCTGGACCTTCTCGCCCTCGACGCGGATCTCGCCGGAATCGACGCTCTCCAGTGCATTGATGCAGCGGAGCAGCGTCGACTTGCCGGAGCCGGAGCGGCCGATGATCGTGACGATCTCGCCTTCCTCGACGTCGAGCGAGACGCCCTTGAGCACCTCGACCTTGCCGAATGTTTTGTGCACGTCGCGGATTTCAACGAGAGCCATCGAGGCGGGCCTCCAGAGAGCGGGACCAGAGCGTGAGCGGCAGGCACAGCGCGAAATAGATAGCGGCGACCAGCGCGTAGGTGAGCAGCGGCTGGAACGTCGCCGCGCTCACCACTTGGCCTGCGCGGGCAAGCTCGACGAAGCCGAGGATCGAGGCGAGCGAGGTGCCCTTGATCAGCTGCACCAGGAAGCCAACGGTCGGCGGTAGCGACAGCCGCAGTGCTTGCGGCGCGATGATGTGGCGGAATTGCTGCCAGGCGGAGAGGCCGAGACAGCTGCCTGCCTCCCATTGCGCCTGCTTCACGGCTTCCAGCCCGCCGCGCCAGATCTCGCCGAGGAAGGCGGCGGTGTAGAGCGTGTAGGCGACGGTGACGGCAACGAGGGCCGGCACCTGGATGCCCAGGAACATCGGCATGCCGAAATAGAAGAAGAACAGCAGCCCGAGCAGCGGCACGCTTTGGACGATCTGGATGCACGCCGCCATCGTCCAGCGGAGCCCAGCGAAGCGGCTGATGCGGCCCGTGGCGAGCGCTAACGCCAGCGGCGCACCGAAGGCGAGCGCGAGCACGACGAGCGCAACTGTCCAGCGCAGCGCCGCGAACAGCGAGACGAAATCGATGAGGGTGAAGGATCGCATCGCTGTCCCCTCAGCGCCGCCGCGGTCAGCGGAAGGCCGCCAGACCGATGATGGCGAACAGCGCCTTGAACGACATCGCCATCGTGAAATAGACGACGCAGATCACCGCATAGACCTCGAAGCTGCGATAGGTGCGGCTCTCGATGAAGCCCGCGACGTGGAACAGCTCGTCGGTCGCGACCTGCGAAGCGAGCGAGGTGCCGAGCAGCAGCAGGACGAACTGGCTGGTCACGGCCGGATAGGCGTTGCGCAGCGCCGGCGGCAGTAGGATGTGACGGAACACCTGCCAGCCCGACAGGCCAAGGCATTGGCCGGCCTCGATCTGGTTCTTCGGCACGGAGTCGAGGCCGGCACGGATGATCTCGACCGAGTAGGCCCCGAAATAGAGCGACAGCGCGACGGCAGCGGCTTCGAACGCCGGCAGCTTCAGGCCGAAGTTCGGCAGCACGAAGAACACGATGAAGATCTGGATCAACGACGGCGTGTTGCGGAACAGCTCGATGTAGCCGCGCACCAGCCAGCGCAACGGCGTGATGCGGCCGTTCAGCGCGACCGCGCCGGCAACGCCGATCAGAAGCCCGGCCAGCGCCGCGATCACCGTCAGTTCGAGCGTGACGATGGCCCCGTCGATGAGCTGGTTCTGATAGCGCCACAGCGGCAGGAAATTCATCGCGCGCGCCGCCTCAGCCGAACTGGGTGGGGAGGGCGCGCGTCACGACGCCGTCGGCGTCGAGGCCGAGGATGACGCGCCAGCGGTCGAGGCAGGTGCAGGGATGCGAGATGCCGAAGGCGATGACGTCGCCGACCGCAAGCGTGCCATCGGGCGCAACGGACAGGAATGCATGCTGGTCATTGAGACGGGTGACCGACAAGGTCTCGGCGAGCCCTTGCTGCGCGACGCCGTCGCGGAAGACGCGCAGCGGAACCGGCAGCCCCTGGTCGAACGAGGCATCGCGCATGCCGAAGCCCGCGATCGCGAGGCCCGCTTCCGGCCGCGACAGCACCTCGGCCCAAAGTTTAAGCGCAGGTTTGAAACCCTCGGCCGCCGAGTGCCGCGCGCCGTCGATGACGAGACCGCCGCGACGGTCGAGTTCGGCGAAAGCGCGCGCGTAAATGCCGTGATCGGCGAAGAACACGGCGCCCGAGCGCAGCAGGACGCCGGCGTTGCCGTCGGCCTGCGCGCTCGGTGCGAGCGCGCGGGCGACGACGTCGAAATAGGCTGAGCCGCCGGCGCTGATGATCAGCGGCCGGTCCGGGGCTGCATGACGTACCAGCGCGAAGGCCGCGATGGTGCGCTCCATCAGCGCCGCGATCGCGCGCATCGTCTCGTCGGCGTCGGGCGTTGCGACCGCGCCTTCGTAAGTGGCGACACCGCCGAGCAGGAGGCCGTCGGCCGCGAGCACGGCCGCAATCGTCGCTTCGACCGCGGCGCGATCGCGCGCCCCGGCCCGGCCCGCGCCGAGCTCGACCAGCACGGACAATTCGCTGCGGCCCGCAATCCGGGCTGCTTCCGCCAGTGCCGCGACCGCCGCCGGTGAATCCGCGAAGGCGTGAAATTCGACGTCGGGATAGGCGCCGAGCAACACGCCGAGCCGCCGGCCGGCCGCGAGCCCGCCGATCTCATTGGCCAGAAGCAGGCGCCGCTCGCCGCTCGCGAGCAGCACGGCGGCCTGCTGGATGTTGGCAACCGTCGTGCCCCAGGCGCCGGCCTCGTGCAGCGACCGGGCGAGCTCCGGCGACATCGGCGTCTTGGCGTGGGGCGCAACGGCAACGCCGGCGCCCTTGCACCAGCGCAGGAAGAGGTCGCGGTTGGCTGCGAAGGCGGCTTCATCGAGCGTGAGGGCGGGCAGGGCGAGATCGCCGCGGCACGGCTGCCAATCCTGGCGGGCGATCTCCTCGATCGGCAGGCCATCGACCAGGGGAATGCCCCGCGTGGTCGTTGAAAGACGTTGGCTCTCCCACCGGGACAAGAACTGCATCGTCGCTCCCTCAGCGGCCCCTCGACCGCTCGGGAACGATATGTCGGAATGACAACGTTGTCATTAGCGCATTCTAGCCAATCTTGGCGCGAATTCGATGCAGCAAGGTATTTAGGTAGGGTGCTGTGCCCGTGAATTGGGCTAGTGCTCGCCGCCCATCTGGGCGAGCAGCTCCTCGATATCGACATCGACCTGGCCCGCGGCCCTGACGTGACGAACTTCAAAACTGTTCGGCCGGAAGCGGTACTCGACGAGCCCGACTTCCTTGATCGCGATCGGGTCCTGGCGCGCGTCGTTGATCCTGAAGCCGGCCGACGGCGCCCAGACATGGCGGGTGTGGCGCCAGGTGAAGTCGCGCCGCTGGTGCACGTGGCCGCTGGCGATGAGGCGCAGGTCCACAGTCGAGAACATCTCGATCAGGCGCGCGCGTGCCGGCTGCGGCACGTAGCGGATCGAGGTCTCCGGCGTCTCGGGGTCGTCGGGCAGGTTGAGAAACATCGGCTTGTGCACGAACAGCGCGATCGGCCTGCCGTTGATGCGCGCCATTTCCCGGGACAACCAGTCGAACTGCTCAGCCTCGAAGGCGAGCCCGGAATTCATCACCAGCGAGTTCAGACCGATGAAGTGCCAGCCGGCCGCTTCGAACGACCAATGGTCCTCGCCGATGATGTCGCGGAATTGTTGGCGGTGCTTTTCCTCCACCGGCGGCTTGGGCGCAGGCCCGATCGCGGTCGGATTGTCGCCGATGTCGTGATTGCCGGGGAGGTAGCGGCAGGCGACGGGCAGGGCGTCGTGCAGGCTCTTGGCGAATTCGACATCGTCGCGACTTGTCGGCCCGTCAAAGGAGACGTCGCCGGTGTTGACGACGAGGTCGGGCCTATCAGCGTCGATGTGTTCGCTGACGCGATCGAAGTTGGCGATCAGGCCGGGGAAGCGCCGGCCGAGATGAGTGTCGGAAATCTGCGTGAGGCGAAATTCGGACATGGCATCAGCATACGCGTTGTCGCACGTCGGAACGATGACGGCACGCGCATGCATCGCCATGAAACAAAGTTTAAAGCACGCGATAGCGGATCGTGTAGGCGTCCTGCGAGGCGCCGCTGCCGGTTGCCGGCGAGGCGATGCGGTCGGCGAGGTGCCAGGGCCCGAACTGCTCGGACCGGTGCGGCTCGGCGGGCAGGCGGAGACGGAATTCAAAGGTGCCCTTGCCGGGCAGGTTCACGACCAGCACGCGGTCGGCGGTGCGGTGGTTGAGCGCCACGGCGCCGCGCAGCACGGAGCGGCCATCACCGAGCTCGCGCACGCCATCGACCAGCGCCAGCGTCTGGTTGCGGTCGGTGTGCAGCTCGATCTGGCTGTCGGTCACCGCCGTCAGCGTTTCCCTGGGCATCCGGATCTCGAACTCGACCGCCGGCTTGGACGGGTTGAGGCCGAGATAAGCTAGCGCGGCGTGGCGCATGTCGTAGGCGGCGAAGGCAAACAGGGCGAGGGCGGCCAGAGTGGCGAGGCCATGCCTGACGACGTCGCGCCAGCTCCGGTAGCTCAGGCGGAAGTACACCGTCATCGCCAGCGCGACCGCGAGCGCCGCCGCCATGCCTGACAGCGCCGACATCAGGACGCCGAGCCGGCCGTCCGCGGATTCGGTCAAAAGGCTGGAGAGGGTGTTCATGTCAGTCTCTTGGCGCTCGCTCGCCTTGCGGTCCCAGGGGCCGAAATCGCTTTAACTATCGGGCTTTGGTCGCGGGACCGGGAACACCGGTTCAACTCGTTGATTGTCAGCGCCAGCAGTCGCGGCTAATGACGGTCCGCGGTGTTCCGCCCTACGGGAAAGTTCCGATGTCCATCCAAATGGTTTTGCTGCCTGTCTTCGTGCAGGTCGGTCTCACCTTCGCACTCCTGATCGGAATGGCGCTGGCGCGCCGGCGTTCGCCGGTCTCCGGCGAGACCAAGAGCCGCGACATTGCGCTGGGCGAGCAGTTCGAATTGCCGGTGCTGTTCTACGCGCTGATCGCGCTGGCGCTGCCCTTGCGCCATGCCGATCTCTTCATCGTGCTGATGTCCTGGGTGTTTGTGGTGACGCGCTTTGCCCATGCCGGCGTGTTCGTCTCCTCCAACGATCTCGGCCGGCGCTCCACGATCTGGCTCGCGGGCGTGCTTGTGCTGCTCGCGATGTGGATCTACTTCGCGCTGAAGATGCTGTTGTTGATCTAGGCGCGCGCATGATCCGGACCCGGAGGGCCGCGTTAGCGCAAAGTGGATGCCGGTTTTCCGACAAGATCAGCGCAAAACAAAAATAGCCATTCCTGACCTGAAAGATTCAAATGACTCCCGCTGCCCGGCTGTCCGCAGCCATCGAACTGATCGACACCATCGAGAAGGACCGCGTGCCGGCGGCCAAGGCGCTGAAGGAGTGGGGCACCGCGCACCGCTTCGCCGGCTCCGGCGACCGCGCCGCCATCGCGGGCCTCGTCTGGGACGTGCTGCGCCGCTATGCCTCGAGCGCCTTCCTGATGGACGCCGATACCGCGCGCGCCCGGCTGATCGGCATGCTCCGCCTCGAGCGCAACATGGACGCGGCCACCATGGGCGCGCTGTTCGACGGCAGCCGGTTTGCACCGGCGCCGCTGACCGAGGCCGAGCAGGCCGCGCTGGCCTCGCGTTCCCTCAAGGACGCGCCGGCTGCGATCGCCGGCGACTATCCGGACTGGCTCGACCCGTACTTTGCGAAAGTGTTCGGCGAGGAGCGCGCCGCGGAGGCGGCTGCGATGGCGAGCCGGGCGCCGCTGGATTTGCGCGTCAACACGCTAAAATCCAATCGTGACAAGGTGCTGCGCGGGCTTGCTCATCTTCATGCGGAACCGACGCCATGGTCCGCAAACGGCCTGCGCATCGAGCTTTCGGCCGATGCGCGCAATCCCGGCCTCCAGGCGGAGGAGGATTTCATCAAGGGCGCCGTTGAAGTGCAGGATGAGGGATCGCAGCTTGCGGCCAGCTTCACCGCGGCAAAACCCGGCGAGCAGGTGATAGATCTCTGCGCCGGCGCCGGCGGCAAGACGCTGGCGCTCGCAGCCATGATGCAGGGCAAGGGACGGCTGATCGCCACCGACAGCGACAAGCGCCAGCTTGCCCCGATCCACGAGCGCCTGTCGCGCGCCGGCGTCCACAATGCCGATGTCCGCACGCCCAAGGGCGAGGCCGATCCGCTGGCCGACATCAGCGGCACCGCCGACCTCGTCGTGATCGATGCGCCCTGCACCGGAACCGGCACCTGGCGCCGCAATCCGGACGCCAAATGGCGCATGCGCCCCGGCGCGCTGGAGATCCGCCTGCGCGACCAGGCCGAAGTGCTGGAGCGCGCCGTGCCGCTGGTCAAGGCCGGCGGGCGCATCGCCTACATCACCTGCTCGGTGCTCGCGGAAGAGAACGGCGAGCAGGTGAGGGCGTTCACGGCCCGGCATCCGGAGTTCGCGATCTTGCCGCCCGAGCAGACCGCAAGCGTGCTCTGGGACAAGGCGGAGGATTTTGCAAAGGCCGCGCTGCAGTCAGACGAAGGCTGGCTGATGACACCGCGGCGGACGGGGACGGACGGGTTCTTCGTCTCGGTGCTGAAGAAGACGTAGCTCCGTAGGGTGGGCAAAGCGAAAGCGTGCCCACCATTCGCAGTGTGAAAGATGGTGGGCACGGCGCGCGAAGAGCGCGCCTTTGCCCACCCTACGGCACCGCGCGTGCCGCGCCGCAGGTCCCCAAAACAAAAGCCCCGCGAACCGAAGCTCGCGGGGCTTTCTAACTCGACGTTCTGCCGGTACGTCCGTGGTCAGAACGGTGCGTGGGCGTTAGCCGACGCGGAGATTGTCAGCCGACGACTTGCCGCTGCGGCGGTCGGCGACGATGTCGAACGAGACCTTCTGACCCTCGTTGAGGGAGGAGAGGCCAGCGCGCTCGACGGCGCTGATGTGAACGAACACGTCCTTCTGGCCGTCATCCGGCTGGATGAAACCATAACCCTTTTGGGTGTTGAACCACTTCACGGTGCCCATAGCCATGGGAATTTCCTTTAGTTAGTTAGAGAGGATACGCACGTGGACCGGTACGCGAAATTGCGCCCATGATCCTGTTCAGTCGATGTTTGGGGAAGTCATCTGAAGCGTGCGCGCCCGTCTGCAACGAAGCGAAGCGGCCCAGTCGTTCGGCCAAGTATCGATGATCACAATATAGCGAGAATTTGGGGCTACTTCAAGGCACCACCCGTGGGCCGGCATGTGGCGCGGCTTTGCTATTTTGCGGTGCAAATGAGCCGCCCGACAGCCCTCAATCCACGATGAAAAGCGTCGCCCCCGTGGCCGTCGAGGACCGGTGCGCGGCGTCGCCGAAGTCGGAGACCTGGTAGCTCATCCCCGCCGTCAGCTTGAACTTGCGGCCGTCGCGCAGCTCCGAGTCGAGCTCGCCCTTGAGCACGTAGAGCACGTGGCCGCGGTCGCACCAATGGTCGGCGAGATAGCCCGGCGAATACTCGACCATCCGCACCCGGAGATCGCCGATGTTGAGCGTCCGCCACTTGGCCTGCCCGGTCTCGCCGGGATGCGTGGTGGCCTCGACCTTGCTCCAGTCGGTGACGGTGAAGGGGGAGGCGGGGAGTTTCATCGGTGGTGATCCTGTTTCAGAGCCGGCGGGCGCAGTGTTAGCGCACGCGCGTCCGGCAGTCTCCGTCATTGCGAGCGATACTCGGTGTCATCGCCCGACTTGATTGGGCGATCCGGTATTCCAGAGGCCGTGCCGTGATACGGAGAAGCCGCGGCGTACTGGATTCCCCGCTGGCGCGGGGAATGACAGCGGTGGGCGAGGCGGCGCCGTCTGCACACGATAAGCGCGTGGCCGACAGCAATGCGCGCAAGCGTCACTACGCCAAATGGTTCGCCGACCCCTGCACGATCCGCCCCGCGTCATTCACCCGCAGATATTCGCAGATCCGCTTCCCCCGCTCGTTCGCATAAAACACAACCACGCTGTCCGGGCTCACGAACACGTCGATCAGCGTAAAATGCAGCTCCGGCAGCAGCGCGAGCGCCTTGCCCCAATACGCCCGCAGCGCGTCCTTGCCGCGCACGGTGCCGCTGGCATCGAACCCCATCGCGGGGATGCGGTCCGAGGTCATCACGGTGTCCTCGGCATAGAGCGTCAGCACGCGCTCGAGATCGCGCGCGTTCCAGGCCTCGACCCAGGTCCGGCCGAGCGCGGCAAGCGTCGATGGCTGATGGTGCTGTGACATCGCGTTCTCCCTGATTGGCCCCTGTTTGACGCGTGGGCCAAATTAGGTCAATAATACTTACCTATATCCGTTTGTCCATGCCCAAAGAAGAATGTGGGCGCGCGCATCGCGCGGTTGCGGGCAGGGGCACGGTCGCGTATTTGCTGGCCATGACAGCAGCACAGAACGACCGCTCCGCGTCGACGCCCTCGGTGGCCTCGGCGCACGACAAGATTCTCATCGTCGACTTCGGCAGCCAGGTGACGCAGCTGATCGCGCGTCGCGTGCGCGAGGACGGCGTCTATTGCGAGATCGTCCCGTTCAACAAGGCCGAAGAGGCCTTCAAGGAGATGAAGCCGAAAGCGGTGATCCTCTCCGGCGGCCCTGAGTCGGTGCATGAAGCGGGCTCCCCGCGCGCCCCGCAGTTGATCTTCGCCTCCGGCGTGCCGGTGCTCGGCATCTGCTACGGCCAGATGACCATGGCGGAGCAGCTCGGCGGCACCGTCGAGGGCGGCCATCATCGCGAATTCGGCCGCGCCGATGTCGAGGTGAAGGCGCCGAGCAAGCTGTTCGAGGACGTCTGGTCGCCGGGCGGCAAGAACCAGGTCTGGATGAGCCACGGCGACCGCATCACCAAGATGCCGCCGGGCTTCTCGGTGGCCGGCACCTCACCGAACGCGCCGTTCGCGATCATCCAGGACGAGACGCGCAAATATTACGGCCTGATGTTCCACCCCGAAGTGGTGCACACGCCCGACGGCGCAAAACTGATCCGCAATTTCGTCCGCAAGATCGCCGGCCTCTCCGGCGACTGGACCATGCGCGCCTTCCGCGAGGAGGAGATCGCAAAGATCCGCGCGCAGGTCGGCAAGGGCAAGGTGCTCTGCGGCCTCTCCGGCGGCGTCGATTCAGCGGTCGCGGCCGTGCTGATCCACGAAGCCATCGGCGACCAGCTCACCTGCGTGTTCGTCGATCACGGCATGCTCCGCCTCGACGAAGCCAAGACCGTGGTCGATTTGTTCCGCCACCACTACAACATCCCGCTCGTGCACGTGGATGCCTCCAAGCAATTCCTCGGCGAGCTCGAAGGCGTCACAGACCCCGAGATCAAGCGCAAGACCATCGGCCGCCTCTTCATCGAGGTGTTCGAGGCGGAGGCCAAGAAGATCGGCGGCGCCGACTTCCTGGCGCAAGGCACGCTCTATCCTGATGTGATCGAGAGCGTCTCCTTCACCGGCGGCCCCTCGGTGACGATCAAGTCGCACCACAATGTCGGCGGTCTGCCCGAGCGCATGAACATGAAGCTCGTCGAGCCCCTGCGCGAGCTGTTCAAGGACGAGGTGCGCAAGCTCGGCCGCGAGCTCGGCCTGCCCGAAATCTTCGTCGGCCGCCACCCGTTCCCGGGCCCCGGCCTCGCCATCCGCTGCCCCGGCGACATCACCCGCGACAAGCTCGACATCCTGCGCAAGGCTGACGCGGTCTACATCGACCAGATCCGCAAGCACGGCCTCTACGACGACATCTGGCAGGCCTTCGCCGTGCTGCTTCCCGTCAAGACGGTGGGCGTCATGGGTGACGGCCGCACCTACGACTACGTCGTGGGCCTCCGCGCCGTCACCTCCACCGACGGCATGACTGCGGACTTCTATCAGTTCGACATGAAGTTCCTGGGCGAGACCGCCACGCGCATCATCAACGAAGTGAAGGGCGTGAACCGGGTGGTGTACGACGTGACGAGCAAGCCGCCTGGGACGATTGAGTGGGAGTAGGGGCTCGAGTAAGCCCTAGGTATTCAAGGATCGGGAGATCTCATGGCCGACTTGGCGTCTCAGCCTACATCTGTCCAGACCATCTATAGCTGGTACCGTGAGGGCAAGCTTCTAGTAAACCGGCGCTACCAGCGAAAACTCGTATGGACGCTGGAGGAAAAGCAAAAGCTAATCGAGTCATTCTTGAAAAAATATCCGGTGCCAGCGATCTTGCTCGCTGAGCGCGACGGCGGGCCGGCGACGTACGAAATTATCGATGGACTGCAAAGGCTCCACTCGATTGTATCGTTCATTGAGAACGCCTTTCCTCTCATGGACGGGAAATATTTCCACGTTGATCTTTTTCCGACAGCAAAGGCTGCTGCGGACGATGGACGTTTTTCTAAAGCTAAGGATGCAGCGCTGGTCGGAGCTAAGGAAGTTTCTACCTTGCTCGATTATTCTCTGGCTATGTCCGTAATGAGGAATGCGTCGGACGGCGAGATCAACGACGTTTTTGATCGAATTAATACGTATGGGCATCGTCTGAGCGATCAAGAGCGAAGGCAGGCAGGAGTCCAGAACGAGTTTTCCTCGACCGTCCGGAACCTAGCAAGCCTTCTTCGGGGGGATGTTTCTCTCGACGTCCTGCCCCTTGAATCAATGCCATCCATCAGTATCGATCTACCGATGTCCAATCACGGCTATGAGGTTAAGGCGGACGAAGTCTTTTGGGTTAACCAGGGAGTTCTCAGGTCTACTGACCTGAGAGACAGCCTCGACGAACAGTATATTGCTGACATTGTGGCTTGCATCGTTGGCGGTGAGCCCATTGAAAGATCGAAGGACGCACTCGATGAGATCTACGTAAAGGGAGCGAGTGAGTCCGATCGGATCCTAAACGCCTTGGAGGTCTACGGCGCTAACAAAGTCACCGATGAGATCAAATTTTGCATTGGTGAGGTGTTGAAGGTCTGCAACGCTGGTCAGCCTGTTAAGCTCCGCAGCCTAATCTTCCCGAAGACAAACACCAATGCATTTCCTTCGATCTTTGCGGTTCTCCTGATTGCATTTCATGAGCTGATTGTTGGAGAAGGTAAGAAAGTCGCGGACTACGAAGGGCTCCAAAAAGCATTGGAGAACATCTCAAGCCGGATTGAGGCAGGTCGGAAGGCTACTGCTCCAGAAGAGCGGCGCAAGAACGTCAATGCCGTCAAGGGAATCATTGGCTCCAACTTTGTAAAGGGGACAAAGTTGGCTGAAGAAATCTATTCCAATCATACGGCAGTCGACATCGAGAGTGTCATTCGTCGTTCCGAAATCGAACTGGCAAACTATGAGTTGAAGCAGGGGCTATTGGTTTTGGAGCCCAATGGCGCCGAAGACCCTCAGATGATCGCCAAAGTCGTCAAAACAATTTGTGCAGTTGCAAACATTGGCCCGAAGAGCACAGGAAAGATATTGATAGGCGTTACAGACAAGAAGGCCGATGCAGATCGCATTAAGAAAATTGATGGTATCGATGCCAAGAAGATCGGCAAGAGGTTCGTTGTCGGCGTAAATCGAGAGGCCAATCGCCTTGGTATTTCGGTCGAGAAATACTTCGCAAAATGGAAGGATGGAATCAAGAAATCTGGTTTATCGCCTGTGCTTCGGGACGAGGTGCTCTCGAATATGGATTTCAATTCCTTTTACGGCTTGGGGTTGATTGCGATTTCCGTACCGCCGCAAAAGGAACTGTCGTACGTCGACGATGAAGTTTATTGGCGCAATGGGGATTCGACCGAGCGCGCCACGACATCCAAGCAAGTCGCGGGCATCGCTCTGCGATTTGGATCGGGCACAGGATGATCAACGATAGTGACGAAGCTGTCGTCTTAGGATGTGGAATTGGTGGGCGACGCGCCGTGCCGTCCAGCTTACACTGCGTCTAATTGCGTAGCTCATCATGCTTCTCCGATTTTCAGATGGCCGAGAAGCCGCCGTCGACAGACAACTCCACCCCATTTACGAAGCTCGAATCGTCTGAAGCAAGAAATAGCGCGACCGCCGCAATTTCCTCAGGACGACCCATCTTTCCCCGCGGGATCAGGGATTCGAACATCCGCTTCGCCTCCTCGGTGAGAACCTGGTCCTGCATCGGCGTGGCGATCGGCCCCGGGCTCAGCACGTTCACCCGGATATTCCTGCCCTTCAGTTCGTTGAGCCAGGTGCGTGCGAATGAGCGCAACGCCGCCTTGCTCGCTGCATACACGCCGTAACCGGGAAAACCTTTCACCGACGCCACTGACCCGGTCATGAAGATCGATCCGCCATCGCGAAACAGCGGCAACGCCTTCTGAACCGTGAACAGCGTGCCGCGCGTATTCAGGCCGAAGGCCGCATCGAAATGCTGCTCGGTAATCTCGCCCAGTGGGACGGCTTCGCCCATGCCGGCGCTCGCGTACAGGACGTCGATCCTGCCCTTGTCCCGCTTGACCGTGTCGAACAGACGGTCGAGGTCGTCGAGATTGGCCGCGTCGCCGCGCACGCCGGTCACGTTCCGGCCAATCAGCCTGACGGCCTCGTCGAGCGCCTCCTGCCTTCGGCCCGTGATGAAGACATAGGCGCCTTCTTCAACGAACCGCCTGGCGCTCGCCAACGCCATACCGCTCGATCCACCCGTGACGACTGCAACCTTACCTTCAAGCTTTCCCATGACTTCTCCTTTGAGACTCCGTCTTTGGTCGTTCGGGGAGACCCCCGAGGACCTCGACATAGGTCCGCCGGCGTCAGGCGTTGAGTGCGGAAGCGCGCACAGCGGTGGTGCGAAATCGATCCGGCTGGACAATTGACGCCAGCCGCGACGTCGGTGTCCGCCGTTCGGAATTGAGCCACGCTAGTCGGCATGTGCTGCAATGACCGCCCGTGCTACCCACATACGAGATGCTGTTCGATGTATTGGACGGGCTTTGGAAGGCGCACCCCGGCGGTGCAGGATTGCACCATGATCGACTGGGATGACGTTCGCTACTTTCTTGCCGTCGCGCGTGGAGGCTCGGTGCGAGCCGCCGCCGAGCGCCTCGGGGTGAACCATTCGACCGTGCTGCGACGCATCGCCCAACTGGAGGAGCGGCTCGGGGCGCTCATGTTCGAGAAGCTGCCTTCGGGCTACCGCCTGACGGCTGCGGGGGAGGAGGTCCTCGAGCTCGCGGACCAGATGGAAGCGTCGTCGCACCAGCTGGAGACGCGCGTCTTCGGCCGCGACCAGAGCGTGCGCGGGCTTCTGCGGGTGACGCTGGCACCGCCGCTGGCGACACACCTGCTCATGCCTGATTTCGCCGATTTCGCGCGTCTGCATCCGGACATCGAGATGGACATCCTGTCGTTCGGCGAGCTGGCAAATCTGACCAACCGGGAGGCCGACGTCGCGATCCGCGTCGTCTACGACCGCAAAACCCTGCCGCTCAATCTTCACGGCCTGAAGGGACCGGAGCTGTTCGGCGGCGTCTACATGTCCAGGGATCGACTAGCCGCGTGGCGTGCGGGCGCGCCTGATCCTGTCAGGTGGATCGTCATAAGCATTCATGGAATTCCGGGTTGGGCCCACGAGGGTGAGGTTCGCACCGCCGAAATTCCGTTCAGGGTCACAGATGCCGGAGCGCAGATCGTTGCTGCACGGCAAGGGCTCGGGATGACGACACTGCCGTGCTTCGTCGGCGATGCCGACCCCCTGCTGGTGAGGGTGCCGGGCACCGCCCTGCACATGTACGGAACGCTCTGGCTTCTCACACAGGGGGAGACACGCAAGACGAAGCGCGTGCGGCTCTTCACCGAGTTCGTATCCCGCAGGCTCGCCGCGTACGCTCCGCTTCTCGCGGGGCTGTCCGTATCGCGCGACTGACGCGCGTCAGGCCGCCGGCGACGCTTGCCGCAATCCGGTCGGAAGCCGAGCTGCGAACGCTCCAAGCGACATCGCGGCCTATGCGGAAATTGCCCTGAGCGTGGCCTTGCTGAGAGTTCGACGAGACAAGCGCAGTCCGCCCGAGATGATGGCACTGCCAACTTCCAACTTAAGGCGACAGTGTCTGGCTGCCGTTCGCACAATTGGCGAGCTTTTGCGGCCAGTCGGGTGCCGACGCGGCGGATGTCCGCTGGGTCCGGTTGAGCCATTTGAGATAACGCGTCGCCGCCAGGATTGATGCTACGGCGAGCAGAATGCCGCCAACAAGATCGATCAAATAATGTGCGCCGATCACGGGGGTCGCCGCGATCATCAGGATATTGAAAGTTGCCGCGATGCCTCCCACGGCGCGTACCGGCCACAACGCCCACATGTAGAGCACGGCTGACGCGGCATGGAAGCTCGGGAATGAAACGATACCGGCCAGCTTGAAAAGTCCGAGTTCGCGCAGGCTGCCGTCACGCAAGGCCAGGATGTCCCGCAATTGTCCAGCATAGACCGATGTGTCGATGTTCGGGTACCGAGCCGGTGGCAGCTGCAATCCGTAGTAGGTGCCGATGGCCGGCACGAATACAGAGATGGCGATTGCGACCGCGAGCGCAACACTCATTGCGAGCACAAACAATTGCAGCCGTGCGTACCGCGCCGTGAGGACGAGTACAATGGGAATGCCGAGCAGTGGCCATTTGATCAGCCCATATGCGCGCGACAAGATGATCGCAAGCCATGGGTGGTCGTTGACGTACCGAATGATGGGCTCGGGATCCAAACCAAGTGCGCGATCCACAGAAAGCAGCGCCTGATCCTGGAGAGGATACCCTATTGCTCCCGCGACATAACTAAGCGGTCCTACGATGGCGCAGGTGAGAATGACCTGTCCAATCGTTCCGAGCGAGAAAAAGAGCTTCGGATCGGTGCGATCACCCCTGGTCAGCCGATGATGATAAGCGACAGCGAGCAGGGCCGCCGCGATCGCCAGCGTTGTGCCAAACGCGATCGGTTCGAGACGAAGATTGGTGGACGTCAGCCCTAACGCGAGCAGACTCCCCATAACGGCGATGATCAGCCAGTTTGCGTTGAACAGCTGCCAGGCGGCTTGCGGATCCTCGTCGATTTTATGAGAGTTGCTCGGCGGCTCGGCGCTCCCCTTGACCGCCGTCATTCTTGCGTCGGATTTCATTCCCAGCGAACCTTGCAATCAAAACGAACCGATGGGTTCGCATGAGCGTCGTGATCAACCTAAAGTCGATCATAATCAGGGGTTGCGCAAGACGTGTCGCACAATCGAAAGAAGTTCCAGGTTAACGGCGGGTGAACGAGAGCCGTTATCCTCGTTTGTCGAGCGCCCATCAGGACCATTCACAAAGCGAACCGACGAGGAGGGCGGATTCTGGGCGCAAAGCGAACCGGCATTGCTGGTGCGCCGCGCTGGGATTTGCCTTCGCGCGTGCTGTGCGGGCCATCATGACGGGCGACGCCGCCGGCCTCTCGACCGAACTCGCGATTACGGTGACAGTGCACTCAATGTGCGAGGCTATCCGCTCTTTGCGCGTGGACGGGCGTCGGCCCGCTGGTCGCGGGCACGGTCGCCGAGATGTTCGGCCTGCGCTGGCAGGCGATGATCCAAAGCCTCGCCTTCATGAGCCACCAGATCGGCAGCTTCCTCGGCGCCTACGGAGGAGGGGTTCTCTACGACGCGCTCGGCTCCTACACCATGGCCTGGCGCACCGGCGTGGCGCTGGGCTTGGCCGGTGGCATCATCCAGGTCGCGTTCGCGCTGATCCGGCCGCCGCAGCCGCCCGCGCCGGTGCTGCGGACGGCGTAGCTGGCGAGCCGGCCATCGCACTTCCATCGGCCGAAGGCGTCGAGAACGTTCAGCTTGCACATTCTCGTAGCAAGGTTGTGATTTTCGCATCGAGATTTCGGGCAACGGTGAGTGCGTCCGAATTGCCATAAGGCAGCAGAAAACTCTCCATTTTGTCGTAAGAGACATGCACGCCATCGGAACGCTCATCAATGAGCACCGTGACTGGAGCGTAAGATCCAGCATCGGGCACGTGCTTGACCATTTCTTTCATGATGAGTGGATTGCCGATCACAAGCCGTATGATTTTAGGCGTCTTGGATCCGGCTTCGCGACGCAGAATGTCGCCCAGGTCAAATTCCGCGAAGAGCATAAGGTCCGTTCGGCCGAGGCCGCTTCGTACAACGCGCTCCAAATCCGGGAAGGAATTTGTCGCCCTCGTTTCCTTGAAAAATTCGACCATGTTGGGCTGCCCGACCGCCGACTTGAGCGCCGCCACAATAGTGTCGAATGATTTTAAGCTCGTGAGGCTGAAGCGCTCTACTTCGATTTTAGCGATTGTCATTTTGTCCTCTGTAACAACTCTCATGGATAAAGTGCGCCTGATCCCGTCGAAACACGCCTTGTGTCATGCGGCCGCGGGTTGGGCATCCAGGAAGGTCCGGACGTGGCTGACGAAGATGTCGTGGTGCTGAAACAGCGCGCCGTGCCCTGAATCGGGATAGAGGACCAGCTGAGCGTTACTCAGTTCCCTAGACATTGCGTAAGCGTTGTTCGCAGGCAGCATGGTGTCGTGGCTGCCGCTGACCACAAGAGCGGGCTGGCGGATAGCGCGCAGAATGGCGTGCCCGGGATCAGGTGTGGCGCACCAGGTGATCAGCGCCTTGGCCTGTGGATCGGTTACCGCCTTGCCGTTATCGGTGTCCCGATCATCCTTGCGCACCTTGGTCCTCTTCAGGAAGGCCAAGCCGGACGACCGGCTGGCGGATGAATTCGTGAAGAACAGCGGCAGGCGGGGGTCCGGCGCATCGGTTTGGGAAAACGCTTCCTGCAGAGCCGCCAACAGGTGTTCCTCTCCGCCTTTCGGCGCGGTACCGACGAGTATGAGCTTGCGGACCAGCTGTCCGTGCTCGGCGGCGATCTGCTGAGCGACGCAGCCGCCGAGGGAGAAGCCAAGCAGGTCCACTTCGGAGAGGCCGAGCAAGTCGATGAAATCCACGGCGTCTCGTGCCATCGTCGCGACGTTGTCGGGCGTTTGACCGGTCGACCGGCCGACGCCAGCGTTGTCAAAGGCGATCACGGGGCGATCAGCGGCCAGAGCGTTGACGACGGCGGGATCCCATCCGTCGATGTTTCCCGAGAAGTGCTGCAGAAGAACCAGCGGAGTTCCAGTCGCGGGGCCGAGACGGCGATAGGCGAAGCGGATTCCGTGGCCTTCGATGTAACGAGTTGGCGCCGTTTCGAGTGCGAGGGCGTCCTGGTTCGCGATGTCGAGTTGAGTCATATCGTACTCCGGATGCTTGGCATGAAATGATCGAGCGGGTGACGCACGTAGCGCGGCGACCGAAACCTTCCTCCAGGATGTCGCTGGCGCTTCGCGCCATCGCGGTCCGAGGCGTTCCGCATTCCTCCGAGCGAGCGTGTGCGCTCCCGGCGCGACAGCGCCGGGAGCAGGTTCGTCACTTCGCGAGTGCCGCCTTTTCGATGACCTCAGCGACTTCCTTCGCATGGACCACGAGCGAGGCATGGCTGCCAGCGACTTCCGTCGTCTGAGCCTTCATCCTGGCTGCGAACAACTTCTGGACCTCGGGCGCGATGACTTTGTCCTTCGTGGTGATGACGTAGAACGTCGGCTTGTCGCGCCAGGCCGCAATGCTGACAGGCGCCTCGAACGCAGCGAGGCTCAGCGGAAGCTGCGAGTTGGCCAGGTGCTCGGCGATCTCCGGAGGAAGGTCAGCCGCGACGGCTGACGGAAACAACTTGGGATCGATATACAGATTGCCCTTCGCGTCGGGATGGATCGCCTTGACGCCTTCGGTCTGCGGGCCGTCTTTGGCCAGCAACGCCAGGGATTGACCGACCTCCGGCGCGAAGGCGGAGACATAGACCAGCGCCGAGACCTTGGGATCGTTGCCGGCTTGCGTGATCACCACGCCGCCCCATGAATGGCCGACCAGAACGGTCTTGCCGTCCTGTTTCGCGAGCGCCTGCTTGGTGGCATCGACGTCGGCGGCGAGCGAAGTGAGCGGATTTTCCACGAGCGTGACGTTGTAGCCCTTCTTCGAGAGAATATCGGCAACGGGCTGCCAGCTCGTCTGGTCCACGAAAGCGCCGTGCACGAGCACGATGTTGTGGGCTGCTCCCTTGGGCAGCTCAGCGGAATGGGCGGGGCCGACCCATGCCGTTCCGGCCAGGAGTACGGTGGCGGCTGAGAGAAGGATATTTAGCATTGATTGTTCCTGTTGATATGTCGGACGGAATAAGGTCCGGGGGAATGGACAGGCGTTCCTGCCTGGTCGCGGTTTCTTCCATGCGCCGTTGGCGAAATGGTTGCCGCACATGACGTCGGCCCGCCGCGACATGACCTAGTTCGCGGGCTTTTCGGACGGTAGGGATCAATCGTCCGGATGTTGTGTCCGACCGTCCACCGGACTAACTTCGGCGGCATGGACATCCTTGCCCAAGTGCTCGATCGCGTTCGTCTCGGCGGGACGCTGCTGTTCCACTTCGAGCTCGGTCATCCCTGGAATCTGGCGCTGCCGGCGCGCCCCTACGCGCTGTTTCACTATCTCAGTCGGGGCTCCGCGACCCTCGCGCTAGAACTCGGACAGGAAATCCAGATGACCGAGGGCGATTTTGTCGTCATCACGCGCGGCGAGCCCCATGTGTTTTATTCGGATCGCCGGGCCAAGCCTTTGCAGATTGTGGACCTCGATCGATCGTCGGCACGTCTGGGCGTCGTTCGTCACGGCGGCCGTGCAAAGCCGCTCTCGACCATGATCTGCGGCAATTTCACCGTGTCGCGGCCCTCGTTCAGCAGCGTGCTGGAAATGCTTCCGCCCGTGCTTCTGCTGAAGCCGACGGCGGACGGTGGCTGGCTCGAAGCCATCCTGCGGCGCATGGTGAGCGAGTCCGCGCACGAGCGTCCCGGCCAGCGCGTCGCGCTCTCACGACTGACGGAAGTGCTGTTTGTCGAGGTGCTCCGAAGCTGGATCGCGTCTCTCAGTCCCGGACAAGGCGGCTGGCTCGGGGCCATATCGGACCCGCATATCGGACCGGCGCTCAAGTTGATCCACGAAAACCCGGAGCGGCCCTGGACCCTGAGCGACCTCGGCCATCGCGTGGGGCTCGGCCGCTCGGTATTCTCGGCCCGCTTCACCAAGCTCGTCGGCCAGTCGATGCATCGTTATGTGATCGAACGCCGGATGGCGGAAGCGGCGTTCCTGCTCGAAACCAGCGATGAGCCCATCGCACGGATCGCGAGCCAGGTCGGGTACGAGACAGCGGCGGCGTTTTCGAAACTCTTTCATCGACATCATGGCATGTCGCCCGGCCGCTACCGGACCTCTCAGCGCCTTGATGGACACCAAGGTCAACCGCACGGTTCGGAAGTGAACGTCTCCGATTGAATTTGCGTCAGTTGCTCCGCCGCGCTTTCATCTCGCTCTCATCGCCGGTGCTCAATTGTCGCACCTTCGGTGTGAAGCATCTCACACGCACGCTTGCGTCAATGCTGCGATAGAGTACCTGTTGTGATTGAACGTGGTGAATTTAGTCGATTTGACACACCCGCCATCACATCAGCCTCAAATGAGCTGCACACGCCAGAACGGCATGTTGAAATAGCCTCCAATCGGCCGCTCGGCCGATGAGAGCTATGGAGACACTATGGCTGACAAACACGAACAGAGCATGGTTGGTACGTGGACCAAATCCACGTCGGCTGCGTGTGCGGACAAATATCCCGCCACTCTCACATTCTCGACCGGCACCTACCGCGGCATGCGCGGACCAGGGCAGGGCATGGTGTGGTGGGACGCGGGAATCTACCGTCTCGAAGATTCCAACACACTCGTCGTCGGGACGGCGACTGATGAACTTGTGACCTATCGCATTTCACTCAAGGCCGACCGATTTGAGTTTACGGATTCAGAGGGCTGTGTCGTGACCTATCGGCGCGCGTAGGACTGCGCACGCCACAGCTGACCGAAATAACGCGGCTGTACCCGCGAACGAGCCCGATGCTCACGTCGATCGTCTCACCCTTTCAACGAGGAGAAGACGACATGTGCAATTGCTCAGAGCATGAATCGAGTGGCAGCCTTTCCAAGATGACCGCGGCATCGGTCGAGCCCGCGATGAAGCCGCAAGTCCCGCTGTCGCGCCAGATCAGCTTCAGCGACGAGGAGTCCGGCGATCAGCCGGCCTCGACCGATCTGCAGCCGTTTCCGCCGTTCAGGCTGTGCAGGCTCGACTTCCGCGAAGGCTGCTACCAGATCAACTTCAGGCCGACCGCGGGCTTCGTGACCTTTGAAGGCACGCTGCGCGTCGATCGCTCGGCACCCGACGGCGGCGCCGACCATCTGATCGTCAGCGGCGATCTCTACTCGCGCCGGCCGGTGATCGGTCCGATCCCGCCGGTGGGGCCCGTGGTGCCGGTGGGCGACGCGGACGAAGATGAAGCGGCGGCGGGCTCGGGATTGACGAGCCTGGCCGGTTCGCTCAGTGCGCTCGATGACCCCCTGATTCCGTTTCCGATCCGCAGGCCGCGGATCCCCATCTTCCCCCGCGCGCGCTATCATTCCTATCTCAGGGTGACCAGCGTGTCCGCGCCTGTCGCGGTCCCGCCGCCGAAGAAGTGCGAGCTGACGATCACAGCCGAGCAGTTCAATTACACGCAGCCGCCGGCCGGCCAGTTCAAAGGCACGTTCCCGGCTTCGCCGTCGCGCACCGTGACGATGAAGCTTTCAAAGGTGCCGGCGCCGTTTCCGTTCTCCCTGACCGGCGGCCCGTTCTACCAGGGCCGGCTGTTCGAGGGCGGCGTGGACAAGGGCAGCATCACGCTCGCCTGGGTGTCGAAGTTCTTCCGCCGCGCCACGCTGGAGATCGACACGCTGGTCGGAGCCGTGCGGCCCGCGCCGGTGCCTGACGGCGCCGGCGGCACCGAGTTCTTCGACACGGTCTTCGCGAAGACCGGCTGGCAGCTGTCGGTGGTGCAGGACCAGCTCAACGTCCCGGTGCCATCAGGCGTGGTGGCGACCAATTGCTGGAGCTCTGCGGATCTGCACGCGCTGATGACGACCGTGCGCAATCCCGCGACGAATCTGGACACCGAATGGCGCGTGCACATGATCGTGGTGCCCGCAAAACTCGGGTGCTCGCGCGGCATCATGTACGACCAGATCGGCGTACCCCGCGAAGGCTGCGCCAGCTTCTCCGATGACGGCTATCCCGTCTCGGACTCCTCGAACTTCGGTCTCGCCGCCAACAAGAAGCAGCGTGACGTGCCACGCGCGTTCCTGCGCAGCGCGACCCACGAGCTGACGCATACGCTGAACCAGATCCACCAGGAGCAGGAGACGGCGGCCGACAACTCGATCATGACCACGACGCCGAGCGTGGCGGACGTGCTCGGCGGTCCCGCGACCGGCGCACCCGGCGTGTTCCCGGACCAGATCGCGCTCGCGCACAACACCAACGTCCGTCATCACCTCAACCACATGCCGGATCCGGTCATTCGTCCGGGCGGATGGCCGTTCGCAAGCTGGTTCCCGACCGGCGCGCCGCAGGCCGCCGACCGGCACGATTTCGAACCTTCCGAGCTGGCGCTGACGGTGACGGCCACGACCGACCGCGTCGCGCTCGGCCAGCCGCTGGATCTGACCTGGACGATGACGAACACGAGCGGCGTGTCGCTGCGCGCGCCGAACGACGTCAGCACCGAGGCCCTGTTCGCATCGATCACCGTCACCGACGGCGAGGGGCACGAGCGTCCGGTCAGGCCGTTCGTGATCCTGTGCGAGCACGCGAAGCTGGGCGAGCTTGAGCCCGGCAAGAGCGTCACGGCGTCAGCGAAGGTGTTCTGGAGCACGGCGGGCTTCGCCTTCGAGAAACCGGGCCGCTACCGCGTCGACGTTGCGGTGTCGTGGTCGGCGCAGGGCGTGATGGTTGGCGTGCAGTCGGGCATCGACGTGTTCGTCGATTATCCGACCAGCGCGAGCGACAACCATTCGGCCAATCTCGTGCTGCATCCCGACGTCGGCAAATGGGTGGCGCTCGGCGGCGATGCCTATCACCTCGGTGAAGCGTGCCGGCGGTTGCAGGCGCTCAGCCAGACCGCAGTGCCGTCAGGTGCGCGCGCCGCGACGGCTGCGGCCGGCGACGATACGACCGCGCCGCGCGCGATCGACGGTTTTGCCGACATGCTGCCCGATCGCGCCAAGCTCGCCAGGTTGCGTCCCGAACTGTCCACTGAGACCGGCGGCCGTACGCCACGCGGACCGGCGCGAGCAGCCGCCCCAGGCCGTAAACGCGCGGCGAAGGCAAAGGGGCGCGCTGGGCGAAAGCGGTAACGGTTTCGCCAGAGCCCGGTGAAGACCATCGGTGTCATGGGCGAGCGCACCTGCGACTGTGTCGTCGCAGGTGCGCCGTCACCTTCGCCGACGGCGACGCGAAAGCGCGACTCTTTGACCACGGGAAAGGAAAACGAAAACGTGGAAAGGGTATCGCGGCAACGGAGCGGTGGCGGCCGGCCGCATTGTTGATCAAGTCTCGGCAGACAGAGCGCCGGACATGATCTCAGGTGATGACCCCATGGACTCGCATCCCCATATTCCAGCGCCAGTCGCAACGTGGCTTGAACGATGGCGTCTGGTTCCGGACGGGGCACTGCTGACCACCCATTCCAGCTGGGTCCTGCCGGTCCGACATGAGGGCCGGCCTGCAATGCTCAAGGTTGCCCGTATTCCCGATGAGGGGGCGGGCTATCGCCTTCTGACCTGGTGGGACGGTCAGGGCGCTGCGAGGGTCTTTGCCTCGAGTGCGGACGCTCTGCTGATGGAACGGGCCTCGGGAGCCGGTGATCTCGCGCAGATGGCCTGGTCGGGCCGGGACGAGGAGGCATGCCGGATCCTCTGCGACACGGCGGCGCGGCTGCACGCTACGCGGCCCGGTCCGCTTCCCGACCTGCACCCGCTGGAAGACTGGTTTCAGCCGCTCTTCCAGCTCGCCCCGGACCACGCAGCACTCGCGCCCGCCGCCGATATCGCCCGCCAGCTCCTGGCCACGCCACACGCCATCGGTCCGCTGCACGGCGACCTGCACCACGAGAATGTGCTCGACTTCGGTGAACGCGGATGGCTGGCGATCGACCCGCATGGGCTGATCGGCGAACGAACATTCGACTATGCCAACATCTTCACGAACCCTGACCTCAGCGATCCCGGCCGTCCGCTTGCGACCCTGCCGGGTCGGCTGGAGGCCCGGCTGGATATCGTGGTCGCCGCGACGGGACTTCAGCCCGAGCGGCTGCTTCGCTGGATCGTTGCGTGGACGGGGTTGTCGGCAGCCTGGTTCATTGGCGACGGCGACGAGCAGGGCGCCGCCATCGACCTGACCATCAATACAATAGCTCGCCGCCTGCTCGACTAGCCTCGGCGCGCGAGTGCTCGCTCATGACGCGCACCCGCGCGAGCGGCCGCGCCAGGACGCAAACTTCACAGACGAATGACAGCAGTGTGAAATTCTCCATCGCTGCCGCGCTGTTTCATCTGCGCTCAGTTTCAGCATGATGTGATCTCGCTTTAAGCGTGTATTGGCGTAGACTATCGCGCAGGGGCTGGCTCGCGTCCAATATCGGTTGTTCGAAAGCTCCCGACCGTCGATCCACGACCAGCAGGGAGCAAATCATGGCCTGGCCTACGCTTGCCGAACTCGTCTCGAACTTCGCGCCGATCCTTCATCTCGACAAGGACGAGGTCAATCTGCCCTCGTCGACCGACTGGTACATCGGCCAGGTCGGCTATCAGGCCGCCGGCGGCATCTATTCCGGTCCCGGTCAGTGGAATTGGGGGACGGCCGAGCAGAGCAGCCCCGACGACTATCTGGTCGCGCCGCAGGCCATATGGGCCTCGCTGATGAAGGGCTATATCCCCACCGCCACCAGCTATGTTCACGTCCTGCCTGTCGACGACCGCACCGACATGGTCGATCTCCAGTACTGGTTGTTTTATCCCTATAACGGACAGGAGACCTTCGAGGTCACCGGTTGGACCGGCAGTACCGGTCAGGCGCTGATGCCGCTCTCGATCCATTGGGGCGACTGGGAATGCGTCACGGTGCGCGTCAATATCGACCAGCAGGTCGTCGGCGTGTTCTTCTCGCAGCATTCGGGCGGACAATGGTGCTCGCCGAACGACGGCTTCCTGTCGCTGAGCGGCACGCACCCGAACGTCTATGTCGCGAGCGGGTCGCATGCCAACTATCCGGCCGCCAGCAACAGCACCTATGAGATCGGCGGCGTCGATGTGTGGGATGTGCGCTTCGCGGTGGCCGACTACGCGCGCGGCGGCGGTCCGACCGTCAATCTGTCCGCGCCCAATCCGCCGGTCGTGATCCAGAACGATGCGCAGGCGATCCTTCCCACGCCCGTCACCTCGCCACCCTGGCTCGCCTTCAGGGGACGCTGGGGACAGCCGATCGAGCCCACGCTGACCGACGCGGAGATAGGCTCATTGGTCGCCGCCGCCGCCAGCGGCATGCAACTGAACGTGCTGGTCGAGGACGCCGTGCAGTACGTGGCAGGCTCGACCACGCTGCAGGCCTGGCTCTCGGAAGTGATCCTGCCGATCGCGAAGGGCGACCTGACCGGCCCAACGGGACCATCGCAGAAGGGCTCTTGGGCCGTCACGCCGACCTTCCTGCCGTTCGGCACCGACGCGCCAATCGCTTCGAGCGTCAGTCTCGTTCCGGTGGCGCTCGCGACGATGCCGGGATCGCAAATCCTCTGCATCGGAATGGGGAGTCCCTTGCCGCCGGCGATGCGTGCGTGGAGCCTCAATCAGGGTAAATGGTCCAGTGCGAAGTCGCCTACCATGAGCCCGTTCGGCGGACTGGCCGCCTGCGCGACGCCCTCGGGCGGACTGGCGCTGCTCGGTCTGGGCAAGACCAGCCTTCTCGCCTTCATCTCGTCCTCTGGGGCGTCCGGAGGGCCGTGGAGCGCAGCGGGGCTCTGGCCCGCACCGCCGGCCACGACCGGGGCCGGCATCGGCCAGCTCAACGGCGTCTGGTATATTGCCTGGGGTGGCGCCGACGGCAGCATCCAGTATCTCAGCACGACCGACTGGGTGCATTTCGGGTCTCCGCAAAGCGTGATGATTCCCAGCGTCGACGGCCCGGTGCCTGCGACGATCGCGGGCGGTGGGCTGGTGGCGCCTGCGGTGGAGAGCTGCGGGGGCGCGCTGGTGATCGTGGCGCCGATCGCCGGTCTCGAAAAGGGGATGCCGACGGTGCTCGGCGCCTATGTGTCGTCCGACGGTTCGAACTGGACCGGCCCCAATCTGCTGCCGAGCATGTCGCTCTGTTCGAACACCAGCGGCGCGCTCGCCGGAGGGCCGAACGGGACGCTCTATTGCTTCTATGCCGACAACAACAAGAAGGTGCGTTACTCGGTCACCAGCGACGGCGCGGACTGGAGCGATTCAGGCACGATCGCTGGCGCGTTCACCCAGCGGACGCCTAGCGTGGTCCCCTGGCAGGGCGGCTTTCTCGTCGTGCATCCCGGCAAGTCGTCACCGACGGTGTACTGGAACAGCGCGACCTTCGAGTAAGGCGCGATGCGCTGTCGGATGCAGGCGTCGATGTTGACGACGTCGATCGGCGTGTGATTGACCAAGCAGGGGCAGGCGGCGAAGGGTCGCCGCCGCCCCGATCACTGCACGGCACCTCGGCGCAAACGCCGGATGTGGATCATGCCATCCCATGATACGCCATCCGCACCGCTGCTTCCGGAGTTCGTGTTCATGTCCGCCGCAACTGCCCCGAACCAACAGCCCGCAACTTCCACCGAGACCGATCCCGAAGCGCTCGGCTGGATGAAGGGCTTCCCGCCAGCGCCCGACCGCACGATCACCTTCCAGAACGGCTCCTTCCGCAGCTTTCCCGAATTGCGCTGGGCCTGGAGCAACGTCCGCCAGTTGGTGCCGACGGTGAATGTCTGGCGCGGAGCAGGGCCTGCGTCGGTGCTGCCGCGTGAGGACCACGACATCGGCGCGGTCGCCTCGACCACCATGGACGGGCGCCCGATGACGTTCGCAAAGATGCTGGAGGAGACCTACACCGACGGCATCGCGGTGCTGCATCGGGGCAGGCTGATCTATGAGCGCTATTTTGGCGTGTTGAAGCCGCACAAGCCGCATATCGCGATGTCGGTGACGAAATCCTTCACGGGCGTGCTGGCCGGCATTCTGGTCACCGAGGGCAAGATCGATCCGCAGGCGCTCGTGCCGGATTATGTGCCGGAGCTGAAGGCTAGCGCGTTCGGCGATGCGCGCGTGCACGAGGTCATGGATATGACCACGGGGCTCGAATACACCGAAGTCTATACCGACAAGAACTCCCACGTGTGGGGCCTGCGCCGTGCCAACGGCATGGCGCCGATTCCGCCTGACTATGACGGCCCGACCAATATCTTCGATTTCCTTGCCGCGCAGAAGAAGCAGGGCGAGCACGGAAAGGCCTTTGCCTACAAGACCGTCAACACCGATGTGCTCGCCTGGATCTGCCGGCGCGCCAGCGGCATGACATTGTCCGACCTTCTCTCCGAGCGCGTCTGGACGCCAATGGGCGCGGAGGAGGACGCGCATTATCACGTCGATCGCATCGGCACCGAAAGTGGCGGTGGCGGCCTCTCGACCAGCTTGCGCGACCTCGCCCGCTTCGGCGAGACCATGCGCAATCATGGCCGATTCAACGGCCGCCAGATCGTCCCGTCACAGGTGGTCGAGGATATCGCGCGCGGCGGCGATCCCGAGAAGTTCAAGCCGGCCGGCTACACCACGCTGCCCGGCGCGTCCTATCGCAACCAATGGTGGGTCACGCACAATGCCCACGGCGCCTATATGGCGCGGGGCGTTCACGGCCAGGGCATCTACGTCGATCCCAAAGCCGAGATGGTGATCGCGCGCTACGCATCGCACCCCGTCGCGGGCAACGCCGCCAACGACCCCGTGACGCTGCCGGCCTATATGGCGCTGGCGAAGGAACTGATGGCCGGCGGGGTAGGGCGTGGCGGGGGCTGATGGCGTAGGGTAGCCGAAGGCGTAATCCACCACCTTTCATCGAGCCGCGTTGAAGATGGCGGATTACGCTTCGCTAATCCGCCCTACGGGGCCGACGAATTCGCGACAACTTTCCAAACCGCAAGATCGGTCGAGCAAATGATCGCCGTCAGCGGCTATCTGGAGCCGCCACGGAGGAGGGACGATGAAGGCGGCGCTGCAAAACTATCAGGACCGGATGCGGCGGGTGCTGGACCATATCGACCGGCATCTCGACAGCGATCTGGACCTGGAAACGCTGAGCAGCGTTGCGGCCTTCTCGAAATTTCATTTCCACCGGCAGTTTACGGCGACCTTCGGGTTGTCAGTGCATCGCTATGTCCAGCTGGCCCGTATGAAGCGCGCTTCCTACATGCTGGCCTACAGTGACGCCCTTGGTGTCACTGACATCGCGATGGACGCCGGTTACGATGCACCGGACGCCTTTGCCCGCGCCTTTCGGCAACGGTTCGGGCAATCGCCGTCGTCGTTCCGCAACTCTCCCGACTGGGAGCCGTGGCTTGTGGCCTTCGGGCCTCTCGACAACGCGAGGAGCAAGCTCATGAAGACTTTTACCACTGACGACGTGACGATACGCGATGTGCCCTCCACGAGGGTGGCGATCATGGAGCATCGGGGCGACCCGGCGACGCTCGGCGACACCATCCGGCGGTTTATCGCGTGGCGAAAGAAAGCCGGCCTGCACCCCAGGACAAGTCCGACCTTCAATGTCTGGCGGTCCGAACGCCGTCCTTCCTCGCCCGCCACTTACAGCACGGACCTCTGTGTCGGGACCGACCAGCCGATCGAGGCGAACGGCGAAGAGATCAAGGCCGGCGAGATCCCCGGCGGACGCTGCGCGGTGCTGCGGGTCGTCGGCTACACCGACAATCTGGAACCCGCCGCGCTCTACCTCTATCGCGACTGGCTTCCGGCGAGCGGCGAGGAAGCACGCGACTTCCCGATCTATTGCCAGCGGCTGAGCTTCTTCCCGGAGGTGCCGGAGCATGAGACGGTTGCGGACGTGTTCCTGCCTCTGAAATAGCGCCCTCCGACGGCGGACGACCTGGCATCAATCAATATCGCGCGCTCCACACAGCGGCACGGTCTCATTAATATAAGAGTTGACTTATATTAGTGAAGGCCGATACTCGCAATTGCGCGAAACGATACGGAGGGATGCAATGGAAATCGACGTCGCCAGGGTCTTGGGGCTTGTCACGCGTTCGGTGAAGAATTTCGAGAAGGATGGAAAAGCAGCCAGCACGGTGACGCTGACGCGGCTTTACGAGACCAGTGTCGACGATCTCTGGGACGCAGTGACCAGCCGGCAACGCATTCCGCGCTGGTTCCTGCCGGTCGAGGGAGACCTCCAGCTGGGCGGAAGGTACCAGCTGAAGGGGAACGCGGGCGGCACCATTACGGCATGTGCGCCGCCGACGCATTTTGCAGCGACGTGGGAATTCGGCGGCGGGATGAGCTGGATCGACGTCAAGCTGGCAGCAGAACGGGAGCAGGCGCGTCTGACGCTGGAGCACACCGCAATCATCGAGGACCATTGGAATCAGTTCGGTCCTGGTGCGGTGGGTATCGGTTGGGATCTCGCCATCGCGGGATTGGAGCGATATGTTGCGACCGGCGCATCGGTCGACCACGAGACGGCCGAGGCTTGGATGGGCTCTCCTGCCGGCAAGGAATTCATGACGACAAGCGGTGAATATTGGTGCGCGGCGCATGTCGCAAGCGGGGTCGATCCTGACACGGCGAAGCAGCGCTCCGACCGCACCATCGCCTTCTACCGCGGCGAGATGCCGCCTGACGTCGCACATCCGGGCACAGGAAGCTGATGCACGTCTTCGAGGTCCTCGCCGATCCCGTGCGCCGTCGCATCCTCGAGCTGCTCGCCCCGGGGGAGATGGCGTCCGGTGAGGTCGTTGAAGCGATCGGGGCCGAGTTCGGGATCACGCAGGCGGCCGTGTCGCAGCATCTCAAGGTGCTGCGCGAGAGCGGCTTTGCGACGGTTCGGGCGGAGGCGCAAAGGCGGCTTTATTCGGTCGACGGTGCGGGGCTTCGGTCGGTGGATGCGTGGATCGGTCAGTTCCGCAATTTCTGGGAGCCGAAGCTGGACGCGCTGGCGACGGAGATCGCGCGCGGCAAACGGGAGCGTCGTCACGCGCCGATGACCAAACGGAGCGGGAAGAGGGCGTGAGCTCCACGATGTAGGATGGGTAGAGCGAAACGAAACCCATCAATACCGCGCGTTGAACCCGATGGGTTTCGCTTCGCTCTACCCATTCCACGCGCTCATCTCCCCAGCGCCATCGCGATGCGCGAGGCCAGAAGCTTGACCATGAGACCGGGCGGATAGCTTCGATCTTCTCGAACGGCTTGATCAACCGTTCCGCGCTTTCGATGTCAGCGCGTTTTCGTCGCGCGCGTTCGCTTGTCATCAACGTGGACGCGCGTTTTGCCGCCACCGACCGGGCGGCCCTTCACGTGATCGATGAAGGCTCTCAGTTTCGGCATCGTTTGATGGCGGCTCGGATAGTAGAGAAACACGCCCGGTGCCATTGGCGCGTAAGACTTCAGGACCTGTACGAGCTTTCCCGTCTTCACCAGGCTGGTGGCGATCGGCGCGGGCACTTGCGCAAGTCCCATGCCTTCCACGGCGGCGCCAAGCATGGTGGGAAAGTCGTGGGCGATCAGCGGCCCCGAGACGATCGCTTCGACTGTCTTGTTGCCATCGACAAGAGACCAGGGCGCGATCGATCCGTTGCTGCGGCGAATGCGCAGGCATGCGTGCTGACGCAGGTCGTCGATACGCTCGGGCCGCCCGTGCCGGCTTAGATAGTCGGGGCTGCCGACGACCACGAACGGGAAAGGGGGCGTCAGCCGGACCGCGACCATGTCGGTGGCGATGAACTGGCCCATCCGGACGCCGGCATCAAACCCCTTGGCCGCGAGGTCGACCAATTCCTCGCCGGCGGCGATCTCCACCTCGACCTCGGGATAGGCCTGGCAGAAGGATGCGATCAGCGGCTCCAGCAGGATCGGTACCACCGCGCGCGGCACGGTGAGGCGCAACAGTCCAGTCGGCCGCTGCCCAAGATCGCGCGCAACCTCGCTTGCGGCGACGAGCTCCTCGAAAGCGGGCTTTGCGCGCGAGAGGAATTGCGCGCCGGCCTCGGTCAGGCCGACACTGCGTGTCGTGCGTATGAACAAGGCTGCGCCGACACGCGCCTCGAGCGCACGGA
This sequence comes from Bradyrhizobium sp. LA6.8, assembly GCF_040547935.1. NCBI lineage: Bacteria > Pseudomonadati > Pseudomonadota > Alphaproteobacteria > Hyphomicrobiales > Nitrobacteraceae > Bradyrhizobium > Bradyrhizobium sp. LA6.8. The sequence continues at coordinate 1,255,713 of NZ_JBEPQQ010000001.1, forward strand.
CCGCCTGGCTGATGGCCGATGGCGTGACCCCGAGCTCCGCGGCTGCCCGGCGGAAACTGCGGTACTGGGCGACGCGCAGGAACGCTTCCACGCCATCGAGCGCGCCTTGTCTGACTGTGAAGTTCTGCTTCATAGCCCATCAACATTATCCCGAATAGTCGCTCGCGCCAATCGATCGTATGTCTTGCTCGCAGATCGGAAGCATCGCTGATGTCGGACATCTGCGACGTCAGCGTGATCTCAGAGAACAAAGGAGACCGCCGTGCTCCGGGAAACGAGACCGATGAAAGTCATCCGTAGATTTGTCGTCATGCTCACCCTAACCCTGATGGGAGCGACTTCCATGACCGATCCATCCGTTGCCCAAACACAAGCCATCTCACGAGCCATGTCGCCCGCGACCACCGGGGTGATGGTCATCCTGACCGTGAAGGCGGGCGTCACGCGCGAGCAGGTCATGGCCGTCATGCCCGCTGAAATCCAGCAGACGGTGCAGCTCAATCTCAATGGGAAAATTCGGGAGTGGTATTCGCGTGGCGATGGGCGCGGAGCGGTCTTCCTCGTCGATGCCGGGGATGTCGCCGGGGCACAGGCGATCATGGAGGATCTCCCATTGGCCAGGCAAGATCTGATCGACCACGAGTATGTCGCAATCGGTCCGCTTTTGCCGCTCCGCTTGCTCATGGCCAATCCCGAGCGTCGGCAATAGGGGCGCGACTCGGATGGAGGGCGGCCGATGACCACCGATGCTGTTCCCGCTGCGATCGTCCCGCCGCTTCGGGCCTGGCATGGCCTGCTTTGGCCCGTCCCATTCACGGCAGTATGGACCTGGTTGCTCTACGCGCTAGTCGCGATCTGATTGGAGGCCAAAATGACGACAGAAACGCTGTTCCAGATACATCTTGTCCTCGGTTATGTCGCGTGGCTGCTCTGCTTCGGCACGTATGTCTGGCCCTGGCTCAGGTCGATGGACGGGCGCGACGCGCACCGTGCCATCGCCACTCTGCACAGCTTCCGCTTCTTCGGGCTCGTCTTCATCCTTCCTGGCGTCGTGAGTCCGGACTTGCCGGCTGGATTCGCGGTGTTCGCCGCCTGGGGCGACTTCGCGACCGGGGTGCTGGCCATGCTGGCGCTTCTCACGGTGAGGATACGCACGCTCTTCTGGCTGTTCGTCGTCGCCTTCAATCTCGCGGGCACGGTCGATCTCGTCGTCGACTACTATGACGCCATCCAGGTCGGCCTTCCCGCGCATGCGGAGTGGCTTGGCTCAACCTACGCGATCCCGATCATCTACGTGCCGCTGCTGATGATCACGCACGTCACCGCGTTCTATTTTCTGGCACGCCCTCGGCTCGGCGCCGATGCCGCGGCACTGGCCGGCGCGGGCTGAGACGAACCGCTAAAGTAGTAGTACGCTCCGACAGAGGCCTCGCCCTCGCTACTAATCGGCGGCTGCCTCGAGCAGCCGTTGGCGCATGAAGGCAAGGCGCGGCCGTTTGCGTTCCGGTCGGCGTATGAACGGTGAGGGTTGAGCCGATCAGGTCACGCAACGGCCGGGCTGCAGAAGCCTTGCGACTTCCGTGAGCGCGCTGACCACGGGCTCGCAGGCAAGTGTCGGCTTACGGCTCTGATTTCGCAGCAGCGTCGGTGGCTTGGTGGTGCGGGCCTGCGCAGCCGGAATACGCAGCAAGACCGAGGTATCGGCGAGATCGTTCAAGCGCAGCGAAACCGTTTTCGTCGGAACTGCGAAAGGCTTGCGGTCGGCAAGATGATCTGCCTTGCCGGCGCGATTGACGATGTGGCTTGACTGTTCGGAGACCGCCTGCCAGCGGTTTACGAGGCCGTGACCTGAAGCGTACTGCACTGCACCGAGCGTCAACGCGGTCGCGACAGCGCCTAGAAGAGCTTTGCGAATCTGTGACATGGCTTCGCTCCTCGCCCCACGGCGATTGTCGTTCCCTACGCACCGCCCCCTCGGCCCATCGCTTCCTGTGGTCGCTTTCTAATGGCCGGCGGTTTCACCATGCCTTCGTGAACGTCGGAAAATGGTTTCATCCCGGCAGGTTTTGTTTCGTCGCATTGAAGGAGGTCTTGGTTCCCGCCTGCGCACAGCGGTTACGTCCGCGTTGGGTCACAAGCCGACATCTGAGCAAAGACCACAAAGCGTCCGCCAGGGGCCCACAAGCGGAAATGAAACGCTGCTCAAGAACAGAATTTCCGATGGGGAAGTCGAACGCCCAAAATGTTGCAACGCATCGGCGTCGTTGGGGTGGGTGACACCGATCTCATCTCTGTCTGATTTGCCGCTCCAAGCGCAGCGTATGCTCACGCAGGGAATCGTAAATCGGCGCATTACCCAGCAGCATGGGCAGCAGCATCGCCATGAAGCAAGCTCCCAGCATCGGCAGCAGCATCGTCACGTTACCGGTCATTTCAGCGACGAGAACGATGCCGGTCACCGGCGCGCGCACAACGCCGGTGAAGAGAGCGGCCATGCCCACCAAAGCAAATGCTTCCGGCTGGATAGAGAGCGCCGGGAATGCAAGACGGCAAGCCGCCCCGAACAGCAACCCAGACTGGGCTCCCAGCACGAGCAAGGGGGCGAACAGGCCGCCGGGCGTGCCGGCAGCGTATGAGAGAGCGCCGAGTCCGAATCGGATCAGGAATGCGCCCCCCAGGATCCCGACACTCTCGTGGCCGATCAGCGCCCGCTGCGTGATCTGATCTCCGCCACCGACCAGTTCGGGCGCGAACCAGGCCAACATGCCGACGCTTGCGCCGATCAATCCGGCGCGTAGCTCGATCGGTAGCCCTCCAAATCGGTCGCGAACTGCGATGGTCGCGAGCAGGGTGCGATTGTATGCGACGGCCAGCAGGCCTGCGATGCCACCCAGAGCAAGGAACAGCGGGGCGGACTCAGCGCTGGGATAGCTCAGCGGCCCGATGTGAAAGTCGGGCGCGTCACCGAGAAGCAGCCTTGCGACTGGGATCGCCGTCGCCAGTGCTGCAAGGGCGGCGATGGCAACACGGTGTTCGAACCTCTGCACCAGTTCCTCCAGCACGAACACGAGCCCGGCAATCGGCGCATTGAAGGCCGTTGCAAGGCCGGCGCCGGCGCCGGCCGCCAGAAGCACTCGCGAGTCCGCCCAACACAACCGGCAGACGCGCGCAGCGAAAACCGCGATACCGGCGCCCATCTGGACGGTCGGCCCCTCACGGCCCAGCGCCAGCCCGGAGCCGATCGCCAGTATTCCGCCGAAGAATTTCACTGGCACCAGGCCAAACGGAGCCGGCGGGATCTCTTCGCGCAGAACAGCTTCGACATGCGGAATGCCGCTGCCCGAAGCGTGTGGCGAGAATTGCCGCACCATCCACGCGGCAACCAGGGTCGCGACACCGCACGCGCCGACGACAGTCAAGAACCCCCAGATTGCGTGGCCATGGGCCCAGGCGATCATCGCATCGCGCAGACGATCGGCATGCGCGAGCAAAAGCCGGAAGATCGCCCCAACACATCCGGTCGCCGCTCCTATGATGAGAGCCATCGCCGCGAGCCCCAACAGGCTGCGACGTTCGTCTGCGACTTGCCGGTCGTCGTCAGGGTTATGGTCCACGGCTGGTCGATGATCCCGAGGCCTTCGCAAGGGATAATCTTTGCCAAAATCGCTGGCGAATGTCCCGGAAAAGAATGCTTCCAACTTGACCGAACAACTGCCTCTCCGACCGATATGCTAGGGACCTCACCGCACGTCCCAACGATAAGGTGCGCCGAACCAAGGCCCCGCTTTGGGTCACAGGCTGACTTCGACAACCTGCTTGACCTGGTTCTCTTATCTCCTGAAAGCAGACATTGCAGCCCTCTGAGCAGAGGTTAGCCACGGGCCAAAAACAGACAACTGAAACAGCCGCGACCTGATCAGCCGCAGATGCGCACGCGGCGCTCGCGCCAGCCATGCCCGTCCCAGAAGCGCTGGGTTATCCAGTGGCAGGGCGGGATCGGCTCTCCAACCGGGGCATCGACATAGCCCGACCAGTACGGATAGCCGCCGGGTCCGGGATAAGTGCGCGGATACGGATTGCCGCCGGGGCCGTAATCATAGCGCGGACCAGCATAAGCGGGCGAGGCTGCTGAAACGACCAAAGTCGCGACGGCAGCGAGAGCCAACAACGTCTTCCTCATGGTGATACCTTTCCAACGCTGCGAAGGCTGCAAGACGATCGCCGAGCAATGCAGCGTCAGCGTCGACAAGCTGAAATGTCAAGGAGAGTGATCTCAGCAAGGCTATTGTCTGGCGACCTCCTCGGATGTCGCCTTCGGGTCAAAATGCGAAGAACACAGAGTGAGCAAAGTCAGTCCGCTCTATCCCACCAAGCGGACCTCAATGAAAGGTGTCGTCACTTCGCTGATGGGCCAAAAGGCGACGTTGGCTCCCGCCGGGCAAGCACTCGATGCGCGACGGCGAGCCGCTCGTGAAAGCCGACCCGCCGTATGCCGCTTGATGCAGCCCGTCAGCCAATGGCTTCACGGGACGTCGCGATATTACCCACCGCTCCCCTTGATATTCGGCAGGTTTTTCATGTCGAGCATCGGGACCGGGTTTTCCGGGCGCTGCAGATCCGGTCTCCAATCGTTCGAGGCTCCGCCCGGCTTACGCTTGATGCTTGGATAGTCGGCAATCGATTTGTTGAACTCCATCACGACGGGGAAGATTAGTGCCAAGACCCAGCCGTTGTCCTGTCCGGTGTACTTGCCCGGCGACTGCAATGGCATACGTGCCGACATCGCGCCGTTGAAAACCATGTCGTATTTCTCGAATGGGTCCATCGTCAGATTGTAGACCGAGCCAATCGCGCCGAGATTTTGCTCCGGACCGAGCCAAGTGTCCTTGGCCGTCCAGAGATACTTCCACGCGATGCTGAGATCGGGGTTGGTTGGATCACCGCCGACATCTGCCCGCGCGCCCATGAAGCTTTCGCCGTCGATGTAAATCCACGACCTTCGTGCCGAGTGCTTCGCGCGGCCGAGGATGTACTCGCTGTTGTCGATGCTGTCGAAGTAGATTGGCCTGCCATTATCGTCGGTCCATGCGCCGTGCGGCGGCGGGCTCAGGCCGACCATCTTGGCGAGCGTTGCCCAGCAGTCGATATGGGACATCATTTCATGGTAATTTGCACCGGCGGGAATGTGTTCGGGCCACCACATTAACCCGGGTACGCGCCAGCCTCCTTCAAATGCTGAACCCTTTTCGCCGCGGAAAGGCGTGGTGCCCGCATCAGGATAAGCATCCTGCCACGCCCCGTTGTCTGCCGTTACGATCACAATCGTATTCGGCGCTTCGGCACGGATCGCGTCCATGACCCGGCCGATGTCGTCATCGAGTTCTATCACCGAGTCCGAGTAATCGCCCAACCGCGACTTCCCGGCGAATTTTGATGATGCGTTGGTCGGGTTGTGCATCTTCATGAAATTGACGTCCATGAAGAATGGCTTGGCGTCCTTGGCGTGCTTCTTGATGTAATCGATTGCGTAATCAGCCTGCCGGACGTCAAAGTTGGCGAGGTAATCGTACGTAATGTACTCGCCTCTCTTCGCCGGTTGTCCAGCAACTCCCTCCCACTCGTACATGTTTACGACATCAAAATAGGCTTTCGCGATCTCTGGGTTGTACGAGGGAAACCATGGATGAAACCACTTGGACGTATCGGCATAGGTGTAGACGCCCGGATAGTATGCGGCGAACGCCTTCATCTCGTCGAACCCGTGCTCGATCGGATAGGACTCCGGCTTATCACCGAGATGCCACTTGCCAGAAAAGTAGGTGGAGTAGCCGTTCTTTTGAAAAAATTCGGCTATGGTCGGCGTCTCCTTTTTGAGCGCATTCTCATCGCCCGGAGCGACCACGATGGAGAGCGCCGAACGGATCGGAATACGTCCGGTTATAAACGAGGCGCGGCCTGCCGTGCAGCTTGCTTGCCCGTACCAGTTCGTGAACGTCGCGCCTTCCTTAGCGATCCGGTCGATGTTTGGTGTTGGATGGCCGAGCGCGGCGCCACCCCCGCTATAGGCGCCGAAATCGTTCCATCCAGTGTCATCCGTCATTAGCATGACGACATTTGGCCGCTTCTGCTGCTGTGCGGTCGCTTGAGGTACCGCAACCAACATCGCGCCGAACAGTGCGAACATGCCGTGCGCAACACTCTTTCGGATACTCATGACTGCTTCCTCCGATTTCAAAGGTCGGTCACTTGTGCCAAACGAATGGATATGTCGCAGTCGTGCTTTTAGCTCTGCGCCACAGCGTGTTCAATGTGCGATTGTTTGATTTAGATCAAGACACCGATTGTGACGGGTCTATGCCGCTTGCTAGGCGTCGCTCCACGATGTCCGCTGCGGGTCAAAAGCGACGGTTTGGCGATGTCCGCGCTACTTCCGCTTTACCCCCGAAAACCGACATTCATCGTGAGGGGCGGCATGTCTCAAAGGGGCCAATCGCAGACATTCTGCCTGCTCATTCGATCACTTCGTCGGCGGTCAGGAGAGAGTCTCGACCAGCCGCCAAACCAAGCGCCTTGGCCGCTTTAAGGTTTACAACCAGCTCGAACTTGGTTGGCTGCTGTATCGGCAACTCGGCCGGCGTTGCGCCTTTGAGTATTCTGTCCAGATAGATAGCGGTCGCGCGTGACAGGTCAGGCAGGTTGACTCCGTAAGAGACAAGGCCACCGAGCTCCACGCCCTCTCTGGCGGCGTAGATCGTCGGGAGGCGGTTCTTCTCGGCAAAGGGTACAATCCGAGAGTACTGGCTGTACAGCATCGGACTAGGAAACACGACGAGACCATCCGCTCGCGCTTTGGCCAACTCCGCAAACGCGCTTTCGAGATCGGCGGGGCTATCCGCCGGCACAAGTTGAAGGCTTGCTCCGAGAGATCGGGCGGCGCTCTCAATCTCGTTCAGCATCCCCTTCATTGTGCGCTCACCGTATGCGCGAGGGTGCCACAAAACGACAACGTGAGAGAGACCGGGAACGATCTCCTTAAGCAGTTGAAGCCGTTTGGACACCAACTCCGGGCCGAGAAATGCCGTCCCGGTGACATTGCCGCCCGGCCGCGCCAGGCTGGAAGCGAGTTCGTCGTCGACGGGATCTGCCATGCCTATGCCGACAATCGGAATGGTGGAAGTCGCATTCTTGGCTGCGCGGACGGCCGGGGTAGCCAAAGCAACAATTGCGTCGACGCGGTGCGTCACGAATTCCTGCGCGTACTCGTTGAGCTTGGCCTCATCGCCGTCTGCGAATTTACGGTAAAACGCGACATTCTTTCCTTCAGTATAGCCGAGCACACGCAATGCCGGCACAAACGCATCGAGAGTCTTTAGACTTGCGTCGGACTTGTCACCGCGGCCGAGTGAAAGCACACCGATCTGATGAAGCTTGGTCGGTTGCTGAGCATGACCTGCGAACGGCCACGTTGCAGCCATACCCCCAACAACCGTGATGAACGTGCGCCGTTTCATGCGGCCCTCAGCCAAGCCGAACTATCGTACAGACAAAAGGTGGCGCCTTGGAAGTGTAATCAGGCCGGTGAAAGTCTGCTTTGGGTCAAAATGCGAAGAACTCAGAGTGAGCAAATCCAGTCCGCTTCACCCCACTAAGCGGACCTCAACGAGGAGTGTCGTCACTTCGCTGATGGGTCATCAGCCGACGTGATTGCCTGTGAATAATCTAGGAGTCCGGGCCGCGGAGCGGCACGGGTCGAGGTATTGGGTCAATCCGGCCGCGGGAGCCGAACAACCACCCAGTCTCTAAGCGGAACGCAAACTTACCTGGAGCCGGAAACTAGATTGCCGACGCAGCTTCTCGAAGAAACGAATGTCGACCCAGAGGTGTGCGTGTGCGCAGTCGCAAGCTGTTCTATCTCGAGCGTTCGGCCGCCGCCGTTAGCACAGGATAGCGGGCATAGAGCGTGTCGACGCGGTCCCGCCACATCGCCACGAACGCACCCGAGGTGAGATCATCGACCGACTTCCATTCGCGTTTGACCGCAGGCAGCGTATTGCCCCAGATAGCGCGCTTGCACCATCGCTCGCCCTTTGCCGAGCCCTCCCGGGTTGCGCACATCGACTTCCAGGCAATCCGCTGCGGACGGCTGATGTGTTGGGCGGCTCCTTCCCAGCCCTGCTGGTGGATCAGGTAGAGGTCGGAAAGGGTCGGCTTTTTCTGCGTCAATATTTCGAATAGCGCAGCCTCGCTGAGAAACTTGTAGGCGGCACCTACAGCGTTGTCGCGAGGATTGAGGATGTCGCCCGATCCGTATTTGCTGAACTCAAACTTGCTCAGCTGGAACAGGCCGATATAGGAGCCGGTGCGTTGCTTGGGATTGAAATCGGATTCGATTTTGGCGACCGCCTTCATGAAGTTGACATCGACACCGAACGCTGCGGCTGCACGTTCGATCTCCTGGACGGGCGTTCCGAGCGGAACGTCGCTCAACGCCGACAAGGCGATCTTCGCGGGTTTCTCCGGCGGCGGAATTTCCGAGTAGACGTAGTATTTGAGATACGACGGTTTGCCTTCGCCCGGATTGGGCGAAGCAACGGGCGGGCGGTCCTGCTGTAGCGTTGCCGAGTTCTCGGGCGACGCTGCCTCAAGGCTGGCGACCTGCAACATTGGCTCTTGCGAAGTGGTTACATCGGACGGCGGCACCGAGTCCGGCGCCGCGGCGCTGAATCCCGCCGCAACGATCGCATTAGCCGATAATCCTGTATCGAATTTCGTCTCGATGGCCGGGGCCGGAAACGCGGCGCCGGCATTTGTCAGAACCGTCGTCACATTCAGCGGGATGCCGCTGAATGCATCAGCCACTCTTGCATTCGGCGTTGCGATGCTTGGGCGCGGTACCGCGATCTGACCAATCGCGACAAGCGAAGTCGCTGTCAGCGCGCCGGCAATACAGCTTGTTTGCCAAATCTTCAATGTCGCCAGCCGCGCGGCCGCGGTCCCCCCCATTCACGTCCCCGACTTGGCACGCAGATTAAGGAGGTGAGGGGATGACAATGGGGCGCACCTGTGGCGCAGGTGCGGCCAGTCTCGGCCGCGTCGCCAAGATTGCCTAAATTGAAAGTTGCGGTCGTGATGCGCCTCCCGCCGAGGAACAGGACGGGCGCCATATCGCGCAACCATCGCTAAACAAGGCATCTTCGTGCGTTAGCGCATCGAGACCGGCGCCCGCGCGCACGCCGCTCCCAAGCATCTCGAGGCCGCGACGTCGCAAGACCCGAGGACGGTTCGCTGGGATGGACAATCGCGATCCGCTTTATGACCGCTAGCGTCGGTCTCAGCGGAGCCGGTCTAGCCAAGCTCAGGTTTGCCGTGACCGTTGTCTCCGCTCGGGCCGGAGCGTTGCAGCTCACCACAGCGCCTGCCGCATTCTTGCGCAACAGTAAACTAGTGCGCCAATGTCTCAGTTGGGTCAATCGCGTCGCTTGGCCCGTAGCTCGACGACTTCCGGTCTACTCCCCGCTCCGGACATGTCGCAAACTGAAGCGATGGGCCATAACCGGACTCATGCGTCGCAGCAGAGTGCCGCTATTCAATCGCCTCACGGGATGGAGAGCTAATCGGGCAACCCCGCTTTCCGAAGACCCTCAATAAACAGCTTTGCGTTTGATAGTCCGGCCCGGGCGATAAGCGCCGATATTGTAAAGGCGGGATCGATCTCAAGCACACGCGCCGCCGCGTCGTGCGCGTCAGCGTCACGTCCGAGATGGGCGAAGGCGGACGCGAGCCATTGGTAAGTTGCCAAATAAAGGTTCTGACGAAGGGCTTTCTTCAATACGACGATGGCTTCGTCAAAGCGGCGAAGCTCGATAAGGGCCTGCCCAATGCCAGTAAGCGTCATGTATAGTAGCGGGTCTACTGGGCTCATGCGAACGGCACGTTCAAAGCTCCAGATCGCTTCCTCCGGCAGCCCCGCAATTCTATAGACATGGCCTCTGCAGCTCCATGTGAGCCATGAATTTGGGTTGAGCCCGACCGCCCGGTCAGCCATTTCGATCTCGGCTTCACGATCGCCGACCATGAACGCCGAGATTACGGCAGCCCTTGCTAACGTGTCCGGATCGCCATCGTCGATGCTCAATGCCAAACGAGCAAGCCGAACCGCTTCCTTGCGGTCGAACTGAGGATCGTTGGCATAGCCCAAAAGGACGTTGAGCATGTGGCAGACACCTGCCAGAGCCGCGACAGCGCCGAACCGAGGGTCGAGCTCCAAGGCGCGGTGGAACAGTCGGATTGCCTCGGCCAACCCTTCGCGGGTCCTTAGGTAGAACTGCGGCATGGCACGGAGATAAAAATCATACGCGGTGAGGTTCTCTGGCCGCCGCCGCGTCGCCAATTCAATTTCTGTTTGAAGCATCTTTGGCTCAATGGCCGACACAACGGCGAGCGTTACTTCGTCCTGAAGAGCAAAAACGTCGGTCAGGTCACGCTCAAACCTGTCCACCCAGATGTGCGCGCCTGTAACCGCATCGATCAACTGCCCTGTGATGCGAACTTTCCCCGACGCCTTCCGCACAGACCCCTCGAGGACATAGCGCACGCCGAGCCTTCGCCCGACTTCCTTGATATCGACCGCTCGACCCTTGAAGGTGAAGCTCGAATTGCGCGCGATCACGAACAGCGACTTGAAGCGCGACAGCGCGGTGATGATCTCCTCGACCATTCCGTCCGCAAAGTATTCCTGTTCGGGATCGCCGCTCATGTTCTCGAACGGCAGTACGGCGATGGAAGGCTTGTCCGGGTGTGGCGGGGCCGCACTCAGCCCCTCTGTCAGCGCCCCTGGCGCTCCGGCGCGGACAGCGTAGGCGCGGACCGGCTTGGAGATGTTCTTGAGCTGCTGCTCGCCACGATCCTCGAAGCCAGTGTCTAGCTTGCCCTCGACTTCGTTGTAGACCTTGTCGGAAATCAGGATACCGCCCGGATCGGCGATCCCCTCCAGCCGAACAGCAATGTTGATCCCGTCGCCGTAGAGGTCGTCGTCCTGTCCAACGATCACGTCACCAAGGTTGAGCCCGATGCGTAGCTTGAATGGACCGCTACCCTCGGCGAGATGATCCTGTATCTCAACCGCGCATCTCATGGCGGCCAGGGGACTGGCGAACTCGGCGAGTGCGCCATCACCCGTTGTCTTGATTAGACGGCCTTCGTGGCGGGAGAGGCTCGGCTCGATCAGTTCTCGCTTGAGCCGCTCGAACTCGGCATAGGTAGCTTCCTCAGCGCGTTGCATCAACGCAGAGTAACCGACCACGTCGGCAGCCAAAATCGCCGCTAATCGCCTTTGAACCCGCTGCTCCGTCACAGCGCTCTCCGAACGGCCAGCCAAAAATTCGTCGCTGGGGCCAGGAGGAGCCTAGCACTTTGTTGCGGACCTGTGAGCGGTAATCGCGGGAGGAGCCCTGTTGCCCCGAGGCGGCATTTGCTGTTGCACGGCGGCAGTAAGCGTGCGGCAACTCGGAAGGTCCGAGTTGGGTCACGACCGGTAAGGCTTGGATCGAGCACGTGAGTTCTGCTTCGCATCCGAAAGCGGACATCTCGCCTCAATGAGTACACGCCCTCTGGAAGTACAACGCCAATCGGCTTGAATTTCGTGCAAACCTGGAGCTGCAGTGGCGGGAGTTCTCTCTGAAATCTCGCTCTGTATGCCGAGACCCAGTGCCGACCTCTACCGAAATCCATGAACATCGCCGAATTGCAACACGCAGCGACATCCCGGTCTGTCGGCGAGCCTGCACTGGTTGTGCGACGCGCTCAATCCCGCGACATCTTCTCGAACTTCTTCACCAGCCGTTCCCGCTTCAGCCGCGATAGCCGTTGGATCCAGAACATTCCATCGAGCTGGTCGATCTCGTGCTGGTGACAAACGGCGCGCAAGCCGTCCGACTCCTCGTTGTGCGTGTTGCCGTCAACATCCTGATAGCTGATCCGCACCCGTGCGTGGCGCTGGACCTCGTCGTTGACGCCGGGCATCGAGACGCTGCCTTCCTTGTGCAGGATCATCTCGGGCGAAGCCCACTCGATCTCCGGATTGACGTAGGTTTGCGGGCCCGCCTTGGCGTCGAGCTCGAGCACGACGACGCGCAAGGGCACGCCGATATGCGGCGCCGTGATGCCGATCCCGGGCGCGGCGCGCATGGTGTCGAGCAGATCCGCTGCAAGCTCGCGCAAGGCGTCGTCGAATGCGGTGACGGGACGGGCCGCCATCGCGAGCCGGCGGTCGGGATAGCGGAGGAGGGGACGAATGGTCATGCAGGCTCCCTACCACTCACGGATGGTTGAAGCATCCCGTTCTTGACTGCCTACCAACTGGAAGGTAGTTAATCCGTCATGACCAACGTTTCCTCGACGGCCGACGACATCCTGGCCTGCGCGCGTACCCTGATCATCGCGGGCGGCTATAACGGCTTCAGCTATGCCGACGTGGCCGAAATCGTCGGTATCCGCAAGCCGAGCATTCACCACCATTTCGCCAGCAAGGTCGATCTGGTCCGAACCCTCGTGTCGCGCTATCGCGCGGAAGCCGAGGCGGGACTGTCCGCGCTCGAACGCAATGTCGCGGACCCCCGCGACCAGCTCAAAAGCTATGTCGGGTATTGGGAGGCGTGCATCAATGATGCGACGGCGCCCTTCTGTGTGTGTGCGCTGCTTGCCTGCGAGTTACCGATCCTGCCGGAGGAGGTGGCGCTGGAAGTCCGCGCGCATTTCCGTGCGCTGACGTCGTGGCTGACCTCGGTGATGGAGCGCGGCAAGCGGAAGGGGCAGCTGCATCTCTCCAGCGCAGCGAAGATCGAGGCTGAAGGCTTCATGGCGACCGTTCACGGCGCGATGCTGTCGGCGCGTGCCTATGGCGACCCAAAGATGTTCGGCGTGATCACCGGGCCGCTGCTGGATCGGTTGTCCGCCAGGCACTGAAACATTTCGACGAGGCGACAACGACACGCCCGCAGGCACGCTGGGGGCGGAGGGCGACTTGTTGCGCGTAAGACTACCAACTAGTAGGTAAAGGAGAGAGTGCAGTGACGCATCATCAATTGGATCTCGTTCGGGCCGACCGCGAGCAATGGCTGAAGGTCTACTACTTCATTCGGGCGGCGTTCTCCGTCGCCTGGGTCGTTGCTGCGTTTGCCGTCGGGCCGTCATCTGCGGCGATCGCCGGAGCCTTGCTCGTGCTCTATCCGGCATGGGACGCCGCGGCAAACTTGGTCGACGCGTTGCGCAGTGGCGGGCTCGCTCAAAATCGCACGCAGGCGCTGAACGTTCTGGTCAGCCTGGTGACCACTGTCGCGGTCCTCGTCGCCTTGCGGATGAGCATGAACGGGGTGCTCGGCGTCTTCGGGGCCTGGGCGATCCTGTCCGGATTGCTCCAGCTGGGGACCGCGATTCGCCGCTGGAGAAGTTTTGGCGCGCAGTGGGCCATGGTGCTCAGCGGCGGTCAGTCGGCTCTGGCCGGTGGCTTCTTCATCTTTCAGGCCACGACGCCGATGTCTCCAACGATCGCGAATGTCGCGGGCTACGCTGCGGTCGGCGCGATCTACTTCCTGGTCTCGGCGGTATGGCTGACCGTGACCGAGTGGCGGCGTGGCGCAGCCATGTGAGGCGTCGCCGTTGCCGTTCATTCGTGCGGATAGGGCGTGCCATCCTTGTGCAGGAACCGGCCGCTGGAAGCCGGGCTCATCATATCGACGTCGGAGCAGGTGATGAGGTCATCGGGCGAGCGCGAGCCGACTTCGAGGTAGACGGCCGTCGCATCGGACCGGTTGATCATGTGATGGCCGTTGCCGCTCCCCTTCGGGAAGGCGGCGCAGTCGCCGGCGCTCAGCACGGTTTCGCCCTCGTCCTCGACAAGCGTCAGCTCGCCTTCAAGCACATAGACGAACTCGTCCTCATGCGAATGCCAGTGCCGCTGGCTCGACCAGCTGCCCGGCGGCAGACGCATCAGGTTGACGCCGAAATCCGTCAGCTTTCCGGCATTGCCCAGCCGTTGCCGGATGCGCTCGGCGCAGGGCGCGTCGAGCGGCGCGGGATAACCCGAGCCTTTTCGGCCCGGCACGGTGGCGAGATCAATCTTTGGCATGCAGCTATTCCCTCCGAAGTCGGAGCATTGACCGCGCACCGGATCGGTGGCGTGCGCCAGATCGGCGGCGTCCGGAGTGCGATGAGATCGCGTTGGCGGGATGATGACATTGTGCCGGTGTTTTGCCCGACGTGTCAAACGCGCCCCTCGCGTTGCGGGTCGTTGGTAAGTCCTTGATCCGGCAGCGGCCGGCTACTGTGCATGGGGTTGTTTTCGGGATTTTTGTTTGGCGGCGCCAAAAAAATCTGGTGTCCTCGATGCCGTTGTCGGCAGGCGCAGTTCCCATTCGTCTTCCACCCAGACAGACCTGACGGGAGACCCAAATGAACGCTTCCTCCTATCGCTGGGTGATCGTTGCCGCCGGCGGCTTGCTCGGCTGCGTCGCGATCGGCGGCATGTTTTCGCTGCCGGTGTTCCTCCAGCCGATCGCCAAGGACACCGGCTGGTCGGTGACCGGCATTTCCAGCGCGATGACGATAGGCTTCCTGGCGATGGCCTTTACCAGCATGGCCTGGGGCACGGCGACCGACAGATTCGGGCCGCTGCCGGTGGTGCTGACGGGATCGGCGGTGCTGTCGCTCAGCCTGTTCGCCGCAAGTCATGCGACCTCGCTGCTGGCGTTCCAGGTCATGTTCGGCCTTCTGGTCGGTGCCTCCTGCGCGGCGATCTTCGCGCCGATGATGGCGACCGTCACCGGCTGGTTCGACACCCATCGCAGCCTGGCGGTGTCGCTGGTGTCGGCCGGCATGGGCATGGCGCCGATGACGATGGCGCCGCTCGCGGCCTGGCTGGTCTCCGGCCACGACTGGCGCACCTCGATGCAGATCGTGGCGCTGGTGGTCGGCGCCATCATGATCCCGGTCTCGTTCCTGGTACGACGCCCGCCCGCGCTCGCGCATGCCGTCGCCGCGCCTGCGGGCGAGAGCGCGTCGCAAGGGGAGATGTCGCTGGGCGAGGCGCTGCGCTCGCCGCAATTCATGATCCTGCTCGCAACCAACTTTTTCTGCTGCGCCACCCATTCCGGCCCGATCATCCACACCGTCAGCTATGCCGTGAGCTGCGGCATCCCGCTGATCGCGGCGGTGACGATCTACAGCATCGAGGGTTTTGCCGGCATGGGCGGCCGTATCGCCTTCGGGCTGCTCGGCGATCGTTTCGGCGCCAAGCGCGTGCTGGTGACGGGCCTGCTGTTGCAGGCGTTCGGCGCGCTCGCCTATGTCTTCGCGCAGCAACTCGCGACGTTCTACGCGGTCGGCGCTGTCTTCGGCTTCATCTATGCCGGCACCATGCCGCTCTATGCCGTGCTGGTGCGCGAGAACTTTCCGCTGCGCATGATGGGCACGGTGATCGGCGGCACGGCGATGGCCGGCAGCCTCGGCATGGCGACCGGCCCGCTCGCCGGCGGCCTGATCTACGACGCGTTCTCCAGCTACGCCTGGCTCTATATCGCCTCCTGGGCGATGGGCCTCGGCGCCTTCCTGATGGCGATGAATTTCAGGCCATTCGCGAAGCCGCAAGGCGAGGCCGCGGCGGCGGCGGCGTGACGAGGTCTACGACTGGATGTGCTTTTCGAAAAAGAGATCCGGGTAGGGATCATCGTTGAAGCGGGGGATCTCGCGCCAGCCCGTGGTGCGGTAGAGCTGGCCGGCCTCGGCGAGCGCGCTGTTGGTGTCGAGCCGCAGCAGCGTGATGCCGAGGTCGCGTGCGGCATTCTCGGCCGCGTCCATCAGGCGCCGGCCGAGCCGCAATCCGCGCGCTGCAGGGGCAACCCAGAGACGCTTGATCTCGGCATAGCCGTGATCCGTTCCCTTCAATCCGACGCAGCCGATCGGCAGCGTGTCGGACATCGCCACGATGAAGGTGCCGCGCGGTCGGCGCATGTCCTTGGCGTCAGGATCGCGCGACAGCGAGACGTCAAAACCCTGCTTGAAGCGGCGGCCGAGCTCGGAATAGTACTCGCGCAGGCAATAACGTGCTGCTTCGCTCCGCGGATCCATCTCCTCCAGCGCGACGCGCTCGCGCGTCAATGCGGAGGCGATCAGGTCCATCGCCGCCAGCAGCGCCTCCCGCTGCGAATGTTGTGCCAGGAAGCCTTCGGCCTGCGCATTGGACAGCGCCTCGTAGGCTGCGAACTCGCGCCGGCCCGCGCGCGTCAACGTTGCGACACGGCGGCGCGCATCGTCCTCATGCGTCGTGGTCTCGACCAGCCCTTCGTCCTCGAGGCTGCGGAGCAGCCGGCTCATCAATCCGGAATCGAGCCCGAGATAGTCGCGGATCTCCGCCACGTCCGAGCGCCCATGTCCGATCGCATTGAGCACGCGCGCCGCCCCGAGCGGCCGGCCGCGCCCGAGGAACGAGGTGTCGAGCGCGCCGACGGCGGAGGTTACGGCGCGATTGAAGCGGCGGACGCGGGAGATGGGATCGAGCATGATACCTGACTTTAGTCAGATATTGTGTGCGGGTCAATCGAGACGGCCGGTCTCACTTCACCAGCGTCAGCAGCGGCTTGTCCTTGGCGACGATATAGGTCGCAAGCTCGCTCGCGGTGTCCGTGCCGACGTTCTTCGCCGCATGAACCGCTCCGGCCGGAATGAACAGCACGTCGCCTGCCCTAAGCGTCACCGGGGGCTTGCCCTCGACGTCGTATTCGATGGCGCCTGTCAGCACATAGATAATCTCCTCGCCTGGATGCGTGTGCCGGCCGAACGCAACTCCGGGCGCGAGGTCGACGCGGACCTGGACCGCCTCGCGACCGGGCGCGCTGAGATCATGGCGCTGGAGGTCGGTGCGCGTGACGCCGGCCGACTGGGCTGCCGCCGGCAGGGTGAGAAGGTTGGTGGCGAGCACGGCAGCGCTCGTAAGCATGCGCAGGGTTCGTAGTGGATAGGGGCTCATGGTCGGCTCCTGATGTTCGCTTGATGGCGGGTCAGACGAGGGTGGTGGTCACCTCGATGTTGCCGTGGACGGCCTTGGAGTAGGGGCAGATGCCGTGCGCCGCCTCGATCAACTCCTGGGCGATCGTGCGATCGACGCCGGGAACGCTGACGTCGAGACGGGCCCGCAGGAAGAAGGCGCCGTTGGCGTTGCTCAGGTCGATCGTGGTGTCGACCGACGGCTCGCTCGGCAGCTTGACCTTGCGCTGGGCGGCGGCGAGGCCGAGCGCGCCGAGGTAGCAGGCCGACCAGGCGGCGGCGAACAGGTTCTCGGCGGCCGGGTGCGGCTGGGCCAGCTTGATATCGAGAGAGCCGTCGTTCGCGTGCGCGGCGCCGTCGGGGCCGGAGGTGACGTGGGTCTTGCCGGTGAAGAGAAGCTTTGCAGCGGTGGTCATCGCGGATCCTTTCGGGTTCGGCCTAAATCGTATCCGATCTAATCGGATGCGTGCTGAAATAAACCCGTCGCTCTGTCCGGTCAAGCTCTTCCGATTTAATCGGATGCGATTTATATTGACGCGGAGATCACGAATTGCGGAGGTTCACGTGTCCCGTCCCGCCAAAGCCGCCGGCAAAGGCCGAAAACTGTCGAATTTCCTGTGCTTTGCCGTCTATTCGGCCAATCTGGCCTTCGGTCGCGCCTACAAGCCTCTGCTCGACAAGGTGGGACTGACCTACACCCAGTACATCGCCATGGTGGCGCTGTTGGACGAAGACGAGCAGACCGTCAGCGCGCTCGGCGACAAGCTGTTCCTGGAATCCAACACGCTGACGCCGATCCTGAAGAAGCTCGAGCAGATCGGTTACATCAAGCGCCACCGCGATCCCGCCGACGAGCGGCAGGTGCGGGTGAGCCTGACGCCGGGCGGCCGAAAACTGATCGAACAGGATCTCGGCGAGTCCGTGATCGAGGCGACCGGCCTCGGCGACGATTTTCCGGTGGTGCAGAAGACGGTGAGCCGCTTGCGCGACAATCTGCTGCGCGCGACCCAGGCGGCCGGAGAGAAGAAACGCTGAGCGGGCAGCGCCTTCCCGCTGGGAAAGTCGGAGGCGGCGTCCGCCTCCGATACAAGCACGAAGGAAAAGCGCGCGGCTCTAGTTGCAGACCGTGCGCGGAATCATCCAGGTCGCAAAAGTCTGCCAGAACCCGTCTTCGCGACGGCGCTGGTAAGCGACGAAGTCGGCGTCATCATCATCATGCACGAGTTCATAGCGATAAGTGTTGGCTGCAGTGGTGTTGGGCTTGCTCATGGAGCACTCCATCTCGAATGGGCTTTGCTTCGAGCTAGGTGCGGTGCAGCAAAAGTCCAATGGGAGTATGATGATCAGCGCATCACGTTGTGGAGAGTACTCAGTCCAGCCCGAGCGCCTTGCGCGATTTGCGCGTGAGCTTTGCGACGATCAGGGCATGGGCCTGCGCCAGATAGGCGGTGAGTTCCGCATCGGGAAGTGCGTTGTTGCTGGCGAGCTGCACCCATTTGGCGCGCGCCAGATAGGGCGCCGGTCGTGCCACGCCGTGCTCGATCAGCATCGCATAGGCCATGTCCGAGACCTTGAACATGTAGCCGCCGGAGCCCGCGGCAAAGCCGCCGCCGAGCGCGAACATCTTGCCGCCGACCTTGAACACGGAGGTGCCTTCCCACTGCACCACCTTGGTGGCCGCGGGCAGGCGCAGGCAGCGGGCTTCGAATGTCTTGGGTGTCATGCGATCGCAATTGAGACGAAAGGCCTGCCGTTATGGCAACATGCATCTTCCAACAAGGGATGAATTTGCGATGTCGCGCGTTTCGATCAAGACCAGGGACGATCTGCCGGAGGCGCTGAGGCCGCTGTGGGACAAGATGACGACCTACGGCGCGTTCGAGAACCAGGCCGGTGTCATGGCCCACCGCCTGCCGATCTTCAAGCATATGTGGTCGCTGCTGGTCGATCTTGCTGAAGAAGGCAATGTCTCGAAGCGCCATCTGGAGCTCGCGCTGGTCACGGTCTCGCTGCTCAACAAATGCGACTATTGTGTCTCGCACCACGCACCAAAGCTGGCGGTGCAGGGCGTGTCTGAGGAGGGCGCCGCGCGCCTCGTCGATTACAAGGACCACCCCGAGCTCGATGAGCTCGACAAGCTCGTCGTCGAATATTCCATCGCCGTCACCAACAACTGGAACAAGACTCGCGACGAGATATTCGCTCGCCTGCGCGCGCATTTCTCGGAAGCCCAGATCGTCGAGCTGACCTGGCGCATCGCGCTCTGCGGTGCCTTCAACCGCTTCAACGACATCCTTCAGCTCGAGGTCGAGCAAGGCGTTCCCCACAGCGAAGCCGCGGAGTAATCGGCCGCCGGCGGTGCTGGTCCCCCGAGCCGGGACCGGCGCGGATAGCCCGATCACAGATTTGTGGGTTGCAGCCCGTTTATCGCAAATCATATCGTAAGATATGTTTTACAAAAGGACGTACGATATGCACCACGAACGAGACCACAAAGATTTCCATTTTGGGCATTTCGCCCATTTCGTCATGGGCCGGCACGGCGGCGGACGGCGCTTCGGCCGCGGCGGGCATGGCTTCTTCGGGCGCGGCCCGGGGGGCGATTTCCCCGGCGCAAGGCGGCTGTCCTCGCAGGACCTCCAGCTCGTGATCCTGGCGTTGCTCGCCGAAAAGCCGGCTCATGGATACGAGCTGATCAAGATTATCGAGGAGCGGTCCGACGGCTTCTACACGCCGAGCCCGGGCGTGATTTATCCGGCGCTGACCTATCTGGAAGAGGTCGGCCACAGCAGCGTCGAGCAGGATGGCGGTCGAAAGCTCTACAGCATCACGCCGCAGGGCGAGGCGCATCTCGCCGAGAACCGCGCGACTGCGGACGCGATCCTGCAAGCGCTGTCGCGGATCGGGCGCCGCATGGACGAGGTGCGCGAGGCCTTTGCCGGCGTCAGCGATCTCGATGCCGACGCCTCCGACGAATTGCACCGTGCCCGCCACAACCTCAAGCGCGCGCTGCGTTCCAGGCTTGGCAGCGACCCCGCCGAGGCGCGCCGCATCGCGGCGATCCTGGATCGTGCCGCCGCGGAAATCCTCGGCAAATAACTGAGAGGCGAAGCAACACATGAATGATCGGCCCCACAGCCCGATTCAAGACCCACGCGTCAACGCCGTCCTCGCGCGCCTCCAAGGCGCGCGGCAGCGGCCGGCCGGCAGCGTGCCGCGCGGCTCCTTCAACAGCCGTGATCCCCACGCCTATGCCGAGCAGGGCTTTTCGATTCATTCCGAGCAGGGCGAACTGATCTATCTGCTGTGCCGTGGCTTGCGTGCTACGCGCGTGGCCGAGTTCGCCACCTCGGTCGGCATGTCCACGCTCTATTTCGCGGCCGCTATCCGCGACAATGGCGGCGGCACCGTGATCGGCTCGGAGATCGTGCCGGCCAAGGTCGAGACCGCCAAACGCAATCTCGCCGAGGCCGGCCTTGCCGACTATGCCGAGATCCGCGAGGGCGATGCGCGAAAAACCTTGCGCGATCTCGGCGGTCCCGTCGACTTCGTTCTGATCGACGGCTGGCCGGGTGAGAGCGGTCCCTCGCTGGCGCGCGAGGTGATCGGGATCGTCGCGCCGCAGCTGCGCGTCGGCGGCTACGTCATGAACGACAATGCCGAGCCCGACTATCTCGCCTTCATCCGCGATCCCGACAACGGCTTCGTATCGATGACGCTGCCGCTCAAGGGCGGCACCGAGCTCAGCCTCAAGGTGAGGTAGCGGCGTCGCTTGCGCGATAGGCGTCGGGAACCACGAACACCTCGTCGGCGCGGCCATAGCCGCCATCAGGCACTTCCTCGATCAGCACCATGGTGTGCGTCCGCGCCGCTTCGCCGAAATAGTGCGCGAACAGCGCGGTGAGGTTGTGCACGATCTCCGCCTTCTGCGCCCGCGATAAGGCGGCCTGGGGGATCTTGATATTGGCGAAAGGCATGATGGGTCTCTCCGTGTGATGGGGTGTGGTTGCTCCTGTTCGAGAATGCCCGATCGCTGCGACCGGATAATCGCGAAAAACTTGTCATCACTTGTCGGCTGTGGTGAACAATCGGCCATGGACCGATTTGACGCCATGCGCCTGTTCGTCCGCCTCGTCGAACGGCAGAGCTTTACGGCTGCGGCTGCCGACCTCGGCATTCCCCGCTCGACGGCGAGCGAGGTTTTGCGCGGGCTCGAGGCGCGGCTGGGCGCACGGCTGCTCGAACGCACGACACGACATGTCACGCCGACTCTCGACGGCGAGGACTATTACCGCCGCTGCGTCGCCATCCTCGCGGAGGTCGAGGAAGCCGAAACCACGATGCGCGATGCGCGACCGCGTGGCTTGCTGCGCATCGACGCACATCCTTTGCTGACCCGCACTTTCATCTTGCCGCACCTGCCGGAATTCCTGGCGCGCCATCCGCAGCTCGACTTGCAGATCGGGCAGGGCGACCGTTTGGTCGATCTCGTGCGCGAGGGCATCGATTGCGCGATCCGGTCGGGCGAGCCCGAGGACAGCGGGATGATTTTGCGGCGCCTCGGCACGGTCGAGGAAATCACGGTGGCGAGCCCGGGCTATCTTGCCAGCCACGGCATGCCCGCGACGCCTGATACGCTCGACGGCCATCAGATGGTCGCGTTCATCTCCTCGCGCACCGGCGATGTGCTGCCGCTGGAGTTTTCCGTCGCCGGCGCGCTGCGCAATGTCGTGCTGCCGAGCCGGGTTCGCGTCAACAATTCCGACACCATGGCCGATCTCGCGCGGCTCGGCTTCGGCCTGACGCAGGCGCCCCGCTATCGCTTCGCGGCGGATCTCGCCAGCGGTGCGCTGGTCGAGGTACTGGCCGGCTATCCGCCATCGCCGACGCCGCTCTCCGCGCTCTATCCACAAAACCGACAGCTCGCGCTCCGCCTGCGCGTCTTCCTCGACTGGATATCAGGCATCTTTGCCGAGGCGAAGCTGTAGCGCTTCGTAGCCCGACAGGTAAAGCACCCGAACAGTCGGTCAATCCGCTCTGCCGGAATTCGGAAACGGCATCGTTGCGAGCGCAGCGGAGCAATCCAGAAATATCCGCGGAAAGACTCTGGATTGCTTCGCTGCGATCGTATTGACGATGTTGGAACAATCGCCCGCCTCTTTGTGAGTTGTGCCTGCGCCACGAGCCGCTACCATGTGACCGCTCCCGACCACGGGACGCACAGCGAGCGGAGGCGACATGAGCGGGCAGGAACGCAAGGCAAAAGGATCGGACCTGTTTGTCGCGGCGCTGGAGAACGAGGGCGTCGATCGCATCTTCGGTATCCCCGGAGAGGAAAATCTCGACCTCGTCGAATCGCTGCGCACCTCCAAGATCGAGCTGGTCCTGACCCGCCACGAGCAGGCCGCGGCCTTCATGGCCGCCACGCACGGTCGGCTGACCGGCAAGCCTGGAGTGTGTCTCTCGACGCTCGGCCCAGGCGCGCTCAACCTGTCCACGGGCGCCGCCTATGCCCATCTCGGCGGGATGCCGATGATTTTGATCACCGGCCAGAAGCCGATCATGAGCAGCCGGCAGGCGCGCTTCCAGATCGTGGACGTGGTTGCGACCATGAAGCCGCTGACGAAGCTCTCTCGGCAGATCATCAGCGCCTCCAGCATTCCGACCGTGGTGCGCGATGCCTTTCGCGTGGCGATGGAGGAACGGCCGGGGCCGGTGCATCTCGAACTGCCCGAGGACATCGCGGGTGATGAAGTGCCGGCTGTCCCCGTGATCCCGGTCCATCCGATTGAAATTCCGGTCGCCCATCGCGCCGCGCTCGACCGCGCGGCCGAGATGATCCTGGCCGCAAAACGTCCCTTGGTGATGATGGGAGCTGCGACCAGCCGGCCGAGCTCGACCCACGGCATCGCCAGCTTCGTTCGGCGAACCGGCATTCCGTTTTTCACGACACAGATGGGGAAGGGCACGGTGCCCGGCGGCACCAATCTCTACATGGGCACGGCGGCGCTGTCCGAGCGCGACTACGTCCATGACGCGATCGATGCAGCCGATTTGATCGTGGCGATCGGCCATGATCCGATCGAGAAGCCGCCCTTCATCATGGGGCCGTCGGGACCGAAGGTCATTCACGTCAGCTACACGCCGGCAAGCGTCGAGCTGGTCTATTTCCCCGATGCCGAGGTCGTCGGCGATGTCGGCCCGAGCCTGGAGCTGCTCGCCGACCGGCTCGAAGGCAAGCTGCCGCAGGCGGCGGCGCTGTTGCCGTTGCGCGAGGAGATCCTCAGGCACCTCGCCGACCGCGCGACCGAGGCGCGCTGGCCGCCAACACCGCAGCGCATCGTGCACGACATCCGGCAGGTGATCCCGGAGAATGGCATCGTCGCGCTCGACAACGGCATGTACAAGATCTGGTTCGCGCGCAACTACCGAATCCGCGTCGCCAACACGCTGCTGCTCGACAATGCGCTGGCGACGATGGGCGCCGGTCTGCCGTCGGCCATGATGGCCGCGATGCTCTATCCCGAGCGCCGCGTGCTCGCGGTTGCCGGCGACGGCGGCTTCATGATGAACAGCCAGGAGATGGAGACCGCCGTCCGCCTCAAGCTCAATTTGGTCGTGCTGGTGCTCGAGGACAACGCCTACGGCATGATCCGCTGGAAGCAGGCCGTCGATCACTTCGCCGATTACGGCATGACATTTGGCAATCCCGATTTTGTCGTCTATGCGAAGGCCTATGGCGCCAAGGGCCATCGCATCGAGAGCATCGACAGCTTCGGCCCGACGCTCGATGCGGCCTTCAAGGAGGGCGGCGTGCATCTGGTAGTGATCCCGATCGACTATTCGGAGAATGTGCGCGTGCTGGTAGATGAACTGCGGGCGCACGAGAAGTCGAAGGCGTGATGTGGTCGATGCTCTCGCCACATCGTCATTGCGAGCGCAGCGAAGCAATCCAGAATCTTTCCGCGGCGACAGTCTGGATTGCTTCGTCGCTTTGCTCCTCGCAATGACGGAGTATGCTGATCAGCCAAAATCCGATAACAACCTGCATCAACGTAGCTCAACCAACCACAGGAATAAGACATGACTCGCGTTCGCTGTATCACCGAGATGGGCATGGGCGTCGACGTTCACGGCAGGGACGCCACCAAGGCGGCGAAGCGTGCGGTGTCGGATGCCATCAGGCATTCGAGCCTTGGTTTCTTCCGGATGATCGGCAAGACCGCGAACGACATGTTCGTCGATGTCACGATTGCGGTGCCCAACCCTGAGGCGGTGGACAAGGACGCCGTTGCCAAGGAGCTGCCTTACGGCACGGTGACCGTGACTGCAGTCGAGGGCGGGCTGGAGATTCCCTCGGCCACGGAAGTGGCCAACGATCCCATCCTGATCGCCAATGCGGCGGTGATCGTCAGCTTCGACAAGGACTAGGCCGGTGTCCGACAGCGATGAGCGGCTACTGGATCGTCCGATCTGGAGTGCGCTGACGACGAGCCAGAAGCATCTTGCGGAGGGCGGCCCGCGCGCGCGGCGCTATCCCGTGGACATGACACCGTTTGCCGACATGGTCGACATGTCCGAGGCAAGCTTCGCCGCGCTCGGTGATCTCCTGGCGGGCTCGCAGGTTGCCGCGCTGTTCACGCCGGAGCCGGTCGACGTTTCCGCCAATTTCAAGGTCGTTCTGGCCGAGACCGGCGAGCAGATGATCGGCTCGCCGGCCGACAGCCCGCTTCGCGATGCCGAAATCGTCACGCTCGGCGCGGCCGATGTCGCGGCCATGATGGCGCTGACGGAGCTGACCAAGCCCGGTCCGTTCGCGTTGCGCACCCATGAGCTCGGCACCTTCCTCGGCATCCGCGTTGGTGGAGAATTGGTCGCGATGACGGGCGAGCGGATGAAGCCGGGCAAGTTCGTCGAGATGACGGCCGTCTGCGTGCATCCGGACTATCGTGGGCGCGGCTACGCGCAGGCGCTGCTCGCGGCGGTCGCGCGCCGGATCGAGGCGCGCGGCGAAATTCCGTTCCTGCACGTGTTTTCTCATAACGCCTCGGCGATTGCGCTGTACGAACGGCAGGGCATGAAGATCCGTCGCCGGCTGCACGTCACGGCGCTGATGAAGATTTGAGGGCCGATCGGACGGTCTTCATTTCCCGCGAAAGCCCGCTATATCCATCCCAACCATAATTTGGGGGAAACACATGGACGTCAGGACAACGGATTTTTCCGCCGCACGGACGGCGATGGAACGCTATGTCGATCAGGAGATCATTCCGGGTGTGTCCTGGGCCGTGCTCCGTGGTCATGAGGTGGTTGACCAGCAATGCGTCGGCTTTGCCGATCGCGAGGCGAAGACGGCGCTCCGGTCTGACCATATTTTCCGCGCGTTTTCCAATACCAAGATCTTCGTGACGTGCTCGATCATGCTGCTAGTCGAGGAGGGCCGCATCGGGCTTGATGATCCCGTCGAAAAAATCCTGCCGCAGCTCGGCAATCGTAAGGTGCTGAAGCAGGGTGCCGCTAGCCTTGCCGATGTCGAGCCGGCGAAGAGCTCGATCACGATCCGCCAGCTGCTGACCCACAGCTCGGGCCTCAGCTACGGCATCTTCGATCCCGGCACGGTGCTGTTCAAAGGCTATAACGAGGCGCGCGTGCTCAACCCGCTCACGCCGCTGACCGACATGATCGACAAGCTTGCCGATCTGCCGCTGTCTTATCATCCCGGCACGGGTTGGGAATATTCGGTGGCGACCGACGTGCTCGGCCGTGTGGTCGAGGTTGTCTCCGGCCATGCGCTCGACACCTTCCTCAAGGCGGGCATCTTCGATCGCCTTGGTATGGTCGACACCGGCTTCTCAGTGCCCGAGGCGCAGCACGGCAGGCTGGTTGCACTCTATACCGGCGCCGACGTGCTCGATCCGATGAAGCCGGGCCTGACGCGGGCCGACAATCTGCCTTATCCGCAGGCCTATCGGCGGCCGTTTCCGCGGCTCTCGGGCGGCGGCGGTCTGGTCTCGACCTTGCCCGACATGCTCACGCTGGTACGCGCGCTGCTCCCCGGTCCGGATGCGCTGCTGAAGCCCGACACGCTGCGGCAGATGATGACGAACCAGTTGCCCGCGGGCCAGACCATCCGATTTGCCAATCTCGGGCCGATTCCCGGCAAGGGCTTTGGTCTCGGCGGCGCCGTCACCTTTGCGCCGACGCCGTTCGATCCCCCGAATTCGACCGGCGAATTCCAGTGGGGCGGGCTTGCCGGCACCCATTGGTGGATTTGTCCGCAGGCCAACACCGCCGGCGTGCTGATGGCCCAGCGCCATATGGGCTTTTGGAACCCCTTCTTCTTCGAGTTCAAGCGCCTGGCCTACCAGGCGGTCGGGGGCTGATCGCGAAAAAATCGCCGGCGTCCGCGAATCCTTTCTGGCCTTCGCGTCCTCTTGATGGTCGAGGCATTTTGCTTCGGCTCATTTCGGAGGATGTGATGGCATTCTACAGGAAGAATATCGGCGGTCTGCATCAGGCCGTGCGGGTTGTGCTCGGAATTGCGGTTGCGATTGCCGCATTCGTATATCTCGCCGGCGTCGCGGCATGGCTGGTGGCGCTCGGGGGCGCAGGCTTCGCACTGACGGGGCTCGTCGGCTATTGCCCGATGTGCGCGATGGCCGGGATCGGACGAGGAGGCGTGTCGTGAGTGCGGCGGCGATCTCGTCAAGCCTGTTCGAGGCGGCCCGGCTCGGCGATCCCCAGGCGATCGCGTCCCTGCTTGAGACGGCGCAGCCGGATATCCGCCGCTACGCACGCGCCACCTGCCGCAGCTCGGCGGATGCCGAGGATGCAACCCAGGAGGCGATGTGGATCCTGTTCCGCCATGTCGGCACGATCCGCTCGCTCGTCGCTCTTTCCGCGTGGCTGTTCAGCGTGGTCCACCGCGAATGTCTGCGGCTCGCGCGCAAGGCGGGGCTTGCGCCATCGATCGACGACGGCGAGGCGGAGGCTCTGCTGCTGTCGCGCTCCGAAGCGGATTTGCGGCTTGACGTGGCGGCTGCGTTCGAAGCGTTGCCCGCGCACTACCGCGATGTCGCGCTGATGCGGGACGTCAAGGAAATGACCATCGACGAAATCGCCGCCGCGCTCGGTGCGTCCAGGCAGACCGTGAAGGCGCGCCTGCATCGCGCCCGCGCCCTGATGCGCGAATATCTGACGAGGTGAGACATGACCGATTATCAAACGCCTGACGATCTGAAGTCTGTCCCGGCTTTCGTAGCGCTGGCGCCGCTCGAGGCCAACGCGTTCCTTGCCTTCAACCACGCGGTCGAGCGCAAGGACGGTTTGATCCCGCCGAAATACCGCGAGCTGATCTCGCTCGCGGTCGCGCTCACTACGCAATGCGCCTATTGCCTCGACGTGCATACGGCGCAGGCAGCGAAAGCCGGCGCGACGCGGGAGGAAGTCGCCGAAGCGGCATTGATCGCCGCGGCCGTGCGCGCCGGTGGTACGCTCAGCCATGCGCTGCTGGCGCAGCGGTTATTCGAGCGCCATCGAGACGAGGGAGAAGCATAGATGTCTTGTCGACGTCGGGACGCATGATTTGCCAAACTATCTCGGTCTCGATGGGTTTCGCTTCGGCTGGGTCGCAGCCTGGATCGACGAGCGCGGCGATCACGGCTTCGATTATTCGCCGGGCCTGACGCGCTTGCTCGCGATGCCGCATGCGCGTGCGATGATCGACATGCCGATCGGATTGAATCCGAGCGGCTATCGTGTGTGCGACTTGCGCGCACGCGAGCTGGTCGGCCCTGCCGTGTTTCTTGGCGCGCGCCGCGATCTCTGGACATTTCCCGACATGGCGGCAGCCAATCGCCACTATTGGGAGCGGGAAGGCAAGGGCAGGGGCGTTTCGGCGCAGCTCTGGAACATCAGAGACAAGATCAGGGACGTCGACGAGATCATGACGTCGGCGCGGCAGGCGACAATTGGCGAAGCGCATCCGGAATTGATCTTCTGGAATCTGGCGGGCCGAGTCCGTCTCCCGAAGAAGACGTCGGCGCAAGGTCGTGAGCAGCGTATCGCGCTGCTGGCGCAGCGCGGCTTCACGCGCTTGGAGACATGGCTGACGCAGCGTCATGGCACCGGCATCGGCCGCGACGATCTCATCGACGCCTGTGCCTGCGCGGTCGCGGCCCGCGATAGCACACAGCGTGTCGGTGGCGAGGAGGTCGATCCGCGCGGACTGCGGATGGAGATCAACTATTGAGGTCGCGGTCGCGCGCGTCTCGATTCGGGATAAAGTGGCAAATTATTTGAGGCGTGCAGGAACTGTCGATGGTCGGCCCGCGTTCCCCGTTCGAACCGATGACGGAGAAGCTCGCGCGATGAAGGATGCCAGTCAGTTCGCGACCGCGATGCTCGCGCTCGTTTTCACCGGAGCGCTGCTCGTCACCGGGCAGCTCTTCATCGAGCAACGCGCGCAGCGCGATATTGCTTACGTCGCCAGCCATCTGCTGCGGCCCTTGTAGTCCGGCTTCGATGCATGATCACTGCTCGGCCTTGCGCGGTTCGACGGCTCGCCTAGATTAGGCGGCATCTCACGAACGAAGCAGGGGTTCCGATGCCTGATCTGTCCGCCTTTCCCATCACCAAGCGCTGGCCTGCCAGGCATCCGGAACTGCTTCAGCTTTATTCGTTGCCGACGCCGAACGGCGTCAAGGTGTCGATCATGCTGGAGGAGATCGGTCTGCCTTACGAGGTCCACCTCGTCGACTTCGGCAAGGACGACCAGAAGACGCCGGAATTCCTCTCGCTCAATCCGAACGGCAAGATTCCAGCGATCCTCGATCCAAACGGTCCGGGCGGCCGGCCGCTGCCGCTGTTCGAATCCGGCGCGATCCTGCAATACCTCGCCGAGAAGACCGGCAAGCTTCTGCCGGAGGACGCCGCGCGCCGCTACCAGGCCATCCAGTGGTTGCATTTCCAGATGGGCGGCATCGGACCGATGTTCGGCCAGGTCGGCTTCTTCCACAAATTCGCCGGCAAGGATTTCGAGGACAAGCGGCCGCTCGACCGCTATGTCAGCGAGGCCAAGCGTCTGCTCGGCGTGATGGAGACGCATCTTTCCGGCCGGCAGTGGTTCATGGATGACGACTACACCATCGCCGATATCTCCATGCTCGGCTGGGTGCGCAATCTCATCGGCTTCTACGGCGCCGGCGATCTCGTCGAATTCAGCCAGTTCAAGTCGGTCGGTGCCTGGCTCGAACGGGGGCTGGCGCGTCCTGCCGTGCAGCGCGGGCTGAACATTCCGAAGCGGCCGTAGAATCAGGTCAGCGCCTTATGCGTCATGTAGAGCGCCATCACCGAGATGAGGGCGATCATGACCCTGTGCAGCACCGCTTTGCTGACGCCGTTGGCCGCGCGTGCGCCGAGATCGGTGCCGATCCAGAGGCCGGCGAGAATCCCGATGATGGCCGGCCAGCCGACCATGAGCCCCTTGCTCCAGTAGATCCAGGCCGCCGGAATGTTGGTCGGGATGACCGAGAAGATGAGGCTGACGAGTTGCGCCTGGTGCTGCGGGACGCGTAGGCCCGCGGCGAGGCCGACGGTGATCGCGAGCCCGCCGCCGATGCCCATGAAGCCGGAGGAAAATCCGGCAAGCGCGCCGATGAGGAGCAGGGGGAGCCAAGGCAGTTCGTCTCGGTCAACGGCCGCGTGGCTCCCGTCCTTGCGGTCGCGGCGCAGGATCAGAAGGGCGATCAATGCGACGAGATAGACGACGTAGGTCCATTGCAGCACCGAGTCGGAGACCGCCGCCGCGGCGTAACCGCCGCCCGCACCGCCGACGAGAAATCCGAGGCCGATCCAGGCGATCCATTGCAGCGGGCTGCGATTGCCGCTCTGCCAGTAGCGGCGTACGCCGGCGAGGCCAGTGGGCGGGACCTGCGTGATCAGCGACGTCCCCTGGGCGACATGCTGCTCCGCGCCGAGCAGCAGCACTGTGAAGACGACAAGCCCGCCGCCCGGGCTCGTTCCCATGAAGCCCGATGTCAGCCCGCCGACGAGACCGACGCCGATGCCTGCGAGGAGATCGTGAATCCAGGACATCGCTTACGTCCTGGTTCGTCGCTTGATGTCAGGCCTGGTCGTGCGAAATCCCTCGATCACGCCGCCGACGGCCATCATGCAGGCCTCGATGTCAAAATCCTCGCCCCAGCATTTCTGCAGTACGAAGCCCTGGAAGATCGCGATGAGCACGCGCGCGATCGCATCGGCGTCGAGGTCGCGCTTGATCAGGCCGTCATGCTGGCCGCGCTCGACCAGCGCCACGATCAGCGCGCGCGGCATGTCGATGCCTTCGACGACGCTGGTGCGGACGCGGCGGTTGCGCAGGGCCTCCGCCCAGCCGTGGATGCCGACGCGACGCCGCGCTTCGCCGGCGGGATCGGTGAGCCATTGCGCGTAGACGCGGATCAGCGCGTGGAGTCCTTCGATCGGATCACCCGATCCCTGCGCAACCGAGTTGAGCACGGCCTCGCGACGATGCCGGTCGTCGGCGAGCGCCTCGATCAAATCGTCCTTGCTCTGGAAGTAGAGATAGACCGCGCCGTGGCTCAAGCCCGACCGTTTGACGATGTCGGCCATGCCGGTCTGGTGAAAGCCTTGCTCGGCGAAGCAGGCGAGGGCCGCTTCGAGGATCTGCTGCCGCCTACCTTCGCGTTGCTTGTCGCTGATCTTGGGCATTTTGGCAGTCCATAAATAACTGACAGATCGGTCGTTTTGACCGTTTGCTCGATGCGGCTCCTACAAAGCCGGGTATTAATAAAAAACGATCAGTCAGTCATTTTTATTATCAAAGGCGATTTTGGTCAAGTCCAGACGGTCCGGAAACAGGAGGATCAACCATTACCGGGGGCTATGGCTGAGGTGACGGCGGCCCGGCCCGCGATCGCGGGGCTAGAACAGCCGTCCGCCGTTCGGCACAGGCTTGCTCGGCTGCACCAGCACGACCTTGCCCTCGGCATCGGGGAAGCCGAGCGTCAACACCTCGGAGACGACCGGGCCGATCTGGCGCGGCGGGAAGTTCACGACGGCCGCGACCTGCTGCCCCACCAGTGTCTCGAGCGGATGATTTTCGGTGATCTGGGCCGAGCTCTTGCGCACGCCGATCGCGGGACCGAAGTCGATCCACAGCCGCCAGGCCGGCTTGCGCGCCTCCGGGAACGGTTTTGCATCGACGATGGTGCCGACGCGGATATCGACCGCGAGGAAGCTGTTGAAGTCGATGGTTGGCGACACGGCCGCGGCGGGATCGTGAGTGACGTGCATTGATGTATCCGTTCGGAGAGCGAGGTTCGTTCGCAATGTTGTCGCGCGAACCGGAGTTTCGTACAACGCTGCAGTCATCCAACGACGCATGCGCGAGGAAGGTCTTGCCCAACATCATCTACGGCATCAAGAACTGCGACACCATGAAGAAGGCGCGCGCCTGGCTCGACACCCATGGCGTCGCCTACGAGTTCCACGACTACAAGGCGGCGGGCGTCGAGAAGGACAAGCTCAAGCAGTGGAGCGACAAGGCTGGCTGGGAGACGCTGCTCAATCGCGCTGGCACGACCTTCAAGAAGCTGCCGGATTCCGACAAGGAAGGCCTCACCGAGAAGAAGGCGCTGGCGCTGATGCTAGCGCAACCATCGATGATCAAGCGGCCGGTGCTCGAAGTCGGCGGCAAGCTTCTGGTCGGCTTCAAGCCGGACATCTATGCCAAGGAAGTCAAGGCCAAGTAAGTCAAGGCCAAGTAGGTCGGCGCCAAATCGCACTGCCCCCTAAATCAGCTCGACGATCTCGGTGGTGACGCCGGGCTGATCGGCGAACTCGACGAGGTCGGCGGCAGCGATCCGGCCGGGAGCGCGATGGAAGAGATCGCGGTCGATCACCGTGCGCAGTTTCGGCCGCGGCAGCGCGTCATTTCCGCGCATCAGATTCTTGATCTCGAAACCGCCGTCCTCGCAGAACGTCTTGAGCGAGGCGATGACGTGGCAGACCTTGCCGTCGGTCTGGAACGGCAGCAGCAGCCGTTCATAGGCAACCACGCGGCCATAGATGTCGTCGACGTCGGCCACGCTGTAGACCGGAAGGCCGCGCGCCACGCATTCATAATAGATCGGCATCACGAAGGGTGCGAGGCGCGGCCCGATATAGTCGTCGAGCAGAACGCCCTTGCCGGTATGTCCATAAGCGCGCGAGATGCGCGTGCCTTCGCTCTGGATGATGAGGCGCGGCGTCGGCGCCGAGATGTCGACGGTATAATAGATCAGATCGGACAGCTCTTCCTCGAGCCGCGCGGGCTGATACTCCCAGATCGCCGGCACCATCTGCCCGCGCGCATAAAGTCGCAGCCACGTGTTCAGGAGATCACGCTGCCTGATCGACTTGACGACAGAAGGAGCGGCGCTTGCAAAATCCAAGGCAATTTCCAAGACAATATTCCCGACGCATAAAACCCGCGCATGATCCATGCGGCGGGAAAATTTTCTATGAAGGCTGGCGCGCGGGATGAAAGACCGTTAACGACGGCTTGATGACCGGTGCCTTGCGAACCGGGAGGCCGGGCAGGCGACATCAAAACGCGTCCGACTAAGGGAGCATAAGCCTCCCGGCCGGAGACCTGATCTGCTCAGCTTTCCGCCTTGCCTAACCCCCGTCACCTCCGGCATATTCCGCGCCCGGAGGCGACGTTCCGGGACAGGCTCCAAGGCCCCCGGAAAGCCGAAGTAACTAAGGACAGCCACGCGTATTGTGCGGGCAGGGGGAAATCTGTTTGGCCGATGAGTTCATTCTCGAAACGGAAGGCTTGACCAAGGAGTTCGCGGGCTTCTTCGCCGTCCGCGACGTTGCGCTCAAGGTTCGCCGTGGGAGCATTCACGCGTTGATCGGCCCGAACGGGGCGGGCAAGACGACGTGCTTCAATCTTTTGACCAAGTTCCTCAAACCGTCCGCCGGCAAAATTCTGTACAAGGGGCAGGACATCACGGCGATGGCGCCAGCCGACGTGGCGCGCCTGGGACTGGTCCGTTCATTCCAGATCTCGGCGGTGTTTCCGCATCTCACCGCGCTGGAAAACGTTCGCGTCGCGCTCCAGCGCCAGCACGGCAGTTCCTTCGATTTCTGGCGCTCCAAGTCCGTGCTCAACCGCTTCAACGATCGCGCGCGTGAACTGTTGAACGATGTCGGCCTCAGCGAGTTTGCCAATACGCCCGCGGTCGAGATGGCCTACGGCCGCAAGCGCGCGCTCGAGATCGCAACGACGCTCGCGCTCGACCCCGAGATGATGTTGCTGGACGAGCCGATGGCCGGCATGGGCCACGAGGACATCGACAAGATCGCGGCGCTGATCAAGCGCATCTCCGCGAAGTACACCATCCTGATGGTCGAGCATAATCTGAGCGTCGTGGCCAATCTCTCCGACATCATCACCGTGCTGACGCGCGGGCAGGTGCTGGCGCAAGGCCATTACAGCGAGCTCACCAAGGACGAGCGCGTCAAGGAAGCCTATCTGGGAGCCGGTCATGCGTGAGACTGCAACCGCGGACGCTCCCGCAAAAGCCGCAACCGGCGGCAACATCCTCCAGGTCCGCAACCTGGAAGCATGGTACGGCGAGTCCCACATCCTGCACGGGATCAATTTCGACGTGAACGCGGGCGAGGTGGTTACGCTGCTCGGCCGCAACGGCGCCGGCAAGACGACCACGCTGAAGTCGATCATGGGCATCATCGGCAAGCGGACCGGCTCGGTGAAGTTCAACAACCAGGACATCATCCGCGCGACCTCCGACAAGATCGCGCGGATGGGCATCGCGTTCTGCCCGGAGGAACGCGGCATTTTCTCCAGTCTCGATGTGCGGGAGAATTTGTTGCTGCCGCCGGTGGTTCGCCCGGGCGGATTGCCGCTCGAGCAGATCTTCGATCTGTTTCCGAATCTGAAGGAACGTCTCAACAGCCAGGGCACCAAGCTCTCCGGCGGTGAGCAACAGATGCTCGCGATCGCGCGCATCCTGCGCACCGGCGCGAGCTTCCTGATGCTGGACGAGCCGACCGAAGGTCTTGCGCCTGTCATTATCCAGCAGATCGGCCACACCATTGCACGGCTCAAGAAGGAGGGTTTTACCATCCTCCTGGTCGAACAGAACTTCCGGTTCGCATCCACCGTCGCCGACCGCTATTACGTGGTCGAGCACGGCAAGATCATTGACGGATTTTCCAATTCGGAGCTTGCCGCCAACATGGACAAGCTCCACACCTATCTCGGCGTCTAAGACGGCCAAGCGTCAAACGGCCACGAGAAAATTCACGAGGGAAGTAGCATGAAAAAGTCGATTGCGTCGTTTCTGCTCGGCACGGCGTTGGCCGTCACCACGGCTGGCGTAGCCTTTGCGCAGGACAAGACCGTCAAGATCGGCGCGCTGTCCGATCAGTCCGGCCTCTACGCCGACCTCGGCGGTCCCGGCTCGACGCTCGCCGCCCAGATGGCCGTCGAAGATTCCGGCCTTGCGGCGAAGGGCTGGAAGATCGACATCATCTCCGGCGATCACCAGAACAAGCCCGACATCGGCACCGCGATCGCGCGGCAATGGTTCGACGTCGACAAGGTCGACATCATCGTTGACGTGCCGAACTCCGGCGTGGCGCTCGCCGTCAACAACGTCATCAAGGAAAAGAATGGCGTCTACATCAACTCGGGCGCCGCGACCTCGGACCTCACCAACGCGCAGTGCTCGCCCAATACGGTGCACTGGACCTACGACACCTACATGCTGGCCCACACCACGGGTCAGGCTCTGGTGAAGGCCGGTGGCGATAGCTGGTTCTTCCTGACCGCGGACTACGCCTTCGGTGCGGCGCTCGAGCGCGATACCACGGCCGTGGTCACCGCCAACGGCGGCAAGGTCGTCGGCGGCGTCAAGCATCCACTCAACACGCCCGACTTCTCGTCATTCCTGCTGCAGGCGCAGGCGTCCAAGGCCAAGATCATCGGCCTTGCCAATGCCGGCGGCGACACCACCAACTCGATCAAGCAGGCGGCCGAGTTCGGCATCGTCAAGGGCGGACAGAAGCTCGCGGCGCTGCTGCTGTTCCTCACCGACGTCAAGGCGATTGGCCTCGAGACCGCGCAGGGCCTCAACTTCACCGAGACGTTCTATTGGGACATGGACGACAAGACCCGGGCCTTCTCCAAGCGCTTCTCCGACAAGATGAAGAACAACGCGCCGCCCACCATGGTGCAGGCCGGCGTCTATGCGGGCGTGCGTCACTATCTCAAGACGCTGGAAGCGCTCGGCGGCAATCCCCATGACGGCGTCAAGGTCGTCGAGAAGATGAAGTCGTTGCCGACGGAGGACGACCTGTTCGGCAAGGGCGAGATCCAGCCGAACGGCCGCACCATCCACAGCGCCTACCTGTTCGAGGTGAAGAAGCCCTCGGAGTCCAAGGGGCCGTGGGACTTCTACAAGCTGGTCGGCACCGTGCCGGGCGACCAGGCTTTCACGCCGCTGTCCGAGAGCAAGTGCGCGCTCTTGAAGAAGTAAGATAACCGCCCGCAGGCGATCAGGCCTGCGGGCGATTTTCAGGCAACGCCGAAGGGACCGGGTGCGGGATCGATGCAGGCTCTTTACGCTCAGCTACTGGTGGGATTGATCAACGGCTCGTTCTACGCGCTGCTCAGTCTCGGGCTTGCCGTGATCTTCGGCATGCTCAACATCATCAATTTCGCCCACGGTGCGCTCTACATGATGGGCGCGTTCGTTGCCTATTTCCTGCTGAGCCTCGGCGGCATCAACTATTGGTGGGCGCTGCTGATCGCGCCTGTTATCGTCGGTATCTTCGGCATGATCCTGGAACGGACCATGCTGCAATGGCTGACGGGGCTCGACCACCTCTACGGCCTGCTCCTGACCTTCGGCATCGCGCTGATCGTGCAGGGCGTGTTCCAGAACTATTTCGGCTCCTCCGGTCTGCCTTACGCCATTCCGGACCAGCTCAAGGGCGGCATGAATCTCGGCTTCATGTTCCTGCCGATCTATCGCGGCTGGGTCGTCATCTTCTCGCTGGTGGTGTGTATCGCCACCTGGTTCCTGATCGAGAAGACGCGGCTCGGTGCTAACCTGCGCGCCGCCACTGAAAATCCGACGCTGGTGCGCGCTTTCGGCATCAACGTGCCACGCATGATTACGCTGACCTACGGTCTCGGCGTCGGCCTTGCCGCGCTCGCCGGTGTGCTCTCGGCGCCGATCAACCAGGTGCGGCCGTTGATGGGCGCCGACCTCATCATCGTCGTGTTCGCGGTGGTCGTGATCGGCGGCATGGGATCGATCATGGGCTCCATCATCACCGGCTTTGCGCTCGGTGTGATCGAGGGCCTGACCAAGTATTTCTACCCCGAGGCCTCCAACACCGTCGTGTTCGTGCTGATGGTGCTGGTGCTCTTGGTGAAGCCAACGGGACTGACGGGAAGGG
The DNA here is from genome assembly GCF_040547935.1 of Bradyrhizobium sp. LA6.8. Lineage (NCBI taxonomy): Bacteria > Pseudomonadati > Pseudomonadota > Alphaproteobacteria > Hyphomicrobiales > Nitrobacteraceae > Bradyrhizobium > Bradyrhizobium sp. LA6.8. The sequence goes on from NZ_JBEPQQ010000001.1 coordinate 1,292,250, forward strand.
CGGCCTGATATGACAGCCTTGACGGACGACACGCTGCCGGTAACCCCGCGCGCGATGCGTGACGAGATGGTCGTGTTCGTGGTGATGGCGCTGCTGCTGGCGTCGGTGCCCTTCACGGGCGTCTATCCGTTCTTCGTGATGCAGGCGCTGTGCTTTGCGCTGCTTGCCTGCGCCTTCAACCTGCTGATCGGCTATGGCGGCCTGTTGTCGTTCGGCCACGCAATGTTCATGGGCACCGCCGGCTATTGCAGCGCGCACGCGCTGAAAGTGTGGGCGTTGCCGCCGGAGCTCGGCATCCTCGTTGGAATCGCCGCGGCGTTCGGGCTGTCGCTCATCACCGGCTATATCTCGATCCGCCGCCAGGGCATCTATTTCTCGATGATCACGCTGGCGCTGTCGCAGCTCCTGTACTTCATCTACCTCCAGGCGCCGTTCACCCATGGTGAGGACGGCATTCAGGGCATTCCGCAGGGGCGGATGTTCGGTTTGCTCGATCTCTCCAAGCCGACGGTGCTTTATTACGTCGTGTTGGCCGGCTTCCTCGCCGGCTTCCTGCTGATCTACCGCATCATCAACTCGCCGTTCGGTGAAGTGCTGAAGTCGATCCGCGAGAACGAGCCGCGCGCGATCTCGCTCGGCTACCGGACCGACCAATATAAATTCCTGGCTTTCGTCCTGTCCGGCACGCTGGCCGGCTTTGCCGGATCGCTGAAGGTGTTCGTGGCGCAGAATGCCTCGCTCACCGACGTGCACTGGACGATGTCGGGCGAGGTCGTGCTGATGACATTGGTCGGCGGTCTCGGCACCATTTTCGGTCCCGTGGTCGGCGCCTTCGCGATTATTGCCATGCAGCAATATCTGGCCGGCTTCGGCCAGTGGGTGACGGTGATCCAGGGCTCGATCTTCGTGGTCTGCGTGCTCACCTTCCGCCGCGGCGTCATCGGCGAAATCGCCCATTACTTCCGGCGCTCGCTATAAGCCTTTGATATCGCACAGATTTTATTGGTGCGCGAATCCGGTGGATGATCCGACTCCGCGGGCGTGAGATGACACGCGCGCGGAGCGGAAATGGTCTATGACAGTTTTGTGACGGCCAGTTCGGGCCGGGCCATTTCCAACCGGTAGCCTATCCCCATGATGCGATGGTTTCGCGCTTTCCTGCCCAAGGAAGAACGGTTCTTCGACCTGTTCGACCGCCATGCACAGACCGTGATCCAGGGCTCGATCGCACTCCAGGGCATGCTCAACGGGGGCGAGGAGACGCCGGTCTACTGCCAGCGTGTCAACCAGTTCGAGAACGACGCCGACAACATCACCCGTGAGGTGCTGACGGCGGTGCGCCGTACCTTCATCACCCCCTTCGACCGTGGCGACATCAAAAATCTCATCACCTCGATGGACGATGCCATCGACCAGATGCAGCAGACGGCCAAGGCCGTGATGCTGTTCGAGGTCCGCACCTTCGAGCCGCCGATGCGGGAGATTGGTGGGCTTCTGATCGAATGCGCCAATCTCGTGGGGCGGGCGTTGCCGCTGATGCAGTCGATCGGCCCGAACGTCGCGATGCTGACCGCGATCACGGAAGAGCTGGGCAAGCTGGAGGGCCGGGTCGACGATCTCCATGACATCGGGCTGAAGGAGCTGTTTCTCAAGCACCGTGATGGCAGCGCGATGGATTTCATCGTCGGCGTCGAGATCTACGACCATCTCGAAAAGGTGGCCGACCGTTTCGACGACGTCGCGAACGAGATCAACAGCATCGTCATCGAGCAAGTTTAGGGCAGGGGTCGCGCCGTGGATGCTGCGCTCGGACTTCCTGTCCTCGTCGGCTTGATCGCCGTCGCGCTGCTGTTCGACTTCCTGAACGGCCTGCACGACGCCGCCAATTCGATCGCGACCATCGTGTCCACCCGCGTGCTGCGGCCGCAATTCGCGGTGCTCTGGGCCGCGTTCTTCAATTTCATCGCCTTCATGGTGTTCGGGCTGCATGTTGCCCAGACCATCGGCACCGGCATCATCGATCCCGCGGTGGTCGACGCCCAGGTGATCTTCGCGGCGCTCGTCGGCGCGATCGTCTGGAACCTGGTGACCTGGGGGCTCGGCATCCCATCCTCCTCCTCGCATGCGCTGATCGGTGGCCTTGTCGGCGGCGGCATGGCCAAGGCGGGGATCTCGGCGGCGGTGTGGAGCGGCCTGTCCAAGGCGGTGCTTGCGATCGTGCTGTCGCCGCTGGTCGGCTTCCTGCTTGCGATGATGCTGGTCGCGATCGTGTCCTGGCTTTCGGTGCGCTCGACGCCGTTCGCGGTCGATCGCGCCTTCCGCATCCTGCAATTCGCCTCCGCCTCGCTCTATTCGCTCGGCCATGGCGGCAATGACGCCCAGAAGACCATGGGCATCATCGCGGTGCTGCTGTATTCGCAGGGCCATCTCGGCGGCGAATTCTCGGTGCCGTTCTGGGTGGTGCTGTCCTGCCAGGCCGCGATGGCGCTGGGCACGCTGATGGGCGGCTGGCGCATCGTCCGCACCATGGGCCTGCGCATCACCAAGCTGACGCCGATGCAAGGCTTTTGCGCCGAGACCGGCGGCGCCGCGACGCTGTTCATGGCGACCTTCCTCGGCGTTCCCGTCTCGACCACCCACACCATCACTGGCGCGATCGTCGGCGTCGGCGCGGCCCGCCGCGTCTCGGCGGTGCGCTGGAACGTCGCGAGCTCGATCGTCTATGCCTGGGTGATCACGATCCCGGCCTCGGCCATTGTCGCGGCGCTGACCTGGTGGGCGGTCCAGATTTTCGTCAGGTGACGAATTTCAGCCCAGCGATGCCGGCGACGATCAGCCCGATGCTGGCGAGGCGGAACGCCGTGGCCGGCTCGCCGAACAGAATGATGCCAAGCGCGGCGGTACCGACCGCGCCGATGCCGGTCCAGACCGCATAGGCGGTTCCGACGGGCAGTGTTTTAAGAGCAAGTCCGAGCAGAATGACGCTGCCGGCCATCGCCACGAGCGTGATGACGGACGGAACAAGCTTGGTAAAGCCCTCGGTGTATTTCAGGCCGATCGCCCAGGTAATCTCGAGAAGACCGGCGACGAACAGGATGCTCCAGGCCATGACGACCCTCCATTCAAGGCAGGGTCGTCCCCGCGGCGGATATGCTGATGAGGGGGGAGGCCGTCCTCCCCGGGAGCGGATATGGGGCTGGCCGTAGGGCTCCGCAATCACCACATGAGGCTTGATCAGGCCCATTTTCCCTGCCAAACGCTCCCGCCATGTCCGACATCGCCATATCAGCCGACTCGCCGGCCCGTTCCCCGCTTGCCACCGAGGTGGCGCGGCGGCGCACCTTCGCGATCATCTCCCACCCGGACGCGGGCAAAACCACGCTGACCGAGAAACTGCTGCTGTTCGGCGGCGCCATCAATCTCGCCGGCCAGGTCAAGGCCAAGGGCGAGCGGCGCAACACCCGTTCGGACTGGATGAAGATCGAGCGCGAGCGCGGCATCTCGGTCGTGACCTCGGTCATGACCTTCGAGTTCGAGGGTCTCGTGTTCAACCTCCTGGACACGCCGGGCCACGAGGACTTTTCGGAGGACACCTACCGTACGCTCACAGCGGTCGACTCCGCTGTCATGGTGATCGACGCCGCCAAGGGCATCGAGGCGCGCACCCGAAAGCTGTTCGAGGTCTGCCGCCTGCGCGACATTCCGATCATCACCTTCATCAACAAGATGGACCGCGAGAGCCGCGACGTCTTCGAGCTGCTCGACGAGATCGAGAAGACGCTGGCGCTCGACACCACGCCGATGACCTGGCCGGTCGGCCGCGGCCGCGATTTCCTCGGCACCTATGACGTCGCCAATGGCGGCGTGCGCCTGCTCGAAGGGGGCGGCGCCAAGACTGGCGCGGCCCAGCAGATCGAGATTGCGGAACTGGCCAAGCTCAACGCCAATCTTGACGTCTCCGCGGTGAAGGACGAGCTCGAGCTCGTCACCGAGGCTTCGAAACCGTTCGAGCTCGCCGCCTTTCGCGAGGGCCATCTGACGCCGGTCTATTTCGGCAGCGCGCTGCGCAATTTCGGCGTCGGCGACCTCCTGCAAGGTCTCGGCAAGTTCGCGCCGGAGCCGCGCGCGCAGGAGAGCGACCAGCGCAAGATCGAGGCGACCGACCCGCGCATGAGCGCCTTCGTGTTCAAGATCCAGGCGAACATGGATCCGAACCACCGCGACCGCATTGCTTTTGCGCGGCTGTGCTCCGGCAAGCTCAGCCGCGGCATGAAGGCGAAGCTGGTGCGCACCGGCAAGAGCATGCCGCTGTCGAGCCCGCAATTCTTCTTCGCGCAGGACCGGTCGGTCGCGGACGAAGCCTTCGCCGGCGACGTCGTCGGTATTCCCAATCACGGCACGCTGCGCATCGGCGACACCCTGACCGAGGGCGAGGATTTCACCTTCGTCGGCGTACCGAGCTTCGCGCCGGAAATCGTCCGCCGCGTGCGTCTCACCGACGCGATGAAGGCGAAGAAGCTGAAGGAAGCGCTTCAGCAGATGTCCGAAGAGGGCGTTGTGCAAGTGTTCCGCCCGCGCGACGGCGCACCGGCGCTGGTCGGCGTGGTCGGGGCGCTGCAGCTTGACGTGCTGAAGGCACGGCTCGAGGCGGAATATTCGCTGCCGGTCGAGTTCGAGGTCAGCGAGTTCCAGCTCGCCCGCTGGGTCTCATCCGAAGATCGCAAGAAGCTCGACACTTTCATCGCCGCCAACACCTCGAGCATCGCCGACGATGTCGACGGCGATCCCGTGTATCTGGCGAGAAACGAGTTCTATCTCGGCTACGCCAGGGAGCGCGCCGAGGGCATCGAGTTCACGAACGTCAAGGACGTCAAGAAGAAGGGGTAGGGCGGTCTCTGCGCGCTGCTGCGTGGCCACACTCCGCTGTCATTCCCCGCGAAGGCGGGGAATCCAGTACGCCGCAGCCTTTCGATTCCATCACCGCCGTCTCGGAGTACTGGGTCGCCCGGTCGAGTCGGGCGACGACACCGGAGCTAAACGCGAGCATGTGAACAGCCGCGGGCTTGACGCGTTCGTTGGCAATGCCACGTTTGTGCGTGTGACATTGTGAGCTCGCATCATGTGGCGCGGCATCCTCGTTTTCCTCCTGTTGGCGATATCGACGGTTGCCGCCGATGCGCAGCGCCGCCAGATCAATCCGATCCCGTTTTCGCATGAGCCGTGCAGCGTGCTCGCCGGCCGGCCCTGCACGCCGTACTATTGCAGCCCGCTCGAGCCCGGCCCCTGCATTCCCGAGATCGATTACCCCTACGGTCAGAACCTCCAGCTCACGATCGAAACCGTGCCGACGGAGGCTGATCGCGCCAAATACCGGAAGCCAGATCACGATCTCGATACGATCGGCGATCTCTTCGCCGAGCTGCGCACCTGCTGGTCGCCGCCATCGGGCAATGCGCGCGCGGGCATGCAGATGGCGGTGCGCTTCAGCTTCAACAAGGCAGGCGGCATGATCGGTCCGCCGCAGCTGACCTATGCGACCGCCGGCGTCCCGGCCGATACCCGAACGACCTATCTCAACGCGATCAATTCATCGCTGAAAGCCTGCCTGCCGCTCAAATTCACCAACGGCCTCGGCGGCGCTCTGGCCGGACGCCCGATCGCGATCCGCTATGTCGATAATCGCGAGCTTGGAAAATAGCTCTATCCCCGCATCTTGCGGACTGCGCTTGCGCGGGTCTCGCAGGATGAAGGCCGCGCTGTTGCAGACTCGAGCCTGCACGCCTCACCATGAGGCGTGAGAGTTGCGACCCGCGCCCAATCGATGATACGCCATAGGCGGGGGCGCTGGTTGAGGGGAGGATGTCGTGGGTCTGCTGGTCATGATCCTGGGGCTGATGCTGTTTTTTGCGGCCCATGTTTTCACAACGAAACGAGAGGCGCGCGCGCAGGCGATCGCGAGACTGGGCGAGGGGACCTACAAGATCCTCTATGCGGCCGTCTCGCTTGCGGGACTGGCGCTGATCATCTGGGGCTTCGCCCATTATCGCGCTGCCGGAATGATCCCGGTTTGGGAGCCGCCGGTCGCATTCAAGCACATTACAGTCGCGCTGATGCTGCCCGCGGTTATCCTGGTAGTGGCGTCCTACTTGCGCGGGCGCATCTATGCGACGCTGAAGCATCCGATGCTGGCGGGCATCAAATTGTGGGCGGCCGCGCATCTGCTCGCCAATGGTGATCTCGGCTCCATCATCCTGTTTGGCTCGTTCCTGGGCTGGGCCGTGTACGACCGCATCTCGCTGAAGCATCGCACCGATGGCGGCGGCCCGCCGATTCCGGTGGGCGGGGTCACCAATGATCTGATCGCCGTTGCAGTCGGTGTCGTCGCTTATCTCGCGCTGGCCTTCGCATTCCACCCGGTTGTGATCGGCGTTCCCGTCATGGGAGGCTGACGACAGCCGATCAGCGCAAGACGGTTCCGCGCAGCCGTGCGCGGAACGTGACAAGCAACAGCCGAGGGCATCCCGATGGACTGGTCGCAATCTCAGATCCCGCCGATGCGGTTCGAGGCGCGCTTCGGCGATCGGGTGGTGCCGGCCTTCAGCGACCGGCCGGCGAGCCTGTGGGCGATGATCGCGGACGCTTGCGCCCGCAATCCGGACGGCGAAGCGCTGATCGCAGGCGATGTCCGGTTGAGCTGGCGGCAGGCCGTGGAGCAGGCTGCGCGGATCGCGGCCGGCTTTCGCAAGCTCGGCCTGCAGCGCGGCGATCGCGTCGCGATCCTGCTCGGCAACCGCATCGAGTTTCCGCTATTGCTGTTCGCGGCGGCCCACGAGGGGCTGGTCACGGTGCTGCTCGGCACGCGCCAGCAGAAGCCCGAGATCGCCTATGTCCTCGCCGATTGCGGCGCCAGGATCCTGATCCATGAAGCAGGGCTCACCGAGCGGCTGCCCGATGCGCTTGATGTCCCCGATGTCATCCACCGCATCGCCGTCGACAGCAATCAGGCCCTGTCGCGTTTCGCCGTGCTCGCCGACAACGTCCCGGCATCGGCGCCGGTCGAGATCGGCGAGGAGGACACCGCGATGATCCTCTACACCTCGGGCACGACAGGCAAGCCGAAGGGTGCGATGCTCGCCCATTGCAACATCGTCCATTCCTCGATGGTGTTCGTCTCCTGCCTGCAATTGACGGAAGCGGACCGCTCGATCGCGGCCGTACCGCTCGGCCATGTCACCGGCGTCGTCGCCAACATCACGACCATGATCCGCTGCGGCGGCGCGCTGATCATCATGCCGGAGTTCAAGGCCGCGGATTATCTCAAGCTCGCCGCGCGCGAGCGCGTCACCTACACGGTGATGGTGCCGGCGATGTACAATCTCTGCCTGCTCCAGCCCGATTTCGACAGCTACGATCTCTCGAGCTGGCGCATCGGTGGCTTTGGCGGCGCACCGATGCCGGTCGCGACCATCGAGAAGCTCAAGGCGACGATTCCCGGCCTGAAGCTCGCGAACTGCTACGGCTCGACCGAGACGACGTCGCCCTCGACGATCATGCCGGGCGAGCTGACCGCGAGCCACATCGACAGTGTCGGCCTGCCGTGTCCCGGTGCCCGCATCGTCGCGATGGGAGCGGACGGGCGCGAGCTGCCTCATGGCGAGATCGGCGAGCTCTGGATCCAGAGCGCCTCCGTCATCAAGGGCTACTGGAATAACCCGAAGGCGACGGCCGAAAGCTTCACGGGCGGATTCTGGCATTCCGGCGATCTCGGCTCGGTCGATGCGGAGGGGTTTGTCCGCGTGTTCGACCGGCAGAAGGACATGATCAATCGCGGCGGCCTGAAGATCTATTCGGCCGAGGTCGAGTCCGTGCTGGCCGGCCACCCCGCCGTGGTCGAGAGCGCGATCATTGCCAAGGCCTGCCCGGTGCTGGGCGAGCGCGTCCACGCCGTGGTGGTGACGCGGGCGCAGGTGGCAAGCGAAGCCTTGCGCGCCTGGTGCGCGGAGCGGCTGTCCGACTACAAGGTCCCCGAAACCATGGCGATCACCTCCGAGCCGCTGCCGCGCAATGCCAACGGCAAGGTGCTGAAGCGGCAGCTGCGGGAGCTCCTGGGAACCTGAGCCGGGTAGGCGACTCCGGGCTGTTCCGGGTGGTTAACGCCTTGATTGGGCTCGCTTTGCCTTGCCACCGCCATATCGTTAGGGTACCCCGCCGCCACGTGGGGGACGGGATTCCTGACGCGAACGCATTGGCGCGCGCACCCGGACGGGCATGGGATTAACATAAGTGTCTGAATTATTTGACGAAGTCGACGAGGAAGTACGTCGCGAACAGCTCAAGAAGCTGTGGGACAAGTATTCGATTGTCTTCATTGCCCTGATGGTGCTGATCGTGGCCGCCGTCGGCGGCTGGCGCGGCTACCAGTATCTGGAGGGCAAGAAGGCCGCCGAGGCCGGCGCCGCCTTCGAGAAGGCCGCTGAGCTGTCCGACCAGGACAAGCACGCGGAGGCCGAGGCCGCCTTCACTGAGCTCGCCGCCAAGGCTCCCTCGGGTTATCGCACCCTGGCGCGGCTACGTGCCGCGGCCGAGGCAGCGCCCCGCGATCCCAAGGCGGCCGCCAAGATGTTTGACGACATCGCCGCCGATCGCAGCATCGGTGGTGAGTGGCAGGATCTGGCGAAGATCCGCGCCGCCGGCCTGCTGGTCGACAGCGCGTCCTATGCCGACATGCAGCAGCGGCTGGAGTCCTCCGCCGCGCCCAAATCCACGTTCCGCCACAGCGCCCGCGAGTTGCTGGCGCTATCGGCCTGGCGCAACAACGACATGACCGCGGCCCGCAAATGGCTCGACGCGATTGCCGAGGACGGCGAAACGCCGCCCGGTTTGCGCTCACGCGCCGAGGCGCTCCAGGCCCTGCTGCCGCCCGTCGCCAAAAGCTGACCAAGAGCTGACCTTCGGGCTCACTGACGTAGACGAGACACAAGATGCGCCGCACGCCACGCTTGATCGCAGCCGCCGTCCTGATCGCCTTCACGGGCATCCTGGGCGGCTGCTCCAGCTTCGATCCAAGCGACATGCTCGACTTCCTCGACACCAAGAAGAAGCTGCCGGGCGACCGCAAGCCGGTCTTCCCGGAGGGCGTTCCGGGCCTCGAGCAGGGCGTGCCGCGGGAGATGTACAAGGGCGCAGCACAGCAGCAGCCGGATCCGAACGCACCGGCCGTCGCGGCTCTGCCCGCCGAGCCGCCGCCCGAGGCCAAGCCGGCAAAGGGTGCCAAGGCGAAGAAGACCAAACAGCCTGCCAGCGCCTCCACCGCGCCCGCTGAGGCGCCGGCGGGCGAGGTTGACGGCGAGGCCCAGCCCGAGGCCGCGCCGCCTACGGCCGCTCCGCCGCCCAAGCAGAAGATCGTGCGCAAGCGCACCACCGCCCCGCCGCCGGATCAACCCGTCCAGCAGGCGCAGCCGACCCAGACCACCCAGCAGCAATCGCAGGGAGCTTTCCCGGCACCGATGCCGAGCGGCAGCTTTTCGCGCTGATCCCTTCATTACATTGACAGGCGCGGCCTTCGCAGCGCACGAATGACCGATGTCCTTCACGATTGCTATTATCGGCCGGCCCAATGTCGGCAAATCGACGCTGTTCAACCGCCTGGTTGGGCAGAAGCTCGCGCTCGTCGATGACCTGCCGGGCGTCACCCGCGACCGCCGCGAAGGTGAGGCCAGGCTCGGCGATCTCGAATTCACCATCATCGACACCGCCGGCCTCGACGAGGGCGCCAAGGGCTCGCTGACCGCGCGCATGCAGGAGCAGACCGAGGCCGCGATTGCACAGGCCGACGCGCTGTTCTTCGTCATCGATGCCCGCATCGGCCTGACGCCCACCGATCGCGCCTTCGCCGATTTCGCCCGCAAGGCCGACAAGCCGGTACTGCTGGTCGCCAACAAGAGCGAAGGCAAGCACGGCGATGCCGGCGCGATGGAGGCGTTTGCGCTCGGCCTCGGCGATCCCATTCAGGTCTCGGCCGAGCACGGCGAGGGCATGGGCGAGCTGTATGACGCCCTCCGCGAGTTGATGCCGGAGCCTGTCGAGGAAGATGAAGCCGAGGACGACGAGCCGCTGACCGAGGAGGAGGCCGCGACGCGTCCGATCCGCGTCGCCATCGTCGGCCGGCCCAATGCCGGCAAGTCGACGCTGATCAATCATCTGCTCGGCGAGGAGCGCCTGCTGACGAGCCCGGAGGCCGGCACCACGCGCGATTCCATCGCGGTCGAGATCAACTGGAAGGGCCGCGATTTTCGCGTGTTCGATACCGCAGGCCTGCGCCGTCGCTCGCGCATCGAGGAAAAGCTGGAGAAGCTCTCGGTCGCCGACGCGTTGCGCGCGGTGCGCTTTGCCGAAGTCGTCGTGATGATGATGGACACGCAGAACCGCTTCGAGGAGCAGGATCTGCGCATCACCGATCTGATCGAGCGCGAGGGGCGCGCGGTCGTCCTCGCCGTGAACAAATGGGATCTCATGGAGACCAAGGGCGGCGGCGCGATCTCGACCTTGCGTCGCGATGCCGATCATTGGCTGCCGCAGATCAAGGGCGTACCGATCGTCGCCGTGTCGGGCCTGATGGGCGAGGGTATCGATCGGCTGATGCAGGCGATCCAGGACGCCTACGCGCTCTGGAACAAGCGCGTGTCGACGTCGGCACTGAACCGCTGGTTCGAGCAGGCCGTTCAGGCCAATCCGCCGCCGGCCGTGTCCGGCCGCCGATTGAAGCTGAACTACATCACCCAGACGAAGGCGCGCCCACCGAGCTTCGTGCTGTTCTGTTCGCGCGCTGACGCGGTGCCGCAGTCCTACTTGCGCTACCTGACCAATTCCATGCGCGAGACCTTTGAGCTGCCGGGTACGCCGGTGCGCATCACTCTTCGCGAAAAGGCCAACCCCTTCGCCCACAAGCGCAAGCGGCCGTCGTGAGCAACGATGCCGGCGAGGCGACGGCGCGAAGCGCTGCGCCGGTCCGGCGTGGTGCCGTCGCCTTCATCTTCGTCACCATCCTGCTCGACATGCTCGCGCTCGGCGTGATCATGCCGATCCTGCCGAAGCTGATCGAGAGCTTCGTCGACAACGACACCGCGCATGCGGCCCGCATCTTCGGCCTGTTCGGCACCGCCTGGGCGCTGATGCAGTTCGTGTTCTCGCCGGTGCTCGGCGCGCTGTCGGATCGCTTCGGACGGCGGCCGGTGGTGCTGCTGTCGAATTTCGGGCTCGCCGCCGACTATGTGTTGATGGCGCTCGCGCCGTCGCTGCTCTGGTTGTTCATCGGCCGCGTGATCTCGGGCATCACCTCGGCGAGCATTTCGACCGCCTTTGCCTATATCGCCGACATCACGCCGCCGGAGCGGCGCGCGGCCGTCTTCGGCAGGATTGGAGCTGCCTTCGGCGCCGGCTTCATCCTGGGCCCGGCGCTCGGCGGCCTGCTCGGCGATATCGATCCGCGGCTGCCGTTCTGGGCGTCGGCGGCTTTGAGCTTTGCCAATGCGCTCTATGGGCTCTTCGTCCTGCCGGAATCGCTGGCGCCGGAGCGGCGCGCGCCGTTCCGCTGGACCAGCGCCAATCCGGTCGGAGCGCTGCACTTGCTGCGTTCCAACGCGGCGCTGGCCGCGTTATCCATCGTCAACTTCATCGCACAGGTCGCGCATGTCGTGCTGCCCTCGACCTTCGTGCTCTATGCGACCTATCGCTACGGCTGGGATTCCAAGACCGTGGGTCTGACGCTCGCGATGGTCGGCATCTGCGCCATGGTGGTGCAGGGGCTCGCCATCGGCCCGATCGTGCGCGTGCTCGGCGAGCGGAATGCGCTGGTGCTCGGTCTGTGCTGTGGTGCGATCGGCTTCGTGATCTTCGGCGCCGCGCCGACCGGCCCGCTGTTCTGGATCGGCATTCCCGTGATGTCGCTGTGGGGCATCTCGGGGGCAGCCATGCAATCCTTGATGACGCGGCTGGTTGCGCCCGATCAGCAGGGCCAGTTGCAGGGCGCAACCGCGAGCGTGCAGAGCGTCTCGCAGCTCGTCGGGCCGTTCCTGTTCACGCTGACGTTTTCCTATTTCATCGGCGCCAGCGCGCCGTGGCATCTGCCCGGCGCGCCGTTCCTGCTTGCGGCGGTATTGATGGTGGTATGTGTCGCGATCGCAATGCGGACGCTGGTGACTACGAAGACGGTTTCGTAGGGTGGGCAAAGCGAAGCGCGCCCACCGCTACTTCGTCAACTCGCGGAGAGAAGGTGGGCACGGCGCTTACGCGCCTTTGCCCACCCTACGGCAACGTCGACTCTCTTACTTCTTCACCAGCGGGCACTCGCTGTCCTTGAGCGGCTTGGCCGCGTCTTCCGCCGCGATCGTGGCGATCTGCTTGTAGTAGTCCCACGGACCCTTCGACTCCTCGGGCTTCTTCACCTCGAACAGATAGGCCGGGATGAGACGGCGTCCGTCCTGGCGCAGCGGGCCATTGCCGAACAGCGGATCGTCGGTCGGCAGCTCCTTCATCTTGGCGACGACCTTGGCGCCGTCATGCGGGTTGCCGCCGAGCGCTTCCATCGCCTTGAGATAATGCAGCACCATCGCGTAGTTGCCGGCCTGGGTCATCGACGGCATCGCATTCTTGCTGGCCAGGGCTGCGAAGCGCTTCGACCAGGCGCGCGTCTGCTCGTTCATGTCCCAGTAGAAGGACTCGGTGAAGGTCAGGCCGTGCGCGGTCTTGAGCCCCAGCGAATGCACGTCGTTGATGAACAGCAGCAGCGCCGCGAGCTTCTGGCCGCCCGATACGATGCCGAATTCGGCCGCCTGCTTGATCGAGTTCGTGGTGTCGCCGCCGGCATTGGCGAGGCCGACCACCTTGGCCTTGGACGATTGGGCCTGCAGCAGGAAGGACGAGAAGTCCGAGCTGTTGATCGGATGCTTGACGCTGCCCAGCACCTTGCCGCCGTTCGCCGTCACGACGGCCGTGGTGTCGCGCTCCAGCGCGTGGCCGAAGGCATAATCCGCGGTAAGAAAGAACCAGGTGTCGCCGCCAGCCTTGGTCAGCGCCTTGCCGGTGCCGTTGGCGAGCATGTAGGTGTCGTAAGTGTAGGAGATTGTGTTCGGCGTGCAGGCCTTGCCGGTCAAGTCGGCAGAGGCGGCGCCGGAATTCAGCAGCACCGAATTCTTTTCCTTGACGAGGTTGCTGACCGCGAGCGCGACGCCGGAGTTCGGCGTATCGGCGATCGCATCGACCTTCTCGTTGTCGATCCACTGCCGAGCGATATTGACGCCGACGTCCGGCTTGTTCTGGTGATCGCCGCTCAGCACGTCGATCTTCCAGCCCTTCTTGAGCAGGCCGGAATCCTCGACGGCCATCTTGATCGCGACCACGGAGTTCGGGCCGCCGATATCGGCATAAAGGCTCGACATGTCATTCAAGACGCCGATCTTGACGGTCTTGTCCTGCGCGTAAGCGGATGTTGCAAAACCGAAGGTGGCACAGGCCAGAAGGGCCGCATAGCGGCGCGCGAGCGTCGTCGTCATAAAAGGTCTCCTCCATTTTCAATATGCGGACGGCTCTCTTGCGGAGCCTTGTTCCGGCTGATCGCTCTACCGTGTCCCACGGCTGGCGGCAATGCGCCTAAAGCCGGATGACGCTGCGGCGTAGCGTCATCCGTCGGTTAACCTTTGGGCAAAGTGTGTTGAGACGCTATTTGAGCGCGTCCGAGGTCAGCTTGAATTTCTGGATGCGCTTACCGGTGTCGACCTCGGCGGTATAGACGTTACCCTTGGCGTCTATCGCCATGGCATGCACCCAGTGGAACTGCCCGGCGTTGCGGCCGTTGTGGCCGAAGCTGCCGACGACGCTGCCGTCCTCGCGCTTGATCACCCGGATCTCGTTGTTCTCGCCGTCGGCGCTGAGCAAATAGGTCTGCTTCGGATCGGGCCAGATCGCGATGTCCCACACCGCGCCGTTGCCGAGGGTGTTCTTCTCGAAGAAGAACTCCTTCACGAAGGTGCCATCCTTTTTGAACACCTGGATGCGATTGTTGATGCGGTCGCAGACGTAGACGAGACCGTCATTGGCGAGCTTCACGCAATGGACGGGATTTCCGAATTGTTGGGAGACGGGCGCCTTGGGATCATACGCCGCCTGCTTGTTGTCATCGGGCTTGTTGCCATAGGCGCCCCAGTGCCGCTTGTAAGCGAGCGTCGTCGCATCGAACACGATGACGCGGCGGTTGCCATAACCGTCGGCGACGTAGATTTCGTTCGCCGCCTTGTCGATCGCGGTTTCGGCGGGCTTGCCGAGCTGCGTGGTGTCGTTGCTGCCGAGGCTCGGCGCGATCTTTCCGATCTGGGCGACGAACTTGCCGTCGAGCGTGAATTTCAAAATGGCATTGTCGTTGTCGGCATTGCCGCCGACCCAGACGAAGCCGCGCTCGTCGACCTCGATGCCGTGCTCGCGGCCGACCCATTCATAGCCTTCGCCCGGACCGCCCCACGACCGCAGCAGATTGCCGTCGGTGTCGAATTCGAGCACGGGCGGCGCCGAGACGCAGCACTTCGAGCGCGGCGGGTTGAGGCTCGCGCCTTTCTCGTCATCGGTGAGCGAGCGCGGGCGATGGATCACCCAGATATGGCCCTGCCAGTCGACGGTGATGCCGCCGACCTGGCCGAGGATCCAGTTGTTCGGCAGCTGTTTTGGCCAGGAGGCATCGACCGCGAAGGTCGGGACGTCACCCGCAGTCGCCGTGCCTGGAAGCACGAACGCGATGGCTGCAATAAGGATGGAGAAGGCGTGAGAGACTCGTACGAGCGCACGGCCGAGCCTTGTACAGACAAGCCCTGCGCGATCATGCCACGGCGCCATGGCAACCTCCCTTTTTTGGCTTGCGGCTTGCTGCCGCTTGAGCGCGGGCAGTCAATCGCGGGGAGGCACGCGAGTCAATCAGGCCGGCGAGCGGAAGCTCATCAGTGTGCGGGTCTTGTAGTCGTAGAACTTGCCGGTTTCGGTCCAGTCAGGCGCGCACATCGGGACGATGAATTCGGCGACCTGCTCGGGTGTCTCCAGCGTCGCCGGATCTTCGCCCGGCATCAACGTGGCCCGCATGCGGGTGCGGATCGGGCCCGGGTTGAACAGGTTGACACGGAGCGGCGTGTTCGCGGTTTCCTGCGCCCAGGCGCGGGCCAGTGTTTCCAGCGCGGCCTTGGAGGCGGCGTAGGGGCTGACATAGGCGGTGGCCTTGTTGGCGGCGCCTGAGGTGATGAACACGGCGCGGCCGGCATCGGACTGCCTCAGCAGCGGCTCCATGCAGCGGATCAGCTGGAAGTTCGCCGAGACGTTGACGGCCATCACGTCGGTGAAAGTTTTCAGTTCGATGTGGCCGACCGGCGAGGAGGGGCCGAGCACGCCGGCATTGCCGACGAGGATGTCGAGCTTGCCATAGCGTTCGTGCAGCCCGGCCCCGAGCCGCGCGATGCCGTCGGAATCGGTGAGATTGAGCGGCACCAGCGTGGCGCTGCCGCCGTCTTTCCGGATCTCGTCATCGAGCTCTTCCAGCCCGCCCTGCGTGCGCGCCGTCGCAACGATATGCGCGCCCGCCTTGGCCAGCGCCCTGGCCGTGGCGAAGCCGATGCCGCGCGAGGCGCCGGTGACGAGAGCGATGCGGTTGGCGAGGGGTTTTGTCATGGCGGGGTTTTACAGGCGTGGATGGCCGGGACAAGCCCGGAATTTCTGCCCTCGAGCTCCCGCCGCAGCCCTACTGGATATTGGTACTATTGTTCGGGCCGTTCCCCGAGCTGTCAGGCGGCACCTTCATGCCCTGCCTGAAGGCAAGACGATGAAGCCGACCAAAAGCCCTCCGCAGAGAATGGCGATGGCCAGCTGCATCGTCGCGGTCTTTCGTCAGCTCGCTTCCGCCAGCAGCGACAATTGCCGCGGCTGCTGCTCGGTCTGGGTCTGGTCGGTGAGGTGGGTCGGATACGCCCCGGTGAAGCAATGATCCGAGAATTTCGGATTGGCGGGGTCGCGGCCGGGCTCGCCCATGGCGCGATACATGCCGTCGATCGACAGGAAGGCGAGCGAGTCGGCGCCGATGATCTCGCGCATCTCCTCCAGCGAATGCGTCGCGGCCAGAAGGCCGCCGCGATCCGGCAGGTCGATGCCGTAATAATCGGGATAGAGGATCGGCGGCGAGGCGAGGCGGAAATGCACTTCCTTGGCGCCGGCGTCGCGCATCATGCGCACGATCTTCTTCGAGGTCGTGCCGCGCACCAGCGAGTCGTCGATCAGGATGATGCGCTTGCCTTCGATCGCGGCGCGGTTGGCCGAATGCTTCATGCGCACGCCGGACTCGCGGATCGCCTGGGTCGGCTGGATGAAGGTGCGGCCGACATAGTGGTTGCGGATGATGCCGAGCTCGAACGGCACGCCGGAATGCTGGCTGTAGCCGACCGCGGCGGGCACGCCGGAATCCGGCACCGGTACGACGACGTCGATCGGCACATGGCTCTCGCGCGCGAGCTGCGCACCAAAGGCCTTGCGCACTTCGTAGACCGAGCGGCCGTGAACGATGGAGTCCGGACGGGAGAAATAGATGTATTCGAAGATGCAGGGGCGCGGCGCCATCGGCGGGAACGGCTTGTGAATGTCCTGGCCGTTCTCGTCGAACACGATGACTTCGCCGGGCTCGATGTCGCGAATGAAGCGCGCGCCGATGATGTCGAGCGCGCAGGTCTCCGAGGTCAGGATCGGGCAACCGTCGAGCTCGCCGAGCACCAGCGGACGGATGCCGCGCGGATCGCGCGCGCCGACCAGTTTCTTGTTGGTCAGCGAAACCAGCGCATAGGCGCCCTCGATTTCGCGCAGGGCGTCGATGTAGCGCTCGATGAAGCGGCTGCGCCTGGAGCGCGCGACGAGATGCAGGATCACCTCGGTGTCGGTGGTCGACTGCATCATCGCGCCGTTCTTCACGAGCTCGCGGCGCAGCGTCAGGCCGTTGGTGAGGTTGCCGTTGTGGGCGACCGCAAGGCCGCCGGCATTGAGCTCGGCGAACAGCGGCTGCACGTTGCGCAGGATGGTGGCGCCGGTGGTGGAGTAGCGGACATGACCGACGGCCATATTGCCGGGCAGGCGGTCGATCACCTCGCGGCGGGAGAAGGTGTCGCCCACGAGGCCGAGGCGGCGTTCCGAGTGAAAGCGGCTGCCGTCGTAGGAGACGATGCCGGCGGCCTCCTGGCCGCGATGCTGGAGGGCGTGGAGACCGAGCGCAGTGATGGCGGCGGCGTCAGGGTGGCCATAGATGCCGAAGACGCCGCATTCCTCGCGGAGCGTATCGCCCTCCAGGTCGTCCTGAAGCTCTAGCGCGGCTGGGCCGAGATCAAGTTGGGCGTCCTGGTCAGGGTGTCGCATCTCGTCCGCGCCTCTCTCTTAGGGCCTAATCAACGCGCCGCAGGTTTCTCGATCAGCTTCTTGAGGCTGTCACGAGCCGGTTTGCTGTATCCGTCGCCAGTGCCCGAAGGCTGCTGTTCGGAATCAGCTTGATCATCATCTGGTTTGTTTTTCTTGAATCTCTTCAAGATGGTGTTCTCGGGGTCGTCAGGCAAGAGGGCCATCAGCCAATCCCCGGTTCCCTGGAGCACCACCCGGGACTTTGCCCCCGTGACCCAGTCTGGACGCTGCTTGTCCGGCACCAGCCAGGTGAAGAACAGGAACGCGACCACGACGATCAAAAGCCCGCGAGCGAGGCCAAACAGGAAGCCCAGGGTGCGATCCAGCGCGCCGATGCGCGAATCCAGGATCATGTCGGAGATCCGGACCGTGATGACGGAGACCACGACCAGGGTGCCCACGAACACGCCGGCGACCACGACGACGCTCGCGACCGTGTCGTTGTTGAAATAGGTCTTTGCGGTCGGCAGCAGCTTCGAGAACGAGTACAGCGTCACGATCGCCGCGGCGCCCCAGGCCGCGATCGACAGGATTTCACGCATGAAGCCGCGGACCATGGCGAGCAGGCCCGAGATCAGCATCACACCGAGCAGGATCAGGTCGAGGAGTGTTACTGGCATCGGCTGGTCGGGTCCGCTCGTACTTCAAAGGTGCTCAGCGAATCGGTGTTTGGCCGTGGCCCTAAGTGAGGGCCGGACGGCGTTCCCGGCAAGGCCGCAACCACGCAATCCCATGCTGCTTTTGTGACGGCTGTATAGCGGTGGGGGCGGAGGACGTCACCTCCACCTAACCCTCTCCACGGCGGAATCTTGCCGGTGTGGCATTTTTCTCCGCCGGCGGGCTCTGTTCGCCGCGGCGGGAGCCCCGGGCCGCGATCTCGGCCACCAGTGTCGTCAGGCTGTTGATCGCGTTCAGG
Source organism: Bradyrhizobium sp. LA6.8 (assembly GCF_040547935.1). NCBI lineage: Bacteria > Pseudomonadati > Pseudomonadota > Alphaproteobacteria > Hyphomicrobiales > Nitrobacteraceae > Bradyrhizobium > Bradyrhizobium sp. LA6.8. The sequence goes on from NZ_JBEPQQ010000001.1 coordinate 1,310,626, forward strand.
GACAGTCCGGCGTCGCCGCCAGCATCGCCGCCCCGGGCCGATTCGGGCAGCACGGCGCGCTTGAAGCCGAGCTTGACCGCTTCCTTGAGCCGGGCCGGGGTCTGCGCCACCGGGCGGATGACGCCGGAGAGCGAAATCTCGCCGAAATAGACAGCATCGGTGGGTAACTGCGCATTAACCAGGGATGAAACCAGTGCGGCCGCGGCGGCCATATCGGCCGCCGGCTCGTGGATGCGCAGGCCGCCCGCGACGTTCAGATAGACGTCGTGGCCGGACAGCTTGACCCCGCAATGGGCCTCCAGCACTGCCAGCACCATGGAGAGCCTGCTCTGATCCCAGCCGACCACGGCCCGGCGCGGGGTGCCGAGCGAGGTGGGGGCCACCAAGGCCTGCAATTCGACCAGAACGGGCCTCGTGCCCTCGATGCCCGCGAAGACTGCGGTGCCCGGCGTGCCCAGATCGCGCTCGGACAGGAAAAGCTCGGACGGATTGGTGACCTCGCGCAGGCCAAGGCCGGTCATCTCGAACACGCCGATCTCGTCGGTCGGGCCGAATCGGTTTTTCACGGCGCGCAGGATGCGGAATTGCTGCGAGCCTTCGCCCTCGAAGGACAGCACCGCATCGACCATGTGCTCGACCACGCGGGGGCCTGCGATCTGGCCGTCCTTGGTGACATGGCCGACCAGGATGATGGCAGCACCCGTCTTCTTGGCGAAGCGGATCAGCGCCTGCGCCGAGGCGCGCACCTGGGTGACCGTGCCGGGCGCGGATTCCACCGTGTCGGTCCACATGGTCTGGATCGAGTCGATCACGATCAGCCGCGGCACCGCGCCTTCCGACAGCGTCGAGACGATGTCCTCGACAGAGGTCTCGGCCGCCAGCTGCACCGGCGCGTCCGACAAGCCGAGCCGCTCGGCGCGCAGGCGCACCTGGGCGACCGCCTCTTCGCCGGAGATGTAGACGATGCGGTGGCCGGCGCGCGCCATCATGCTGGTGGCCTGCGTCAGCAGCGTCGACTTGCCGATGCCGGGATCGCCGCCGACCAGCAGCACCGAGCCGCGGACGAAGCCGCCACCGGTGACGCGGTCGAGCTCGGTCATGCCCGAGGACAGGCGAGGAGCGTCCTGGGTCTTCCCCGACAGGCTCTCCAGCGCAAACGTCCGTCCCTTGCGCTTGGAGCGGATCGAGACCGGCACGCTGCCGGTCGTGTCCTCCTCGGCAAGCGTGTTCCACTCGCCGCAGGATTCGCACTTGCCCTGCCAGCGGTTATAGGCCGCGCCGCAGTTCTGGCAGACGAAGGAAAGCGTGTTCTTGGCCATGGGGACAGCGAGTCGGGGTTTTCAGGTTTGCTGATAGCACGGAATGACGGGCGAGACGGCGATCGCCGGCACCCCCATTAGCCCAATTCACCGCAGCCGATACACCCTTTGTTAGCTCTACGCCGCCGCGCCGTTCCGGACTTTGCCAAATGTTAGCGGACGCGGGTCCAGTTTCGAAACCGATACGGGATGGCGAAACGAATGACGGTAGTCTTGCGGATAATGCTCGCCGTGGGCATGGCCTGCGGCTTTCTTCTGCCGGTTGGCGGCGCCGTTGCGGCCGACGCCGGGCGTCTCAACATCGTTTTCGTCAACCCCGGCAAGACCGGCGAGGTCTACTGGGACATGGTCGCGCAGACCATGCAGGCCGCGGGCCGCAAGCTCGACGCCCATGTCGAGGTGCTGACCAGCGAGCGGAATTACCGCACCATGCAGGAGCTTGGCTTCGGCGTGGTGGCACGCGCCGACAAGCCGGACTTCCTCATCCTGTCGAACGAGGAATCCGCTGCCGTTCCCATCCTGGAGGCGGCCGAGGCCGCCGGGGTCAAGACGCTGCTGCTCTCGAACACGCTGATCGGCGACGACGCCGCGCGCCTCGGACCGCCCCGGCAAAAGCTCAAGACCTGGCTCGGCGACATCACGACGGATCTCCAGACCGCGGGCGCGAGGATGGCCAATGCCCTGATCAGCGCGGCGCGCGCCGAGAAATGGCAGAGCCCGGACGGCAAGATCCACATTCTCGGCATCGGTGGCGACGAGATCACGCCGGCCTCGATCGCCCGCAACGCCGGTCTCAAGCTCGCGGTGGACGCCGCGCCAGACGTGGTGGTGGACCGGATGCTGTTCGCCAACTGGACCCAGTCGGAGGCAGAGCAGGTCACCAGGAATTATCTGAGCTGGGCCGCGCGCAAGGAGATCCGGCCTGCCGGCATCTGGGCCGGAAACGATCCGATGGCGCTCGGCGCGCTTCGCGCAGTGGTCGCTGCCGGCCTCACGCCCGGCCGGAACATCCAGCTGGTCGGCCTCAACTGGTCGGAGGACGCGCTGCGCGAGATCAAGGCGGGCCGTCTGCTCATGACCGATGGCGGACATTTCCTGCTCGGCGGCTGGTCGATCGTCCTCCTGCGCGACTACGCCGACGGCTGCGACTTCGCGACCGCATCGCCCCGCGTCGAGGCCAGGACGTCTGCGATCACGCGCGACAATCTCGCTGCGGTCGGAGACCTCATCAAGACGCACGCCTTCGATCGGATCGATTTCGCGCGCTTCAGGGCGAGGGCAGGGCGCTGCGGCCAGTACGATTTCTCCATCGATGCGCTCATCTCTTCGCTGACGCTTCCGGAAGGCGCTGCTGACTGATGCGAAACGGTGACGACATGACCGATCGGGATCGCAAGCAGCAGGCGACGGCGCCGTCGCGCTCGCGCTCGGTGGTCCGCGCGATGATCTGGGCCACCGTTCCGGTGCTGCTGGTGGTGCAGCTGCTCGCCTCCGCCGGCGTCGAGGCATCGAGCTTCTGGTCGCAGATCAGGCAGCTCGACGCGCGCATTGCCCGCACGGCCGAGAGCCGCGCCGAGCTGATCGCCGAGCCGCTCTGGAAGATGCGCTACGATCAGGTCACGAGCGTCCTCAACGAGATCATGCACGACGAGGCCATTGCCGCGGCGGCCGTTTATGACGACACCGGCGTCGCGATCGCGCGGGTGGTGGCGCGGCCGGCGGACCAGGCGGTATCGGAAGTCTCGCGTCCGATCCGGTACAGCAACGGCAACATCGCCGTGCAGGCCGGTCGTATCGCGATCGCCTATTCCTATGCGACGGTCTACACGGACACGGGCAGCCGGCTGCTGCTGCTGCTGGTGGTCGGCCTGCTCGCAACATTTGCCACCCTGATCGCGATGCGGATATCGGCCAACATCTTCATCGGCAAGCCGCTTACCGCGATCATGTCGGCGATCCAGCGCAGCAAGCAGGACGGGCGAGCCTATCCGGCCGACATCAAATCGACGAACGAATTCGGCCAGCTCGCGCGTGCCTTCAACGCCATGCAGCACACGACATCGGGCGCGCTCGACCGGCTCGGGCACATGGCCGCGCACGATCCGCTCACGGGCCTGCCCAATCGTCGCTCGCTGTCCGAGCATCTGGTGACGCTGAGCGGCGATGCCGGCTCGCCGGACTCGCTGATCGCCTTCTGCTTCATCGATCTCGACGACTTCAAGGGCATCAACGACACCTTCGGCCATGATGCCGGCGACAAGTTCCTGGTGCACATCTCCGAGCGCCTTCGTGATGCGGTCGAACCGCAGGATTGGGTCGCCCGGCTCGGCGGCGACGAATTCGTCGTCATCCGCCCCGAGGTCAGCAATGAAGCGACCGCCCAGGCGTTCGCGCGCCAGCTGTTAGATGCGATTTCCGAGCCGATCCGGCTGCACGACAAGCAGGTCGTGCCGCGCGCCAGCATCGGCCTTGCCGTGCGCCGCGCCGGCGATCCCGAGCTGTCGCATTTGCCGGCGCTCGCCGACATCGCGCTCTACCATGCCAAGAGCAAGGCGCCCGGCACGGTCGCCGTGCTCGACGAAGCGCTTCAGCGCGACTATCGCCGCCGCCGGGATCTCGAGCTCGCCATCCCCGCAGGCTTCGCCGAGGGGCAGTTCGAGGTCTGGTATCAGAGCCAGGTCGACCTCGGGAGCCAGGCCGTTGTCGGGCTCGAGGCGCTGATCCGCTGGCGCCATCCCGAACTTGGCTTGATCGGTCCCGGCGAATTCCTGCCGCTGATCGAGCGCAGCGGCAACAATGCGCGGCTGACGCGCTACGTGCTGACCGATGCCTGTCGCGCGCTGCAGCGACTGGCGTCCGCCGGCAGGCCGCAGATCCGGATCGCGATCAATCTGCCGCCGTCCGAGCTTGCCGACCATTCGCTCGCCGCCGAGCTGCGCGCGACCTGCGCGCGTTTCAACGTTGCGGCATCATTGCTGGAGCTCGAGATCACCGAGGGATCGCTGATCAACAACATCGCCAGCGCCTCCGAGACGCTGCACCGCCTGCGGCGCCTGGGCGCGACCATCGCGCTCGACGATTTCGGCACCGGCTACAGCTCGCTCGCGCATCTCAGGCGGTTCCCGCTCGACAAGGTCAAGATCGACAAAGCCTTCATCAGCGAGATCCCTGACAGCGCGGAAGACAAGGCGATCGTCGGCGTCATCGCCTCGCTCGCCGGCACGCTGGGGCTGACGCTCGTCGCGGAAGGCATCGAGCGGCCCGAGCAGGCAGACGCCATGCGCGAGATGGGCGTGATGCTCGGGCAGGGTTATCACTACCATCGGCCGCAGCCGCTCGACGCCGTGCTGCAATGGCTCGAAAAGCAGGCGGTACCCACTGAGACAAGCCGCGTCCTCGCCGGCAGCCCGTCGATCGCGCCCGAATTCGCCGCCTGAGCGCGATTACGACTGCGTTGCGTTCCAGAGCATGGAGAGGCCCGCAGCGATCATGATCGCGTCCATCACCAGGCGGAACATCTCCGGCTTGAGATGCAGCACGAAGCGTTTTGCGATGAAGGCGCCCGACATCAGCGAGGAGCCTGCGACCAGGCCCTTGATGAAGACATCCTGCGTCAACGCACCGAAACGTTCGAAGGTCACGGATTTCGCGAAGTAGAGGCCGAGTGAGGAGGCCGCTTCGGTGGCGAGGAAGGCGCCCTTGGACAGGCCGTAGAACAGGAACAGCGGCACGCTGAGCGGGCCGGTCGAGACCACGATGCCGGTGAGATAGCCGATGATCGCCCCGCCGATCGCGAGGTGCCAGAGATTGGCCTTGAGATCGTGCCGCGCCAGCCAGTGCCGCACCGGCACCATCGCGATCAGGAAGACGCCGATGGCGAGATCGACGGCGTGCGAGGGGAGCGCGAGCAGCGTGCGCGCGCCCAACACGGCGGCCGGAATGCCCGTCACCGAATAGGCCGCGCAGGCCCGCCAGTCGACCTCGCGCCACCAGGCCAGGATCCGGGAGAAATTCGCCATCACCGAGGCGACCGCCATGATCGGCACGGCTTCCTTCGGCCCATAGGCATAGACTAGCACCGGCATCAGCATGATCGACGACCCCGTGCCGACGATGCCTGAGACGGTGCCGGCGATCAGGCCGACGGTGAGGACGAAGAGAAAGGCCAAGGTGCTCTCCACGAATCGGGAGAGTTTAGCCGTGGCCGGCGATGCGGGCGATCCATTCCAGGCGAGGGAACCAATCGCTCAGCGCATGCCATCCCGGCCGGCCGTCAGCCTTGCTCGTCCATGATGCGCAGCTTCTCGACGCGGCGGCGAAAATCCTCGTCCGTCGAGAATTCGGCCGAGAGGTAGGACGAGACCAGATCCACGGCGAGCCAGGCGCCGACGATCTGCGCGCCGATGCACATGACGTTGACGTCGTCATGCTCGACGCTCTGATGGGCGGAATGAACGTCGTGGCAAACCGCGGCGCGGATGCCCTTCATCTTGTTGGCCGCGATCGAGGCGCCGACGCCGGTGCCGCACACCATGATGCCGCGTGCGGCTTCGCCTGACGTCACCTTCTGAGCCACCGCCCGCGCGATGTCGGGGAAGTCCACCGGCTTGTCGTCATGGGAGCCGACATCGACGATGTCGTGGCCGAGGCTGCGGATATGGTCGATAACGGTCTGCTTGAGCGGCCAGCCGGCGTGGTCGGATCCGATGACGAGACGCATGTGATGTCCTTCTTGATTTTATGTTGGTCGTGACAGCCGCTTCGCGGCTGCCACGATTTTCCCTGGTTTCAGCTGCGCATGTCGGGCGGCAGCTCGACCCCGTGGAATTTCTTGTAGATCGCGTTGAGCTTGCCGTTCTTGACGTTCTCGGTGATCCAGGCGTTGAGCTTGTCCATCAGGCGCTGCTCGCCCTTCTTCACGCCGATCGCGAGGTCGAAGGTCGCCAGCGGGATCCTGGATTCGAACACGCGCGACGGGTTCTTCACCCCGATCTGGTTGATGATCGTCGCCGACGAGGCGACGCAGTCGACCTGACCGGAGACGGCCGCCGTCACCATCGTGGCGTCGTCGTCGTAGCGCGAGATCTTGAGGTCCTTGTCCTTCATGTTGGACAGGGTGGTGTCCTGCGTGGTGCCGCGTGAGACGCCGATCGACTTGTCCTTCAGGTCGGGCCAGTCCTTGATGGTCGAGGATTTCAGGCAACCGACGTCGGATTGCAGCGTCGCATAGCGCTTGGTGAAGTCGATGACCTTGGCGCGATCGGGCGTCACCGACAAGGTCGAGATGATGATGTCGGCCTTGCCGGTCAGGACGTTGGGGATGCGTGTCGCGCCGGTGGTCTGGATGAATTCGAGCTCGAGCCCCCAATCCTTGGCGAGCAGTTGCGCCACCTCGACGTCGGAGCCGGTCGGCTTCATGCTGCTGTCCATCATACCCGAGGGCGGAATGGCGACGTCCGTCGAGATGCGGATCTTCTTGGCCTGCGTGATGTCGTCGAGCAGATCGGCCGATGCCGGCGTGGCTGATATCATGACGAGGCCGAACAGCGCGGTGGCGGTCCCCAGCAGTGTCTTGTTTGTCATCCTTGGTTCTCCTCTCCTGTTATGATTTTAAGTTTCCAGTGCCCACGAATTGCGTGAGTTCGGGCGTCGCCGGCGACGTCAGGATCGAGGCGGGGCCGGTCTCGTGGACCTTGCCGCGATGCATGAAGACGATCCGGTCGGCGATGCCTTTGGCAAAACCCATCTCATGGGTGACCATCACCATGGTCATGCCGTCCGCCGCCAATTGCTCGATCACCTTCAGCACCTCGCCGGTAAGTTCGGGATCGAGCGCGGAGGTGACCTCGTCGAACAGCATCACTTTCGGCTGCATCGCGAGCGAGCGGGCGATGGCCGCGCGCTGCTGCTGTCCGCCCGAGAGCTGCTCGGGATAGGCGTGCAGCTTCTCCTCGAGCCCGACCTGCGCGAGCACTTTTCGGGCGAGGTCCCTGGCCTGCGAGGTCGCCATGCCCTTCACGGCGCAGGGGGCGAGCGTGATGTTCTGTTCGATCGTGAGGTGAGGAAACAGATTGTAGCTCTGGAACACGATGCCGACGTCCTGGCGCAGCGCGCGCAGATCGACATCAGGGCGGTCGACGCGATGTCCGCACACGACGATCTCGCCGCCGTCGACCTTCTCGAAGCGGTCGATGCAGCGCAGCGCCGTGCTCTTGCCGGAGCCGGAGCGGCCGATTAGCGCCAGCACCTCGCCGCGCTCGACGGCAAAGGAGACGCCATCGAGCACCCGGAGCGGGCCAAAGCTCTTCTGCACGTCGCGGAGCGACACGATCGGTTCGGAGGAGGAGGGGTTTTGCTGCATGTCAGGCTGGTGCGAGGTTGGACCTGCCACGCCCCATCCGCCGTTCCAGCTTCTGGCTGAACAGGGACAGGGGATAGCACATGGCGAAATAGACGACGGCGATGATCGCGTAGATGGCGAACGGCTCGAACAGCGAGTTGTTGACGATCTGGCCCGACCGCATCAGCTCGACGAAGCCAACCACGGAGGCGAGCGAGGTGTTCTTGACGATCTGCACCATGAAGCCAACGGTCGGCGGCGTCGCGATGCGGATCGCCTGCGGCAGGATCACCTTCATCATGCGCTGGGTCCGGCTCAGCGCGAGGCCTTCGGCGGCCTCCCATTGCGGCTTCGGCACTGACTGGATGCAGCCGCGCCAGATCTCGCCGAGATAGGCCGAGACATAGAGCGTGAGCGAGGCGCCGGCGGCAGCTAACGGCGAGACCTTGAGGCCGATCGCGGCGAGGCCGAAATAGCCGAGGAACAGGATGACGAGCAGCGGTGTGCCCTGGATCAGCTGGACATAGACGCCGCTGGCGATCCGCACCGATTTGAGCGGCGAGATGCGCGCGATCGCGATCACGAAGCCGACGATGCCGCCGCCGATCAGCGCGATCACGGACAGGCCAATCGTCCACAGCGCGCCCTGGCCGAGGAACATCAGATGATTGATGTTGAGATGTCCGCCCATGGTCATCTCACAACGGTGTGCCGAGCCGGCGCCGGCGCGGAAACAGCACGAGGCCGAGGCCCCAGAAGCCCGCGCGCATCACCAGCGACAGGATGACGTAGAGCACGGCGACGATGATGTAGGTCTCGAACGCCCGGTAGGTGTCCGACTGGATGTAGTTGGCGACGGCGGTGAGTTCTTCCGCCGAGATCTGCGAGCAGACCGAGGAGGCCAGCATCAGCAGCACGAACTGGCTGGTCAGCGCCGGATAGACCTTCTCGACCGCCGGCAGCAGGATGATGTGCCAGTAGATCTGGAGGCGCGACAGCGCCAGCCCTTCGGCGGCCTCGATCTGTCCGCGCGGGATTGCCTCGAAGCCGGCGCGCATGATCTCGGCGGTGTAGGCGCCGACGTTGATCGTCAGCGCGGCCACGGCCACCGTGAACGCGGAGAATTTCAGCCCCAGGCTGGCAAGGCCGAAATAGACCAGGAAGATCTGGACCAGCAGCGGCGTGTTGCGGATCGTCTCGACATAGACTTTGCAGGCGCCCGCGATCAGCGGGCTTCGTGAGCCGCGGCCGACGGCTGCGAGCGTGCCGAACAGGGCGCCGAGCACCGTCGCGAAAGCCGCCAACTCCAGCGTCAGCGCCGCGCCGGCCAGAAAATTCGGCCAACGCCCCAGCACTGCGGGAAAGTCGAGTTGGAGGCTCATCGCCGTCAGGTTCAGCCGGTGGTCTGGTTGGTCATGCGGTCATAGACGCGGAACAGCGCCTGATTGCCGTTGCTGCCTTCGCCATGCGCGCGTGCGTCCACGTACTGGCTGGTGACGAGCGCGGTGCCGGGCAGCGGCACGCTCAGCGCCTGTGCGTGCTCCTGCACCAGGCGGAGATCCTTGAGCTGGAGATCGATCCGGAAGCCGGCGGAGACGTCGCCCGCGATCATTGCGGGGCCGAGCTTGTCAAGCATCCAGGACGCGGCGGAGCCACCGAGCAGAACGCGACGCAGCAGATTGAGATCGAGGCCCGAGGCGCGTCCGAGCGCCAGCGCCTCGCAGATCGCCTGGATGTTGATGCCGCAGATCAGCTGATTGCAGAGTTTTACGGTCTGGCCCGCGCCGGACGCACCGACATGCGTGATGGTCGTGCCCATTGCGCGGAAGAACGGCTCGGCCTGCGCGAAGGCCACCGCATCGCCGCCGGCCATGATCGAGAGCGCAGCGTTCTTGGCCCCCACGGGCCCGCCAGAGACCGGCGCGTCGATGAAGCTGACGCCGACCTTTTGCAGGTCGGCATGGATGCGGCGGACCGCGACCGGCGAGATCGTGCTCATGTCGACGATCAGCTTGCCGGGCGGGGGAGACTTCAGGAGACCATGTTCGCCGTAGACGGTCGCCTCGACGTGGGGTGTATCGGGCAACATGGTGATGACGATGTCAGCGCCTTGCGCGGCGTCGGCGGGGCTGTTGGCGCCGGCCGCGCCTTCCTTGACGCTGTCGGCCAAGGCGGCTTCGTTGAGATCGAAGACGCGAACCGCATGCCCGGCCACCAGGAGGTTGCGCACCATCTCGCGGCCCATCGTGCCGATGCCGATGAAGCCGACATTGCCCTTGTCGTTCCGTCCCATGTCAGTCGTCCGTTTCTTGGTTGATTGGTTTCTTGCTTGTTGGCCTGCCGCGGTCAGCCTGAGGCGCTGGTCTTGTCGATGTCGCCGACGACGGCGCGCCTGCGGTATTCGTCGCCGATGGCAAAATGCTTGCGCAGCGTCGCATCCGCTCGCTCGGGGTCGCGCGCGATGATCGCGTCGAAGATGCGCCGGTGGTCGTCGATCAAATACGTCTTCATCGACGGAAAGGCCTGCACCAGCTCGCGGCGGCTGCGATGCGAATGCGTCAGAAGTCCCGCCAGCGAACCGTGCAAGACCGTCAGCGTTTCCGAATGCGATGCCACGACGATGGCGCGATGGAATTCGAAGTCGGCCATGCCGCCGGCATCCGCCTCGTCGATCGTCTCTCCGATCTTCGCGAGCGCACGCTGCAAGCGTTCGAAATCGGCAATGTTGGCGCGCTCGCACGCGAGCCGGATCGCCTGACACTCGATCGCGACGCGCGCCTGCATGACGTCATCGAGCATGTCCGCCTGCTGCGCGAGCGCGAAGGTGAAGAAGTCGTTCAGCACCGAGACGTCCGGCTGCGTCACCACGGTGCCGATGCGGTCGCGGATTTCGACGATGCCGAGCACGGTGAGGGCGCGCAGCGCCTCGCGGACGATCGGCCGGCTGACGCCGAGGAGGGTTGCCAGCTCGCGCTCGGAAATCAGGCGGTCGCCGGGCTTGAGCGAGCCCGCAAGCAGGCGTTCGCGCAGGAAGGCGAACACCTTCTCGAACCCTTTTTCGCCCTCAGCGGCCCGCTTCACTTCCATCCCGGTCTCTTTTTGGTCTGATCTTGGTCAGACCAGTATGATGACCAGAGTGTCGGCGTCAAGAGCCTTGGTTAATTGCGGGTGTCGCAGCCGCGGCCAATCCGATCAGTTCCCCGGCCGGATCCTTCAAATTTGAGGCGTATTGATCGGAACGCTCACTCAAAGAACTTGAGGTCCGCGATGCCCGATCATCATTCTTTCTCCGCCCTCGACCGTCATGCGGCGCTCAGCGGATCCGACAACGGCTTTCCCTGGTATGCGGGCGCGATGCTCGCGGTCGAAGCGAGCGAGGTGGTGCGGCTGCGCTGCGAGAAGCTCAGCCACGGCGACGAGGGCGCTCGGCAGGAGGCCGTGCTGATGGTCAGCGAGAAGATCGCCGCGGCTTTCGAGGCGGCCGCGAGCCTGCTTGCGGGAGCAACGCCGGCCGCGATCGTCCAGCGCTATCGCGAGCACGTGGCCGCGAACGCCAGGCGGCTGTCCGCGAACGAGGCTCCATGACCGAGTTGCGCTGCTGACAGCATGTTGGCAGCAGGGGCAGGCTACGACCATCTCCTGACAAAACGGGGAGCGGGTCGATGCCGATCGAGGCAAGCTGTCATTGCGGTGAGACGGTGTTCGAGGTGACGGAGGCGCCGGCGAGCGTGATGCGCTGCACCTGCTCACTCTGCGCCAAGCGTGGCGCGTTGTGGGCCTATTACAAGCCCGCGCAATTTCGCCTGCTGTCGCCGCCGGAAAACGTCGCGACCTATCTCTGGGGCAGCCGCACGGTCAAACATCATTTCTGCGCGAGCTGCGGCTGCGGCACCTATTCGGAGTCGCCGGACTGGTCGACCGGCAACCCCGATTTCGACAATCCCAAGGTTGCGGTGAACGCGCGCCTGTTCGACGATTTCGATCTCGATGCCGTGCCGGTGAACATGATCGACGGCAGGAATTTGTGGTGAGCATGCAGGGCGCGCGCATGTCCGCTGCGCGTCTGTGACCTTGAGGCGATTTTGAAAAGCTGATTTGGTCCGGCCCCAGAGAAAAAGGGGGGAAGCCATGATGCGTCTTTTTGCGCGAGTGATGCTCGCAATGTGTCTGGCCGTTGCAGCCGGCTTCAACGCGCAGGCGCAGACCAAACCGAAGGTCACGACATCAGGACCTGACTTCCCCAAGGCCGCGCTGTTCGTCGGCAACAGCTTCTTCTACTACAACAACGGCATGCCCGGGCATCTCTCCTTCATGGAGCGCGCGGCTGATGCTGACAACAAGGCGGCGTACCGCAACACCATGGCTACGATCGGCGGCTCCGGCCTCGATTGGCACGACGTGGACAATCTGCTGCGGCCGGGCGGCATCGGCGCCTATTCCTTCGACGAGCAGAACAACGTCGTCTTCAACAAGCCGGGCAGGCAGTTCGACGCCGTCGTCATGATGGATTGCAGCCAGTGCCCGATCCATCCGCAATTGAAGGACGCGTTCGCGACCTTCGCCAAGAAGGACAGCGAGATCGTCCGTGCCCACGGCATGCGGCCGGTGTTTTTCATGTCCTGGGCCTATGCCGACAAGCCGGAGATGACGGAAGCCTTGGCCGAGGCCTATACGCTCGCCGGCAATGCCAATGATGCGCTCGTGATTCCTGCAGGCCTCGCCTTCGCGCGCGTGCGCAAGCTCCAGCCGGAGCTCAATCTGTATGCGCCGGACAAGCGACACCCGAGTTCGGCGGGCACGTACCTGGCAACCTGTGTGACGCTCGCCGCGCTGACCGGACGCTCGCCGGTCGGCAATTCCTATGCGGTGGGCTTGGATGCGGAGACCACCCAACTGCTGCAAAAGGCGGCGTGGGATACGGTGCAGGACTATTACGGGCGGTGATCTGGCGCGATCTCGTAGGGTGGGCAAAGCGACTTGTCCGCCGTAGCTCGAAGAGCGAAGGCGGAAGCGTGCCCACCATCTTACTCGCGATAGAAGATGGTGGGCACGGCGCAAGAGCGCCTTTGCCCACCCTACGGCACCGTCAACGCTCCTTCAGCACCACCCACGCCGGCGCGTGATCGCTCGCCCCGTCCTCGCCGCGCACCTTCCTGTCGACGCCCGCCTTGGCCAGCCGCGAGACGAGGGCAGGGCTGAGCAGCAGATGATCGAGACGCAGGCCCGCATCGCGCGGCCAGCGGTTTCGCTTGTAATCCCAGAACGTGTAGATGCGTTTCTCCGGATTCAGTTCGCGGATCGCATCACACCAACCCTGTTCAATGAGCGAGGCAAATGCAGCGCGGCTCTTCGGCTGAATCAAGGCATCCTTGTCCCATGACCGCGTCGGATAGATGTCGATCTCATCAGGCGCGACGTTGTAGTCGCCGGCGAGCACCACGGGCAGATCCTGCTTGATGAAGGTCTTGGCGTGGCGCTTGAGGCGCGCGAACCAGTCGAGCTTGAAGTCGAATTTCGGCCCCGGCTGCGGATTGCCGTTCGGCAGGTAAATGCTGGTGACGATGATGCCGCGCACGGCGGCCTCGATGTAGCGGGCTTCGCGATCATCAGGCTTTCCCGGCAAGCGATTGCGCGTGAGAATGGGTTCGGCATTGCGGGCGAGGATGGCGACGCCGTTCCACGTCTTCTGTCCACACCACACCGCGCCGTAGCCGGCCTTTTCGATGGCCGCCGCCGGAAATTCGCCATCACTTGCCTTCAATTCCTGAAGCGCGACGACATCGGGCTTCGCCGCGCGCATCCATGCCAGCAAATTGGGCAGGCGGCGGTTGATGTTGTTGATGTTGAATGTCGCGATCTTCATGTAGAGCTACGAGTTCCTGCCTTCCGTCACCGGAGATACAATGTCCAAGTTGAGCTTTGCTGCTTTCGTCGTCGTTGTCGCGATCTCCGGAGCGGCTTCGGCACAATCGTCCGATCCGCGCGGCGCGTGCAAGGCGGACTATGACAAATTCTGCGCCGGCATCGCGCCCGGTGGCGGCAAGATCATCGCCTGCCTCAACGCCAAGCGCGATCAGCTCAGCGCGTCCTGCAAGACGGCGCTCGACAGCCGGAAGAAGTAAGCGCCCACTCTCGTGTTCCGGACGCGCTGCAACGCGTGAGCGTTGCTGCGCTGAGCCGGGACCCCAGATAGCTACACGGTACGATGTTGAGAGATGGCCCCGGCTCTGCAGCGCACCGCTGAAAGAGCGCTGCGCTGCGTCCGGGGCACGAGAGCGTCGATTAAGACGGCAGCGGCGGCGGGCTCGCGGGCTGCTCGATCGGCGGCGGGGAGGGCGGCTGCTCGGCCGTCGGCGCGGGCTCCGGCTTGACCAGCGGCTCCACCTCATTGCCGCCCTTGTAGACGCGGGCGTAGCGGTGGCCGAGGCTGGTCAGCACCTCGTAGCCGATGGTGCCGAAATGATGCGCGAGCTCGTCGACGGTGATGCCCTCGCCGAGCAGCGTCACCATGTGGCCGCGCCGCGCCGCATTCGGGGCCAAGTCGGTGATGTCGATCGCGATGAGGTCCATCGAAACGCGGCCCGCGACCGGGCAGCGCTTGCCGGCGACAACGACCTCGGCGCCGCGGGTGCCGTCATTGGAGCTGGCGGCGCGGAAATAGCCGTCGGCATAGCCGACCGCGATGATTGCGAGTTTTGTCGGCCGCCGCGCGGTCCAGGTGCCGCCATAGCCGACGCTCTCGCCGCGTTCGACATTGCGGGTCTGCACGATGCGCGCCTTGAGGTCGAGCACCGGCTGCATCGGGTTGTCGGCCTCAGGCGTTGGATTGACGCCGTAGAGCGCTGCGCCCGGCCGCACCAGATCGAACTGGAAGGGCGCGCCGAGGAAGATTCCGGAGGAATTGGCAAGCGCAGCCGGCACGCCGGAAAATTCGCTGGCGATACTGCGGAAGGTTGCCAGCTGTTTTGCATTCACGGGACTGTTGAGCTGCTCGGCCGAGACCAGATGGCTCATCACCAGCGTGATGCCGTGATCGCCGGCGTTGATGCGGGGGATGATGGCCTGCGCGTCCGCAAGCGTCAGCCCGAGCCGGTTCATGCCGGTGTCGATGTGAACAGCGGCGCCTCCGGTCCAGCCGGTGCGGCGGCAGAACACGTCCCATTCGGCAAGCTCGTTGAGATCGCCGATCACCGGCCGGCAATTGATCCTGGCGTAGTGCTCGCCGGTGTTCTGGAAATAGCCGCCGAGCACGTAGATCGCGGCTTCCGGCACGGCTTCGCGCACAGTGCGCGCTTCCTCGATGGTGGCGACGAAGAAGGTCTTGCAACCGGCCTTGCTAAGGGCCCGCGAGACCTGCGCGGCGCCGCAGCCATAGGCATCGGCCTTGATCACGGCCGAGCATTCGGCCGGCACGGCCGTCTTCTCGAGCTTGCGCCAATTGGCGATGATGGCGTCGAGATCGACGGTGAGCACGCCGCCATAGGCTGCGAGCGCGGCAGCCTGATTGGCCTCCGCGGAGAGGAGGCCGGATTGCGGGATCATTTTCGGGTCGGACGCCATTGTCATGGCGCCGTTTTACGCAAGAGGCCGGTCTGGTTCAAGGAACTCAGTAGTCGTTGCCGCTGCGAACCGGCAACTGACTGTCAGGCGCGAGGTCGCCGAACCTGGTGACCGAGGCTTCGAACGCCAAATCGACGGTGCCGGTCGGGCCGTGGCGCTGCTTGCCGATGATGACCTCGGCTTTTCCGTGCGCAAGACTCATGTCAAGCTGCCACTTCTCGTGTTCAGGCGTGCCTGGGCGGGGCTCCTTCATCGCGAGGTAATATTCCTCGCGGTAAACGAACAGGACGACGTCGGCGTCCTGCTCGATTGATCCGGATTCACGCAAGTCGGAGAGCTGCGGCCGTTTGTCGTCGCGGGATTCGACTTGGCGTGAGAGCTGGGACAGCGCGATCACGGGAACGTTGAGCTCCTTGGCCAGCGCCTTCAGGCTGGTCGTGATCTCCGTGATTTCCTGTACTCGGTTGTCACTCCGCTTGCCGGATCCGGAGAGCAGCTGGATGTAGTCGATCACGAGGAGATCGAGGCCCTTCTGCCGCTTCAGCCGGCGCGCGCGTGCCATCAGCTGCGCGATCGACAGGCCGCCGGTCGCGTCGACATAGAACGGCAGCGACTGCAGCTCGATCGAGACTTCCCGGATCTTGTCGAAATCGGCTTCCGAGATGCCGCCGCGGCGGATGTGGGAGGAGGGAATGCCGGTGCGCTCGGCGACGATACGCGTGGCGAGCTGGTCGGCCGACATTTCGCAGGAGAAGAAGCCGATCACGCCGCCATTGGCGGCCTTCATGGTGCCGTCAGCCTGGACCTCGCCGACATAGGCCTTGGCGACGTTGTAGGCGACGTTGGTCGCCAGCGAAGTCTTGCCCATGCCCGGGCGTCCGGCCACAATGATGAGGTCGGAGTGCTGGAGGCCGCCCATCTTGGTGTCGAGGTCGCGCATGCCGGTCGAGATGCCGGACAGCTTTCCATCGCGCTGGAACGCTTTGGCCGCGAGATCGACCGCGACCGCCAACGCCTGCGAGAATTTCTGGAAGCCGCCGTCATAACGGCCGGATTCGGCGAGTTCGTACAGGCGGCGCTCGGCGTCCTCGATCTGCGCCCGCGGCGCGAAGTCGACCGGCGCGTCATAGGCGACATTGACCATGTCCTCGCCGATGCCAATCAGGTCGCGTCGCAGCGCCAGATCATAGATGGTGCGGCCGTAGTCCTGGGCGTTGATGATGGTGGTCGCTTCCGCCGCGAGCCGCGCCAGATATTGCCCGATGGTCATGCCGCCGACATCGGTGTCGGCGGGGAGGAACGTCTTCAGCGTGACGGGCGTGGCGATCTTGCCCATCCGGATCAGGCTGCTGGCCGTCTCGTAGATGGTCTGATGCAGCGGCTCGAAATAATGCTTCGGCTCGAGGAAGTCGGAGACGCGGTAGAAGGCGTCGTTGTTGACCAGGATCGCGCCGAGAAGGCTCTGTTCCGCCTCGATATTATGCGGCGCGCTCCGATACGCCGGAGTTCCGGGCTCGGGCGCGAGTTTGAGGACGTTCGAATCAGTCAGGGCCATGGTCGAGCGTTAGCAATTTTCTGGGGCGGATACGGGGCCGGGATAAAGCGCCGCCTCAGGCCAAAGCGGAAGCAAAAGCTGACCGCTATCAACCGCTCAGTTAAAATGGTGGATGATTGGCAGCCGCGGCACGCGCCGCGCTTGACGGTTTTTGCGGAACTCGCCCGTCCCGGAAGCGGCCGTGACCGCGCCACGGAAAACTCCGGGTGACATGAACCTAATGGATTGGCGCGCAGACGTATCAAGAAGCGCGCGAAATGACGCACGCCGGGAGCCTTGGGCTCGGATTCAGACCAGCAGGAGGTAGACCAGCGCAACCAGGGCCGCTCCGACGCCGGTGGCGATCAGAGCGTAATCGGTGCGGAGGTCGTCCTGCACGTCGAATGAGGTTTGGGTCCGCTTGCTCATGGCGACGGTCTAAGCCGGGCCCGACGAGACTTATGTGAAACAGATCACATCTCCCCGGATTCTTTCGGGGTACGACCCGGAACAGGAAGGCGGTCGGGGGGTTGTCTCCCGCCACCAGGGAACGAGGCGAGCGATGCGGCCAGAACGGCAGCAGAATTGGCGAAGCGAGGCGGCCAGCCGGCTTTGGCTGTCGGGCCTCATCGCGGCCATGCAGCACGCCGAGCGGCCCGAAGTGCGGCGCGAGCCGGTCTCGCCCGAGACCCTCGCGGACCTGCGGGCGCAACTGGCGTTAACAGCCTCTTTCCGATCGTCCCAGATCTCGACCCTGCGTCATTAGGATTCATTCACCAACCAGCGTCAGGCCCGGGTTCGGCGCCGCCTTCGCGCGCACGATGACGGGTGTCTGCGGCGTCGTGACTTTGCGACGATGTGCCGCTTCCGACAGGCGACGCGTCGTCTCACGAGGCCACCGGCACTCGAACAAGCTGCAGCGCTATTGCGCTGTGATCACAGCCGATATTCCAAAAGTGCTTAATCACATCCTTGCGTGTGGAGGCTGCTTCCATTCGCGGCTCAATCCGCTAAAAGGTGACCCGCCGCCGCGCCTTATGCCGGCTGCATTCGCGTAAATTCAATGGAGATGATGGGAATGTCGAGCCGAGCGCTCAGCCTCGCGACGGTATTGCTTCTGATCGGCTTCGGCGCGACCGATACCGTCCTTGCGCAGGCGACGAACCTCGAGGCCGGCAAGGCCCCATCCCAGCTTTTCGCGCAGACCTGCAGTGCCTGCCACAAGAGCCCGCGCGGTCTGTTGAAGACGGTGGCGCCGGGCTCGCTGCCGGGCTTCCTGCGCCAGCACTACACGACCAGCTCCGACATGGCCGGCGTGCTCGCGTCCTACCTCGTCTCCAACGGTGCCACCGACACCCGCTACCAGGCCAAGGACGGCAAGGACAAAAAGGACGGCGCCAAGGAGAAGGAAGCCAATACCGCGCCCGGCCAGGGGCCGGAGCATCAGGGGCGCCGCCAGCGCTCCCAGGACGCCGCCAAGCCGGACGGCGAGGCTGCCGCTCCCGCGCCCGAGGGCGCCCGTCAGAAGCGCGCGGCACGGCCACCCGAGGAGGGATCGAAGGAAGGTGCGAGACCCGAGGGCCAGGCAGCGCCCGAGGGACGCAAAGCCAAGCGTCGCGCCAAGCCCGGGACCGAGGAAGCCCCGAAGGTCGACGCCGCCGCGCCGGCCATTGAAGACAAGAAGAGCGAGCCGAAGGCCGAGACCAAGTCCGACACCAAGCCCGACACGGCCAAGGTCGAGCCCGGCCGTGACGAGGCGAAGCCTGAGAACAAGCCGGCAGAGAAGCCCGCTGAAGCCAGGCCGGAAAGTGCCAAGGTCGAGCCGCGCGGCAGCGATACGCCGGCGCTGCGGCCCGATCCGGTACCGCAGGTCACGCCTGCTGCACCGTCTGCCGCCGCGAAGCCCGCCGAGGCCAAGCCGGCGGAGGAGGCTGCTCCCAAGCCGGCCGCGAGCTCCGAACCGGCAGCCAAGCCGCAGGAGCCTGCACCGCCCGCGACCGCTGCGGCCCCGCCCGCGGCGCCAGCCGACTCGTCCGGTCCGCCCACACCGCCGATTTCGCGCTAAGCGAGCCAGATTTTCCGTCGATTTGCGAAGGCCGCACGCATCGCGGCCTTCGCATCGTCTTGACCGCAATTAGAGCGTTACTCTAGAGTGATGCTCCAGGAGGCGTCGATGACGACGAGCGTGCGTGACGACCTGTTGGCGGCCGGGCTTTTCGTATTCGACCGCGTCGGCTTCGAAGCTGCGACGGTGGCCGCGATCCGCGCCCGGGCACGCGCCTCCAACGGCAGCTTCTTTCATGTCTTCGGATCGAAGAAGGAACTGGCCGGTGCGCTGTTCCTGGAGGTGCTGCGGCACTATCACGCCGCAGTGCTGGCCGCGCTCGATCCGATGCCCAATGCCGGGCAGGGCATCGATCGGCTGATCCGGGCCCATCTCGACTGGGTGGTGTCGAGCCGGCGCGAGGCCCGCTATCTCTTCGAGATCTCGCGCAGCGAATGGGGCGAGGACGTCCGCGACGCCCAGCGCGCGCAGAACGCGCGCCTTGCCGAAGGCATCGAGCGCTGGCGCGCGCCGTTGGTTGCCGGCGGCGAGCTTTTGCCGATGACGCCTGTGATGTTCGTCAGCCAGCTCATCGGCCCTGCCCAGATCTTCTGCCGCGCCTTTCTCTCGGGACGTGACCGCGCCGATCCGCGCAGCGAAGCCGACACGCTTGTCACCTGCGCCAACCGTGCGCTGCGCCCGCCCGATCGCATCCACAAGCAATAAGGAGAAGCCGCATGCGAGCCGAAGCAGATCCCGAATTCGGTCCGATCGCCGAGCGCATCCACGCCAATGTCGGCCGGCAGGGTTTTATGAACCTGGTGGGCGCCGAGCTCTCGGAATTGTCGCGCGGCACCTGCACGATTGCGGTCGCGCGCCGGCCCGAGCTGCTCCAGCAGCACGGCTTCTTCCACGGCGGCGTCACCGCCTTCCTGGTCGACAACGCCACGACGATCGCAGCGGCCACCTCGCGCGGCCAGCCGGCGTTGACGGCGGAATACAAGCTCAATCTGTTGTCGCCGGCGGTCGGCGAGAAGCTGATCTGTCGGGCCAGGGTGATCAAGCCGGGCCGCCAGGTCTCGGTGGTCGCGGCCGACGTGTTTTGCGTCAACGACGGTGTCGAGAAGCATACGGCAACTGCGCTCGCCTCGATCGCGATGCTGAGCGAGGACGTCGCCGCGAAAACGAAAAGCCCGGCCGCCTGAGGCGGCCGGGCGTCGCAACCTGCGCGAACGCGGGTCTTACTTCTCGGTCTCGTCCGCAGCCGGCGCCGGCTCGTCGTCCTGCTGGGCTTCCGGATCGAAGAACTCGCCGGCGGCGGCGATCGCTTCGGCGGCCGCATCGCGGTCCTCGTTGCGGGTCGAGATGTCCTCGCCGCGGTTGATGCGCTCGGCCTCGTCCTGGCTGCGCGCAACCGTGACGGAAACCTCGACCTCGACCTCGGGGTGAACGGCGACGCTGATGGTGTGCTTGCCGATGGTCTTGATCGGCGCGTCGAGCTGCACTTGCGGGCGCTCAAGCGAGACACCGTCGGCTTCAAACGCAATGACGACGTCGCGCACCGTGACCGAGCCGAACAGCTGGCCGGCTTCGGAAGCCTGACGGATCACGATGATGTTCTTGCCTTGGATCTTCTCGGCGACCTTGGACGCCTCGCCCTTGGACTGGAGGTTGCGAGCCTCGAGATCGGCCTTCATGCCGTCGTACTTGGCGCGGTTGTCGGCGGTGGCGCGCAGCGCCTTGCCGCGCTTGAGCAGGAAATTGCGGGCATAGCCGTCGCGAACCTTCACGACTTCGCCCATCTGGCCGAGCTTGCTCACGCGTTCCAGCAAAATGACTTCCATATTCGTTCTCCTTTGAAGTGTTGAGTGAGTTGGGTTTTGGGGTTGAACTTAAGAGGTCGGCAGCGGCGGTGGCTGGCGGCTGCGCAGGAAGCGCTCGCGGAAGCCGAACACGGCATCCGCGAGGCCGAGGATCACCATCGCGATGACGGGCCAGCCGAACACCACGACGACGGCATAGGTCGAGCCGAGCCAGAAGGTGCGGCTCTTCAGCGCCAGCGTCAGCGTATGCAGCACGGCAAAACCGGTCAGCGCATAGCCCATCATCAGCGCCGCCGTCGTGATCTGCGCGACCATCGCGAGCAACCCGCCGGTGAAGCAGAACGCGAGCGCGATGCAGAGCGCCACCAGCGTCATCGGCGGCAGCTCGGCCGTCATCATGTCCGGCCACGGACGCAGCAGGCGGCCAGATGTCGCCGTTATCTTGCCGCTGAGCCAGAGATTGAGGGTGAGCGTCATCATCGCGACGATGGTGGCAGCGGCCGGAGCGATGAGCACCAGCGCGTCGACGAACTGACCGGCTTCGCCTGACGTCTGCGGGTCGGCGGTGCGGAGCAGACGCATCAAGCCGCGCCGCAGCGTGCCGGTGATGGTCTCGGCGTCGGTGCCGAGGGTGAGCAGGGCGGCGATCGTGGTCAGCGCGGCGAAGCCCGCGATCCACAGCAGGATGCGGCCGACCGGATACCATTCGAGCTCGGGCTCGGCCGGCGGCTCGGTGGTGGCTTCCGGCGCGACGGGTCCAAGGCGCCGGCTGAGCAGGACGAGATGGCCGAGCCACCACGCGGGCAGCGCGACGGTGACGGCAAAGGCGATGCAGTAGGGCAGGCCGAACAGGGCCCCGAGGCCGATCGCAGCGGCGATGCCGCCGAGGCTCGCGCAAAGCGGGCCCCAGCCGATCGAGGCGACCATCAGCGGCAGCGGCGCGAGATAGAACAGGACGAGCGAGATCAGCGCGCCCGACACGATCGAGGCGAACATCAGGGCCGACGCAGCGCCGGCGATCAGGGCTATCAGTCCAAGAGTCATCATCAGCTGTCCCGCTCCCTTCGAGCGGTTAGAGGCATCTCGCCCCAACCATCGGCGACCGGACGACCCGGAAGCCTTATGAAACCAAAAAGCGCGGCCGGCGGCGATGTCGCCGCCGGCCGAATTCGTCTTAGCGAATGACGTAGGGCAGCAGGCCCAGGAACCGCGCGCGCTTGATGGCGCGGGCAAGCTCACGCTGCTTCTTGGCCGACACCGCGGTGATGCGGCTCGGCACGATCTTGCCGCGCTCGGAGACGTAGCGCATCAAGAGCTTGGAGTCCTTGTAGTCGATCTTCGGAGCGTTTGCGCCCGTGAACGGGCAGCTCTTGCGACGACGGAAAAACGGACGGCGTGCACCAGCTTCAGCCATTGATCTTACTCCGCATCCGGCGTTGTCGTTTCAGCTTCGTCACGCGGACGGCGCGGACCGCGGTCACCGCGGAAGCCACCACCGTCGCGATCGCCGCCACGGAAACCACCCTCGCGGTCGCCACGGAAGCCACCGCCTTCACGATCGCCGCGGAAGCCGCCGCCACGGTCGTCACGCTCGCGGTCACGGTCAGCCTTGCGCATCATCGCCGACGGACCTTCCTCGAGCTCCTCGACGCGAACGCTGAGATAGCGGATCACGTCTTCGCTGATGCGCTCCTGGCGCTCGATCTCGGCGATCGCCGCGGACGGCGCGTCGATGTTGAGCAGCACGAAGTGCGCCTTGCGGTTCTTGTTCATGCGGTAGGTGAGGGAGCGAACGCCCCAATTCTCGGTCTTGGTGACCTTGCCGCCGAGACCCTCGACGATGCCGGTCATCTGCGCAGTCAGCTCTTCGACCTGCTGCGTGCTCGCGTCTTGGCGCGCGAGAAAAACATGCTCATAGAGAGCCATAATGGTCCTTTCCTCATGTTGGCGCATCGCCCGGCGTCAAGCCCTTAAGAGGCCTTCGGAAAGGACTCTGGGATTAAGCTCAGAAGGCGGAAACACGGGACGACGGGCCGACTGGCCCTGCCACACCAAAATCACGAAGGATTTGCTGAGACCGTCCGTTCAGCTCCCGGCCGGGGTCTGCGGATGGCGCGCTTATACGGATTTTGGCCGGCTTTGCAAGGTTGGAGGCCGTGCTTTCGGCCTCAGATGGTTCCGGTGCGGGCAGCGGGGCCGGTCCTTGCGGACCATACCACCTTGATTTATTTGTTTGTATAGCATACAAATAAATCAACGCAGAGGACGCCAATGGCGGAAAAGTCGGTCCATGAGCCGTTAGAGGCGGCTGGCGACCCCAAGCATGCTGCCCGGGCCACGCGCTCGGCCGGCCGCAAGATGCGGTCGCTGCTGCTGGATGCGGCGAGCCCGCTGTTCAGGGAGCGGGGGCTGTCCGGCACGGCCATCACCGACATTGCCGCCGCCGCGGACGCGTTCCCGAGCCAGATCACCTATTACTTCCGCACCAAGGAGGCGCTGTTCGTCGAATGCGCCTGCCGCGAGCTGCTGTATCTGGCGCGGGCGACGGAGCAGGCAGCGCTGAAAGCGCGCACGCCGCGGGACTACACCCGTGCGCTGGCCGAGACCGTGACGGCGAGCGATTCGGTCGCCTTCTTCGCCGAGGCGCTGACGCTGACCCGCCGGCGCCAGGATCTTGCGCCGCTGGTCGAGCGCACCATCGAGCGCCTGCACGGTGAAGGCGCACGCGCCTATGCGAGCCAGGTCGCGCGGCACGGCTGGCGCTCCCTGCGTGCGCCCGACGAAAGCTCGCGGCGGTTCTGGGCCGTCGCCATCGGCGTCATTCTCGAGGGGTACGCGATGGGCCGGTCGCCGGACGAGTTGTGCGCCGAGATGCTGCGTGTGCTCGGCGAGCAGGCGAAATCAGCCAGCGACACGGCGCGGCTCCGTCTGGTCGACGAGCGCGACGCATCTGGCAGTTCGAATGAGGAGGGTTAGGCCATGACCGCACTTCGCATGCGTGCCCGCGATTTCCTGACCGACGATCAACTCGCCGACGTGCGCCAGCGCGTGACCTGGAAAGGCGTCGCGCTGATCGCCCACGCCTGGGCACTCATTGTCGCAGCGATCGCTTTGGTCGCGTGGTGGCCCAATCCGATCACCTACATTCTCGCCGTTACCATCATCGGTTCGCGCCAGCTCGGGCTCGCGATCCTGATGCATGACGGCGCGCATGGCTGCCTGTCCGCTGACGAGAAGACCAATCTGGCCCTGAGCCAATGGTTCTGCGCCTATCCTCTCTTCGCGGAGACGCGCAGCTATCGGCGCTACCACCTTCAGCATCACGCGCGCACCCAGCAGGAGGACGACCCCGATCTCGTGCTGTCGGCGCCGTTTCCGATCACCAGGCTGAGCTATCGCCGCAAGTTCATTCGCGACATCACCGGGCAGACCGGCTACCAGCAGCGCAAGGCGCAACTGCTCAATGCGCTCGGGCCGAAGGACTGGACGTTGCGGCAGCGCGCGGCGCATTTCTGGGAGAAACTCGGCCCGCAATGCCTCGCCAATGCCGCGATGTTCGCAGCGCTCGCGGCAGCCGGCGTGTGGTGGGCCTATCCGCTGCTATGGTTGGTGCCGCTGTTGACCTGGATGATGGTCATCACCCGCATCCGCAACATCGCCGAGCACGCCGTCGTGCCAGACAGCAGCGATCCCTTGCGCAACACCCGCACCACGCATGCGAATTTCCTCGAGCGGCTGTTCATCGCACCGTACTACGTGAACTATCACCTCGAGCATCATCTCCTGTTCTACGTGCCCTGCTACAACCTGCCGAAGGTGCATCGCCTGCTGAGCGCGAGCCGGCACGCCGACCGCATGGAGGTGCAGCCGGGCTACGCCGCGGTGCTGCGGCTCGCGACCGCGAAGCCGGACCGGGATGACCGGCCGGGGCAACTCGTGAGCAGCGCGCGCCGCGCGCAGGCAGGGGCGGCGGTCGACGCCAATCAGACCAATGGTGGATTCTAGGGCCAGCATTCCCCGTTGAATCCCGGGCGAAGTTCCTATCTTGGCTTGACATTCCGGCCCCGGACAGTGTCTACGGCCCCCTTTGGAGCATGATCCGGAACCATGGCCTAAGGCCGTGCGTCATCGGCTGCCGGTTCTCGCAGGGATCACGCCCGACAAGCAGGGAGCGCCGATGACGGCAGCATTCACATTTCCAGGGCAGGGGTCCCAGGCGGTTGGCATGGGCAAGGCCCTGGCCGACGCCTTTCCGGTGGCACGCGCCGTGTTCGACGAGGTCGATGCCGCGCTTGGGGAGAAGCTGACGGCGATCATCTGGGATGGTCCTGCAGAAACGCTCCAGCTTACCGAGAACGCCCAGCCGGCGCTGATGGCGGTATCTGTCGCCACGCTGCGCGTGCTGGAGGCCGAAGCCGGGTTTTCCGTGGGGCGGGATGCGGCCTTCGTCGCCGGCCACTCGCTCGGTGAATATTCGGCGCTGGCTGCGGCCGGCAGCCTGACGATCTCGGATACCGCGCGGTTGCTTCGCACCCGCGGTCTCGCAATGCAAAAAGCCGTGCCGGTCGGCGCCGGCGCGATGGCCGCTCTCCTTGGTCTCGACTACGAGGCCGCTATGGAGGTCGCAGGCGAGGCGGCACAGGGCCAGGTCTGCCAGGCCGCCAACGACAATGGCGGCGGGCAGGTGGTCGTCTCCGGCGACAAGGCTGCGGTCGATCGCGCCGTCGAGATTGCCAAGACCAAGGGTGCCAAGCGCGCAATGCTGCTGCCGGTGTCCGCACCGTTCCATTGCAAGTTGATGCAGCCCGCCGCCGACGCCATGGCGGAGGCGCTGGCGAAGGTCACGATCAAGGCGCCGGCGGCGCCGCTGGTGTCGAACGTGCTGGCGAGCGCCATCACCGATCCCTACGAGATCCGTCGCCGCCTGGTCGAGCAAGTCACCGGCACGGTGCGCTGGCGCGAGTCGGTTGCCTATATGGCAGGGCAGGGCGTCAACCGCTTCTTCGAGATCGGCGCTGGCAAGGTGCTGTCGGGTCTCGTCAAGCGCATTGCGGACGGCGCTGTCGGCGTGTCGGTCGGTGGTCCCAACGACATTGCCGCTGCCAAGGATGCATTGGCCGCTGCGAAGCAGGCCTGAAGGAGTTTTTCAATGTTCGACCTGACTGGCAAAAAGGCGCTCGTCACCGGCGCGACCGGCGGCATCGGCGGCGCGATCGCGCAGGCGCTGCACGCGCAGGGTGCTACCGTTGCGATTTCCGGAACGCGCAAGGAAGTGCTGGATGAGCTTGCCGGCAAGCTCGGTGAGCGTACCCATGTGCTGCCCTGCAATCTCTCCAAGGCCGACGAGGTCGAGGCGCTGGTGCCCGCCGCGGAAGCCGCGATGGGGCAGGTCGACATTCTCGTCGCCAATGCCGGCATCACCCGCGACAATCTCTTCGTCCAGCTCCGTGACGAGGACTGGGAGGAGGTCATCAATATCAATCTGACCTCGACCTTCCGCCTGGCGCGCGCCGCGACCAAGCTGATGATGCGCAAGCGCTTCGGCCGTATCATTGCCATCACGTCGATCGTCGGCGTCACCGGCAATCCCGGGCAGGGCAACTACACGGCATCGAAGGCCGGCCTGATCGGCATGATCAAGACGCTCGGTGCCGAATACGCCAAGCGCGGCGTGACCGCGAACTGCATCGCGCCGGGCTTCATCAAGACGCCGATGACCGATGCGCTCAACGACAAGCAGCGCGAGACGATTCTGGCCAAGGTTCCGGCCGCCCGCCTGGGGACGCCGGAGGACATCGCAGCCGCCGCCGTCTACCTGAGTTCGAACGAAGCGGCCTACGTCACGGGACAAACCATCCACGTCAACGGCGGCATGGCCATGATCTGACGTCTCCTTCCGCACTGCCCACAAGGGCGGTGCGGGATGCGGCAAACGGCCGTTTCCGGTGCGAAATGAGGCTTGTAGTCAAGGCAGTTGAAGTATGATAACCGGACGCTCAACGGATGGGCAAAGAACGCCATTGCAGGTTTTTGAAACCCTGTATATTGGCGATGCGGAGCCTTGGCCGTCTCGCCGGGCCTGCATCGGTTAAGATGGGGCCAATCAAAGTTCGTAAGCGAAGGCAGTCAACGACCACGACGGCTCGTATCGTCCCGGGGGGTCGGGTCTACAGGGAACAACACGAGGTTATGCAATGAGTGACATTGGCGAGCGGGTTAAGAAGATCGTGGTCGAACACCTTGGTGTTGAACCCGAGAAGGTTGTCGACGCTGCGAGCTTCATCGACGACCTCGGCGCCGACAGTCTGGACACCGTCGAGCTGGTGATGGCGTTCGAAGAAGAATTCGGTTGCGAGATTCCGGACGACGCCGCGGAAACGATTCTCACCGTCGGCGACGCCACGAAGTTTCTCGAGAAGAACGCGAAGAGCTAAGGCTCTTCATTTTCGCGGGGACAACATTGAAACCGGACGGGCCGCTGACCAGCGGTCAGCCGGTTTCTTGTTATTGGCCGTGAATCTTTCGATGCGGAGTTTTCGGATATGAGGCGGGTTGTCGTCACTGGTCTCGGCATGGTGTCGCCGCTCGGCTGCGGCGTCGAACCGACCTGGAAACGCATCCTCAACGGCGAAAGCGGCGCACGCAGGATCGAGAGCTTCGATGTCTCCGATCTTCAGACCAAATACGCCTGCACCGTCGTGCGCGGCGACGGCACGAACGATACTTTCAATCCCGATACCTGGATGGAGCCGAAGGACCAGCGCAAGGTCGACGACTTCATCATCTTCGGCATGGCCGCAGCCGGCCAGGCGCTCGATGATGCCAACTGGCATCCCGAGACCGAAGAGGACAAGTGTGCGACCGGCACCATGATCGGTTCCGGCATCGGCGGCCTCACCGGCATTGCCGAAACCGCGATCCTCCTGAAGGAGCGCGGACCGCGCCGGGTGTCGCCGTTCTTCATTCCGGGCCGCCTCATCAATCTTGCCTCCGGCTACGTCTCGATCGCGCACGGCCTGAAGGGGCCGAACCATTCGGTCGTCACGGCCTGCTCGACCGGTGCACATGCGGTCGGCGACGCCGCCCGTCTGATTGCGCTGGGCGATGCCGACGTCATGGTTGCCGGTGGCGCCGAGTCGCCGATCAGCCGTATCGGCATTGCCGGCTTCAACGCCGCGCGCGCGCTCTCGACCGGCTTCAACGAAACGCCCGAGAAGGCATCGCGTCCCTACGATAAGGACCGCGACGGCTTCGTGATGGGCGAGGGCGCCGGCGTCCTCGTCCTGGAAGAACTCGAGCACGCTCAGCGCCGCAGCGCCAAGATCTACGCCGAGGTGATCGGCTACGGTCTTTCGGGCGATGCCTACCACATCACCTCGCCGTCGCCCGATGGCGATGGCGGCTTCCGCAGCATGGCGGCAGCGCTCAAGCGCGCCGGCCTCACGGCATCCGATCTCGACTACATCAACGCCCACGGCACCTCGACACCGCTCGGCGACGAGATCGAACTCGGTGCGGTCGAGCGGCTGCTCGGCAACGCCGCTTCCAAGGTCGCGATGTCCTCGACCAAATCCTCGACCGGCCATCTCCTTGGTGCCGCCGGCGCGATCGAGGCGATCTTCGCCATTCTCGCGATTCGCGATAATGTCGTGCCGCCGACCATCAATCTGGACAATCCGTCGGTCGAGACTGCGATCGATCTCGTGCCGCACATTGCGAAGAAGCGCGAGGTCAACGTCGCGTTGTCGAATTCTTTCGGTTTTGGCGGTACCAACGCGTCGGTGATCTTCCGCCGCCTGGTTCATTAGTTTGCGTTTGAAACGAATCCACTGTTTTGCCGTATTCGGCGATAGTCATACCCCGTGGGCGCGTGCATTGGCTCGACAAGCGATTGTCTGGCCGCGATTGAACCGGCAGGATTCAGGTTGCTTCGATGAGTGAAAGGCCGCCCATTTCGCCCCGGAGTCCGCGGGCAGCGCTGGAGCCCGAGCAGGTTCCGCCGCCGCCGAGGCGATCGGACCGGGCGCGCAATCCCTTCGTGATCGTCGGCAACGCCATCATCACCCTTCTGCTGATCGCCATGCTGGGCGCCGGCGGCGTCTACTATTACGGCCGGCAATTGCTCGAGGCGCCGGGGCCGCTGAAGGAAGACAAGATCGTCAACATCCCGCAGCGGGCCGGCAAGCGCGACATCGCCGAGACGCTGAACCGGGAAGGCGTGGCCGACGTCAATCCATGGGTGTTCATCGCCAGCGTCGCCGCGCTGAAGGCGAGCTCGGACCTGAAGCCGGGTGAATATTCGTTCCAGAAGAACGCCTCCTTGCGCGACGTCATCGCCACCATCGTCGAGGGCAAGGTGGTGCAGCATTCCGTCACGATCCCGGAAGGCCTGACCTCCGAGCAGATCGTGGCGCGGCTGTCCGACAACGACATCTTCACCGGCAGCGTCCGCGAATTGCCGCGTGAAGGCACGCTGCTGCCCGAGACCTACAAGTTCCCGCGCGGGACCCCGCGTGATCAGGTGATCCAGCGCATGCAACAGGCGCACAAGCGCGTGCTAGCCGAGATCTGGGAGCGCCGCAGCCAGGACATTCCGGTGAAGTCGCCGGAGCAACTGGTGACGCTGGCCTCGATCGTCGAGAAGGAAACCGGCAAGCCGGACGAGCGCAGCCGTGTCGCCGCCGTATTCGCCAACCGGCTCAAGCAGAAAATCAAGCTGCAGTCCGATCCGACCATCATCTACGGCCTTGTCGGCGGCAAGGGTACGCTCGGCCGTCCGATCAAGCGCAGCGAGATCACGCAGCCTTCGCCCTACAACACCTATGTGATCGAGGGACTGCCGCCCGGTCCGATCTCCAACCCCGGCCGCGCCTCGCTGGAAGCCACCGCCAACCCGGCCCGCACCCGTGACCTCTATTTCGTCGCCGACGGCACCGGCGGCCATGCCTTCACCGAGACCTACGACGCGCACCAGAAGAACGTCGCCAAGCTGCGCGCGATGGAGAAGCAGATCCAGAACGACACGGTCGAGCCGGCCGAGGATGCGCAGCCGCCGGCGGCCGCCGCGCCCGGTGCGGCCGCGGATCCGCCGACCGCGACCACGCCGGCGCGGCCCAATCAGCAGAAAAAGCCGCCAGCCGCTCGCCCCGCCAATCCCGCGCCCGCCCGCCAGGGCGCGGTGCAGCCGTCGCCGCCGGTGGTCCAGCGCTAGGTTCGCGCAGATCTGCCTGCGGGACTTTGCGGATTCCACTTTCCTGCAAAATAGTCTTAAGATTCGCGTGGCCTGATGGGCCTCGCGAATCCTGAGTTTCCGGAGAAATTGACCTGATGGCGCTGTCGTCCATGACCGGCTTTGCCCGAAGCCACGGCGCTAGCGGGCCGTATACGTTCGAATGGGAATTGAAGTCGGTCAACGCCAAGGGCTTTGACCTCAGGGTGCGGTTGCCGCAGGGGTTCGACGAGCTTGAGGCCCACGCCAAGAAGCGCGCCGGCGAGCTTTTGTCGCGCGGCACCGTCTACGCCAATCTCAACGTCAAGCGCGCCAACGCCGCAGCTTCCGTCCGCGTCAACGAGGACGTGCTCAACGCCGTCCTGAAGGCGGCCGCGATGATCGCCGGCAAGGTCGATGCGGTCGCGCCGAGCGTCGACGGCCTGCTCGCCATCAAGGGCGTCGTCGAGGTTGCCGAGCCCGAGGGTGACGAGGAGGAGGACAAGGCCGTGCGTGCCGCCGCCGCGGAGGCCTTCGACAAGGCGCTCGCCGATCTCGTCGAGATGCGCAAGCGCGAGGGCACGTCGCTCGGGCAGATCCTGACCCAGCGGGTCGACGAGGTCGAAGTGCTGGCGAGGAAGGCGGAAGCCGCGCCTGGCCGCAAGCCCGAGGCGATCAAGGCGAGGCTCGCCGAGCAGATCGCGACCCTGCTCGACACCTCCGACCGTTTCGATTCCGACCGCCTGATGCAGGAGGCGATCCTGATCGCCACCAGGGCCGACATCCGCGAGGAGCTCGACCGCATCGCCTCCCACGTCGCGCAGGCGCGCGAGCTGATCGGCAAGGGCGGCCCAATCGGCCGCAAGCTCGACTTCCTGGCGCAGGAGTTTCACCGCGAGGTCAACACCTGCTGCTCGAAGTCGAACGACATCGAGCTGACCAATACGGGCCTGGCCATGAAGAACGTGGTCGAGCAATTCCGCGAACAGGTCCAAAATCTGGAGTGATCGATGACGACGGGCGGTCACGGAACTGACGGTGTCGAGCGGCGTGGTTTGATGTTCGTGCTGTCCTCGCCGTCAGGCGCGGGCAAGACGACGCTGTCGCGTCTGCTGATCGAGCGGATGCCCGGCCTTCGCATGTCAGTCTCCGCGACCACGCGGGCGATGCGGCCCGGCGAGGTCGACGGCCGCGACTATCTGTTCGTCGACAAGGCCAGGTTCGACGCGATGGTGAAGGGCGACGAGCTGCTGGAATGGGCGACGGTGTTCGACAACAGCTACGGCACGCCGCGTGCGCCGGTCGAGGCGGCGCTGTCGGCCGGGCAGGACGTGCTGTTCGACATCGACTGGCAGGGCACGCAGCAGCTTCGCGAGAAGGCGCGCGCGGACGTCGTCAGCGTCTTCATCTTGCCGCCCTCGGCCGCCGATCTCGAGAAGCGGCTGCATTCGCGCGCGCAGGATTCCGACGAGGTGATCCGCAAGCGCATGAGCCGCGCCAGCCACGAGATGAGCCACTGGGCCGAGTACGACTACATCGTCATCAACCACGCGGTCGACGAGGCGTTTGCCGAGGTGCAGTCGATCCTGAAGGCCGAGCGCCTCAAGCGCGAGCGGCGGACTGGCCTCGTTGGTTTCGTACGAGGTTTGCAAGGCCAGCTTCAAGGTTAGGCTTCGCGAGGCGCGGTCCTTCCTGCGCCAGCCGTTCCAGCATCGCCGTGATCACGTCGACGTCGACGGCATCCTCGATCTGCAGATCGTCATCGCGATTGGCCGACTCTTTGCTATTGATGTCGTTGGCCGCGAGCCGGGGGGCCGATGCCTCGATCTCGAACTCTCCGTTGAACATGTTGGCCTCGTCGAGCTCTGCGACCTCGTTGCGGGCTTGGGGCGCCCGCTGATCTACGGCATCGATCGCGTGATCGATCGCCTTGAGCTGCGCGGCCTTGGGCTGCGCGGCTTCGCGCTGCGCAGCTTGGGGACGCGCGGCCGCCTGGAGACGGGCGGCATCGAAATCCACCGGGCGCGGCTGCTGCGCGCGCGGCGCGGCAGTCGGCATCGCCTCGAGCCAGGGTGCGCGGCCGTCGTCGTGCGGCTCCCGATTGTCCCAATTGACGCGACGATCCTGGACGCGGACGCGTCGTCCGCCTGCGAAGCGATAGATGATGCTGGCGAGGAGGCCGGCGAGCGCCAGCGCGCCACCGATCACGAGCAGCAGCGTCTGGAGCGAGCCGGTCGCTTTATCGGTGGTGGCATCTGCTGCGGCAAGCGCGACCGGGGCAGGGGATTTTGACGGCTTCGCGCTCGGCGGTGCGGGCGAGGCGACAGGAGCGGGCGCAGCCTGCGGTGCGGGCGACGGAGCCGCGGCGGAGGCATCGGGCCAGCGCGTGGCGACCGGG
This sequence comes from Bradyrhizobium sp. LA6.8, assembly GCF_040547935.1. Lineage (NCBI taxonomy): Bacteria > Pseudomonadati > Pseudomonadota > Alphaproteobacteria > Hyphomicrobiales > Nitrobacteraceae > Bradyrhizobium > Bradyrhizobium sp. LA6.8. The sequence goes on from NZ_JBEPQQ010000001.1 coordinate 1,342,852, forward strand.
GGCTGCTGCGCGTTGCTGTCGGCGGAGGGAGTGGCAGCTTGTTGCATCGGCGCCGGTTTCGCTGGTGCGGGCGCATTCGGCGTCGTCGGCACGGTATTGCCCTGCGGCGTCAGATATTCGGCGCGTGCGTCCTGCACTGGGTGCTGCTGCTGCGGCGCTGCTGAATCTGCCGTCGGTGCATCGGGCGCAGCCTGCGCGGTCTGCACGGCCTTGGCGCTGTCCTTGCTGCCTTCGGCGCGCAGATACCAGCATTGCCGCTTGCTCCCGCGCTCCAGGCGATAGTACCAATGCTGCCCCTGCGGCGCGACGCCCTTTGGCGAGGCGAGGCAGTCGCTGGCGGCATTTGCCGAGCTCGTTGCCTCCGGCGCATTCTGCGACACGGCGGCCAGTGGTGCGCCGGCGATGATGCTGCCGACAAGCGCAGATATGAACTTCGCGGTGCGGTTGCCCATCCTGGTCTCCCGATTACGCATAACGCAACTCTTTACCTTCCCTTTGTCATCAAAGACTTGGGTGGCAATGAGCCGCAAATCCGGAGAGGATGTGGCTTGAATCGGGCCTGCGCGGTGTTCGTTCCGCCGCGAATTCAGGCGTTTTCGAGGGCTATTGCTTCGCCGAACTCCAGGTTCCGCCGCAGCCGTCGGAGCGGCGCCACGTTCCGGAACCACTGCGGCCCGAGAGCCGGCCCGTGCTGGTAAAGGTCACGCCTTGGCCCTGGCCGAACGTGCTGACCGAGCCGCCCGTGCTGACGGTTCCGCGAACGCCTTCGCCGATGATCTTGCCCGAGCTCACGACGACAGCGCCGCTCGTGCTGCCTCCGCAACCAACGCTGACGACCGCCCAGGCACCGTCGAAACCACCGCCGCCACCTCCACCGCCACCTCCGCTTCGCCGAGGCGACGAGCGTTCCTCGGTCGCCGGCTTGCTCCGGCGTGAGGGCGCCGCCGGTTCGGCCGAGCGGCCTGAAGAAGTATCCTGGCGCGAGCCGGACAACGACTTTTCGTCGTTGCCGATCGAGCCGCCGGCGCTGCCGGACTGTGCGAAGGCGGACGACGAGGCGAGGGCGAGGTTGAGGAGGGACGCAAGGGTGATCGTGCGGACGACGGCATTGGGCATGAGCAAACAATCCGAAATGAAAAAGGTATCAGCGGCCGGAGCCGTCGGCGCAGACGGATCCGATAATGCGGCAAGCTTTGCCAGCCTTGCCGCATTCGTCAAGCGCGGCATCCCTGGCGTGCTGGATGCTGTCGCGCTGGACCAGCGACCAGGACTTGTCTGATATCGCGAACGCGCCGCAGCGGTTGCCGTAGAAGGAGAGCTCGATCGGACATTTGGCGCCGGCGCAATTGCCGCGCGCATCCGCCACCGCCGCGCGCCGCGAGGCGTGGTTCCACGATATGCCCCATTTGCTGCTGTCGGCACCGTACACGATTGAGCCCCACGGCTTCAGATCCTCCATCTTGCGCATCCGCAGCAGCAGGCCTTCGGTTGCCTCGCCCGTCGGCGCCATCGAGATCCGCTGCTGGAGCTTGGTGATCGCACGGGTCAGTCCATCGGGCGTGTCAGGATCGAAATTGAGCTCGTAGAGCCGCTCGCTCAATTCGCTCAGCAGCGCGGCATCGCGCAGCGGCACGCGATCGGGATCGGCGCGCAGCCGATCCGCCGGCAGCGGATCGGGCTGCATCGCGGCGACCTGCGGCGGCGGGCTTTGCGTCGGCGGCACGAAATAGAAGGTGCCGTCGATCGGCGAGGACGACACCCAGGGCTGCTGCGCGCCTGATGTGGCGCGCTTCACGGCGAGGCCGACCTGGTTGAAGGTCTGGAACACGTCGAGGCCCGCGGTCCGGACCGTCGCCGCCAGCGCCTTGGTGTAGGGGCTGTGGCCGTCGCTGCCGTCCTGCGCGACGTTGCCGGGCTGCGTCGCGTAGGAGATCAGCGTGCCCTCCGGCGCGCGCATCTGCGCAAGGCCGCCGTCGGAGGATCGCAGGCCGCGCGAGCCAAACGGGTTGTTGCGGCAGGCGTCGAGGATCACGAGGTTGAGGCGCGTACCCGATCCCTGCATCTGCCGCAGCACGAGGTTGACGTCGGTCATCTGGAAATCGACATCGGCCTCGCGCGTCGGATTGGCGCCGACAGGTACGAGATAGTTGGAGCCGGCGACTTGCACGCCGTGGCCGGCATAATAGAACAGCGCGACGTCGGCGCCCTGGACCTGCCGGCCAAAGCTCTGCACCGCGATATCCATCGCGCCCTTGTCGAGATCGAGCTGGGCGCGCCCGCCGACCAGCGTGAAGCCGAGCGCGCCAAGCGTCTCCGCCATCAGGCTCGCGTCCTTGGATGGGTTGTCGAGCGGCGTGATGTTCTTGTAGGCGGAGTTGCCGACGACCAGCGCAATGCGCTTCTCGGCCGAGGCCGGCGCCGCCCCGGCGACAAGCAGGGCTGCGGCCAGCGCCGCCAGCCCCACGACGCGATTGAAAATCCTCGCGCGCATGAAACCCCCCAAAGCGAAAACTCTTCAAGGCAATGACGCCAATCTACCAGCCCGGCGCCCCGGCGAAAAGCGGTGCGACATTCTATGCAGGGCAATCGCATGGGAGCGTTACAGGCCGTCATGCCCGGGCTTGTCCCGGGCATCCACCCCGGGCCACGCACGCCGGAATGATGAGGGATGGATCGGTGTTTACTCCCAGACCCGCGCCAGCGTCAGCGCTAGTCACCCCAGCGCAGTGCCGATCAGCCCCACCATCGCGTAGGACTGCGCGAACACGCCGGTCTGGATGAAGACCTGGCAGGCGATGGCGATGCAGATCGCGGGGAGCAGCAGGCAGGCGCAGCCGACGATGGTCGACAGATAGCGCATCGCGGTTGCGACGGGCCCTGCGGGTGATGCGGGATCGTTCATGCGGGGATACAACGGCGCGGCCGGCGGCGGTTACTCCGCCGCGGCGTGCACGCAAGACCATCAGTCGCGGGCGCAGCAATCGACAAGTGCGCGCCAGATGCGCTGAACTTCGATGGTCCGCTGCAGCTCAAGGACGTGGTTCTCGCTTGCATGAGAGGATTTTTCCTCCAGTTGTGATTCACGTGGTGCGATCCAGCGCTCGGATATCGGATCGTACCATTTGCCGAGATCGACCAAGTTCGTGTCTCCTCTCTTCGTTCCCCCTGGTCCTGACTATCCCATGCGCCTGTTCGTGGTGTTCTGGGTGATGTTGCCGTGCTCGGCCTGTTCGCGAATGTTCTGCTTCTCGTCGTCGCGATGGCCCTTGGTGGTGTCGAGCGGAATTGACGGCGTGCTGCCGGGACCCTTGTGGCTCTGGTTCTCCGCGGGAACAGGCTTGACCGTTTTCGTCAGCGGCTTCGTCATGGGCTTTGACTCCGTCGTTGCCTCACGAGATGCCAACGCATGGGACATTCGCGGCGTTCCAATTGGTGGTCTGATGTGATCGGTGCGGAGGCGACGGGAAGGGCAGTCAGCGAAACCGCCGTGTCACCATTGCAAGCACGAAGACAGGCTCGCTTCCGTCAAACACGCTGAGCGTCCAGCTGTCGCCGGGGCGCAGCGCATGCTCGACGTCGCGGGAGAGGCGGACGGCTTCGCGCCAGGCGGCATCGTCGTCGAGGAGCGTTTCACCGGTCGTGTCGGTGTGAGGTTGCTGGCCCTCGAAATGAAAGAAGTACCGCGCCATGTCGGGCAATGCGGGCCACGCGAATATGTTCCGGCTGCGCGGATCGTTCTAGCCCGCCGCGCGTCCCAGCACTTCGCGAAAGTGCTTCTTCACCGCGCCGTTGCAGGTGCAGGCGCTTGTCTCGAGTGCCGGCGCATCGAGAATCAGGATGGCGCCGCGGCGGGTCGCGAGGATGCGCCTGGCCTTGAACGTCTGGATGACGCGGCTGGCATAGCTGCGGGAGACGCCGAGCATGCCGGCGAGCTGCTCATGGGTGAGGCGGATTTCGTCGCTGCCGATATGCTCTCGGGCCGCGATGATCCATTTCGCCGCGCGTTGTTCGATCGAATGCGCCGCGTTGCAGGCCGCTGTCTGGAGCAGCTGTGCGAACTGGCAGGCTGCGTAGCGCGAAAAGATCTCATGCATGCTGGGCGATCGCTGCTGCGCCTGCTCGAGCGCGCGCAGCGGCAGGCGGACCAGCGTGCCGCCGACCTTCACGACGACGCGGGAAAAGGCCGGGGACGGGCTGCGGCCTGCGGAAAGACCGACCCCGCCCTCGCGGCCCACCAGGAGACTTTCGACCTCGCGGTCATCCTCAACCGGCACCGCGAACGACACGAACGCAGGGCCGCAGGGGAAGTGGACCACGGAGATGCCGTCGCCGGCGTGATGCAGAACGTGGTTCGCGGCGACCTCGACCGATTGCAGGTGCGGCGCGAGCAGCTCGAAATCCTGGGCGCTGAGCCTTCGCAGCAGATCGTTCCTGGGCCGGCCGGTCACGCTTCTTGTCTCTGGGCTCTTCGTTGGCCGGGAATCGGCGTCTCCGGGAAAAACCCTACGTTTCCGCGCAGGAACCGACAGTTCCAAAGTGAACACAAGTGTTTGCGGGAAACCGAAAAGTTCACAGCAGCGAGGCGTCGCGCCGTCCGGCGTTGCCCGCAGGACACGCTGCGAACTTTGTTCTCATCCGGAGAATTAAGTTACGTCAAATTCCTGAGACTTTACGCGCACTTGCGGCGACTTCCTCGACCGCTTGCGTCAATGGTGTGTCAACGAGAATGCCTGTCAGGTCGCGCCTCTTGATGGCGTGCCCATAGGTCTCCAGGACCTGTTTTGCGCTCGCCCAGCCGCCCAGCCACGCAACAGTGTGCACATCCACCCCGCGCCGCAGGAGCTCCGTAGCGAAGCCGTGACGGCAGCAGTGCGGCGTCAACAGCTTGCCGGGGATGCGACCGGCGGCGCTGTCCCAGGTCTCCTTCATGTCCCCATACTTGCGATAGACGAACAGCGGGCGATCCGGGACGGCTTCCAAATTGGCGAGGACCGCTACCAGCATGGGCGGGAGGTGGGCGGTGCGCTCGACCGTCACCATCTTGTCCTTCTCGACCTTCGTCATGCGGATCGTCGCTTCGCCCTTCTGGAGATTTAGATCCCGGTCCCTGTCGATCGCGAGCGCCTCGCTCGGCCGGGCTCCCGTCAGGAACATGAAGAGAGCGTAGGCGCCGAGGTGTGGCTTCGTCTCGGCCTGGAAACGCTGCACCCATGCCAGCGTGGCCGGCTCCTTCTCCTTATGGACCTTCGGGAATCTCTTCACCCGGATGAAGTCGCAAAGTTCGTGTTCTGCGCAGTGGTTGATGACCGATTGCACGGGCGAAATAGCAAGGCGGTTCTTGCTCGCCCCGGTGCAGTGCCCATAGACTTCGTTGGCGAACTCGCGCACGGCTTTAGATTTGATGTCCTTTACTAGCTTATCCTTGAAATGATCGCGGGCGGCCTGCACCACATCGACGGCGCCGACCATGAAAGGTTTGTCGTCCGCGAGAAACTGGGTGCACGCCTGATCGAACGTCAGGATTGCGCTGGGGCCAAGCTGATGACCGTCCCAGTAGCGCTTTTCGATCCGGGCAATCTCGCGCGCTGCGATGTCTTTGTCTTTGGTGTGGGTCGAACCACGCAGCCTTTTCCGGTTGCCAGCCGGCCCAACTGTTCCGCGGTAATGCCAGACTGCCCCGCGGCGGTAGAGCTCAAGCGACATTGTTCTAGCTCCCTAATGCGCGCCCTGATGCGCTCGATGTCGGTGGGCTCAAACTCTTTCCGACGCCCCATCGGAATGTAGAACGGCATGCCCTTGGCATCCACAGGATTGGCGGCGAGCCAATCACGCAGCCAGCGCTCAGACATGCGCAACTGCTCGGCAGCTTCGGAAAATGTGAACGGGCGCGACATAGTGACAGTCTACTCCTGAAAAACAGTTCGCCAAGTGCGCCTGTCAGTCACCAGGCGATGTTAGGAGCATAGTGAGCAAAAAATATTTGCAGCTATCCACCACTTTCGCCTCGCGGCTCCTTCGACGAGAGCGCAAGTGAGGCTCTGGCGATCCGAGCGATGTTCGAGAGCATCTTCTCGTGGAGGGATGGATCAACGACGCCTGTGCAAACGGCGAGGGTGTCGATCTCGGTCAGGGCCTTGAGTAGCGCGTCGCGCTGGTCCTCGACCTCTTTCCGCAGCTCGTGCGGGGTCTTGGCGCCATCGCCCTGCTTCTGGACGTAGAACTGGTATCGTTCGAAGGGCTCCGTCTTGGCGTGGAGCGTCATCTCGACGTAGTTCTTGGCGCCACTCTCGCGGAACCACTCCGTCATCATCATAGCCACGTTCTGGACAATCGGGCCGCCAAGCGCCATGTCGAACTTGCCGTTCTCCAAGCGCATGCTTTGAATGTTGGGGTCCATGATGTCGGCGATCTGCTTATCGAGGACTTCGATGCAGTCCGCAGCGGCGACAAAAAGACTCTTGTCTTGATGCCGGCGAGGCGTCCGCTCCCGCAGTGCCTTAACCAATTCTGGGTTTGGATTCATTTTTCACTCCGGCAATGATTTGAGGAGAGCGGGCATCCGGGCTTATGCGCCTCTTGGATTGCTCGCGTGCAGGTACAGGCTTGTATCGCATCAAGGGGCTGGGATTGCCGGCTTGAGCGATCGCGGTCGGTCAGTTCAACGATACTGAGCGCGTGGTGTAGGCCGGAAAGCTCTCCGAATGCGCGATGCCAAGCAGAACTCGCCGGCTCCCAATTGTAGCGATCGGTGCGCTCTCTCAAATCCTTGATGGCGTCTCTGATCTTTTGTGAAGCTTCGCTCATTGAGTCCCCCGTTGATCTGAAGGGACCATCAGGGTGCCGAGGCCAAGAGAAGCGGCGCGCTTGAGCGCAGCAACGGCCCTGGCACCGGCAGCGAACAGGCACGTTCCTTGAGCCGGAGATGTGCCGGGATTGCCATCGGCTCCGATGAATTTCAGTTTTGGCGCGACGAACAAGACAGCATCAGCCTGTGGCGCATAAACTTGCCACCAAGGGGCTGAGGTGCGGTCAGGCACTAGCGCAACACCGTCGCCATGGTCAAAGAACTTCTGAAGCCACGGAACGAGACCGTTCCTGCCGCCGAACGGCGCATTCATCCAGATGAAGCCTTTCCAAATCAGAGAAAGGCTGTCGTTGGTGATGAAGCGGAGCGCCGGGATCCACGGCGTAACATGCTGGCCAGGGCTCGATACGTCCTCATCGAACGTCTCGCCCATAGCCTCAAACACGAAGGCTGGGGTGTACCACTCATTCGTGGCGCCAAGGCATTGTTCGTGAAGGGCCACTACCGTGATCCTCCCACATCACTTGTGATGCCTGCTGCCTCGAAGCGCCATTGATCCATCGCGTTAATGGCATGTTTGGCGACATAATCCCGGCAGCACTCTTCGTATTTCTTCTGAGCCTCGTCCCTATTCCACGTTGCCAGAACGGGCTTGCCCTTAAATTCGTCCAGAACAACGTGCGGTGGGGCGTCACCTGGATATGCTGTGTAGTCGTAGAGACCGAAAGCCCGAACGCTTTGGGCGTGTTTGATCGCTCGACCCACCGCTTCAAGCATCGTGCTCATGACTTCTCCTCCACTGCGGACACATCTGCGGGGAGGCGCAGAATCCCTTGCCCACGGCAGTGCCCGCAGAAGCACTCGCGATGGACGACCCATCCAAGAGCCCAGAGATTGCCGCCTTCGTATCGATAGACGGTGCCGTTCCCCTTACAGGGGACGCAGGCCACGTATTCCATCGCGAGTTCGTCACGAACGGATCGACGATTGCCGTTCTTGTGTTCGACTATCGGCGTCATTTTTCACCCCCCAACAGTTGCGAAGACAGTAGCGACGTGCGGAGCGCCTTGACCCACTCCGTTCGTCCCTTCGCGCGCTCGATCTCCTTCTGAACCTCCTCGCGATTACGGGCGACAGTTTTAGCGAGCTGGTCGATCATGTTCTGACGCCAGGTCCGGCCGTCGAGCAACTCCGGAATCGACGGGACATAATCGCCCGGCATTGAGATGCGGAGCTGTTCGATCATGAACGCCTTCATCTCCGCGTGGTCGGGCGTAGGCGGCTCCCAGGCGCGCACCTTGGAGAGCATGGCGTTGATCCGGCCGGCTTCCACCTCTTTGTCTTCAAGGTATTTGCGCCGGCTCTCCATGGCTGCCGCGTGCTCGGCCGCGGCGGCTGCATCGGCTTCCGCCCGGCTCATGGCCTGCACGTTGCCCATTTGCGCCATGTCGGTAGCTATCCGGCCGTCATAGTACGACGTGTCAGGCGTAAACTCGTCCGGAATGGGCGCGTCCATCGAGTCGTCGCGCATCATAATCAGGGCGCCGAATGCCCGTGCACACAGCATGGCGAACTCGGGAAACTCAGTGACTTTCCCTTCAACAACTGGATAGGTGTAGCCGGTCGGCATGTTCAGGCTTCCTTATTTTCAGGTGAATGCTGAGGGCGCGGCAGTGAAAGTGCCGCCTCAACCGCGTCACATAACGCGGCGGTCGGTTCTTTGATGTTATCGATCTTGGATCGAATATCCCGCCACCGCTTCTTGACGTTCTGGGCTTCAATCTTCTCCTTGAGCTCTTGGTCCGTAGCGTCGTCCCAGAGGTCAAGTCGGCGGCGATGAAACCCGCTGCCTGTTTCCATGGCCGACCAGCGCTTGTCGCTCCACGTGCTCTGCCATGGGCTCCACTGCTGTTTGGAGCCGCGCAAAGTGAAATTGCCGCTCTTGTAGACCTTATCGACAAAGTTCTCGGCAACGTTGTCGGTATATTTCTCGCTGACAGCTACACGCGCGCCGGGCGCAAATGGGTGTTCGGTCTTGCTCACTTGCGTGCTCCCTGCGGTTGAGTGCTTCCCCGGTCAATCAAGGCTTGGGCTGCCTCGGATACTCGCGGGTCCAGCGCAACACCCACTTCCCATGAGAGGATTGCGTTCAACTCCTCTCGCGCGTTGCCCTTCGCTACGCCAAGGTTTCGAGTAACCAGAGCCTCATCAATCACGTTCCGGTAAGATGCCTCGGCATTGTCGGCAGAGCACTGAGCAGTGGCAGATGCGGACGGAATCGAACCGTCTCCCTCGGTTTTGGAGACCGATGTGCTACCGGAACACCTCGCACCCTCGTAAAGCTTCTGGACTGCCTCGGCGGCATGCTTGACACCGGAATAGGTCAAGCCCTCGCGCCCCAAACATTCGGCGATTACGTCGTGGATTTCGCCACGGCCCGGCATTGCTTGGGCAGGAGCGCGGGACTGAATTGCGGGCGAATACTGACAGCCGCATTCCGGATATCCGCACGGATCGCAGTTCTTCGGCTTTCCGACCGAAGAGACCGGCTGGGCACCAACCGCGGCGCGAAGAGCAGTGACGATCTGGCTAAGCTCATCTCCGCTTAGGTGCTTCTCAGTTGGTCCATTTGCGTTCAGCGTAACGAGATAGGAGCGATTGATCCGCTCCGCTAGATCACGCAGGGCGCGCTCGTTCTCGCATGCCTCGCAATATGGGATCGGGTTTCCAAACTGCGTTTTCATGTGCTCGTAGCCGTGGGTCAAACAGAAATCGTCGCTCATGCTACTTCTCGTCCCGATGGTAGTAGTCCCACTCTTGCCGCTCGCGATACCGCTCGTAATCGCGGTCATTGCATGGTCCGCAATAGGCCATCCAGTCGCCGTCAATGTTCTCGCGCTTGCTCTTCTTGCAGCGCGGGCATAGCCAGCGGTCACTTTCACTCCCAGCGGAGGAGGACTGAACCGGATCGGCTTCTACACGCCCGAGGCCGATGACCTTCCCATCAGCGTCGAAAGAGATCGGTATACGATGGTCAGACATTTTAGCCTCCAACTGCTTTGGCGACGATCGCGACAATCGCTACGCCGGCCAGAATGAAGCCGAGACAGGCGAGGAGACCTTCGATCATGACTGGCGTTCCTGTTGAGGAAGTGGTGAAGAGGCGGTCAGCTTGCCGCTAAGCCATCGATCTAGGGCGACGCCGCCGGCATGCAGACGGCAATATGGCTGCCCATCGATTTCGACTGTGCTTTCACGCTGGCACCTATCCGGGTCCATGTGAGGACGTAGCCGGATATAGCGATCTCGGCGCCACATGGTCGCATGTGTCGGCGGATCGACGGGCATGCAGCACTGTGACGTGTGCAATGGCTCCGGCCTGATCACCTTCGGTTTGAGTTCTGCAATCATGGCTCAAACGCCTTCATGGTCCATTCCATCAGGCAGTCTTGGCAAAGCGCCTCGCCGTCGTCGTTGAAACCCTGGGCGATCTCGTCACAGCCGCGATTGTCGCAGGTATGGTTGCCGCTACCGTCACAAGCCTCGCACTTGCCGGCATCCCACACGTCAGGATCATTTCCGCCGTACTTCGACTTGAATATCCGACCTTCGCCTTGGCATTTGATGCAGGGAATAAAGCTCATTGTTCAGATCCCAAGTTGGGCGATGAAAACGCTGGTGACGTCACAAAATCCAGACCGCGAGCCCGATCACCACCAGGCCGACAGCGAACAGAATAAACGTCGGTCGATATGCCTTGCCGAGTAGCGCCATGTCAGTTCCTCAAAGCGTGTGGTTGGTGAAGACCAGGGCAATCGTCTGGCCGACGGCGACGATGATGGCGAGAACGCAGATGCAGGAGATGGCGGTCAGCATGGCTGTGCCTCCGGTGTTCGCTTCTCGAAGCCACGTGATCTCAGCGGGCGCCCTGCGGGGATTTTGGCGCGTTGCTCTTTCGGCTTGCGCGCCTTGATCTTCCGTGGGCGAGGCCCGAGCTTCGGCTCCAGGGCGCGCGCGGCTCCTCCGGATTCAATCCAGAGCGACGCGGCGATCTTCCATGGATCAATGCCGCGCAAGATCCACCATTCGCGCTCGTTGCTGTTGTGCTGGCAGTCGACGCCGATGCGGTGATGGTAGGGGCACAGCGGGACCGTATATCGGTCGTGCGGCTTTTCGCCTTTGCCGGTCAGTTCCTTGCCGATCGCGAGATTGTCCATCCTCAGATGCGCGGGCTCGGCCTGGCGCTTGCAGAAGGGCAGGCAGCACGGCTGTTGGCGCACGAACTCGAGATGTCGTCTATCTTCCTGGCGCGGGTCGCGCTGGCGGAGCTCGCTCATCCCGGCACTCCGCAGCTCGCGCAGCCATGAAGCCAGTCAACACCGACCTTTTTTGACTTCCAACCGTCGGCGCGAGCTTGCTCCCAAGCTTCGGAGAAGTCGGCGGTATCGGTCTCCAAGACTTCTGGGCAGGAGTCGCACTCGAAGACCAGCTTTCCATATGACCGTTCGATCATTGGACCCTCCGCGCGCGCTGCTCGACGTCGTCTCGGTAGGAGTGGAGTTCGGCGTAGCGAGGCCGGTCAGACATCAAAGCGAGGACGACCAGTCCGCCGAATACGGAGCCCATGATGAACAGAGCGAGGCCAAGCGAAAAATCCATCACCCGGCCTCCGGCATGAACCGATGGACGTTCGTGAGGATCTCATCGAAGCGCTTCGCGTGCTCGTCGGCCCGCTCATGCGCAAGCTCGGGCATCACGCCAAGACGCCGCTCCGCGCGGTAAAAGTTCGTCCACGCCATGTCGCGGAGCTCATCGCGCGACAGTCCATACGTCGTTGCGCCGGAACATGATGTCGTGATGGGGTGCCCAGACAGACGCCCGGCGCGGTCGACGCTTTCCATGCTGCTCATGCGTATTCTCCAAAATGAAGATGTGGCGCGGGCTGGCGCGATCCTCCGCGGCGGATGCGCGTGTTGACGGAAATGCAGACATTGCGCAGGCGGTCGTAGAGCGCGCGCTCGTCGGCGCTCCAGGCGCTGTCGGTATCGTCAAGAGCAAGAGGATAAGAGGGCAGCATTGCCTTGCTGATGAGCCACTTTGGCATCAGCGCGAGCACGAAACGTCCTTCAGACTCGGGAAGGACAATAGAATTTTTGGGGCCGAGAAACTGCGGATCGCTCGTTAGCGAGCGGCCAACGCGGATCGTGCTTGGCGCATATCGGTCATCCCGCTGCTTAATGAGAAGCACACAGACATAGCCAAGCGATCTATAGGAGCGATAGTCGAAATCCGTTCGCGGATCGTCAGCCGGGCGGGGCAGGGGCTTGCGGCGGCGCCGGCAGAGCTTCTGCAGGCGCGCGTAGTCCGCCTCAGTCTGCGATGGCGCGCCGATCGCCTTGCGACCAGCATCGGTCACCCACGGCTTCTCAACGTCTAGCAGGCGCACGTAGCCGGCGCGCTCAGCCTCACGGATGACCGGCCATAGCTTCTGCACCTGGCCAGGACGGCAGCAGATTCCGTTGTCGTGGGCGACGCCGGCACGCAGCAGCTCGAGCATGTCGGCGCCGAGCTCCATCACGCGGCTCCTGAAACTAGAGCAGCGCCGATGTAGAGCGCGAAGCAGAACGATCCGATTACGGTAGCGTCAATGAGCGCTTCGATGAACCGGCCGACCATTTTCCCCTCCGATATCTGACGAAGAGGAAAACTATAGTACGTTGCCTATTTGGTCAATAGGACAAATCCGAGATATAGGGAAAATATTGGGTTCCCGGATCGTGACAGGGTGAATTTGCGGCTAAATGGAAGGGTTAACGGGCGAAGAAATTTCCGACCGTGACATGGCAGATCTGCCATTCTGACCGCTTCAGGGTGAAATCCCTGGGCGGATTGTACTGCCTGACATACCATGTGTCGTCGGTATGGCGGCGCAATTCCTTGATGATCGCTAGGTTGTCGCCGTGCTCGCCATGCGACCTGAAAATGCAGGTGTCGCCTTGGCGGTAGGGCAGGTGAGGATTAACAAGTGCGATCGAACCGTGCTTGTGTACCGGGTCCATCGAGTCGCCAGTGACGATCATTCCATAGCCGTCCTTAACCCTTAAAAGAGGGTCAGGGCGGACCACCCAGTCCACCGCGTCATTACTCACGATTAAAGCCCCGCTGCCTCCTTGGGCGGTCCCAAAGACCGGCAAATCCCGATCCCCCACCAATTGCGCGCCCGCTAAAACGTCGGCGCCTGGTTGTTGGTTTCGAGGCAGCTTAAGAGACCGGGAAGGATCGGCAACTAGACTTTCGCGACCGGTCGGATTTACCTTTACGTATTCCCTTTTAGGCAATTTGGATGACGGCCCGCGGAGTTGTTCCTCCGGAACCCCGAGGAGTTCGGCGAGAGGAAGGCGCGATTTTTCGGGCAGCTCGAGCGGATATCCTCGCTTCAAAAACTGCTGCAAATAGGCATGGTTTTTCCCGATCTTCAGCGATGCCTCTGACATCGTAAGACCGAGTTCCTCAAGCTTCTCAAGAATCAGTTTGCGGACCACATCCATGACCTCCTTCTAGGATTGTACCTATTATTTAGGGAAGGAGGAATATCCCTATTGACGAAATAGGGAACGTACTATATTCTTCCTGTTTATGGACCCAACCGCACAATTCATCGCAGAAATCGACGCCTTCCTTGCGCGAAGCGGGATGACGCCGACGTCCTTCGGCTGGAATGCCCTTAAAGACCCCAGCTTCGTAGGTGATCTCAAGAACAAGGGCCGCAAGCCGACACTCGGCGTTGTGGGGCGAGTTCAAGCCTTCATTCGAGCCGCAGATGCGGAGGCCGCATGAAGCCTATTGCCAGATACACAGCTTCGGCTCTCCCCCCAGCCGAGGACCAGGCGTCGATCGCCGTAACCCCATCGGTGGTCGACGCCGCCAATTTCCTTCCCCGTCCGGGGAGCCACGCAGCCGTCTCCACATTCGACCAGCCCGGCATGACGGAGACGGCTGCGACCAATTCGCTCGGTATTGTCGGAGAACGCTGCGAGGCTTTTCCGATTTCGGCCGGCCTAGCGGCTCGCCTCTCTGTGGGTTCTGCGTCTGAGGGCGCGTGCGTTAGGCCGGCCGGCTTCAATTTCAGATTCGACTGTCGCGGCGATGATCCCGGTGTCCTGAAGAACATCGCGATATTGCGCGCACGCGCAAAGAACTCGATCAGCGCGACCTCATCATCTTCGTAAGCGTCGTTTTGCATGCCGGCTTGATGCCGGTTTCAGCTGCGGAACAAAACTAAATCCGAAGTTAGACATAAGTGGAACGGGGGACGACATGCAGATGACCGAGCAACAAATCGCGTTCAAGGCTGCGGTGCGACGCGCCGTTGTCTTGGCAGGCGGTCCACACGCTGCCGCTAGATCGTCTCGGGTAAGCGCGGCTCTTCTCTCCCATTACGGCAACATTGATCGGCCAGAGTTCGCGCCAATTGATGTTTGCTTCGAGCTTGAGAAAGCCGCTGCAGATCCTGTGATCTTGCGCGCCCTGGCTGATCTTCACGGCTTTGAGCTCGTTCCGCGAGATCAGCACGCCGACTCATTGGCCCGCGATATTACCGCTCTTGCAGGGGACATCGCCAAGGAATCTGGCGATTTGATTTCGACGGCAATCGAAGCCGCATCGGACGGCAAGATTTCAGTGAACGACGCGCGCGCAATCGACAACGAGGCGGCCGATCTTCAGGACAGGATCGTCAGCATTCGCTCCGCCACGCGCAAGACAATCGCCACCAAACTCTAAAATCAAAGGGGGACTCGATGGAAGGATCATCTGCGCTTTACGATCCGCGAAGGAATGCGACGCCCACACAGCTGGCTTCGGCAGCTCGGCACGCGGCGCGGCTCGACCGCATTGCTGCGGCGGCAAATCCGGAGGCGCCGTTGATCCAGCTCGCGCCCCCGGTGGTTCGGACAGAGCCCGTCAATCGCTCCCTGTTCGGACCTTGCCAACTTGAGCAGCGCTATACCTTCGAGACGTTCGTAACGGGGCGGTCCAACGCGCTCGCGGTCGCCGCGGCGAAACAAATCGCCGGCCGAGGGCGCGGCGAACCGATCGAATTCAATCCGCTGTTCATCCACGCAGGAACAGGGCTCGGCAAAACGCATTTGCTGCAGTCCATCGCCTGGGAAGTGGCGTCCGGCGCTCGGAAGGCGGCCTATCTCGGCGCTGAGCAATTCATGACCGGCTTCATGGCCGCAATTCGGGGCTCGACCATTGCCGCGTTCAAGGAAGCGCTACGAGGGCTCGACCTCCTCATCGTTGACGATGTCCAAATCGTCCAAGGTAGGCCTGCGCAGTCGGAGTTTTGTTACGCGGTCAATGCGCTCATCGACGCGGGGCACCAAGTCGTTATTGGCGCCGACCGATCGCCTCTAGATCTCGAAGTGCTGGACGACCGAACGAGATCGCGTCTGTCAGCGGGGCTGGTCCTGGAGATCGGACCTCTTGGCGAAGAAATGCGGGCGGACATTCTGCGGTCGCGTGCCGAGCTTGCCAAGCTGCATCATCCAAGCTTTGCCGTGCCTCCTGACGTCATCACCTATCTCGCCAAGTCGATCTCGCACAACGGACGCGCTCTTGAGAGCGCCATCGTTCGGTTGCTGGCTCGCTCGCGCCTCACCGACGAGCCACCGTCGATAGAGAGTGTTGATCTGGAGATGCGGGACCTGGTGGCGCCGCGCGAGAGCAAGCGTATCCGCATTGAGGACGTCCAGCGCGTCGTCGCCAAGCACTACAACGTGAGCCGTCACGACATGTGCTCTTCGCGCCGGACCGCCAACGTCGTGCGACCCCGTCAAATCGCAATGTACCTCTGCAAGACCACGACGCTCAAATCGCTGCCGGAGATCGGCCGACGCTTCGGCGGCAGAGATCATACGACGGTCCTTCACGCGGTGCGGAAGATGGAGGCGCTGTCTGCGAAAGACATCGCTTTGGCTGGAGAGTTCGACGCTCTACGCATTCAAATCATGGAGCAGTGAGATGGGTGTCTGGACCTCAACTTGGAGCGTCGAGATGGTGAGCGATCTCCGCAGACTTTGGGATCGCGGCGACACCTCCAGCCAAATCGGAAAGCACCTCGGTGTTAGCCGAAGTGCCGTCATTGGCAAGGCCCATCGGCTCGGACTTGCGTCTCGAGCAAAGGCGTCTCACCCGGCTCCGAATGCCGCGCTGATCGAGGAGAGGCGTCGTCAGAAGAATACGTCGCGCGCCGAAGGCGCACGCAAGGCTCGCCAGGATAAGCGCGGCTTTCCAACAGGCGAGCGCACTCCTCCGATGGAGATTGTGGATCTTCCCGTCCATCGTGAGGCGCTGTCAATTCCGTTTGGAGATCTAAGGCCTTGGTCTGGTAACGCCTCCAACGAATGTCGCTTCATTGCCGCAGAGCCTGCGGGGCCTGACTATATCGCCTGCGGCAAGCCGACTGCGCAGGGCGAAAGCTGGTGCCGTGCCTGCAAGCGTGTCGTCTTCAACTATCAGCCGACGAACGTCATTCCTCTTGTTCGGAAGCAGGCGAGGGCGGCGTGATAGTCGACATCCAAAATCCTCGCTGCGTGATTGCGAAGCCGAGCACTGAGCCGGTGCGCGTCACCGACCACGCTGTGCTTCGCTACATGGAGCGAGCGATGGGCCTCAACGTCGAGATCGTTCGCGCGCACATCCTGCAGATTTGCGCAGATGCGGCGGCGTTCGGCGCTGTGTGCGTGAGGTCGGAGGGCTTTCGTTTCGAGATAGCGAGTGGCGCCGTCGTCACTGTGACAAGCAATCAGCAATCGCCAGGCGCCACGACGCGCGAGCGAGCTCAAGACAAGATCGACAGGGCCAAGGGCAGATGATCGCCATGGAACGAAACACCACAGAGCGGGAGGGCGTGCACGACCACGCGATCCTCGTGCTGTGGAAGAAATACAAGCTCGACACGGTCGACATCGCAAAGCGGCTCGGCCTGAAGGAGTACGAGGTTGCCAACAGGCTGCTTCATCTGAGGGGGCAGGCGAGGTGATCGAGACGCTTTCGGATTCCGTCCGGCTTTATCGGGCCGATTGCCTGAGCGTCATCTCGACGCTTGGGCCGGTGTCGCACGTCATCTGTGATCCTCCCTATGAGAAACACATGCACGAGGCCAAGCGGGGCCGCGGGCGAGCGCTGCGAACCGACGGCCACACCGATCCGACTGCGCTCGACTTCGCGTCCGTGGAGGGGCTTCGGGAGGCCGCTACGGGCATGCTTACTGATCTGTGCAACGGGTGGTTCATCGCATTCTGCACGCCTGAGGGCGTAGCGCCATGGCGCGATGCGATCGAGGCGGCCGGGGCTCGCTATAAGCGCGCTTGCATCTGGGTGAAGCCGGACAGTGCGCCGCAATTCAACGGCCAGGGGCCGGCAATGGGCGCCGAGTGCTTCGTTACCGCATGGTGCGGCAAGGGGTTCTCGAGCTGGAACGGTGGCGGCGGTCGCAACGTCTTCACGCATCTGACTAACCATGCGGACCGGCACGGCGAGCATCCGACGGAAAAGCCCATCTCGCTCATGTGCGAGATCATCGAGAAATTCACGAATCCAGGCGATCTTGTTCTCGATCCGTTCATGGGCTCGGGCTCAACCGGCGTCGCCGCGGTGCGCTTGGGCCGGCGTTTCATCGGCATCGAGGTCGCGCCCCGATATTTCGGCATAGCCGTCAACCGGATCTCCGACGCGATTTCTCGGCCTGACATGTTCGTGGCGCCGCCGGCTCCGCCGAAACAAACGTCTCTTTTCACGCATGGCGAGGCCGCAGAATGATCGAGGAGCGACACACCGTCCCGCCATACGCTATGCGCCGCGTGGTCGTCGAAAGTCCCTTTGCGGGCGACATCGAGGGAAACCTGACCTATCTGCGCGCCTGCATGCGGGATTGCCTGATGCGCGGAGAGGCGCCTTTCGCCAGCCACGCGCTCTACACTCAGCCAGGCGTCCTAGATGATGGGATCGAGGTCGAGCGCATCTACGGCATTAACGCCGGCCACGCATGGATGCACGGCGCGCACGCCGTCGTTGTCTACACCGACAGGGGCGTTTCCAAGGGCATGGAGCAGGGCATTCGGTCCGCCGTCGTCAATGACGTGCCGATTGAATACCGCACCCTAGGGGCCTCGCCAGCGCTTTCCGGAGGCGGCTGATGGCACATCACAAGTGGGGCGACAAAGAGCACCCATCGCTCTTCCGGTCTCTGAAGCACTGCCGCCGGTGCGGCGTGATCTGCCTGTCTCGTCATGAGGTGGGCGAGGACGGCCGACCGTTTCACTGGAAGGAATACTGGCGCGGCACAGAGCGCCTCAAGGTCGAAGGAAACCGCGTACCTGCGTGCGAACTATCCATCGAACAGGACATCGAAGAGGCGGCATGACGGCATTTCCAGAAACTAGGCATCGACGGCAGGCGGCAGGAATATCGGACGACAAGCCGCGCTGCTCCAAGTGCGATGAGCCGAACAGCAGGAAGGGGCAACGGTACTGCGCAAAGTGCCACGCCGCCTACCAGAAACGCTATCGCGCAACGGCAAACGTTTCACGTGCGACAAGAGTTGCAAATAGTTTCACGACACTGAGAGGGATCGACGCATGAGCGTATCTGAAAACAGCCTTAGAGACGTCAAGGCCTTCATCGCTTGTGGGATTGCGGATTGCGTACCGAAAGGCGAGCGCTTGGAAAGCGTCTGCAACACACTGCGCGTCGAGATCGGCGAGGCGCGCAGCCTCATCATGCGCGGCCGGCAGCTCGCGCGTGACAGGGCGACGATCAACCTCATCGGCGACGCCGCAGCATGACTACATTTCTTTACGCGATCGGCAGGAGATGCGGCCCGGTTAAGATCGGTATCTCAGCCAACCCAAAAGGTCGGTTGGCTGAATTTCAAACAGCTTGCCCGTTCAAAATACATCTCTTGCATTTCGCTTTGTGTGAATCCAGGGCGTCAGCATTCGAGGATGAGGCTTCGGCCCATCGATTTTTGCGCGAGCATAGGCTGTGGGGTGAGTGGTTCAATGTGGATTGGACCGTGGCTCACGACGTCGTATCGACCGCTGTATTGGCAGGAAATCACTTCCGAGAGCGCCTGAGGAGGGGTGAATGACGCACTGGTGGCGCGCAGAGGACACGTCGATTGACCATCCGAAGCTCCTGAAGCTTTCGGACGCGATGTTTCGTGCTTGGTACACACTAAACTGCGTAGCCTCTGCGAACGATGGCGCCTTGCCGCCGACAGAGGACGTGGCGATCCGGCTTCGCATGAAGCCTGTGAAGGTAGCCGAGTGGATCACGAAGCTCGTCGCGGCCGGGCTCTACGACAACGATAATGGAATCTTCAAGCCTCACAACTGGAGCAAGCGACAGTACAAGAGCGACAAGACAGACCCAACCAATGCTGAGCGACAGAAGCGTTATAGAAACCGCCACCGTAACGATAGTAACGGCGTTACTGACAGCGAAAGTAACGATGTTACTGACAAACGACCAGAGCAGAGCAGAGCAGAAACAGATTCAGAGCAGAGCAGAGCAGATGCGCGCGCGCTCGATGAAATTGGTTTGAAGAACGAAGCGGTCCTGGTGGCATCGTTCACGGCCGTCTGCGCCAGCCTCGGCCGCAAGCCGCCTGACATGCGCCAGATTGCGACGTGGCTGCTAGACGGCATCGCGATCGGTACTATCCAGGCTGCGGTCACGCCGATCCTGAAGCGCAAGGCGGACATGGCCTCACTCGCCTACTGCGACAGCGCGGTGCGGGAAGGTCACGCCAAGGCCGGTGTAGCGCCCTCGCTCGAGCCGGTACCGCTGACCGATGACGATTGGCGGGCGACCGTGAGGCGGTTCAAGGCGAACGGTTCGCTTTGGTCCCGCCATGCGGGGCCGGAGCCTGGCATGATCGGCTGCCGCTGTCCGGTGCACGTTCTTGTCGAGGCGAATATCGATCCGGCGACCGGCCACGACATCGGGTCGGGCTGGCATTTTGTCGTCGAGGGAACCGTCGAAATGGCAGCTTTCCTCCATGAGGCGCAGTCGCGCAAGGCGCGGCCACCGAAACTGATCGAAATCGAACAGGACGGCGTTGCGAAGCGGGGCTTCTTCAGTCCGATTGCGGTGCCGAACGGTTACGACGAAGCGACGGGCGAGAAACTGGCACCAAGGTCGGAGGACGCAGCATGACCGAAACACCGCGCTTTGTGCGCTGTAGGGACAACACACTGCAGCGGGATGTGCTCACCGTTGGCGAGGTCTACGAGGTGTCCGGCGAGCAATACGACAACTATCGCGTTTGCGGGCGATGGATGACCAAGCGGAGATTCGAGCCTGTTAACGCGGAGGATGCGACGTGAATGGCGCATACGGCGTCGGCCCGCTTGCGTTTGAGCGGGTTGGTGAACTGCTGATCAAGGGCGGCTGGATACTGGCTTGCCTCGTCGTGTTTCTGATTCTGATCAAGTTACTGCGTAGCTGGAGGCGTTTGTGAGCAAGATTGAGATTGATGTTGAGGCCCTTCTGCGGTGGGCCTACGTGGACGAGCTTTCGAAGCGTCACACCTCCGCCGCGGAGGGCATCTGGGATCGCATCGAGGACTATGGCAACCACGGCGGCATAGACAAAGGCCACGGCGCGGCTCAGCGCTACAGTCATTTCGGATTGCCAGATCCTGATGCGGAGGCGGTGGAGCGCGCCGTGGCGTCGCTTGGCGAAGTCGAAATCGACTGGAATCTGAGCCTCGACGTAATCGCCGGCGACCTGTCTGGCCTCGTTAAAGTCAACGATATGTCTCGCCAGTCTGACGCCTCCAGGCGAACGAAAGTCGCTTGGGGTGAAGCTGGCACAAAGGCGTTGCATGCGTTCTTCGGTGCTGATGGTGCGCGTCCTGCGCATGACCGGCCTCGCGACGTGCTGATGCTCAACACGGTGAACCTGAGCGCGCTCGTTACGCGACACGCAATCAAGGGAACGCGTCCGGACTATTGGGACGAGCAGCCGGTAGTTCAGCGAACGCCGGCAAAGAACGGCGGCGGCGTTGCCCTCGTCGGCGAGTGCAAGGGCAAGAACGTTTATTCGACCGGGAGCTATTGTCCGCTGCAGTGGAGCCCATCGCCTGCTTCTGTCATTTCAAGCAGGGCTGAATACGCGCTGTGGCATCATGGTTTGATTGCGTTGTCCGAAGTGCTCGAGCTTGTGAAATACAAGGTCCTTCCTCCTAAGGCGCCGCCTTCGCCATGGTTTGGAGGCTCAGATGAGCCGGAACCTCGCGTGGTCCCTGTAATGCCGAATGGTCGGAATAGCGCTATGGACTGGGGAACACTTCCGCTGAAGCCAACCCGGGGCAAAACCGGGTCGCCTCTTCGAATACCGAAGGCTGGACCTGTGCGCTATCCTCTTGCAGAATGCGGTTGAGGGAGGCTCCATGGCAAAACCGATCCTGTCAAAAGAAAGAATACTGAATGACATTGCCGATGCTTGTGAGGGGCTCACTCCATTGGAGAGCGCGCTTCTTATCGCAGAAGCATTTCGCCAAGTTTATGGTGGCGAGTGGAAGATCGAGGTTGATGTATCCGGGAAGTTCACTGTCGTTGCCTTCAAGTGATTGTTTATGAGCCTGTGTATAAACCAAACGCCTCTTGATTTAGGGTCAATCGCTTGACATAGACGAGACAGTCGGAAATTCGGCCCTGAAACGCCCGCCCAGCCAACGCTGAGGCGGGCGAGTTCGTATATGGAGCATGCCATGCTGAGCAAGGACACGCTGAAGCTGATGGTTTCGGAGATTGTCGCCCGCAAAGCCAAGGTGGTGCGTCGCCGTGGCAAGCTCATGGTGGTCGGCTCTCGCTGATTGTCGAAGCCTCTCGATCGACGTCTCCGAAACAGGGAGACAGACGCTCGCCGTCGGCAGGCCAAGCCTTGGCGAGCCTGGTACAATACAGAGCGGTGGCGTCAGCGCCGTCGACAGCAGCTCCAGGACAAGCCCCTGTGTGAGCGCTGCGAAGCCAAGGGTCTGGTAGTCCCTGCATCCGTCGCTCACCACATCATCAGACATAACGGAGATCCGGTGCTGTTCTGGACGGGCAAGCTAGCCTCGTCCTGCGCCCCCTGCCATGACGCCACCGAGCAGGCCATCGAAGCCAAGGGCTATGAGGCAGGCTGCGACAGCCACGGCAGGCCCATCGCCAGCGATCATCCATGGAACTCAAGGCGCAATGGAACCGGGGGGGAGGGTTCCGTCTAAATCGGGTCTCCATCTCAGACCGGCGCGCAAGTTGCGTTTGCACTGAGATCAAAAATCAAAGGCACCCCTTCGTATTCAAACGGGAATCAGGAACCAAGTGTCTGAAAAAACACACGGTTTCGGAACGTTTGATTTCACTCAGAACGGCTTGAATTCAAACGATGCCACGAGGCGGTAAGCGCGAGGGTGCAGGGCGAAAGCCGACCGTCGAGAAGACCAAGCTGCCTCCGCGGCGGATGCCGGACATATCGGTCATAGATGGTCTGGAGGAGCCGGACTGGTCGACCCAGTTTTCGGACGAGTTAGATCAGGTGTTGGCCCACCAACAGTGGTTGGTCATTACAGCCGAGCTGCGCAGCTCTGAGAAGCTCGCCAACGCCAACGGCCGCGCCGTCAAGCGCCTGGTCGACGGCTACGTCCTTTATGAGATCGCACTGCGGCACGTCGCAGAGGAGGGGGCCGTCTTCCCGCGCAAGGGAAAGAAGCAGCCATCGTACAATCCATGGTTCACAGTTCTGAAGGACGCGAACGCGTGGGCATCGACCGCAGAGGCCGAGCTTACGATCACGCCGCGGCGCCGTAGCAGTGGCGGGAAAGTCCAAAAGACCAAGCCGTCGGTCATCGGCGGCGGATACCTCAAGACAGTCAAGTGACGACGTAACGCGCTGGGCGCGCGACGCGGTCGACGGCAATCTCGTCGTCGGTGAGCTCGTGCGCTACGCGGCCGAGCGGCACCTGAAGGATCTGGTCGACGGGCCGAGCCGCGGGCTGGTCTGGAAGCCCGATCTGGCGGCTCACGCGTTGGGCTTCTTTCCGGCGGTGCTTCCGATCACAGCCGGCGCCAAGGCGGGACAGCCGTTCGATCTGTTGCCTTGGACCAAGTTCTGCGTCGGCTCGCTTTTCGGCTGGCACACGTCCGACGGCCGGATGCGCTTCACGAACTCTTGGTGGGAGACCGGCAAGGGGCAGGCGAAGTCGCCGACGTTTGCGGCCATCGGCCTCTACCTGATGGGATACCGCGGCATTCCGCGCGCCGAGATCTACGCCATCGCCTGGGACAAGGATCAGGCGAACGTCTTGTTTAAGGACGGCGTCGCGATGTGCCGAGCTCCTATACCCGGCACCGATCCTGACGACAACGACACGCTCGAAAGTCGCGGCGAGGTCATTATTCGCGGTCGCCTCGATCACGCTTGGCGCATCGAGCATCCGGGAACGGGCTCTAAGTTTCAGTCGCTGGCGAACGGAGACGCCATCTCGGGTCCGAGACCGACGGCTGTGCTCGCGGACGAGATCCACGAGTTCAAGAATGGGGACTCGATCGAGCTTTGGAAGCGGGCTATCGCCAAGATGCCGGGCGATGCGATCATGCTTCTAGGAACTAACACGCCGGCATCGACGCAGATCGTCGGTACGCAGTATAGCGACTTTTATCAGAAGGTCGTTAAGGGCGAGCACGTAGACGACACGGCCTTCGGCTTCATCGCTCGCGTCGACAAGGACGATGAGCCTTTCGAAGACGAGACGTGTTGGCAAAAGTCTTTGCCTGCATTGGGCATTACATTTCCGGTGGAGAATATCCGCCGTGAGGTGAACACATCAAAGATACTGCTCTCGACCAAGATGTCGGTGCAGCGCCTCTACTTCGGAATCCCTGTTGGCTCCGTCGACTTCTGGATCGCTGAAGAGGCTTGGGCTGCTGTCCAGGGTGAGCTCGATCTTCCGTCGCTGCGCAAATGCAAGTGCTGGCTGTCTCTCGACCTTTCGCAGAAGAATGACCTGACTGCACTTACCGCGGTGTGGGTTGGTCCTGCAGGGTATCTCTGGTCAAAAACTTGGTACTGGACAACGAAAGACGGACTGTCGGAGCGCGCTCGTTCAGACAATGCGCCTTATGAGCAATGGGTCGCGGACGGGTTTATCGAAGCGATGCCTGGCGCAGTCATCGATAAAACATTCGTGGCTGCGCGCGTCGCGAAGCTAGTCTCTGAATATGATGTTCAATTCTTGGCCTTCGACGTTGCCGGCATCGCCGATTTCATCTCGGCTTGCGAAGAGATCGGCCTTCCTGTGTGGAAGTTCGAGGGAAAGGACAAGGACGAAGGCAAGGGCTTGAAGCTCGTTCCACATGCGCAAGGCAAGCGCCGCATGTTTGAGGACAAGCAGCTCACAATGCCAACTTCGATCGAGAAGTTTGAGGACCGTATCCTCAAGCAGTCGATCACAATCGAAACGAACCCTGTCACTTACATGTGCGCGGCAAACGCGATGGTCGACCAAGACGGCCAAGCCAATCGCTGCTTCGACAAGAAGAGATCACGAGGTCGCATCGACGGACTTGTGACCAATGCAATGAGCGTCGGTGCGGCGCTAGCGGACTTCGAGCCAAAGAAGAAGTCCTATCAGATGTTGTTCGTCTAGGAACCCAAACATGAACCGTGCATATGCTGTGCTCGACGTCAAAAGCGTCGACGAGGATAAACGCGTCATCACGGGTGTCGCGACAACTCCGACCCCCGATCGCGTCGGCGACATCGTCGAACCGCTCGGTGTCAAGTTCAAGAATCCGCTCCCGCTGCTCTGGCAGCACATGAGCGACAAGCCCGTTGGCAGCGTCAAGTTCGACAAGCCGACCAAGGATGGAATCACCTTTCAAGCTCAGCTTCCGTCGATCAGTGAACCTGGCACGCTTAAGGATCGCATCGATGAGGCTTGGCAGTCCGTCAAGATGCAGCTCGTTCGCGGCGTCTCGATCGGATTTCGCGCGATCGAATATTCGTGGATGGACGACGGCGGAATTCGCTTCCTGGAGAGCGAAGTGCTCGAGCTGAGCCTCGTGACCATTCCGGCGAACGCCGATGCGACCATTCAGTCCATCAAGTCTTTCGATGCCCCTCTGCTCGCCGCGACCGGCAAAGAGCCGAAGGACAGCGACCGTCCGACCCCTCCCGCGCCTGGGAAGAAGAAGTCAACCCCAGTTCTTTTGAAAGCCCCAGGGAGGGGCAGTACCATGAAGACGATTGCAGAGCAGATCGCCGCGTTCGAAGCGCAGCGCGCTACCAAGGCCACCGAAATCACCGCGATCCAGCAGAAGGCGCTCGACGAGGGCCGCTCGAAGGATGCGCAGGAGAAGGAAGCCTTCGACAATCTTCAGGCCGAGATCACGTCGATCGATGCCGAGCTCGTCGACCTCCGCGCGATGGAGAAGATGAATCTCACCAAGGCCACGCCGGTCAAGGTCGAGACGCACGAAGAAGGTTCGGCGGCACGTGGTGGCGATCACCGCGAGGTGCGCGTCCAGGTGCTCCAGCGCGAGCTTCCGAAGGGCATCGGATTCACCCGTTTCGTGCTCGCCACCGCGCGCGCGAAGGGCAACCTGATGCAGGCCGTCGAGATCGCGAAGGCCAACGAGCAGTGGGCGCGCGAAACGCCGATGGTCGTTGACCTGCTGAAGAGCGCGGTCACCGCCGGATCGACGTCGGATACGACCTGGGCGAGCCCGCTGGTCAATTACCAGATCCTGACCGAGGAGTTCATCGAGTTCCTCGGTCCGCTCACGATCATCGGCCGCATTCAGGGCCTGACGCGCGTTCCGTTCAAGGTCAAGATCCCGCGGCAGACCGGCGGTGCGACCGTGAACTGGGTGGGTGAGGGCGCTCCGAAGCCGCTGACCTCTCTGGCGTTCGACAGCGTCACGCTCGACTTCGCCAAGATCGCCGGCATCATCGTGCTCAACCAAGAGCTGGTGCGTCTCGCGTCGCCGTCGGCGGAGCTGCTCGTCCGCAACGACTTGGCGAAGGCGGTCGTCCAGTTCATGGATGCGCAGTTCGTCGATCCGTCCAAGGCGGCCGTCGCTGGTGTCTCGCCGGCCTCGATCACCAACGGCGTTTCGCCGATCACCGCCACCGGCACCACCGGTGCGGCGCTGCGTGCCGACATGAAGACCATGCTCAGCGCCTTCCTGACGGCCAACATGCAGGTCTCGAACGTCGTCCTGCTGATGTCGCAGCGCGTGGCTCTGAGCATCTCGCTCATGACCAACTCGCTCGGCCAGAAGGAATTCCCCGGCCTGACGATGAATGGCGGCGACCTCATGGGCATCCCGGTCATCACGTCGGAGAACATCCCGTCGACCGGCGGATCGCCGACCGATGGCGATCCGATCATCGTTCTCAGCGCGCCGGACATCCTGCTCGCCGACGATGGTCAGGTCACGATCGACGCCAGCCAGGAAGCGTCGCTCCAGATGGACACCGCTCCGGACTCTCCGGCCACTGCCTCGACGACCTTCGTCAGCCTGTGGCAGCAGAACCAGATCGGCATCCGCGCCGAGCGCTACATCAACTGGGCGAAGCGCCGGTCGACGGCGGTTTCGTACATCCAGAACGCCAAGTACTTCGAGTAAGCGTTTCCTCCCAGACTGGCCGCGGGACTACGGCCCCGCGGCCCCTTTCATTGGAGATTTGAAATGCGAATGATCGTCACGGCGAAGACCGCCGATGTCTACGGCAAGGTGCTGCGCTCGGGCGAGGAATTCGATTGTCCTGACAAGGAGGCGCAGCTTTGGCGCACGCTCGGGCGCGCGAAGCCTGTCGAGGAAGAGGGCGGCGAGCGTAGCCGTAGAAATTACCGTCGGCGCGATATGCGGGCGGAGGCCTGATGCCGAGCGTTCCGGCGGTTCGGCAGACACAGCCTGTTCAGCGCGCGGGCATTGTCTCGCGCATGCTCAGCGTTTTCGCAAAGGCGGCTGCACCAGTGACCGACCTGTCGGGTTTCATCGATCGTGATCGCAGCTGGTTTCCTGTGATCCGCGAGCCGTTCACGGGCGCATGGCAGCGCAACCGCGAGATCAACAACAATACGGTGATGGCGTACAACGCTGTCTATTCCTGCGTGACGCTAATCGCATCCGACATTTCGAAGATGTGCCTTCGTCTCGTCGAGCAGAACAAGACCACCGGAATTTGGGAAGAGGCTGACGCGCCGGCATTCTCGCCTGTGCTGCGCAAGCCGAACCGATATCAGACACGCATCAAATTTATCGAGAACTGGGTCGTCTCAAAGCTGGCGCGCGGAAATACCGTTGCGCTAAAGGAGCGCGATAACCGCGGCGTTGTCGTGGCCATGTACATCCTTGATTGGGGCCGGGTGAAGCCGCTCGTTGCCCCAGATGGTAGCGTTTATTATCAGCTCAGCCGTGATGATCTTGCGGGTGTCGGCGAACAGGTGGTCGTGCCTGCGAGCGAGATCATCCACGATACGATGTGTCCGCTCTTCCATCCGCTTTGCGGCGTGTCGCCGTTGATCGCTTGCGGATTGGCGGCGATGCAGGGACTCAGCATCCAGGCCAACGCGACACGGTTTTTTGAGAACGGGGCGATGCCTGGTGGCGTCCTATCTGCTCCCGGAACAATCGATGACGTTACGGCTGCTCGGCTTAAAGAGCACTGGGAGCAGAACTACACCGGATCGAACGCCGGTCGCGTTGCAGTTCTCGGCGATGGCCTCAAGTACGAAAAGATGGCCATGACGGCCGTCGAAAGCCAGATGATCGAGCAGTTGAAGTGGACCGCGGAAACGGTCTGTTCCTGCTTCCACGTGCCGGCTTACATGGTCGGCGTCGGTACACCTCCGGCTTACAACAACGTCGAGGCGTTGAACCAGCAGTACTATTCACAGTGCCTGCAGGCGATCATCGAATCTATCGAGCTTTTGCTCGATGAAGGCCTCGGTCTCACGGATGTGAAAGGTCACATTTACGGGACAGAGTTCGATCTCGACGGCTTGCTGCGCATGGACACTGCGACGCAGTACAAGACGATCGGTGATGGTATCGGCGCCGCGCTCCTTGCGCCAAACGAGGGCCGTAAGAAGATCGGGCTCAAGCCGCTTCCTGGTGGCAATTCAGTCTTCATGCAGCAACAGAACTATAGCCTTGAGGCGCTTGCGAAGCGTGATGCGCTCGAAGATCCTTTCGCGCTTGCGCCTAAGGCTGCTCAGCATCTGCCGTCGCCAGCAGACGAGGCCGCCGCAGTGGCGAACGTTGATACGCCTCCGCCTGCCAAATCGTTTAAGGGCGATGATCTGGATCAAGCGGCCACCGTGCAGATTGCTCGGTGGGCGTTCAAAGACGCGCTCGAACTCGAATTGCAGAAGATGGCCGCTTAGGCCTCTCGCAGGATAGATCATGCACCAGAACGAAATCGCAGGGCTTGTGACGGCCTTGGCGCCGATCGTGGGCGATTTCGTGGGCAAGGCTATCGCTCCGCTTCGCGAGCAGAACGCCGCTTTACTGGCTCGCCTGGAGGCGCTGGAGGGTCGTTCCATCGAAAAGGGTGAGAAGGGCGATCCGGGGCTTCCTGGAGCGGTTGGCGACGCCGGTAGGGCTGGCGAACCGGGACAGGACGGGCAGCCGGGCCGGGACGGCGTCGACGGCAAGGATGGCGAACCTGGGCGTGATGGTGCGGACGGCAAGGATGCGCCACTGGTGACGGCTGAACAGGTGGCCGAAGCCGTCATGGCGATGCCGGAGGCCCTTGCGGCGGCCGTGCAGCGCTATCTCGAGGCCAAGCCGCCGGCAGCCGGCAAGGACGGGGAGCCGGGCCGCGACGGCGTGGATGGCAAGGACGGTCTCGAAGGCAAGGAAGGTCCGGCCGGCCGCGATGGTCGTGACGGTCTTCCGGGCGTCCATGGCGAAAAGGGCCTCGACGGCCGGGACGGCAAAGACGGCCGCGACGGTCTCAGCGTCGAGCATTTCGACGTGACGAGCTCGGACGAGGGGCGAACACTCGAATTCAGCCTGAGGGCTGAGGGCCGCGAGGCGGTCGTCAGGACAGTGCGGTCCGGATCGTTCATCGACCGCGGCGTCTGGAAAGAGCATGCCTTCGATAAGGGCGATGGTGTCACCTGGGGGGGCCAATTTTACATTGCCCAACGCGCTACCGAGGCGAACGAAAAGCCTCTCGACGGTTCCTCTGCATGGCGCCTCGCGGTCAAGAAGGGCCGAGACGGGCGCGACGGCAAGGAAGGCAAGTCCGGACCGCAGGGAGAGAAGGGCGACAAGGGCGAACGTGGCTTCGCTGGCATGAATGCAGGTTGATCGATGGGCCTGAAGCTGGTCACGGCACCGAACTCGAATGTCATCACACTCGACGAAGCGAAGGCGCATCTTCGAGAGGATAGCGACGACTTCAATCTGCAAATCCAGGCCTTCGTTTACGCGGCTACGCAATTCGTCGATGGCCCGACCGGATTTCTGGGGCGTGCTCTGATTGACCAGACTTGGGATTATTATCTCGACGTCTTTCCGTGCCGTCATGATTTTTCGTTTCCGGTAAGCGGCCGGCGCAACTTCATAGAGATTCCGCTTCCTCCACTGATCGAAGTGCTCGGGGTCTTCTATCTCGATGCAAGCGGCACAGAGCAGGAATTCAACGCCTCGAACTATATCGTGGACGATGCCAGTCAGCCGGCGCGGATCGTCTTGAAGTCCAGCGCATCATGGCCGTCGACGGTAGATCAGCAGAACGCAATCCGCATTCGCTTCCGTGCTGGTTATATCGACGCGACAAACTCGCCGGCTACGCCGAATGTGCCGTTTACGATAAAGGCCGCGATCCTGATGTATGTCGGCGATCTTTATCAGAACCGCGAGAACCAGGTTGTGGGTGATACAGTCGCGAAGCTGCCGTGGGCTTCCGAGCAGCTGCTGCGCCCTCACCGTGTCTATTTGAGCATGGCGTGAATTGGCCGAACTGGACAGGCGAGCCGTGCGCGATCATCGCATCGGGGCCGTCAGCGAAAAGGGCGAACGTCGGTCTGCTCAAGGGGCGGATGCGCGTCATCGCGATCAAGAAGAACATCGAGATCGCTCCCTTCGCGGATGTTGTCTACGGGTGCGATGCCCCTTGGTGGCGCAGCGTACATGGTCTGCCGAAGTTTCAGGGTCTGAAACTGGCGTATGACGGAACGGTCTGCGGCGGTGAGTACGGAATCCGCAAGGTCGATATCGAGAAGCCCGCGTCTAACGATCTCATGTTCGATGAGGTTGGTAAGATCGGCGCGGGCGGGAATTCGGGCTTCCAGGCGCTGAACCTTGCCTTGCAGTTCGGTGCGGATCGCATCTTGCTAATCGGGTTCGACATGCACGGCCGTAGCGGCGAGCACTGGTAC
The DNA here is from genome assembly GCF_040547935.1 of Bradyrhizobium sp. LA6.8. Classification (NCBI taxonomy): domain Bacteria; kingdom Pseudomonadati; phylum Pseudomonadota; class Alphaproteobacteria; order Hyphomicrobiales; family Nitrobacteraceae; genus Bradyrhizobium; species Bradyrhizobium sp. LA6.8. The sequence goes on from NZ_JBEPQQ010000001.1 coordinate 1,373,109, forward strand.
GGCCGCAATAACTGGGCCATGTGCAGCAACCCGACAGATGACAACTACCGTCGATGGATGAAGGCATTTGCCGCCGCGGCTCCTAAGATTGCGGAGCGAGGCGCGACCGTCGTCAACGCGTCGCCGATCAGCGACCTTCAGTGCTTCCAGAAAATGACGATTGAACAAGCTTTAGACACTTGGGGACTTCAGATTGCGGCATAGCATTTACATCGGTTGGGATCCGCGCGAGGCGTCCTCATATGCTGTCGCAAGGGAGTCTTGTCGACGCAGGCTAACCCGGCCAATGCCGATCTATGGCCTCGTTATGAGCGATCTAATTTCGCTCGGCATCTACACGCGGCCTATGGAGCGCAGGCCGTCTGAGGTCGACAGGCCCATCATGTGGGATGTGATATCGGACGCGCCGCAGAGCACGGAGCACGCGAACAGCCGGTTCCTTGTGCCTTACCTGGCGCGATCGGGATGGGCTTTGTTCTGCGATGGAGACATCCTGTTCCGCGGCAACGTTGCGCGCATGTTTGACGGGCTCGATAATCGGTTTGCGGCCTATTGCGTGAAGCACAAATATGAGCCGCCAGCTGGCATCAAGATGGACGGTCAGCAGCAGACGCAGTACGGCCGAAAGAACTGGAGTTCGTTCCTGGTCTTCAACTGCGATCACCCGTCAAACAGATGCCTGATAAATTCCACAGATCTCGCGAATACGCTGCCGGGCCGCGATCTGCACCGCTTGTGCTGGCTGAAGGACGAAGAGATCGGCGAACTCGATCCATCGTGGAATTTCCTTGTCGGTCACAGTGACAAGTCGATCGAGCCTAACGTCGTGCACTTCACGTCGGGTTGTCCGGATATGCCTGGATACGAAAATGTCGATTATGCTGACGAGTGGCGGGCAGAACTCAACAGGTGGGCAGCGTGAGTTGGGGTGGTGCGCAGTGGATTGTGATCTTCATGTTTGGAATCCGAGCAGTGCTCGGCCTCGGTGCAGCAGTAGGATTGATAAATCTGCAACTTAAGACCCCGATCACCGGGGCCGAGAAATTCGGGGCCTATCTAGGGAGCAGGACTGCAGACGGAATGCTGATAGCCGTCCTGATCTGGGGTGGCTTTTGGGTATAGGCGACCAGTTAATCGCGACGGGTCTGGCGAAGGATGCATGGACCAAGCGCGGCAAAAAGATCGCATTCGGTGATCGCGGCCGGATCATCTGGGATAAGCACAGCGAAGAGGTTTTCCGGAACAATCCGAACGTCGCCTACCCCGGCACAGCAAAGAACCTCGAATGGGTCGAGTTCTACAAGGGGCATCGCGGCTATAACAGTCAGGGCGATGGCCGTTGGATCTGGAATATGGAATGGCGCTGCTCTCCGGGCGAGATCTACCTGACCCACGGCGAAGTTGCGGCAGGACGCCGGGCCGGCAAGGGCTTCATCGTCATTGAGCCAAACGTCGTGGCTTGGAAGGGCTCTGCGGCGAATAAGGACTGGGGCTTTAGCAAGTACCAAGAGCTTGCAAAAAAGCTGATCGCGGATGGTCACGATGTTGTGCAGTTTGCGCACGAGAAGGGTGGCCCAATCCTCGAATGCGTCCGCCGGATCAAGACTTCGTCCTTCCGTGATGCAATTTCGATTCTGAAAAATTCTTCGCTCTATGTTGGAGCTGAGGGAGGCTTGCACCACGGTGCAGCCGCGGTCGGGGTTAGGGGTGTCGTGCTGTTCGGTGGTTGGATTCCGCCATCGGTGACTGGTTACGATCTCCATTCCAACATCGCAGGTTCTGATCGCTTTTGCGGATCATTCTCGCGATGTGATCACTGCAGGTCGGTCATGGAATCGATCGGAGTCGATACAGTTTACCAAGCGGCAAAGGAGCGCCTTCGTGGTTGATATGATGCGGCCGGTTGGGGCCTCTTACAAGGTCCAGCGGCGGGTCGCCGGGCTCAACAACATCAGATTGGACGGCATGACCGATCTGTTGCTGCGAGCCAAGGGAAAGCGCGTTTTCGACATCGGCTGTAATCGAGGCATGGTCGGATATCAGTTCGCCGAGCAATACGCCTCCGTCGTGCACGGCTGCGATATCTACGAGAAGGGCATCGAGGTCGCGCGCGAAGTCTTCGCCGATCTGAGATCGACCGAGGGCCGCTTCGAGGTCGTCGACTTGACCAAGGGGCCTTCCGCGCTGACCGGCGCGTTCGGGCACGAGGGTTACGATATCGTCCTGTGCCTCGCCACCTATCACAAGCTGAAGCGCTTGATGTCAGCGGATGATCTCTCCGCGCTTATGATCTTCTTTGGACGCTGGACGCGGAAGTATTTCGCCTGGCGCGGTACGTCGGACAAGCCGAGCGAGAACGAGGAAGAGCTTGTCGCGCTCGATCGCGATCTGAAGCAGGCCGGGCTCCAGCGCGTCCACACCTCCTACCTTTCCAGCGAGCTCGGCGTCGCTGCAATCTGGTCTCGATAATGAAGAAGTACGAAAGCAACGTCCTCCAGGATCCGGGCGAGATCGCGGCCTATTGCGATGTTCTTCGCTCCGAGAAGCTCGGGAGCTATCTTGAGATCGGATCAAAGTTCGGCGGTTCTTTGTGGCCGGCGGCGAATGCGCTGCCCAAGGGATCGCGGATCGTCTCCGTTGACATGCCGAACGGCACCAAGGCTTGGAAGGACAGCCAACCGGCGCTTCTGGAGTGCATCAAGGAGCTGAAGGCGGCGGGCTATGACGCCTCGGTGATCTGGGGCGATAGCGGGTCCGAGGACGTGATTGCGCAAGTCGCTGCCCTTGGGCCGTTCGATGCGGTGCTCATTGATGCGGATCACAGAATGCCGGGCGTGACACGGGACTGGTCGGTCTATGGGGCCATGAGCCGGAAGCTGGTGGCGTTCCATGATATCGCCTGGCGGCGCGCGCCGGACTGGCACGGCACCAGGATCGACGTTCCGGAGTTCTGGAATTCGGTCAAGGGCGAGTACCGGCACCAGGAGATCAAGCTCTGCCCGACGGGCAAGAACAACGGGATCGGCGTTCTGTGGAAGAACTGACGATCTGCACTTGGCGCTGGGGCACCAAGTATCCCGGCCATTATCTGGAGCGCCTCAGGGCGGGCCTGGCGCGGCACCTGAAGCAAGAGTACCGGTTCGCGGTGTTCGGCCCCGCCGCGGCGGATGAGCATCTGACGGCCGTACCAGGCTGCTTTGCGCGCCTCCGAATGTTCGACCCGGAATGGCAGGCGGAGCACGGGATCACGGGGCGTCTGGTCTGCATCGATCTCGACACGGTCGTCACGGGTCCTCTTGATCCGCTGTTCGACCGCCCGGAGCCTTTCGTCATCCTGCATGGCGGCAACGCCTCCAACCCGTGCCCCTTCAACGGCAGCCTGCAGATGCTGCGGGCCGGTGCCCATCCGGAAGTCTGGAGCGAATTCAGCCTGAAGGCGGCGGGCGAGGTGCCGTATTTCGCGTTTCCTGACGATCAGGCGTGGTTGGCGGCCAAGATCCCTGACGCCGCCGGCTGGACGGTTGGGCCGGAGTCTGGCGCCTATTGCTTCCAGAAGCCGGGTTGGCCGAAGGGCGAGGCTTTGCCGGCGGATGCGCGGATCGTTGCCTTTCCGGGATGGCGCGATCCGAGCAAGTTCACGCATATCGACTGGGTCAAGCGAAACTGGGCAGCATGAAAACCAACGACATGCTGGCGGTCATGGACCGTGAAGCCAATCTGCTTTCCGAAGACAACTGGCACGCTTCGGCCGCTGTAATGCGGGAGGCTGCAGAGCGGGTTCGCATCTTGGCTGAGCGCCTCCGGAAGGCCGGTCTGAGCGCCGAGGAAGAATGATCGATCCTAAGAACGTCTGCCTCTTCCAGCCGAGCGAGCTCAAGAAGTTCAAGGCTGAACTCTTCCAGAGGATCGGAAACAAGATCGTAGCGCAGGGCGGCAGGGTCGTCGTTGGCAATGTTGGGCAGCTGAAGACGCTCCCGAAGCACATCGTTCCGATCGTCGGTTGCAGCTCCTACCTCAAGGGGACGATCGACGAATGGCGGGAGAAGCGGCGCCCCTTCATCTACTGGGATCGTGGGTACGCCCGCAGGGTCTTCGCGACCTGGCTGCCGAAAGGCGAAAACGGCGGATATTACCGCTATCACTTGAATTCGTTCCAAGCCCAGAAGGTGCGCGATGTACCGGATGATCGTTGGCGGTCGCTCGGTGTTGACGTGCGGCCATGGCAGCGAAGCGGAAAGCATATCGTCATCGCAGCGCCCACGCGAACCTATGCAAAATTCCACGGTTGCGAAAACTGGATCGCGGACACAATCGACGCACTGGCGCGCGCGACGGATCGACAACTCGTCATACGCGACAAGGAAAGCAAGCGGTCGCTTCAAAGCGATCTTGATGGTGCTCATTGCCTCGTGTCGCACGGCTCTATTGCGGCTGTGGAATCCGTCATCCTCGGATGTCCTGTCGTGGTTCATCCTTCTTCTGCTGCTGCGCTTGTTGGTCTCACTGACTTGAGCAAGGTGGAGACGCCTGTCTATCCAGATCGGCAGCTGTGGCTGAATTCTCTTGCGTACAACCAGTTCAACGAACAGGAACTGGTCGACGGCACCTTGTGGAGGCTTCTGGAGTGACGCGAGCAGGCGAGCTTCGGCACAGGATCGGCTTCTTCAAGCGCCACGAGACTGATGATAGCATGGGAAACGTAGAGACTTCCTTTCCTGATGATCCAGAATTTGAGGTCTTCGGAAAGGTCTCTGCCAAGTTTGGCGGCGAAACCGTGTTGGCCCAGCGCCTGCAAGGCCATCAGGTCTACACACTGACGGTGCGCCAGAATTCGAAGACGGAGAATATCGATCCATCTTGGATGGCTAAGGACATGAACGAAGATACCGTTTGGGCGATCCAGTCCGGCCCCGTCGATCCTGACGATAGCGGAGCCTTCTACGAATTTCTTTGTCAGACGGGGGTCGCAGCTTGAAGGACGTTCGTGTGGATCGCGACTTTACCTACAAGCCGAAGCGCAATCTGCATATCGCCTACAAAGCCGGCATCACCTATTTCCGCACCCCTGAGCTAAACGCTCGCGCGATAGTGGCGGCTGGCGCCGGTAAGATTGTTGAACGGGACGAAGTAAGTGAGTGATCCAAGTTTGGAGCTTCAGGCGGCCCTTGTAGCGGCTCTTAAAGGGGTTTCACCACATATCGCCGGATCTAGGATTTACGATGCTGTTCCTGCGAACCCCGTCTTTCCTTATGTCTCGCTCGGTGATTGCCAGGTTCTTCCGGATAAAGCCGATTGCATCGATGGCACCGAAGTTTATCCGGTGATCGATGTGTGGTCACGAGCCGTCGGATATCCCGAGGCAAAAGGTATCGTGAAGCAAATACTTGCTGTGCTTGATGATCAGCCGATCTCGATCTCCGGCTTCAGCGCGATCGTCTTCCAATTCGATCGCGTCGATTACCTGCGCGATCCTGACGGCCTGACACGTCACGCCTCGATCGCCTTCCACGGGTTCATCACGCCTTCTTAACCGCGCCCCGGCGCACATCTGAAAGGAAACTGTGCCATGGCGCAGCCAACGGTTATTGCCGGAACGAAGCTGCTCATCCTTGTGGGTGACGGCAACAGCCCTGAGATCTTTGCGCAGCCTTGCGGTCTGACCACCGCGGGTATTGACTTCAAGGCGTCTACCAACACGACGCTCATTCCTGACTGCAACGATCCTGAGTTGCCGGCATGGGAGGCGAAGGACGTCAACGGTTTGTCCGCGACTGTCACCGGTACGGGCGTCATGGCTGTCGAGAGCTTCGATATCTGGAACGATTGGTTTCAGTCCGCCGAGGCCAAAAATCTGCACATCAAGCTCGACAACGCCAATCTCGGCTACTGGTCGGGTCAGTTCATCCTTTCCGATCTGAAGTACAGCGGCACGCGCGGTGAGAAGGTGACGATCGACGTCACCATCGACAACACGGGCGCAGTTCCGTGGGTGCCGGCGTCCTGATGAGCGCAGATGGCAGCGTCACCCTGATCTGGGGTGACGGCGAGAACAAGTTCCGGTTTGCGATCGGTCAATTCCGGGAGCTCCAGGAGCGTATCAATCAGCGCCGGGTCGCGATCGGGGCACCCTTGGTTGGGCCGATGACACTGCTCGCCAGCCTGCGCGCGAGCGATGCGTGGCCCGATGATGTTCGTGACGTGCTCCGGATCGGGCTTGTCGGCGGCGGTATGTCGATCAAGGACGCCAATCGGAAGTTGTCGCATCACTTCGACAACAAGCCGCCGTTCGAAAGCATGATAACAGCTTATGCGGCGCTGTTTGCCGGCCTTGTCGGGGTGCCCGATCAGAACGCGGTTGATGAAGACGTAAAAAAAAAGACGTCAACTTCGAGCGTCCAATCGACTTCCGAAAGCTCTACGGAACAGGGGCTGCACTAGGCTTCACGCCTCGTGAAGTCGACGATAGTTCATTCTGGCAGTTGGGCGCTTGCGTTGACGGCTTCAACGAAGCCAATGGCGGAAAAACCAAGCCAGAACCGATGAGTAATGAGGAGTTCGACGAGCTTCTCAGGATCCACAACGTCAGCCCGACACTGCAGTAATGGCAAACAAGAGCGTCGAACGATTCAAGGCTCTGACGCAGGAGCTGAAGGATGAGGTCCATGCAGCGGCCGTCGCGGAGCTGAATGCGCAGGCCGATAACATGGTTCGCGTCATGATCTCTGCGGCGCCTCACGATACCGGAAACCTCGAGCACTCCGTTCGCAAGGTTCCGGATAGGACAAAAGACACCACGGTTCGCGTCGCGGCCGGCGGTCGTCTCACCATCCGAAAATCGGTGTCGAGCAAGCCTTACGACTACGCTCGCGGCGACGAGTTCGGAACTGTCAAAATGACCGCGAAGCCGTTTTTCTTTCCGACGTATCGACTTCTGAAAAAGAAGATGATCTCGACCATGAAGCGACGCATCACGGCATCCATCAAGAAAAGGTCTGCGGAATAAATGGCTGGCAATGACACTGCTGCGCTAGTTGTTGCGATGTCGGCTCAATTGAGCAAGTTTGAGCGCGACATGAAGCAGGCCGGCGATATTGCCGACAAAACTGTTGGCGGCATCGAGCAGCGTTTCTCGCGAATGAACCCGTCCGTGAGCACCTCGTTCCTTGGAAATTTCTTCTCTACCGCCGTCACCAAGGCGATCGGCGCGGCTGAGGACGCGCTCAAGGATCTGATCCGACGGTTCGAGGAGCTTCAGTACACCGCGAAATATACTGAGACCGCGATCCAGTCGGTTTACGGCCTCCAGGCGGCATTCCAGAAATCAGGGTCGTCAGCCGATGATCTGAACAAGTCCCTGACGAGCGTCGCTCTGCAACTCGATCAGATGCAGCGTGGAAATACGGAAAACCCGCTTGCAAAGCTGTTCGACGCCAATCCTCAGGCCCTGAACGGCGTCAAGGTCAGTGCGCTCGACGCAGCTGAGGCCTTGGCCAAAGTCGGTGACATCATGCAGACCTTGAAGCCGATTGAGCGGCTAGAGGTCGCGAAAGCCCTGGGCCTACCGGAGGGCGCGGTTCAAGCGCTTGAGCGTGGCGGCGCGGCACTTAAAGACATGGCTGACGCTGCCGCGAAGGCAGCACCGGATCTTGAAAAGGTCGCGGCGCAAGCCAAGGCGTTGTCTGAGCTGTTTTCCAAATTGGGAGAAGCGCTTAAAAACTCCCTGGTGTCGGCGGCGTTCGACATGATCAAAACCGATCTTTCGGACCTAATCCAGCTGACGGCGCTGTTCCTTGGACTGTTCAAAGGCGGCCCCTTGGAGGAGTTCACTCAGAGCACGCTCAACAAGCTCAAAGAGATTCAGGACCGCTTCCAGAAGACGAAGGATGAGGCCGAGAAGCCGGCCCGGCTCAGGGTCGACGTCGCTCCGCAGAGGTTTACCGGAAAAGACCCCTTCGGGCTCAATACGCAGAAGGCTGAACCTCAGGATGCATTCGATCGAGCTGAGGAAAGCATCCTTAAGCGGACCGCCGCAATCCAGGCAGACACGATCGCCGTTGCTCAGAACAACGCTGTGCAAGCCCAGGTGCGCGCCGAACTCGAGCTGTTGAATGGTATCCGAAAGGCAGACGGAGAGGTCACCCAGGAACAGGTTGACGCCTATGTGAAGCTTCGCGAGTCCATGTCGGCGACGCAGGCGTTGCAGGCTGCCGGCATCAGCCTGACCAAAGAGCATGCAGACGCCTTCCTGAAGGACTCAGAGAATATCGGACTGGCTACGGCTCAGTTCGATAAAGCCCGCGACGGTGTCAACAAATTGAACAGCGCTAGCTCGACAGTCGGGTCGGCTCTTTCGTCGGCGTTCGCTGACGCTATCGTTGAGGGTAAGAGCCTGAACGATGTGCTCTCGAATCTCCTGAAGACCTTGGAGAAAGCTGCAATCAATGCGGCGTTCGCGTCGATATTCAACGCGCCATCATCAGGGGGGCTTTCTCCCGTTGCCGGATTCATCAAGAGCATCATTCCTGGCTTTGCGGGTGGCACGAACTACGCCCCAGGGGGCGCTGCTTGGGTTGGCGAGAATGGTCCGGAGCTCGTGAATCTACCTCGCGGGTCTCAGGTCACGCCTAGCGGGGTCACCAGAGCGACTGGCGGCAATACCTATGAGGCGCCCACCATCATCGTCAATGGAAATGCCGACAACTCTGCCCTTGACCGCATGCAGGTGATGCTGCTCCAGCACCAGCGCGCTATCGCCAATACGAACAAAGCTCTGGAGAGTGCTCAGCGCATGCAACGGACCGGGGTTGGCTGATGGATGTTGAATTCCCTCGGGTCTTGCTCCGTGAGCGGTCTCATGCATGGAACCTAGCGGGTGTCGCAGTTGCAGGAGGTCAGCTCGGATCGGGCTTCGGGACGTTCGTCCGGTCCGATGGGGGCGGCTTCTGGACCTGCTCGATGTCGAACATCTCGCTTTCAGGGCGCAACGGAATCGACGACCGTGGCCGTCAGCGCCAAGCCAATTCAACTAAGCTTTGGCGGGCTGTTCGGCAGGTGGCCGATGGCGGCGTTAATCGGATGGTCGTATGGCGGAATGATGCGCTGTTCGTTCCGTGGCCTGACGGTGCGGCGCGGCTGCCGCCAGCGATACCTCACGATGACGGATCGCTATTCTCGGACGATACCGGTTACTATCAGCCGGTGATCGATGTCACTTGCGACGCCGCGGATCTGCGAGCGACGTCGCTTGATATCAACTTGAACAGGTCCGGAGATCTGATTGGCGGAGAGGCGTTCTCGATCAGGCACGATGACGCTGGTTGGCGCATATATGAGATTGCAACGGTCGAAATGACCGGGGATGACACCGCAACCATCACGTTCAATCCGCCGCTTCGTGAGGATGTGGCAGACGACACGCAACTCGAGTTCGACCGACCCAGATGCGTGATGCGCCTGACGCAGCCATCGTCGATGAACCTAACTGTGCAGCCATGGACCTTTAACTCGGCAAACGTCGATTTCGTCGAGGCGCCTGTTAGCTGATGGACTTCAACGAAGCTGAATTGGAAGCGCTGGACTCAGGCGTTTTCAGGATAGGCGTTTTCTTTCAGCTCCAGGTCGATCCTGACCCGGTGAGGCTATGGCTAGGCTTCGGCAATATCCGACCCGGCGTCAATGTCTATGATCCTGATGGGGCGCTCTACAAAGGCCTTGGCGAACTGCAGAACGTGCCGGCGATCAAACAATTGATGAACGGTGCGGCTGAGCGCGTCGAGTTCGTCGTCAGTGGAGTAAGCGGGGACCTTCAGGAGATCGCGTCAGGCAACGATGCGGAGGAGGTCAAGGGCAGGCCCGCACTCGTCGGGTTCGCCCTGATGGGGGCGGATTGGTCGATGATCGGTCCGGTTCACTGGTGCGCCTATTACGTGGCAGATTATATGGGCGGATCGCTCTCTGTCGACGATCAAAGTTCGCAGCAGATCAGCCAGATATCTCTCTCGTGCGGTACTCGCTTCACAGGTCGACGCCGGCCGGCCTTCGCGTATTGGTCGGATCCAGATCAGCAGGCGCGCTTCCCTGGCGATAAGTTCTGCAGTATCGCCAAGAGCTATGCCCACGGCTTCAACAAGACGTGGCCGGTGTTCTGATGAAGGCATTACTTGCCGAATATCTCGACGATATTTCGCGGCGTGACTGCGGCTATGGACGACTGGATTGCGCCACGCTGATGGCGGACTGGGTAATGGTATGCGGCTGGCCCGATCCGATGGCTGATCGGCGTGGAACATATGCAGACGAACGTTCCTACAGATCCGCTATTCGCAGTGAAGGCGGGATGCTGGCGTCGTGTCGAAAGCGCTTCGAAGCGACGGGGCTTAAACCTTCTGACCATGTTCAACAAGGTGATGTGGCGCTGGTGCTTGCTCAGGTTTCAGATCGCCGTGGTCGAGTTATCAGACTTCCGTCGGGTGCGATTGTAACAGGTGATGGGATGTTGGCGCTCCTGAACTGGCCGCGCGGGATTGTGTGTGTTCGGATGCCGGTTCTCGCTGCGTGGAGCGTTGCGCGTGGTTGAGACGACCGGTCTTCTGCTGCTGAGTGCAGCAGGCATCACAGACTCGTTTATCGGCATCGGAACGGCCAGCTCTCTCTCCGTTGCCGGTGTCACCGTCAGTATCTCGACTGCCGCAACTATTGCCGGCACTCTCGCCCTAACCGGCGCGGCGATCGGGTTGCAGTACGCACTTGATCACCCGGATGTGCCAAAACCCGAGAACGGAGCCCAGCCACTCAAGCAGGCGTTGCCGTCACGCCAGCGAGGCTACGGCACCAACCGCTTGGCTGGCTACTACATGCTGTTCTTGGCGGCTGGTGGGAATAGTCAGGACGTTTTGGCTTTCCACTCCGGACGGATCGAGGGTGCTCTACAGCTCTACTTCCACGACTCGATCGTAGCTCTTGATGCGGCACTTGACGATGGCGTCGCGGCGAATGTTGTTGGTCCTGGCGTTTGGGCGCGTGACTCGGTTGTCCAGATTTTCTATGGGTCTGACACCCAGAACGCCGGAACCGGGAGTGCTGTAAACAGCGGAACAACCGCGGGTGAATGGACTTCAGAGTACCAAGGGAAGGGTACCGCCTGCATCTGTCTCCTGTGCCCGGCAGCCGACGATCCGACGGACTTTACGCATAAATACCCTAGGGGAATCCCGCTTCCATCGGTTGTCGCAAAATGCGCGCCAATTTGGGATCCGCGCGACGACAGCAGCAATCAGTCGAAAACAAATCCGGTTCTGCAACTGATCGATTATCTCACCGAGCCGGATGGCGGCATGGGTGAAGACCGCGACATCATCCTTCCGCCGGCAGCTCTGACTCAGTGGATGGAAGAGGCTGAAATCTGCGACGAAGATGTCGGTGGGAGGCCACGGTTCGCCTCGAATGGTTTCTACCGCTTCGACAATTCGCCAGAGAACGTCATCAACAAAATCCTCGCTACATGCGATGGTTGGCTTGTGGAGGGTGGCGACGGCACCCTTGTTCTGAAGGTGGGTGTTTATCGCGAGCCGACCGATCCACCTTTGACATCACGCCACATCAAGGAATTCTCTTGGCGCAAGGGTCTGCCTGACGAGGAGCAGGTCAATAAGCTCGACATCACGTTCACTGATCCGGCCTCTGGTTACATAACTGGCCAGATCGATTCTGTGCGGGATGAAGATGCTATATCGGCTTCGGGAATCGAGCGCGCCAAGCAGCTTGACCTGACTTGGGTGCAGGACGGCGACCAGGCGGAATCTCTCGGCCAGCGCGCGATGCTTCGCATCAATCCGGAGATTTCAGGGACGTTCAGCTGCTCGCTCTATGCGATGCGATATCTTGGCAAGCGCTGGATCAAGGTCCAGGAGCCGCGCATCAAGGGCATGGAGGACTGCGTCGTCGAGATCCAGGACAAGGGCGAGATCGACCTGCTCAACGGTCGCGTCACGCTCAACTGGAACAAGATTGATCCGGTCGCGCTCGGTGCTCTCGATAATGCGCCTCCGCCTATCATGGCGCGCGAGGGCTTCACCGCATACCAGCGCGAAGACAGCTCCTACCTTCTTCGCGAACAATAGAGGACGACATGGTCGGTAGAATTTCGGACGATCCGGACAAGGTCATTTCCGGGTCGGAGAAGGTCGCGGCCGCCGACAGCGGGCAGAACTACGGGATCATACTTACGACGATCGCGGCTTGGTTGGCCTCTTTGTCGCAGACCATAACCAACAAGGCGATCAACGCGACAAACAACACTATCACCAATCTTACGACCGCAATGTTTGCGTCAAGCGTGGTCGATACCGACGGCACGCTTGCGGCGAACTCTGACACGCGCATTGCCAGTCAGAAGGCCGTGAAAGCTTACGCCGATGCGTTGATCGCTGCTAACGACGCTATGGTCTTCAAGGGCGCGACTGACTGCTCAGGAAATCCCAACTATCCTGCCGCCAACCGGGGAGATACCTACAGGGTCAGTGTTGCCGGCAAGATCGGCGGCGCGTCCGGCGTCGTTGTTGAGGTCGGCGATATCTTCATTTGCAACACTGACGGCACAGCCTCTGGCAACCAGGCGACGGTCGGCAGTAGCTGGAACGTCATCCAGACGAACATCGACGGAGCGGTAACTGGTCCGGCATCGTCAACGTCGGGCAATATCGCGTCTTTCAACGGAACAAGCGGCAAGACAATACAAGATACCGGCTTGGCGGCATCAGCTCTTACGGGTGCTTGGACGTCTTATAGCCCCACGGTCTCCGCGGGCAGCGGATCATTCACGAGTGCAAGTGCGACGGGCGTCTACAAGCAGATCGGAAAGACCGTACTTTTCACGGTTACCATTACGATCACGACAAACGGCAGCGCAGCAACCAACGTGACCGTGACGAATCCGGTCAACACGAACGGGAGCAACGCGGGGGCTTTCGGTCGAGAGGTCGGCGTAAGCGGAAAGATGCTGCAAGGCGTGATCAATACGTCGAACATGAACATCTACAACTACGACAACACATATCCCGGTGCGACAGGCGCCTTCATTGTGATGTCGGGCTTCTATGCAGCTTCATAAGGGATAGTAGCTAAAATGACTGTGCTAACAGCAGCCGAGATTTGGCGCCTCTACAACACTAACGGAGTGCCTGGCAGCGGGGCGCATCAAGTTAACAAGCTGGATGTCATGCAGTGGGGCATGATGCTGGAGTCGCTGCTTGCGCAGCTCGGACTCGGATATGCGACCAAGGCGTTACTCGACGCTGATCTGGCGCACGAGGCCAACACGTTGGCGATGGTCTACGCTGACTCGACTGCGGCCAACAATGGTATCTATCAAAAGTCTGGTGTCTCTGGCGCTGGGTCATGGACGCGTGTAGGCGATCTTCCTGATCCTATTATCACGCTTACGGTGACGGGCGGAACTGGTGACGCAATCGTAGCTACCGCGCCTTCCACGCCAACCACGCCAAGTCGGCACCTGTATCTTTTGACGCCGACAGCAAACAACACGGGCGCAACCACGATTGCCGTCAACGGAACTCCCGCGGTCGCGATCAAGAATGCGCTCAATGCCAACCTTGCGGCCGGCTCGCTGTTGATCGGAAACGGCGCGTTGCTCTACTGGTCGACTGATCACTATCAGTTGCTGGCCGCTGCGGCGGTCGATGGTGACGCGGTCCTTGCCGACGTAGTGCAGGCGAAGGATGACGCCGAGGGCTTCGCGGATGACGCGGCGGCATCGGCATTGTCTGCTGCGGCCGCCGTCAATAACAACATGAGCTTCGCCACGCGAACGACTGCGATTGCGGCCAATATTCCCGGAACAGTGACGCACATCACCACGGCGGGCTATGCCGCAATTGGCGACGGCGGAGGGAGCATTTCGACCGGTGCGATCTACAAGCGTGCCTCAAGCCCTGGAAGCCCGCTGCCGCATTCCGGCTATATTCATTCGGCCGACGGCGCCTATTGGGAGTTGACCGGGATAATAGGGATGTTCGTGGACGTTCGCCAGTTCGGCGCTCAGGCCGTCGTCTCGAACCTTGACACAGATCCGGATGCTGCTGCTGCCATCAATCTCTGCATGGCTTATTGCAACATCAAGCATGCGAATATGAAAATTCCGGCCGGGCAATGGGCGCTTGATGCGGCTATCACTTCGCCGACGTTCATCATCCACATTGCAGGCGAACAGGGCGGCGGACAGCCCACAGTTTTGTACAAGCGTTATGTCGAAGTAAACGCTAATAAGGGAGTCATTTCGCTCGGAGCGTGGGGGGCGACCATCACGGATATCCAGGTCGCTGCGGGCGCAAGCTCGTCTGGAGGATCTGGCTTCTCCGCGATTCTGCCGAATAACGCGGCAAATATTGGAATTTTGCGCATGCGAAATTTCTACGTCTCATGCGGTAACGGGGTGGATCATAGCATCCATATCAACGGGACAGTGAACACTGGCGGCGTTGGCGGCACGGGCGGGAAGAGTTACCGGAGCGTCTTCTTGGAGAACTGCCATTTCTTCGGCGCTGCGCAGTACTCGGTTCTGCTGCTCAGCGTACAGCACCTTTTCGCCTCTGGTTGCTATGCCGACGCCACTGGCGGAAACACGGCCTCTGGGTACACCTTCAACTGTGCTGGTAGTTCGGGTGCCCCGAACGATGATATCTATTGGATGGGAATTATCAGCGGATCGCTTAGTCTGGACCGGCTATCCAGAGCGGTTTTCAGCAGCGTCGTTACCGGCAACGTAGACAATACCGCCAACGTCAGTTCGACGACGATCACCCGATGCCTCGGAAGCGTCGGTTCGAACTGGACGAACTCGCGAGCGATCAACTAAAGCAAGCATTCGCTGCGAGCGGCCAGACTGCGCTGGACTCGTGGTCAGTCAGATGGTCGGAGTTGGCGAAGGCGCTGTCTTCAAAAACGCGGTGAAGTGCGCTGAAGTCGACGTGTCGAAGCTTGTAGCGATGTGCGATGCCATTGATGTAAGCATCGAACTCGGAAAAGCGGCTATCTGGTATCGATCGCGCCATCTTCAGATAGTCGTTGGTGACGGGTGTCCGGAACAGGCAAACGGTCGCCCCTCTCGATACGAGCGAAGATATGGCGGCCTCGAACTCAGCGGCTGAGGCGCTGCTAGCAAAATCAGGCCTTGGGTTTTGCTCAAGGACGCGGACCTCGGTTAGGTCCGTGCGCTCTTCCGGTGTGATCCAGGTCCAGTTGAAGTCTGGCTTGGCGAACAGTTCGACCCATTTTTTCTCCGCGATCGTTGCTCTCGTGCGTAGGGTCGCTGCGTCCTGCGCAGAGGCCGCGGAGATGATTTGGTTGGCGACGTCATAGCCGGAGGCGACGAGGTTGGGGCGTAGTGTCTCCCAATAGTAGGCTGACGAAAGAACGCTCGGAAATCTCCGGCTGATCAAGTTCCGATGCGTGACAAATTTTTCGCGGTTCGCGTGGTACTGGCCAAACCATTGCGGATCGGCTTGCACGATGATCTTTCCTGGTTTCGTTGTATCGTAGAGGTAGTTCACGAGAGTGTTGAGCTCTTCGGGCTGCTCGCCGGCCCAGCCATAGAACGAAAATCCTGGGATGCGAGATGTGGCCATCACGTGGGAGTCGCCAAACACTGCGTTGGTCGGGTTAGAGAACGCTGCGTTCTTCAGGAAGTAGTAGGTCGTCGCCGCGTATCGGCTTGAGAGGTGGCAGTAAGTCTCGATACCCAGCACGCAGGCTGGAAGCGTCAGGGTTAGAACGGCGAGCCTAGCCAGGCTAGAACTGGAAATAAATGAAAGCATTTGGCGTGCCGGATACCATGATGACGAGCGAGAAGAACAGCAGGGTGCCGCCGAGTGCTACGAGCCCGAGCTTTGCCGCAGGGATTTGCCGCAGGTAGTCGCTCTCGCTGCCTTTCAGCAGGAAGGTGAAACGAAACAGTTGCGCGGTGTTGGGGCATGCGACGATCAACAGCCAGCAGAAGGCGAGGAGGTGGATCGCCCTTGGTTCGAATGTGCTCGTTGTCCAGGGCGTGAGGAGTGACGCGAGCATGTTGCGTGAGGTCGCAAGATCCACGGCCCTGAAGAACACCCAGCCGAACAGGACGGTGACCATCGTCGCAGCCCATCCCACGATCGACATCAGGCGAGAGTTGACAAGGGCTGCAGGACGGATCGAATTCCACGCGTGATTGAGGATCAGGGCCACGCCGTGAAGTGCGCCCCATATGATGAAGGCGAAGCCGGCGCCATGCCACAGACCGCCCAGCGTCATCACCAGGAAGAGATTGACGTAGGTTCGTGATGTGCCGCCGCGGTTGCCGCCAAGGGGGATATACAGGTAGTCGCGCAGGAAGCGGGACAGTGTGATGTGCCATCGCCGCCAGAACTCGATGATGGACGTCGCCTTGTATGGCGAAAAGAAATTGACCGGCAGCGTGAGTCCGAGCATGCAGGCCAGCCCGATGGCCATGTCGGAATAGCCGGAGAAGTCGAAATAGATCTGCGCAGCGTAGGCGGTGATCGCGAGTGCTGCATCCGTTCCGGACACCAGTTGCCCGCTCGCAAGGCCGAAGATGCGATCGGCCGATGGTGCGATCTGGTCCGCAAAGGCGACCTTCTTGAACAGTCCGACCGCGAAGATGCAGAGGCCCGTGATCGCCAAGTCCAGACTCGGACGCCTTTCGGCGCGAAACTGCGGCAGCATCTCGGTGTAGCGGATGATCGGCCCGGCGATTAGCTTTGGAAAGAAGCTAATGAATGCGGCGTAGCGAAGTGGTGAACCGCGCTCAACGCGACCCGCATGCACGTCAGACAGGAACGCGATCTGCTCGAAGGTGATGAAGGAGATTGCGAGTGGCAGGACGATGTTGCTCGGTGTGAAGGGCAAGCCCAGGACACGATCGATGTTGCGGGCGGCGAAGTCCCAGTATTTGAAATAACCGAGCGGGGCGAGGTTAAGGGCGATGCCGGCGAGATATAGCCAGTGTCGGCGCCCTTTCTCGACAAGCGTTGCAATGATGTAGTTCGCGGCTGCCGAGGCAGCTAGGAGGCCGAGATAAGCCGGGACGTGGGCCGCGTAAAAATACGCTGACGCGCCTGTCAGGGCCAGCAGGAAGAGCCAATAGGGTCCGAAACTCGCGAGCAAGCTGGCCGCGATTGCCCTCGGCAAGAAGCTGAAGAGAAAAGTCGTAGTCGAAAACAGCATGTATCCCCGCAGCCGCGCAACCTACTGGGGCGCGGCAGTCACGACAAGAAGCAGATTAGCTGTTTCAGCAAGTTCCATCCCGAATCAACCATCAGCCGAGGACATCGGTTGGGCCAGAGGTCCATTATGCCAACGTCTAATGCGGCGATGGTCGCCCTGTTTTTTGCTTGCAGCGCCATCTCCCGGCCTCCGCCTCCGCCGGAACCTCAGTGCCCTCCGTACTGGCAGTGCAACGGGCATCCAGATCAGAACCATCCAAACTGTAAGGTGTGCAAATGGTAGCCTCGACTTACGATGCAGCGATGACTCGCGTCTTCGCGGACGAGGGCGGCTATACCAATGACCCGGTAGACCCTGGTGGTGCGACCAACTGGGGCATCACCATCATCGATGCTCGGAAATACTGGAAGGCTGACGCCTCTCCGTCCGACGTCAAGAACATGCCCAAGTCGGCCGCCGCGGATATCTACCGCAAGCACTACGCCAACCCGATGCGATACGACGAACTTCCGGCGGGCTTCGATTATTCTGTGCTCGACGCGGCCATAAATTCGGGTGTCGGGCGAGCTCCGGTCTGGGCCGGCAAGGCCCTCGGCGTCACGGCGAAGTCGATCAATGATGTGATCGGACCTGCCAACGCTGCGCCTGACAAGGTTGCCGCGATCCAGAAATACTGGGCCGTGCGCCTGGCGTTCCTCAAGGGGCTTTCGACTTTCTGGCGGTTCGGCAAGGGATGGACGCGCCGCGTCACCACCGGTGAGGCGGCTGCGGTCAAGATGTGGTTGACGGTCGGCGCCGTCCTGTCGACTGCAGACACCAAGAAGCGGATGGACGCGGAGGCCGGCAAAGCGAAGACGCAGGCCAGCACAGCGAACAAGGCTGCGACCGCAAGCGGCACGGCTGGCGCGGGGTCTGCGGCGTCGCCTGCTGTGCCTGTCGATGGTTTCGTCATGTCCTTTGAGGTCAAGGTTCTCGTGTTCGCCTTGGCTGCCATCGCGATCATGCTGGCCATCTATTTCATCAAGCAGGCATTGATCCACAAGCAGCGCGCCGAAGCCTACGCGGCGGCATAGGGGTTCATCATGAAAGTTCTTGCGATACTGGCGCTGCTCGGCGTCGTGCTGACTTGGTACGCGATTTGGGGGCGCGAGATCCTGAAGCGAAGTCCATGGTTCCAGCCGCTCTTCGACTGGATCGAGCCGTGGGAAGTCACGCTCTACAAGAAATCTCAGACGATTCTGTTCGCGCGCTTGAAGATGATCTCGGGCGTCGTCCTGATGGTCCTCACTCAGGCCGGAACCATCGATCTGACCCCGATCATGCCGCTGGTCCCGGATGCTTACGAGCCGTATCTCAGGATCGCGTTCAACCTCCTTCCTCTGGTCCTCACCTTGATGGGCGCGGTCGACGAGAAACTCCGCAACGCAACGACGCTTCCCATCGAAGTCGTCGCTGTCACCGATAAGGATGTCGCTGAAAATCCCAAGGTGGCTGCTGCGGTTGAGACAGCAGTTGCGGCCAAGGCGGAAGCGGTTGCGGCGGTTCAGGAAGCGAAGGCGACCTGAGATGCTCGAATGGATTGCTGCGAAGATGATTTCGGCGCCCATCATCGGCGCCATCCTTCAGCCTCTCATCAGTGGATTGCTGACGGCGCAAAAACAGAAACTCGATGCGCAGGGAAGCCACGAGGCGGTGGCTGCGGATCTTGCTAAGAGAACGCTCGACCTCGATCAGCGCGAGGCCGAGCTCAATGCAGAGACCGTCAGGGCGGAGCAGGGCAACATCATCACGCGGATGATCCGGCCGCTGCTGGCGTTGCCGGTGATCATCCTGATCTGGAAGCTGCTGGTTTGGGACAAGGCCCTGGGACAGTGGACCCACGGCACCACGGACAGCCTGAGCGATCAAATCTGGTGGTACTGCACCACGGTCACGATCGCTTATTTCGGCGGCCGAACTGTGGAGAAGGTCGCCGATAAAATCAGCGGCATCTGGAAGAGATAAGGAGGCGGTCCGCCGCGGCGCTGTAACGTCGCGACGGACCTAACCCACGCGAGGCGCGAACCTCGTCACAGGCTGGGAAGCATCCTAGCAATCGGCGGATTTCTAGGAGATTAATGGCAATGAACGAAGAGCTTCTGAAACTTGGCACGGCCGGCATCATCTGCCTTGTGCTGCTTTGGGTCATCTATCGATCCGAACAGCGCGAGAAGCAGAAGGACGGTCGGATCAATCTTTTGGAAAATCAACTGACCGAAAGCTATGACGAGCGGATCGCGGCTGCGGATCGCATGGCAGAGGCGATCCATAGCACGCGCGGCGCGCTCGTAGCCCTAACGAACGAATTGAGGGCCGCCCGCAAATGAATTCTATCCTCAACAATATTCTCCGCATCTTCGTTGACGACGGGCGCAACGATCGGGACTTCACTGACCAGGAGAACCGGCTGCAAACAGCTCGAGCCGCGCTGTTGGTAGAGGCGGATGAACTAAAGCGAGCGGCAGAATCGCTCGCAGACATCATCAAGGCGCGCGCCTAAACAACACCGAAAGCATCACATGAAATTCCGCCTGCTTCTGGCGGCGCTACTTTTGTGCGCCGCAACGAATTCCTATGCCGAAACCTGCGTCGCCAGCCAGTACGGAGTAGGTGACGGCTACCACGGGCGCCGGACGGCCTCTGGGGAGCGCTTTAACACCTACGCACTCACGGCGGCGCACAGGACGAAGCCCTTCGGGACAATCCTGGCCGTGACCTCTCAGGCGACCGGCAGGACGGTGCTGGTGCGCGTCAATGATCGGGGGCCGTTCGTGCGCGGGCGCTGCGTTGACCTCTCCAGGGCTGCGGCAAACGCCATCGGCATGGGCGGGACGGCGAGGGTGTCGGTCCGATGAACCGGGACGATCGAAGGGTCTTCCTTTGGGCCGGCTTGATCGCGGTCGCTATCGTGCTGGCAGCTGCCGGAGTTGCCGGCGCGGCCGAGCTCCCGCCAGGCGTCGACTGCCAAACCGTTAGGCGCCTTGTAGCCAAGCACGGGAAGGCTAGGGCGCTCGCCTGGGCTCTCAGGCAGGGCTACTCGTGGGACCAGATCCAGGAGGCGCGCAAATGCCTCCGTTGATCCGCGTGGCGCTCACTGTCCTCATGCTGGCGCTCCCGAGCTCGGCCGTAGCTCGAGATGATGGGCGCTATGCCAATTCTCCGCTGAAGCCTTGGTTCGACAGTCTCAAGAGCAAGGGCGGTGGGCCGTGTTGCTCAGATGCCGACGGCTTGGCCCTGTCCGATGTCGACTGGGACACGAAGGATGGCCACTACCGCGTCCGCATCGATGGCCAATGGATCGACGTTCCCGACGACACGGTGATCACCGAACCGAACCGAGCGGGCCGCACCATGGTGTGGCCGATCTACTTGAACGGCCGGCCGGTCGTTCGCTGCTTCATGCCCGGCAGCATGATCTAAAGAAAATCGACAAGGAAAAGATAAAGATGACACGCAACCTCACGGTCCGGGAAAATGAAGAGTGGGCCGAGACAATCATCACCTATCACGAATCGATCGGTTATCCGTTCGATCGTAAGACGCAGTCATTATCTCGCTACCTTGCGTCATTGCTGAGCTCGCTCACAGGGTCGACATATACGATCTACAATCGGTCGGTGAAGGCATTGGTCATTCATTTGGCCGACTACTATACCAGCTTCGGCCTGACCACGAAGAACATCGACTTCGACGATGCGTTGGCGCTGCTCAATAGCGCTCTCCTTGGGTCAGTGGGGCCGCTAAACTTCATGCCCTTTTCCGAGGACGTGACGAAGTTCAACTTCCTCACGGGCGGAACTGGCGCCGCGATCCCGCATGTCTTTTCCAACGGATCGACGCTGACGGTAGGCACGAAGCAGGCGCTTCCGGACATTCCGGTCGGCGAGGTCGGGAAGGGCTTCACCTGTACCGGGCTCTGCCAAGACCCCGACAGCACAGACATCTGGGTCGGAAACTTCGGCAACTCGCGCGGCTCTGGCGGCACGAGCACGCCGATCAGTATCGTGCGGCTGTCAGCCGATGGGTCTAGCCTCGTCTCGCAGGCGGCAGCGGCAGAGGCTGTTGGCGGCTTGCAGGGCGTTGCGTTTGTCACTTCGTCGTCGCCGTCACTGCGCTGCCTGGCCTATGTCGACGGCTCCAGCTCGAAAATCTGTTTCGTGAATCGGGATGGCTCCGTGCCTCGCGCGGCGATGTCCACGTCATTCGTTCCGAATGCGCTGACCTGGGACGATACCCGGCAGGCCCTGTGGGTCGGAGACGCCAACAGCGGAGACGTCTGGCTCATCACGCTGGCCGGCGTTGTGATTGGCGCTGCCGACTTCAATAGCTGGGGCGGGCCGCTGGATCACCTCTGCGTGGACACCTCGCGCGGCACTGCCGGTTATTTGTGGACGACCAGCGGCGCTAACGGCTCGCCGGGCATCCTGATTGCATGGGACATCGCCAAGGACCAGATCGTCGATCGATTCCTGCTCGATAGTGCGCAAGCCGTCGAGGGCCTGCTTGTCAGCGGAACCTCGCTCAAGGTCGTGACGGACGGCTATTACCATTTCTCCGGCTCCCCGCCGAATACATCCGCGCCGTTCAACGTCAACGAGCTCCAGACCTACACGCTCGCGGCATCGCTCACCCAATGGCGCTACGCGCGCGTGTTCAAGTCCGGAGAAGTGGTTGGTCCACAAGTGGCAGGCTTCCGCCGGCCGTACCATCTCATCCTGGACCGTGGCGACGGCGACACCAGCGCTGATTTCTGCATTGTCACGCGCGATGCCGATGCTTCGATCAATGGCCTGGTCGCCAATATGGCATGGACGGGGAAGTCGTTCGACCCCGCTGGAACAGCCAACCTTGGCTTCCGCCTGCTCAGCGGGACCATGACCAGCAAGGCATTTGGAGCCGCCTATTCGCGTCAGATATTTTCGGCGACATTTGCCAGCGGCGCCAACAACACGCAGTTGGGAACGCGCGGAACGTTCACGCCAGATCGAGCCGTTAACGTGGTGGGGACTGCATTGGCGGTTAATCTCGGGTCGGCGGCGGTACCATATAAGCCGCGGCTGGGCGCCTGAGGTTTTACTCGGGCGGCCTAGTCAGCCGGCGCCAGCTCTCGTACCTTGCTGATGAGCCAATCAGCTTCTTCATCAGAAAAATCAAAGTCCTCGATCAGCCACTCTTTCGGGAAGTTTGTGTCGAACCCCATCATTGCGCGGTCATTGGGACCACAGATGGTCTTTTCTCCGTCGTAGTCCAAGAAGCGATCCTTGGAATACGGAGTGAACATCTTGATCATCTTTTCAAGTACAGCGTCGCGGTCGATCATTTCGTTTCCTTCCTAGCAAATTCCTGCGCCTGCTTCTTGGCGGTCTCCTGGTCGACCTGCTCGGGGCGTAGCCGGCGGGATGGTATGTCGTCCCAGTAGAAATAGACCGACTTCCTGCCGTCCGAGAACCTGACCTCAAAGCTGCCGGTGTCCGACACGATCGAGTGCCTGACGATTCTGACGCGATCCATTCCCCATGATTCCGCGGGCGGGGAGGGTGGTCAAGACTGGACTTCGTACTCGAATGCCACGCCTTCGGGGTCGTTCTCGGAAAACCAAGCACGAGCGGCGTCCTCAGTCGCGAAGACCTTCAGGTGGCCCTTGTCTCCGACCTGCTTGCTGGTATTGACGTAGATCCATACCGTCATCGGTAATGCCTCAGGGACAATGGGGATGAGGCTGGCGCTCTAGCGTCTTGAGGTGAGCCTGCGCGATGCGGTGCCAGTTCCTTGGCGACATCACAATAACATGGCCTCCGCAGTTGATGCCGATCCCGCCAGATTTAGTGACGTGGAGCGAGTCCGCGTAGAAGTCGCCTTCACGCTCGCGCCAAATTTCGCGGTCGGTATTCTCACAGGCTTGATTGTCGCTCATTGCATCCTCGCTTGCGTTTTCGAAAATCAGGAGTAGGATTCTTGCATTGACTATGGCCCTTGCGAGCCCATCAGCCTAGGAGGCTACCATGCATCCCCCGGAGTAAATCCAGGACAGTCTCTGAGAAGCAGCCCGGCCTTCGTGCCGGGCTTTTGTTTATGATCAGGCCAGAGCTTCTTTGGCGATTTTGCCGACGCCCTCGACCACATGCCGCATGCAATGTGCGCTGATCGAATCCAGGGTGATGCCGCCGGCCTCTAGTAAGGCGCGAGCCTTCTTCAAATCCGGCTCTGGAAAAATGTCCAGCGGATAAGCGTCGCTCCATTGAGCTATCTTGTGCAGCGCCTCTTCTAACTCGTCGATCCGGTCTTGTTGCGGTATGGTCACTTCAGCGCTCCTTGCCCAAGTGCGCCGTACTCCTCGCGCACCTTCTTGTTGATCGCTACTACCTTCAAGGCGTCGATCGCCCCGCGCGCGAGGAACTGATGTTGGTCTAGCGCGTCCAAGGCGAGCTTGAGCCAAACTCGTGTCGAGACGTCGGTCTCCTCATCAACAAGCGCCTTCAGCATCTTCCTGGCACCCGCGAAACCGCGCCCGCTGCTCGTGAAGCATACACCATCATGCAGGCATTCGCAGGCATCAGAGCACGATGGCGCATAGCCCTGACATCGCACCATCGCCTCGGCGTAAGCGTCCGGCGAAGCGTCGTGGGCGAGGGAGGGGCGGATGCTCATCGGGACTCTTCGCTTAGAAACGCTGGTGCTGTGGGTGTTCTTCGGATTCCACCAGCCGCTGGTCATTTTCATCGACTAAAATTACGTCCTTGACGTTGTTCTCGATTGCCCAGCGCAAGAGCTTGTCGCCGTTGTATTCGGTCGGCCAGACCTTTGGGCCACTGAACCCGTCAGATCCAACCATGGCGCTCTTCCGACCGCCAGGAGAGAACAAGTACCAATCTGTGCTCATCGGGGCTCTCTGCTCAACAATGAAAGTGTGCTACGCTTTCGGCGCCGCATTAATCATCGCCCAGTATATCTTCGTGAAGACATGCTGGCCGTAGTCCTGCGCAAGGACGCCGGTGGCCTTAAGCATTTCCTCTGTCGGAGTGTAAGGCACCAAACGCATTCCCTTCTTGAGAAGCTGTTTTGCGACAAAATGAGCCGTCTCATCGTCCGCGCCAGCCGCCCAGATGAAGGCTCTCAGATTGGCGATATCCTCTTCATCGAAGTCTCCGGGGCATTCCTTGCCGGCATAGTGCTCGCTAAGTGCGCTCATTGACATTCTCCGGTGTCTTCGCCTTGGGGGTTGATGTAAGTCGTCTTGCAGCCGAATAGCTGCCAGTCAGGCCGTTTGTGAACGATGTGGAAGCCGCCAAGCCAGAAGGCGAGGGCGAGCACAGCGACCAACGCGAATAGAGCTTTCACTTCAGCACTCCTAGGTCAGGACTCGGTAGGCGGAACGCGCACCCACCCATCGCCGCCGCACGTCTGGCAAAAGTCAGCCTCGGCGCCGCCGTCACCATCGCCATGGCACGTCTCGCATTCCATCAACGGTATCCTCACCATGTCTACAGGGCTCACCAGTTGCTTGCGCTGGTTAGCGATGGTCTGCGGCTGGCTCCCCCAAAAGAACTCGCCAGAGGACACGATATAGGCGTCAATGCGCCCCTCGTTGTTGCCGTATTCTGTCTTCAGACAAATCTCGCCGCTCTCGGATTCGAATAGCCCGATCGGGCATCGGGCCAGCGTCGTCACGGTTTTCATGCTTCTCCTCCTTGATGACCATTCGACAATGCGATTCTGGCGCGGTCGAAACGCTTCAGGCACCTGTACTGCTCAGCCTTGCAAATCTCGATGATCCGCTGCACCGTTCGGTCGCTATGGCAACCGTATAGATGGCCGCCTTCTAGGACCGATACGATCGAGGCGAACACGTTCAGGTTCGTATGCGCGTCAGCCACTTCCTTCACGTAGTCCCGTTTTTGCTTCATCATCGTCCGCGTTCCCTACTGAAGATCTGGGTGATTCTCGATCCGCTTACGGATCGCGGCGGCAACCTCTTGGCCGCTCCAGAAGGCATCCGGTCCGGTGCCCTCAAAGTTCTCGGCTAAGGCCTCCAGCTCCCGCTCAATGACTTCCGCCTTGATGAGCCGGATCGTGAACCCGGTGTGATCCTCGCCGTTCTTTCGCTGAAGCTTAGAAACCATGCTCATGTTCTCTGTCCTTGCCAGAGCGCTAGTCTGCATCGCCGACATAATGCACGACCTGTTTAGCCTTCACGATCTTGAACCGGCTCAAATCATTCGGGCCGAACCCTGGCTGGCTCCAGAAGCGCTCTAGGTGTGATGTGGCCTCGGCCTTTGTTTCAAACATCTCCGGAGTCCACATATCTCCGTAGGGGTTCAGGATGCCGTATCCGGTAGACCTGTACGGCTTCGGCCTCTTTGGCTTTGTCATCGTGGCTCTCCCTGTCCAAGTGAGGACCACTCCCGACAAGCTGGATCGCCCGCCCGAATGTCCGTTCCACCGCCGCCGGTCCAATGCGCTCGCATCAGGCCGCACTTCAAATAGACCTTGGACATCTGCTTCCGGACCAGATGCTTGCAGGTCTTGCAGGTCTCGCCTTCCGGGCCCGTGCCCGGCCGCCACGCATGGCCCGTCTTCTTGGTCTTTGGCCTGCTGTTCAGCCGCTTCCGTTCTGCCGGCGTTAGAACTCGGTCGAGTTGGAATAGGTCATCCACGGCGATCTCCCCTGCTGAGCGGTTATGCCTGACGGGTGCGCGCGAGGCCCTGAAGCTGCCGCTCCAGGCTGGCGTCAAGGTAGGCAAGCCGGACCAGATCGCCCGCGGCTTCGGCCCTCGCCCTGTTCTGGCGGATTTCATCGACATTTGAGATGTGATGCCCGGACGCCGTATGGGCGCCGATCGCGCTCCGCATCTTGAGCATCTTCGAGATCGTCTTGGCCGGGTTGAGCCGGACCTTCGGGCGGCTGAAGTCGTAGGTGGGAGGGGCCGGCACAGGCGCCGCCTTGACCTCCTCAATGAACTGAAGCAGATCAGCTTCGGCTCGAAACCACTCACCATGGACGCGCAGATGGGCGAAGCGCTGGTGCGTCTTGCCCTCATCCGCCACCTCGAGAGGGACGATTGCGAGGGTCTCCAGAGGGCGACCAATTTCGCGCTCCAACCCCCTGATCCGCTTCTCGGGCTTAAAAGAAGTTCCGATCTTGATCTCGTCTCCATCGCGGACAAAGTAAGTGGAGCTCGACACCTCCATGTCGCGAACACGCCGTGAACGCGGCTGTGTCAATTCTGTGCCAACCGTGGCGCCGGTTGACGATTCGTTCATGCCTTCAGGTGCCGCTTCCTGCCGTTTCATCTTCCGTAGTCCTCTGTTTTGCTAGGGATTTTCGGCTGATGGATTTCAGCCTAATTCCCATCCGGAGAACTACGGAATTTCCAAATGAGCCGGCGCTTGTGGGGCGCCGCGGGCTCTTATCCGAGACGGATCTGGCGTTCGGCCAAGAGGCGGCTTTGGGCCACCTGCTTGCGGTAGGCGCCGATCGCCTTGTTGGCGAGCATCACCTGCCGCCGCTCACCGGTCCTGAGCTGCGCTTCGATGGCATCCAGAATGGTGTTCGCGGTCTCGTCCGGAGGTCCGAGCTCGCCGCTCTGCTCCAGGAAGCTCCAGGCGATGAAGAATGCGCTTTCGACGGTGCAACGAATGGACATGCGCTGCCAACGCGGTGTGGTCGCAGCCGTTCCGCGCGGTGACGTGCCTTCAGCGCGCGGGCTGGATTCGCGCTACTTCAGCGAGGTGCTGATCGAGCCGAACTTCAACTTCAACGACGAGCCGAGATTGTTGACCACGGCGATGATCGCGAGCAGCGATGCCGGCTGCGATCAGGCCGTATTCGATCGCAGTGGCCGCGGTTTCATCGGCCAGGAAGCGGCGGATGGTCTGCATGGCCTCACCAGAATTCCAAAGAGAAAGCTGGCGAGGACTTTAGTTCGCGATGTGCCGGTTCCCCTATTTGGAACCGGGGGCTTGCGTCAATTCCGGGTTAATTCGGCGGAGGAAAACGCGGCGGCGAGATCTCATCTCGCCGCCAAGCCTGCCTGGATTTTCCTGCGCGTCAGTTCTTCAGCACGATGCGGCCGACGACCTTGCCGGCGCGCAATTCGTCGATCCATTTCTGGACGTCGCCCATCGGCTCCTCGCGCATCGGCGTCGGCTTGATCTTGCCGGCGCGGGCGAGCGCCATCAGCTCCTGGGCTTCGGTGAGCGTGCCGACCATGAAGCCTTCGACTGTCAGGCGCTTGTAGACCCATTGCACCATCGGCAGGGTGAACTGGCCGCCCATCAGGCCGGACACCACGACCTTGCCGCCGCGCGCGGCGACCGCCACGGCAAAGGCCATCGACTTCTCATTGCCGGCGAAATCGACCACCTCGTCGAAGCCGCCCTCGGTTTCCTTCAGGATGCGCTTGATCACGTCGGGCTCGGACGGATCGTAGGCGACGGCTGCGCCGTTCTTCAGCGCGGTCTCGCGCGCTGCCGTCGAGAGATCGGCCACCGTGATCGGCTGCTTGAACATCGCCTGCGCGAACGACAGGCCCATCATGCCGACGCCACCGAGGCCGATCAGCAGCAGATTGCGCTGGCGCGGACGGTCGACGAGGCGCTTGAGCGCGCCGTAGGCGGTCACGCCGGAGCACATCAGGGTCGCGGCCTGGTTGACGGGCAGGGGATCGTAGTCGAGCAGGTACTTTGCGTCGGGCACCAGCACGTGGGTGGCGAAGCCGCCGTCGATGGAGACGCCGAGGAAGCGCTGTTTCGCGCAAAGGTTCTCGTCGCCATTGGCGCAGTCGTGGCACTGGCCGCAGCCGATCCACGGGAACACCGCCTTCTTGG
The DNA here is from genome assembly GCF_040547935.1 of Bradyrhizobium sp. LA6.8. Taxonomy (NCBI): domain Bacteria; kingdom Pseudomonadati; phylum Pseudomonadota; class Alphaproteobacteria; order Hyphomicrobiales; family Nitrobacteraceae; genus Bradyrhizobium; species Bradyrhizobium sp. LA6.8. The sequence continues at coordinate 1,401,210 of NZ_JBEPQQ010000001.1, forward strand.
CCCCGACAAGGTTCGCCGGCACGTCCGAGCCGACTTCGTCGACCACGCCCGCGATCTCGTGGCCGAGCGTGAAGGGCAGCGTCATGCCGCGCGTGGTGTCGAGCTTCTTGCCGCCGCCGAGATCGGCATAGCCGTCCTGGATGTGCAGGTCGGAATGGCAGAGGCCGCAGCGCTCGATGCGCACCAGCACCTCGCGGCCTTTCGGCTTCGGCGTGTCGACGATGGTCTCGCACAAGGGCGCATCGAACTTGACCAGGGACTGCCGACGCATCAACGCCATATTCCTTCCTCCGAAATTCCTGTTATCCAGCTTGCTTTCGTATATCCGCCAATTCACGTGCCATGGCAACAAAGCCTGATATCGGAATGGTCTCGGCACGCCGCGTCGCATCGACACCTGCGGCCGCGGCAAGGCGAGCGGGATCCGCTTGAAGCGATTTCAGGCTTTGCCGCAGCATTTTTCGGCGCTGCCCGAAAGCGGCGGCTGCGACCTGTTCGAGCAGCTTGCGATCGCAAGGCAGAGGCTCTGCGCGCGGCACCAGCCGCACGACGGAGGAGGTGACCTTCGGCGGCGGCACGAAGGCGGAGGGCGAAATGTCGAACAGGATCTTCGTCTCGCAGCGCCAGTTGGCGAGCACGCCGAGGCGGCCATAGGCCTCCTCGTCCTCGCGTGCCACGATCCGCTCGCCGACCTCGCGCTGGAACATCAGCACCATCATGTCGTACCAGGGCGGCCAGGGGTCGGTCGTGAGCCAGCCGATCAGGAGTTGGGTCGCGATGTTGTAAGGCAGGTTCGCGACGATCTTGGCTCGTTCGCCATTGAGCAGCGGACGCGGGTCGAAGGTCATGGCATCGCCATGCACGATCTCGAGCCTATCAGGGTAGCGCGCGGAAATATCCTGCAAGGCAGGGATCGCGCGCTCGTCATGCTCGATGGCGATGACGCGTTTGGCGCCGAGCGCGAGCAACGCGCGCGTCAACCCGCCCGGGCCAGGACCGATCTCAACGATGGTGGAGTCCTCGAGCGGCGCGGCGGCACGCGCGATGCGCGCGGTGAGATTGAGGTCGAGCAGGAAGTTCTGGCCCAGCGATTTGCGTGCCGACAGCGCGTGCTGGCGAATGACCTCGCGAAGCGGCGGGAGGTCGTCGATCGCGCTCATCAGCTTTGCGCAGCCGCCATGCGGCTTGCGAGCTTGAGCGCGGCGATCAGGCTTGCCGGATTGGCCTTGGCCGTGCCGGCGATGTCGAAGGCGGTGCCGTGATCGGGCGAGGTGCGAATGAAGGGCAGGCCGAGCGTGACATTGACCGCATCGTCGAAGGCGACCGTCTTGATCGGGATCAGCGCCTGGTCGTGGTACATGCAGACGGCGCAGTCATAGGTGCTGCGTGCGGCCTCGTGGAACATAGTGTCGGCAGGGAGCGGTCCCTTCGCCTCGATGCCGTCGCTACGCAACGCTTTGAGCGCTGGTGCAATCACGGTCTGCTCCTCGTGGCCGAGCGAGCCGTCCTCTCCGGCATGCGGGTTGAGGCCGGAGATCGCGATGCGCGGCCTTTCGATGCCGAAGCGGGATTTCAGCTCGGTCGCGACGATGCGCACGGTCGAGACAATGAGCTCGCTGGTGAGCTGGGCCAGCGCATCACGCAAGGAGACGTGGATGGTCACGGGCACCACGGCGAGCCGCGGCGACCACAGCATCATCACCGGCTGCGGCACGCGGCCGTTCTTTGCGGCGAGCTCGGCGAGGTATTCGGTGTGGCCGGGATGGCGGAAGCCTGAGCGGTAGAGCACGCTCTTGGCGATCGGGTTGGTGACGACGGCGCCGGCGCGGCCTTCACGGACGTCGGCGACCGCTTGCCGGATCGAAGCGAGCGCGGCCGGCGCGCTCGCTTCATCGGGCTTGCCGGGCTCGGCTGTTGCACTCTCGCCCGTTGCGACCACGGGCAGGGCCTCGGTGAACGCGGCTGCGGCCTCGCCGGCGCTTACCGAGGCAATCCGGATATCGGCGCCGAGGGCCTTGGCGCGGCGAGCGACGAAGGCCTCGTCGCCGAGCAGATAGAAGGCGGGCAGGTTCAGTTCGCGGCGTCTGAGCCAGGCAGCGATCGTGATGTCGGGGCCGATGCCGGCGGGCTCTCCCAGGGTCAGGGCGAGGGGCTTCGAAGGCTTGATGGAAGGTTCTAAGGCGAAGTTGGCCATCAGCGGTTGCGATATTCGATCATCGCCGCTTTCCGGAGATCATCGAGATAGGCCTTCTGGGTCTTCTCGTATTTCTCCGAATACATCTTCTCGCGGACCTCGCGCTTTTTCGGCGTGTCGATCATGGTCGGCTTGCGCGAGCACAGCACGACCATCTCGATGCCCGCCTTGGTGACCTCCGGCGCGGTCAGGTGGCCGATCTGGGTGTCGTCGAGCACCTTGCGAAGCGCGTCGGGCAGTTCCGCGGTGGTCTTGGTGACGGTGTCGCGGATGGTGGCGTTCGGCGTTGAGCGGAACAGCGAATTGGCTTCCTCGCAGCTTCCGACACGCGAGCGATAGGTCTCGGCTTCCTTCTGCCGCGTCTCCAGGAACGCCGGGGACGAGCCGCGCGGCACGATCAGCACGATCGGCTGCATCTTGTACTCGGTGCCCTCGATCTGGAGCTTGTCGCCGGTCTGGGCCTGCACGGCCTGCGCGACGTCGCGCTCGCCGACCATCAGCTTCTCCTTGAAGCGGCCGCGTACGAGGCTGGTCCAGACCATCTCGGCCTTCATGCGGCCCTTCAGCGTCTCGGGGCGGACGCCCTTGACCTCGAGCGACTTGGTGAGCTGATCCGGCGTGATGCGCATGCGCTGCGCCATGCCCTCGTAGGACTGGTTGATGTCGGAGACGCCGGGGTCGACGCCGTATTTCTTGCCTTCCTTGAGCTTCACCTTGTCGTCGATCAGCTCGTTGATGACCTCCTGCCGGCTCGGGGTCTTCTGCGTCGTCAGCTGGTCGAGCTTGGAGCGCTGCTCGATGTCGAAATCGGTGATCGGGTCGCCGTTGACCATCACGACGATGTTCTGCGCGCGCGACGGCGCGGGCAGGCCGGTGAGGATCAGCCCGGCACCGATGGCGAGGAGGAGGCGAAAAACAGGCAATTGGGTCGTCATGATTATCGCTCGCATGTCAGCCGGGATGAGCTCGCGATCGGGAGAGCCCGGCCGTCATTTCAGACGGTTCATTGGTAGCCGGCGGACGAGCTGGACCCGGTCGAGGTCGCCAGCGTGCGCAGGCCGATCTGGAACATGAACGCGTGGTTCAGCACGGGCGGCGCCGTGCCCGCAGAGTAACTATACGAAGTTACATAGTTCACGCCGAGCACGAAGCAATCGTCGACATAGCCCGCTCCGAGCACATACTGGTTGATCTTGTTGGCCTCGAGGTCCCAGCGCGCCGAGCCGGTCACCACCCAATTGGCCGCGACCTTGATCGAGCCCGAGGTCAGGATGCCCTCGCGCCGCGTCAGATAGCCGAGCTCCGGCTGCTCGGCGTAATTGCCGTACATCATGCTGACCGACCAGCGATTGAAGTTGGCGCGGCCTTCCGCCTCGAAGCGCTGCACGTTCCAGGTCTGCTCGTCCATACGGGAGCGGACGCTGAACGTGTAGGTGCTGTTGGGTGAGTAGCTGGCGCTCGCCACGTAATCCGAGCGCGGCTTGTCGAGGCCGGAATCAAGGCCGGTGTTGATGGTGTCCTGGACCGTGTAGGAGTTCAGGCCGAACAGCTGGTAGGACTGGCCGAACAGCACCTTGACGGCGCCGCCCTTGTCGAACTGCGTGGTGGACTGCACGCCGACATTGGCGCGGCCGCCGCCCTCGACGCGGTCGTAACCGGAGAACTTGTCGACGCTGAACAGGTTCGAGGTGTCGAACACCATGCTCTGGGCGTCCTCGTTCGGGAACTTGCCGGCATAGGGCTCGTTCGGCCGGATGATGACCTGCGCGATCGGCTCGATGGTGGTCGAGCCCCAGGGCTGAACGTTGATGAAGGGATAGCGGTATTCGAGGCCGACGGTCGGCATCAGGCGGAACGCCTGGGTGTCGCCGACCGGCAGGTAGTTCGACACGCCCGGCTGGTTGGAGATCGAGGCGTTGATCGCGTCGGCGCGGAGGCTGGCGAACGGCGTCCAGATCTCGCCGAACGGGTCGGTGTAGGACTTGCGCCACTGCGCTTCCGCCGTGAGGCGGGTGTAGGTGCCGGGGACGCCGCGCAGCAAGCACTGCGACGGCGTGCGCGCGAGCGGATCGGCCGACGTCGTCGTGCACAGGCTGGCGGTATTGGCGAGCGTGGTGATCGGATCGAACACCGCCGTGTCACGCGACAGGTTCGTGAAGTTGGTCTTGTAGCTGAACTCGCCGCCGAACACCGGATAGTTGAGCACGTTCGAATAGTCGATCACGGGATAGACGATCGGCACCTGGCTCTGGTTGCCCGAGTAGCTCAGCCAGTACATCGTGCGCGCATCGAAGAAGCTGCGATTGCCGACGCCGGTCAGATAGAGCTGCGACAAGGCGTCGGTCGGCAGATACAGGAACGAGCCCAGCGGATCGCGGTATTGCGACAGGCGGTAGTCCGAGAAGAAGTAGTAGTCGGACATGACGACGCCGTCCCAGCCCCAGACCCACTTGTCGTTCAGCGCGAACTGACCCTTGGTGTCGACGGCGCCGCGGAACTGGCGGTCGCCGGGCTGGCCGGCGAGTGCGCCGGGGTCGAGTTGGTCGATGCCGTAGACTCGGATCTGGTAGGCGCCGTCCATCAGGCGCTGGCGGTACTCGGCCTGGAACAGCACGCCCTGCCTGGAGGTGATGCGCGGGCTGAAGGTCATGTCCATATCGGGCGCGATCGCCCAGTAGAACGGAACTTCGACGCCGTAGCCGAACGGCGTGTTCGACGTGAAGCCCGGCATCAGGAAGCCGGTCTTGCGCTTCACGGTCGGGTCGGGCGTCGAGAAATAGGGCATGTAGGCGATCGGCACGCCGAAGAATTCGAGCTGTGCCGTCTCGAAATACAGCATCTTCTCCTGCTGGTCGTGGATGATGCGCGCACCCTTGACCTGCCACAGCGGCGGCTTCTTCGGATCGTCCTTACACGGCGCGCAGGCCGTGTAGACGCCGTTCTCGAACACCGTGTAGTTGCCGCTGGAGCGGTCGGCGCGGCTCGCCGCCATGCGGGTCTGGTCGGCGGTGTCCACGCGCAGCGAATCGACGAAACCGTCGCGATAGTCGTCGGAGAGATCCAGGATCTCGGCATAGGTGATCTTGCCGTCGGCATCCGTCATGCGGACGTTGCCTTCGGCGTGCAGCCGCTTGGTCTTCTGGTCGTAGATGACCTTGTCGGCCTCGACGCTGGTGCCGTTGTAGAACAGCTGGACGTTACCGACCGCGGAGACGCGCGAATTGTTGTAGTCGTAGTCGACCTCGGTCGCCTGAACCAGCATCTGGTTGTCGTTGGCGACCTTCGGCGGCTTCGCACGCGGCGGCAGCGGATTGTAGGTGAAGCTCTGAGCGGAGGCCGGCGTCACGGCCGCAACGTCCATCAGCCCGCCGAGCGACGCCACGGCGGCGACAGCCAGCAGGAGCCTGCGAATGGACAAGCCGCATCCATTCGCGCGCACCACAGTACGCTGCGTCAAACGAGACACGAGCCCTCGATGGACGGCAGTCACTAACCGTCCTCCTGATACAACAAGGCCAAAAAGCCGGTGAGGCCGCCCACCACCGCGGGCAACCACGCCGCAGCGATCGGATGCATCAACTCAGCCTTGCTCAAGTCTTCAGTCACTTTCGACAAAACGTAGAGCAGAAAGCCTGCGCCCACGCCACTCAAAACCATCTTCTGCACGCCGCCCATCCGGAAGAAACGCAACGACACCGAAGCCGCCAGCATCACCATGGCGGCCAGCAAAAACGGCTGTGCCAGGAGCTTGTGATACTGGAGTCGATAGCCGGCTGTCGCGAAGCCCGAGCTCTCCGAGGAGCGGATGTAGCTCGGTAGTTGCCAAAAGGACACAGTCTCGGGTGTGGAAAAGCTATTGCGGATCTGGGCTTCGGTCAGCGTCGTCGGAATCTCCAACGTCGCCTGGTCGATCGGCGGCGAATCCAGCGAGAAGCGGCGCACCGATTTGAACAGCCAGTGACCGGACTCCAGCGCCGCCTCGCGCGCCTCGATCCGCTCCTTGAAATGCCAGTCCGTATCGAATCGGAACAGGGTCAGGCCGGTCAGCCGGACGCCCTGCTGCTCGCTGCGCGCCGCATTGATGATGACCTGGCCGTCATTGGTGACCTGGTTGAGCCAGAAGCCGGAGGCGTCCTGGATGCCGCCGCCGGGGGCCGAGCCGAACAGCTCGGCTTCCATGCGCTTGGACAGCTCGCGCAGGTTCGCCGACATCGGATTGTAGGCGACGGTGGCGATCACCCCGATCAGGAGCGCGCTGCCGAGAGCCGGCGAGATGAATTGCCACGCGGAGATTCCGGCGGCGCGCGCGACCACGAGCTCGAGCCGGCGGGAGAGGGCGAGATAGCAGGTCATGGCGCCGATCAGCATGCAGAACGGCGTCAGCTTCTCGAGCAATTGCGGGACCCGGAACAGCGAGGTCTCGGCCACCATGATCGCGGAGGCGGATGCGAGCCCTGAGGTCTTGCGCACCATCTCGATGTAGTCGACCAGCACCAGCAGCAGGAAGATGCCCGCGAACACGCCGAGCGCCGCGACGACGAAGCGTCCGGCGAAATAGCGCCCGAGGGTGTTGGTGAGCATGCTCATGCGGCGGCCGGCCGTCTGAACAGCCGCGCGATGCGCGCGTTCGACCTGTTGATGGCCTCCATGAGGCGGGGCGGCGGCTCGACCACGATGCCGCCGATGATCAACCACAGCCCGACGCCGATGGCGCCAAGGACCATCGCGTACTGGAACAGCACCGGGCCAGGCGACTTTACCGCCATCACCGAGCAGGCGAATCCTGCCATGCGCAGGCCGAACACGGCGATCACCGAGCCGCCGATCGAGAAGTTGCGGCTTTGGCGCGTGGTGCGCGGCGCGCCGAGGAAGGCGAAGGTCAGCACGGCAAAGGCGAAGGGATAGATCGGCGCCAGCAGGCTGTCGTGCAGAGCCGAGCGGAACTGGCCGGGAATCTGCTTGTAGACCGGATCGTCCTCGGACGGGGAGAACAGCTCCCAGAGATAGCGCTCGCGGATGCCGAGGGTGACGTCGTGACCCTGGCCCGAGAATTTCGACATGTCGAAGCCGTAGCGGCCGAACGCCACCAGCGCGGGATCGCGCTTGCCGGCCTCGAAGCGCTGCAGATTACCGTCCTTGAGCACCAGGAACGAGCCGTTGTCGTTCTTCACGACCTCGCCATGCTCGGCGACGATCGAGACGCGCTCGTTGGGATCGCGGCGATCGTCGATGAAGATCCCGGCGAGGATGCCACCGGGCTGGCGTTCGCGGATCCGGATCGTCAGGTTCTTGTCGAGCTGGGCGAAGCGGCCGGGCTGGAGGATGTTGGTGAGCACGTCGGCGGTGATCTCGGCGTCCCACTGCTTGATCCGCCGCATGCCGTCGGGGGCGAGATAGGCCGCGATGAAGGCGACCAGCAGCGCTACGACACAGGTGGCGTAGAAGAACGGATAGAACAGCCGGAACGGCGAGAAGCCGGCGGCATTCATCACGATGATCTCGGAATCGGTCGCGAGCTTGTTCAGCGTGTGCGAGATCGCGATCATCAGCGCGATCGGCGAGATGATCAGGACCAGTGCCGGCACGACGAGGCTGGTGATGCCGAGGAAGGTCAGGATGGTCTGACCCTGGCTCGTCATCAGGTCGATGCCGCGCAACGCCTGCGTAATCCAGATCACGCCGGTGAGGCTGACCAGGACCAGCGCAAACGACGCCAGCGTCGTGCGGAAGATATACCTATCGATTGACCCCATGCGCTACCGCACGAATCCCCACCAGCGCCCCAATGCAGGCCGGAAGTCCGGCTGCCCAACCAATCCCCGATCAGGAGATCCCCAAGGTCGGCCAACCACCTCTTCCACCGGCTTACTCTCTCACTACCATCCCTTTGATCCATCAACAAAATGGCTGCCCCGTGGCGCCGTCAATATATGGTTAATATTTCCCTCGTTGTGGCCCGGCGGCCACGGGGGTGCTTGGCAGCCACCGCGCCAGTGGCCCATAGTGGGGAAAGTCCAGTGAATCGTCGTTCAGCTCCGGCCCGTGGCCGGGTCCGCCCAGCGACGAAAAGCCCGATGTTTTGAAGGAGTTACCCATGTCCGATGCCATCAAGGTCGGCTTTGTCCCGCTGTCTGCTGCCGCCCGTGGCATTCTGGTCGTGTTCTGCGACGACACTCTGAAGCTCGGTCCGGCGACGGCCAAGGCACTCGGTGGCGCCACTGAGCTGGTCAAGCGGGCGGCCTCCGCCGCCGGCTTCAAGGGCAAAAGCGGCGCCGCGCTGGACATCCTGGCGCCGGAGGGGGTGAAGGCCACCCGCCTGGTCGTGATCGGCGCCGGCAAGGCGGCGAGCCTGAAGGCGAACGACTTCCTCAAATTCGGCGGCGTGGCGGCGAGCAAGCTTTCGGCCGCGGCCGCTGCCATGACCATCATCGCGGAACTTCCTGATGGCGCCATGACCAGCGAGCAGGCGGTTGCGATCGCCTCGGGCCTGCGGCTGCGCGCCTACAAGTTCGATCGCTACAAGACGAAAAAGAAAGACGGCGAGGAGGGCGGCTTGCGCGCCGACGTCTCGCTTGCGGTCGGCGATGCCACCGCGGCGAAGAAGGCGTTTGCCTCGGCCGGCCATGTCGTCGACGGCGTGATCATCGCGCGCGACCTCGTCAACGAGCCGCCGAACGTGCTTTTCCCCGAGGAGTTCGCGCGCCGCGCGGGGCTGCTCCGCAAGCTCGGCGTCAAGGTCGAGGTGCTCGACGTCAAGGCGATGGACAAGCTCGGCATGGGCGCGCTGCTCGGTGTCGGCCAGGGCTCGTCGCGGCCGAGCCGCACCGTGATCATGCGCTGGGACGGCGGCAAGAAGGGCGAGGCACCGGTCGCCTTTGTCGGCAAGGGCGTTTGCTTCGACACTGGCGGCATTTCGATCAAGCCGGCCGGCAGCATGGAGGACATGAAGGGCGACATGGGCGGTGCCGCCTGCGTCGTCGGCCTGATGCACGCGCTCGCCGCGCGCAAGGCCAAGGCCAACGTGGTCGGCGCCATCGGCCTCGTCGAGAACATGCCCGACGGCAATGCGCAGCGGCCGGGCGACATCGTCACCTCGATGTCGGGCCAGACCATCGAGATCATCAACACCGACGCCGAAGGCCGCCTCGTGCTCGCCGACGTGCTCTGGTACGTGGCCAAAAAGACCAAGCCGAAATTCATGGTGGATCTGGCGACGCTGACCGGCGCGATCATGGTCGCGCTCGGCACCGAGCATGCCGGCATGTTCTCCAACAATGACGAGCTCGCCGACCGTCTGCTCGCGGCCGGCATCGAGAGCGGAGAGAAAGTCTGGCGCATGCCGCTCGGCCCCGAATACGACAAGCTGATCGATTCCCAGTTCGCCGACATGAAGAACACCGGCGGCCGCCATGGCGGCTCGATCACCGCGGCGCAGTTCCTCCAGCGCTTCGTCGACGGCACGCCCTGGGCGCATCTCGACATCGCCGGCACCGCGATGGGCGCGCCGAAGACCGATATCAACCAGAGCTGGGGAAGCGGCTACGGTGTGCGTTTGCTCGACCGTCTGGTCGCCGACCACTACGAGCGCAAATGATCTGAGATGACCGAAGTCCTTTTCTACCATCTGCAAAACATGACGGTGGAGAACGTGTTGCCGCCGCTTCTCGAGAAGTCGCTCGAGCGCGGCTGGCGCGTCGTGGTGCAGTCGACCTCGCCGGAGCGCGCCGATGCGCTCGACGCGCACTTATGGACCTACCGCGACGATTCCTTCCTGCCGCACGCGACATGGCGCGTGAACGATGCCGCCGATCAGCCGATCGTGCTGGCGATCGAGGAGGACAATCCCAACGGCGCCAATGTCCGCTTCCTGGTCGACAACGCCGCGCTGCCGCAGGACGCGCAGGGCTATGAGCGCATGGTGCTGCTGTTCAACGGCGACGATCCGGACGCGCTGGCGTTTGCCCGGAGCGCCTGGACGGATTGCAAGGCGCGGGGATTTGATGTCACCTATTGGCAGGCCGACGAACGGGGCCGTTGGCAGCGCCGGAATTAGCGGTCGTTTGCAATTAATGATAATTTGCACTTTTCGGGCGATGCTGGCTTTTGTCACCTTCGTGCCGCAAAGTGATGTTGGGACAATCGCTTAGGGCCGGTCCTTCATGCGGGGAATTTAGTTTATCGTGCGACATCAAAAGCTTCCCAGCTCGCTCATAGTTGCGTTGGCTGCCGTAGCACCGCTGCTCGCGGGCTGCTCGGGGACCGACCTGTTGTCCAAGGATGCCCAGTGGTTCAACACGCCGAGCCGCCTGTTCATCAAGAGCATCTCAATCGAATCGCCACCGTTGACCCCCGACAAGCCCGTGACGGCCGAGGATCTGGTCAGCGCCGACGGCGCCTGTCCCGGCATGACGCCGCCCCCCGGGCCGGCCGACGCCAATGCTTCGACGACGGCGCCGGCGCCCATGGGCGGCACGGTCGCGCTCGGCCACACCGAATGCGACGTGGTGCGCGGCATCGGCGCACCCTCGACCGTCAATCTCTCCAGTGATGCCGCCGGCCGGCGCGTTGCCGTGGTCACCTGGAGCACCGGTCCGCGCGCGGGCATCTACACCTTCACGTCCGGCCGTCTGTCCTCGATCGAGGGCACGCCGGAAGCGCCTGTCATGCCGAAGGCGACCAAGCCGAAGCCGAAGAAGAAGTCGGCGTAAGGCGAACTCTCGCGTCCCGGACGCGCTGCAGCGCCATCAGCGCGTTCACGCGCGTCTTCGACGCGCTATGCGCTGCTGCGCAGAGCCGGGACCAGGTCTCTCTCGATCCAGTCTCTCTCGATCATGAGCCCCGGCTCAGCAGCGCACCACTATCGTGCTGCGCTGTGTCCGGGGGCACGAGAGCAACGATCGAATTCGCCATCTCATCAAAACGAATGCGTCGTCGCTTCGAGCTGTGGCTTCTGCGCGCGCATCAATGCGTTGGTGAGATTCGCGCGCGCCTTCGAAAGTCACGCTGCCGTTATACGTGATCGGCAATTCGTGATGTGAGAGCTTTTGCATCCGCTGTCGAAACCAGCCCGGAGGAAAACTGGAGGAAATCTCCAGAATAATCACGCGCGTCTAAAGCAGTGCTTCAAGTAAGACATCCGCACCACTGCTACGCATCGAGGGGAGGGGCTAGATCGATCGAAGGAATATTTGGATGTCTACTACCTCTGTTTTCTCCCCGGTTACGGGCCAGCTCACCATTTTCGGCGACAGCGCCAATAACGGCGTCGTGATCAGCCGCGACAAGTCGGGCCGCATTCTCATCAATAACGGGCAGGTGAAGACGATCGGTGGCGATCCCACTGTGGCTAACACCAATGAGATCGACATCTTCGGTCAGGGTGGCGACGACGCGATCACCGTTAACGAATCCAACGGCCCGATGCCCGCGGTGCACATTTTCGGCGGCGACGGCAATGACAGGATCACGGGCGGCTCGGGTGCCGATTTGCTGTTTGGGCAGGCCGGCGACGATACGATCAAGGGCGGCGGCGGCAACGATCTGCTGTTCGGCGGCGCGGGGAACGACACGCTGGACGGCGGCAGCGGCGACAACCAGTTGTTCGGCGAAGCCGGCAACGACCTCATGATCTGGAATCCGGGGGGCGGCACCAACCTGTTCGAGGGCGGTGACGGCAACGACACCGCGCAGATCAACGGAAGCAATGACCCGGAGACGTTCACGATCACGGCGAACGGCACGCGCGTGCGATTCGACGGGACGGGCGCGGCGCCATTTTCGCTCGACATCGGCACGACGGAGAATCTTGTGCTGCACGCCGGCGGCGGCGACGACGTCATCACCGCAAGCAATGGACTCGCCAGCCTGATCTCGCTGACGCTCGACGGCGGCGCCGGCAACGACAGGATCACCGGCGGCGACGGCAACGACCTCCTGATCGGCGGCAGCGGCGACGACATCGTCAATGGCGGACGCGGCAACGACGTCGCGCAATTAGGGACGGGCGACGACACCTTCATCTGGAATCCCGGCGACGGCAGCGACACGGTCGAAGGCGGATCGGGCAACGACAAGCTGCTGTTCAACGGAGCCAACATCAACGAGACCATCGACATCTCGGCCAATGGTGGCCGGGTGCGCTTCACCCGCGACGTCGCCAACATCACGATGGACCTCAACAGCATCGAGCAGATCGAATTCGATGCACGCGGCGGCGCCGACAACATCACCGTCGGCGATCTCTCCGGGACCGGCGTCAAGCAGGTGCTGGTCGATCTCGGAGCCGTTCCCGGCGGCACGCAAGGCGACGGCGCGGCCGACACGGTGACCGTCAACGGCACTAACGGCGGCCAGCACATCGAGGTCACGTCCAACGGGACGACCGTGACGGTGACGGGCCTGCCCGAAGTCGTGACGATCGCGAATGCGGAAGCTGCCAACGACCGGCTGGTGATCCAGGCGCTCGGCGGCAACGACGTCATCGATGCATCGCTACTTGCTGCGGCGATTGGGCTGACCATCGACGGCGGCGCGGGCAACGATACCATCACCGGCAGTCAGGGCGCCGACACCCTGATCGGCGGCGACGGAAACGATAAGGTCACCGGTGGCCGCGGCAACGACGTCGCTCTTCTCGGCGCAGGCGACGACCTCTTCACGTGGAATCCCGGTGATGGTAGCGACACCGTCGAAGGTGGCGCGGGAACGGATACGCTGGTGTTCAACGGCTCCAACGTCGCCGAGAACATGTCGATCTCGGCGAATGGCGGCCGCGCGCTTCTCACCCGCGACGTCGGCGCCATCACCATGGATCTCAACGGCGTCGAGCATGTGCAGATCGCTGCCGCCAGCGGCGCCGACAACATCACCGTCAACGATCTCTCCGGCACCGGCGTCACGCAGGTGGCGATCGACCTCAGTGCCGGCCCCGGCAGCCAGAGTGGTGACGGTGCGGCAGATCGTGTGACCGTGAACGGCGCCGCAGGCGATGACAACATCTCGGTCACGACCTCCGGCGGATCGATCATTGTCAACGGCCTTGCGGCACAGGTGACCATCGCTCACGCCGATGCCGGTGACGTCCTGACCGTCAACGGCGGTGGCGGTAACGACGTCATCAATGCCTCGTCCATCAAGGCGGGGCAGCCGTTCAGCCTCAACATCAACGGAGGCGACGGCAACGACACCATCACCGGCAGTGCCGGCAATGACATCGTGAACGGCGGCCGTGGCAACGACGTTGCCAATCTCGGCGCTGGCGATGATACCTTCGTCTGGAATCCCGGCGACGGCAGCGACATTGTCGAAGGCGGCAAGGGCACCGATACGCTGCTGTTCAACGGCGCCAACATCAACGAGAACATCAACATCTCGGCCAATGGCGGCCGGGTGCTGTTCACCCGCGATGTTGCTGCCATCGCGATGGACCTGAACGGCGTCGAGCATATCAACTTCAACGCCCTCGGTGGTGCCGACAACATCACGATCGGCGACCTCTCCGGGACCGGCGTGAATCAGGTCAACCTCGACCTCGGCGCCAATGACGGCGCCGCGGATACGGTGACGATCAACGGAACCAGCGGCAGCGACGTCATCACGGTGACCGAGCACGACGGCATCATTACGGTGTCGGGGCTTGGCCAGGACATCAACATCACCGATGCCGGCACGGGCGACAGGATCGTGATCAACGGCCTCGATGGCGACGACGTCATCACGGCCTCCGGTCTGCACGGCGGCATCCAGCTCGTCGCCAATGGCGGCAATGGCGATGACGTCCTGATCGGCAGCCCCGGCAACGACACGCTCGCGGGCGGTGCGGGTGACGACGTGCTGATCGGTGGCGGCGGACAGGACGTCCTCGACGGTGGCCCCGGCAACAACGTCGTCATCAACGGGGGCGGGGCGATGGCGGCCGCGATGCTGCTCAACCAGGCCATGGCGGCAAACCTCGTTCCGGCAGGTGACGGTCACGGCGAGATGCCGTTGCCCGATCCGCACGCGGCGCAGAGCCAGACCCTCGCACCGCCGCAACACGCCTGACACTAGGCTCCGGCCCGGAGAACGCCCATGACCACGAACGCGGTCTCGACCGATACGGGGTTGGACGCGCTGCTCACCCTGCTGCATTTGCAGGGTGTTGCGGCCGACCGCGACCAGCTCAGGCACCGGACCGGAACGGCTATCTTTGGCGCAGCGGAGATCATCCGCTGCGCCAAATCTCTCGGCCTCAAGGCGCGAACCTATCGAACGCAGTGGAGTCGTCTGTCGGGCGGCCCGCTGCCGGCGATCGCGATACTGCGCGACGGCAGCTTCATGGTCATCGCGAAAGCCTCCGCCGACAAGGTGCTGGTGCAATCGCCGCAGGCCCAGCGCCCGGTGCTGATGGAGCGCGACGAGCTGTGCGCGATCTGGGACGGCGGATTGATTCTGATGGCCCGGCGCGCCGGGCTCTCCGACCTCGGGCGCCATTTCGACATCACCTGGTTCATCGGCGCGATCGGCAAGTACCGGCGGCTGTTCGGCGAGGTGCTGGCCGCCTCGTTCTTCCTCCAGCTCTTTGCGCTGGTCTCACCGCTGTTCTTCCAGGTCGTGATCGACAAGGTGCTGGTCCACCGCTCGCTGTCCACGCTCGACGTGCTCGTCATCGGTCTCGTCGTCGTCTCGCTGTTCGACACGGTGCTGGGTATCCTGCGCAATTATCTGTTTGCGCATACGACCAACCGCATCGACGTGGAGCTGGGGGCGCGGCTGTTCCACCACCTTCTGGCATTGCCGATGGCCTGGTTTCAGGCGCGGCGCGTCGGCGATTCCGTGGCGCGGGTTCGCGAGCTCGAGAACATCCGCAATTTCATCACCAGCTCGTCGCTGACGCTGCTCATCGACCTGTTCTTCACGTCGGTATTTCTGGCGGTGATGTTCGCCTATTCGCCGCTGATGAGCTGCATCGTGCTGGCATCGTTCCCGTTCTACATCGCGATCTCGGCGGTGGCGACGCCGCTGTTTCGCCGCAGGCTGGACGAGAAATTCCGCCGCGGCGCCGAGAACCAGGCCTTCCTCGTCGAAAGTGTCAGCGGCATCGAGACGCTCAAGGCGATGGCGGTCGAGCCGCAGATGCAGCGCCGGTGGGAAGAGCAGCTCGCCGGCTATGTCTCGGCGAGCTTCGGCGTCACCAGCCTCGGCAACACCGCAAGCCAGCTCGTCCAGTTCGTCAGCAAGGTCGTGACCGCCGCCATTCTCTATGTCGGCGCGCGCCTCGTGATCGGCGATGCATTGACCGTCGGCGAACTCGTAGCCTTCAACATTTTTGCGGGGCGCGTTTCGGCGCCCGTGCTGCGGCTGGCCCAGGTCTGGCAGGATTTTCATCAGGCGCGGCTCTCGATCGCGCGGCTTGGCGACATCCTCAACAGCGCGGCAGAGCCGGCTTATTCGGCGGCGCGTGCGGGGCTGCCGCCGATCCGGGGCAATATCCGGTTCGAGCACGTGTCGTTCCGCTACCGGCTCGATGGGCCGGAAATCCTGCATGACGTCTCGTTCGATGTTCCGCCCGGGCAAACCGTCGGCATCGTCGGATCGTCGGGCTCGGGCAAGAGCACGTTCGCCAAGCTGGTGCAGCGGCTCTACGTTCCGCAAGGCGGCCGTGTGCTGATCGACGGAATGGATCTGGTGATGACCGATCCGGCCTGGCTCCGCCGTCAGATCGGCGTGGTGCTCCAGGACAACATGCTGTTCAACCGTTCGGTGCGCGACAACATCGCGCTGGCCGATCCGACCCTGTCAATGGACCGCGTGATGGACGCAGCAAAACTTGCGGGCGCGCATGATTTCATTCTGGAGCTTCCAGAAGGCTACGACACGGTCGTCGGCGAGCGCGGCTCGACGCTCTCGGGCGGGCAGCGTCAGCGCATCGCGATCGCCCGCGCTTTGGTGACCAATCCCCGCATCCTGATCTTCGATGAAGCGACCAGCGCGCTCGATTATGAAAGCGAGCGGATCATCCATGAGAACATGATGGAGATCGCGAGGGGCCGCACCGTCCTGATCATCGCGCATCGACTGTCCACCGTTCGCGGCGCCGATCGCATCTTCACGCTGGAGCGCGGCCGTCTGGTCGAGGACGGCACGCATGACGCGTTGATCAAGACCGGTGGCCGATACGCGGCCCTGCATCGTCTCCAGGGAGGGATCTATGAGGTCGGCTAGCGCGGTGCCGGCCCCGCGGCCGGAGCAGACCGTCGTTCCCTTCCGGAAAGCGAAGGGGCGGCGCACGGAAGAGATCGCCTTCCTGCCCGCGGCGCTGGAGATTGCCGAGGCGCCACCGTCACCGATCGGCCGGGCCATCGCGATCGCCCTGATGCTCCTTGTCTGCGCGGCACTCGCGTGGTCGGCATGGGGCACGATCGACATCGTGGCGTCCGCAACCGGGAAGGTGGTGTCGAGCGGGCGAAGCAAGGTGGTCCAGCCGTTCGAGACCGGGGTGGTGCGCGCCATCCACGTGCAGGACGGGCAGGCGGTCAAATCGGGCGACGTGCTGATCGAGCTCGATCCGACCGTGAATGCCGCGGAGCGCGATCACCTGCGTGACGATCTCATGGCCGAACGGCTCAATATGGCGCGTCTCCGCGCCGCATTGGCAAGCGGCGAAGATGCCTCCACCGATCTCGTCCCGCCTGTGGATGCCGATCCCTCGCTGGTCGCGACACAGCGGCAGCTTCTTGCCAATCAGGTCAGCGAGCATCGCGCCAAATTGGCGTCGCTTGCGCGCCAGCAGGCGCAGAAGGAGGCCGAGCATCAGACCATTGCGGCGACGATCCACAAGCTGGATGCGTTGCTCCCCGTCACCCAGCAGCGCGTCGATATCCGCAAGATTCTGATGGAGAAGGAAATCGGCTCGAAGCTGACCTATTACGAGACCCTTCAGCTTCTGATCGAGCAGCAGGAGGAGCTTCGCGTCCAGAGCAGCCATCTGAAGGAAGCCGAGGCGGCCGTCGCCGCGATCCGGGAGACCCGCACCCAGGCCGTGGCGGAGTATCGCAAGAGCCTCTCCGACGAGCTCGCCAAGAGCGAGCAGAAAGCCAATGGCGTCGCGCGCGATCTGATCAAGGCGCAGCAGCGGACCCAGCTCCAGCGGCTGACCTCGCCGGTCGACGGCGTGGTGCAGCAGCTTGCGGTCCACACCGTGGGCGGTGTGGTCACGCCCGCGCAATCGCTGCTGGTGATCGTGCCATCGGATACGCGGCTCGAGGTCGAGGCGATGATCTCCAACCGCGACATCGGCTTCGTCGAGGCCGGGCAGGACGCCGCCGTCAAGATCGACACCTTCAACTTCACCCGCTACGGCCTGCTGGAGGGACGGGTGCTGAGCGTCTCGCAGGACGCCATCATCCGCGACCGTCCGCCGGGAAGCGACCGCGCGCTCGGGACGCAGCGCGACAGCAGCGAGCCCAACGGCCAGGAGTTGAGCTACAGCGCACGCATCTCGCTCGATCGCACGCAAATGCAGGTGGACGATCGCCTCGTCAGCCTGTCACCGGGAATGGCCGTGACAGTGGAGATCAGGACCGGCTCCCGCACCATTTTGAGCTACCTGTTATCGCCATTGCAGCGCTACCGACAGGAGATCATGCGGGAGCGGTAGATCCCATTTTGCTCCAGCGGAGCCGTATCATGCCTGCCCACCATTCGTCTCGCCGGCGACGTCGCCATTCTCGGCGCGGATCATCGTGATTGCGACACTTTTGCAGAGGTCGCTTTCCTGATGGCCGTGCGGCCGGGGATGCGCTTTTATGGCGCGATAAAGAATCTTGGAGGGAACATGCGTTTCATCACGATCGTGTCGGCTCTGCTTCTGTCGCTCGGCGCGGCGGTCGCCCAGGACTATCCGTCCAGGCCCATCACCGTGCTGGTGCCGTACGCCGCGGGTGGACCGACGGACACCATCGCGCGCCTGACCGCAGCAAGCATGGCGAAATCCCTCGGGCAGCAGATGATCGTCGAGAACGCGACCGGCGCTGGCGGCACGATCGGCACGACGCGCGCCGCGCGCGCCCAGCCGGACGGCTACACGCTGCTGGTCCATCATGTCGGCATTTCGACCGCGGCCACGCTGTATCGCAACCTGAGCTACGACACGAAGACGGCCTTTGCGCCGATCGGGCTCGTGACCAATGCGCCGATGACCATCATCGCGCGTCCGGACTTCCCGGCCGACACGCTCAAGGAACTGGTCGCCTACGCCCAGCAGCAGGGCGACAAGCTGACTTACGCCAATGCCGGGTTAGGTGCGGCATCGCATCTGTGCGGCATGCTGTTCATGACGGCGATCCAGAAGCAGCTCACCACGGTGCCCTACAAGGGCAATGGGCCGATCATGAACGATCTGCTCGGCAAGCAGATCGATCTCACCTGCGACCAGGCGACGAACACGACCGGGCCGATCACGGCCAAGCAGGTCAAGGCCTACGCGGTCACCACCAAGGAGCGGCTGAAGAGCCTGTCCGATCTGCCGACCGCCGACGAGGCCGGCCTCAAGGGGTTCGAGCTCGGCGTCTGGCATGGCCTCTATGCCCCTAAGGGCACGCCGCCCGCGGTCGTTCAGAAGCTGACGGCGGCGCTCCAGGCCGCGCTGAGGGATCCCACATTGATCGCCCGGTTCAACGACATCAACACCGAGCCGGTCCCGCAGGACAAGGCGACGCCGGAGGCGCTCGGGGCGATGCTGACCAGCGAAGTCGACCGCTGGGCGCCGATCATCAAGGCGGCGGGGCAGTATGCCGATTGAGCAAAGGGCCAACTGCTCAGCGGCTTGCATGCAGGTAATTTATTACCCGTACTGTGCATGGGGTTGTTTTTCAGATTTTGAGTCTAGCCCGCTGCCTCGTCGAACTGCGTGCTCGCCTCCAGCCACTGTTCCTCCGCACGCGCCAGCGCGTCGGCGGCGTTGGCGCGCGCCTTCGACAGCTGCGCGGCCTGCTTGGGATCCCGGGTGAAGATGTCGGGCAGGGCGAGCGCGGTGTCGATCTTGGTGATGATCTCGCTGACGCGGGCGATCTCGCTCTCGGCTTCCGCGATGCGCTTCTTCAGCGAGCCGCGATTGTCCGATCTCGGGCGCTGCGGCTTCTCGCTCGCGGCGCTACGCTCGCGCGGGGTGGGCTCGCCATTGCGCGCCGACAGCACCAGGCGGCGGTACTCGTCGAGGTCGCCGTCGTAATTGGTCACGGTCCGGTCGGCGACGATCCAGAGTTGGTCGGCGCAGGACTCAATCAGATAGCGGTCGTGCGAAACCATGATGACGGCGCCGGGGAATTCGTTGATCGCCTCCGCAAGCGCAGCGCGGCTGTCGATGTCGAGATGGTTGGTCGGCTCGTCCAGAATGATCATGTTGGGGCCGAAGAAGGTCGCCAGCCCCAGCAGCAAGCGCGCCTTCTCGCCGCCGGACAATTTCCCGACCTTGGTATCGGCCGCCTTGCCGGAGAATCCGATGGCGCCGGCGCGTGCGCGCACCTTGGCCTCGGGCGCTTCACCCATAAGCTTGCGGACGTGGTCGTAGGTCGAGGCATCCTCGTTCAATTCGTCGAGCTGGTGCTGGGCGAAATAGGCAATCGAGAGCTTGTCGGCACGCGTCACCTTGCCCGAGAACGGTGCGAGGCGGCCCGCGAGCAGTTTCACCAGCGTCGACTTGCCGTTGCCGTTGGAACCAAGGAGCGCGATGCGGTCGTCATTGTCGACGCGCAAGGTGACGCGGTTAAGCACGGGCGTGTTCGGATCGTAGCCGACCACGACGTTGTCGGCGGCGATGATCGGCGGCGACAGGATTTTCTCCGGCGCGGGAAAGCTGATTTCGCGCACGTCCTGGGTGACCAGCGCCGTGATCGGCTTCAGCCGCTCCAGCATTTTTACACGAGATTGCGCCTGGCGGGCTTTCGAGGCTTTCGCCTTGAAGCGGTCGACGAAGGCCTGCAGACGGGCGCGTTCGGCTTCCTGGCGCTTGACCGCTTTGGCATCGAGCAGCTCGCGCATGGCCCGTTGCTCCTCGAAGGAGGAATAGGTGCCTTTGTAGAGCGTGAGCTTGCCGCGCTCCAGATGCAGGATCTGGTCGACCGAGCTTTCCAGCAGGTCGCGGTCATGGCTGATCACGATCACCGTGCGCGGATAATGCGCAAGGTGATCCTCGAGCCACAGCGTGCCTTCGAGGTCGAGATAGTTGGTGGGCTCGTCGAGCAGCAGGAGGTCAGGCGCGGCGAACAGCGTGGCTGCGAGCGCGACGCGCATGCGCCAGCCGCCGGAGAATTCGGCGCAAGGGCGGAGCTGGTCGGTGGCGGAGAAGCCGAGGCCGGAGAGGATCGCGGCCGCGCGGCTCGGCGCCGAATGGGCGTCGATGTCGACCAGCCGGGTCTGGATCTCGGCGATCCGGTGCGGGTCGGTCGCGCTCTCCGCTTCGTGAAGCAGCGCGTCGCGTTCGAGGTCGGCCTTGAGCACGACGGAGATCAGGCTTTCGGGGCCGTTCGGGGCTTCCTGCGCCAGGCTGCCGACGCGCCAGCGTGGCGGCAGGGTGACCGTGCCGTGCTCGGCCGCCAGCTCGCCGCGGATCACCTTGAACAGGGTCGACTTGCCGGTGCCGTTGCGCCCGACCATGCCGACGCGCGCGCCGGGCGTGATCTGCACGGAACTCTGGTCAATCAGAAGGCGTCCGGCAAGGCGGATGGAGAGGTCGGTGATAGCAAGCATGCGGCCTTGTCACCGCAAGGCGCGTCGAACGCAACCCGTTTTTGCGTGAGCCTCACGTCAGTGCGAATCGCGGTCGCGCTGCTTCAACTCGTCGAGGAGCTGTTCGAGATGCGTCGGGAGCCGTGGTTCGGGGCGCAGGCTCTGCTGAAGCCGTTCGCCCACCGCATCGCAAATCGAGCGGCTGGTGCGCCGGTCGATCTGTTCGCTGTCATTGGCAAAAAGGCCAGCCATTGTGGGGTTCCGTGTTCTCAAAGTGATGACACGGTAACAAGTCCTTGGGCCCCCAAATGGTTTCGCCGCTCGCGGAGATTGCCCGGCTCTCTAGTAAAAATTGCATGAAGCGGGGCAATAGCCGCCCAAATACGAAGCCCCGGCGCAGGGGAACGCCGGGGCTTCGCTTGGAAGGTACCTGGGGGGCCTAGGTACCTCAGGAAGGTGCTGTCGGGCTCAGTAGCAGCGGTTGATCAGCCGCCAGCGGGGTCCCCAGGGGGTCGGGACCAGCCGGCGCACGTAGCAGCCGCCATAGCCGTAGGAGACGGGGCCGCCGGCATAGAAGCGCGGTCCACCCCAGCCGTGATGCCAGCCACCGCCGCCGCCGTGCCAGCCCCAGCCGCCATGCCAGTGAGCGGAGGCGGAGGTCGGCGCCAGCGCGGCACCCAGCGCAACCGCGGCGACAGCGGCAAGCGAAAGTTTCCTCAACATGGTGATCTCCTAAAGACTGCCGGCGCGGGGCTATCGCGTCGATGGAAAGGCCGCCGAAACGATCCGCCTGATGATCAGGCTTTGGTTTCGATAGGCCCAACCTTACGCCAGCGAGGCTGAACCAAGCCCTGAACGGAGCCTTCAGATTGGGTTCATCTGGGGGAAATCTCGGTAATCCATGACTAGATCCGGCGGGGCAGCCTGCGGCGAAGCGTCCGGGGGCGGTTTTGGCGGTCGCTTGCCGTCCGGCAAAGGCGCCGATATAAGCCCGGCAACTCCGAACCACCGCTTTCTTCTCAAGGACAAGATTATGGCCATCGAACGCACTTTCTCGATCATCAAGCCCGATGCGACCGCGCGTAACCTGACCGGTGCGGTCAACGCCGTGATCGAGAAGGCGGGCCTGCGCATCGTCGCACAGAAGCGCATCCGCATGACCAAGGAACAGGCCGAGACCTTCTATGCCGTGCACAAGGCGCGCCCGTTCTTCGGCGAGCTCGTCGAGTTCATGACCTCGGGCCCCGTGGTGGTCCAGGTGCTGGAAGCCGAGGGCGCCATTGCCAAGTACCGCGATGCGATGGGCGCGACCGATCCGTCCAAGGCCGCCGACGGCACCATCCGCAAGCTCTACGCAAAGTCGATCGGCGAGAATTCCGCTCACGGCTCGGATGCGCCGGAGACCGCCGCGATCGAAATCGCGCAGTTTTTCTCGGGCAACGAGATCGTCGGCTGATCAGCCGATAGGTTAATATCGACGGGGCGAAAGGACGTATTGTGAACTGGCTCTGGCAGGTCTTCGATCCCGCTACGATCGGGGCATTCTTCACCCAGTTTCGCAACGAGATGGCCGAACCGACCTTCTGGATTGCGGTCGGCAAGATCATCTGGATCAACATCCTGCTCTCCGGCGACAACGCGCTCGTGATTGCGCTCGCCTGCCGCGGACTCAAGCCGCGGCACCGGCTGTGGGGCATGATCTTCGGCGCCGGCGCAGCCGTGCTGCTGCGGATCATCTTCACCGGCATCGTCGCGAGCTTGATGGAGCTGCCGTATCTCAAGCTCGTCGGCGGTCTCGCGCTGATCGTGATCGCGGCGAAGCTCCTGGTGCCGGAGAACGAGGACGAGGAGGGCGTCGAGTCCGCCTCGCATCTGTGGCAGGCGGTGCAGATCGTCGTCGTCGCCGACATCGTCATGAGTCTCGACAACGTCATTGCGGTGGCCGCCGCCGCCAATGGCAGCGTGCCGCTGCTGATCCTCGGCCTTGCCATCAGCGTGCCGCTGATCGTCGCCGGTGCGGCCCTGATCATGGCGCTGCTCGCAAAGCTGCCGGTCCTGGTCTGGGCGGGTGCAGCACTGCTCGGCTGGATCTCGGGCGAGGTGATCGCGACCGATCCCGGCATCGCGCCGAAGCTGCACACGCTGTTCGACGGCCCGCTCGGTGCCTCGCTGGACAGCATGCTCGGCGCACTTCGCATCCCGCCCCAATTCGCCCATGGCGGCGGAGGCGGCGAATATCTCTGCGCCGCTCTCGGCGTCGTCGTCGTGCTGGTCGTCGGCAGCATCTGGCGCCGGCGCAGCCTGAGCGCGGCCGCGCTGGAGTCCTCAGAGCGCCACGCCAAGGCCTCGGCGGAGTAATCTCTACGGCATGATCTGGTTTTGCTTGCCTCTTCCCGGCGGGGAGAGGTCTTGCGCACGATCATTCCGACAGGGTTCCGGCAGTCGCCGTCCCGCTGAACCGGCCATCATAGCTCCGCACGCCGGCGAGCTTGCCGCCTCATGGCGGACTCGCGCGTCAGGCGGTCACGCACACAGCGCGGCCGGGCAGTTCGTGGGATGACCCACAGCGCTCTCAACCTCTGCGCGATTTAGACTTTGACTTATTATAAACTACTGAAAATAAAGGCGTTTTTATTGACTTGGCGGCTCATGCCGCGGCACGTCGCTCCGGTATTTATTCCTGTCAAACCGGAAGCTGTTGAGAGATGCCTTCGAGAGCCACCTGCCGCCCTGTTGCTATTCTTGCCGCTACCGTCAAATCCCATTCGAAGTTCTCCAGACCGACGGCCTTCGCGGCTTCTCTGGTCTCCATCGCCTTGTTCGGCGACGGCTTCCTTCACCGCACCAGCGCGCAAGGCGCTGCGCCGGAGACGGCGACGGCCTTGCCGGCGGTGACCGTCACCGCCGACGTGCCGAAGCAGCGTGCACGCCCGCGTTTGAACCCAAGTCGAAGGGCGGGCCGTCAAAGCGCGCCCGCGAATGAGCGGGCCAGGATGCAGGCGGAAGCGAAGCCCGCTACCGCAAGGCCCGGCGCACTCCCGCCCTCCTACCCAGGTGGGCAGGTCGCCCGCGGAGGCCAGATCGGCTTGCTGGGCAACAAGGATTTCATGGACACGCCGTTCAACATCACCAGTTACACGGCGAAGAAGATCGAAGATCAGCAGGCCAGCACGATAGCCGACGTCGTCAGCAACGACCCTTCGGTCCGTTTCACCGGCCAGACCGGCGGCATTCTCGACTCCTTCTTCATCCGCGGCTTTCCGATCGGCGAGGGGAATGTCGGAGAAATTGCCTTCAACGGTGTCTACGGTGTTGCACCAAACTACCGTGTCTTCACCGACTACGTCGAACGGATCGAGATCATCAAGGGCCCGACCGCGCTACTTTACGGGATGGCCCCGAACAGCAGCGTCGGGGGCACCATCAATATCGTCCCGAAGCGTGCCTCTGATGTCGATCTCACACGGGTTACCACCGACTATGCGACGAACAGCCAGTTCGGCACGCATCTCGACGTCAGCCGACGGTTCGGCGAGAACCGCGAATTCGGAATTCGCGTCAATGGCAGCTATCACAATGGTGATACGCCGCTGGACAACCAGAACCGGGAGGCGCATGTCGGCGCCGCGGCGTTCGATTATCGCGGTGAGAAATTCAGAGCTTCGCTCGACTTCATCGATCAGGAAGAAAAGTTCGACGCGCCCACGAGACCGTTTCTGGTCGCAACAGGCGTAGCTGTCCCGACCGCGCCGGTCGGGAGGCGCAATGTCACGCAGGCCTGGGAATGGGCCAAGGTTCATGACAACTCGCTGCTGGCGCGCGCCGAATACGATGTGACGGATTCCGTGACGGTGTTCGCCGACGGCGGCGGCGGCAGGACCCAGGTCGATCGTCTGTTTGGTACGCCGACGATCCTGAACGCGGCCGGCAACACCACGTCGACACCGGGACGCTTCAAATTCGATATCGACAGGAATGTCGCCGACGCCGGTGTGCGCGCCCGGTTTGAAACTGGCGCGATCAGTCACGCCGTGAGTTTCCAGGGCAGCTACTACACGGATCAGATCTCACGGGGCTCTGTGTCCGGGACGCCGGTTCTGTCCAACATCTATGCGCCGATTGCCCGTCCTGAGCAGCTCGTTGCTGCTCCCGCGACTGTTCCGAAGCTTTCGGATACCGAATTGACCGGCTTGGCGCTGGCTGACACTTTGTCGGTTTTTCAGGAGCGCCTTCAGCTGACCGTCGGCGTGCGCCAGCAGGGGGTGAAGTCCAACAACTTCAATACCACCACGGGAGCGGTCACGTCCTCCTATGACCAGACGGCGCTCACGCCGATGGTCGGCCTCGTCGTCAAGCCCTGGAGCAACGTTTCGCTCTACACCAACTACATCGAAGGGCTCAGCAAGGGCGACGTCGCACCGACGACCGCGAGCAATCAGGGGGAAGTTCTTGCGCCTTACTTCAGCAAGCAGCACGAGGCAGGCGTCAAGGTCGACTTCGGAATGCTGGCCACCACGATCAGCGTGTTCCAGATCACCAAGCCGTCGGGACAATTGGGTGTCGACAAGATCTTCCGGGCCGACGCCGAACAGCGCAATCGCGGCCTGGAGTTCACCGTATTCGGAGAGGTGCAGCCGGGCATACGAGTCCTTGGCGGCGTGACGTTGATCGATGCGGAGCTGACAAAGACAAGCACGCCAACCAATCTGGGCAAGACCCCGATCGGTGTGCCTCAGGTGCAGGCAAACCTGTCCGCCGAATGGGACACCCCGTTTGCCCCCGGACTGACGCTGGTCGCCAACACCATCTATACGGGACACCAATATCTGGATGCGGCGAACACGCAGGTCGTTCCGGCCTGGACGAGGCTCGACCTGGGTGCCCGCTACAACACGCGGATCAACAACCGGCCGGTGACGCTTCGGGCCCTGGTTCAGAACGTGTTCGATACCAATTACTGGGCTGGCGTGGCGAGCTTCTCCGCATTGTCGCAAGGTGTACCGCGAACCCTGCTATTGTCGATGTCGACGGATTTCTGAGGCGGGTCGGCTTTGACGCGTGCAACGGCGATGTTGCCGGCCCCGAACCTCACCGGACGCGCACGGCGCGGGCTGCTGTGGGCTCATCGATGGCTCGGATTGCTCGGCGGCATCGTCGTGGTGCTGATCGGCCTCACGGGTAGCTTCATCGTCTTCTATCGGGAAATCGACGCCGCCCTGAACCCGGCGCTTTACACTCCCGCCGGTCGGGAACGAGAGGCTACGTTGAGCGAGGTGATGCGCGCGGCCGCGGCAGCGGATCCCGCGCCGATTGCCACGATCCTCGCGCCGGATCGGACCTGGCCGGTCTGGGTCGTGATACATGCGCATGAAACTGCGAAAGGCCGCTACCCGAATCGCTGGACGACCATGGTCGATCCTTCGAACGGGAAGGTGCTCGGGCGGCGTGACTACGTCAACGCGTTCTCCCTCAAGGTTTATCGTCTGCACTACACGCTGCTGCTCTATGAGTGGTGGGGCAGAGAGCTGGTCGGCGTTGCCGGGTTCATGCTGCTCGGCCTGGCCATGTCAGGCCTCATTTTGTGGTGGCCGAGGCCGGGTCGATTCTGGCGATCGGTGTCGGTCCGGAAGGACGTTTCGCTGCTTCGATTTGTTTTCGACGTCCATGGCACGGCCGGCTTTTGGGCGCTGCTCGCGCTCACGGTGATCTCGATGACCGGCGTCGGGATCATCTTTCCCGACGTGGTGCGCCCCATCGTTGGCCTTATGTCGCAACCGACAGCCGATCCGTCGCCGCGGATCGAAGCGCCGCCCCCCACGGGGACACCGCCGCTATCACCCGATGCGATCATGCGGAGCGCGCAAGCGGCCAAGCCGGGCATGGCGGTTGCCATGCTGAGCCCGCCCACCGAAACGCGCAACACGTGGCGGGTGCAGTTCCGGGCCGCGGGTGCTGATCCCGCGGTACGTGCTCGGGGGGCGATCTGGCTCGATCCATGGAGTGGCGCAGTGGTACACGATCGCACCTCGGCCGCGATGTCGATGGGGGATCGCTATCTGGCCGAACAGCTCTGGATCCATAACGGCGCGACGTTCGGGCTGATCGGGCGCCTGTTGGTGTTCACAGCCGGCTTCGCACCTCTCGCCCTGTTCATCAGCGGCGCGATCATGTGGCTCAAGAAGCGTCCAGGGAGGATCAGGACCGGCTGGCGAGTCTAGCGCCGCACGATCGAGCCGGAGCGGCCGATCAGGCGGGCGAGGGCACGGAAGCGGCTGCCGACGCGGTCGGCGACGAGGTCGACGAGCCGGTGCTCGAACACCAGCATCAGATTGCGGCCCTGGCTGCGGAAATGCGTGGCCGGCAGCACACCCGGGCGTGCTGCCGAGATCAGATGGGCGACGCGGAACGCCGCGCCCAGCAGACGGGCGCGTTCGAGCTGGGCCGGTGTCAGCAGCTCCTGCATGGTCACCGGCGGCTGGTTCTCCTCGCTCAGGCCCGCATAGCGGTAGAACACGGACAGGCCGACGAAGGCGCGCTCAGTGTGGGTGATTGCGCCGAAATTGCCGTTGACGACGAGGCTCAGCGTCTGCTCGCCGCGATGGTCGGGATGCACGCGCCAGCCGATGTCGGAGAGCAGGCACGCGGTGTGGCGCAAGCGGCGGTCCTCCTCGGTCTCGCGCAGCTTCACCACGCGCGCGAGGCGGTCGGTCCAGGCGATCAGCTCGCGGGCGTGCTTTGCGGAACGCGACAGCAGCTGATTGAGCTCTTCCGCGGCGCAGAACAGCCCGTCCTTGTTGCGCTCGGATTCCGACAGCTTCTCGTGCAAGAGGCCCTCGCGCACGCCGAAGGTCGAGAACACGATGGACTTGGGTTTCGCCACGCGGATGATGTGCTCGAGCACCAGCGCCGCATAGGTGAGGAGCGGGCGCCTGGCATCCGCGACGATCTCGATGTCGGCCAGCATGTCGGCGGCCGCAAGCCGGCGGAGACGACGCGAAAAGTCGAGCGCTTCAGCTGCGGAAATGGAGTAGCCGTGCATCACCTGGAGCGGATAGCCGCTCTGGATGATGTGGATGCGCGCGAGCGCGCGCCAGGTGCCGCCGACGGCGTAGAAGGTGCGGCCGCGGCCGGCGGTGAGCTGCGGCACCTCGTCGAGCTCCTCGCGCACGATGCGGTCGGCGCGCTTGAGCGATTTGTGCGCGAGGTCCTGGAGCGCGAGGCCGCCGAGCGGCAGCGTCACGCCGCTGCGCACGCTGTTCTTGCGCACATCGATCAGCTCGAGCGAGCCGCCGCCGAGATCGCCGACGATGCCGTCGGGATGATGGATGCCGGAGATCACGCCGAGCGCCGACAACCGTGCCTCGCGCGGGCCCGACAGAATCTCGATCTTTACGGCGCAGATGCGCTCGGCTTTCGCGATGAAGTCGGGGCCGTTGGAGGCATCGCGGCAGGCTGCAGTCGCAATCGCAAACACGCGACCGACCTGCATGACGCGGCACAGGGCCCGGAACCGCTTCAGCGAGGTCAGCGCCTTGTCGACGGCATCGGGAGCAAGCAGGCCCGTGCTCTGCACCTCGCGCCCGAGGCCGCACAGCGTCTTCTCGTTGAAGATCGGAATGAGGCTCCGCGTCAGTCCCTCGTAGACGACGAGACGGACCGAGTTGGACCCGATATCGATGACCGCGACGCTCGAGCCGCGCTTACGCGGCCGCTTCACGTCCTCGATCCCGGATCAAGATTGATGACGTTCATTACGGCGCGTGAGACGGCGCGGCGAGGATTCCTTGAGCGACTTTCCACGGCCAGATAGACTCGGATTTGTCATGAAGTAGTTGTGGACGTTGAAAGGCTCCTCGCCCTTCGCGGTCTTCATACGCGTCGAGGACCCGTCCGGCAACAATTGCCAGCTCTGCTCATTGTCCTTCAGATTCGCGACCATGATCTGTTCGAGAACCTGCTGATGAACCGTGGGATTTTGCAGCGGACACAGCACCTCGACGCGGCGGTCGAGGTTGCGTGGCATCATGTCGGCCGAGGAGATATACACAGCCGCTTTCGCGCTCGGCAGGCCCTGGCCCATGCCGAAGCAGTAGATTCGTCCGTGTTCCAGGAAGCGCCCGATGATCGACTTGACGCGGATGTTCTCCGACAGGCCTGGAATGCCGGGCCTGAGGCAGCAGATTCCGCGCACGACGAGCTCGACCTGGACGCCGGCTTGCGAGGCCTCGTAGAGCGCGTCGATGATGTCGGGGTCGACCAGCGCATTCATCTTCATCCAGACCGCGCCGGGGCGGCCATGCCGCGCATGCGCGGTCTCGCCCTGGATGTGCTCGATGATGCGCTTGCGCAACGTCAGCGGCGACACCGCCATCTTTTCCAGATCGCTCGGCGCGGCATAACCGGTGATGAAGTTGAACACGCGCGCCGCGTCGCGGCCGATGGTCGGATCGGAGGTGAAGTAGGAGAGGTCGGTGTAGATACGTGCGGTGACGGGGTGATAATTGCCGGTGCCGGTGTGGACGTAAGTGGTGAGGCCGCCGCCCTCGCGGCGCACCACCATCGAGAGCTTCGCGTGCGTCTTCAGTTCGAGGAAGCCGTAGACGACCTGCACGCCGGCACGTTCTAGGTCGCGCGCCCAGCGGATGTTGGCTTCCTCGTCGAAGCGCGCCTTTAATTCGATCAGCGCGGTGACGGACTTGCCGGCTTCGGCGGCTTCCGCCAGCGTGCGCACGATCGGCGAGTTGTTGGAGGTGCGGTAGAGCGTCTGCTTGATCGCGACGACATCGGGATCGCGGGCGGCCTGCTGCAGGAACTGCACGACCACGTCGAAGGATTCGTAGGGATGATGGACGACGAGGTCCTTCTGCCGGATCGCGGCAAAGATGTCGCCGCCATGCTCGCGCACGCGCTCGGGATGGCGCGGCACGTAAGGGGTGAATTCGAGATCGGGCCGGTCGAGGCGGGTGAGCTGCGAGAGCTCGTTCATGGCGAGCACACCGTCGACCAGGAACACCTCGTCGTCGGCGGCCGACAGCGCATGCTGCACGAAGCTGCGCAGCTCCTCCGGCATCTTGCCGTCGATCTCGAGCCGGATCACCGACCCGCGGCGGCGGCGCTTCAGAGCGGTCTCGAACAGGCGGACGAGGTCTTCGGCCTCTTCCTCGATTTCGAGCTCGGAGTCGCGGATGATGCGGAAGGCGCCCTGGCCGTGGAGATTGTAGCCGGGGAACAGGCGGTTGATGAACAGCCCGGTCGCCTGCTCGAGCGAGATCAGCCGCACGACCTTGCCCTCGGCCGGCAACCGGATGAAGCGGTCGATCTTGCCGGGCATACGAATCAGCGCGTTCATCTGCTTGCCGTCGGCGGCGCGCGTCAGCTGGAGCGCGATGGTGAAGCCGAGGCTCGGAATGAACGGGAAGGGGTGAGCCGGGTCGATCGCGAGCGGGGTCAACAGCGGAAACACGTTGTTGAGGAAGTAGTCCTCGATCCAGGTCCGTTCCGCCTTGGTGACGTCCTTGCCGTCGACCAGCACGATGCCGACGTCGGCCAGCGTGCCGCGCAGGTCGCGCCAGATCGCCTGCTGGTCAGAGGCAAGCTGCGAGACGGTGCGGTTGATCAGCGCGAGCTGCTCGGACGGCGTCAGGCCGTCGGGGCTGCGCTCGGCGATGCCCTCGCGGATCTGGGCCTTGATGCCGGCGACGCGGACCATGAAGAATTCGTCGAGGTTATTCGCTGAAATCGACAGGAATCGCACCCGCTCCAGCATGGGGTGGCTGGGATTGACCGCTTCC
This sequence comes from Bradyrhizobium sp. LA6.8, assembly GCF_040547935.1. Lineage (NCBI taxonomy): Bacteria > Pseudomonadati > Pseudomonadota > Alphaproteobacteria > Hyphomicrobiales > Nitrobacteraceae > Bradyrhizobium > Bradyrhizobium sp. LA6.8. The sequence goes on from NZ_JBEPQQ010000001.1 coordinate 1,431,900, forward strand.
TCGAGGACGCGGCGGTTGAAATGCAGCCAGGAGAGCTCGCGATTGATGAAGCGCTCGGGACTTGAGGCAATCGCCGGCAGGCCCTCGGTCTCCGGGGCTTTTTCTTTAATTTCAACAGCTTGCGCAGAGTCCATCAGAAGTCGATCCATCCAGTTCGCCTCAATTTGCGACTTATGCGCAAAACCGGCGGGAGCATGTGTTAGTCCGATGACGTTTCGATGACATTGATGTTCCGCCGCTGCGCCGCGTCAAGCGGCCTTGGAGCCAGGGTGGAGGGGTCAGGCGTCCCGAAGCAGCTCGGCCGCCAGGGCCCGCGTGACGGGGCGACCGAGGCGCAGGGCCTCGCTGTCGAGCAGCTCAACGGCCTCCCGTGCGGCCGCCGAGGACCGCTCCAGGCGGGTGGCGAGGTAGCTGACCACGCTCTCATCCACGGTGAGCTGGCGGTCGGCGCAGAACTTGACGATCAGGCCGCGGAAAAGCTGGTCGTCGGGCGGCAGCAGCGAGATGACAGGCACCGCGCGCAGCCGCGAGCGCAGGTCGCGCAGCTCGATCTCGATCGACGCCGGTACCTCGCGGCCGGTGAAGAGCAGGTAGGCCCCATCCTCGCGGGCGAGGTTCACCAGATGAAACAGGGCCCGCTCGTCGAACTGTTTTGCCTTGAGATCCTCGACCACCAGCGCGCCGGTGGCGAGCGCGCCCGGGACGTTTTCGGCGGTCAGCCCATTGGCTGTGGTCGAGCGGGCGCCGGAAGCCTCGGCCCAGATCGCCGCGAGATGGCTCTTGCCGCTTCCTTCCGGGCCGGCCAGCCACATGATCCGGTTCGGCCATTCCGGCCAGGTATCGATGAGGGCAAGACCGGCTTCGTTGGCGGGGCCTTCGAGAAAATTGTCCCGGCTGAGGCTTTCCGCGTGCGGAAGCGAGAATGCCAATTGTCGGGGATGAACGCGGCCTGCCACGCTTGCTATGCTCCGTGCCGGCGCGCCGGCTTCGTTTGAAGAGATTCGACGTCATCGAGCGGGAGTTGGCCTTTTGCGGGGCCGCATCCCGGCTCATTTGGCCTCGATCGTGCTCATGTGCCGCAGCCACTCGACGAGATAGAGCGACACGGAAGAGAGCGTGAAGACCGTGACGAGGCCCATCAGGATCATATCATAGGGCGCCGGTTTGAAGCCGAAGGCGAGGGAGGCCAGCACCAGCGCCGCGTAGGCCACCTGGGCGGCGGTGTTGAGCTTCGACACCTTCGACGGCTTCATCTCGACCGGCTTGTCGAACAGCCAGGACACGATCACGGCGGCGACGATCATGATGTCGCGCGACACCACCAGGATCACGATCCAGCGCGGGATGTCGCCCCAGATCCCCAGTGCCAGATAGATCGAGACCAGCAGCGCCTTGTCCGCGAGCGGATCGAGCAGGGCGCCGAGCTCGCTCGTCATGTTGAAGCGCTTGGCGAGGAAGCCGTCGACCGCGTCGCTCACGCCGGCAATGAGGAAGACGGCGAACGCAACCTCCATTTGGCTCGACACGATGGCCCAGACGATGATTGGGACCAGCATGATGCGGCCCAGGGTAATGATATTCGGAATACTCACGCGGCGCTTCCTGGCACCCGGCCTGATCTCGAATCCGGCCCGTTTGAAGGCTGAACCGGTTGATATCTACATAGTATAGGGCGGGGCGCCACGCTTGCCATTGCGCGTCCCCGGAATTCGACGTAACCAGCCGCAAACCCACTGGAAATCGGGCATGACCGACCGCAAAAACGGCCTCACTTACGCCGATTCAGGCGTCGATATCGACGCGGGCAACCGCCTGGTCGATCTGATCAAGCCGATGGTGCGCGCCACCGCGCGGCCCGGCGCCGACGCCGAGATCGGCGGATTCGGCGGCCTGTTCGACCTCAAGGCGGCCGGTTTCAAGGACCCCGTCCTGGTTGCCGCCACCGACGGGGTCGGCACCAAGGTCAAGATCGCGATCGAGACCGGCCTGCATGGCGGGATCGGCATCGACCTCGTCGCCATGAGCGTCAACGACCTCGTGGTACAGGGCGCCGAGCCGTTGTTCTTCCTCGACTATTTCGCCTGCGGCAAGCTCGACCCGGAGGCGACCGCCTCGATCGTTGCCGGTGTTGCCGAAGGCTGCCGCGAATCCGGCTGCGCCCTGATCGGGGGCGAGACCGCCGAGATGCCCGGCCTCTACAAGGACGGCGACTACGACCTCGGCGGCTTTGCCGTCGGCGCCGCCGAGCGCGGTACCTTGTTGCCGCGCAAGGACATCGCCGCGGGGGATGCCGTGATTGGCCTTGCCTCGTCCGGCGTGCACTCCAACGGCTTCTCGCTGGTGCGCAAGATCGTCGAGCAGTCCGGCCTCAGCTTCGAGGCGCCGGCCCCGTTCGCGCCGGTCATGACGCTCGGCGGCGCGCTGCTGACGCCGACGCGGCTCTACGTCAAATCCTGCCTGCGCGCGATCCGCGAGACCGGCGCGGTGAAGGGGCTTGCCCACATCACCGGCGGCGGTTTCACCGACAACATTCCGCGCGTGCTGCCGAGCCATCTTGGCGTCGGCATCGATCTGGCGCGCCTGCCGGTGCTGCCGGTGTTCAAATGGCTGGCCGCCCAAGCCGGTATCGCCGAGCTCGAAATGCTGCGCACCTTCAACTGCGGCATCGGCATGATCGCGATCGTCGAGCCCGACAAGGTCGATCAGGTCGTCCAGGTCTTCAGCGATGCCGGTGAGACGGTGGCGCAGCTCGGTACCGTGATTCCGGCCGAGGGCGAGCACCGCGTCGTCTATAACGGCCACCTCGACCTGGCACCGTGATGACTGGCGCTGTGATGAAGCGGCGCGTCGCCATCCTGATCTCCGGCCGCGGCTCCAACATGTCCGCGCTGATCAGGGCCGCTGCTGCACCGGATTTTCCGGCGGAAATCTCGCTCGTCATCTCGAACAAGGCCGACGCTCTGGGGCTCGAACGCGCCAAGGCGAGCGGCGTGAACACGCTGGTGATCGAGAGCAAGCCGTTCGGCAAGGACCGCGCCGGCTTCGAAAGGCTGCTGCAGGCCGCGCTCGATGAGCACGGCATCGAGCTGATCTGTCTCGGCGGCTTCATGCGCCTGTTCACGGCCGAGTTCACCAAGGCCTGGAACGGGCGGATGCTCAACATCCATCCGTCGCTGCTGCCGTCATTCCCTGGTTTGGACCCGCATGGTCAGGCTTTGCGCGCCGGCGTCAAACTGTCTGGCGCGACAGTGCACTTCGTCATCCCTGAGACCGATGCCGGCCCGATCGTGATGCAGGGTGCAGTCCCCGTCAGCGACCACGACACGGGCGCTACGCTGTCGGAGCGCATTCTCGAGGTGGAGCACCGCATCTATCCCGAAGCGCTGCGACTGCTCGCGACCGGCAAGGTCCGGATCGAGGGCGATGTGTGCAAGACGGCGGGTAGCGGGCCGTCGGAGAACTTCCTGGTGTCGCCAGTGGTGCGCTGAAGCGCCGTCGCACCGTGTTTCGTCTTCGCAAACAAAATCCCCCGGCAGAGCCGGGGGCATCGTCATGATCTCTCGCGCGAGAGCTTTGAGAGAAATCAGGAGACCTTGAGGTTCTCCGCGGATGCTTTGCCGCGGTTCTCCACGAGGTCGTATTCAACCACCTGGTTCTCATTAAGGGTCGAGAGTCCGGCACGCTCGACGGCCGAGATATGGACGAACACGTCCTTATCGCTGCCGTTCGGCTTGATGAACCCATAGCCCTTGGTCGGGTTGAACCATTTGACGGTGCCCTTTTGCGGCATCGCTCATCTCCTCCACTAGATACAAAAAAGACGCGGCCGCAGTTTCGCGTGCCACGCCACAAACGGGCTTCCGGAAGTCTGTTCGAGTCTCAATGTCGCGAAACGCACAGCCGAGCGGCCAATTCCGATTGTGTCCAATATTGCAACATGAAATTCGCGCGTTAGCAAGCGGCGCACGGCTTTCAAGATCGCGGCGGCTGTCGCCCTCTGCAATTTGCGACCTGTGGCAAGGGAACCACAATCGAGGCAATAGCCCCGCTCCAGCGCGCCAACCGGTTGACCCTGCGTGGCAGTTCGGCACAAATCGCCGCAAGCGCGCGCCGTTCGTGTTGCATTTTTGCGCTCCGCCACTTTGCTTCGGGATTAGTCGTCATGCGCTGCGCCTTGCAGCTCTCCGGGACACGGCAGACGGTTGGGCTGGGCCGTGTCCGCCGGATCGCGGCTGCGCTCGTCATGGCGCTTGGACTCGTCGTGATGATGTCTGCGACATCAGCCTTCGCGCAGAGTCCGACGCCCACGCCGACCCCGACCCCGACACCCACGGCGTCACCGACCCCCATGCCGACCGCGACCAATTACGACCAGTCGGCCGGCAACAGTGCGCTCAATCTTGGCTCCAATTTCCTGGAGCGGCTCGGCAACCAGGCCTCTAGCGGCGTCAACCGTGCATCGCGCACCAATCCCGGTGGGGGCGGCGCCTCGGCGAGCACGGAGGATCCGCTCTACCGCACCTGGTTCGAAGGCTATGGCATCTCGGTCCGGACCGACGCGCAGGGCGACTTCGTCGGAGACAAGCGCAAGACCTTTGGCGGCGTCGCCGGTTTCGGCGCGCGGGTCGCGCCGGGCGTCAATCTCGGCTTCTCCGTCGACCAGAGCCATACCGACATCGACGTACCGCTGGCACTGCAATCGGCGACGCTCGACCTGACGCAAATCGGTTTCAACGGCTCGGTCGACAAGGGACCGTGGACCTGGGCGTTCGCGGTGGTGCACGGTTTCGGCAAGGTCCGTTCCAGCAGGGACACCGGCGTTGGTCTTGCGACCGCGGGTTATCGTGCCGCGATCGACGGTGGCCTGACCGAGATCAGCTACTACTGGACCAAGGACCAGATGCGCATCGTGCCCAAGGGCGCGCTCGAATATGTGCGCGCCACCAGCGCTGCGTTCCAGGAGGCCGGAGGGCTCGATCCAATGAACGTCGGCTCCACGGCACTCTCACGCGCGCGCGTGATGATCGGCGCGGAGATCGGGCGGTACTTCATCTACGACCAGAAAATCCTGGACCTGTCGGCCTACGGCAAGTTCGTCGACAATTTCTACCAGAACCTGGGAGCGGTGCAGGTCAGCCTGGGAACCCAGAGCATCGTCGTTCCCGGCATCGGGGAGAGCCGTTACGGCATGGATGCCGGCGCTTCGGCCTCGCTCAGCCTCACCAGCGTCGCGCGCCTCTACATCAACTATGACGGCAAGTTCCGCAACGAATTGACGTCACACCAAGGCACGGTCGGCTTCGAATACAGATGGTGAGGGCGAAGCGCGCCCTGCGTCTAAGTCGGCGTTGCCGCGACATAACCCGTTAGCCCAAAGCCCTCGCGCGCGGCCGTCATCATTGGCACCAGCGCATTCGGATGGATGAACTCGTCGCGGAAGCAGGGATAGGTCTTGGCATCGAAGATCTTCTTCAGCCAGTCGACCACGATCTTGTGGCGCTCGGAGTTGCGGAATTCCTTGTGATAGGTGAGCCAGAGATCGGCGTGGTGGCTGACACCGAGATCGACGGCAACGAGCGGTGCGCCGAGCGCGATCGACACGGTCGGCAGGAAGCCGATGCCGGCGCCGCGCTCCACCGCATAGAGCACGCCGACCGAGGAGTTGGTCTTGATCCCGACGATGCCTTCGAGCGACTTCAGTCCAAGCACGCGGGCGTAGGCGCCGTCGTCGACCTGCGGCGCGCTCTGCTTGATGATGCGATGGTTCTTCAACTCGGCGAGGGACGCCGGCACGCCGTAGAGGTTCTCGTATTCCCTGGAGACGAAGGGATAGATGTGCAGGCGGCCGAGCTTGGCGACGATCAGGTCGGGATTGGTCGGCGGCTCGAGCTGGATCGCGATGTCGGATTCAAGCCGGGCGACGTCGGCCTGCTCCATCGCGCAGCGCAGATCGACGGTGATCTTGCGATAGGTCTTCTGGAAATCGATCAGCCGCGGCAGGATCCAGAAATTGCCGGGGCCTTCCGTCACCGCGACGCGCACGGTGCCTGACGTGTCGTTCGACGATCGCGAGGCACGCCGGAAGACGTTGAAGGCATGACGCTCCATATGCGCGACGTCGGCGATCATCGCGGCGCCTTCATCGCTGAGCGTCAGTCCGCTCTGGTCGCGCAGGAACAGCTTGCAGTCGATGCTCTCTTCGAGCCGGTCGATCCTGCGCATCAGCGTGGTGGAGGTGAGGCCGAGTTCTTCGGCCGCGTTGCGGAAACTTTTATATTTTGCGCACGCTAAAAAGAGTTTCAAATCGTCCCAGGACGCGTCCAGGGCTTCTTCACGGTGCTGCATCAAAGCAGCACCCCGGTGCAATAACTGCTGCATACGCCAGATCCCCAACCGCTAAGGTCATCGTCATAGCGGGGCACTAAATCCTCGGACGATAGAGGGGTGACATGAGTATGGAAAGGGGCTCCTTTGCCGCAAGGCATGATTTCGATGCATTGCCGCTCAGTCCGGACGTCGATGTCCGATGTGCGCAATCTTCCGAAATTGCTGCGCTTTCCGACATGGCGCACCGGCTGGTGCCGGGTGTGCAGATCGGAACGGCAGAGCTTGCACGATATTTCACGTTCGATCCTCAGAGCATCCTGACGTTCAGTCGCAAGGGCAATCTGGTCGGCGGCATGGCCTTCTTGTTCCTCAACGACCGCGGACATGATGCGCTGCTGCTCGACGAGATCTGCCTGACCGCACCCGAGACACGCTATCTCGCTTCCGCGAAGGAAGACGTTGCAGCGATCTACATCTGGGCGATCGCGGCGACGGGCCGCGGTATCGCCGGTCTCGGCAAGGCCGCGGCTCATCTACGTCAGGTAAGGTTTCGCGGCGCGGATTGCTATGCGCAGCCGTCAACCGTGGCCGGACGCGACATCATGAAGGCGACGGGATTCGACCCCGTCCCGAGCTTCCAGCCCGATCTCTGGTGTTACGAGCGGCCCTGGCATCGGCAGCCGATGCGGATGCCGGGCGCGATCATCCAAACAAGGAGTTTTGCAGATGCACGGCACTAGGATTCCCCTCGCCAAGCCCGACTCCCGCGCCATCACCATTCGCCTCGCGCGCGATCCCAACGACCTCATGCTGGTCACCGCCATTCGCGCGGCGGTCTATCTCGCCGAGCAGGATTGTCCGTTCGACGAGGAGTTCGACGGCAACGACATGGTCGCAGCGCACTTCATCGGTTACGTCGGCAACGAGCCTGCGGGTTGCCTGCGGGTACGCTTCTTCGGGGATTTCGCCAAGGTGGAGCGGCTCGCGGTGCGTCATCAATATCGGCGCTCGCGCGTCTCGTTCAAGCTGGTCCAGGCGAGCGTCGACTATGTGAAGCGCAAGGGCTTTCGCAAGATCTACGGCCAGGCGCAGGACCGGCTGGTCGATTTCTGGGCTCATTTCGGCGCCAAGCCGCTCGGTCACAACCGCAAGATCACCTTCTCGGATTTCTCCTACACGGAGATGCTGCTGGAGATCGAGCCGGGGCCGGACGCCATCACGCTGGACAGCGATCCCTATGTGATCATTCGCCCCGAGGGCGATTGGGACCGGCCCGGCGTGCTCGACGCATCCGCGGGGCGGGCGGTGACCTCGCCGCTACGGGACCTCGCACTCGCCGATCACTGAAATTGGTGCAGCTCTGCGCAAGACAATGCTGGCTTCCATTACCGATGATCCGCCTATCCTGGTCTGTGCGGATCTCCAGGTCGAATATCTGACCCCCGGGCGTCGCCATGTCATCCTCGACGGCGAAGCCGCCACCGTGCGCTGCCTGGAGCTCCTGACGCTGTGGCGCACCAATCTCTGGCCGGTGATGCATCTGAAGCGCATCGCCCAGGCGGCGTGGTTCAATCCGGCATCCAGGCTGACCGATTGGATCGCGGAGGCGAAGCCGCGACCCGGCGAAATGACGTTCGAGCACCCGCTGCCGTCGGCCTACAGCTCCGCGCGGTTCGTGGACTACATGTCCAATATCCGCAATGTACGCTGCATTCTGGTCGGCTTTTCCCTGGACGAAACCATCCTGGCTACCGCCGTCGACGGGTTTCACCGCAGCCATCGCTACCAGATCGTCACTGACGCCGTCGCCTGCCGGCAGCCGGGCACGGGCGATGCCGCCGTCTACAAACAGTCGGTGGTGAATGTGATCGGGAATTTTGCTACAGTCCATGCCAGCGCCGAACTGATCAGAACCAGCGGCGCCATCGCGGTCTAGGCGACCGTGGTCGGCGGATGGATGGGGTGGGACATTGTCACGGGGGGACGAGCTCAAGGAGCTGGCGAGCGATTTGTCGCGTGCCGTGGAGATGGCGCGCCGCGTCGGCTTGCCCACGACCGTCTATCTGCTCTCGATGGCGCTGGTGGAGGTGAGGGAAGCCGCTCGCGCTGCCGCCGAAGAGGATGACGACGGCGCGGCGTAGGGTTTTGGCCTGCGGCGAAGGCGTTTCTCTCAGGATCGGCCGATGGCGCGCATCAGGATATCGGATGCGTCATCAGCGCTGTCGCCCGCGTAGGCAATGAATTGATCGGGCCGCACCAGGATCAGCTGCGCCTCGTATTTCTCGCGTCCGCCTGATGCGGTGTCCCTGATCACCGTCAGCGGGATGCCAAGCCGCGCGGCGGCTTGCTCAAGAGCTGTTGCCGCGGCGCCGTCCGTCAGATCGATCAAGGTGAAGCCGTCGCCCAATTCCTCGAACACGTTGTTGCCTGACGACAGAGGTTGCGGGGTGAGATGATGACCTGCGCGCGCCGGATAGGCGTGCGAGCCGATCGCGCTGCAGACAGCGCCGGCCGGACCAAAGACGATTGGTGACCCCTCGTAATTCGGCTCGAAGGCGTTGACCTCGGCGCGCGCGCCGGAGTGCCGCTCGTGCCAGGCGGCCTCGAAATCCGCCCGATCGCGCGCCGGATCGTGCCGGCGAAGAAAATCGCGGTCGCGGAAGATCGGCGTCTCGATGAAATCGCGCGCAGTGGACGCAAACACCGGACGCCGCTCGGCATCGTAGCTGTCGAGCAGACCAGCTGGCGCCCAGCCTTGCAGCGTCGCGGCGAGCTTCCACGCCAGATTTGCGGCGTCCTCGAAGCCGGTGTTGATGCCATAGCCGCCGTAGGGCGGATGGCTGTGCGCGGCATCTCCGGCGACGAAGACGCGGCCGGCGCGGTAGCTGTCCGCGACCGTGAAGCGAAGATCCCAGAATCCGATGTGCTCGAACTCGATGTCGAATTGTGCGCCGGCGGCATCGTGCAGCAAGCGTCGGAAATCGAAATTGTCGGCGGTGGTGTCCGCGGGAACGGGGGCATGGAAGAACCAGGTGCTGCCGAGATCGACCCGGCCGAAGAACTTCCAATAGCCCTCGAGGTCCGGATGCAACACGCTGTAGAACGACTTGCCTGGAAAGGCCTCGAGCAGTCGATGCAATTCGACGGAGCGAAACACCAGCAGCACCATCAGCCGGTCGTGGTCGGAGCGGGTCTGGGTGATGCCGGCGCGTTCGCGCACGATCGATCGGCTGCCATCGCAGCCGATCACGTAGTCGGCGCGAAGGCTCTGTATCATCCCGTCGCGATTTTCGATGTCGAGGCCCACGCCCTCGGCGTCAGGCCGGACATCCCGGCAGGTCCAGCCGTATTGCAGGTCTATGGAGGGAAGCTGTGCCGCCCGTTGCCGCAGCACGGCTTCGGTCGCGTATTGCGGCAGGCGTTCGTTGTCGGTGAAATAGAAAGGGCGGACGAGCTCGCGCTGCAGCCAGTTGTAATTGTAGCCGCTGAGCAGCGTCCCGTAGCTGGTCATTCCGCCAATGCCGTAGTCGGGAGGAATGGTGCGGGCCGCGCGCAGCGCTGCCTCCGCGCCCCAGAAATGGAAATGCTCCATCGTCCGCTGCGTGAGGTTCTGTCCCTTGGGGATCGGCTGCGGCTGTTCGTGGCGTTCCACGACGATGGTCTTGATGCCGCGCTGGCCAAGGCCGATCGCCAGACCCATCCCGACCGGTCCGCCGCCGACGATCACGACGGGCGCGTCGCTATCCGCTGAAGCCTGCCTCACATCGCTTCCCCACGATTGTCATCGCGCGAGGCGCGATCGCTCGTCCTCATGAGATGTCGCACGGATTTGGTCAAGTAAAATCTCAAATAATGAGATTAGAATGTCATTGCCTCGGAGATTTGCCGGGCCGCTTCGCTGACCTCCGCGCTGATGCGATCGATCAACTCGCCCTTGGCATGTGGTCCGGCGATCGTGATGCAGAGGCTTGCGATCGGGTAGCCCGCATCGAGGATCGGCGCGGCGATCCCGACCGCGCCCGGTGTCACTTCGCCAAAGGCAACGGCGACGCCGGCGCGCCGCACGCGTTTCAGCGCTGCCAGGATTTCGTCGGAGGTGTCGCCGACGCCGACGCTGCGCAGATCGGCGGCATAGCGCGTCACCAGTGGCATTACGCGTTGCTTGGGCAGAAAGGCCATGATCGAGCGCGCGATTGCCCCACGTCCCATCGCCATCGGTCGGCCGCGCGGATAGCTGCTTACGGGATTCACGACGGAGGCGATTGAAGCCACGCACAGCATCTTTTCGCCATACCAGCGCACGACCAGGGCCGTACAGGGGTGCGCGGCCGACAGCCGCTCCAGATGCGGGGTGGCTGCTGCGATCAGCGGATCGGAACGGCGGCTGAGATAGTCCATCTCCACCACGCGCGGGCCAAGCGCGAACCGGCCGCCGCGCGTCGGCATCACGAAGCCGCTGTCCTTCAAGCTCTTCAGATAGCGATACAGCGTCGGCCTTGTGTAGCCGAGCTCCTTCATGAGCTCTTCGGGCGACCATTGCGGCCGTGCCTCGGTGAAGAGATCGAGCACGGCAAGAACCCGATCCTGACTGTTTGCTTTGACCAAGTGAGATTCGATCCAGCTTCGCGTATTCGCCGTGATACCCGCATTCGCGCCGGCCGCAAAACGGTGGCACGGCAGTGGCTTGCCTTCGATATAATCTCACTATAAGAGATTTTAAGAAGAATAATAGTGCATGAGCTGCCGGGGAGGGGTTGGGCATGGCCGTCACAGCTACGGATGAGATCGTGTCAGGCACGGTCGATGTTCCCGCCTATGTCGATCGTCAGCCGGTCGGCGCCTTCCAGATCCGGGTCCTGCTCGTCTGCGCCGCGGTGCTGTTCATCGACGGCTTCGACACCCAGGCCATCGGTTATGTCGCGCCTGCAGTCGCGCAGGAATGGAAGCTGGCACGCGGCAGCCTCGGTCCGGTGTTCAGCGCGGGGCTTCTGGGCCTCATGATCGGCGCCCTGATCTTCGGTCCGATGGCCGACAGGATCGGTCGCCGCCGCATCATCCTCGCAAGCACGCTGGTGTTCGGCATCGGGACGCTGCTCACCGTGTTCGCGGTGGATACGACCTGGCTGATCGCGTTGCGCGTTCTGACCGGTCTCGGTCTCGGCGGTGCAATGCCCAATGCGATTGCGCTGATCTCCGAGTTCAGCCCGCATCGCCGCCGCGCCACCATGGTCATGATCATGTTCGCAGGCTTTTCGATCGGTGCGGCCCTGGGCGGGCTGCTGGCGGCCGCCATGATCCCGGCTTTCGGCTGGCGCTCGGTGTTCCTCGTCGGCGGCCTCGTGCCGCTGCTGCTTCTGCCTTTCCTCTTCAAGGCGTTGCCGGAGTCGATCCGGTTCCTGGCGATGATGGGCGGCCGCGACCGCGAGGTGGCGAACCTCCTGCAAAAGATAGCCCCGGGGGTATCCTTCGCCGGCAATGCCAAATTCGTGGTCCAGGAGCCCAAATTGTCGGGATTGCGCGTCGCGCATTTGTTTGCAGAGGGCCGCGCATCGGTGACGGTTCTGCTCTGGGTCGTGTTCTTCATGAGCCTGCTCGACCTGTATTTGCTGTCGAACTGGCTGCCCACCGTGCTGAACGATCTCGGCGTGTCGGTTTCGGGGGCGGCCGCGATTGGTGCGATGCTCCAGGTCGGCGGCGTGGTCGGCACGTTCACGCTCGGCCAGTTCATCGACCGCTTCTCGTTTCGCGCGTTGTCGCTGACCTATCTCGCGGCGGCGGTCGCGGTGGCCGCCGTTGGCATGGCCAGCCATTCGATCGTCCTGGTCACGATCGCGATCTTCGCGTCGGGATTTTGCATCGTCGGGGGACAGATCGCCTCGAACGCGCTGACGGCGACCTTCTATCCGACGGCGATCAGGTCGACCGGCGTGGGCTGGGCGCTGGGCATCGGCCGCATCGGCTCGATCGTGGGGCCTCTGATCGGCGGCGTGATGCTGGCCCGCGACATGGGACCGCAGCCGCTGTTTGGCGCTGCGGCCGTCCCGGCATTGATCGCCGCGGCGGCGGCCTTCGTGCTGGCACGGCGAGGCTAGCCGAGGCGATATATCCTGTGCCGAAGTGCCAGCGCTGCTTTCCTGCAACGCTCGTGTGCGCTTGTTACCAACGAAATGACGTTGCAAGTTGCGGCCTGCCGCAATAGCCAAGAGGTCGACGTTTTCTTTGGACAAGCTCGTCGTTTGGACAGGTCTGCGTCGTGACCTCCAATGACGCACCGTTGAGGAATCCCGCAATGTCCATGCTGCCCAATTCGCAAGAGGCCCGGGATGTGGCCTACCAGCTCCATTCCTATACCAACGCGCGCGCGCATCAGCAGGCCGGTCCGCTGGTGATCGAGCGCGGCGAGGGTCCTTACGTGTTCGACGCGTCGGGCAAGCGCTATTTCGAGGCCATGGCCGGCTTGTGGAGCGTCGGGCTCGGCTTCAACGAGAAGCGGCTGGTCGAGGCGGCGCACAAGCAGATGCTGGCGCTGCCGTTCTACCATACGTTCTCCGCCAAATCGCACGGACCCTCGATCGACCTCGCCGAGAAGCTGGTGGCGCTCGCGCCGGTGCCGATGAGCAAGGTGTTCTTCACCAATTCCGGCTCGGAGGCGAACGACACCGTCCTCAAGCTGATCGCTTATCGCTCCAATTCGCTTGGCCAGCCGCAGCGCAAGAAGATCATCAGCCGGATGCGCGCCTATCACGGCGTCACCATTGCCTCGGCAAGCCTCACCGGCCTGCCGAACAACCACCGCTCGTTCGACCTGCCGCTGCCCAACATCCTGCACACGGGCTCGCCGCATTTCTACAAGGACGGCGCGCCCGGTGAGAGCGAGGAGGCGTTCGCGACGCGCCGGGCCGAGGAGCTCGACGCGCTGATCCAGAAGGAGGGCCCGGATACGATCGCGGCCTTCTTCGGCGAGCCGGTGATGGGCGCGGGCGGCGTCGTCGTGCCGCCGGCGACCTATTGGGACAAGATCCAGGCCGTCCTGAAGAAGTACGACATCCTGCTGGTCGCAGATGAGGTCATCTGCGGCTTCGGCCGTACCGGTAAGATGTTCGGCTGCGAGACCTACGGCATCAAGCCGGACGTGATGGTGGTCTCCAAGCAGATCACCTCGAGCTATTTCCCGCTGTCGGCGATCATCCTGAACGACCGCATGTTCGAGCCGATCGCGGACGAGAGCAACAAGATCGGCGTGCTCGGCCATGGTTTCACCGCGGGCGGCCATCCCGTCGGCTCGGCCATTGCGCTGGAGAATCTCAAGATCATCGAGGAGCGCGGCCTGGTCGCGCACGCCGCCGAGCTCGGCGGCTACATGCAGGGCAAGCTGCGCGAGCTCACCAGCGATCCGCTGGTCGGCGAGGTTCGCGGCGTCGGCATGATCGCGGCGATCGAGCTCGTGCTCGACAAGGGACGCAAGACGGCCGCCAGCACGCCCGGCGCCGTCGGCGGCATCGCCAGCCGCATGCTCCAGGAGCGCGGCGTGATCTCGCGCAACATGCTGGATGCCATCGCCATCTGCCCGCCGCTGATCGTCACCAAGGCCCAGATCGACGAGCTGATCGCGGCCATTACGGGCGTGCTGAACGACATGAAGCCGGAAGTGGCGAAGCTGACGCCGGCGTAGGCTCTCTCCTCGTCATTGCGAGGAGCCCGCAACAAAATTGCGAAGCAATTTTGCGCTGGCGACGAAGCAATCCAGACCGTCTCCGCGGAAAGATTCTGGATTGCTTCGCTTCGCTCGCAATGACGGCGTTGATGCAGTGAGCCTCGATTTATCACCGTCACCCTGAGGTGCTCGCCTCTTCGGCGAGCCTCGAAGGGCGACGGCCGACTGGCCGCAGCGGGGGCCGCTCATCCTTCGAGGCTCACGCCTCGCGCCTCAGGATGACGGTTTAACCGGCTCCACCCGTTGGACCCCGATCACGCGGCCTTTCTCGATCGCGAGCGCCAGCTCGCCGCGCTTGAGCTTCAAGGCGGCGTCGCCGAACAACTCGCGGCGCCAGCCGCGCAAGGCGGGGACGTCGGCCTCGTCGTCAGCTGCGATCTCTTCGAGATCGTCGACGGTGGCGATCACCTTGCTGGCGACCGCGTGGCGCTCCGCGGTCATGCGCAGCAGGACCTTCAACAGCTCGACGATGGCGGCGCCGTTGTTGTTGTTGCGCGGCTTCTCCAGCTTCGGCAGCGTCGCAAAATCCCGCGCCAGCCCGCGCTCGACCGCGGCGACGATGTCCGCGCCCCATTTGGATTTCTCGAACCCCTTCGGCACCGAGCGCAGATGGGCGAGCTTCTCCAGCGTGTTCGGCGCGTGGGTCGCGATGTCGCTGATGGCTTCATCGCGCAGCACGCGGCCGCGTGGCACGTCGCGGCTCTGCGCTTCCTGCTCGCGCCAGGCCGCGACCTCCATCAGGACCGCGAGGTCCTTGGGCTTGCGGACCCGCGTCTTCAGCCGTTCCCAGGCGCGCTCGGGGTGGAAGTCGTAAGTGCGGGGCGAGGTCAAGACCTCCATCTCGATGGAGACCCACTCGCTGCGGCGCCGCTTCTTGAGGTCGGCATCGAGCGCGGCGAACACGTCGCGCAGGTGCGTGACGTCGGACACCGCGTAGTGCATCTGCTCTTTCGTCAGCGGCCGGCGCGACCAGTCGGTGAAGCGGTGGGTCTTGTCCGGGCGGTGGCCCGTGACCTTCTCGACCAGCGCGTCATAGGCGATGCTGTCGCCGTAGCCGAGCACCATGGCCGCGACCTGGGTGTCGAACACCGGGTGCGGGATGATGTTGGCCTGGTGCCAGATGATCTCGATGTCCTGGCGGGCGGCATGGAATACCTTCAGCACGCCCTCGTTGCCCATCAGGTCGAAGAACGGCTTGAGGTCGATCCCCTCGGCCAGGGTGTCGATGACGATCGCTTCCTCGGGGCTGGCCATCTGCACCACGCACAGCAGCGGGTAGTAGGTGGTTTCGCGCAGGAACTCGGTATCGACTGTAATAACGGGGTGCTTGGCCAGCCGGCTGCAGGCAGCCGCGAGGTCAGCGGTGGTGGTAATCAAATCCATGAACGGCCCATGACACTTGGTATCAGCCGTTCTGCCGAAAGCGCTGTGATGTCAAGGGGCTCTAAGCGAATTCGAGCCTTGCATCGGGCCGGAATCGCCTCTTTCCGACGAAATTCCTATTCGTAACGGATCCGGTGCGAGGATTTGCGCGCGCAGGGCAGCGCCACCACGACCACGCACATGGCGACCAGCGCCAGCCCCAGGAACTCGAAAACCAACAGATCCACGGCGAAATCTCCAGAAACATTGATAGATTTGTCGGGGGTACGTTGAGGGTCTGTTAATGCTCGTGGTTACCGGCCGCCCGGCAGGCCGGATGGTGGACGGGGAGTTAACGGGGGCGGGCTCGACCATCACCCCATGAGCTTCGGCAAGGCGGCGGCGAGCGCGTCCACGGCGGCCCGGACTTTTGGCGGAATCCGGGGCGAACGGGGCCACAGCGCGTGGCATCCGTAGAGGAATTCGGGCTGGCCTTCGAAGAGGCCGACCAGTGCGCCGGTATTGAGACGCTCGCGGACCAGCCAATAAGGCAGCCAGGCGAGACCCATGCCTTGCGCGGCGGCGTCCGCGATCGCCTCCATATCGTCGAGCCTCAGCCGGCCTGAAGGCATGATCTCGCGTGGCGGCTGGCCGGCTTGTGGAAACAGCCATGGCCGGACGCGTCCAGAGCGGCGATAGATGATCGCCTGATGCAGGGCGAGATCGTCGAGCGATTTCGGTTTGCCGTTGGCGCGCAAATAGGACCGCGCGCCACACACCACCATGCTCTGGCTTGCGATGCGCCGCGTGATCAGACCGGACTGGTTGTCGAGATCGCCGGTCCGGATCGCAAGATCGTAACCGGCCTCGATGATGTCAGCGATGGGATCGCCGAAGGAGAGGTCGAGCTCGAGATGCGGATATTTTCGCGCGAGCTTCATCAACAGAGGGGCGATGCAGTGCCGTCCGAGCAGGGCAGGCATGGTCACGCGCAGCCTGCCGCGCGGCGCGGAGAGTTCATCGGCCACGACGGCGTCGGCGGCTTCGGCCTCGCTGAGCACCGCGCGGCAGCGCTCGTAGTAGGCCTGGCCAGCCTCGGTCAGGCTCTGGCGCCGCGTGGTGCGGTTGAGGAGGCGAACGCCGAGGCGTTCTTCGAGGAAGCGCACATGCTTGCCGACCATCGGCCCTGACATCTCGAGGGCGTCGGCCGCGGCCGCGAACGAGCCGAGATCGACGGCCCGGACGAATACGGCCATGCTGGTCAGGCGGTCCATGATTGAAAACTCCTGGTTTCGACTGTTCGCGTATTCGGGCCATTTATCCGCTACGGTGGGATCGGCATAGCTCCATTCAGTTCAATTGTTTTGGAGTGTATCCATGACCCGCGTCGTTCGCTTTCACCGGCATGGCGGTCCGGAAGTGCTGTGCAGCGAGACCATTGACGTCCCACCGCCGGCGAAGGGCGAGGTGCAGATCCGGGTCAGGGCGCTCGGTCTCAACCGTGCGGAGGCGCTGTTGCGGACGGGCAGCTATATCGAGACCGCGACATTTCCGTCCGGCCTTGGCCTGGAGGCGGCGGGCATCATCGAGGCCGTCGGCGAAGGCGTGGCCGACTTTGCGCCGGGCGATGCGGTCAGCATCGTGCCGCCGCTGTCGATGGTGCGATGGCCGGCCTATGCCGAGCTTGCCACCTTTCCGGCCGCGCTCGTCGTGAAGCATCCGCCCGAGCTTGGCTTCGAGGTCGCGGCCGCGGTGTGGATGCAGTATCTGACGGCCTACGGCGCACTGGTCGATATCGCCGGAGTTGGGCGAGGGGACGTCGTCGCCATCACGGCGGCATCGAGCAGTGTCGGGCTTGCGGCCATCCAGATCGCGAACCGGATCGGCGCTGTTCCGGTCGCACTGACGCGGACCTCGGCCAAGCGGCGCGCCTTGCGCGAGGCCGGGGCCGCCCACGTGATCGCCTCGGACGAGGAGGACATCGGAGCGAGGCTAGCGGAGATTGCCGGTGCGAGCGGCGTCCGCGTGGTGTTTGACGCCGTCGGCGGTCCGGCATTCGAGCCGCTGACTGCGGCGATGTCACCGGGCGGTATCCTAATCGAGTATGGCGGGCTGAGCCCCGCGCCGACGCCGTTCCCGCTCTTCAACGTGTTGACCAAGAGCCTGGTCCTGCGCGGCTACCTCGTGCACGAGATCATCCGCGATCCCGCGCGCCTCGCGCGGGCAAAGGCGTTCATCCTCGACGGCCTAACAGACGGCAGCTTGAAGCCGGTGATCGCCAGGACGTTCCGGTTCGAGGAGATCGTCGAGGCGCATCGCTTCCTGGAGTCGAACAATCAGTTCGGCAAGATCGTTGTGACGATCTAACCGCGCGCGGCGCGTGGCTCACGTCGCGGCGATCAGCCTCCCTCGAATATTCTCTTGCGGGCATTTTCGACATGCGTGCGCATGGCGTGGCGGGCGCCGTCCTCGTCTTGTGCCTCGATGGCCTCGAACACGCGGCGATGCTCCTGCTGTCCCCTGAGAATGCGACCGCGCGGCTGAATGAGCGACAGGTTGCGGTTGAGATTGACGCCAATGGCGATCTGTTCCCTCAACGAGGTCAGTGTCTCGACAAAGAACCGGTTGCCGCTCGCCTCCGCAATCGTGCGGTGGAAAAGGAGATCTTCCTCGACGCCAAGGCCGCCCTCGCGCCCTTGGGCGACCATCGTATCCAGTCTGGTCAGCACTTGCTGAATGCGGCGCAGGCTTTGCCGGTCCCGGTTGCGTGCGGCGAGGGCCGCGGCATCGCCCTCGACGGCCATCCGGAACACGAAGCAGCGCTGGATGTCGGGGATGCTGCTGACAGGCGCGAAGTCGAAGGCATTGGCGGCCGGGCGCCGCGTCACGAACCAGCCCGCACCCTGGCGTGATGCGATCAGGCCGTCATCGCGCAATCGCGTCAGCGCCTCGCGAACGACGGGCCGTGAAACGCCGAGGAGTTCGGCAAGGCCATTCTCGGGCGGTAACCGGCAGTTCACGGGAAGGATGCCGATCGCGATCTGACCCAGCACGTGGTCGTAGATCCGGTCGCTCAATCGTCCAGTCGAGGACGACAGCGGCAACTCCACGCATTTCATCGCAGGCTTCTTCAAGTCCGGCTCCGCCCGGTTTTGCGTTCGGCTTCCAAATAAGTTTTTGACATTTCAGTCCGTGCACAAGGCGCTCGGCCGCCAGTTCAAAACAGCTACAGAACAGACCGCTTGACAACCAGCGAAGATTTCGTCGATGCTTGCCTTACAAATAAATAACAAGTTGCGCAAAAAATAAAGCGCGTGGGAGGCGAGAATGAAACCGAGGTCAGCAACCCCAATGGTCGCCGCCCTGTTGGGGGCGTGTCTTTGCAGCGGAGCCCTGGCCGCTCCGATCAGTCTTTCGATCATCGATACCGGCGGTGACCTGGCCTCGGTGCAGACCATCATCGAGAACTACAAGAAGGCGAATCCGGACAAGGTCAGCGAGATCAGGATCCAGCGCGCGCCCGCGCCGGAGCTTCCGGCCAAGATCAAGGCACAGCAGGATGCCGGACGCCTCGATATCAATCTGGTGCTGACCGGGCAGGATGGCGGCGCACTGCTGGCCCAGAACGGCCAGCTCATCGCCATCCCCGATTATCAGAAGAACTTTCCGCGCGACGGCCTTACCGATGCGGGCAAGGCGCTTTACGACGAGGGCAAGGGCGTCCTCATTCCGTCAGTCGGCAATGCCGGTGGACCGGTGCTGATCTACAATCCCGCGAAGGTGCCGAGCCCGCCGAAGACCGCGCAGGAATTGCTGACTTGGGTGAAGGCGAACCCGGGCAAATTCATGTATGCGCGTCCGGCGAACAGCGGGCCGGGCCGCGCGATCCTCCAGGGCTTTGCCTTCATTCTCGGGGACTCCAAGCCGCTCGACCCCGAAAAGGGCTGGGACAAGAGCTGGGATTTCCTGAAGGAGCTCGGCAAGTCCGTCGAATATTATCCGACCGGTACCGCGATCACGTTGAAGGAATTCGCGCAGGGGCAGCGCTGGATGATCGCCGGGATCATGGAATGGGACATGAAGCCGCGCGCGCAGAGCGTGATCCCGCCGCGACTCGAAGATCGCAATTTTGGAGAACACCACGTTCGTGGTGGACGGTCACTATTGGTGCATCCCGAAGGGTGTGCCGCAGGAACAGGTCGATGTCATCGTCGACCTCATGAAGTTCATGTGGAAGCCGGAGCAGCAGGCGCTCACCTGGAAGGCCTTCATCGGTCCGGTCGTGAAGGCCGCAGCCCTCGCATCGGCGCCCAAGGAAATTCAGGACGAGGTCAAGGAGTTCTGGCGTCCTGAATACGATCAGATCGGGACCAAATGGAAGGTATCGCCTCCACTGGGCGTGACCGAGCTGAGCTACGCGATGGAACGGTGGGACCGTGAGGTCGGTGCCGATCAGGTCAAGAAATAACAATAACCGGGACCAAGACGCGAGGGCGCGCAGGCGCGGCCCTCGCGCGCGTATGCGGGGCGGGGAATGGCCGACTCTATCGATAAGCTGCAGATGTCGATCACCAAGCGTTATGGCGGCAAGGTGGTGCTCGACCGCTTTCCGCTGGAGGTCGGCGGCCGCGAGTTCGTCACCTTCCTGGGGCCGAGCGGGTGCGGAAAGTCCACGGCACTCGGCATCATCGCAGGCCTGGTGCCGCCGAGCGACGGCGAGATCCACCTCAACGGACGACGGATTGACGATGTCTCGCCCGAAAAGCGGGGGTTCGGCATGGTGTTCCAGAACTACGCGCTGTTTCCGCATCTGACTGTGTTCGGCAACGTCGCCTTCGGCCTCTCTCTCCAGAAGCGGCCGTCTGCGGAAATCGAGCAGCGCGTGCGGGACATGCTCGGTCTGGTGCGTCTTGCCGGTTATGAAGACCGCTATCCCGGTCAGCTCTCGGGCGGACAGCAGCAGCGTGTCGCCATTGCGCGGGCTCTTGTGCTGCACCCTCGGTTGATGCTGTTCGACGAGCCGTTGTCCAACCTCGATGCAAAGCTCCGCGTCGAGATGCGCGCCGAGATCAAGCAGCTGCACGCACAGCTCGGCCTGACCTCCATCTACGTCACCCACGACCAGGCCGAAGCTCTCTCGCTCTCCGACCGCATCGTCGTGCTGCGGGAAGGTGTGCTCATGCAGGTCGGGACGCCGCAGGAAATCCACGACCGCCCCAAGAACGTCTTCGTGGCGGATTTCATGGGCTTTCGAAATTTTCTCGATGTGACGCTCGGCAAGGAAGCGGGCGGTATGATCGAAGCCGGTTTCAAAGGGCAAATCTTGCAGGCCAGGGCCAGGGATAGCTTCCGCCCGGGCGACCACGCCGTTCTGGCTATCCGGCCGGAAGATGTGCGTCTCGGCAAGTCGGGTGATGGCGTCAATGTGCTGCGCGGCAAGGTCGAGCTGGTCGAGTATCTCGGACGCGAGCAGGAGGCCGAGATCGCGCTCAATGGCGACGCAAGGCTCTGGGTCCGCTCGCACGAGAAGCTCGTATTGGGCGAGATGCTGGATCTGACCTTGCCGGCGGACAAATTCGTCCTGCTGCGTCGCGAGTGAGGGGACAGATCGTGGCTCGCATCCGCTCTGATTCTCGCAGCGAACTGGACCTCGTCGCGATCCTCTGCCTTGCGCCGTCGCTGCTCTACGTGCTCGCGATGTTCGTCTACCCGTTCCTCTACGGGATCTACATCAGCTTGCAGCCGAAGAAGCGCGACGCCGGGATATTCTCGAACTATGTCGCGTTCTTCAACGACGCCTACCAGTACAATACGATCAAGACGACCTTCATGTTGGCGTTGCCGACGACGGTCGCGGTCGTGTCGGTTGCGCTGTTCCTCGCATACGGCATGCGGCGTGGCATCTGGTTCGAGCGCACCATCACGACCATTCTCGTGCTTCCGATCTCGCTCGGTGTCGTCTTCCTGTCGGAAGGGATCCTCGGCTTCTACGGCCACAATGGCTGGCTCAACCAGTTGCTGCTTGCGGTCGGATTGATCCAGAACCCGCTCGAGCTGACGCATAATTCGATCGGCGTCACCTTCTCGCTGTTCATGCAGAACTTTCCGTTCTGTTTCCTGATGTTGCTCGGTTACATCTCCGGCATCGACCCGAGCCTGGAAAGCTCCGCCCGCATGCTGGGCGCCGGGCCCTGGACCATCTTCCGGCGTGTCATGTTCCCGTTGATCGCACCGGGCCTGATCATCGCGTTTGCCCTCGTCTTCGTGATGAGCTTTGCCGTGTTTCCATCCGCGGTGATGGTTGGCCAGCCGGCCGGTTCGACGCGGACGATCTCGATCGCGGCCTACCAGCAGGCCTTCGAGCAATATGACATGTCCTACGCATCCGCGATCGCGGTCATCATGGGGCTCTGCCAGCTCGCGGCGCTGGTGGTCATCGTGCTGGTGCGCCGCCGGATGACGATTGCAACAACCATGGGCGTCGGCAAACGCTGAGGGGAAGCAGATGCGCGGACGGATGTGGAAATTGGCGATCTACCTGTTCCTGCTGGGGTTCATCCTGAACCTGCTCGGCATCGTGACGCATGTCGTGGTCAGCTCGTTCGCAAAACGCTGGTTCGGCAAGCCGTTGCCGCCGGCGTTCACGACGGATTGGTTTACCTACGCCTGGCGGGAGTTCGAGCTCTCCCATGTTCTCTTCATCACGCTGTTCATCGCGCTGGCCGTGGTCTTCATCGCGCTCGCGATCGGATTTCCGGCCGCCTACGTGCTGGCGCGGCGGAATTTCAACGCCAAGCCGGTCCTTCTGCTGCTCTACTTCCTGCCGCTGCTGATCCCTCAGATGACCTACGGCATCCCGCTTGCCACGACGCTTTATGGGTTCGGTGTCGGAGGGACGGTCATCGGCGTCATTCTCGCCGTGCTCGTCCCCATGGTTCCTCTTGCCGTCTTCATCCTGTTGCCGTTCTTCGAGCAGATCAGCTTGAACCTTGAATGGTCGGCCCAGATGCTCGGCGCGAGCCGGCTGCAGATATTCCGCCGCATCCTGTTGCCGCTGATGCTGCCCGGCATTTTGACAGCGGGCCTGCTGGTTCTCGTGAATACGATCTCGAACTTCGAGCTGGCGTTTCTGCTTGCGGGCGGGGGATCGCAGACCCTGGTCGTGGCGCTCTATTACAACGTCTTTGCTGGCGGTGTGCGGCCGGTCTATTCGATCGATGCGATGGCTGTGATCTACATGTGCACCGTCATGGCGGTGCTGCTGGTCGCATTGCGGTTCGTGCGTCCGACGCAGATGGTGTTCAGGCTCGACGGCAGGCGCAACTGACGTAATCACGGCCCCTGAAATGATTTCGGCGCCCCACACCGTGGAGCGCCGAGGTTGTTTGGCTGATCGTCGGCCTTACGGCAGCTTCAGCGAGGTCTCCGCGTTGTACGGCTTCAGCGTCTCGTCGGCGGCCTTCTGGGCGGCGACCAGCGCTTCCTTCGGCTGCTTCTTGCCGTTGAGGACCAGCATGACCTCGTCCTCCAGCGTCTTGCGGACCGGCACGGTCTTGTAGGTCGCGAACCAGGGTTTTGCGACGTCGAGCTGCTCGACGGCGGTCTTGGCGTCCGGGTTCTTGTTGAGGAAGTCGACCATGTCAGGCGTCTTGTAGGCGGCCATGTTGGGCGCGAAATAGCCGGTGGCGCGGCTCCACCAGGCGCTCTTCTCGGGCGAGGTCATCCACTTGATCAGGGTCCAGGCGGCCTTCTGCTTGTCGGCTTCGAGGCCGGCCGGAACGATCAGCGAGGCGCCGCCGATCGGCACAGCGTTGCGGACGTTGCGCGGGATGAACGCGACCTTGTAGTTGAACTTGGCGTTGTCGCGCACATAGGTCAGCGAGCCCGTGGACAGCATCATCATCGCGGCATTGCCGGAGATGAAGGAGGTGCTGACGGCCGGGCCGGGCGTCGCGCCGGGCGCATGAACCTTGTGCTTGTAGACGAGGTCGTTCCACCAGGTCAGCGCGCCCAGCATCGAGGGCGTGTCGTAATAGACTTCGCCGCCGAATTCCTCGTTGTAGTAGCGCCCGCCATTGGTCATGGTGAGCGTTTCCATCATCCAGCCGCAATAGTCATAGGCGCAGGGGATCGCGATGCCCCATTGGGTCACCTTGTCGCCTTCGCGCTTGGTGAGCTTCTTGGCCCAGTCGGTGAGCTCGGCCCAGGTCTGCGGCGGCTTGCTCGGATCGAGGCCGGCTTCCTTGGCCTTGTCGGCGTTGATGTAGAGCAGCGGCGTCGAATTGTGGAAGGGCACGCCGTAGACCGAGCGGTTGATCACCGCGTTGCCTTGCAGCGCGGGAAAGAACTGGCCGAGGAACTGGTCCTTGGTGGTGCCGTCGGCGGCGATCAGGCTGTCGAGATTGGTGAGCTCGTTTTCGATCTGCATGTCGAGCAGGAAGTTCGCGGACATGATCACGGCTGACGGCGGCTTGCCGGCCTTGATGGCGGCGCGCGTCTTGATCAGCGTGTCGTCATAGGAGCCGGTGTAGACCGCGGTCGCCTTGATCGCCGGATGGGTCTCGTTGAACTCCTTGATCAAGGTGCCCATGTCGCGGGCGAGCTTGCCGTCGACGGGAACGGGGAAGAACAGGTCGATCTCGGTCGGACCTTCGGCCATTGCCGGGAAGGCGAGGGCGCCTGCCATAGCAAGGCCGAGCATGAGCCTGCGGGAAAACAGCATCGAAAAATCTCCTATTTGATGCCTGAGGTGACGAAAGAACTGATGAAGCGCTTCTGGAAGATCAGGAAGGTGATGAGCAGCGGCGCGATCACCATCAGCGTGCCGGCGGCAATCGTGCCCCAGGCCTGCGTGCCTTCGGCGGTCGCGGTGAAGACGGACAGACCGACCGTGAGCGGCCGCTTGTCCGGCGAGTTGATCACCATCAGCGGCCACAGGAAGTCGTTCCAGTGGCTGGTAACGGAGATGATGGCGAAGGCGGAAAAGCTCGGCATCGACAGCGGCACGTAGATGTGGCGGATGCGCTGGAGAAGGCTGGCGCCGTCGATCAGGGCGGCGTCTTCCAGCTCGGTCGGAATGGCTTCAAAAGCCTGTCGCATCAGGAAGGTGCCGAAGGCCGAGGCGAAGAACGGCATCATCACGCCGGCGAGCGTGTCGTAGAGCCCGAGTTGCGCCACCAGGCTCAAATTCGGCACGATCAGCAGCACCGGCACCAGCATCAGCTGCATCAGGAACAAATAGAAGATCAGCGTCTTGCCGGCGAATTCGAGCCGCGCAAAGGCAAAGCCGGCCAGCGTGATCGTGACGAACTGCACCAGCAGGATGCCGGTGCAGATGATCGTGGTGTTGAGGGTGTAGCGCGGGAAATCCCCGATCTCCCAGGCATCCCTGACATTGTCGAGCGTGGGCTTCAGGCTCGGCATCAGCTCGGCCATCACGTTGATGCCGTCGGACGCCGGGCGCAGCGTCGCCACGCCCATCCACAGGAACGGGATCAGCCAAACGATCGCGAGCAGCACGGTCAGCAGAAAGCCGAGCTTTGGCGTGATCTCGCGGCGTGTGGCGAGCGGGGCGTCCCTAAGCAGCCAGTCGATCAGCGTCATGCTCCGCCCTCACGATTGGCCATCGTCCGGAAGGAGAGCGCGGTGAGGCCCATCAGCGCCGCAAGCGTCAGCAGCGTTGCCGCCGAGGCCTTGCCGATGTCGTAATGCTCGACCGCCTGCTGGTAGATGTAGAACAACACGAGATTGGTCGAGTTCGACGGTCCGCCCTTGGTCATGACGAAGACGTGGTCGACCTGCGTGACCGCGTTGAGCGTGGCGATGACGATGACGAACAGGAAGGTGGGCTTGAGCTCGGGGAGGATGATGTAGCGCAGCCGCATGAACGGGCCGGCGCCGTCGAGATGCGCGGCTTCCATGACATCCTCGGGCACGGCCTGCAGGCCGGCGAGGAAGAACAACATGTAGTAGCCGGCGTTCTTCCAGATGGTGATCACCATGATCGCATAGAGTGCGATGTCGGGGTCGCCGAGCCAGTTCGGCACCACCGGAAGCAGGCGGCCGATGTAGTAGTCGAGCAGGCCGACATTGGGCAGGAAGATGAACAGGAAGAGCGCGGAGGCCGCGACCATCGGGATCAGCACCGGCAGGAACAGCGCGGCGCGCAGCGCGCTGCTCACCGCATTGGTGCGCGACAGCGCCAGCGCGAACAGGAGTGCAAGTCCAATGCTCGGGATCGCCGTGCCGATGGCGTAGACGAGATTGTTGACGACCGCGCCGGTGAAGGCGGGGTCGGCTAGCACCGCACTGACATTGTCGAGGCCGACGAAGCGGACCGGCGCCTTCGGCGTGGCGCGCTGGTAGAGCGCGTCGATCAGCACGCGGCCCATCGCGCCATAGGTGAATAGTGCGAGGAAGACCAGCGATGGCAGAAGCAAAAGGTAGGCGGGCAGCGAGGCTTTGAATCGGCCAAGAAACCGCTTCAGGACGTGCAGACGCGGTGCCGCCGAAGTCGCGACCGGGAGAGCCGCGGGTTCAGCGAGGCTCATCTCATCGCGCCGGGAAGTTGAGCGCATAGTCGCGGTCGTTCATTCCCGTCGGTGCGGCGAATGGAAAGCGCAGACTGGTGTCGAGGAAGTCGTGGCTGTGCACGACCAGGTTCTCGCTGTCGATGAGCACCACGCCATAGGCCGGCGGCTCATGGCTGGCGAGATGGTCGGTCGCGGCAGCGTCAAGCTCGAACCAGACCTGGTGGTTGGTGCCGCGGAGCGTCGAGAACGGGATCTTGCCGTAGCTGCCGAAGATCGGCCGGTGCACGTGGCCGAAGAAGAGATGGCGGATGCGTGCGCGATAGGGCGCGATCACCTCGGCGAATTCGGCGCTCTGCGCCAGTGCGATCTCGTCCATCGCGTGGACGCCGACCGGGAAGGGCGGATGATGCATGAAGACGACGAACGGCATGTCGGCGGGCGCGGCCGCCAGCGTGCTCGCGAGCCAGCCGAGGCGCTTGGCGCACATCTCGCCGGCGTGGCTGGTTTCGTCCAGCGTGTCGAGGAAGACGAACAGGCCGTGCTCGGTGGTGCGGGTGCCCTGGACGAAGCCGTTCGGGTCGCGCGGCGCGGCCTTCAGGCCGTCGAGGCAGGCCACGCGCTTGTCGTGATTGCCGACCATGGCGATATAAGGGATTTTCAGCGCGCCCATCGCCTCGGCGAAATTGACGTAGGATTCAGGCTCGCCCCAATGGGTGAGGTCGCCGGTCACGACTGCGAAGGCAGCGTCGGACTGGTGCTTGTTGATGTCGGCAACCGCCGCGTCCAGCCGGGCGCGCGGATCGAGGCCATAGAGCTTCAGTCCGGGGTTCGCGAGATGCGTGTCGGTGATGTGGATGAATTTGAAGGGCATGGCGCGTCAGGACTGTTGGAGGATGGGCGCCTCCGGCAGGACGTCCCTGACAGGCCGTTAGAGCGCCAGTGTTTCAGTTTGATGACAGCGGTTCCTGCGGCGCGGGGAAGATGTGGACATGCTTGGGACGACCGGGCGAGCGTACTCTGGGGTGGAATGACCTCTCACGATTGAGGCGCAAGATGCGGTCTACCTTGCCGCGAAGATGCGGTCGTGGTTTGCTCATACTGCTCACCGAATTTGCATCACGAGACCTCCGAATGTTGCCGCCGCGTGGCCTCCCCAAGCTGGCTTTGCTTGCCGTCTCCCTGCTGCTTGTCGTCCGCTCCGCCGTCCCCGATGCGGCGCGCGCCGAATTCAATTTCGCCCGTTACAAGGAGACCGATCTCGACGAGTTCCTGGCACGGCGGCGACCGGCCACCGGCCTCGACGTCTACCCGATGTCGCCGCTGAAGCTCGACGTCACGCTGGCCTCCCACGGGGAGCCGTGCGCAAGTGGCGCGCTCAAGCGATCGCTGATCATGAGCGGCATGCCCAAGACCGACGCCGACTCCTTGCAGGCGACCAACTGCATCACGGTCCGCTCCGCCAAGGGGCGCGAGCTCAAGGTCTTCATCCAGGATGTGGTCTACGGCTTCTTGCCGGCGGAGGTGCCGGTTGGGGACAAGCTCTCGCTCTATGCGATCCATGCCTTCACGTCCCCCGAAGGGCCGGGACTGCTGGTCAATGAATTCCTCACCCCGCGCAGCTTTCCGCGCGCCGAGAAGCCGGCAGACAAGACGATGACCTCCTGTGGATGCTGGACCCAGGACGAGCATCCCGGCGTCGATTTCACCTCCGACAAGGCAGGCGGCCCGGTGGCGGCGATGGCGGACGGCGTCGTCGTCAAGATCGAGACCAGCGAGCAGGCGCCGGCTGACCTGCCCGTGATCGGCGGTTGCGGCCGCTACGTCGTGCTCAAGCACACCTATCCCAACGGCGGCGTCGTCTACACGCGCTACGTCCAGCTCGGCCGCATCGTCGGTCCGAAGGGCGAGCCGCTTGCGGTCGGCGCGAGCGTCAAGGCCAAGGACACGATCGGCGAGATCGGCCCGAACAAGGTGCTGCATTTCGAGATCCGCCCCGTCGCGCCCGGAACGACGACGACGAACAAGGCCTGGGCCGAGCGGTACGCCAATGTGCCCGACATGGAGTGGTCCCGCTACGATCCCGTCGATCCGCAGAAGTTCGACGCGGCGTCGTTCGGCGGGATCAGGAAGGCGACGAAGTAAGGACGGCGCGTGGAAATCCTGCGTTTCTTGTTCTCATTCAGCGGACGCGTTAGCCGGTTCGACTATGTGTTTCGCTTCCTGATCCCGCTGGCCGTGGTTCATGCCGTGGTGATTGTTCTTGTCCCTCCGCTTCAGTTTAACGTGGCATTCGGGGTCCTCGTGCTGCTCTCGCTCTGGCCCAGTTGGGCCGTCGGTGCCAAACGGTGTCACGATCGCGGGCGCTCGGGCTGGTTTCAGCTGATCCTGCTCATTCCCATCGTGGGGCCGCTATGGCTATTGATCGAGCTGGTTTTCCTGCCGAGCGTAGAGAAGACGATCAGTCGGCCATAGGCCGCAAACGCTCAATTCGATTGTTTCGATGCCAGATATCTTGCCCAGCTCCTGAGCACCTCAGCGACGCCTGCCTGACTTTCAACGGGTGCAATCCAGTCGGTCGCTTCGCGCGACAATTCGAGAGCGTACAGCACCTCGTTGACGAGCGGCTCAACCCCGTATTCCACGGGAATGATACGAAAGGATCGGCCATGAGGCCATCCTGGCTGTCAGGGTGGCCCGCTAACAGTGCGCCGCCATGTCTTTACACCGATGGGTTGCAGGAGGTATAGAGCTGCCGTTGGAGCCAGGAAAATGGAACGCTCGCCTAGAGATTGCTGTGCCCTTTGCGGCAACACTGAATTTCATCCAAAACTGACGATCAGCCGCAGGGGTGATGACTTCTCTATCGTACAGTGCGGCGGCTGCGAGCATGTCTTCGTTGCTGATCCGCCGGCGGACACAGCCAACCACGTCGAGATCGAGAAGATCGACTGGGCGTTCCGGCCACGACATCACCAGATTAGGCGGCTAATCCTCGCGCACCTCAAGTCCGGTCAACGGGTACTCGAGATCGGCTGCGGGCGTGGCGAGGTCGGTTACCTGTTGCGGGACGATCCCGTAGTCTATCAGGGCTACGAGCCGGCACGCGGGCTTTCCGACTTTGGTATCCGTGCCGGCGTACCGATAATTCAAGAAATTTACCGCGGCGGCGATACGGCCGATGCGATCGTGATTGACAACGTCATCGAGCACGTCGCCGAGCCGCGACAGATGGTTGAAGTGGCGGCGAGGTCATTGCGGCCCGGCGGCCTCGTGATCGTCATCACCCCAAATGTGCATGACGTGCGGGCGATCTTCCCGCAGTTTCGAAAACGGCATCTGTGGATCCCGCCAGATCACATCAATTACTTCTCGGCGCGGGATATCGATTTCATTTTCACAGCAGCCAACCTGCCGCGGCCGCAACGCTTCCGGTTCTTCCCACTCAGCCTAAAGGATTATCGCTTCTTCCCGCGCGCATTTTCCGAAACGCTTGGCCTATCGATCTTCGGTCACAACGTGTTTGCGATCAGGGATTGAAGTTCCTTTGAAGAAAAAGGTTGCTGCTGACGTTCGATCCGCCCGAGGATTGATCGTTGCAACGGTCTACGTGAAATCCGGAGCTGGTGTTTCCAATGTTGGTGTTCGGGGTGGTGAGGACGTCATCAACAGCATAGCCAGGACACGGCATCGCTATGCTGGCTTGCGTCACGGCGCCGTCAGAAACCCTCGCCTTACCTGAGCTGCTCTGCCCCGAACCGCCGGTCAGAGGGACGCCGTTGTTGGTCGTACCGCGACTTGATCGCTTCCATCCCTTCTTCGGTCAGAGTAGGGAGCTGGGTAATTTTGCACTCCCGATCAGGTTCACGTCCCGCAGAACGTCTGCAGCACTCGCTGGTCCGGCAGCGGCGGATCGGCGTAGGCGGCATAGTCCGGCTGCTCCTCGAACGGCTTCGCCAGCACCTTCACCAGCTCCTCGAACGGCGCGTAGTCGTCGTTGTTCACCGCGGCCTGAATCACGGCCTCGACGCGGTGGTTGCGGGGGATGAAGATCGGATTGGCGGCGTGCATGGCGGCTTGCCGCTCGGCTGCGGCCTGCGGCTCCAGCGCGGTGCGCTCGCGCCAGCGTTTGGCCCAGTCGTCGAAGGCTGAGGGGTCCATGAACTGCGCGCGGACGTCGGCGATTCCCGCCTCGTTGCCTGCGGCGTCACCGAGCTTGCGGAAGGTGAGGGTGAAGTCGGCCTGGTTCTTGGCCATGGCGTCCAGCAGGTCCTGGATCAGCGCCTCGTCGCCGTCGCGTTCCGTGAACAGGCCGACCTTCTTGCGCAGGCCCGCCTGATAGGCGGTGCTGAACGTCTCGGAGAAGGCGCCGAGAATGTCCTGGGCGTCCGCGACCGCCTTCTCCTGCTCGTCGGAGAACAGCGGCAGCAGGCATTCGGCGAGCCGGGTCAGATTCCATAGCGCGATGCGCGGCTGGTTGGCATAGGCATAGCGGCCCATCTCGTCGATCGACGAAAACACCTGCGCGGGGTTGTAGGCATCCATGAAGGCGCAGGGGCCGTAATCGATGGTCTCGCCGGAGATGGAGCTGTTGTCGGTGTTCATCACGCCGTGGATGAAGCCGACCAGCAGCCAGCGCGCGATGAGATCGGCCTGACGCGCGACGACGCCGGCGAGCAGGGCGTGATAGGGGCGCTCTGCCTGGAGCAGATCCGGATAGTGGCGGGCGATGACGTGGTCGGCGAGCCGGCGGATCGCGCCGGTGTCGCGGCGGACGGCAAAGAACTGGAAGGTGCCGACGCGGATGTGGCTCGCGGCAACACGCGTCAGCACCGCGCCGGGCAGCGCGGTCTCGCGGATGACGTGCTCGCCGGTGACGACCGCGGCGAGCGAGCGCGTGGTCGGGATGCCGAGCGCGAACATGGCTTCGCTGACGATGTATTCGCGCAGCACAGGCCCCAACGCGGCGCGGCCGTCGCCGCGGCGGGAGAATGGGGTTGGACCCGAGCCCTTGAGCTGGATGTCGCGGCGGACGCCGTCTTTGTCGATGACCTCGCCGAGCAGGATCGCCCGGCCATCGCCGAGCTGGGGCACGAATTGCCCGAACTGGTGGCCGGCATAGGCCATGGCGATTGGATCGGCGCCAGCGGGAACCGTTTTCCCGGCCAGGATTTCGGCACCCTCAGGGGTCTCCAGCAGATCCGGGTCGAGCCCGAGCTGGACCGCCAGCGGGCGGTTCAGCTTGATCAGCCGGGGGGCGGCCACAGGGGTCGGCGCGACCCGGGCAAAGAAGCTGTCCGGCAGTGCCGAATACGAGTTCTGGAAGGGGAAATGGACGGTCATGGATGTAAAGATAGGCGGGGAACGCCTGATGGCAAAGGCTTGAGGCCCAATCGGCCAAAAATGGGCGCTTCTGGCCCCAAAACAGCCCGTCCCCTTGGTTGCCGCCTCCGGCCTCGTCGGGTAAACCCTGCCGCAACTTCGGACCGGTCGTTTCAGGCCGTCCGATTCGACCCCTCCGACATTAATTTTGGGACGACCATGCATCGCTACCGGTCACATACATGCGGCGCGCTCCGCGAGAGCAACATCGGCGAAACAGTTCGCCTCTCGGGCTGGGTCCATCGCGTTCGCGACCATGGCGGCGTGCTGTTCATCGACCTGCGCGACCATTACGGCCTGACCCAGTGCGTGGTCGATCCGGACTCGCCGGCGTTCGCGCTGGCCGAAAAGCTCCGCTCGGAATTCGTGGTCAAGATGGACGGCAAGGTCCGCCGCCGCCCCGAGGGGACCGACAATGACGATCTGCCGACCGGCAAGATCGAGATCTATGTCAGCGAGATCGAGGTGCTCGGTCCGGCCGGCGACCTGCCGCTGCCGGTGTTCGGCGATCAGGAATATCCCGAAGACATCCGCCTGAAGTATCGCTTCCTCGATTTGCGCCGCGAGAAGCTGCACCAGAACATCATGACGCGCGTCGACATTATCAAGTCGATGCGTCGGCGCATGGAGGGGCAGGGGTTCTTCGAGTTCAACACCCCGATCCTGACTGCGTCCTCGCCGGAAGGCGCGCGCGACTTCCTGGTGCCGTCGCGCATCCATCCCGGCAAGTTCTATGCGCTGCCGCAAGCGCCGCAGCAGTACAAGCAGCTGCTGATGATGTCGGGCTTCGACCGCTACTTCCAGATCGCGCCCTGCTTCCGCGACGAGGACCCGCGTGCCGACCGTCTTCCGGGCGAGTTCTACCAGCTCGACGTCGAGATGAGCTTTGTCACGCAGGAAGACGTCTTCGCGGCGATGGAGCCCGTGATCACCGGCGTGTTCGAGGAGTTCGCCAAGGGCAAGCCGGTGAGCAAGAACTGGCGCCGCATCCCGTTCGCCGAGGCGCTGCGCAAATACGGCAGCGACAAGCCGGACCTGCGCAACCCGATCGAGATGCAGGACGTCTCCGAGCATTTCCGCGGCTCCGGCTTCAAGGTCTTTGCGCGCATGCTCGAAGACCCCAAGAACCAGGTTTGGGCGATCCCGGCGCCAGGCGGCGGCTCACGCGCTTTCTGCGACCGCATGAACTCGTGGGCGCAGGGTGAAGGCCAACCCGGTCTCGGCTACATCATGTGGCGCGAGGGCGGCGAGGGCGCTGGCCCGCTTGCCAACAACATCGGGCCTGAGCGCACCGCGGCGATCCGCGCGCAGATCGGTGTCAAGGAAGGCGATGCCGCCTTCTTCGTCGCGGGCGACCCCGACAAGTTCTGGAAATTCTCCGGCCTTGCCCGCAACAAGGTCGGCGAGGAATTGAACCTCACCGACAAGGAGCGGTTCGAGCTCGCCTGGATCGTCGATTTCCCAATGTACGAGTACAACGAGGACGACAAGAAGGTCGACTTCTCGCACAACCCGTTCTCGATGCCGCAGGGCGGTCTCGACGCGCTGAAGGGCCAGGACCCGCTGACCATCAAGGCGTTCCAGTACGACATCACCTGCAACGGCTACGAGATCGCCTCGGGCGGCATCCGCAACCACGTGCCGGAAGCGATGGTGAAGGCGTTCGAGATCGCGGGTTACGGCGAGCAGGAAGTGGTCGACCGCTTCGGCGGCATGTACCGCGCCTTCCAGTACGGCGCGCCGCCGCATGGCGGCATGGCCGCGGGCGTCGACCGCATCGTGATGCTTCTGTGCGGCACCAACAATCTGCGCGAGATATCGCTGTTCCCGATGAACCAGCAGGCCATGGATCTGCTGATGGGGGCACCGTCGGAACCCAGCACCAAGCAGCTCCGCGAGCTGCATGTGCGGGTGAACCTGCCGCAGAAGTGATCTGAGCCGGTTTTCGGGCTCGTGCCGGACGCAGCGCAGCGCGACTTCAGCGGTGCGCTGCAGAGCCGGGCCCATGTCTCGGCGAGCCGCGGCACTTCTGGGTCCCGGCTCTGCGCGGCAGCGTAAGAACGCTGCAGCGCGTCCGGGACAGAAGTCCACCGCTCGCCCCTACAGCCCCGTCGACGCCTCGATCCTGAACTGCGCCAGCGCGACGATCGGCTCGCTGTTCAGTGCGTCCATGAGCTGAAGCACCGGCACCTTGCCGAGCGGGGTCAGCTTGATCGTCAGCGTCTGACCTGAGGTCTCGACGAAGCCGGCGAGTGCATCGACCGCCGCTTTGGCATCGAGATTGGCGGCCGTGACCTTCTCGCCCTGCGCGCGGATCATCTCGGCGATGGTACTGCGGGCAGCGTCGCGGCTGACATTCTGCATGCGCGAGAACTGCGCCACGACGAGATCGACGACGCCGCTGTCGCGCAGGGAGAGCTCGATCGTACCGGTCTCGACCTGCGCCGCCTGGCCCATGGCCTGCGCCGGGTCGGTCGTGAACAGACCGCGCGGCACGTTGGTGAGCGCGAAGCGGGCCTGCGCCTTGGCGAGGTTGCCGAGATCAATGGGGGCGGGCGCAAGCGCAAACGCGCCCGAGGACTCCGTCCAGGCGGCGCCGAGATCGAGGTCGATCGCCAGCTTGTCCACGCCCGCCATGATCAGCGGCCGCTGCGCCGGATTGGAGGGATCGGTCGGCGTGACCATCTTCACGACCAGATTGGCCTTGCTCGGGATCGATCCGACCAGCTGGCCCCAATTCAGGCTGATCGTGTCGATGGTGATGAGCTGCCGCGTGTTCTTGTAGGGCGAGACCACGCCCTTGATCTCGGCGCCTTCGAGCACCCGGAACAGGCCCAGCATCTGGTCGGGCGAGGGCGCCTGCCCGGGATTGCTAAGGCCCGCGGCCCAGCGCATCAGGTTCGTAATGCTGAACGATTTGAGCGCGAAGCGCTCCATCTTGAACTGCCCTTGCGGCGACGGCGTATCGACGCCCTCGACGGCGAACTCGCCCTCGCGGTACCTGACCGCATTGATCTTGGCTGTTCCCTGCGGCGTCCCGATCGACGTCTTGCCCATCTCGGCCTTGCCGATGCGAACACCCTCGTAGACCCCGGCGAGCTTCTCCAGCAGCTCGCGCGCCTGCGCCGGCGTCTGGGGCGCCGATTGATCCTGCGGCAGCGCGGCGAGCACGTCGGCCAGCCGGAATTTCGACGGCTGCACGGCAATGTCCTCGATGGCGAAGCCGTCGATATCGACGCGAATCGCCTGTGCCGATTTGAGCGTGTACGGGCCTGCCGAGACTTGCCGGTAGACCCGGCGATAGTTGTCGTCGCCGCTCGTCTGCGGATCGAGCGCCGCGAGGATCGCGGTGGCATCGAAATCGTTGACGATGATGTTCGACAGCTCGCCTGTCAGCTTGTCCGGCTTGCCTGGCTGCTTCACCTCGACCGAGATGACGGCGCGGTCGGCCTTCATCGCATCGATCTTGCCCTGCTTGAGGTTCTGGATCGCCAGCCCGGTATAGGTGAACTCGCCGCTGCCGGCGGCAGCGTTGCCGGAATCGAAGCTCATCGTCAGTGTCGGGGCCGTAAGCGACGAGGCCGTGACGCCCGTGTACAGGCTGAGCGCATAGCGGTACATCTCGATCAGGGAGTTGTCCGCTGGCGCAGCTGCGGCGTGAACGGGACCGGCGTAGTCGCGCATCGTCAATTGCGGGATCTTGTAGGAGACTTTCAGTTTTGCAGGGGGAGCCTGGTCCAGTGCGACCTCAACACCGGTGATGTCGATGCTGTCGGCCGAAAACCTGATATCGTCGACCAGGCGAACACCCGTCCCTTTGATGCCGGCGATCTTGATCTGCGCCTGCGGCAGGGTGCCGGGAGTGACCGCGATATCCTCGATCGTCAGCGTCCGGGTCGCGAGCTCGAACGTGATCTTGCCGTGGCTCGCCTTGCCGCCCTGTTGGCGCATCTGCTCGAACGCCGCCTCGACCTCGGCGGTGGCCCGATGCTGGACGTAGAGGTTGAAGCCGAACCATCCGCCCGCGGCAAGCACGGCTGCCACGATCAGGCCGATCAGGATCCGCTTCATTCCCAGCTCCAGTTGCCCGTTTTGCACTGCGCAACCTGCCATATTCGGGAAATGCCGCGCGGTCTAGGGAAAGCTAGCGCTATCAGGTATTTGACCATGCGCACTGTTGATGGGGCCGTAATCGGATGTTGCCACCGGGGCGCCCGCCGTGCTTCATCCCGTTTCCATGACCCGGAAATACCGTCCGCTTGGGCGGCGGCTCCGGATGAGGCATTTTGAGGCCGGTAACGCGAGGCGAGACACCGCATGTCGTCTTATTCTGATGATCTCCACCAGGCGGCGCTGGCCTATCACCGTCTGCCGCGCCCCGGAAAGCTCGAGATCCAGGCGAGCAAGCCGCTCGCCAACCAGCGCGACCTCGCGCTTGCCTATTCTCCGGGCGTTGCCGCCGCCTGTACCGAGATCGCCAAGAACCCGGCGGAGGCCGCCACGCTCACCACCCGCGCCAATCTGGTCGCGGTGGTCTCGAACGGCACCGCGGTGCTCGGCCTCGGCAATATCGGCCCGCTGGCCTCCAAGCCGGTGATGGAGGGCAAGGCCGTCCTGTTCAAGAAATTCGCCGGCATCGACGTGTTCGACATCGAGATCGCCGCCGACACCATCGAGCGCGTGGTCGAGACCGTGGCGGCGCTCGAGCCGACCTTCGGCGGCATCAATCTCGAGGACATCCGCGGACCGGAATGTTTTGAGATCGAGGCGCAGTTGAAGGAGCGCATGAAGATCCCGGTCTTTCATGACGACCAGCACGGCACCGCCATCATCGTCGCCGCCGCCATCACCAATGGTCTCAGGCTGAACGGCAAGAAGCTGTCCGACGTCAAGATCGTCGCGTCGGGGGCAGGGGCCGCCGCGATCGCGACGCTCAACCTTCTGGTGTCGATGGGCGCGCAGCGCAAGAACATCTGGGTCTGCGACATCGACGGTCTCGTGCATGAAGGCCGCAACACCACGATGGACCGCTGGAAGGCGGTCTACGCGCAGAAGACCGACAAGCGCACGCTGGGCGACGTCATCGGCGGCGCCGACATCTTCATCGGGCTGTCGGCACCAGGGGTGCTCAAGCCGGAGATGGCCAAGGCGATGGGCGACAAGCCCCTGATCATGGCGCTCGCCAATCCGACCCCGGAGATCATGCCGGAGGAGGCGCGGAAGGTGCGCCCCGACGCCATGATCTGCACCGGCCGCTCCGACTATCCGAACCAGGTCAACAACGTCCTCTGCTTCCCCTTCATCTTCCGCGGCGCGCTCGACGTCGGCGCCAGCGCCATCAACGAGGAGATGAAGCACGCCGCCGTCGAGGCCATTGCGCAGCTCGCGCGCGAGGCGCCGTCGGATGCGGTCGCGCAGGGCTTTGACACCGGCGAAACGCAGGGCTTCGGCCCCGGCTCGCTGATCCCGAGCCCCTTTGATCCCAGGTTGATTCTGCGCATCGCGCCCGCCGTCGCCAAGGCGGCGATGGAGTCGGGCGTCGCGACGCGCCCCATCACCAACTTTGACGAATACACCGCGCTGCTCGAGCGCTTCGCCTTCCGCTCCGGCCTCGTCATGAAGCCGATGTTCGCCAAGGCCAAGACCCAGCCGGTGCGCGTGATCTACGCCGAAGGCGAGGACGAGCGCGTGCTGCGCGCCACGCAAGTGGTGCTGGAGGAGAAGCTGGCCACGCCGATCCTGGTCGGGCGTCCGTCGGTCGTCGAGGCGCGCATCAAGCGCTTCGGCCTGTCGATCAAGGCAGGCAAGGATTTCGACCTCGTCAATCCCGAGGACGATCCGCGCTACCGCTCCTATGTCCAGTCCTATGTCGAGGTCGCCGGCCGCCGCGGCGTGACGCCGGATGCTGCGCGCACGGTGGTGCGCACCAACAACACGGTGATCGCCGCGCTCGCGGTCATGCGCGGCGAGGCGGATGCCATGCTTTGCGGCGTCGAAGGCCGCTACATGCACCACCTCCGCCATGTCCGCGAGATCATCGGCTTCTCCGCGGGGATCATCGACTATGCGGCACTGGCGCTGCTGATCACCAGCAAGGGCGCCTTCTTCATCGCCGACACGCAGGTTCGGCCCAATCCGAGCGCCGAAGAGCTCGCCGAGATCGCCTCGCTGGCGGCGGTCCACGTCCAGCGCTTCAACATCAAGCCGAAGATCGCCTTCGTCTCGCACTCGGATTTCGGCAGCTACGACACCGAGTCCTCGCGCAAGATGCGCCGGGCGACCCAGCTGTTGAAGGAGAAGCATCCGGAGATCGAGGCCGACGGCGAGATGCAGGGCGACACGGCACTTTCAGCTGCTGCGCGGAAAATGGTGCTGCCGCACTCCAAGCTCGAGGGCGAGGCCAACATCATGATCATGCCGAGCCTCGACACCGCCAACGTCGCCTATCAGATGATCAAGTCGCTGGCGGATGCGCTCCCCGTCGGCCCGATCCTGATCGGCCCGGCTCGCCCGGCGCATATCCTCACGCCATCGGTGACGGCGCGCGGCATCCTCAACATGACGGCCGTTGCGGTCGTGGAAGCGCAGGAGCGCGCCGCGCGGCAGCAGCCGACGCTGTTTACGTAAGATGCCGTCTTACCCTCTCCCCCCTGTGGGGAAGGGTGGATCGCCGTGTTAACGGCGAGACGGGGTGAGGGGTCTCTATCCACGAGTCCCACCGCTATTGAGCTCGCGGAGAGATACCCCTCATCCGGCGCCATAGCCGAAGCTTCGCTTCGGCGTTCTTAAGAACGGCGGCCGCAGGCCGCCTATGCCACCTTGTCCCACAAGGGGAGAAGGCGCACCGCCCGCGTCGCCAACTTTGAATTGCTCGCAGTTCGCCATTTCCCCGTTTGTAAACCGGCGCACGACTCTTCATAATCGCCCGGTACTCTCGTCAAGACGCCTTTTTCAAAAAGCCTGAGCCAAGAGGCCGATCATGCCAGCGTTCGTGACTTTCGGGCGAATCCTGTTCGCCGTGCTGTTCATCTACACGGGCGCGACCAAGTTCTTTCCCCTCCAGGCGACGGCCGATTTCATCGCCACCAAGGTGGTGGTGCCTGAGGTCATCGAGTCCTACACCAAGCAGATCGAGACGGCGACCGCCATGACCACGCCGCAACTGCTGGCGATCGCGGCCGGCGGGCTTGAGATCATTGCAGGCCTGATGATTGCGCTGAACTTCGGCGCGCGCTTTTTCGCATTGCTCATGATCATCTACATCGCGGGCTCGACCGTCCTGTTCTCCGATTTCTGGAATCAGGCCGCGCCCGACAACGCCAAGATGGTGGTCGACGCGCTGAAGAATCTCTCGATCATCGGCGCGCTGTTCATGATCATGGGCTATGGCCGCGCTACGCGCTCGGCTGAGACGGCCTACGGGGACGTGTAAAGCGAGTTGATGGCTCGTCCGTTTGCGACGAGTGCATGAACCATCATTCACAGATTATGGTTTTGAGATCACAGCGGTTCCACAAAATCGTGGCCGCTGCGGATCGACCGGTCTCTCCACTTGTCGGAATCCGTCCGAGCCCAATAGTACCGACGGTTCCGGTTGCACAGGCGCAATCGGCACTGGGTGATTGGGGGCGGACTTGGTTCAATCGAAGCGCAAGACGGCGGCACGCGCTGTTGTCGTTCTGGGGGCGGCGCATGTCGCGGCGGTTTCTGTAACCGCGGCCTGTGCGGCAGACTTGCCCGTGAAGGCGCGGCCGCTGACGGCGCCCGTGGCGAACTGGACCCAGTTTTATGTCGGCGGCGGACTGGGCTTCGACTTCGCGACCGGGCGGTCGAACCTGACGCCGGTCGGCGGCGGCGCGGATTTGTTCAGCCTCGACGGCTTGCAGGGCGCCGATCTCGGACTGTCGGTTTTCGCCGGATTTGATGTCCAAGTTGCGCCGCGTTTCGTGGTCGGCGGTTTCGTCGATTACGACTGGTCGCGCCAGCGCACGACGGCCAGTGCGTCGAGCCCGTTCTTCGGCCAGAGCCTGAACGCTGCGCTGCCGTCGCTGGATCAGGGCTGGACGATCGGCGGCCGTGCGGGATTTCTGGTGACGCCCGATATCCTGCTCTACGGCCTCGCCGGCTACAGCGAGATGCGCATCAACAATTGGAACTTGAACTACGTGATCCTCGGGGGAGGGCCTTCGTTCACGGTGCAGGAATCGGGGCTGACGTCGCACGGTTACACGGTCGGCGCCGGCGCGGAATATCGCCTCGCGAGCAACGTGTCACTGCGCGGCGAATACCGCTACGTCGCGCTCGGCCGCAACACGACGGTCGATCCGCTCGGCGCGGTCTGGACCACGGACCTGTCCGAGCATGTGGTCAGGATCGGCGCGGCCTATCGCTTCGGCCAGTTCGGCGGACCTGCGACCGCTTCAGTGGCGCCCGCGCTGAATCCGACATGGACGGGCGTTTACGTCGGCGCGGGTATCGGGGGCGACGTCATCACGCCCCATGTCGCGGGATCGTTCGCCGGTGTGCTGGATTTCAATGCGTCCGGTTTGGGCGGCGCCGACGTCGGCGGCACTTTCACGATCGGCTATGATCGCCAGGTCGCGCCGAGATGGGTCGTCAGCGCATTCGGGTTGATCGATGCCGGGACCAATGGCGGCGCCAAGGTCAACGCATCGGGCGGAGGTGTTGCAATCTCGTCGGATCTCGCGGCGGTGAAGTGGGGGTGGACCGTCGGCGGACGCGTCGGCTACCTCGTGGCGCCGGAGACGCTCGTCTACTTGCTCGGCGGCTACAGCGGAACGACGGCGCAGTCGATCTCGTACAATTTCCTCGGATTTCCCGGCAGCGCTCCTACGCGGGAATATCACGGCGCGACCTTCGGCGGCGGCTTCGAGCGCTTCTTCACCGACAGCATCTCCGCCCGCGCCGAATATCGCGTCACGCATCTCGGGGCGCGAGACGATCTGGCGTCTGATTTCATGACCAGCCTGAGCGCGGGCGGCACGGTGCACACGCTGCGTGGTGTGCTGGCCTATCACCTTCAGACGCCGTAGCGCAGATCGCCTGCGCTAGAATCGACGCCACGGCGTCACCGTGACGTGATGCGCCGCGTCGAGCAGGTACGGTGCCCCCGGTTTCATCCCGTGTGACGCCAGCACCTCATGCGGCGTCCGCTCCGGCACGCCGACGAAACAGCCTTCGCCGCCAGGCAGCCGCACATGCGGGGCTTCCGACAGCCAGAACGTGTCGTAGCGGTCCATGAACATGTCGAACACGACGGGGCCGCCGATGATTGCGACCGTGCCGCAGGCGACATCGGCGAAAGCGCAGGCCTCCTCGAAGCTCGCATGCTCGGGATTCCACAACGTCGCGTTCGGCATCTCCGGGTCGACGGTGAGCGCCTTGATCTTGCGCGTGAGGATCAGCCGCTTGCGCTTCGGCGAATTCGGCTGCTGCTCGTGCGAGTGTCCGCCGTGCACGACGACCGCGGCTCGATCGAGCGCTTGCTCGAAAAAGCGCTTGTCGCCTTCGAACACCAGCGTTGAGGGCATGATGTGCGACGGATCGGCAAGCATGCCGTCCGCCGATATGATGACGTAACCTTCAAACCGGAAAGACAATTGCGGTCTATTCCGAGACCGTCGTCACGACGCTGTTGACCGGGCGCGTGCTCACTGTCGGCAGCTTGACGTCCTTGAGCAGCTCCTGGTCGTATTCCGGCAACGTCGAGGCCGGGAATTTGGCACGCATCGCCACGACCTTGTAGCCGCCGGCCTTCAGGCGCTTGAGCAACTCGGGCAGGGCTTCCGCCGTGTGCTTCTGGAAATCGTGCATCAGGATGATGCCCTTGCCCTTGGTGTCGAGCTTCTTCATCACGGTCTCGATCACCTTCTCGGGCTTCGACGCCTTGAAGTCGAAGGAGTCGATGTCGCAGGAGAAGATCGCGACGTTGCGGTTGCCGAGATAGGTGACCATCTCCGGCGGATGCTGGAGCGCCGGGAAGCGGAAGAACGGCGAGGGCGAGATGCCGCCGAGCGCCCACTTCACTGCGGAGAATCCCTTCTCGATCTCTTCCTTGCGCTGCGCTTCCGTGAGCTTCTTGTTGTTGAGGTTGGCGTGCGACCAGGTGTGGGCGCCGACGGTGTGGCCGGCCGCATAGACCTGCTTCAAGATCTCCGGCTCATAGGTCGCGTGCTTGCCGATCGAGAAGAAGATGCCGGTGGTGCATTCGTCGGCGAGAGCCTTCAACACGGCGGGCGTGTTCTTCGGCCAGGGGCCGTCGTCGAAGGTCAGCACGACCTCCTTGTCGCGCAGGAAGTCGAGCTCCTTGAAATGCTCGAAGCCGAAGCCCGGACCACCCGTGGTGTCGATCTCGACGGTGCGGGCGACGCCGAGCGCGCCGGGCGTGTTGCAGGCCGCGCGGGCGGGCTGGGGCGCCTGTTTGGGCGGGGGCGGGAAGGCCGGTTGCGTCGGCGCAGCGGCTGCCGCCGCGGGAGCGGGCGCCGGTGCCGCGGCGGGGGCTGCAGCCGGTGCCGCTTGGGTGGCGGCTGCGGGCTTTGCGGCCGGGGTCTGCGACCACGCTGCGCCTGCCATCGCAACCGACATCGCGCTTGCCAAAATCAGTCCTGCCGCCACACGCATGGTGTTGTCCTCGAGATTGATCCCGTTGTTCCGCCGCAGCTTTTCGCCTCCGGCAAAACCATCCTGCCCCTTGATCGTCCTAGCCTAGATGGTGGGCCCTCGTCATTGCAACGGCTGTTTGGCACCCCGCCACAATTGTGCCCAACCGGATGCGGGCTTGCGGGTGTCAGCTGTCGGCCAGCGCCTTCGCAATCGCCGTCTTGACCCGTGTGTCCGTCGGATCGACCGCAGACGGATACACCTCGGCAATGTAGCCGTCGCGCCCGATCAGGTATTTGTGGAAGTTCCAGCGCGGAATGTCGCGGGGGCGCGCCTCGGCCGCCCATTTGTAGAACGGATGCGCCTTGGCGCCGACCACCACGGCCTTGGCCGCGATCGGGAAGGTAACGCCGTATTGGTGGTGCGCGGTTTCCGTGATCTCGCTGGTGCCGCCGGGCTCCTGGCCACCGAAATCGTTGGAGGGCACGCCGATCACGGTGAGCCCGCGCTCGCGAAACTCGCTCCAGAGCTCTTGGAGGCCCGCGTATTGCGGAGTGTAGCCGCAGAGCGAAGCGGTGTTGACCACCAGCAGCGGCTTGCCCGTGAACGCGGCAAGGCGGATGTCGTCGCCTGATAATGCAGGGAAGGAGAAGGCATAGGCCGAGATCCGGCTCATGCCGCCATCGGCACGGCTGCGTCCAGCAGACGCGGTCGTCGCGACAAGCGCGGCGAGCATGGTCCTGCGGTTCAGCATGGCAACGTCCCCCGACGTGATCCGGGACGCACCTTACTGCGTCGGCGCGACGCGCCTGGTCAACACCGCGTTATCGGACGCGGCAAGGCGCCACTTCGCTCGAAAGCGCTCTAGTACAGGCGGACGATGAAGTCGGTGCCTTCGCCGGTCTCGCCCTGGTTGATGCCCTGGTCGGAGACGATGATCGAGCCGCCCGATGTCAGCATCTCGTTGATCTTCGCCATGGTGTCCGCAGGGATCGAGATACGGTCGAGTGCCTCGGCCGGGCTGTCCGGCATGACCACGGGCTTGGCTGTAACGGGCTTGGCGGCGACGGGGATCACGGTGGCGCCACGCTGGCGGAGTGTCACGCGGCTGTCATCTTCGCGCGCGGCGGCGCGGGCTGAGACCGGCAGCGATACCACCGACCAATGCAGTGCGTTGGTGTCGGTCTTGTCGACCTCGGCGGTGAAGACGTGGGTGCCGAGCGGCCGGTCGCTCGCAGCGATCGTGACGGGAACCTCGAACAGCGGCGCAAAGTTCTGCCGCACGTAGAGCTTGGAATCCTTGCGGCTGATGAACACCGCGATCTGGCCGGCGCGTTTGGGCGTCTCCGGCTTCGCGGCAGGCGCAGGATCAGCGACGCGGGTCTCGTCCTTCTTGGCGTCGGGCGAGGCGGTGAGCGCAGGTGCGGCAGCGGGCGCATCGGGTTTCTTCGCGGGCTCGGCGGCTTCAGCCTTGGGCGCTTCTGCAGTCTTGGGCGCTTCTGCGGCCTCAACGGGCTTTGCGTCGGCGCTTGCGGGCTTGGCTGCTTCTTCCGACTGCGGCTTGACCGGGGCAGATGCCTCGGCGCTCTTTTCAGACTTGGCCTCAACCTTGTCGGCTGGTGCGGCTGCTTCCGCGCGCGCCGGTGCATTGCCGGTGGTCGCATCCGACATCACGGTATGGCCGAGCGACGAACGCAGCTCGAGCGCGCTCTCCGCGCTGGCGGTCTTCGTCTCGACGGGTTTTGCTTCGCTGACTTTGGTTGGTGCGGCGCCCTTGTCGGCCTTGTCGCCGACATTGGTCTGCGGCTCCAGGCTGGCGGCGGGCTGCGGCGGCACGCGCACCGAGGCGAGCAGGGGATGCGAGAAATTTTGCGGCGACATCTGGCCGGGCGAGACGATCACGCGCGCGCCCATCCTGGTCCAGTTCCACATCTTCACCGCGAACGCCATCGGCATGCGGATGCAACCGTGCGAGGCCGGATAGCCCGGCAGCACGCCGGCATGCATGGCGATGCCGGACCAGGTGATCCGCTGCATGTACGGCATCGGCGCGCCGCTATAGATGTTGGACTGATGGAATTTGTGCTTCTGGATCACGCTGAACACGCCCATCGGCGTCGAGTGGCCCTTCATGCCTGTCGACACCGGGGATTCCGCGAACACGCCGTTGGTGTCGAAGACCGTCACCTTCTGCCGATCGATCGACACGACGATCACGAGCGGACCTTGCGGCTTGGTGCCCGCTTCCTTCTCGGCGACGACCGCCTTCTTGCTAGCCGTACTGCGCTTCTGGGGCTTCTGCCGGGGAATGTCGGGATAGCGCTCCTGCCGGGCGGCGTAGGACCCGTCGGAGTAGTCGCTCCAGTAGTAGAACGCCGCGTCCGCCTGGCTGGTCAAGCCAATCGCACCCGCCGCCGTCAAAATGGCGACCTGCCACAGCCGGGCCGGCCTGGCAGAAAAACTGGCCCCGTTCACGCTA
The DNA here is from genome assembly GCF_040547935.1 of Bradyrhizobium sp. LA6.8. Classification (NCBI taxonomy): domain Bacteria; kingdom Pseudomonadati; phylum Pseudomonadota; class Alphaproteobacteria; order Hyphomicrobiales; family Nitrobacteraceae; genus Bradyrhizobium; species Bradyrhizobium sp. LA6.8. The sequence goes on from NZ_JBEPQQ010000001.1 coordinate 1,476,313, forward strand.
TTCATTCCTCGAATCCACAATCCAACTCAGAAATTAGTCTCGCAGAGGGGATACGCGTTCACTAGCACGGCAGTTCTGCCGTCAGCGAATTTTGTCCATGACGTAGCAAAAAAGCCTCACGGAGCGGTAAACGGCGGCCGCGACGGCTGCCGGTCGTCTTCCTGACGGGCTGTCGTATGCCTACATTGCCGGGACTTGTTACCGGAGAACTTCATGTCATCTCGTTTCCCCGGTCTTTCCGGCATCCGCTTGAAAGACCTTGCTTTATTCCTCCTGTTGCTGGCTGTCCCAGCGAGCTCTGCAATCGCCGCCGACGAGCCGGATCTGATCTTCCGCCGCTCGACGGTGTTCAAATGGATGAGCCCGAATGACAAGCTCGCGACCTACGGCCTCGACGACCCCGAGGTCGAGGGCGTGGCGTGTCATTTCACCGTGCCGGAGAAGGGCGGCTTCAAGGGCTGGCTCGGCCTTGCCGAGGAGGTCTCGGATATCTCGCTGGCCTGCCGCCAGATCGGCCCAATCAAGTTCAAGAACAAGATGGAGCAGGGCGACGACATGTTCCGCCAGCGCCGCTCACTGTTCTTCAAGAAGATGCAGATCGTGCGCGGCTGTGACGCCAAACGCAATGTGCTGGTCTACATGGTCTATTCGGACCGGCTGATCGAGGGTTCGCCGAAGAACTCGACCTCGACGGTACCGGTCATGCCGTGGGGGCCGGCTGACGCCAACGTCCAGAAGTGCGGCGAGTTCTTCACTCAGTGACGCGCGTGCGTTCTCTTGCGTTCACTCAGTAACGAGAGTGCGGCTGGCGCGCGGCTTTGCGAGATGCGAGCCGGTCAGCCGCACGAATGCTTGTGGCGCGGCCTCGTGGCCGCGGCCCGACTGCAGCGACATTGCCCCGATTGCAGCGACGCGGCTGGGTTGCTGGTCGGCGCGGTCCGTCCGTAGGTCCGCGTCGCGCGGCGTTGCGCGATCTTGCGCCGTCATGATGGCATCCCTCAACTGAACGCGCCCGGTGGTTCCGGATTTCTCGGTTTCGATGGCTTGGGTCGCAGTCGAATCGCCGCCGGTTCGACGGAACCCAAGCCCTCGTTCGGGCTTCTCTTCAGCAGAAAAACGTAAAATGCATGTGAAGTGCGGAAGGCGCGCGTGTGACGGCGCGCAGTGTGGGCCTGCTTCCAAGCGCGAACAGAGCCTGCAAGACCACTTTCAGGCGCCGCGCGACCCCTCTGAAAAGACTGGGATTTTCCGCTGGATGTTTCGTCGCCTGGCGTGTGACGAAACAATTCTCACAAAGACGAAACCATTTTCCGCTTTTGGCGCATCACGCGCGAAACGACGCATGGTTATCAGCTTCACAACGACGACGCACCGCCGGCCAAGGAATTGGGACACGAGATCATGCGCACGCTCAGCTTCATCCTTGCCTTCGCTTTCGTGCTCGCCGGCTCTTCGTTCGCGGGGGCGCCGGACGGCAATCTCCCGGGTGTCGGCACCTTCCAGTACAGCGGCTCGCCGGTCACCACCACGGCGCCGCAGCCGATCGTGGTCGCTGCGCGTTTCTGATCGACAGCCAAGAAAATCAAAAGAAAAACCAGCCGATAAAGGCCATCATGATTGTCCGATTCTGCGCCGCAGCGTTCGTTTCGCTTCTGACGATCAGCGCTGCCCACGCGCAGGTTCGCGCTCCTTCGAGGCTACCGGATCCCCGCAGCGAGTTCATGCGTCAGTGTGCGCCGCGGATGCTCGGGCGCTGGGAGCATCCCGAGGAGGTCTGCGGCTGCCTGCATGATCACGCCGTTGCTGCCGTCGAGGACCGCGATCTGCGCGAGGCGCTGTTGCGCGGCATCAGCGAGACCGGCGTGCCAACGATCGAGACTGATTGGGTGCCAGCGTCCAAGCAGGGCGAGATCGGCTCGACCTTCACCAAGATCGCCAAACCGACCTTGCAGTGCATGTTCGACCCGGCGAAGTCGTAACCATCACTTCGATTTCGGACCGAAGCGCGGAACGCAGGCGATGGTCCGCGCCACGCCCTTGTCGGTCATTCTCGCACCGCGCACTTCCTTGACCTGCCCGGCGGGGCAGGTTCCGTCATCCACTTGCACGCGCTGGCCGAGCTTGAGATCGGTGATGTCCTGTTCACGTCCGACAGTGACGGCATGCGCCGCCGTCGCGAGGGCGACCGAGATCAGCAGCGAGAGGCAGGTCGCGCGGCGCAGCAGCATGATGTGAGGTCCCGGCATCGATGCCGCAATGTAGGGAGCGGCAGGCGATTCTCATAGTGAACGTTCGTCACGCCCGCCGGGCCGATTTGCTCCTCGCGCGCAAGGCGCCACGCGACTCCAGCGCGAGCCGTTCGGCGGAGGCCACGAGTTGCGGAACCGCGTGGCCGGAAAATCCCAGCACGAACCCGGGCAGGGGACGCGCGCGCGAATAGGTGTCGGCCAGTAGCCAGCCTTCCGCGCCTGCCGCCTGCTTCGCTTCTGCCGCCGCCGACAGCTCGACCGATGGATCGAACCGGGCGACGAGGTGCAGCCCTTGCGACGGCACAGGCACCGACAACGTGCCGTCGGATGCTGTTTCCAGGGTCTCAGCCAGCGCGTCGCGCGCCTCGCGATAGAGCTTTCGTACCCGCTTCAGGTTGGCGGCGAACGCGCCGGAATTGAGCATGTCGGCCACCGCGCCCTCCATCAGCGTGCCGGGAAAGCGGTCGAGCGCGGCGCGCGCGGCCGTGACGTCCGCGATCAGCCGCTCGGGCAGCGCGCAATAGCCGATGCGCAGGCCCGGAAACAGCGTCTTGGCGAACGTGCCCATATAGATCACGCGCTGGAGATGATCGATGCCGGCAAGCGACATCAACGGCGCGCCGTCATAGCGGAACTCGCTGTCGTAATCGTCCTCCAGCACGAAGGCGCCGGCCTGCTTCGCCCAATCCAGCAGCTCCAGCCGTCGCGGCATCGACATCTGCACGCCCAGCGGAAACTGGTGCGACGGCGTCACATAGGCCGCGCGTGCGGACGATGCGGCGGTGCGGCCCTTGGCGACACGTATCCCGTGCTCGTCGACGGGGACGGGCACGGCGCGATAACCGCAATGCGAAATGGTGTTTCGCGCGGCGGGGTAACCCGGGTCCTCGCACCAGACCTGGTCGTTGGGCTTCAGGATCGCGCTCAGCACGATGCGCAACGCGTGCAGCGTGCCCGAGGTCAGCATGATCTGATCGGGGTCACAGCGCAGTCCACGTGCCGACAGCAGATGATCGGCGATCGCCGCGCGCAGCTCGCGGCTGCCGCGCGGATCGCCATAGTGCAGATGCTCGGACCCGAACGCGCGCATGCGCCGCCCGAGGAAGGCACGGAAGCGCTGCAGCGCGTGCTCGTCGATATGGGTACAGCCGAGCGAGAATGCGCCCTGTCGCGGCGCTTCGACCACGGCCTTCGGCTTCTTCGGTTCGGCCGCAGGCGCCGGAATCCGCGCGGCGACGAAGGTGCCGGAGCCAACGGTCGCGTCGGCAAAGCCGTCGGCGATCAGCCGTTCATAGGCAGTGACGACGGCGTTGCGGCGGAAGCCGGTTTGCTTCGCCAGCGTCCGAGACGGCGGCAGCGGCTCGCCGGGTTTGACCAGGCCAGAGACGATCATGTCGCACAACGCCTGGTACAGCCGGTGCGCCGATGACGCGCCCGCGGTGATGTGCGGGCCGGTGAGGTCGAGGGGCAACTCCGCCTTGGCGGGCGCGGGTGAATTGGTCGGAATTTTTCGCATGGAATTGGCACTATCGCAGACCAAATCCGCGGCTACAACTCTCCTGGAATTGTTCCAAGCCCGACAGGAGCGGCCGTGAGCCAGACTGAAAGCCAGAATTCCTATCCGACGTCAGCGCGCAATCAGGTCAAGCGCCGTCACGACCGCGGCTTCTACGACCACGACACGGTTCACCGCATCCTGGATTCCTCGATGCTCTGCCACGTCTCCTATGTCATCGACGGCCAGCCCTATTGTACGCCGACCTTCTTCTGGCGCGAAGGGACAAAACTCTATTGGCACGGCTCGAGCGCGAGCCGCATGCTGCGCAACCAGACCAGGGGCGAGCGCGTCTGCCTCACCGTTGCCCATCTCGACAGCCTCGTGCTGGCGCGTTGCGGCTTCAACCATTCCGCCGACTACCGCGCCGTGATGGCGTTCGGCACTGCCTATCTGGTCACCGATCCCGAGGAAAAGGAGCGGGCAGTGATCGCGATGGTCGATCGCTTCTTCCCGGACCGCACCGCGACCCTGCGTCAGAGCAACACGCAGGAGATCAAGGCGACCTCCTTCATCGCGATGGAGATCGAGGAAGCCTCGGCCAAAGTCCGCGCCAAGGGTGTGGCTGACGACGACGAGGACTACGAATTGCCGATCTATGCCGAGCGCATCCCCGTGCGCACCGTCTTGGGCGCGCCGGAGCCGTGCTCGCGCCTGCTGGATGGTGTAACCCGGCCTGCGACGCTGAATGGCTATTCGGAAGGCCGGCTGCTCGAAGATGCATTGCGGGATGCTTATTTTGTAGAATACCCGAACGGCTGAAATCGGCTAGCTTGCGCGCACCATTGACCAATTGGATGCCTGGAGTTGCCTGATGAATGCCGAAACGCAGCAGAGGATTCTTGACGCCGTCGATGTCGGCTTCGAAGCCCAGCTTGCGACCACAAGCGATTTCGTTGCGATCCCTTCGACCCGCGGGGCCGAGGGGCCGTGCCAGGACATGATCGGCGACCTCCTGCGCGAACGCGGCTACGAGGTCGACGACTGGCACATCGATGTCGATGACCTCAAGGATCTGCGTGGTTTCGGTCCGATCGAGCACGATTTCTCCAAGGCGCGCACGGTGGTTGGCACCTACCGTCCGCAAACGAATGGCGGCAAATCGCTGATCCTCCAGGGGCACTGCGACGTTGTGCCCGCGGGGCCGCTGGAACTGTGGGACACGCCGCCATTCTCGCCCGTCATCAAGGACGGCAAGATGTTCGGCCGCGGCGCCTGCGACATGAAGTCGGGCACGATCGGCGCGCTCTACGCGCTGGACGCGATCAAGGCGGCGGGTTTCAAGCCGACGGCGCGGATCCACTTCCAGTCCGTGATCGAGGAGGAGAGCACCGGCGTCGGCGCGCTCTCGACATTGCAGCGCGGCTATCGTGCCGACGCCTGCTTCATCCCGGAGCCGACCGGCGGCAAGATGGTGCGCTCGCAGGTCGGCGTGATCTGGTTTCGCCTGCGCGTGAAGGGCCATCCGACCCACGTTGCCTTCGCCGGCTCCGGCGCCAACGCAATCATGGCGGCCTATCATTTGATCCAGGCGCTGCAAAAACTCGAGATCGAGTGGAACGAGCGCGCCAAAGCTGATCGGCACTTCAAGACGCTGAACCATCCCATCAACTTCAACCCCGGCATCATCAAGGGCGGCGACTGGGCCTCCAGCGTGCCGGCCTGGTGCGACGTCGATTGCCGCATCGCGGTCCTGCCGGGCTGGTCGATCGCCGATCACCAGAAGGAGATCATGGCCTGCGTTGCGGCTGCCGCGCGCAACCACCGCTTCCTCGCCAACAATCCGCCGGAGGTCGAATGGTCGGGCTTTTTGTCGGAGGGATATGAACTGACCGACGCCGCGGCGCCCGAGGCCGCGCTCGGCAAGGCCTTCAGCACCGTCTATGGCGGCGAAATCGAAGACCTCGTCTTCACCGCGCTCACCGACACCCGCTTCTATGGTCTTAATCACGGCATCCCGAGCCTCTGCTTCGGCGCGAGCGGCGGCGAGATGCACGGCTTCAACGAATTCGTCGACCTGGAGTCGCTGAAGACGTCGACCAAGGCGATGGCCCTGTTCATCGCGGATTGGTGCGGGGTGGAGAAGGCGTAGGTCTCTCCGCCGTCATTGCGAGGAGCCCTTGCGACGAAGCAATCCAGAGCGTCGCTGCGGAAGCAGACTGGATTGCTTCGCTCCGCTCGCAATGATGGGCGGACGGTCCTGTAGGGTGGGCAAAGGCGCCCTTGCGCCGTGCCCACCATCTCTCTTCTACCCCGAACGAAGTGGTGGGCACGCTTCGCTTTGCCCACCCTACGGCCTCGGTTGGAGCGCCCACTGCCCGAAACACGGGCGCGTCCAAATGCTTTAAGCTTAAAAGAAAGACTAGGACGCCGTCCTGACTGGTGGCAGACTGGCGCCCAGTTCGACGGCCGAATCCTTGGGTGTCACGATGCGAGATTGGGATGATGCTTATGCCAATTCGGCCCATATCCCGGGCTCGGACAAGATGCCGGCCCAATGGGCGGAGCGGGCGGCGGCTTACCGCGCCCGCCTGAAAGACTTCCGCGCGGACGTCGCCTACGGCCCGGGCGAACGCCAGCGTCTCGACCTGATCCTGCCTGACGGCGACAGCAAGGGCCTCGTCGTCTTCGTCCACGGCGGCTACTGGATGCGCTTCGACAAGTCGACCTGGACCGATCTTGCCGAAGGCGCGCGGCATCACGGCTGGACTGTCGCGCTGCCGAGCTACACGCTGACGCCGGCCGCACGCATCTCCGACATCACCGCAGAGATCACCGCCGCGATCACCAAGGCGGCCTCGCTCGTCTCCGGCCCGATCCGGCTCGCTGGCCATTCCGCCGGCGGCCATCTCGTCACGCGCATGCTGTGCAACGACAGCCGGCTCGAGCCCGCCGTCTACAACCGCATCGCCGGCACGCTCTCGATCAGCGGGCTGCATGATCTGCGACCGCTACTCAAGACGAAGATGAACGAGACGCTGCGCATGACCATGGAGGAGGCGACGCTTGAAAGCGCGGCGCTGCACCTGCCGCGGGGACATTCGCCGGTCACGGCGTGGGTCGGCGGCGGCGAACGGCCCGAATTCATGCGTCAGTCCGATCTGATCGCCAATGTCTGGACCGGCTTCGACGTGCCGACGCGCCTCGTCGTCGATCCCGGGCTCAACCATTTTACGGTGATCGACGGACTGAAGGATCCGTCGTCCCCGATCACCGCGCGCCTGATCGGCCTCGACTGACGCGGCGAGGATCGATCGATCGAAAGGGCTTGCCATGACGTCCAGCGATTACGATCCCACGAGCGAAGGCGCCGAGACCGATTTCGCCAGGCGTATGTCCTACGGCGACTATCTGGCGCTGGATGCGATCCTCGGCGCGCAGCATCCGCTCTCGGAAGCCCATGACGAGATGCTGTTCATCATCCAGCATCAGACCACGGAGCTGTGGATGCGGCTTGCCATTCACGAGCTCAGCGCCGCGCGCCGCGCCATCGCCAGGGACGAAGTGCAGCCCGCGATGAAGATGCTGGCGCGGATGTCGCGCATCTTCGAGCAGCTCAACGGTGCCTGGGACGTACTGCGCACCATGACGCCCAGCGAGTATACGCGTTTCCGTTCGCAGCTTGGCCAGTCCTCGGGCTTCCAGTCGCGTCAGTACCGGCTGATCGAATTTCTGGTCGGCAACCGCAACCACGCCATGCTCAAGCCGCACGCGCACGATGTGGAAACGACCCGGCTGCTCGAAGGCGAGCTTGCCACGCCGAGCCTGTACGACGAGGTGCTGCGGCTCGCCGACCGCAACGGGCTCAAGATGCCCGCGTCCGTGCTGGCGCGTGACGTTCGCGAGACCCACAGCTTTAACGAGGGCGTGCTCCAGGCCTGGCGGATCGTCTACGAAGCGCCGGAGACGCATTGGATGCTCTACGAGCTTGCCGAGAAGCTGGTCGACTTCGAGGACTACTTCCGGCGCTGGCGCTTCAACCACGTCACGACGGTCGAGCGCGTCATCGGCTTCAAGCGCGGCACCGGCGGCACCGGCGGCGTCAGCTATCTCAAGCGCATGCTGGAGGTCGAGCTGTTCCCCGAGCTCTGGCGCGTCCGTACGATTCTGTAGAGATCCCATGACCAAGCTTCGCGTCTATGACGACACCAGGGCCTTGTTCCATTTGCCCGAGGGCGTGATCTATCTCGACGGCAATTCGCTCGGCGCGCTGCCGCTGGGCGTTGCCGAGCGCGTCGGCAACGTCATCACGGCCGAGTGGGGCAACGAGCTGATCCGCGCCTGGAACAGTGCGGGCTGGTATGCCCAGCCGCGCCATGTCGGCGACCGCATCGCGCGATTGGTCGGTGCGGAAGCCGGCTCCGTGATGGTCGGAGACACGCTGTCGCTCAAGGTCTACCAGGCACTCGCCGCCGCGCTCGACATGAACGCCGCGCGCAAGGTCGTGCTATCGGACACCGGAAACTTTCCGACCGATCTCTACATGGCCGAGGGGCTGATCGCGACGCTCGGCCGCGGCCATCAATTGCGCCTGGTGGCGCCGGAAGAGATCGAGGCCGCGTTGTCGGAGGAGATCGCTGTCCTCTACATCACCGAGGTCGACTACCGCACCGGACGGCGCCATGACATGGCGACGCTGACCGCGAAGGCGCATGCGCTCGGCATCGTCACGGTATGGGACCTCGCGCATTCGGCCGGCGCGCTGCCGGTCGATCTCGCTGGCTGCGGTGCCGATTTCGCCGCCGGCTGCACCTATAAATACGTCAACGCCGGCCCCGGCGCGCCGGCCTTCCTCTACGTCGCGCCGCGCCACGCCGACGGCGTGCGCGCCGCGCTGTCGGGTTGGATGGGCCACGCAAAGCCGTTTGCGTTCGAGCTTGGCTACGCGGCGGCCGGCGGCGTCGAGCGCATGCGCGTCGGTACCCCGCCGGTGCTTGCAATGGCGGCGCTGGAGGCCTCGCTCGACATCTGGGACAGGGTCGACATTCGTGAGGTCCGTGCGCGTTCGCTGGCGCTTGGCGATCTCCTGATCGCCGAAATCGAACGCCGCTGCCCCGAGCTCAAGCTCGTCACCCCGCGCGCGCACGAGCACCGCGGCTCACAAGTCTCCTTCGCCTTCGCCGGCGGCTACGCCGCCATGCAGGCCCTGATCGCCCGCGGCCTCATCGGCGATTTCCGCGCGCCCGACATCATGAGGTTCGGGATTACACCGCTCTACATTGGGGAGAGCGAGATCATGCGAGCAGCCGAGATCATCGAGGAGGTGATTGCGGGCGAGGTCTGGCGCCGGCCGGAATATCAGGTGGTGAACGCGGTGACCTGAAGAAGGCCTCGTGCCCCGCACGCGGCGCTGCGCCTCTTGGCTCTGCGCAGCAACGCTGACGCGTCCGGGACACGAAAGCTGCGATCAGGCTATTTGAGTCCACCCCACAACGCCGTCACGATCGCATCTAGCCCATCCGTCAGCGCCGCCGGCCCCGGCTGCAAGATGATCGGCGACTTGATCTCGACGATGCGGTCGTCGCGCACGGCGGGGATCTCGTTCCAGCGATGGCGCGCGCGGATGCGGGCAGGGACGACCTTCTTGCCGCACCAGGAGGCGAGGATCACGTCGGGCGCTGACTCGCGCACCGCCTCCGCCGAGACGATGCGATCCTTTGCCGCCTGCCGATGTCGCAGTTGCGGAAACACATCCTCGCCGCCGGCGATCTCGATCAACTCGGACACCCAGCCGATGCCGGAGATCAACGGATCGTCCCATTCCTCGAAATAGACCTTTGGCCGCGCGGACGGGCGAGGTGTTGCCGCTATCTCTGCGAGGCGCCGTTCGAGATCACGGGCAAGGCCTTCGGCGCGTTCAGCGGCGCCCACCAGCGCACCAAGTGTGCGGACCATCGCCAAAATCCCGGCGATGTCGCGCTGATTGAAAACATGGACGTCCACGCCCGCGCGCACGAGATCGGCGACGATGCCGGCCTGGAGGTCGGAGAAGGCCAGCACCAGATCCGGTTCCAGCGCCAGGATCTTCGGGATGTCTGCTGAGACGAAGGCCGACACCCGCGGCTTCTCCCGCCGCACCTGGGGCGGGCGGACGGCGTAGCCGGAGACACCGACGATGCGGTCCTGCTCGCCGAGCAGGTACAGCGTTTCGACCGTCTCTTCGGTCAGGCAGACGATGCGGCGGGGCGGGAAGTGGCGCATGGGAAGAGCATATGCGCAAATGCCGTCACCGATGTCAGCAGGGCCATTACCTCGGACGTCATTGCTTTGCCGCCCGAAGCAATTCACGCTGAAACAACAATGAATTGGGAGGAGATCCGATGACGCCGCTCGAGAAACTTAAAGCGATGAAGATGCCGTTTGCCGAGCTCAAGGGCGTCGAATTCGTCGAGGCCGAGAAGGACCGCGTGGTGGCGCGGATGACGGTCAGGCCCGACCTCTGCACGCTCCACCACACCATCCACGGCGGCGCGGTGATGGCGCTCGCCGATTCCGTCGGTGCCGCCGCGACCGTGATTAATCTGCCAGAGGATGCCAAGGGCACCACGACGCTCGAGAGCAAGACCAACTTCATCGGCGGGGCAAAAGAGGGAACCACGATTATCGCCACGGCTACACCGGTCCATCGGGGACGGCGGACCCAGGTCTGGAACACTCGGCTGGAGACCGAGGACGGCAAGCTGGTTGCCGTGGTGACCCAGACTCAGCTGGTCCTCGTATGACTACGGGGGCTTGATTTTATTAACGAATTGGTCGCTTTCGATGCCTGAAACTTGGGCAGGTTCCCGTCTTGAAAAATATGCTGCGACGCACAATATTGGGGACCTAGGGATTCGAACGCCTCCTCGAGGGACACCAAGAGGAGTTTTGACGTGGTACTTGAAGACACGACCCGCACGACGCCCGTTCCGGGCTATGTCCGGACCTTGAGCCAGCAGGAAGAATTGCCGCTTCTGCGCGATCACCTCCTGCGGCTTGATTCCGCAAGCCGGCACGACCGTTTCAACGGCTTTCTCGACGACAGCTTCATCGAGCGTTACGCCGCCCGCTGCGCCGAGGACGGCACCGTGATTGTCGCCTACATCGTCGACGGCGTGGTCCGCGGTGCGGCCGAGCTGCATCCGCCGGAGGACGATTCGTTGCCCGAGGTCGCCTTCAGCGTGGAAGCCTCGGCACGGCGCCAGAATGTCGGCACCATCTTGTTCAGCCGGCTGATCGCGGAAGCGCGGTGGAAAGGCTACAAGCGCCTGCGCATCACGACCGGCGCCGAGAATCACGCCATGCGGGCGCTCGCCAGGAAGTTCGGAGCGAATCTGCAATTCCGCCATGGCGAATCGACCGGCACGATCGATCTCGCCAAGACGCCCGAGGCCGAGCTCGCTGAACTCGCGGCCTCGCCCTTCACGGCCGGCCGCGCTCTTCTCAGCTTCAACTCGACCTGCTGGAAGATCATTTCCAGCATGTACGGCAATCGCGCCGCCTAAATCCCAACGCGGACTGGAATCAAAAAAGCGGACCGGCAAAACCGGTCCGCTTTCGTATTGGGGATAGGGAATTGAGCGCTCAGGTACCGGTGCGCTTGTCGTTGCCGAAGCGGCGGACGACACGGCGTTCGACCACCACCGAGCGCTGCGCACCCTGTTCGCCTGCGATCACGCGTGTGGCGGTGATGCGGCCGTTGGTGCGGGCCTGCTTCTTCACCTCGGCCTGCACGATTTCGATCGGCATCCCCATCAGCGCTGCCGCGATCTCGGCCTGCTGCTCATGATCGTCGGTGATGCCGACGGCGGCGAAGATCGCCTCGTCCAGGGTCGGCGGATCGTGGCGCACGCGCCGCGTGCCATATTTGGTGTTCCAGTCTGCGCTCATAACGGCCTCGGTTTGATGCCGGGATACCTAGTGCCGGAGATGTTGCATTGCAATATGAATTTGGTGTGGCATCACAGCTATGCGCTCACAGCTTTTCGAGCCTGTCGGCCTCATAGAGGTCGAGCGTGGTTGGCCCCGTGGCCAGCGAGCGCAAGGTGCGCACGAACTCGCCGGATGCAGGTACCGCAAAGTGGGCGGCGAGCGCGGCGCGGTCGGCCCATTGCTCGAAGAACACCAGCCTGAGCGGATTCTCGCAGTCGACATGCACTCCATGGGAGATGCAGCCGGGTTCCTGTCGCGACCGATGAACATGCTCGAGGCTCAGGCGGCGCGCCTCGTCGAACGTCTCGGTGCGGACCGTTACGCTGCCAGTCACAACGATCATGCGATGTCTCCCGACGTGATTGCCGCTAGGGCAGGGATGCCTCGCGGGGCGTTTCTTTCATCGGTGCCTGCGGCCAGCGTTTCAGCGCCGCGTGTCCGGCCTCGGTGAGCCCGTAGATTCCCCGGTCCGCACGTTCGAACCAGCCATACACATTGTTAAGCAAGATCTTGCCGGCATCGGGACAGCGCTTGCGCAATTCGCGCACCTTTCGTGGCCCACCGACGAGTTCCGACGCACAGGCCAGCGCCTGCTGGCGATAGGCCGTCATGATCGGCGCGCGGGTGCTGCCGCCGAGCACGGGATCGCCTTGGCGGCGCTGATGTTCGGCGACGAGGCGAGAGCGCTTTTTCGGCTCGCGGCGCGGCGCTGCCGTCGGTGGCTTCACCAGCACCTCGACCTGGCCACGCTCAGTCACCCCAAGCATACCGAAGCCGAGGCGGCGGCACAGATTGCGATAACGCGCATCGCTCTCGCGTCCCTTGCCGCGGATCGACATCTTTGCAGCGATCCAGACCTCGTCGCCGGCCGGTGCGCGGTCAACCGCCTGGAGGATCAGCTCGAGATTGAAGGCGAGCTTGAGCTCACCAATCACCACGACAGGCGGATCGCCCGCGCTGAGGCCGACGAGGTCGCAGCCGCCGATCTCGCCCTTGACCGTGAAGCCGAGCTCTTCGAGGAAGCGTTTGACGGGTAGATAAAGCGCGGTTTCCAAGGAAAGCGTCCGGGTCTTACGTTCCGATCCGAGAATCAGTTGCGGCCAGTTTAGCCCGGAACGCAGTTGTGGCTCTGCGCCATTTGATCGGGAACCGACGGTGCGGTTATCCTGCGACCGGGACAGTCGGGCGCTTTACGAAGATGACGATCAGGAATGGCCTCTATCACATTCGCATCGAGATGCTGGATGCCGTCCAGGGCGGCAATCAGGGCGTCATGGTCCTGCGCGACGGCACCATGCGAGGCGGCGATTCATTCTTCTTCGCCTATGGCAGCTACACCTCGGCCGACGGCAAGTGGAAGGGCGAGCTGACCAACGAGGAACACTCGCCCTCGTTCGACGAGCGCCCGGTGTGGGGCCGCAAGGTCGTGACCATCGGCTTCAGCGGCACCTACGCCGGCGAGACCGCCTATGGCGAAGGCATCGCGCTCGCCGGCAAGCAGAGCATCCGCTTCAAGGGCAATCTGCGGTTGTTGGTGCCGGACTAAACCCGGCCGCTTACCGGGATCAGCGCGCCGGTGACGCCGCTCGCGGCATCGCTGGCGAGGAAGAGGATCACCTCGGCGAGTTCCTGCGGTGTCACCCATTTGGAGAAATCCGCTTTCGGCATGTCGGCGCGGTTGGCCTTGGTGTCGATGATCGACGGCAGCACCGCGTTCACGGTCACCTTGCCCTTCCACTCGTTGGCAAGCGCCTCGGTGAGGCGATGCACGCCGGCTTTCGACGCCGCATAGGGGCCCATGCCGGAACCTGCCTGAAGCGCGCCCATGGCGCCGATATTGACGATGCGGCCGGCCCCGGACGCGGCGAGATGCGGCAGTGCCGCGCGCGAGGTGTTGAGGGCCGTCAGCACGTTGAGCGCATGCATGCGCTGCCACGTCTTGATGTCGCCGTCGCCCACGGTCTCGAACGCGAAGCCGCCGGCGATGTTGATCAGCGCATCCAGCCTGCCGAAGTGCTTTGCCGCCGCCTCGACTGCCGTCTTCGCTTGTGCTGCGTCGGACAGATCGACGCCGCCGATCTCGATACGTTCGGGCGTTGCCGACATCTGCGAGGGCGCGTGATCGATGCCGGCCACACGCGCGCCGCGCGCCAACGCCGTCTCGGCGACAACCTTGCCAAGGGCGCCGAGCGCGCCCGTCACGATCAGAACCTTGCCTTGCATCGTCGTTCTCCCGGCGCGGCCGCTTACGATTGCAGATAACGCGCCTTCAGCGCCGTCCGCTCCGGTGTGCCGAGCTTGAGGCCGTCGCGCAAGTAGGTTTCGAGATCGCCATATTCGTTGCCGACCGCGTCGAAGGCAGCAGCAAGGTATGAGTCCTCGACGCTGCCGATTGCATCGAGGACGTCGGCGGGAAGATCGGAAGCGTTCAATGCGTCCCGCTTGTAGTGCTGGTTGGTCAACAGGTAGTCCTCGGCAATGACCTCGTCGGTCACGCCGAGCGCATGCAGGATCAGCGCGCTTGCAAAGCCGGTGCGGTCCTTGCCGGCGGTGCAGTGGATCACCAGAGGCGCGCGGTCTTCCAGGAGATGGCCGAACAGCATGCGAAAACTGTGCGTGTTGTGGCGGACATAATTGCGGTAGGACTCCCGCATGAGCTCGAGCGCAACCGGTGCGGTGAGCCTGCCCTTGGCAAGCTCGGCGCGCAGCGCGGCCACCACGGTCGGCTCGATCGGCAGCGAATGCACCGTGATCTCGTTCACGACGCAGACGCCGGCCGCGCGCTCCTCGACGCCGCGAAAATCGAAGGCGCTGCGCACGCCCAGCGCGCGGACGATCTCGACGTCGGCGGCCGTGAGCTGGCCGAGATGGTTGGAGCGGAAGATGTGGCGCCAGCGCGTGGTGCGGCCATCCGAAGTCGGATAGCCGCCGAGGTCGCGAAAATTGCTGGCGCCTTGCAGGGCGAGGTGGCGGGCAGGGGAATCTGGCATGAGATCAGCTTGGGTTATGTTTCCACTGGACGCACTGCGGCGTCCTTGAGTGCATTCAGGGGGCAATCATGGGCCGGCACAAGGCCATTGTTTTGGCGATCACCATGCTGTCGGGCGGAATTATCGGTGCGGGACAGGCGGATGCGCAGACGTTCCGGACCTATCGCTGTGCCGATGGTACGCAGTTCATCGTGGGATTTTATGACGATGACAAACGCGCCTTCCTCCAGATCGACGGCGAACCTGTCACGCTGAAGAAGCGGCTGGCGCTTTCTGGCACCCGCTATTCGGGGGCAGGGATCACGCTGAGGATCGGCAAGACCGGAGCGACCACGGTCCAGCATCTGAAGCGGCCGGTCACTTCCTGCACGGTGATCGAAAAGCCCGCCCTCTAGCCGGGAGTCCAGCAGGAATCAAAAAGGGCCGAAACCTCGTTGTTTCGACCCTTTTTCAAACTTCCGTCGGACGCTTGCGCGAGCGCGGCGGTATCATACCAAACACAAACATTAGCGTTCCCATTTGGGCTTTGCTTCGTCGACCGCATCCTGGTGGTACCAGCTGTCGCTGCAGATCGAGACGTTCGCGGGAAGCGAAGCATGATCGGCGGGAAGGCGGGTGTCGCCATAGCGGCGTCCGGCGAGAGCCGCGCGGCCCCCGACAGGGAATTGGTAGATCGTTGCAGATCCGTGATTCAGACCATTATTCATCATTGCGATTGCTCCTGGGTCGAAGCGCCTTGGCCTCCATGGTGCGCCCGACTCGTTCGATTGTGGTTACTGGATTCCCCATATCGGCCGCGCATCCCGAATTGGAAAGTGCTGAAAAGGAAATCAGTTGCTGCCTAATCTGTAGGCATGTGACCCTCTGCATCCCCTAAGGCACCGTGTCGGTGGCTAACGCCTGGGCCATTCCAAAGGTTGCTAGGCAGGGCGCAGGACTTTGCGAAAGTTGCCGGACGTTGATGCGCGTTTCATCGGCAACCTCCGGCAACGGTGCGTCTGCTCCAGAATCAGGCGTTTTCCGCGGGATTTTTGCGGTGCAGCTTCACGCGAAGGTGCGCGGCTATGACGCACGCCGCCGAGGACGGTTTGCCGTCGGCGGGCTGATCCCGGCGGCGGTGGAAAACCTCCCGCGCTGCGGCCTTTTGGCACGCAAAATGCTTGTAGAGGGTCGGCCGATGATGGCCGGGTACAAACGTGCGGGGGCTCTCAACCCCACCTTTCGCATCATCTACAGAGAGGCTCAATGACCAAGTATAAGCTCGAGTACATTTGGCTCGACGGATATACGCCGACTCCGAACTTGCGCGGCAAAACACAGATCAAGGAATTCGCGTCGTTCCCGACGCTCGAGCAGCTTCCGCTCTGGGGCTTCGATGGCTCCTCCACGCAGCAGGCCGAAGGCCACAGCTCCGATTGCGTGCTGAAGCCGGTCGCCGTGTTCCCGGACGCCGCGCGCACCAACGGCGTGCTCGTGATGTGCGAAGTCATGATGCCCGATGGCAAGACCCCGCACGCTTCCAACAAGCGCGCCACCATCCTCGATGACGCCGGCGCATGGTTCGGCTTCGAGCAGGAATACTTCTTCTACAAGGACGGCCGTCCGCTCGGCTTCCCGGCCTCCGGCTATCCGGCCCCGCAGGGCCCGTACTACACCGGCGTCGGCTTCTCCAACGTCGGCGACGTCGCCCGCAAGATCGTCGAAGAGCATCTCGACCTCTGCCTGGCGGCCGGCATCAACCATGAAGGCATCAACGCGGAAGTCGCGAAGGGCCAGTGGGAATTCCAGATCTTCGGCAAGGGCTCCAAGAAGGCCGCTGACGAAATGTGGATGGCCCGCTACCTGATGCTGCGCCTGACCGAGAAGTACGGCATCGACATCGAGTTCCACTGCAAGCCGCTCGGCGACACCGACTGGAACGGCTCCGGCATGCACGCCAACTTCTCGACCGAGTACATGCGTACGGTCGGCGGCAAGGAGTACTTCGAGGCGCTGATGGCGGCGTTCGACAAGAACCTGATGGACCACATCGCCGTCTACGGCCCGGACAACGACAAGCGTCTGACCGGCAAGCACGAGACCGCGCCGTGGAACAAGTTCAGCTACGGCGTTGCCGATCGCGGCGCGTCGATCCGCGTTCCGCACTCCTTCGTCAACAACGGCTACAAGGGCTATCTGGAAGACCGCCGTCCGAACTCGCAGGGCGACCCATACCAGATCGCTTCGCAGATCCTGAAGACGATCGCGTCCGTCCCGGCTGACAAGAAGGCCGCGGCCTAAGATCCTCCCGGCCCGGGCCGGGGGGGGCTGGCCCGGGTTGGTCTTCAATCCGCCGGAGCCGAAAAGGCTCCGGCGGATTTTTGCATTCCGATGACAGCCGTCTTTGTGGGTCTGCCGGCCATGCCGGCTTGAAGTCTGTCCATCGCCGGCGAAACCGGGATAGAATGCCCCGGGATGCGCGGGGCCGGGGACACGGCTGGTGTTTGAAGGCTTCTACAAGGTGCGATTTCAGCTCGGCGACGCGGTCGGCCGGAGCGTGATGCATGCCGGCAATGGCAAGATGCTCGGCGGCAATTCGGCCTTCGCCCATATCGGCACCTATCAGAGGACCGAAGCCGGCGTCGACATCGTCATCAAGACGGTCCGCCACAACCCGGACCCGAACTACCGCGCCATGGCCGGCACCGACGATGCGACCTTGCTTGCGAAGGGCTGGGCCGACGGCGATCTCTATCGCTTCAAGGGCGAGCTGAAAGAGCTGCCCGGCGTGCCCTTCCAGTCGGTGATGACGCCGATCACCGAAGACGAGGTGCCGATCGCGGGCGGCGTCGGGGAGGCCGGCATCGCCGACGGGCTCTATTCGATCCACCTTCGCATGCTCGACGGCGTCGATGGCGGCCTGACCGGCGTGATGCTGCTCAGCCAGGGCCGCATCCTCGGTGGCGATGCCTCGTTCTACTATCTCGGCAGCTACACTGCTGCGAATGGCCGCTGGAAGGGCCAGATCCTCAACCAGGAGCACACGCCGGCCAAGGACGATCCGATCTTCGGCGGCCACGAGGTCGGCATCGGTTTCTCCGGCACCTATGACGCGGAGCAAGCGGTGCTGGAGGCAACGGCGCTCGCCGGCAAGCGCAGCCTGCGCCTGACCGCCGCGCTCAAGCTGATGCACCGCGCCTGATCGCGACGGGAATAGCCCATGGAAAACATTCGCATGCTCTCGACGCTCGGCCTGATGGGCGCGATGCGCAGCCTGTCCTCCGCCTTCGAGGCCGCTCACGGCCTCCATGTCGATGCCGACTTCGCGCCAACCCTCGCACTGCTGAAACGGCTACGCGACGGCGAGCCCGCCGATCTCGTCATCCTGACCCGTGAGGGGCTCGACGAGATGATCGGCGAGGGCCGCGTGGCCGCGGGTAGCGCGGCCGATCTGGCGCGCTCCTTCGTCGGCATTGCCGTGCGGGCAGGGCAGGCGCATCCCGATATCGGCGGCGAAGCCGCGCTCCGCAAGTCGCTGCTCGCGGCGCGATCCGTCGCCTATTCGCGGCTGGGCGCGAGTGGTGTCTATTTCGCCCAGCTGATCCAGCGATGGGGCATCGCGGCCGAGATCAACGCCAAGGCCACCATCGTCGAGCAGGGCTTTACGGCGGAGCGGCTCGTCAGCGGCGAGGCTGACCTCGCCGTGCAGCAGATCAGTGAGCTGAAGCAGGTCGAGGGCATCGAGGTCGTCGGCCCGATCCCGCAGGATTTGCAGACTCCGGCCGTGTTTTCCGCCGGCCGCATGGCCGACGCCAGACATGCCGAAGCGGCCGATCGTCTGCTGCGCTATCTGGCATCGCCGGAGGTCGTCCCGGTGCTGCGCCAATCGGGACTCGAGCCTTGAATTTGCCGGAGCAGAGACGCAACGTGGCGCCCATGCGGACTTGTCTCCTGGCCATTCTCCTGACGCTTGCAGCGCCGTTATCGGCGCATGCGCAATCGGCCGATCTCGTCCTGTGCGACCGGCTGGCCGCCGATCCCAGCGATCCCGACAAGCCGGCCGATGTGAAGGGCGTGACGGAGCTTGCCGCGTCCGACATTGCGACCGCCGTCAAATTCTGCAAGCAGGCCGCACTGTCGTCGCGGCGTGCGATGTTCGCGCTCGGCCGCGCCTATGCCGCCAACCGGCAGACGGCGGAGGCGATCGCCGCCTGGCGCAAGGCGGCCGACAAGGGCTCGAGCGCGGCGATGGTCGAGCTCGGCGTCGCCTACGGCACCGGCTCCGGTGTTGCGAAAGACGAAGCACAAGCACGCAAGCTGTTCGAGCGGGCGGCGCAGGCCGGCAATCCTCGCGGTGTCAGCAATCTTGCCGCGCTCGGCGGCGCTGGCGGTGCTGCGCCGGCCGATCCCGCACAGGCGCGCGCGCTGCTCGGCAGGGCGGCCGAGACCAACGCGGAGGCTCAGTACCAGCTTGGCCTGATGCTCTCCAACGGCAACGGCGGCGAGAAGGACGACGTCGCGGCGCGCGCGATGTTCGAGAAGGCGGCGGCGCAAAACCATCCCGGCGCGCTGGAGCGGATGGGCGCCTTCGCGCAGGAAGGCCGCGGCGGCGCCAAGGACAAGGACGCCGCCAAGGCCTACTACGAGCGCGCTGCCGCGCTCGGCGACGAGGATGCCAAGAAGGCGCTGGAGCGGCTGCGCTGTCCCTATGCGATCAAGGACAAGCAGGGCAAGCTCGTCACCACGCTGTGCTTCTAGCTCACTTGTAGTAGTAGGCGACGTTGTTGCGGGCGTCGCGATAAGTCGTCTCGAGAAAGTCCGGATATTGAGCGGCCGCGCGCGCGACGGCGCGCACGACGCACTCCCAGAAATCGCCGTTCCAGTTGAAGTGCTCGAAGCTGGCATCTTCGAACTTCACGGCGGTGATGATGGCCTGCCGGATTGCTGCGTCATCGGCGCGTGGATGGGCGCGCTTCACATAACCGAACATCGGTCCCTCATGGGCGTGGTCGCGGTCGTAGCGGTATTTCTCGGCCATCTGCCGCGGGGTGAGGGTGCGATAGACGCGGACCTCTTCGTCGGTCGGGCGTCCGTCGAGCGTGTCGAGCCGGTAGCGCCGGCACCACAGCTCGAAGGCCGCATCGAGCAGCGGCTGCTTTGCAGCGCTGGCGATGATCGCTGCGATCTGCGCTTCGGCTGAAGGCTCTGTCTGGTTCATGCCGCTTTGTCGTGCGCTCACTCCGGCGGGTTCGAAGGGGCCTCAAGGATGAACCAGCTCCGGCACGGGCCGTTGAATCACAACATGAGGAGGGCCGCCCGGGATCGCACGAAACAAAAAAGTCAAAAACAACCCCATGCACAGTAGCCAAGTCGTCGAAATCACTAAGTTCGTATTTTACGAAAATCAATTGACCCGTCGGGCAAAACAGGGGCATGATGGCATCATGCGGCGAGTGGGCTCCGCTCCCGGCCCTGCGCTGAAAAGCCGGATGACCTCGGTGCGTCTGAGTTCGTAGCGCATGATTCGAGGCTCCAGTTTCGGGGCTTGAATCATGTCCGCGGTGATACCATCAAGCCGCATTGGCCCTGCGAGGCGCCGCTAACTGGTTCGACCTGGTCGCGAATGACCCGCAACGGACCTCGCCTCTTAAGCCAACTGGTGACGTTCATATCCTGTCCGCGTTCCTCCTGTGATATTAATGACGCAATCGGCCAGATACGGCGCGCACTTTGTCGGAAGACCGATATTGGTCGGACACCGCGATGTTCCCCCGCTAAACCTGATACCGCAGAGCCCCGCTTAACGGGTCCATGCGCGACGGGCGCCGCAACGGCGCAACGGAATTTCAAACGTCGCTCTCTGGGCTGCGGGGAGATTTGGGTTGTCTTATTTTGTAGCGTCTGAAGGCGCGCTGGAAGCCGGCGCGGCCGTTGTTGCGCGCAAGCGATCGATTAGCCGCTTTGCGGCGCTGACCTTGGCCGCGTTGTCCCGCCGCCTGCTGGGCACCAGCTCCATGGTGGCGCTCGGACTGGTCCTGGCGACATCGACGCCATCGCGCGCCACCGACTGGACCGGCGGAACCTCAACCGACTGGTTCACCGCCACCAACTGGTCGGCCGGCGTTCCAACCAGCGCGGGCACCGCGAAGATCGACACCGTCGCGCCCAATGCCACAGTGGTCGGAGCGACCGGCGCGCAAGCGAACACTGTCATTGTTGGCTATTCAGACACCGGCACGCTGACGATCCAGAACGGCGGCACGGTGAGCAGCGGTCTCGGCTATCTCGGCCTCTTTGCCGGCTCGACCGGCACCGCGACGGTTGATGGCGCCGGCTCGGCCTGGACCAATTCCGGCTTGTTCATTGTCGGCCAAGCCGGCACCGGCACGCTGACGATCCAGAACGGCGGCGCTGTGAGCAGCGCCACCGGCTATCTCGGCGCCTTTGCCGGCTCGACCGGCACCGCGACGGTTGATGGCGCCGGCTCGGCCTGGACCAATTCCGGCAACCTCGTTGTCGGCAATTCCGGCACCGGCACGCTGACGATCCGGAACGGCGGCACGGTGAGCAACGCCGGCACCGGCTATCTCGGCGGCGCCTCGACCGGCACCGCGACGGTTGATGGCGCCGGCTCGGCCTGGACCAGTTCCAGCCTCATTGTCGGCTTTGACGACACCGGCACGCTGACGATCCAGAACGGCGGCGCGGTGAGCAACGTCACCGGCCATCTCGGCGTCAATGGCGGCTCGACCGGCACCGTAACGGTGGATGGCGCCGGCTCGTCCTGGACCAATTCCGGCGACCTCGTTGTTGGCAGTTTCGGCACCGGCACGCTGACGATCCGGAACGGCGGCGCGGGGAGCAACGTCATCGGCATCCTTGGCGCCAATGCCGGTTCGACCGGCACCATGACGGTCGATGGCGCCGGCTCGTCCTGGAGTTCCAGCGGGCTCTATGTCGGCAATTCTGGCGCCGGCACGCTGACGATCCGGAACGGCGGCACGATGAGCAACGCCGGGTTCGGCTATCTCGGCTTCAATGCCGGCTCGACGGGCACCGCGACGGTTGACGGCGCCGGCTCGACCTGGACCAATTCCGGCGACCTCAAAGTTGGCAATTCCGGCACCGGCACGCTGACGATCCAGAACGGCGGCGCGGTGAGCAACGCCGTCGGCTTTCTCGGCTCCCTTGCCGGCTCGACCGGCACCGCGACGGTTGATGGTGCCGGCTCGGCCTGGACCAATTCCGGCAACCTCGTTGTCGGCAATTCCGGCGCCGGCACGCTGACGATCCGGAACGGCGGCACGGTGAGCAACGTCATCGGCGATCTCGGCAACAATGCCGGCTCGACCGGTACCGTAACGGTGGACGGAGCCGGCTCGTCCTGGAGTTCCGGCGCGCTCTATGTCGGCGATTCCGGCGCCGGCACGCTGACGATCCGGAACGGCGGCGCGGTGAGCAACGCCACCATCGGCCATCTCGGCTTCAATGCCGGCTCGACCGGCACCGTGACGGTTGATGGCGCCGGGTCGTCGTGGACCAATTCCGGCCTCGTTGTCGGCTTTCGCGGCACCGGCACGCTGACGATCCAGAACGGCGGCGCGGTGAGCAACGTCGGCAACGGCTTCCTCGGCTACAATGGCGGCTCGACCGGCACCGCGACGGTTGATGGCGCCGGCTCGACCTGGACCAATTCCTTCAACCTCTTTGTCGGCTATTTAGGCACCGGCATGCTGACGATCGCCAATGGCGGCACCGTCTCGACGGCTTCGGGCATGCAGATCGCCGCTTTTGCCGGCTCGACCGGCACGCTCAATATCGGCGCCGCCTCCGGCCAGGCCGCGACCGCGCCGGGCACGCTGACCACGCCCTCGGTCGCGTTCGGGGCAGGCACCGGCAGCATCGTCTTCAACCACACCGCCTCGAACTACAACTTCGCCCCGGTCATTTCCGGCGCGGGGTCGGTGACGGTGGAGAACGGCACCACCATCCTGACCGCGACCAACACCTATAGCGGGGCGACCACGGTCAATGGCGGCACGCTGGCGGTCAACGGCTCCATCGCCAATTCGGCGGTGACGGTCAATGCCGGTGGCACGCTCGGCGGCAACGGCACCGTCGGCAATACCACCATCAACGGCGGCGGCGTGCTCGCGCCCGGCAATTCGATCGGCACGCTGACGGTCGGCGGCAATCTGGCGTTCAGCACCGGCGGCCTCTACCGCGTCGAGGTCTCGGCATCGGCCGACCGCACCAATGTCACAGGCGCCGCAACGCTCACTGGCGCCACCGTGCAAACGGTCTTCCAGCCGGGCAGCTATGTCAGCAAGAACTACACCATCCTGTCGGCGGCCGGCGGCCTCGGCGGCACCAGTTTCGGTGGCGTGAGCGGGCTGCCGAATTTTAATGCCGGCCTGAGCTACACGCTGTCCGATGTGTTGCTGAACCTCACGGCCTCGCTCGGCGCCGGCACCTCGCTGCCGGGCAATCCGCAGACCGTCGCATCCACGCTCAACAACTTCTTCAACACTGGCGGCGCGCTGCCGCCGGGCTTTGTCGCGCTGTTTGGTCTCACCGGCAGCAATCTTTCAGCCGCGCTGTCGCAAACCTCCGGCGAGACCGCGACCGGCTCGCAGCAGACGACCTTCAACGCGATGAACCAGTTTATGGGATTGCTGACCGATCCCTTCATCGACGGTCGCGGCGATGGCGTTTCAGCGGGATCATCGGCGGGCGCATCGGCCTATGCCTCGCCGGACAGGTCGCGCTCCGGTGCGGCGCGGGACGCCAATGCGATGTTCACCAAGGCGCCCGTCATGGCCGATCCGTTCGCGCAGCGCTGGAGCGTGTGGGCGGCAGGCTATGGCGGCTCGCAGACCACGGACGGCAACACGACACTCGGCTCCAACAACACGACCAGCCGCATCGCAGGCATCGCGGTCGGCGCCGATTACCGTATCTCGCCGAATACGCTGGCAGGCTTTGCGCTGGCGGGCGGTGGTACGACCTTCAGCACCGTCAATGGCGGCTCTGGCCGATCCGATATGTTCCAGGCCGGCGCCTTCGTCCGGCACAATGCGGGTGCGGCATATCTCTCCGGCGCGCTGGCCTATGGCTGGCAGGACATCACCACCAACCGCACCGTGACGGTGGCCGGCATCGACCAATTGCGCGCGCAGTTCAACGCCAATGCCTTCTCGGGTCGCGTCGAAGGCGGCTATCGCTTTGTCAGCCCGTGGATGGGCGGCATCGGCATCACGCCCTACGCAGCAGGCCAGTTCACCACCTTCGACCTGCCGGCCTATGCCGAGCAGGCGGTATCCGGCGTCAACACCTTTGCGCTGGCCTACGCATCAAAGAGTGTCACCGATACGCGCAGCGAACTCGGCCTTCGCAGCGACAAATCATATGCGATGCCGGACGGAATCTTCACGCTGCGAGGGCGCCTGGCATGGGCGCATGATTTCAACCCCGGCCGCAATATCGGCGCGACGTTCCAGACGCTGCCGGGCGCATCCTTTGTCGTTGGCGGCGCCGCGCAAGCCAGCGACTCCGCGCTCGTCACCGCTTCTGCCGAAAAGAAATGGCTGAACGGCTGGTCCGCCGCCGCCACCTTCGAAGGCGAGTTCTCTCAGCTCACCAGGAGCTACGCCGGCAAGGGCGTCGTGCGGTATGCGTGGTGAGGTGGCGACTTCCCGAACGACGCCTCTCCAATGCCAACTGGTGATGTCGATATCCGCGTTCCTCCTGTGATATTAATCACGCAGTCGGCCAAATAGGGCGGCGCGCTTTGTCGGATGACCGATATTGGTCGGACACCGCGATGTTCCCCCGCTAAACCTGATTCCACAGAGCCCCGCTTAACGGGTCCATGCGCGACCGGCGCCGCAACGGCGCAATGGTATTTCAACGGTCGCTATTTGGGCTGCGGGGAGGTTTGGGTTGTCTTATTTTGTAGCGTCTGAAGGCGCGCTGGAAACCGGCGCGGCCGTTGTTGGGCGCAAGCGATCGATTAGCCGCTTTGCGGCGACCATGCGCGCGGCGATGACGCGCGCGGCGCTGTTCGCCGGCGTCTTGCTCGGCGCGCTCGCGACCGGAGCGCAGGCCCAGACGGTGATCAACGTCACGGTCGCCAACGACACCGGCACCACCTCGGGGGGCTCGACTGGCGGCGCCGGCACGCTTAGCGCCGCGCTCGCGCAGATCAATGCTTCCACGCCCCCCGGCGGCTTCATCATCAACCTGCAGACCAATGTCACGCTGTCGGGGCCGCTGTCGCCGATCTTCAACTCGGTGACCATCAACGGCAACGGGTTCACCATCAGCGGCAACAATTCGCAGCGCATCTTTATGGTCGGCGTTGACACCGCGACGCAGACCAGCGCGGGGGTGGCGGGCTCGATCATCGCGGACCGCCCTCAGGTGGCGATCAGCAACGTCATCCTGTCCGCGGGCCTCGCCCAGGGCGGCGGCAACGGCGCCGGCGGCGGCATGGGGGCGGGCGGCGCGCTGTTCGTCAACCAGTCGGCCGACGTGACGCTGAGCAATGTCAGCTTCGCCAACAACAACGCGAAGGGCGGCAACGCAACAACCAACACGTTTCGCGGCGGCGGCGGCCTCGGTGGCAGCGGCGGCGGCAGCGGCGGCGGCGGCATCTTCGGCGGCGGCGGCCCCGGCGGCGGCGGCATTTTCGGCGGTTCCGTTGCCGCTGCCGGCGGCGGCGGCTATAGCGGCGCCGGCGGAAACGGCACGAACGGCACCGCGGGCCTCCTGTCGATAGCCGGCCTCAACGGCGCCGGCGGCGCCGGATTTGGTGGTGGCACCACGGGTGGTGCCAATGGCGGCGGCGGCGGCGGTATCGGAAATGCGGGCGGGGGTGGCGGCTTCGGCGGTGCAAGCAGTTCCGGCTCGACCGGCGGGGCGGGTGGTTTCGGCGGCGGCGGCGGCACCGGCTTGAACGGCGGCGGCGGCGGTGGTTTCGGCGGCGGCGGCGGTGGTTTCAGCGGCCCTGGCGGCGCCGGTGGCTTCGGTGGCGGCGGCGGCGGTGGCGGCGGTGCGGGCGGCTTTGGCGGCGGCGGTGGCGGCGGCGGCGGCGCGGGTGGGTTTGGCGGTGGGGGCGGAGGCGGCGGGGCCGGCGGTGCGGGTGGCTTTGGCGGCGGCGACGGCGCCAGTGGCGGGAACGGCGGCGGCGGCGGCATGGGCGGGGCGGTGTTCGTGGTCAAGGGCGGCTCGCTCACCATCAACGGCAACGGCTCGACCTCGGGCGGCAGCGTAGCCGGCGGCACCGGCTCCAACGGCGGCGGTGCGGGCTCGGCCTTAGGCACGGGCTTCTTTGTGCAGGGCTCGACGCTGACCTTCGGTGGCAGCGGCAGCTACACGGTGTCGGACGCCATCGCCGATCAGAACGGTTCCGGCGGCTCCGCGGCCTCGGACGGCCTCGGCGGCACCGGTGGATCGAGCGCCATTACCAAGAGCGGCATCGGCACGCTCAGCTTTTCTGGCGCCAACACTTATACTGGAGCTACGACGATCAATGCCGGCACGCTAAGGGGCGCTGCGGCGAACACATTCAGCGCTACGAGTGCGACGACAATCAACACCGGTGGCACGCTCGATCTCGGTTTGCTGGGACAAACGATCAATATCGTTTCGCTATCGGGCGGCACGTTGGCCAACGGCGCGTTGACCGGCGCGGTGACCTCAAGCGGCGGCACGCTGAACAGCCTCGGCGGCGGCATGACGCTGACGGCGAATAGCGGCGCGACCAATGTGACGGGCACCAACACCTTCACAGGCGCGACCACGGTCAACGGCGGCCTGCTCTCGGTCAACGGCACGAGCACGGCCAGCGCGGTGACGGTGAATGCCGGCGGCACGCTCGGCGGCAACGGTACGGTCGGCAACACGACCATCAATGGCGGCACGCTGGCGCCCGGCAATTCGATCGGTACGTTGACCGTGCAGGGCAATCTCGTGTTGACGGCCGCATCGAGCTACATGGTCGAGGTGTCGCCTTCGGCGGCCGACCGCACCAACGTCACCGGCGTGGCGACGTTCGGCGGCGCCACCGTCAAAGCATCTTTCGCAGCCGGGGCCTATGTCGCAAAGCAATACACCATCCTCAACGCCACCGGCGGTATCGGCACCAGCACGTTCGGCTCGATCGTCAACACCAACTTGCCGGGTGGATTCGCGTCGAGCCTGAGCTATGACGCCAACAATGCGTATCTCAATCTCGTTCTCAGTTTCGGGCCGCCGCCCGGGACGGGTCTCAACAACAACCAACGGAACATCGCCGACCCGATCGTCAATTTCTTCAACTCCAACGGCGGTATTCCGCTGGCGTTCGGCGGGCTGACGCCGGCGGGACTGACCCAGATCTCCGGCGAGACCGCGACCGGCTCGCAGCAGACGACCTTCAACGCGATGAACCAGTTCATGGGATTGCTGACCGATCCCTTCATCGACGGTCGCGGCGATGGCGTTTCAGCGGGATCATCGGCGGGCGCATCGGCCTACGCCTCACCGGACATGCCACGCTCCGGTGCGGCGCGGGACGCCCATGCGATGTTCACTAAGGCGGTCGTCATGGCCGATCCGTTCGCGCAGCGCTGGAGCGTGTGGGCGGCAGGCTATGGCGGCTCGCAGACCACCGACGGCAACACGACACTCGGCTCCAACAACACGACCAGCCGCATCGCAGGCACCGCGGTCGGCGCCGATTACCGTATCTCGCCGAATACGCTGGCAGGCTTTGCGCTGGCCGGCGGTGGTACGAACTTCAGCGTCGTCAACGGCGGCTCTGGCCGATCTGATCTGTTCCAGGCCGGCGCCTTCATCCGGCACAATGCCGGTGCGGCGTATATCTCCGGCGCGCTGGCCTATGGCTGGCAGGACATCACCACCAACCGTACCGTGACGGTGGCCGGCATCGACCAGCTGCGCGCGCAGTTCAACGCCAATGCCTTCTCGGGCCGCGTCGAAGGCGGCTATCGCTTTGTCAGCCCGTGGGCGGGCGGCATCGGCATCACGCCCTACGCCGCAGGCCAGTTCACCACCTTCGACCTGCCTGCCTATGCCGAGCAGGCGGTAACCGGCGTCAATACCTTTGCGCTCGCCTACGCCTCGAAGAGTGTCACTGATACGCGCAGCGAGCTCGGCCTTCGCAGCGACAAATCATATGCGATGGCGGACGGAATCTTCACGCTGCGAGGGCGCCTGGCATGGGCGCATGATTTCAACCCCGGCCGCAATATCGGTGCGACGTTCCAGACATTGCCGGGCGCATCCTTTGTCGTTAGCGGCGCCGCGCAAGCCAGCGACTCCGCGCTCGTCACCGCCTCCGTCGAGAAGAAATGGCTGAACGGCTGGTCCGCCGCCGCCACCTTCGAAGGCGAGTTCTCCGACGTCACCACCAGCTACGCCGGCAAGGGCGTGGTGCGGTATTCCTGGTAAGTTGACGATTTCCGGTTTTGGCCCTTCGCATCATTTCGCTGTGCTGCGGAATTTGGTAGCTATCGGGGGCATAGCGGACTCTGGCAAGCCGACCGATCGGCTGATTTATGGGATCACGGCCTAGGTAGCCCGCGATTCTTTTCTGATTTTGCGGGCTCAAGACGTTGCTGGATGGACTCTACAAGGTTGAATACGGCATCAACGGCGCCTTCGGCCGCAGCATCATGTGCCTGCATGACGGCAAGATGCTGGGCGGCAATTCGGCCTTCGCGCACCTTGGAACCTATGCCGAGCGCGACGGCGAGATCGTCGCCGAGGTGATCACCGAACGGCACAACGAGGATCCCAATTACAAGCCGCTGATGGGAGCCGATATCGCCTCGATCGGTGCGCGCGGGCGGCTGCACGGCAACCAGATCCGTCTCGAGGGTGGCGCGGACACCATGCCGGGCGCAAAATTCTGGGCCAATCTCACCCGGCTCGACGACGAGGGGCTGCCTCCGAGTGGTGCGGTCGGTCCGGGCGGCATCGCCAACGGACTCTATGGGATGAGCCTGCGCGCGCTTGACGGTGTCGATGCCGGATTATCGGGCGTGATGCTCCTGATCGACGGCCGCATCCTCGGCGGCGATGCGTTCTTCTACTATCTCGGCTCCTATTCCTCGGCGGACGGCCGCTGGAAGGGCGAGATGCTGAACCAGGAGCACACGCCGGCGAAGGGCGAAAATCCCGTGTTTGGCGGCTATGAAGTCGGGATCGGCTTCTCCGGAACCTGCACGGCGGATAGCGGTGAGCTCGAAGGCATCGCGCTCGCCGGCAAGCGCAGCCTGCGCCTTGCAGCCTCGCTCAAGCTGATGCGGCGGGCCTAGGACGTATCCTCATCGAAGCCGCGTCGGCTTATGCCAAAAAGTGACATCGAAGTGGTCTGGGACGAATGTCGTCCTTGGGCCAGAGGCGGGAAGGCCAGTTCTTCTACCTCTCGCGCTTCATTTCATCGCAACATCGCGGTCGATGTCTTGCAGGTGCACGAAAGTTGCCCAAGCCTTTCGATATTCGCTGTCTGTGGGATCGATCGCAAGCAATGCGCGACACGCCTCTTTGATTTCGTCCGACGAGGGACGCATCGCGACGTTTCCGGACGACTTGGCTTGGTTCCAGCGCTCCTCGACGCCGTTCGCCAAGGCGAGTGCTTCGGAGGGGCTCCGTTTCCGGGTTGACCTCGCCAAAGGGTGATCCGGAGGGAATTTGGGCCATGCGACGGGAGGCTGATCGGCTCGCCACTCACTCTCCTTGCCGGTCCCACGCTCTCCCGGCAAGTTTGCCTGGGCTCCATTGGCCGATTGAGGCGGGACAGTCCGTGCGCCCAGCTCGCGGAGCTGCTGCTCCATGGTCCCGCCGGACGCCGTTGCGCCTGCCGCAGGTGCACGCGTCGTCAGACCTGACACAGTTGAGGTGCCGGCCTGCGGAGCAACCTTCTGAACGGTTTGCGCAACGGACAGCATGCCAGGCGAAAGAGCAGGCTTCTGCTGCGCGACCTTGTCATTTTCAGTGGGGCAAGGCCGAAATCCCGAGCGCAGCTGCGTGATCCGGCCGTCGTCGTCGATGCGGGCAAAGTCAACGGCCACAGTGTAGACGAAAGCGGCATCGATGGATTGGCCGGATTTGTCTCTTGCGTTGACGGCGCCGCAGACATATCGCGCCGCGTCGGCCTCGACTGAACGCAATGCGCTGAATTTGGCCGAGTCCGGATCGATCAGCACGTGCCGAACTGCTGCGCGAGCTTTCATGTGCTCGTTAGAGAAGATGCTGAGCACGACATCCGGATTGAACATGTCGGGCTGGTAGTACCACTTGTACTCCACAGCAAGGAATGCTGCGGCAAAGGCCGTCGCGATCAGGAAAGCAGATGCATTCATGGATTTGGTCGGGTAATGGAACCCGGTATGGTTGTTGTTATCTTCTTGAACCATTTACGATAGAATCTACTAACAATCCGTAAATTGGTTGCTCCCGCGATTTTCAACAACCGGTGGAAGAGCCACAGCTGGTTTTGCTCAAGGGGGCAGTTGCCGGTGCGGGAAGCACACTGAGCAAAGTCAACCAAGGGGGCAGAGGATGACGCCTGACGGGTGGCAGCGGCAGGTCCGCTGTGGGCCATAACCGGACATCAACCAGCGAAGGACCGCGGGTCTCACAGCACTGGCGTACACTGCATGTCTGCTCCGACGATGAGTGGCCCGTTGTAGGCAGTTCGCAAATCAGCGATGGCCGCATCGAGTTCAAACAGACCGAAATGACTGACGATGAGCTGCTTGACCGCAGCCTCTTGGGCAACGCGTCCGACGACTGCCGGTGTTGCGTGCAAGGGAACATTCGCACCGGGCGCGATTGCAAGATGCATGATCAGGAGGTTCGCGCCCTTTGCGAATTCGACGAAGCCTGGATCGGTGCCGTTTTGGTCGGAGCTAAACACGATCGACACATTTCCGGTCTGCACGCGATAGGCCAAGGTTGGCATATTTCCATGCGGGATTTTCCGTGCCGTGACTGTCGTTCCCTCGCGCTGCAAAACCACGGATGGATCGCTTTTGACAGCGTCAATCACTCCGACATCAAGTCGAACGCCACCCGCCACAACGCGCCCCATATCGGGCCGCACGCCGCCGCCCCCGTATGAGCCGCCTAACGCCGATCCGAGCACTGGAAATGCGCCAGTCTTCTCGTCAAAAAGCCTGTTGAGGAAAATCGCAAAGTCAGGGGCCGCATCGTTGCCTGTAGGACCGAAAACCTTGAGAGGTTCCTTGCGGACCTCGTGGCTCAGCCAAAGGAACGCTGGCAAGTCGGAAACGTGATCTGGATGAAGATGGCTTATTCCGACCATCCACAAGTCTTCGAGTTTGGCTTGCGATTCACCAAAGCGGTGTTGAGCACCACCGCCCATGTCGATGAGTATTCTTGCGCGCCCCTCGATCCAGACCAGATAACTCGTCGATGCCCGAGTGGGATTCATTCTGGGGCCACCAGAACCGAGGATTTGCACGTCGAGCGGCGTTGTACCGCAACTCTGTCCGAAAGCGCTCAAACTGCTCAGTGACGCCCAGAAAATTCCCAGCAAGAAAATAACCGGAAGCCGAACCATGAAGACACCCATGTTGTTCAAACAGAGTCTATCAAATCGGTCTTGCAAATTTCACGACAGGGCATTTTGCCAGCAGCTAAGCTAGTCAACGGGGGTAACTGCGGCAAGTCATGATCGCCAGGGATCGACGTCTGCTCCGGGTCACAAGTCGACATCTGAGCAAAGACTACAAAGCGTCCGCTTTGCGCCATTAGCGGAAGTTGCGCTTATTCGATCACCGCGTTGCCAAGGCGAGTACCTTGGCCGAGTTGGTCATTCGGGCAGCCCTGCTTGCCGCAATCCTTCCTCATATCGCGCGACGTCCTCAGCACGTCGATAAGGGCCAAGCACATCTTTGAGATTGGAAAGGCGCAGCGTGGGGCTCAGTTCTCGCAGCCGAGCCACGGCCTTGTGTGCTTGCTCCGGCCGACCGGCCATTGCGTTGCTTGCGGCGGTGATCCGTAATCCAGGCCGATAGTCCGGGCTGCACTGCAATGCCATTGCCGCCCATGATGCCGCTTCGTCATAGCGGTCCAAAAAGAAATGTGCATACGCGGTCCCGGCTCGCATGCCCATCAGCCACGGATCAAGTGGGCTCAGGCGAATGGCTCGTGCGAAGCGCTCGATCGCCGATTCCGGCTCGCCGAGCCAGAGTTTTACCCAGCCGCCGAAATTCCATGCCTCAGCCAAATTGGAATTAAGCGCGATCGCGCGATCAACTAAGCCGGCACCTACCCCGAGATCCCCAACAACAAACGCTAACGCATTCCCGCCAGCGGAGAGCGCGTTAGCGTCATCCTTGCCCAACTCAACTGCCCGTTGGGTGAGCTTCTTCACTTCGGCAATCGCGTTCGCCGTGTCCGGAATCCAGCCATTGATCCTGGCAATGAGGTAGCAAAAGGCTGCGCGACCGTAGGCGGTGGCAAATTCCGGGTCGAGCTCGATCGCGCGGTTGAACAGACGCAATGCCTCGTCGTTCGCTTGCCGGTTACCAAACTGATGAAGCCGGGCCAGACCGCGCAAATAGTGGGCATAGGCGTCGAGACTAGCGGTCGGCTTGCGTTTGGCGCGCTCGATCTCAGCTTTCTCCACCGCAGGCGCGATCGCCCCGACAACGCTTTCAGTCACCTGGTCCTGCAAATCGAAGATGTCGCCGAGCTCGCCATCAAACCGATCGGCCCAAATATGTGCTCCAGTAGCGGTATCGACGAGTTGTCCCGTAATGCGCACTCGGTTTGCCGCCTTGCGAACGCTCCCTTCCAACACGTAGCGCACCCCAAGCTCGCGCCCCACCTGCTTCACGTCGACAGCGCGCGCCTTGTAGGTGAAGCTGGAGTTTCGGGCGATGACAAATGGCGCCTTGAAACGGGACAGCGCCGTGATGATGTCCTCGGCCATTCCATCGGCAAAGTATTCCTGTTCAACATCGCCAGACATATTCTGAAACGGAAGCACCGCAATGGAAGGCCTGTCGGGCAGCGGAGGCGGACTCCCGGCCTCGGCAGCAAAAACTGGCGCAGCCTCTCGCGTTTCCGTCGGCGCATCGACCTCAAAGGCCCTGATTGGCTCCTGAATGTTCCTTACATGTTGAACGCCAAGATCCGTACCTGGGTCTGTGACCGAGGCTCGCGCGGGCAATTCTTCCTCGATGATCTCGCCAACAAACCGGAAGCCTCTGCGAGAAACCGTCCGGATCAGGCGTTGCTCCTTGCCGGTATCCCCGATTGCCTTGCGCACGGCATTGACGTGGCTGGTCAGCGTGGATTCGGACACGATCCGTCCTTCCCACACCGCCTTCAGAAGATCGTCCCTTGTCACGACCTGTTCCCGGTTTCGGACCAGGAAGAGCAGCAGGTCGAACACCTTCGGTCCGATGGGGATGAGCTCGGAGCCTCGCTTGAGCTCGCGCCGGTTGGCATCGAGACAATAATCTTCGAATAGAAACGACACTTGTGATCCTTCCTGGACAAGAAGCCAAGGAAAACTCGATCGCAATTCAGGCCGGCTGCAAGGTCTTTTCCGTTCGAAACAGTACACATTTTCTCACCCTTCGGGAACGAGGGTTCGAGAAATGGTTGGCCCGCCTGCACTCGACGCGCACTGACGTTCGCAATCAACGCAACAAACCTGGCCGAGCCGAGGCACGGCTTACCACCTGCATCGCCTCCCGAGTGCGAGGATACGTTCATGAACAAGCATATCTTGCGCGCTTCCCTGGAGGACGCGTCAGTTGCGCCTGAGGCGTGCCAAGTCACTCCGGCTCATGCCGAGCGCCCTCCCGCCGGTGCAGAAATGGCGCGGGTGCTCGGGACCACGCCATTTCACATGGCTTTGGATTCCTCCGGCGCCGGAATCGCCCACTGGAAGCATGACCCACTGCACGACGTCGTCGCGCCCATGAGCCATCACGTCATCATGGCTTACAACGGCACGGTGCAGCGCATGGAGCGGCGGATGGGAAGCGCGGTTGCGATCGGTACGTTTCGTCCCGGAGTCGTGATCATCATCCCCGAAGGATCGAGCTCCCGGTGGGATATTCCGAAACCTGTCGATGTCATCCAACTCTATCTTCCGCACGCCACGCTCGAGCGGGTTGCAGGCGAGGTCGACAGCGCCACCTCGACCGATCTGCTGGAGCGAACGGCGCATCCCGACCCCATTACATCCCGATTGCTCCTGACCGCGACCGACGCCGTGGTGGGCAATGTCGTCGTGGATACACTGTTCAGGCATCAGCTGATGGACCTCTTGGCCACGCGCCTGCTGGCGGCGCATGTCGGCGCGCCGTCCACGTTCCAGCCGACGCGGGGCGGCCTCTCACCGGTCGTATTGCGCCGGGCCATCGAGCGCCTGCACTCGGACATCGACGCTGACGTCTCCCTGGCCACGCTCGCCTCGGATGCCGGTCTGTCGCGCTTCCACTTCTGCCGCGCTTTCAAGAAGAGCACCGGGCTTTCCCCACATGCCTGGCGGCGCCAGCAACGGCTCGAGGAGGCCAAAAACATGCTGCGCGACACCGACGCGTCGGTCATCTCGATCGCGGTCGCGCTCGGCTATTCTTCCCAGACCGCGTTCGCCGCCGCCTTCAGGAAGCTGACCGGGGATACCCCGAGCAATTGGCGACGGCGTGCACGTTGACAGCATCGCCTATGCGGGGAACAGCATCATTGCGAGAAAGGCTCCCGGATGCAGGCGGGCAAAGAAGGTCCCATGACCGCTATGGGTCACAAGCCGACGCCTGACGGGCGGTAGCGGCAAGTCCGCTATATGGGACATTGGCGGACGTCACGCCTTGCCGCTCGGACAGCGCGCTTCGGCTGGAAGCGGACAGCGAGACGGCAGGCAGCGGGCGCGAAGCGTCGCGTCGGGATGAATTACAGGAAGCTGGCGTCTGGCGGGTGGAATCCGGGCCCGGCCGGGCTTCCCCTGGCGGCCCGTATGGCCTATGACGCTGCAACGCAACATTCCCCCCAAAAAGACCCCATGATCCGCCTCGACAACGTCAGCAAGCAAGCCGGCCACCAGATCCTGTTCATCGAAGCTTCCGCCGCCCTCAACAAGGGCGAGAAGATCGGCCTCGTCGGCCCGAACGGCGCGGGAAAGACCACGCTGTTCCGGATGATCGCCGGTGAGGAACTGCCCGATGAAGGGCAGGTTTCGACCGATCGCGGCATTACCATCGGCTATTTCAACCAGGACGTCGGCGAGATGAGCGGCCGCAGCGCCGTGGCCGAGGTGATGGATGGTGCAGGTCCCGTGAGCGAGGTCGCAGCCGAGTTGCGCGAGCTCGAGGCCGCGATGGCCGACCCCGACAAGGCCGACCAGATGGACGAGATCATCGCGCGCTATGGCGAGGTGCAGCACGCGTTCGAGGAACTCGACGGCTATGCGCTCGACGGCCGCGCGCGCGAGGCGCTGTCCGGCCTCGGCTTCAGCCAGGAGATGATGGACGGCGATGTCGGCAAGCTTTCCGGCGGCTGGAAGATGCGCGTCGCGCTGGCGCGTATTCTTTTGATGCGTCCCGACGTCATGCTGCTCGACGAGCCGAGCAACCATCTCGATCTCGAAAGCCTGATCTGGCTGGAAAAATTCCTGCACGATTTCGAAGGCACGCTGCTGATGACCTCGCATGATCGCGAGTTCATCAACCGCGTGATCTCCAAGGTGATCGAGATCGATTCCGGATCGCTCACGACCTATACCGGCGATTACGAGTTCTACGAGCAGCAACGGGCGCAGAACGAGAAGCAGCAGCAGGCGCAGTTCGAGCGCCAGCAGGCCATGCTCGCCAAGGAGATCAAGTTTATCGAGCGTTTCAAGGCGCGCGCGTCTCATGCGGCCCAGGTGCAGAGCCGGGTGAAGAAGCTCGACAAGATCGAGCGGGTCGAGCCGCCGCGCCGCCGCCAGACCGTGGCGTTCGATTTCCCGCCGGCGCCGCGCTCGGGCGAGGACGTCGTGGCGCTCAAGAACGTCCACAAGGGCTACGGCAGCAAGCGCATCTATGACGGCCTCGATTTCATGATCCGCCGCAGGGAGCGCTGGTGCGTGATGGGCGTCAACGGCGCCGGCAAGTCGACGCTGCTCAAGCTCATCGCCGGTGCGAGCGAGCCGGACGAGGGCACGGTGGCAGTCGGCGGCAGCGTCAAGATGGGCTATTTCGCCCAGCACGCGATGGACCTGCTCGACGGTGAGCGCACTGTGTTTCAGTCGCTCGAAGACCAGTTTCCGACCGCAGGGCAGGGCTCGTTGCGCGCGCTCGCCGGCTGTTTCGGCTTCTCCGGCGACGATGTCGAGAAGCGCTGCCGCGTGCTGTCGGGCGGCGAGAAGGCGCGCCTGGTGATGGCCAAGATGCTGTTCGATCCACCAAACTTCCTGGTGCTGGACGAGCCGACCAACCATCTCGACCTCGCCACCAAGGAGATGCTGATCACGGCGCTGGCGGATTTCGAGGGCACCATGCTGTTCGTCTCGCATGACCGTCACTTCCTGGCGACGCTGTCGAACCGCGTGCTGGAGCTGACGCCGGGAGGCATCCATCAGTTCGGCGGCGGCTACACGGAATATGTCGCGCGGACCGGGCAGGAGGCGCCGGGGCTGCGGAGCTAGTTTTTGCTCTTGCGCGAGATCGTGGCGATCGCCTCGATCTCGTTGGTCCAGATCCCGCCGGAATAGGCTTGCGGCAGCCGGGCGAACAATTCGGGCGCATCGATGCCGGTGGAGAACTCGCCGCCGCTGTAGGGGCCGAGCACGAAGACCGCGCTGTTGGCGTCGGTCATGCGATTGAGGAAGCGATCGGGCCAGCCCCATAGCCAGGGCGCGGCGTTGATCGGTACCAGCACCATCGCGTTGCGGCAGGCGGCTGGCATCAGGCCGGTCCAGCCATAGCCGATATAGCGGATCAGGCAGCTCCGGATGGCCCCGCGCGAAATGGTGCGGACATCAGGGGTGAGGCCACGGATCACGTCGATGGGCTCGTCGCCGCCATAGACCATGATCGTCCGGCGCCGCTCGGCCGGGAGCGCGTTCAGCACGGCGGCAAGTTTCTCGCCTTCGTTTGGGTCTCGGCTCTTCACGTTGATCAGGAGTTTCTTGTCAGGGAAGGCGGCGAACACCTCCGACGATGTCGGCATCATCCCGATGCCTTTACCGCGAAACGGGAATGTCTTGCCGCCGTCGGCCGTGTAGCCGTAGCCGATGTCAAGCATTTTCAGTTTCGCCATGCTCTGTTCGCGCGTGACGCCTTGGCCGTCGGTACGGCAGTCGAGAGTCCAGTCATGGAAAACGGCGAATTCGCCGTCGGTCGTCGGGTGCACGTCGAGCTCGACCGCATCGGCGCCGGCGTCGAAGCTCGCATGCATCGAACGGAGGGTGTTCTCGAGGTAGTCATGCGCCGGCGGCAACATTCGCGCGGCGGTGCAGGTGTCGTTCCTCACATCGCGCTCGTCAAACCGTTGTGCCATACCGCGATGCGCGAGCAGCACCGGTTTGCCGTCGCGATGCGGCGCCAGCAGATCGGTGTTGTTGATGTAGACGCCCGCGGCCACGGCAATCAGGACTGCCGTGACGACTCTGAGTTTCCTGCCCACCAGATATTCCCCATTCCAGGGTTATCGTCGGCGGCGTTTGAGGTTGATTTGCGGCAATCGGGGTGCATGGGAGGCCTGTACGCCTCGCGGCTTGAACGGTCCTATGTCGCCCGCTACGTTCCCTCCCAAAAAGGGAGCGAACAACCATGAGGCAACTCCGGATCGGCGACATCACCATCGATGCGGTGATCGAGCGGGAAGGGCCGTGGCGGCGGCCGCAGGATTTCTTCCCGGCTTATGAGGAGGGCGTGTTCGCCCGTCATCTGCCGACCATGGAGCCGGAGGTGTTCGACGCCGCGCGCGGCATGATGGTCATCACCTACCAGACCTTCGTGGTGCGCACGCCGCGCTACACCATCCTCGTCGACACCTGCACCGGCGAGGACAAGGGCCATCCGCCGCCGTTCGACTTTCCCGGCAAGGAGCGCTGGCGCAACGAATTGTTCGCGCTCGGCATCTCTTTCGAGCAGATCGATTACGTCTTCTGCACCCATCTGCACATCGACCACACCGGCTGGAATACGACGCTGCGCGACGGCCGCTGGGTGCCGACGTTTCCGAATGCAAAGTACGTCTTTCACAAGGGCGAGTACGCGGCCTGGGAGGCGGAGAATGCCAAAGGCAACAACCCGCCGGGCACCGTCTTCCGCGACAACTGCCTGCCGATCGTCGAGGCCGGGCAGGCGCTGCTGGTGGACGACGACTACGCGCTCGATGACACCGTCACGCTGACGCCGACGCCGGGGCACTCACCCTGTCATTGCTGCGTGAATATCTTTTCGAACGGGCGCCGCGCAGTGGTCGCGGGCGATCTCATGCATCACCAGATCCAGTGCCGCGAGCCGGACTGGTCGGCGAAGCCGGATTGGGATGCCAGGCAGTCGGCGGTGTCGCGGCGAAAGTTCTTCGCCTCCGTTGCGGACACCGACACGCTGATCCTGCCGATCCATTTTCCGGCGCCGACGGTCGGGCTGATCAAGCCGCTGGATGGGGCGTTCGACTATCGGTTCAAGCGGGATTAGGCCGTGTACGCCCAAATCAGTCCTTTCCCGTCGTATTGATCACGGCCCGGCCGCCGTCGATATATGAAATGAGCGGCCATTATCGAACGATTTCAAGGGTGACATTGACCACGCCGATCTTGATCATTCCAAGGGCTTGGGCCGCACCCGATGTAACGTCGATGATGCGTCCATGAACAATTGGACCACGGTCGTTGACTCTCACGATCACGGACTTTTTGTTCAAGACATTGGTCACGCGCAGGCGTGTTCCGAACGGCAAGGACGGATGCGCCGCATGCAGCGCATGCTTGTTGAATCTCTCGCCGCTCGCGGTCATCTGGTCTTCCGAGTAGAAACTCGCAAGCCCGAACAATGGGGTTTCCCTTCTGGGATGCTTTTTATGAAATGCATGCTGATGGTTGCTCTTCCGATGCGTTGCGCGCCGAATGTCGCCGTGAGCTTTCGGGCCTTGCCCTGCTGCGCGCTGACGCCGTCGCGGTGATTTCGTGGCAAGCGAGGGGAGGTCGTTGGCGTTTGGCGAACCGTTTGCGTCGCGGGTATGGTCATGCACTTCCAGCGGCGTTGCGCCAGGGACAATCGCCGACTTCGTTATTCGACCGAACTTCGCATGCGCAGAGTCAATTCCACCATCGAATGCGATGCATGATGCAGCAATCGCGGTAGCAGCGAGCAGTGCAGGTTGACCGCTCCATCGTTTCATGATGGCCCCCCCAGCGCCTCAGCTGGTTGGAGTAGTTCGGTTCCAGGAATTGCCGGCTTTGACATATGTCAACGTTGCCGTGGAGGGCAGCGGAGTTGCTACTTCGGTCAGCGTCCAGCCGACGCGCAACGAGAATTTGCCCAACTGCCCGCACATCGCCGCAAGGAAGAGCCGCTGGCCTTGGGGAAGCCAGCGGCTCTGGCATCCAGCAAACCAATGGTGCAGGGTGCGTAGAGGTGGGCCGTGCGGCCCACCGAGATCAGATGCCAAGCGCGCTGGAGATTTCGCCGAGGGTTGCCTTCTCGGCGTCACTGACCTGAACACCCCCACCGAACAACCCTCCACCTTCCGATGCAGCCTCAGCCGTCTTTTGACTAATCTGACGCAGCCAGCCCTTGAAAGCCGCGGCGTCACCCGGAGCTTTCGCAGCAAGCAGCGCCGTGACCTCGCGCAACGAAGCGATCGTCTTGGTCTTGATCTCGGGCGGCGTGCTCTTGCCGAGCTCTGCCTTCAACCCGTCATGAGCCGCCGCCCGGCCGTCGCTCGTCTGGAAGTCGGCGACCACAGCCTTGACCAAGGGGTTGGCATTGGGGTCGGTAGCCACCTGGGCGAGCGCGGTGCCGCCAGCAAATGATTCCTTCAGAAGGCCAAACAATCCGCTCGGTTCGGCAGCCGTAATGGCCATTCCCGCATTCATCGGGCTTCTCAAGAGGAGCGCCCATTCATCCTTGGTGAAACTGGTCTTGTCGGCCATGGAGTCTTCTCCTTTCATCTTGCAGGACGGGAGGCTGGGAAACACGTCCCGTCCTGAAGTGTGGCGAGTCTATTGCGTGTGACGTCTCTGGCTTTCACGCTTTCGCCAACTGGTCGAGCTTGGCACGAAGATTGTCGATCACGGGCTTTGCGATCGTGCCGGCCGGTGTCGCCGAGACCTTGTCGCACATCTGATTGATGGCCGGCGCCGCCGCGACGATCAGCTTGGCAAGCGCGCGTCGTGCTTCCGGAGAAAGCTTGGCAGCTCGCGCCGTGACGCCATCCAGCTGTGAGATGGCGTCGTTGATCTTCGGCAGGGCCGCCTGCGCGCTAGCTTCATCGGTGATGGTCGGCAGTTGAGCCTGCAGCGTACCAAGGGACGAATTGACCTGGTTCGCCAGGTTCACGCCGTCAACGGTCAGATCCGCGGGCGCCATGCCCACAGTTCCGGTTGAGGGCCGCGTAATGTTTGTACTCTGAGCGACCGTCGGCTCGGTCGGACGCTGAAGCGCATATATGGCAAGCCCGGCAACGATAACGAGCGCGGCGAGCCAATATGGCCATTGCGACCGGCCGGCGGCCATGGCGGCCTGGCTCGCGCCAGTGGCGCCGGAAACGCCGGCGATCCGGCTCCCTGTGGCGGCGGCCGAGGCCATTCCACTGCGTGCCTTGTCGATCAGGCCCGCGGCGCCGAGTTGATCACTGAGGCCCGATGGAATCGCCGCCATGATCTGATCTTTCTGCGAGCGCAGAAGCGATGCCAGTCCGTTTGCATCCATCCCGGCGTCATGCTGCTGCTTGCCGAGCATACCCAGGACCAGCGGCCCGACCACGGCGAGTAACGACTTGCCGCCGCCATCGCCCATTCCCGCGAAACTCCCGATCGCCTGGGCCATGGTATCCATGGTTCGGCCTCCAAGCAGTCCGGACAACATGCTCGAACCCGTCTGAGCCAGGTCCGGGGCGCCGGCGTTGCGCAACATATCCATGGGATTGCTGCCTTGCTGTTGTGACAGCAGCTTTGACAGTTGATTGGCGCCGGCCGGGGTTCCGACCAGATCCGACAGGCTGGCCAGTATTGTCGGGATGGCCGCTATTGCGGCCTTCTGCGTCGCGCTTCGGTCCATCCCAAGAAAGGAGGAAATCTGCGCAATGACTTCAGGGGTCAGGAGCTGTTGTGCAGCTGAAATGAGATTGACGGCCATGGCGGTCTCTCCACTACGTTGCAGGTCTGTTGGTTGCCCCCTAATTCGCGAATTTGATGTGACAGGCGTCGATGGTTCCGAACGTCGCCTATCGCCCAAGTTGAGATTGCATCGATAGTTCGACTCCTTGATCCAGATCAAAGGTCTTCGGTACAGGGCAAATGCGAAGAGTTCGGCGCGAGATATCCGGTGCGCTGCGGCCCATCAGGCGGACCTGGTTGAAAGGCATCGATGTTTCGCTGACGGGCCAGGATTGGCTATCGGCTCCGAGCACCGCAATGCCCGCTAGCGGGCATGATGACGCGCAGTGGGATTGTACCAGAAGACAATTGTTCGCCGCGCGGACATCCACGTTACTGGCAGTGCGCGGGTGGGCTGCGGTCCGCGCCTCGATGACGGTCCCGGAACCTCACACTCAACCCAAGTCCGGGGCCGTCGTTTGGATAATCCAAATTGATCAGAAGGATCGTCGACCGCGTATCGAACTTCGCCAGTTTCTTGCTCGCAAGCCCTGGATGCGGGCGCGCGGCGCTAGCTTGCCCGCGCTGCGGATGTGAAGCCTCCCGCGAGAACGTTCAGCGGGGACGAGCTAGGGGATGCTCTCACCTGAATTGCGAGCAATGCGGAAAGACCAGTGATATTGCAGGATGGCGGCTGCAGGGTCTTTCCGAGCAAGGCTCAGGGCCACTTATCGGATGAGTTATGTCCGCCGGCCCGGGGCGAGCGCAGAGGTGCCGATGTGGGCGCGAGGGACTCGTTCGCCGCTTTCGTCGAGCGACGACGCAGGAGCTATGAAGCGTCGCAAGCGTCTCCCGTCTCCACATGAGCGACGGTCGAACCGGAAAGCTTGGATGATCCATTTGGAGGAGGCGGCGATGCGGATGCTCCGTTGGCTAATCCTGGGCAGTGCGGCGATCCTGGCGATCGCCTCGGCTACAGCCCAAACTTACGATCCCGGCCACCCCGTCTGCCTTCAGAGATGGGAGTGGGGTGGCAGCACCTATTTCGAGTGCGCTTATACGTCATGGGATCAATGCCGAGCGTCTGCGATCGGACTTTCCGCGATGTGCGTGGACAACCCGTATTGGCAGCGACCGCAGGCGAGGCTATCAGGCGGCCGCTTGCGTTCATCAACCCCATACTGATGCGCCCGGCGACAGTCTCCCAAGCGCAATTTTCGCGCGCAGCATTTCCGTTGCTATTCGATCACCTCGTCGGCTCGGGCGGACAGCGTCATGGGAATGTCGAGACCAAGAGCCTTGGCGGTCTTGAGGTTGATATTCAGGATAACATCCGTCGTCTGCTGGACGGGAAGCTCCGCCGGACGGGCCCCTTTCAGAATGCGATCAACATAGCCTGCAGCGCGTTGCCATAGTTTGAAAAGGTTGGCCGAGTACGACATCAGTCCTCCTCTCTGAGCCGAGTCGCGGAATGGATAGATCGCCGGCAAGCGCCGCTCTGCAGTGAACTCGATCAGGCGGGGAACGAGGGGTATCAGCGATGGATCGTCGGTGACGACGAGACCATCGAAGCCTCTCTCCCCAAGCGCGGCGAAGCTGTTGTCGATGTCCGCGCGCCGTATCGAGAGAGCCGTCAGCTCGATACCGAGACCGGGCGCCGCTTTCTGCATGAGTTCGACTTGGTTGGCGGTCGTCGGATTGTCAGGATTCCACAACACTGCGACACGGTGCACTTTCGGTGCCGCCTCCTTCAGCAGTTCCACCCACTTGACACCGTATTCGCCCGAGAGCTGCGACAGCCCGGTGATATTGCCGCCTGGTCGGGCAAGGCTTGCCACAAGACCGGCTCTGACCGGATCTCCGCTCATGCAGACGATCGGCACCGTGGACGTTGCACGTTGCGCGGCCTGCGAAATTGGTGTGCCTGGAGTCACGAGAACATCGACGTTGAGCGTGAGGAGTTCAGCGATCAATGGGGGGACGCGCTCCGGCTCTCCGTCGGCGTAGCGTTCTTCGAGCAGCAGGTTGCGCCCCACGACATATCCCAGGTCCGCAAGTCCCCGACGGAAGCCGGTCTGGTAGTACAAGTCCGTCCCGCGAACGCCACCCCAGACATAGCCAACCCGCGGCACCGGTTGCTGTGCGTGGGCCGCGAGGGGCATGACGGTCACCGCAGCGCCGAGAAGCGCGACAAAATTGCGGCGTTTCATTCGGTCACCTCGCGACGCCCTACCGCTGCAATATGCACCCGCGCGGGCGAGGAGTCAGGTCGATACTTCCGGGCTAAAGACCCCGCCGCGGCACACGAGCCGGCGATCAAGTCGCACCACATTTGCGGGCGCGCCGGAATCGTTCGCTGCCTTTGGCGCGCGACGACGCAGGAGGAATAAAACGCCGCAGAGCGTCTCCTTTTTCCATACGACGCGGCAGTAGAAAATTCCGGAATGGCCGTCGAACGACAACACAAACTCGTCGGCAAAGATGTAGTACGGCGTGGAAATGCGGGCACCCAAGGCGTTGATATCGCGCACCAGGCACGGATGAGTCCCGTGAATTTCACCAAACGATAGCCGCGCGGCCCGGTTGATCGGTATGCGCTTCATTGCACGACGTTCGATCATGGCGAGATGCTCCCAATGAAAGACGATCGCACTCGACGAAGTCACTTTCCCGGTCCCGCCGATATCCGGAAAACGGCAATTCCCGCACGTTGATCTGTGCGGCTCACGCTAACAAGCAGCGTTGTTGTCTTATTAAAATTGGATCGAATTGGTGGTTAATTCGAACGGCTTGACGACGATGTTATCAGAGGACGTTCGTGCTTTCGACTTGGCCCGGCCATCTGATCTGTGCCGCACGGACACACATATGTGGATGCCCGGGACAGGCCCGGGCACGACGGAGTTGCAGAGTGTCCGTGCAGCAGTGGCGAACCAGCGGCGATCAGGCGCCGACCTCGCACTTTTTCATGAAGCTGTTCTTGGCGGCACCGGCAAGCGGCTTGCCGTCGGCGCTGACGGCCTTCGGCGTGCAAGCGTCGGCCTTGCACTTCTTCATGAACGAGGTCTTGGCGGCGCCGGCGAGCGCCTTGCCGTCCTTGCCGACCGCCTTGCTCTCGCAGGTGTCGTCCGCGAAGGCCGAACCCGCTGCAAAGGTGGCGACGATCGCTGCGAGAAAAATCCGCTTCATCATGGGTGTCTCCCTAGGACAAAATTACCGAGCGGATTGGAGCCGCGAATCGTGGCGCAATCAAGCAGGATCGATGCGCGCCACGACCGATGTCGCGGATTTTTCCATTCATCTGCGGTTCAGATTCCGCGCGCGAGCAGTGTCTTGAAATCGGCCCGTGCGCG
Source organism: Bradyrhizobium sp. LA6.8 (assembly GCF_040547935.1). Lineage (NCBI taxonomy): Bacteria > Pseudomonadati > Pseudomonadota > Alphaproteobacteria > Hyphomicrobiales > Nitrobacteraceae > Bradyrhizobium > Bradyrhizobium sp. LA6.8. Next base: position 1,520,652 of record NZ_JBEPQQ010000001.1, read on the forward strand.
TTGCGCCTCGGCCTTCGCGGCCGCGGAAGCATCGCCAAGGCCGAAATAGCCGTGGATCAGGCCGGGGCCCTCATGGTGCTTGACGCGGACGCCGGCGGCCTCCAGCGCCCGTGCATAGGCCGCGCCTTCGTCGCGCAACGGATCGAACCATGCGGTGGTCACGATCGCGGGCGCGAGCCCTTTGAGCGAAGCGGCGCGGAGCGGCGAGACCCGCCAGTCGGCGGCATCCTTGGGATCGGTGAGATAGTGGCCACAAAACCATTCCATCGTCGCGCGTGTCAGAAAATAGCCGTCGGCATTCTCGGTCCGTGACGGATAGGGCGCGTTCTCGCGCGCATCCGCGTAGCCCCCGACGACGTCGGTCACGGGATAGACCAGCAATTGTGCGGCCAGCTTGATGCCGGCATCGCGGCAGGCGATCGCGGTGGCGGCTGCGAGATTGCCGCCGGCGCTGTCGCCGGCAACGCCGAGACGCTTTGCATCGCCGCCAAATTCCGCGACGCGGTTGAAGATGTCACTTGCGGCGGCGAACGCGTCCTCGAAGGCGCCGGGAAAGCGCGTTTCCGGCGGGCGCCGATAATCGACGGAGACGACGACCGCGCCGGTTTCGATCGCGAGATTGCGCGCCTGCCGGTCGTGGGTTTCGAGGTCGCCCGCGACCCAGCCGCCGCCGTGGAAGAAGACTACGGTTGGCGCAGGATTGGGGCCGACGCGATAGACACGTGCATTGAGCGGCCCGGCGCCGCCTTTCACCTTGATATCCTGCACCGTGTCGACGGGCGGCGGCGGCACATCCGCACGCGAGGCAGCCAGTGCGCGCAAGGCATCGCGCGCGCTCTGTGGCGTCATCGTGGTGGGATCGCGCAGCGGCAGCAGCGGAATGATCTGGGCGATGACGGGATCGAGCGGTGCGGGCATTTGCAGGTCCTCGCTGGGTTCTTGGTCTTGCTTGCGGGGTAGCATAGATTTGGCGTACCGCATCGGCAACCGGTTACGCGTTACAATTGCAATGCCGCGGAATGAACGGTCAGGGAGGTCAAGAGTTGGAATTCGAAACGCTGGTCCAGTCGCGCCGCAGCGTGCGCGGTTTCAAGCAGCAGCCGGTGCCGCGCGCGGTGATCGAGGCGATCATCGGGAGCGCCAAGCGCGCGCCGTCGTCGATGAACACCCAGCCCTGGCATGTGCATGTGCTCACAGGCCCTCCGCTTGAAGAGCTGCGCCGCCGCAACATGGAGGAGATGGTCGGCGGCGCCAAGGTCAAGCGCGACATCATCAGCCATGGCGAATACCAGGGCATTCATCGCACCCGCCAGGTCGACATCGCCAAGAAGCTGTTCGGCGCGATGGGAATTGCGCGCGACGACAAGCCAATGCGGCAGGACTGGGTGCTGCGCGGCTTCCGCCAATTCGACGCGCCGGTCTCGCTGGTGCTGACCTATGACCGCGTGCTGGATCCCGGCGCGGTCTGCCATTTCGATCTCGGCGCGCTCTGCTACGGCATCGTGCTCGCGGCCTGGGATCGCGGTCTCGGTTCGGTGATCAACGGGCAGGGCATCATGCGCTCCGACATCGTGCGCGAGGTCGCGAGGATTCCGGAAGACGAGGTCATCATGACCTGTGTCGCGATGGGTTATCCCGACGACAGCTTCGCCGCGAACGCCGTTCGCTCCGATCGCGAGGGCAACGACGATTTCGTGCGTTATGTCGGCTTTGCCGACTAGTGCGGGAAGTCACTGATGCGCACAGCCGGCTGACGCTGCGAGCCGACTAACGCGGAGAGCCGGCTGAGGTGGAGGAGAGGAGATTATTCTCTCGTCGTTTTTTTTTGATGCTGAGCCGTTGGTGGCCTCTTGCAATCTCGATCGCGCGGGAGGAACAATACGCGAAGTGAAAGGTTTGTTGCTGGCGCGAGGGAATCGACATGCGGCGGCTGGCTAGCCTGGTTCGACGGTTCTTCGGTCCGCGACCGCGGTATCCGATCGATGATGATCCAAATCTACCGTTCACACCCGATGAGCTCGGTAAGCTGATCCGGAGTGGTAGACGCGAGGACATGAAGCTGCTTGCGGAAGGACTGGCCTCCCGGTCGATTCCGCACCGCGCCAAATACCGGGCCACGCACTAAGCGCGGTTCGTGACGAGGTCCTCGCTGCGGGATCGCCCAGCCTGCGCGGTCATCGCGTGAGCGCAACCTCCTTGAACGAGGTTACGAGAGCCTTCTCCAGCTTTCCGGTCATCCCGCAAAGAATGTTGTAGGCCTCGGTGCGCGGCATCGTCGGCTTGTAGTGCCGGTGTTCGATTAGTGCTGCGAAGATGTCCGAGATCGTCAGAATGCGGACGATGTCGTTGATGCTCTCGCCGCACAGCGCGTCGGGATAACCGCTTCCGTCGAGATATTCGTGATGATGCCGCACGGCGTCGAGAATCTCGGGCGAGATTTTCTCGTGATCCTTCAGAAACTCGTAACCCGCCGCCGGATGCTTCTCGATCATGGCGCGTTCGTCGGCGTCGAGGCGGCCGGGCTTGTCGAGGATCGCAAGCGGAATCTGCGCCTTGCCGATGTCGTGGAACATGGCCGCGGAATACAGCCGCTCGAGATCGGCTCGCCCGACGCCGAGGCTCAGTCCGAAGTCGATCGCCACGCCGGTCACGAGCAGGCAATGCTGGTAGGTTCCCTCATGGTGACGCCGCACCGTGGCAAGCCATTCGGACAGGCCGTGCTCGGTGATGCGGTCGGCGATCCTGCGGCCCGCTTCCTTCGTGCCGTCGACGTCGAGGGGCTCGCCGAGCGTGACGGCCGTGAACATCGAAGCGATGGCGGTTGCCGCGGCTTCGACGGCGTTGTCCGGTTGCGGTGCGTCACTTGAGCCAGCAGAGGCCAGCTCGGCCGGGTCAGCCAGCGCTGCCAGCAGCTTGCTCTTGTTGAGCGCCCCGGGAAGAACGAGGGTGGCGCCGAGTGCGTAGGCCTGCGAGATGCCGACGTGGGACGAGTGCTCGACGAGGAAGATGCGCTTCGTGGCTTTCGCCAGCTTGCCGGCGCGCTTCTTGATGGCCGCGATGGTGCCGACGTCACGCAGCTCCGCGCGAACGACGACCGCGAATGGCACTTGTGACAGCCTGGCTTCCGCATCGAGTCGTTCGCCGGCGACGGTAAATTGCCGTTCGAGGGCCGAGCAGACCCCCGCCAGTTTGTCGGACGAATCGGCCAGCACATGCACAAACGGGCGAACCGCTTCCGTCGTTCGGATGCCGCCGTCGCTTTTGACGGGGCTGGATATGGTTCGGGCACTCTGCACGGCGGACCGGACTATGATGACATTGAATGAGCTCGATGAATTCTGGAGCCTATTTGCTCGGCGTGGAGTTTGGCGCGGCGGCCGCCTTTGCGCTCGCCGGCTTCTTCTTGCCGTCTGCGGTGATGAAGTGAACGCCGGCCATGGTGCCGTCGATCCACACCAGTTCGCACCGCCGGTAGGCAAGACCCGTCGATGACAGCAGCATGAAGAATTCCTTGGCCTGGAGCACGTCGAGCGTCCCTTCGACCTCGATCTTGGCGCCACTTTGCGACACGTCGAGCAGGAAGCAAGTGCGTCGCCAGGTGCCGTCGGAGCCCATCAGATTGACGGCCTGCTTGTGATCCATCCGTACGCGAAGCGCCTTTCGACCGTCGAACCTCATCGGCTAACCCCCATTTTTGTGCCGCGATGTCCCGCATCGCTTGGGTTGGCACTCGCTGCAATTTCCCCCCAGCGCACTGTCCATTGGCTGGTCGACAAGAGAAGCGTTTCGAAAATCTGCTGCGCCCGTTCGCGCTCGACGAAGGAGAGCCGTGAGCCGCTGCGGTTGCTCAGGATCGCGAGCGTGGTGGCCCAGTTCAGCCGTGCGGCTCGGCAGGCCATGACGAGGCCCTCGCAATCGTCATCGGTCATGACGTGCTCCACGATCTCGATCGGAGCGCCGGAGAGCACCGAGAGCGCCGTGAACAGATTGGCCGTCTCGCCGCGGATCGTGAAGCGGTTGACGGTGGAATCGTTGAGCTTGCCGACGCGGCTGAGGGCGACGATCTCCGGCCTCGCGCTCGCATAGTCGGCCGGGCAGGGCAGCTTGGGCGGAACCGGCGCGGCGTGTTGTGCGGGCGGAATGGTGGATGCGTTGGCCTTGGCCGGCGCCTTCGGGGCAGGTGACACGGAGAGCAGCTTCCGGACGACCAGGTCGGGCGTGCCGGGCCGCAGCACCAGCGCCTTGGCAATCTCGCCGTCCGGATCGGCCCTGGCGATCAGCGCGGCGTAAGCTGCCTCGGAGAATTGGGTTCCCGGGTTCTTGATCAGCGCAAGGCAGATCGGGCCGCCGCGCTTGATCAGCGCCTCGGCCACTTCAGGCTCGATCGAGTTGCGCGCGGCGATCGCGCGTTGATGCCGCTCGTCGCACGAGGCCGCGATCGTCGCGAGATCGGTGGCGGAGAATGCCTGCGATTTGACGAGGACAGGACAGGCCACGTCCGGATCGGCGTGTGAGGCAAGGCGCAGCAATGTCTCGGGCGGGGCGACCTTGAGCTCGGCAAGCGCCGTGCTGAGTTGAACGAGCGCCTTGGCCTCGACGCGTTCCGTCAAGCGCAGCAGAACGCCGTCAACCACCCCAGCGAGCAATTCCTGAGGCCGGTCGAGGCTACCGGTGAGCAACTGCACAATGCCCGACAGGATGCGAGCACAGCGGTCCGGCGGGCAACTAGCGACCGCCTGTTCCAGCTCAACCAGAATATCAGCAGGCAAATTTGCCATCATGGCAGGGGCCTGACTCAAAAAAATCGCGACTATCCAATGACCTTCATTCCGCCTGACAGGCGTTAATTTGAAATTTAGAACTTGATCGATGGGGTATCAGCGCACCGCTGGCGGCGCTGGAAACGCTATCGAAATTCGGCGAGACTCGATGCGGCGACTTGTCCTTTGAACGGGACCCTCGCCAATTGAACGAGACGAATTAGGATGATTCTTTCGGTCGAACGGGACAACCGAAAGGGGGAAACTCGGGCCGGCATCGCCGCCGGACGCGCGTTGGTTACGACGCGCCGTTTCACATTGCCATGAACGATATTGCGCCCAAGGTATTTCGCTTCTCCGACGTCGATGAATTTCGAAATGCCATACGAGGCCTGAATTTCGAGTTCACGCCCTTCGTACGGAGGATTTCGGCCGAGCAGACCATTCTGTCGCTGCCCGGTTGCGACGTGAATTTCACGCGGGCGTTTCCCCGCGTCGTCGACGCGCAGCTCGTCGAGAATTGCACCGCCGTCGGATTCACGATGGATGAGCTCAACGTGCCCATCCGCTTCAACGGCTCGCAGCGCGCACGACCGGTCATCGTCATCGGCAGCGGCGGCGCCGCCTACACCACCATCGAGGAGGTGGAGCGGCAAATTGCCTCGGTGGTGTTCAGGCCGGAGGTGACGGATCGCGGCTGGCCGCACGCGACATCCAGCTTCAAGATATTTGAAACGACGGCCGCGAGCCTGAACCGGCTGCGCAGCCTGGTCCGGGAGGTGCTGGCTGCTGCGTCGGAGCCGATTGGAGCCGCGGACGTGCCGCTGAAGGCCGCAGCCATGAAGGAGTCCCTGCTTGGCGCCGTCGACGACGCGTTCGAAAGCGTCGTTGCCGCGCGATGGACCCTGCGTCCCAATGACGAGCGCAACTTCAGGATCTTCCGGGAGATCCGCGCGCTTCTGTCCGACGACCTCTCGCAGCCGATCTACAGCGAGGAGATTGCGCGCAAGCTCAACCTGTCCGTCCGCACCCTGCACGACGTCGTCCGCCGCTATCGCGGCATGAGCCTGCATCGCTATTTGCGCCTGCGCCGGTTGTGGCTGGTGCGTCAGCGCCTGCTCGCCGGTGCCGACAGCGTCAAGGCCGTCGCACTGGCGTTCGGCTTCTGGCATCTCAGCGACTTCTCCAGAAGCTATCGCGACCAGTTCGGCGAGACGCCGTCGCAAACGCTGGAGCTCGGACGACAACGGTAGCGCGGCAAATCGGTTGAGGCCGTACCGCCGTTTCGTGCTAGCGTCCCGGCCATGAGCAATCGCATCCTCGTCCTCTACGGCTCCTACCGTTCCGACCGCATGGGCGTCCGCCTTGCGAATTTCGTCATCGATCGCCTGCGCCAGCGCGGCGAGGAGGTCGAGTTCATCGACGCCAAGGCGATCGGCCTGCCGATGCTCGATCGCATGTACAAGGAATATCCCAAGGGGGCGGCACCCGAGGCGCTCGAGAAGCTGGCGGGGCAGATCCGCGGCGCCGACGGTTTTGTCTTCGTCACCGGCGAATACAATTGGGGCATCCAGCCCGGCCTGAAGAACCTCACCGATCACTTCCTGGAAGAGTGGTTCTGGCGCCCGGCCGCGATCGTGAGCTACTCCGCCGGCCGACTGTCCGGCGCACGCGCCTCGACCGCCTGGCATGGCACGCTGTCGGAGATGGGCATGGTCGTGGTGTCGAGCACCATCGGCGTCGGCCCGATCGCGCAGACGCTGTCGGCCGAGAGCGAGCCGATCGGCGAGGGCGGCAAGGCACTGGAGCGCTCATTCCCGCGCTTTGCCGATGACCTGCTGTGGTGGATCGAGGCCGCCAAGGCGCAGCGGACGCGCAAGGCGCCGCCGTACTAAGCTGACTAGGCGGCCCTGACCTCGCCGAGGAAGCGGTCGAACTGGCCGGCGAGATCGCGCGACTGGGTCGAGAGCTGCTCGGCCGCGCCCAGCACCTCCCTCGCGGCCGCGCCGGTGTCGTCGGCGGCGCGCTGCACGCCCGATATGTTGGTGTTGACCTCCTGGGTGCCGCGCGCGGCCTCCTGCACGCTGCGGGAGATCTCCCTGGTTGCCGAGCCCTGTTCTTCGATCGCAGCCGCGATCGCGGTGCCGATCTGGTCGATCTCGGCGATGACGTCGGCGACGTTGCGGATCGCGTTCACGGTCTCGTCGCTTGCGGACTGGATCGCGGTGATCTGCTCGGAGATTTCGGTGGTGGCCTTGGCGGTCTGGCCCGCCAGCGACTTCACCTCGGATGCGACGACCGCAAAGCCGCGGCCGGCGTCGCCGGCGCGGGCGGCTTCGATGGTCGCGTTGAGCGCCAGCAGATTGGTCTGCTCGGCAATGCTCTGGATCAGCGTGACGACGTCGCCGATCTTCTGGGCACCCTCGGCGAGCGCGCGCGCGGTGTCGCCGGTGCGGCGGGCGTTGTCGACGGCGCGGGCCGCGATCTCGGTGCTTTGGGCCACCTGACGGCCGATCTCGGAGATCGAGGAGGTCAGCTCTTCGGTCGCGCTCGCGACCGTCTGCACGTTGGTCGAGGTCTGCTGCGAGGCGGCGGCGACGACCGCGGCCTGGCTGTTGGTCTGGGCCGCCGTCGAGGTCATCGATTGCGCCGTGCTTTCCATGGTGGAGGAGGCGCGGGAGAGGCCGCCGACGAGCTCGGTGACCTTGGCTTCGAATGCGCGGGTGAGCCCGTCGAGCGCCTGGGCGCGGCGCATCTTGCCGTCGTTCTCGGCCTGCTTCTCGGCTGCGAGCCGGTCGGCCCGGATCATGTTGTCCTTGAACACCTGGACAGCGGAGGCCATCGCGCCGATCTCGTCGGAACGCTCGGCGCCCGGAATCTCGTCCGCAACGTCGCCGTCGGCAAGGCGCGACATCCGCGTCGTCAGGCTGACGATCGGAGCGCAGACGCGGCGGCGGACCATCACGATCAGGCCGGCGCTGGCGATCAGCACGGCGAGGAGGCCGGCCAGCGCGATGGTGAAGCTGGTGCGCGCGGCGGAGGAAGCGCCGGCGAGGATCTGCTCGGCGTTGTCGTAGAAGGCGTCGCGGACGCCGATGATGGACCCGAGGCCCTTCTGGGACGCCACGTAGAAGGTTTCGACATCGTGTTCGTATTTGCCGCTGACGGCGCCGTCCTTGACGAGCTTCATCTCGCGGCCGAATTCCTCGACATAGTTCGCGTTCATCGTCTCCAGCGCTGCGGCGACGTTAGCCGGAGTTGCCGCATTGCCACGCAATTCCATCAGCGACATCACGATCTGGTCGTTGCGGCCCTGCATGCGGGCCATGTCGGCCTTCTCGGCGTCGTTGGCCACTTTCTTCGCGCCGACGAGGTTCTTGTGCACGCTGGAATTGAGGCCGCCGACGTCGCGCAGCGTCATGGCGATGTTGGCGTAGTTGGACTGGCGGTAGGCGTCCCCATTCAGGATCGCCATGCGGCGGACCTGCTCGTTGAGCAGCGCGGTGACGCCGGCATTGAGCACGGCATTGTCGGCGACGACCTTTTTGGCGGCGTCCTTGCGGGCATCCGCAGGTCCTGCGATCGCCTTGTCGATGGCCTCGCGGAGCGCGGTGAATTTCGAGTTGATCGCGTCGATGTTGCTGCCGATGGTGGCACCGTCGTCGAACGGGCCGGGCAGCTCCTTGCGCAGCGCGTTCATCCTGTCGCGGGCGCCGTCGGTCTGCTTGCGCAGCTTGTCGTGCTCGGTGAGCTGCGCCGGATCGACGGTCGCGGGCCCGTAGAGGATGTTGGTTGCGAAGCCGCGCTCGGGGTTGAGGTAGCGCGGGATGTCGCTGGCGGCGCGGACGATCGCGAGTCGTCCCTGCGCTTCGGCGATCCTGTCCATCGTCTGGTATTTCGTCACGGCGACGTAGACGGCGAGGCCGCCGCCGACTGTCGAGAGCGAGACGATGGCGGTGGTCAGCAGCGTACCGATTTTCATGATCTGTCCGGCAATTGGCGCGGGGAAGAAAATTATTCTGCGCAAACGATAGGCAGCCGGTGTTAATCCGGAGTTTACGCTGCCGGCCGCCATGCCCCGCCTGCATGCGTCCATTCGTCTAGGCGTAGGTCGCGCTAGCGCGCCGGCCGATCGAGCCTGGCGAGCATCTCCAGCGTCGCGCCGTCGCGCTCGCCTGCGAAATATCGGGCGAGCGCCTGGTCGAAGACGGGTTCGTCGGAGACCGCGCCGAACAACGTCATCGACGAGCGGAATTTGGCGTCATCGGGCGCGCCGAGGATCGCGTTGATGGTTCGTCCCTCGACGGCAAGCACGAGCGTGGTGCATTCAATGAGTCGCGGACCGAGTACGGGGTGGGCGAGGTAGGCTCTGGCCTCGGCGCGCGAGCCGATGGCGTAGCGCTGCGACATGGTGCTGAAGCCGAGGCCAGCGATCTGCGGGAAGACGAACCACATCCAGTGAGTCTGTTTCCGGCCCCGGGCCAGCTCCCCCTGGACGTCGCGAAAAACCGGGTCCTGGGCCCTGACAAAGCGCTCTAGGTCGAAAGGATCGGTCATTGGATACCTCAAGGGGGGCTTGCCGGCCGCGATTATGCCTAAGTTTTGGCTCCCAATTTAGTCAATCTTCGTAACTAGTTGATATTATTGTATATTTTTTGCGCTACATTGTCTCGGGCTAACCGTGGGCTAACGCGATCCCAAAACATAGGGGAAAGCTAAACCGCTTTTCGTCTCGGACTAACGGCGCTGGCCTGTTTTCGACCTCAGTGCGAAATTTGAATGTGCAGTAGGCTAATTTTGATAGTGACGTGATTTTAGATCATTTCTAAATTCGTTCCTGCTTCGGAGTGAGGCGGTGCTTTGGAGCGGGAACATGCGAGAATTTCGCGCATATTTAATCGATGGCGCGGGGCACATAACGCTCCGAGTTGATATTGTGGTGGAGGAGAGCCGGAAGCTCGGCAACGAGCTAAGCTGCTTGTAGACGGGCGCGCGGTAGAGCTTTGGGAAGGCGCAACCAGGCTCGATAGATTTGAGCCAATCAGCAGGCACTAAGGCCGCCCCAGTTGGCGGCCCAAACAAAAGGCTCCAGTCCGGGGCTGGCAAGACTGGAGCCTCTGGGAGCCTGAGCACGCGGTGAGTGGCGCGCTCGGCTAGCTGCTCGTTCTATCCAAATGATAGGGGCCGCGCTATGGCGGCCCCTGCCGGTTGCAATAATTGTTCGTGATGAAATGCCAGCCCCGGCAGCATAAAATTAAAATCAGCAGCCGCCCGAAATCAAGTGTCCTGCTTCGTCGCAGCGGGCGTCCTAATGAGGACAGCACCGGCTAACCGCCAAAACCGGGAAAAGCTAGACCGCCTTCAGCGAACGCGGCGGGCGGCCGGGCTTTCGGCCTCCTGCGCGAGCCTTCATCGCTTGTGACAGCGCGGACTTCGGGTCGCGCAAATCCCGCTGCCAAGCGACCACCTCATCCTTGAACCAGAGCTTGCGGTGCGGCGTGATCGGCTCTCCCTGCGGAAAGACCTTGTCTCGCTCCAGCCGGAACAAGGTCGTGCGGCTGATTGGGATGATCGCCAGAACCTGCTCGGCGTTGAGCATGGGCCGCACCTCGGAGGCAGACTCGTCGGTGCGTTCGTTTTCGTTGGTGGTGGTCTCGGTGCTCTGGTCGCGGTTGCTCACGGGCGGCCCTCCTAACGCTTGTAGACGGGTTCAGGCGCGCCTGCCGGGCGCTGGTTGGTCTCCTCGATCCCCTTGCCGGTGATCGAGTAGCTGATGGGGTCGTAGCGCTTGCGCTCCGGGCTGATCTCGATCAGGCACCGCGCCATCAGGACGGCGCGGTGTTCGCTCTTGGGCAACCCCTTCGCGTTGGAGCTGGCGGGGGTGTTCGCCTTGAACCAGTTGAGCGCCTTGCGCTCGTCGAGGCTCAGCAGGCGCTCGGGCTTCTTCGGGGCTGGTGCCGGGGTCGGCGCTTCGACATCGCCGACGCCCATGAAGGGATCATGCTGCGCCATGGTCACAGCCTCAGCAGCCGGTCGGCAATCTCCCCGACCGCATCGCCGATGCGCGTGGTCTCGTCGTTGACACGCATGCAGGCGTCGATCTGCTCGTTGAGCGTGACCTTGGTGGCGGCACCGCCGACCAAGATTTGCTGCTGCAGGGCGTCGAGCTGCTTCTTCAATTCGACGATGCGGTCGCAGACATCGCCGACGACCTTATCGACCAGCGAATTGATAGCGTCGCGCTGCGGCGCGCCGTAGGTGGGTGGCTGCACCATGGGCTGCTGCGGTGCAGGCGGATGCGCCGGATAGATGCGCGTGGCCGACCGCTCGATTTCGTCGCGCAGGGCGGCGATGCGGTCGCGTTCATTTCTGTGTGTGTCGGATTGGCGAGCGTATGCGTCCATGACGAAACTCCCCTTGCTCTCTTGTTGAGAGCCGGGGAGCGTAGCTCGTACTAAGTACGAAACGCAACCGTATTCGATCTAGGCTCGAACCTTCTTCTTCAGCAGCTCGACCTGCTTTTTCGCTGCCGCCAGTTCAGCTTCCGCCTTGGCGCGCGCCGTTGCACGCTGCTCGGCGGTTTTCAGGCTGGCTCTGAATTGCGGGGATAAGTGTTTGTCCAGTCCCCACCACAGCCACTCGGCGAGCGGTTCCTTCAGCTTCTCCCTGAGAAGGAAGGCGATTTCGCGCGGGATCGGGTAGCCGCGCTCGTAATTGTTCCACCGCTTCATGTCGATGCCGATCTTGTCGGCAAAGACTTGCTGGCTCCCTGCCGCAACGACCTCTCGCAACAGTCTCAGCCGCGCCTTGTACGCGTCGGCGTCCTTCTCGAAACCCTTGATCTTCTTCATGCAATCTCGCCCCAGCGCGTGTGTGCAGAAAGATACCTATAACTGGTATACACATAGGTAATGCAACCTGCGCGAAGTTGTATCGCACTTAATGCGCCTGCGCAATGAGTACGAATTTCTAGCTCGACCGTTCTTTTAATCCCCGCCGCAATTCCGCCTCCGTCACATACTCGAACTGAGTTCGATAGCTATCAAGCTTGCGAACTGAGATCGATCATGCGCAGACTGACGACCGCGAAGGCAGTGGTCGATCACCTCGGCGGTTTGTCGAAGGTGGCGATCCTGACGGACACGAACATCAACACCGCGAAGAATTGGCCGGGTCGCGCAGGGGCATTCCCTGCGTCCACGTATGTCGTGATGAGCCGCGCGCTGCGGCGTCGTCGTGTGATTGCGGACCCGCGTCTCTGGGGCATGCGCGGTCTGGAGTAACGCGCATGGGCATCAGCCTCGATCAGTGGGACCAACGAATCGGACCACGCCTCGACGAGATCAGGTGGCACGCCGACGCGATCCTGCGTGCCGTCAACGCGATGCATCTGCAGCCCGATTTCGAGGCGTGGGCCGAAGGCCAGCTGGTGCTGACCAAGGACGCCCTGACGTACTCGCTGCGTCAGGTCTCCCGCGCGCTCGATGCGTACAGGGAGAAGCCCCATGACACTGGAGCTGGTTCATTGCTCGCCCACCATCGAAATGGAGCAGCGCGTCCTGCGCATGCAGAGCGACGCGCTGATCCTCAAGAACGAGATGACTAGGGCGCAGGCCCGCGCCGTGTTCCTGATCCTGCAGGACGCCCGCGACAATCTTTCGAGGGTGATCGACAGGGCCGAATGGGACGGAGTGATCAAGCGATGAATGAACGAGAAGCCAACATGCTCCGTGCCGAGATCGAGAACCTGATCCGGCAGTATCCCGAGATCGCGACGGACGAGGTGCTGCGCGCCGACATGCTCGACGGCGAGACCGCGCTGTCCGACGTGCTCACCGACTTGATCCGCATGGGCGAGGACGCGAAGGCGATGAGCGCCGCGACCAAGGCGCGCCAGGACGACCTCAAGGCGCGCGCCCAGCGGTTCGAGCGGCGCGTCGAGTTCACGCGCGATCTGATGCTGGCGATCTTGGATGCCGCCAACCTGCGCAAGCTGGAACTGCCGGAAGGCACGATCTTCCTGCGCAACAACCCGCAGCAGATCGTCGGCGAGGTGATCCCCGACGCGCTGCCGGACGACCTCGTCAAGATCGAGCGCAAACCCGACAGGACCAAGATCAAGGACGCGCTGAAGGCTGGGCGCGAGTTGCCCGGCCTCGTGCTCTCGAACTCCCCGCCCTCTGTTGTCGTGACGGTGAAGTGATGAGCGACGATTACAACCTCTATGGCGGTGAGCCGCCGCACCAGAAGCACAGCGAGACGAGCCACGAAGCCGCGACCAAGGGGCGTCGCAGCATCAACAAGTCGCACCGGAAAATTCTGGTGTGGATGGCTGAGCACCCCGATGGCGGCTGCGACGAGCGCGTCGCGGCTGCGATCTCGATGAGCCAGAACACCTACCGCCCGCGCCGCTGCGAACTGTTCCAGATGGGTCACGTTCAGGACAGCGGGCGCAAGGAGCTGACGCGCTCCGGTTCGAGCGCGGTGGTGTGGGTTCGTGTGTCGTGCCCTTTTCGGGGAGCGAAGTGATGCCCCTCAATGATGACCAGAAGGCGAACCTGTCCGCCCGCTGAATCGTTCGCAGGTGAAGGAGCGCAAGCAGGGCGGGCGCACGTTCAGCTACGTCGAGGGCTGGCACGTCATCGCCGAAGCCAACCGTATCTTCGGCTTCGACGGCTGGCAGCGCGAAACCATCTTTGCCACCTGCATCGCGGACTACGAGCGCGAGATCGGCGAGAACAAGCTGCCCGGCTTCGGCGTGACCTACATCTGCAAGGTGCGCGTCACGGTTGGCGACATCGTGCGCGAGGGGTTCGGTTCAGGGCACGGCATCGACCGTGATCGCGGCCTCGCCCACGAAAGCGCGGTGAAGGAGGCCGAGACCGACGCGATGAAGCGCGCCTTCATGACGTTCGGTAACCCGTTCGGCCTCGCGCTCTACGACAAGGAGCAGAGCAACGTCGTTGACGAGAGCGAGCTGCGCCGTCGGCAGGCTCTGGGCGCCAGGCGCGCCGAGTTCATCGAACACCTCAAGGCTACCATCGCTAACGAGTTCACCAGCCGCGAGAAGCTGGGCGAGTGGTGGAACAGCGAAGGGCAGAGGGCGGCGCGCCGCCGCTACGAGCTGAGCGACGAGGAAGTCGAAATGCTCAAGGCGCTGGTGTTGGCGAAGGCCGAACAGCTCGGAGGTGCCGCCCGTGAAGCATGACATGCAGGCATTCCAGCATGCGCCGATGATGTTCGGCGACGACAACAGGCTGTCGCGCGGCATCATCGTGCGTTGTCCCTGCGGCGCGGAGGAGCGGCTCCCCTACAACACCCACGCGGTGCCAGCGTCCTCGCGGCGCGATCAGGACGCCAACGAAATCCAGTTCGTGCGCCGCAGGCTCTTGCCACGCGGCTGGTTCATCGGCCGCAGGCGCCGCGAGCACCGTTGCCCGAAGTGCAACGCCTACCGCACCACCACGAAGCAGGAAGTCTTGAGGGAGAGGATCGAGCCCATGACGAAGGAACTGCCGCTGCAGGTCGTCGCGAACAACGTCAAGCCGGTCGATGTGCTGCCGCCGCGCGCGATGTCGCGCGAGGAGCGGCGCATCATCTTCGAGAAGATGAACGAGGTCTATGTCAACGACAAGGTCGGCTATTCCGCGAACTGGACCGACGTGCGGGTGGCGGCCGATCTCGGCGTGCCGCTGCAGTGGGTCAAGGTGATCCGCGACGAAAACTTCGGCGACGAGGTCGGCAACGAGGACATCCGCAAGCAGCTCGCCGAAGCCAAGGAGGCGCTCGCCCTGGTCCGCGAGCTGGAGCCCAGCATCAAGAAGCTGCTGGCGCTCGCCGACCGCATCGAGCGCTCGATTGCCGAATGCGCAAGGGTCTTGAAGTGATGGACCTCTCCGACCTCGCATGCCGCAACACGATCTCGCTGGAGGTCAAGAAGGACGGGCTGACGCAGCGTCAGTCCGGCGACTGGCAGCTGCGCCTGACCATTGCCGCCATCGACATGGACAGCCGCATCACGCAGGCCCCGATGGGCACGCGGTTTGCCTGCGTGCTGGTCGAGGTCAACGACGATGAGACGCCGGTCGATCACGCCAGCATGGAGCGCGACAAGTGGCGCGACCTCGGCCCGGCGAAGCAGGCGGGCATGCGCTGCAAGGAGCCGACGTTCTGGGCGTTCCTGCACGAGGAGCTGCACTACCCGGATGTCGCCGATGAGGGGCATGCCGCCGACTGCGTGCGCCATCACTGCGGCGTCGGGAGCCGCAGCGATCTCGGCAAGCCGGGCCGGACGGAAGAACGGCAGAAGTGGCACCAGCTCGATTTCGCCTATCAGGCGTGGAGGAACAAGGAAAATGGATAAGCAACGCATGCTGGAGAACGCCGTGATGGATGCGCTGGGCAAGCACGGCGCGACCTTCATCGAAGGGTTCGAGGCGCTGCTCGCCGTCATCGTCTACGGCGCGATCTCCTCGGGCAACACCAAGGAGGCGACGCTGAAGGCGATCATCACGACGTGGGACGACATGGTGCAGCACATCAAGGAGCGGCTCGACGAGATGCCCCCGGCTGGCGAAGATTTCACGGTTGCGCTGTCGGAGCAGGTGAAGGCCACGATGGCTGAGCACCCGGAGATGAAGGACACCATGAGGGAGATGCTGGCACGATTGCGCCAGCATCTCGATGGCGTCCGCACCGGCAAGTACGCCAGCGCCGGCGAGGCGCTCGACGCGATGGGCGCGAAGCCGGTGGACCTCGACGAGCTGCCCCCGGAGGTGCGCCGCGCGCTCCTCGACATGGCCGACGATGATGACGACGCGTCCGGTGCGACGATCAACTGATGCGCGACCCACGGCAGCGTGACGAGGCGTACCTCGCCTACATCCGCACGCAGCCGTGCTGCATCTGCGGCGACGACACATCGACCGAAGCCGCGCACCTGCGCGTCGGTTCGATCAACGACGGGAAGCGATACACGGGCATGCAGGAAAAGAGCCACGACAAATGGGCGCTGCCGCTGTGCTCCCGTCACCACCGCGAGAGCCACGCCTATGGCGACGAACTGGGCTGGTGGCTGAGCTACGGCCTCAACCCGTTCCTGCTGGCGATGAAGTACCGCGCACCAGGAGAATGACCGGTGAAGAAGCGTTACAGCATCTGGGTGCGCGAGATCGGCAGCGACCACGATGTCGAGCTGATGCAGTGCGACAGCAACCCGCAGGCGCTGGTCGATGGTCTCTACGCCAAGCACCTGACCATCAAGACCGACACCGCGCGCAAGAAGACGAAAGTCGGACGCTACAGCTGGGTCCGCATCGTCGATAATCACGCGGGGGACTGACGTGAAGCGGCGCTATCTCAACATCGAGATCGGCCCGTACCTGCGCGACACGCAGAAACTGTCGGCGCTGCAGAGCGGTGCCTACTTGCACTTGTTGATGCACTACAGCGTCCATGGAGAGTTGCCGCACGAGGACGACACCGCGATGCGGATGATCGCGCGCCTCGATCAGCGGCAGTGGCGGCGCACCAAGCCGGTGCTCGCAAAGTTTTTCGACGCGCACTGGCGCAACCCGCGCGCAGATCGGGACATGATGAGGCAGGAGCGCATCGCGGTCCTGCGCGCGCTGGCCGGTCAGGCGGGCGGCCAGTCGAGCGGCATGAGCCGCCGCGCACGCTCCCGGCTCGGTGATCACTGAAAATTACGGGGATAACGCATGGTCTTTTTTGGAGACCATCCTGCGGAACCAGTGCTTCCGTTTTGCTTCGCGTTTGCTTCGCGCCACGCGAGTCCGCTCAATGACTTAGCCCGTTTGGATGGTCGCCGGGTCGAAACCGCATTGCGAAGCAATTGCTTCGAATACAAAACTTAAACAACTACCACCTTCTCTGGAGCTGGCGGCTGAGGGGCTTGCCGGTGTGGAGATCGTGGCGCATAGCGCTGCATCTCACTTCACATCGAGGTCGCCGATGCAGCTGCCACTCGACGACGCCGGGCCCACCCAGGAACGTCTCGCCAAGGCGGGCGAATTTTTTCAGCTCGTCGGCCGCTCGCGATCATCCCGCCGCATCACCATGCTGGACGACCCGCTGGGGAAGGCGCTGGTGCGCCGGATTTTGTCGGCGCTCGAATATCAGGCGCTGCGCCGCTACGCACTACACTGGGTTGCGGCGGGCCTGCAGGGGCCTCTCAACAGCGTCGATCTCAACCGTATCTACAGCTTCGACCCGGCGGCCATGAGCGGACTGGCGCGGACGGAGGCGCAGCTCGACCACAAGCGCACCTACTACGCCGCGAAGCAGTCAATCGGTTTCCGGCCCTCGTTCGTGGCCGATCAGGTGGCGTGCTTCGGGAGGGGGCTGCAGGAGACCGGGGAGAGCATGGGGATGCGCTCGCCCTACCGGGCGCGGGCGAAGGCAGCGGAGCTGCTGGCGGATGCCGGACACCGTCTGTGCGCGTTCTTCGACGCCTTGCGTTGAGGGGCGTTTTGGAGCAAGTTTTCGCTACTCTCCGCACTGCGCTTCTCGACCAAGGCCCTTTGTGCGCCGGGCCTCCGTGATCGGCGAGACGAGAAAGGCCCGGCAGCCGGACGTTCGGCGTTTCCAGGGCGTGTACTCATAAACGTCAGCTTCCGAGCGTTAAGCGGAAGTCGTCCGCTTGGTCGACAACGGCAGCTTCTGACCCTCAACGGACATTCAGGCGGCATCGGACGACCTCAACGCTGGTTCAGGATTTTTGGGTCGCAAATCCCGGTGGCTCTCCGCGCGCGAACG